>NZ_KE383929.1:824736-826904 GCF_000422825.1 Nocardioides insulae DSM 17944 | reverse complement strand
CGGCGGAGCTCGACCGCAAGCTGAAGTGACCACTGCAGTGCTGGTCGACTACATCGACCAGCACCGCGAGGAGTTCGGGGTCGAGCCGATCTGCACCGTCCTACGACGGGCCGGGATGCCGATCGCCCCGAGCACCTACTACGCCGCCAAGACCCGCCCGCCTTCGGCGCGGACGGTCGCGGACGCTGAGCGGCTGGAGTTGATCCGGAAGGTCCATTCCGACAACTACGGCGTCTACGGGGTCCGCAAGATGCACGCTGAGCTACGGCGTCGTGGGCATCGGATAGCTCGCTGCACCGTGCACCGGCTGATGCGCGCCGACGGCCTGCGTGGGATCAGCCGATCGAAGGGACCCCGCACGACGGTTCCGGGCACCGGCGAGGACGCCCGCCGTGATCACCTGGACCGCAACTTCGTCGCAGCTGCACCGAACCGGGTCTGGGTCGCCGACATCACCTACTGCCGTACCTTCGCCGGCTGGGTCTACGCCGCTTTCGTCATCGACGTCTACTCCCGCCGCGTCGTGGGCTGGCAGGTGTCGAAGAGCCTGCGCACCGACCTCGCCCTGGATGCCCTCGAGATGGGGCTATGGACCCGCGAGCACGCCGGCCACGACACCACCGGCGTCATCGCACACTCCGACAAGGGAGTTCAGTACCTCGCCGTTCGCTACACCCAGCGACTCGCCGAGGCCGGCGCCGTCGCATCCGTCGGGTCGACCGGCGACAGCTATGACAATGCCCTCGCCGAGGCGTTCAACTCGCTGTTCAAGGCCGAACTGGTCCGCAACCGCGGTCCGTGGAAGTCCATCGACGACCTCGAGATCGCGGTCGCCGAGTACATCGACTGGTTCAACCACAGACGCCTGCACGGCGAGATCGGGCTCGTCCCACCAGTCGAGTTCGAAGACAGCTACTACCGGCACAACCCCGCGCCGACTAACGTCGACGCGTCAGTTCAGAGCCTCCACTGAACCCGGCACGCGACACGCTGGGTGAGCCGAGTGCTCGACCTTCCTCGCGCGGCGGCGGGTGCGACGCGGGGCAGGTCAGCCGGAGACGCCCAGCCGCTCGTCGGATGGACCGGGAGCCTCGAACTGCGAGGTCTCCGTCCAGCTCTCCAGATCGGTTGATCGGGTCGCAGCACCGTGCGTCTGGGCCGAGGCGCTAGGTTCGGTGTGTGCCACACGTCCATCAGCGCCTGACCTCCTCCGCCCACGACCGAGCGGGGTTGCGACGACACGACGACGCGTGGATCGAGGCACGCTGGGCGGACGCGGAGAGCCGGGTGCTGGTCGTGGCCGGCAATCGCGTGCACGCACCGCTGGGACGGATCGACTGGGTCTCGCCGCACGAGGCACCGGCCGGGGTGAGACTGCTGCTGGGGGAGCGTGAGGATCGCGCGTGGTTCGCCTCGATCCTGCCGGCGGGCCAGCCCGAACACACCGCGGAGGACGGCTGGGTGAGCCTGCGCGGTCTGCTCCCGGTGCTCACCGACGACCCGACCGACAGTTCCCTGGTGCTGCATGCGATCGGGATGGCCGAGTGGCTGGCCGCGACGCGGTACTGCCCTCGCTGCGGCGGGCCTCTGTCCGCGGCGGCGGAGGGGCACGAGTTGCGCTGCACCGTCGGGCACGTGACCTTCCCGCGCACCGATCCCGCGGTGATCATGCTGGTGACGTCCGGAGAGCCGGGATCGCCGGAGGAGCGGTGCCTGCTGGGCAACGGTGCGGCGTGGCCGGAGGGGCGTTTCTCGACGCTGGCCGGCTTCTGCGAGCCGGGGGAGTCGCTCGAGGACGCCGTTCGGCGCGAGGTGGCCGAGGAGGCCGGCGTACGCGTCGACGAGGTGACCTACTTCGGCAATCAGCCGTGGCCGCTGCCGGCCAGCCTGATGCTCGGCTTCTTCGGACGGGTCGAGGACACCGAGGAGGCGCGTGCCATCGCGTGCGATCCGGCAGAGCTGCGGGAGGCGCGTTGGTTCACCCGTGACGAACTCTATTTCGGTGCCGCCAGTGGCGAGTCGGTCCTGCCGGGCGGCATCTCGATCAGCCGGTCGCTGATCGAGGCGTGGTACGGCGGCCCGCTGCCCGGCAGCTGGTGAATCGGTCCGACGAGGCGCTCGCGCCGGTCAACGCAGCGCGGCAGCGTGTCGCGCGCAGGCGGTGCACT
>NZ_KE383929.1:0-824481 GCF_000422825.1 Nocardioides insulae DSM 17944 | reverse complement strand
TCGCGCCGGTCAACGCAGCGCGGCAGCGTGTCGCGCGCAGGCGGTGCACTTTGGTTTCTGCACGCACGGCCGAGCACGACACGGTCGCGCCGATCAACGCAGCGCGGCCAGCTTCTCCCTGACCTGGGCCAGGGAGGGGTTTGTCATCGCGGCGCCGTCGGAGTACACCAACGTGGGGACGGTCTGGTTGCCACCGTTGGCCTGCTCCACCACGAGCGCCGCCTCCGGCTCCTGCTCGATGTCGACCACGGTGTACTCGATGCCCTCGCGGTCCAGCTGCGACTTGAGGCGGTGGCAGTAACCACACCAGGGCGTGGTGTACATCGTGAAGGCAGCCATCAGTTCTGTCCCCTCCGGGATCTAGGGTGTGTGGAGTTCAGTGGGAGCAGCCGGCTCCCGCGTTCTGCCAACGTTCTCGACCATCGGAGTTGTTCCCCGCATGACCCCTGAGTCCCTGCTCTCCGCCCTCGACCCGGAGCAGCGTCGCGTCGCGGAGGCTCTGCGGGGGCCGGTGCGGGTGCTGGCCGGTGCCGGCACCGGCAAGACGCGGGCGATCACCCATCGCATCGCCTATGGCGTGGCGACCGGCGTGTATGCGCCGACCGAGGTCCTGGCGGTCACCTTCACCGCGCGGGCCGCGGGGGAGATGCGGGGCCGGCTGCGGGGGATGGGTGCGGGCGCCGTGCAGGCGCGTACGTTCCACTCCGCCGCGCTGCGCCAGTTGCGCTACTTCTGGCCACACGTGTACGGCACCGAGCTGCCTCAGCTGACCGAGTCCAAGATCCCGATCCTGGCCAACGCCGCCCGGCGGCTGCGCTTGCAGGTCGATCAGCCGCTCCTGCGTGACCTGGCCTCGGAGGTGGAGTGGGCCAAGGTGAGCAATGTCCACTCCGATGACTACGCCAAGGTCGCGGCCGCGCGCGGGCGGGAGGTGAGCAAGCTCGACCTTGCCACCGTGGCGCGCATCTTCAGTGGCTACGAGGAGGTCAAGCGTGGCCAGGGGCGGATGGACATGGAGGACGTCCTGCTCCTCACCGCCGGCCTGCTGGCCGAGGACGAGCGGGTCGCCGCGCAGGTGCGCCGACAGTACAAATGGCTGGTCGTCGACGAGTTCCAGGACGTCTCCCCACTTCAGTCCGCCCTGCTCGACCTGTGGCTCGGTGGACGTGACGAGATCTGCGTGGTCGGTGATCCCGCCCAGACGATCTACTCCTTTGCTGGGGCCGACGCCGCCTTCCTGCGCGACTTCCCCGCCAAGTTCCCCGGCGCGACGTCCGTCGAGCTGGTGCGCAACTACCGCTCGACGCCCCAGATCGTGGAGTCGGCCAACAACCTGTTGGCCGGCACGAGCAGTCGCGGGGTCGAGCTGCGTGCCCAACGCCCGCCGGGTGTCGAGGTCGCCTACGCCCAGCGCGACGACGAGGTCGATGAGGCCGAGGCCGTGGCAGCCGAGATCCTCCGGCTGCATGCGCAGGGGCGGCCCTACTCCGAGGTCGCGGTCCTGTTCCGGATCAACGCCCAGTCGGAGACCTTCGAGGAGGCGCTGAGCGCCCGCCGCATCCCGTACGTCATCCGCGGGGCCGCTCGGTTCTTCGACCGTCCGGAGGTGAAGGAGGCGGTGACCCGGATCCGCGGCTCCGCCCGCTCGGGTGATGGTGCGGCCCGTGACGAGGAGCTGCTGGAGGCGGTGCACGGCACACTTGCCGGGATGGGGTGGACCTCCAAGCCGCCCGAGGGCCGGGGGCAGACCCGTGACCGCTGGGAATCCTGGACCGCGCTGGTCGATCAGGCCCGGGAGTTCGCTACCACGGGGGGCGATCTGGAGGGCTTCGTCGCCGAGCTCGACCGGCGTCAGGCGGAGCAGCATGCGCCCGTTGCCGAAGGAGTGACGCTGGCGACGTTCCACTCCGCCAAGGGGCTGGAGTGGGATTCGGTCTTCGCCGTCGGGCTGCAGGAGGGCACCCTGCCGTTCACCCATTCGCTCGACTCCGAGACCGCCCTCGAGGAGGAGCGCCGACTGCTCTACGTCGGGCTCACTCGCGCCCGTCTCGATCTGCACGTCTCCTGGGCCCTGGCCCGCCAGCCGGGCGGTCGGGCCGGGCGCAAGCCGTCGCGGTTCCTCGCGCCGTTGCTGCCGCACACGCTGCGCGAGACCACCCACCGGGCGGGGCGCCCGGCCAGGGCGGGCGGAGCGCGGATGTGCAAGAGCTGCGGCGACCCCCTCGGGAGCGCCGCGGAGAAGAAGCGGATGCGGCACGAGGGTTGCCCGGCGGCGTACGACGAGGTGCTCTTCGAGCGGCTCCGGGAGTGGCGTCGCGAGGCCGCCGGCAACAAGCCGGCCTTCACGGTCTTCACCGACGCCACCCTGGAGGCGATCGCGGAGCTCAAGCCGACCTCGCCGGAGGCGCTGTTGCGGGTGCAGGGGGTGGGGCGGAGCAAGCTGGACCACTACGGCGATCCCGTGCTCGCTCTGGTCGCCGAGTCCGTCTGAGACGGGCCTCCTGTGCCCGTCTTCGGGGCGGATGCTCGTCGGTGAATCCAAGACTGACGGCCTCGCCGAGAAGCCGTCAGAAAGTTTTCGGAATCTGGCATTAATTCGTTTGCGCGGTTTCCAGCGCGAGCGCTAGGTTTTCTA
The DNA here is from genome assembly GCF_000422825.1 of Nocardioides insulae DSM 17944. Lineage (GTDB taxonomy): Bacteria > Actinomycetota > Actinomycetes > Propionibacteriales > Nocardioidaceae > Nocardioides > Nocardioides insulae. The sequence goes on along the minus strand of NZ_KE383929.1, from coordinate 821,846 downwards.
CACCTGCCCAAGCGCACCGACGGGACTGACGAACCCGGCGCCCTGACACCGAAGGAGGTGGCCCCGATGAACACGATCATGAACCAGCTGATGAGCGCGACCACCGCGATCCGACCGGCCTTCGTGCGTCCGGCCACCCCCGGTGCGTCCGCGTTCGTTCGCGTCCAGGGCGACATCTGCGTTTCCACGGCCACCGCCGCCAAGGTTCGCGACCCGAAGTTTGCCCTCTCCCAGGTCGACGTGGCTTATGGCCACGTCCAGGGGACCAAGTCTTGGAGATCTCTACCCGGTTGATGCACTGACCGGCAGCCTCCAAGCCGCGGATCCCGACCAGGGATCCGCGGCTTTTCGCTTCTCACCCTGTTGCGAAGAGAACTCGCCAACACCGATCCACCATCCACCGCGATCAGGTCAACGAGAGGAGGTACACGATGACAGCCAGTGTCCTCGAGCGTCCGGAGGCGCCGAGTCTGGGTTCTCTGCACGACCGGGCCGACCGGGTCGACGACGCACTGCTGCCTTGCCGGGTGAACAACCCCGAGCTGTGGTTCGCCGAGTCGCCCGGCGACGTGGAGCTAGCCAAGGAGCTCTGTGCCGGTTGCCCCGTCCAGGCTCTCTGCCTCGACGGCGCGATGGCCAGGAAAGAGCCCTGGGGCGTGTGGGGAGGCCAGCTCTTCCTGCAGGGCGCGGTGATCCCGCGCAAGCGCCCGCGAGGCCGTCCCCGCAAGAACCCGGTCGCCGCGTGAGCAGCGCCATCCCGAGAGAAGAATTGACTGAGATGACCGATCCTCGAATCAGGAGCAGCGAGATGAACTTGATCCACGAAGACCTGGCGCGCGCACAAATAGCCGCGCGCCTTGGCGAGGCGCATGACCGGGAGACGGGCCATGAACTGGCTCGTGCCCGCCGGCTCAGCCGCAAGGCTGAGAAGGCGGCGATGCAGGCGCGACTGGCTCTGGCCCGCGTCCTGTGACGTGGGGTCGTCGCCCGGTGAACGGCACTCACCGGCACCGGGCGGCGCACCTCCTCACCCTGATCGCGGGTGAAGGCCGGCCCGCCCAGCTCAGCTGGGCGGGCCGGTCGTTTCATGCCACTAGTGTGGGCGGATGGAACGCAGCTGTGACCTGTGCGGCCGCCGGGAGAGTGATCCGGCGCGGCTCCTCACCTGGACCACGGGGGTCGAGCACGGTCGACGGAAGAACTTCTGCACCGCATGCTCACGCGAGCACCTCCGGATGATGGAGGGCAAGCTCGACTCCGACCAGTGGTGAGCAGGCATCAGGAGGCCGGGTCGCTCAGCACCAGATCCCATCCGCAGCCGCAATGCGGGTGTCGCCGCCAGGTGCGTTGCTCGGGGAAGCCGAGGCCCACCGAGACGGTGGTCGACCAGGTCGTGGGACGTTCGCCCTCGGCATAGCGGACCAGATCGTGCACCGCCCAGCCGAGGGCCAGGTCGCGCAGCAGGGGATCGACGGGCATGCGCACCCGGTGACCCTGCTCGAGGACGAACGCTCGGCGCGGATCGCGCTCGCTCGCCTCCGCGTCGAGGCAGCGCAGACACGCGGTCGACCCCGGTACGACGAACGGCCCGACCGTCCAGTGCTGTGGGCCGCCGTGCACGACCAGGTGGGTGCGATCGGCACGGATCAGTTCGTCGACGCGCTCACGGCGTACGACGCCGGCGTCGGCCACCAGCGTCACCGCGGCGGAGTCGGCATCCTCCACCACTGCCAGCCCAGCCTTCGAGAGCGCACGGCGCACCGGCAGGGCGAGCGCTGCCGGCACATCGAGCAACACCGGCAACGCGGCCCTGGCACGACGACGCGCGGCGGCTGCGGGGCCGTGCGCCATCGCCAGCGCGGGTTCGGCGTCGGCGGTGGCCCCGTCGACGAGCAGCTCGGCGGCGAGAAGCAGTTCCCAGGCCCGCCGCGCTCGTGGTCCGGGCGGAGGAGCCGTGGCTCCCTCCGCGAGCTGATCGAGCAGCCGCCGCACCTCCTGGGAGTCAGGAAGGACGACACAGATCGGTGGGTCGACGCCGACCTGTAGGTGCCCGGCGTCGCGCCGGAGCACAGGGAGGCCCGGGCGCAGCCGCAATGCGTCGGAGGTGGACATGCGGCACTGTGACACAGCCCGTCACACCACTGCCCGAGTCATCCACAGCCGGGATCCATGCGCACGAGATCCATGCGCACGAGATCGGGCGCCGAGATCGGGCGCCGACATGCCGCGGCGCCGACCGGCTGAGCCGGTCGGCGCCGTCGTGAACTCGCGGGACGAGTTCACCTGTCGAGCAGGTGCTCAGGCCTTGCCGAGGATGCGGTTGAGGTTCGTGCTGCAAACCGGGCAGACGGCCTTCGCCATCTTGGTGCCCTTGTCGTTCACCCGGATCTCACCGGTCGCCTCGCGCTTCTCCTTGCACTTGACGCAGTAGAACTCGCCGCTCCAGGTCTCCGCCATGACGGCCTCCTTGCCTAGTTTCCATGTTGGTCGTCGCGACGGGGTTGTTGGGGAAGCCCGCCGGAGCCCCTCGATGTGCGACGGGCGATTCGACCTTACGACACGGCGCCACGCTTCGCTCGCGCACGGGCGCGGCGCGCCGTGTCGAGCGTGGCGTTGACCATGCTCCGCGACCCCAGGAGAGCCCGCCGGAGTGGACGAGAACGGGGCTGTCGGCCCAACGCACGGGCGAAGGGCCCACACCGCGCTACGCGAGCTTCGCCTTCCCCTTGCCAAGCTCGCCGGCCGGTGTGGGCCCCTTCGTCGACGAACATAGGAGCCACGGTCGACGCGGTCAACGGCCTCTCCGCACAGCCTGTGGATAACGCTGTGGACACACCTGTGCACAAGTGCGAGATGCCGTGGACGGTGGGCCCGGCGGTGTGGGTTCGGCTGTGGACGGCGAACGGTGCCGGACCGGTGCCGACCGGACTGACCTGCGAGAATGACCGCCGGCCGGTTGTGGACGAAATCTTCTGGAGGGAGACGCCACGTGACAGACCCGTACGACGGCGGCCCGATCGCGGCGCTCCGGCGGATCGCCTTCCTCCTGGAGCGTGGTCGCGAGGACACCTTCAAGGTGAAGGCCTACCGGCGGGCGGCCGCGGCGATCCTCCCGCTCGGCGAGGCCGAGCTGCGGCGTACCGCCCAGGAGGGCCGTCTCACCGACTTGTCAGGGGTGGGTACGAGCACGGCCGAGGTGATCGACCAGGCCCTGGGAGGCGAACTCCCAGCCAGGCTGGCCAAGGCCGAGCGCGACCACGGCGGCCCCTTGACCGCCGGCGGTGCCGAGCTCCGCGCCCAACTGCGCGGTGATCTGCACTCGCACTCGGACTGGTCCGACGGCGGTTCGCCCCTCGAGGAGATGGCGATGACCGCCATGGAACTCGGGCACGACTACCTCGTCCTGACCGACCACAGCCCTCGGCTCACCGTGGCGCACGGGCTCTCCGCGGCCCGGCTCGGGCGCCAACTGGAGGTGATCGACGCGGTCAACCGGCACCTGGGCGGGGGCACCGACACAGGTGAGGGCTTCACCCTGCTCCGGGGGATCGAGGTCGACATCCTCGAGGACGGCTCTCTCGACCAGAGCGCGGAGATGCTGGATCGGCTCGATCTCCGGGTGGCCAGCGTCCACTCCAAGCTCCGGATGGACGGGGCCGCGATGACCCGGCGGATGATCACGGCGGTGCGCGACCCGCACACCAACGTCCTGGGTCACTGCACCGGTCGGCTGGTCACCGGCCAGCGGGGCACGCGGCCTCCGAGCGACTTCGACGCCCGGGCGGTCTTCACCGCGTGCGCGGAGGAGGGGGTCGCCGTCGAGATCAATTCGCGACCCGAGCGCCGGGACCCTCCGACCCGGCTGCTGGAGCTGGCCCGTGACCTGGGCTGTCTGTTCTCCATCGACTCCGATGCGCACGCGCCCGGTCAACTGGACTTCCAGGTGTACGGCTGCGAGCGGGCCGAAGCGGCGGGGATCCCGGCCGAGCGGATCGTCAACACCTGGCCCCGCGACCGGCTGCTGGCCTGGGCGCGGAACTGACCCATCCTCGGACACGCCCGCGTGTGGGGTATCTAACACGCTAGAGTCCGAGAATGGGCCAGCCACAGGTGGAGGTACGCCGCAGCAAGCGGCGTCGGCGTACCGTCTCGGCCTATCGTGACGGCGACCGGATCATCGTCCTGGTCCCGGCGAGCCTCTCCCCGGCCGAGGAGGAGCAATGGGTGGCGGCGATGGTCGCGCGATTGGAGAAGCGCGAACAGCGGCTCCGCCCCTCCGACGAGGACCTGTTCGACCGTGCGTTGAGCCTCAGCGACACCTACTTCGGCGGAATCGCCGTGCCCGAGTCGGTCCGCTGGGTCGACAACCAGCAGTCCCGCTGGGGGTCGTGTACGCCGGGAGAACGCACCATCCGACTCTCCGACCGGCTGCAGGGGATGCCGTCGTGGGTGATCGACTACGTCCTGGTGCACGAGCTGGCCCATCTGTTCGAGCCGGGTCACAACGATCGGTTCTGGGGGTGGGTCAACCGCTTCCCGCAGGCCGAGCGCGCCAAGGGGTACCTCGCCGGCTGGACCGCGGCCGCCCACCAGAGCGACCCCCTCGGCCCCACCCCGGACGACTTCGAGGACGCCGACTGAACGCGCTGAACGCGCTGAACGCGGGCCCGGACGACGCACCGCGGAAAGGCCGGGGCAGAGGCGTCAGTGGGAGAGCCGTTGCCGGGCCAGTGACACGAGCTCGACCAGATCGGGGTCCGGGTCGGGCAGTTCGTCGGCCGGCCACCAGCCGACGGCGAGCGACTCCTCGCTGACCGCGTGAGGGGCGTCATCGGAAACCACCGCCATGAACCGGACGTCCAGATGATGCACGACGCCGGTCTCACCGGGCCGCGGCGTGCCGCAGAAGGGCACGGCGTGCCTGCTCAACTGCACCGGATCCGGGTCGAGCCGAAGCCCCCCGAGCCCGGACTCCTCGGTGACCTCGCGGCCGGCTGCTCCCAGCAGGGAGGCATCGCCGGGCTCGAGGTGTCCGCCGAACTGGAACCAGCGCCCAGCCTTGGCATGGAGGGTCAGCAGCACCCGGGTCGCGTCCGCGGAGAGGACCAGGGTGGAGGCGGTGAGGTGGTCGGGCCGACACTCTCGGAACACACCGTCGGTGTGGGCGGCCAGGTGCTCGACGTACTGCCGGCGGAGCTGGTCCTGGGCAGGGGAGGGCGCCGGCCAGGCCCGCAGCACGCCGACGGCGTCGGCGTGCAGGCTCACTCCTGGGAGTCGCTGTCGCCGGAGCCGCCGTCGAGCAGTTTGCGCAGCTCGGCGTCGAAGTCGACCTCGGAGAGCTCGTCCGGTGCCTCGGCGCCCTCCCGGAAGCCGAGGGGGTCGTCGAGGTCGGCCGCCGTGGGCAGCAGGTGGGGGCTCATCCACACGCCATCACGCGCCTCGATGCCCTGTCGGGTGCGCAGTGAACCCCACAGGGTGGCGGCGTCGCGCAGCCGGCGCGGCCGCATCTCCAGACCGACGAGGGTGGCGAAGGTCTGCTCGGCCGGACCGCCGAGGGCCCGACGGCGTCGCCAGGCCTCCTGCAGCTTGGCCGCGCTCGGCATCCGCTCCTCGGTCGCCTGGGTGACCAGCTCGTCGACCCAGCCCTCGACCAGGGCGAGCACGACCTCGAGCCGCTCCTTGGCCGCCTTCTGGCGGGGGGACTCGGGGATCGCGAACAGATCGCCCTCGAGCATCTGCTGCATCGAGGCGGGATCCTGCGGGTTGATCCCGCGCAGCTGGTCCTGCATCCGCTCCTGGATGTTGCTCATGTCGAGCTCCACGCCCTGAGCGTGCTCGGTGACGGCGCCGATGACGTGGTCGCGCAGCCACGGCACGGCGGCGAAGAGCCGGAGGTGGGCGGCCTCGCGCAGCGCAAGGAAGAGCAGGACGTCGTCCTCGGACACACCCAAGCCCTCGGCGAAGGCCGGGACGTTGGCGGGGATCAGGGCGGCCCGGCCGGGCGCGGTGAGGGGTACGCCGATAGCGGTGCCGCTGAGCACCTCCCCGGCGAGGGTGCCGAGGCCGGTGCCCGCCTGGTTGGCCATCAGTGCGCCGACCGCCTTCCCGAGGAAGCCCATCATCGGACCGGCCATCGCGCGGACCTCTTCGGGCAGTGACTCGGAGTTGACCGAGTTGACCGACGACTCCGCCACGGGAGTGATGATCAGCTTCCAGACCTCGAAGGTGTTGACCAGCCACTCGGCCCGGCTCCACGCGGTCGCGGTGCGCACCCCGGACGGGAAGGACGTCGTCCCGTCCAGCCACACGTCGGCGAGCCGGACGGCGTCGGCGACGGCGTCCTTCTCCCGCTGCGTCGGGGAGGGGTCGGGCTGCTGGGCGACGGTCTTGCGGGCCAGATCCTCCGCGGCCTCCCAGTTGAGCGGGCCGTCGTAGGGCTGCATCAGGGACTGGATCTGGCCGAAGATCTGGTTGAGGTCGGGCATCTGCCCGCCGGGTCCGCCGGCTCCGCCGGGAGCACCGCCGAACATGCCGAACATGGCCTCGAAGGGCGTGCCCTTGAAGGGGTTCTGGTCGTCGGAGGAATCCTCGGGCCCCGGCTTGTCGTTCATGCCTCCCACCGTACGCGCGAACGACAAGTTGGGTAGCGTCGACCTGTGACCCATCCGGCCGTGACCCTGTGCGAGATCCGCGACACCCCGCTCGACGTGGCGGAGGTCGCCGCGGCCCTCGAGGGCGAGGCCGCCGGGGGGCTGACCATCTTCGTGGGGCGGGTGCGCGACCACGACCAGGGCCGTGGAGTGACCGGCCTCGAGTACTCCGCCCATCCGAGTGCGGCCGCCCGCATGTCGCAGGTGTGCGACCGGGTCGCCGAGGAGTACGCCGTCCACGGCGTTGCCGCGCTCCACCGGGTCGGCACCCTGGCGATCGGAGATGTCGCCGTCATCGTGGCGACGACCTCAGGACACCGCGGCGACGCGTTCACCGCCACCCGGGCGCTGATCGACACGCTCAAGGCCGAGGTGCCGATCTGGAAGCACCAGCGCTTCTCCGACGGTGGTGAGGAGTGGGTCGGCTCGCCCTGAACCGTTGGGCTCCGCGCCGTGGTGACGGTGTGCCTCCGCGGCCTGGGGGCGGTGCGCTCCTACCCTGGACGGCGTGGAGATCCTGCTGTGGCTGGTGCCGGCCGGCGTCGTGACGCTGATCGCGATGCTGTGGGCCGGTTGGGCCGGGCGCGAGCGCCCCGTCGAGGCGAGCCGTGAGGACGCCGTCCGCCATCTCGAGCGCGGCCTGCAGAGCTCCCGACCCGTCCGGTACGCCGCCCCGACGCCCGCCCGTGATCGGTCCACCGGACTCGCGGTGCGGCCCTCGCGCCGTACCGACACGGCGGTGGGTGGGGCCCGCTCGGAGACCCTGAGCCAGGACGGATCCACGCGCCCGACCGGCTGATCCGGCGGCCCGGGGCGCCGGGTGGCGGACCGCGCCGCCACGGGGTTGGTCGGTGATGAGAAGGTGTGCCTCATGAAGCAGCGCACCCTCGCCGGCCTGATCGCGGCCCCGTTGGTGCTCGTGCTGTTCGCGCTGGCGTGGTTCATGCCGTTGCCCTATGTCATCTACCGGCCCGGACCGACGCTCGACGTGCTCGGTGACCGGAGCGACGGAAGCCCGATCGTGGAGATCAGCGGGCACAAGACCTACGCCGACGACGGCGAGCTCCGGATGACGACGGTGACCGAGACTCAGCCGGAGGCGAAGGTCGATCTGCTCACCCTGCTGGGTGCGTGGGCGAGCGACGAGGACGCCGTCTACCCCTACGACGCGGTCTATGAGCAGGGCACGACGACTCAGGAGAACCAGGACGAGTCTGCGGCCCAGATGGGCTCCTCCCAGGAGGTCGCCGCAGCCGTGGCGCTGCAGGCCGCGGGATACGAGGTGCCCGAGCACCTCGAGGTGCTCGCGGTGACGCCCGGGTCGCCGTCCGAGGGCGTGCTCGAGACCGGCGACGTGATCACGGCGATCGACGGCCACCCGGTCGAGTCGGCCGACGATGCGGTGACCCGGATCCAGCACACCCCGGAGGGCCAGCCGGTGTCGGTCGACATCGAGCGGGGCGACACCTCACGCAGCGTCCACATCGAGCCCACCGTCGAGAACGGGACGAAGCTGATCGGTGTCACCCTCGGCCTCGGCTACGACCTTCCGATCGATGTGACCATCAATCTGGGGGAGGACATCGGTGGTCCGAGCGCCGGCCTGATCTTCTCGATGGCCATCTACGACGACCTGACCCCGGGATCGCTGACCGGCGGGAACATCGTGGCCGGCACCGGCACGCTCGACCCGGACGGGGCCGTCGGCCCGATCGGCGGCATCCAGCAGAAGATCGCGGGGGCCAGCCGGGACGGCGCCGAACTCTTCCTGGTGCCGGCGGACAACTGCGCCGATGCCGTGGGGACGCCGATCGATGACATCCGCTTGGTACGGGTGGAGACGATGAAGGAAGCGACCGACGCTGTGGAGGCCTGGGTCAAGGACCCCGACGCCACCCTGCCCAGCTGTGGAGGAGACTCGTGACCGAGCTGACCGACCTGCCCGAGGATCCCGCACTGGCCGCCGCCGTCCTGGAGATCGAGGAACACGCCGCGGAGGGTGGCTGGGATCGTCCCGCGCGGCTCTATGCCCTGGTCGAGACGGCGGATCTGGTACGCCGCGAGCCGGCGCTCGCCTCGCTGATGGGGCTGGACAGCTCCGCTGCCGCGGGCTCGATCACGCCGATCGAGCAGGACGAGCTCGCGCCCGGTGTCGTGCTGGAGGATGCCCTCGAGTCGATCGGGTGGCCGCCGGAGGTGGCAGGCTGCGCGGCCGTGGTCGAGCGACTGGTGCTCCCGCCCGACGTCGATGCCGAGATCCCCGAGGATCCGGCGGAGGCCGAGCGGTTCGCGCGCGAGCACCCGGATAGGCAGGAGGTCCGGATCGTGGCCGGTGTCAGCCGGTCCGGTTCGGCGTACTGTGCACTGCGGTTGCGGGCACACGACGAGGCGGCCTCGGTCGTCGGCGGGGCCGATCTGGTGCCCGGCCTGCTCGACCGGTTGCGGGCCACTTTGGATGATGGCGGCGCCGACCAGTCGGCGGGGGAGACCGGTGGCCAGGCCGGCACCGACCAGGGGAGGCAGCAGCCGTGAGCGAGCTCTTCGACGACGACCCCCGCGAGGCGCCACCGCGCAGCGGCGGCCGCGGACGTGCGCTGATCATCACCGGCGCCGTGCTGGTGCTGCTGTTCTTCGGGCTGACCACCTTCGCGACCATCTACACCGACGTGCTGTGGTTCCACGACCTGGGGTACGAGGGCGTTCACACCTCGATGCTCCTCACCCGGATCGGGCTCTTCTTGTGCTTCGGCCTGCTGATGGCCGCCGTGGTGGCGGCCTGCACGATCCTCGCCTACCGCGCCCGACCGGACCTGCGTCCGCTCTCCTCGGAGCAGAGCGGGCTCGACCGGTACCGCGAGGCCGTCACCCCCATCCGGGTCTGGCTGCTGGTCGGGGTCTCCGCGATCGCCGGCCTCTTCGCCGGGTCGGCCGGCTCCGCGCGCTGGCGCACGTACATGTTGTGGCGCAACGGCGGCGACTTCGGCCAGAACGACGACCATTTCGGCCGCGACATCGGCTTCTATGTCTTCGACCTGCCCTGGTACCACTTCCTCATCGACTTCACCATGACCGCCGCCATCGTCGGTGTGCTGGTCAGCCTGGTGGTGCACTACCTCTATGGCGGGATCCGGCTGCAGGCGCCGGCGGGGGAGCGGTTCACCGGCACCGCCCAGATCCAGGTCTCGGTAATGCTCGGCATCTTCGTGCTCGCCAAGGCGGTCGACTACTGGCTGGACCGCTACGACCTCGTGCACGGCAACGGGCCGCTGATGACCGGGATCGGGTACACCGATGACCACGCCGTCCTGCCGGCGAAGGCGGTGCTGGCCGGGATCGCGGTGATCTGCGCGGCCCTCTTCTTCGTCAACATCTGGCGGCGTACCTGGCTGCTGCCCTCGGTGGGCGTCTCCCTGCTGGTGCTGTCCGCGATCCTGCTCGGGCTGGTGTGGCCGGCCATCGTGCAGGGGGTTCAGGTCCGGCCCTCCGAGCAGGACAAGGAGGCCAGCTACCTCGGGATCAACATCGATGCCACCCGGGATGCCTTCGCCATCGACGACGAACACGTCCGGATGGAGGACTACACCGCGGGCGCGACCGTGGAGAACGCCACCGCCATCGGTCTGGACGCCCAGGTGAGCTCGCAGCCGGTGGTCGACCCGATGCTGGTCAAGCAGCTCTTCGAGGAGACCCAGCAGGGGCGGGCCTACTACACCGTGCCCGAGGTCCTCGACGTCGACCACTACGAGATCGCCGGCAACCAGCGCGCGGTCGCTCTCGGCGTCCGTGAGCTCGACACCGAGGGCATCAGCGAGGGCGACCGCAACTGGACCAACCTGCACACGGTCTACACCCACGGAAACGGCGTGATCGCGGCGTACGCCAACCACCGCGACATCCGCAACCAGACCGAGAGCCGCGACATCCAGTGGGCCGAGGGCCGTCAGCCCACCGAGGACGATCTGGTCACCGAAGGCCCGGGCGAGTTCGAGGATCGGGTCTACTTCGGCGAGCGCAGCGCCGACTACGTCGTGGCCGGCCGAGCCGACGGTGAGCCCGCGGTCGAGCTCGATCTGCCCGCCCGTGAGACCGGCACCGAGGCCGAGGGCGAGGACGGCAGCCAGGACAACACCACGACGTACGACGGTCTGGGCGGCGTCCCGATCGGGTCGACCTTCCGGCAGTTCATGTATGCGATCAAGTACGGCCAGGCGAACTTCCTGCTCTCCGAGCGGGTCGGGGAGAACAGCGAGATCCTCTACGACCGCACTCCCACCGAACGGGTGCAGAAGGTCGCTCCGTGGCTGACCCTGGACGAGGACCCCTACCCGGTGGTCGCGGACGGCCGGCTCACCTGGGTGCTGGACGGGTACACCACGACCGACAAGTACCCCAGCTCCGACCTCGAGTCGTACCAGACGATGACCGACGACTCGCTACAGCAGGAGGGCACGGGGCTGCGCACGATCCCGACCGACGAGATCAACTACATGCGCAACGCCGTCAAGGCCACCGTGGACGCCTACGACGGCACCGTCACGCTCTACGAATGGGATGAGGACGACCCGATCCTGCAGGCCTGGTCCGAGGCGTTCCCCGGCGTCGTGAAGGCGAAGTCGCAGATCCCCGAGCACCTGCTGGAGCACCTGCGCTACCCGGAGGACATGTTCAAGGCGCAGCGCTACCAGTTGGCCCGCTATCACGTGACCGACCCCGTCGACTTCCTGCGGGGCAACGACCGGTGGGCGGTGCCGCGCGACCCGGACAACCAGAACACCTACATGGCGCCGTACCGCACCTTCGTCGACGAGACCGCCACCGACGAGGCGCCCGAGGACGCGGCCAGCCAGGAGGTGTGGTCGATCTCCTCCACGTTCGTGCCGTTCGAGCGCAGCAACCTGGCGGCGGTGATGACCGCCAACTCCGATGCGACCTCGGAGGACTACGGCACCATCAGGGTGTTGGAGCGCAACGACAACATCACCCAGGGTCCCGGCCAGGCGTTCAACCTGATGACCACCAACAGCGACATCGCCGAGGCCGTCGGTGACTTCAGCAGATCCGGTGCGGACCCGCTGTTCGGGCAGTTGATCACGGTGCCGACCGCGAAGGACGGGTTGATGTACATCGCCCCGGTCTATGCGGTCCGTTCGCTCAACGACGCCAGCTACCCGACCCTCGCCTACGTGATGGTCTCCTATGCGGGCAGGGTCGGCTTCGGTGAGACCCTCGGGGAGGCGATCGGCCGAGCGCTGGCGGCGCCGAGCGAGGATCCGTCGGTCTCACCGGACACGTCGGGGACGACGCCGTCCACCTCACCCTCGACGTCGCCCTCTCCGTCGCAGAGCAACGGCGGTACGCCGGCACCCGCGCCGAGCGGCAGTGTGACCGAGCAGGTCACCACCCTGCTCAACGAGGCTCAGGACCTCTTCGAGCAGGCTCAGCAGGCCGGAGCCAACGGCAACTACTCGAAGCGGGAGAACCTGCTCAAGCAGGCTCAGGCCAAGGTGGACCAGGCCACCGAACTGCTGCGCTGACCGGGGGTCCCGCCGTCGATTTGGCGGCGGGAGCCCCGGCCCGTAAGGTTGTGTTCACCGACGCGGGGTGGAGCAGCTCGGTAGCTCGCTGGGCTCATAACCCAGAGGTCGCAGGTTCAAATCCTGCCCCCGCTACCAATGTGATGTCGGTAGACATCGACAGCAGCGGGCCTACCAACAGGTAGGCCCGCTGTTGTGTTTCTCGGGTGCCGACCGGGCGGCCGTTCGGGTCGGCCCGCCTGCGACGACCCGGAGCTGGGTCAGGCCAGACCCGCGTGGACTGGGGGCGGGGGAGGCGGCCGCCGGGCACCTACCTGCCGCGACCGGCGACGAGCGGGCGGCCGATACGATCGCTGACCATGGGCGGTCAGCATGCACACCAGGCCGCGCCCGAGTCGGCCCGGATGCGACGGCTCGCCTTCGCCGTCATCGTGCCGATCGCGGTGGCGACCCTGGCAGCACTGGTGTGGCTGTGGCCCACCGACGGCGTGCCCTCGCCCGAGGACGGTGAGGCTGCTGCCCAGTCCAGCGGGCAGGTCACCGCCATCGAGCGGGAAGCGTGCCCCGAGCAGCCCGACCAGACCGCCGAACAGGCCGATGAGCAGGCCGCGGTCCAGGTCAACGGCTGCGGCACGGCCCGGGTGGAGATCACCGAATCGGACACCGAGCGTGCCGTGGGCCGGGAGGTCGAGGTGGCCCTGCCGAGCGGACCGGGCGCCCCGGAGATCGAGGTGGGCGATGACGTCGTCCTGACCCAGACCGAGAGTCCCGACGGCATGATCTATGCGGTCGTGGACCACCAGCGGGGCACTGGACTGTGGGTGCTGCTGGGGGCGTTCGCGCTTGCCCTGGTGGCGTTCGGCAGATGGCGGGGTCTCACTGCGATCGGTGGGCTGGCGGTCACGTTCGTCCTGCTGCTCTTCTTCGTCGTGCCGGCGATCCTCGCCGGGCAACCACCGCTGCTGGTCGCGATCGTGGGGTCCGCGGCGATCATGCTCACCGTCCTCTACCTCACCCACGGCTTCGGCCTCGGGACCACGGTCGCGGTGCTCGGCACCCTGGTCAGCCTCACCCTCACCGGCCTGCTCTCGGCGTTCGCGGTCTCCGCACTGCATCTGACCGGATTCACCGACGAGACCTCGACGTACGTCGGCACCCTTCACTCGGTCAACATGGAGGGCCTGCTGCTCGCCGGGATCGTGATCGGATCGCTCGGTGTGCTCGACGACGTGACGGTCACCCAGTCCGCCACCGTCACCGAGCTGGCCCGAGCGAACCCGGAGTACGGCGCGGTGCAGCTCTACCGCGCCGGCAGCCGGGTCGGACGCGCCCACATCGCGTCGGTGGTCAACACCATCATCCTGGCCTACGCCGGCTCCTCGCTGCCGCTGCTGATCCTGCTGGTCGCGGCCCAGGGGCCGATCGCGGACGTGGTCACCGACCAGCTGGTCGCCCAGGAGATCGTGCGGAGCGTGGTCGCCACCCTCGGCCTGATCGCCGCCGTCCCGATCACGACGGGTCTCGCCGCCCTCACCTTCCGCCGGTACAGCACGGCGGAATAGCCGGCGAGGGTCCTAGGTTGAGCCATGACGTGAGCACAGGGACGACAGACCAGACGCCGCAGCCCGGCGAGCAGCCGCACGGGCCCGAGGGGATCTCGCCGTTCGTGACGGTCTCGACCGAGGACTCCGCCTTCGGCGTGTGCACGGCTGACGGGGTGTGCTCCTGATGGCCGCCCTCGACCCCTCGGCGGAGAAGGTCACCGTCGACGTGTGGAGCGACATCGTGTGCCCCTTCTGCTTCATGGGCGACACTCTCCTGGCCCAGGCCGTGGAGGCGTCCGGTCTCGACGTCGAGCTCCGCTATCACAGCTACCAGCTCATGCCCGAGCTGCCCGAAGGGGCCACCCTCGACCTCGCCGACCATCTCGCCGAGAAGTTCGGGACCTCGCGGGACAAGGCCGTCGAGATGAACGAGCAGGTCTCCGCGCGCGCCGCCGAGATCGGTCTGGACTACCACCTGGACCGCGCCCTACCCACCAACACGCTGCCCGCCCACCGGCTGGCGCACTGGGCCGCAGGTGAGGGGCGTCAGCACGCGCTGATACTGGCGCTGTTCCGCGCCTACTTCACCGACGGGCGCAACGTCGGTGACCACGAGGTCCTCGCCGACCTGGCCGCGGAGGCGGGTCTGCCGCGCGAGGAGCCGCTGGCCGTGCTCGGCACCGAGTCCTTCGCCGAGGAGGTCCAGCAGGACATCGCGCTCGCTCAACGGCTGGGCATCAGCGGGGTGCCCTTCTTCGTATTCGACGGCAAGTACGCCGTCTCGGGGGCCCAGCCCGTCGAGGTCTTCCGCCAGGCGCTGGACACCGCCGTCCAGGCCCGCGGCGCGTCACCTGCCTGACGCCGGCCGACTGCCCACCTCAGTCGGCCGCGTGGCCGATGAGGTCGGGCTCATCGTCCGCGGCGCCGGTCCGGCCCGTCGGGTGGCGCCGTGATGCCGCCGGCGCCAGTAGCGGACGCAGGGAGGCTGCGGTTCGCTCCGCCAGTTCTTGTGGGAGACCCTGCCGTGGGCAGGCCGACAGGGCGACCGGCTGGGCCTCCGGCAGGTCAGAGCATTCGACCAGCCCGGCCGGCGTCTCGCCGAGTGTCGCCAGCAGCGCGACGCCGAGGCCGGCGGCCACCGCGGCGTGCACGCCGGCGAGGTTCGGTGCTTCAGCGCCGACCGCGGTGGTCAGACCGGAGGCGGTGAGTGTGTCCACCGCCCGATTTCGCAGCGGGCACGGCTTGTCGAAGGCGACGACCGGCACCGGCGAGTCGGGCGACCCGCGTCGCCAGCCGGGCGCCGCGTACCAGGTGAGCGCGAGGTCGCCGATCGGGAGCCCCCGCTGATCGGGCGAGTCGATCTGCAGGGCCAGGTCGACGGTTCCGCTGGCCAGGGCATCCCGTAGGCGCTGTCCCCGGTCGATCCGGAACCGGAAGCGATATTCGGGTGCGGTCTGCTCCAGGGTCGAGGTGAGCCGGGGGAGCAGCTGCGCGGCGGCGTGCTCGGTCGTCCCGATCGTGACCACCTCCTCGGCACCCTCGGCCAGGTCGCGCACGGTGTCGTCGTGCAGAGCGAGGAGCCGCCTGGCCCGCGGAAGCAGTTGCTCGCCGGCCGCGGTGAACCGCGAGCCCCGGCCGTGCCGCTCCAGCAGCGGCCGACCGATGGCCGCCTCGAGGCGGCGTACGTGCTGGCTCACTGCCCCCTGACTCAGGTGCAGCGAGGTCGCCGCCCGCTGAAATCCCCCACAGTCGGCGATCGCGACGAAGCTGCGCAGGGGCACCAGATCCAGATATCTCTGCATGTCGAGCAGGTTAATACACTTAACGATCACGAATCGTGATGTCCGGCGATGGCGAAACGCCGTTGGAAGCGTTCCCCTTATCTGCACTAAGTTGATAGAGAATAGTCAACAGGTCGGCGATGTGCCGGCCCGCGACACCCAGTTCGACATCAACTCGTGACAGACGGAGGCGGTCCATGACCTCGAAGCGCGTGATGCATCTCGGTGCCGTGCCCTACGGCACCGGCGGCCCCGGGAGCCACACCCTGTGGCTGGATCCGGAGATCCCGGGTGACGCCAGTGTCGACATCGCGTGGTACGCCGAGATGGCGCGGCTCGCGGAGCAGGGCAGGTTCGACCTGTTCTTCATCGTCGACAGCCAGTTCATCACGCCGTACTCGCCGCCCCACTACCTCAACCGGCTCGAGCCGCTCACCCTGCTCAGCGCGCTCGCGCCCCAGACCGAGCGGATCGGCCTGGTCGGCACCGCGACCACCAGCTTCAACAGCCCCTTCAACCTGGTCCGACGTTTCGGATCCCTCGACCTGATCAGCGGAGGCCGGGCGGGCTGGAACGTCGTGACCACGGGCGACGCGGGCACCGCGACCAACTACGGCCTCGACGAGCACTTCGACTACGACACCCGGTACGGACGGGCCCAGGAGTACGTCGAGTTGGCACGGGCCCTGTGGGACTCCTACGAGGACGACGCGTTCGTGCGGGACCGCGAGTCGGGGGTCTTCCTGGACCCCGCCAAGCAGCACGTGCTCGACCACGAGGGGACCTACTTCAAGGTCCGCGGCCCGCTCAACCTGGTGCGATCCGCCCAGGGCCACCCGGTGATCTTCCAGGCCGGCGACTCCGACCAGGGGCGTGACCTGGGTGCGAGCGTGGGGGAGGGCATCTTCACCCACGCCGCGGACATCGCGGCCGGGCAGGCCTTCTACGAGGACATCAAGGGTCGGGCGGTGAACAGGTTCGGCCGGCGTCCCGAGGACCTGGTGATCATGCCGGGGGTCAAGATCGTCGTGGGTGACACTGACGCGGAGGCTCGCGAGATCGAAGCCGCCAACAACCAGCGTGACCACACCTTCGAGGCCGCCCTCGCCGAGTTCGGCCGGCCGTTCGGGTGGCACGACTTCCGCCAGTACGACCTCGACGCGCCGTTTCCGGGCGAGGCCCTCCGCCACGGCGAGCGATCCTTCTACACCCAGGCCCGGGCCATCACGCAGCGTGCCCTCGAGAACGGCTGGACCCTGCGCGAGACGGTCCAGTCGACCAGGCACTTCCGCAGGAGTGAGTTCGTCGGGTCGCCGACGACCGTGGCCGACAAGCTCATCGAATGGTGGCAGGCGCGGGCCTGCGACGGGTTCAACATCGGACTGGACCATCCCGCCAACTTCCGCCGGGTCGTCGAGGACGTCGTCCCGATCCTCCAGGACCGCGGCGTCTTCCGCGGCGACTACGAGTCCTCCACCCTCCGTGGCCACCTCGGCCTGTCCGTGCCCGAGAACCGGCACACCACCGCCCGGCACCGGCTCGGCGCTGCGGTCTGATCCGTCGTCCCCTCCGCGCCCTCCGTACGTCCAACTCCCGAGCCGACGAAAGGCCTCCTCGTCATGGCCAAGCAGACCCGTTCCAGCCAGCAGCCCGCCCTCCCGCTCAACCGACGGGGGTTCCTCAGCCTCGGACTCGGCGCGAGCCTGATCTTCGCGCTCGAGGCCTGCGGTGGCACCTCCACCACGGGCGCGGCCGGCTCCGGCGGCGCCGGGGGCGGCACCATCACCTGGGCCTGGCAGCTCCCCACGACCTGGGACCCGGTCACCTCTTCGGCCGGCTCCGACGTCCAGATGCTCGCTCTGGTCTACGACCCCCTCACTGCGCTGGACGCGCAGGGCAACGCCGTGCCCTGGCTGGCTGAGTCGTGGAGGTATGACAAGAGCGGGCGACGGGTCACCTTCACCCTGCGACCGGGCCTCACCTTCAGCGACGGTACGCCGATCGATGCCACCGCGGTGGCGAAGTCCATCGAGCGCGGCCGCACGGCCGACGGCTCGCTGATCGCGCCGCAGATGACGACGATCGCGAAGGTCACCGCTTCCGGGAAGCGCGACGTCGTCCTCGACCTGGCGGAGGTCGACTATCAGTACCCACTGCTGTTCGCCGGCAAGACCGGCATGGTGGTCAACCCCGCGGCCTTCGAGAAGGACGCTGCCGCGCTCGCGACCCAGCCCGCTGGCTCGGGCCCCTTCGCAGTGACGAAGTACATCCAGAACGACCACGCCTCGATGACCAAGAACGATTCGTTCTTCCTGGCCGAGGAGATCAAGGTGTCCGCCTTCGAGCTGTACCCCCAGGCCGACCCCGCGACCGCCGTCGCCGCCGTCCAGTCCGGGCAGTACAACCTCGGGCGGCTCTCCGGCGCCCAGGTGCAGCAGGCGAAGGACGCAGGCCTCGAGGTCCAGGTCATCGACTCGATGTACGTGGCGGTGCTCGACGTGCACAGCGGGATGGCGCCCTTCGACGACCCCGCGGTGGTCGAGGCGCTCAAGTTCGCCATCGACCGGGAGAAGATCAAGGAGGTCGCAAACTTCGGGGTGGGCGACGTCAACTACCAACCGTTCCCGCCCGGGTACGTCGGCTACGCCGAATCGCTCGCCGACGCCTATGCCTACGACCCCGAGCGGGCGCGCCGCCTCCTCAGCGATGCCGGGTACACCGCGCCGGTGCCGGTGGTGCTCACCGACTCGGGGCTGTCCAGTGCGGTGATCGAACTCATTCAGGCTCAGCTCGACGGGGTCGGGTTCGACGTCACCATCGAAACCATCCCACGGACTCAGGCCACCCAGCTGGTCTATATCGAGCACTCGAGGGCGCTGACCTACGACGGCTTCGCCGGACGGGAGTCGCCGGTGCAGGCCTTCCAGGTGCTGTTCGGCGCCGAGGGGCTGATGAACCCGGGACGCGAGACCGATCCCGACCTGGAGGCCCAGCTCACCAAGGTCAAGCAGACCCCCACCGACGATCCGGACTATCCCGCGCTGCTGCAGAAGGCGACCGAGATCGCGGTCAGGGCGTTCCCCAACACGTTCCTGTACCTGGTGCCGAACATCATCGCGCGTCAGGGCGTCTCGGAGCTCCCGGCCCTGCCGAGCCTGCGTCGCTTCGAGGGGGTGAAGGTCTCGTGAGCCTCACGGCCACCGCAGCCACCGGGTGGGGTGCGGTCCGGGGACGGGGAGAGCGGCTGGCGCGGGTCCGCGGTTGGGCCGTCTCCCTGCGCGGAGTCGTCCTGGTCACGGCCACCGTGCTCTTCCTGGCCTCGCTGATCACCTTCGCCCTGGGTGCGCTCAGCGACAGCAACCCGGCCGCCGCCGTGCTGGGTGAGACCGCCACCGAGGAGGACATCGCGCGGATGAACCACGAGTTCGGCCTCGACCGGCCGCTCGTGGTGCAGTACCTCTCCTGGGTCGGAAACGCCCTGACCGGCGACCTGGGCAGGTCGTGGTTCACGACCATCCCGGTCACCGACAGTATCCGGACGGCACTCCCGGTGGACCTCTCGATCGCCGCGCTGGCACTGCTGCTCGCCCTGGTCATCGGCGGCAGCGCCGGCATCGGTGCCGCGCTCAGCAATGGCGGAATCCTCGACCGCGGAGTCACGCTGGTGTGCTCGCTGCTGGGCACGCTGCCGCCGTTCGTGATGGGCATGGGTCTGATCGTCCTGTTCTCGGTGAAGCTCCAGCTCCTTCCCGCGGGCGGCTACGTCGCCCTCGAGCAGGACCCGGTCCAGTGGCTCCGGTTCGCGATCCTGCCGAGCTTCGCGCTCAGCCTGGACGTCGCCTCGTCGATCGCGCGCCAGTTGCGCACCTCGCTGGTCGGGGAGCTGCACCAGAACTACGCGATCGGTGCCGAGATGCGCGGCTTCCGCCGGCGCCGCGTGCTGTTCGGCCATGTGCTTCGCAACGCCGCCGGGCCGACCCTTGCCGTGATCGGCCTGGCCATCCCGCTGGTCATCGGCGGTGCGGTCGTGACCGAGAAGCTCTTCGCGCTCCCCGGGATCGCCCAACTGTCACTGGACGCCGCGGAGAAGGGCGATGTGCCCGTCGTGCTCGGCACCCTGCTGGTCACCGCGGTGATCGTGGTCGCCGCGAGTCTGGTCGTGAACATCCTCCAGAACCTGCTCAACCCCGCGGCCCGCCGGAGCGACGGGGTGGCCCGGGCTGCGCGAGGGGGTGCGCGATGAGGACGTCCACGCGCGCACAGGGTCGCCGGCCCGCGCTTCCTGCGGCGCTCACGGCGCTGTGGCGCATTCCCAGCGCCCGGGTGGCGTTGCTCGTCCTGGCCGGGATCGCGTTCCTCGCGGTCTTCGGCGAGGCGCTGGCCCCTCACGACCCGATCAAGCAGTACACCGACGAGGTCCTCCAAGGGCCCAGCGCGGCTCATCTGCTCGGAACCGACTACGTCGGGCGCGACGTACTGAGCCGGCTGATGGCAGGCACCCGACTCTCCGTCCTCGGCGCCGTCGAGGCCGTGCTGATCGGTGCCGCGCTCGGCGTCCCCACCGGGCTCGCGTCGGTGTGGCTGGGCCCCCGGCTCGAATGGATCTCGCTGCGGATCAGCGACACCCTGGTCATCCTGCCCTTCACCGTGTTCGCGATCGCGGTCGCCGGCACCCTGGGCAACGGTCTCCAGCAGGCCATGATCGCGGTGGGCGTCCTGATCAGCCCCACCTTCTACCGGATCACCCGCTCGGTGGCCCTCGGCCTGCGCAAGGCGCAGTACGTCGAGGCGGCCGAACTGATGGGCGCCACCGAATGGTGGACCCTGCGCACCCACATCTGGAGCAAGGTGCTCCCCAACGTCGCGGTCACCTCGGCCCAGGCCACCGGCTCGGCGCTCCTGGTCGTCGCCTCCCTCTCCTTCCTCGGACTCGGCGTCACGCCCCCGGCACCGACCTGGGGCGGGATGCTCTCGGCCGACCTCGGCTACCTGGCCCAGCAGCCCTGGGCCCCGATCTTCCCGGTGGCCCTGATGATGGCGACCGTCGGCTCGCTCAACCTGCTGGCCGACGCCATCCGGGACGTCACCGGCGCGGCGCCCCGGCGCCGTCGCCGGCGCCGCCGGGGAATCAGCCACGTCCCCGCGCCCCGGAAGGAGCAGCACGATGTCGTCCCTGTCTGACCCCGACCTCCAGCACGCGCACCCCCAGGACCACCGGTCCGGTGCGGTCGCCGGGCACGTCGAAGAGCACCGCGAACGCACACTGCGGGTGAGCGGTCTCCAGGTCTCCGTTGCCGATCACCTGGTAGCCGTCCAGGACGTCTCCTTCGAGATCGGTCGCGGCGAGTCCGTGGGCCTGGTCGGCGAGTCGGGGAGCGGGAAGACCTTGACCTGCCGGGCCGTGCTCGGGCTCCTGCCCGACAGCGGCCACGTCGACGAGGGCCGGATCACCCTGGGCGAGGGCGCGGGGAGCGTCGACCTCACCGCCGCCGGACGCGCCACCTGGGACGAGATCCGGGGGGCGCGGGTGGGCGCGGTCTTCCAGGACCCCGCCTCCTACCTCAATCCGTCGCTGACGGTGGGGCATCAGTTGGCCGAGCAACTGCGGGTCAAGCGAGGCCTCTCCCGCCGCGCGGCGAACCTGAGGGCGGTCGAACTGTTCGGCGAGGTCGGCCTGCACGACCCGGGCAGCGTCTTCCACCAGTTCCCGCACCAGCTCTCCGGCGGGATGCTGCAGCGAGTCCTGATCGCCATCGCCATCTCCTGCGAGCCCGACCTGCTCATCGCCGACGAGGCCACCACCGCGCTCGACGTCGTCATCCAGGCCGAGATCCTCACCCTGCTCCGCCGGCTGCGCGAGACCCACCGGCTCTCGCTGCTCCTGGTCACCCACGACCTGGCGGTGGTGGCCGAGACCTGCGAGCGGATCCTGGTGATGTACGGCGGGCAGATCGTCGAGAGCGGCCCGACCGAGGAGGTGCTCGGCGATCCGCGGCACCCCTACACCCAGGCGCTGATGAGCGTCGCGTCCATCGGCTCGTGGGAGCGCCGCACACTGGACGTCATCCCCGGTCAGCCACCGGCCGCGGGGGAGCAGATGCCGGGATGCCGCTTCGCCCCGCGCTGCCCGTCCGTCACCGACCGTTGCCTGGCCGGGCCGGTCCCGGTCACCGACCTCGGCGAGGGGCGCCTGGCCCGCTGCGTCCGGCTCGCCGACGGCGCCACGACCCCGATCAGCGAGGAGCTCTCGGCATGAGCACGATCCACGACGTCGCGCACCTCACCGACGACGAGGTCCGGACAGCGGGCCCCCTGCTACGGGTCCGCGGACTCTCCGTGTCCTACGCACCGCCCCGGAAGGGCACCGCCCTGGGCACCGGCGCCGCCCTGAGCGACGCCGACCTCGACGTCCGGGCGGGGGAGATCGTCGGCATCGTCGGTGAGACGGGCTCCGGCAAGACCACCCTGGCCCGGGCGACGGTCGGCCTGGTGCAGCCCGTGGCTGGATCGATCGAGTTCGCGGGCGAGGACCTGGGTGGGCTGCGCGGCCGGGCCCGGCGGGCCTTCCGCCGCTCCGGCAGGGTGCAGTTGGTCTTCCAGGACCCGCTCCGCTCGCTGGATCCCGACCTCACAGTGGCGGACCTGGTCCGCGAGCCGCTGGACATCGCCGCTGCTCTCTCCCCGCGCGAGCGGGAGGAACGGGTGGCCGAGTCGCTCCGGCTGGTCGGGCTCGAGCCGGAGACGGTCGCGGGACGGCGTCCTCGTGAGCTCTCGGGAGGACAGCGTCAGCGGGTGGCCATCGCGCGGGCCGTCTCGACCCGGCCCCGACTGCTCTTCTGTGACGAACCGGTCTCCGCGCTGGACGTGTCCAACCGCAATCTCGTGCTGAACCTGCTCGACCGGTTGCGTACCGAACTCGACCTCGCGGTGGTGATCATCGCCCACGACCTGAGCTCGCTGGCCGGCATCGCCGACCGGGTCGCCGTCTTCTATCGGGGCAGGATCGTCGAGCAAGGCCCCGTCCGCGGCGTGCTCGAGGAACCGGCCCATCCCTACACGGCCCTGCTCGTGGCCTCGGCGCCCAGTGTGGTCCACGGATCCAGGATCCGTCCGGAACAGCTCCGGCCTGACCCCGCGATGAGGCTCCAGCCGGGTCCCCGCGCCTGCGTGTTCGCCGCGCGGTGCCGCTTCGTCCACGACGCGTGCGAGGACCAGCCGGAGCTCGCCGAAGTGCCGGAGCACCCCCGTCGGGAGGCGGCCTGCCATGCGGCGGGCGAGTGGCGCCGGCACCTCGACACCGACCCCGACGGCGGCACCACCACCGCCACCTCGCCCGTACCCACCCAGAGCCTCGATCGGAGAACAGCATGAGCACCCACCATCCCCGAGCCCGCTACCGAGACGTCGAGCTCCTCGGCATGATCGGCACCTCGGACTCCTCCGAGATCCGACCCGGCCACGGCCCGGTCATCGACCCCGAGTACACCGCCCGATTCGCGAAGGCGCACGAGGACGGCGGCTTCGACCGGGTCCTCATCGGCTACGGCTCCGGCTGGGCCGAGGGCACCCAGGTGGCGGCGTACGCCGCGGCGCACACGGAGCGTCTCGGTCTGCTGGTGGCGCACCGGCCGGGTGTGGTCCACCCGACCCTCGCCGCGCGCACCTTCACCACCCTCGACCATTTCAGTAGGGGCAGGGTCGCGCTCAACATCGTCAGCGGCGGAACCGATGCCGAGCAGCGGAGGGAGGGCGACTACCTGCTCAAGGACGAGCGATACGCCCGC
Source organism: Nocardioides insulae DSM 17944 (assembly GCF_000422825.1). GTDB lineage: Bacteria > Actinomycetota > Actinomycetes > Propionibacteriales > Nocardioidaceae > Nocardioides > Nocardioides insulae. The sequence continues at coordinate 798,553 of NZ_KE383929.1, read as the reverse complement.
ACCGACGAGTACCTCCAGATCCTGCGGACGGCCTGGGACACCCGCGGCCCGCGCAGCTTCGAGGGCACCCACTACCGCTTCGAGGGCGCGGATCCGCAGGTGTTCCCCTATCAGGACCGGCACCTCGAGCTCTTCTTCGGCGGCAGTTCGCCGGCGGCGTACGTCGTCGGGGCCAAGCACGCGGACACCTACATGCTGTGGGGTGAGCCGCTGCGTGAGACCGGTGAGCAGATCGCCACGGTGGCTCAACAGGCGGTCGCGGCCGGACGTCCCGAACGTCCCCGGATCTCGGTGTCGTTCCGGCCGATCCTGGGCGCGACCGACGCCGCGGCGTGGGAACGGGCGCAGGAGATCCTCGGCACCATCAACGGTGAGGTCGGGGCGCGTTTCAAGCCACGGCACGGCAAGCTCCACCCGACCGGCCGGGCACCGGAGAACACCGGCTCCCAACGCCTGCTCGATGTGGCCGCGCGGGGCGAGTGGCACGACCGGTGCCTGTGGACGCCGACCGCCTCAGCGGTCGGGGGAGGCGGCAACTCGACCGCCCTGGTCGGCTCGCCGGAGACGGTTGCGGCGGCGATCCTCGACTACGTCGAGATCGGGGTCGACACCGTGCTGATCCGCGGCTACGACCCGCTGGCCGACGCGATCGGCTACGGCCGCGACCTGCTGCCGCTGGTCCGACAGGAGTTGGCGCACCGTGCGGCCGCGGCCGAGCGCACCCGGGCGGTCGGCTGAGATGAGACCGCTGGAGGGGATCCGGGTCGTCGAACTGGCTCATGTCGCGGCTGGTCCGTTCGCGGGCATGCTGCTCGCGGACCTGGGCGCCGACGTGGTCAAGGTCGAGCCGCCGAGCGGAGACCAGATGCGGGCCTGGCCGCCGTTCGCCGTCGAGGGCGAGGAACGGTTCAGCCACAACTTCGCCTCGGTCAACCGCAACAAGCGCTCGGTCGTGGCCGACCTGAAGGATCCGGTCGGACTCGAGCGCGCTCGAGCCCTCGTGGCAGCGGCGGACGTGGTCGTGGAGAACTACCGTCCCGGCGTGCTGGACCGGCTCGGGCTCGGGTACGACACGGTCGCCGCGGACCATCGCGGGCTGGTGTACTGCTCCATCTCCGGCTACGGGCTGAGCAGTCCCTACGCGCACGACGGCGCCTACGACGTGGTGATCCAGGGGATGTCCGGCCTGATGAGCGTCACCGGCGAACCCGATGGCGGACCGGTCAAGGCGGGCGTCCCGGTGGGCGACTTCACCGCCGGCCTCTATGCGGCGTACACGATCGCCGCCGTCCTCCCGCAGGTCCGTGCGAGCGGTCGTTCGGTGAGGTTGGACTGCCCGATGCTCGACTGCCTCCTGGGCATCTCGGCGCTGCAGACCAGCGAGTACTGGGGAACCGGTCGCGAGCCGGCCAGGCTGGGCACGGCCCATCCCCGCAATGCGCCCTATCAGGGGTTCGCGGCGGCCGACGGCGAATTCACCCTCGCCGCGGGGAACGACCGCCTCTGGGCCTGTGTCGCGGACGTCGTCGGACGGCCCGAGTTGGTCGAGGATCCCCGCTTCGGCACCCAGGTCGACCGGGTGAGGAACCAGGTCGAACTCGAGTCGCTGCTGTCGGCGAGGTTCTCCGAGGAGAAGCGAGCACACTGGCTGACCGAACTGAGCGCGCGCGGCGTGCCCTGCGGCCCGGTCAACACCTTCGGTCAGATCCTCGCCGACCCGCACGTCGAGGCCACCGGCCTGGTCGGCACGGTCGAGGTACCGCTGGCCGGGCCGACCTCGACCGTGGTCTTCCCCGTCCGGATCGAGGGGGAGTCGCCCCGCCTGGACCGGGGCGCCCCACGCCTGGGCGCCGATCCGGAGGTGTACGCCGAATGGGCCGGCCGATGAGTCACCCCACCGACGCACACGGCTCCTCCGGAAAGCGCCTCGGGCGAACAACCGGTAGGGGGCAGAGATGAGCCTCATCCTTGATCGAGGCCGGGTCTGGACGCTCACGCTGGACCGCCCGGAGCGCGCCAACGCGCTCTCCGCGCACCTGGTCGAGTCGCTCCTTGCCCTGCTCGCCGAGGCCGAGCACGCCCGGCCGACCGCAGTGGTGCTGCGGGGCAACCCGCGGCACTTCGCCGCGGGCTTCGACGTGGCCGGGCTGCACGACGAGTCCGACGCCTCGCTGGCCGTTCGCTTCCTGCGGATCGGGCAGCTCCTGGAGCGGCTCGCCACGGCGCCGTACCTCACCGTCGCGGTGGTCGAGGGGAGCGCGGTCGGTGCCGGAGCCGACCTGGTCGCCGCCTGCGACCACCGCCTGGCGTCGCCGAGGGCCACCTTCCGCTTCCCCGGCGCCCGCTTCGGCGTCGTCCTCGGCACCGCTCGCCTGGCCGCGCTCAGCCGATCGGTCGGGCTGGCGGGTGGAGCGCCACTGACCGCGGAGCAGACCGGCGGTCTGGTGACGGGAACACCCGAGGACCTGCCCGGACTGCTCCGGGACTGGTCGACCACCGAGCCTTGTGCCCGCCCCGCACTCCTGGCCGCCGGCCGACCGCCGGTCGACCACGACGCCGCCCTCGCCGCGCTGGCCCGCTCGGTCGCACGTCCCGGTCTCCGGGATCGGATCGCCGCCTACGCCGGCGTGGCCTCGCTGCCCACCGCACCTCGCCCACTCCCCGAAGGAGAGAACAGATGACCAGTTCCCGGACCAGCCAGCCCGACACCCGGCGCGTGGTGCCCGTGCGCAGTGACGTCCCGCAGCTGGACGCCTTCGCCGCCCGCGTGCGGGCCCTGATCGGAGCGGGCCTCGACGAGCGGGCCCTCACCCGAGCCATTCAGCAGGAGTTGACCAGGGTGCTGGCCGCGGGCTTCGAGCTCCCCGGTGAGAAGACCCGTCCCGACCCCGATCGCTACGTGATGTACCCGCTGCACGTGGAGGGGGACGGCTCCTTCTCCATCGCCAGCGCGGTGTGGAACGTAGGTCAGGGCACGCCCGTCCATGGCCACGAGACCTGGGGCGTGGTCGGGATCTACCGCGGTGTCGAGGTCGAGACCCGCTTCGAGAAGCCTGCCGTTCCCGACGTACCCCTGGTGCCCGAGGGGACGGACGAGTGGACCCAGGGCCAGGTGACCGTCTGCTGCACCACCGACGACGACGTCCACCAGGTGCGCTGCGGCGGTGACGAACCGGTGATCGGCATCCACGTCTACGGCGCGGACATCGGCACCCTTCCACGTCGCTCCTACGACTCGGAGACCGGCGCGGTGCACTGGTTCACCAGCGAGTGGGCGGCATGAGACGCCCGGAGACACGCTGGGACGAGCCGACCGGTGGTACGCCGCGCGGCACCGTGATCCTGGTACCAGGACGGGGCGAGACGGCGGCGTCGTACGCGCGGTTGGGCCGTCGCCTCGCTGCGGACTCGTATCGGGTGCGGTACGTCGAGGGGCTCGACGTGCCCGATGCGGTGCGGGCGCGGATCGAGAAGCTCCTGGCCGAGGAGTCGCTGCCGGCGCCGCGGGTGCTGCTCGGCTCCGACAGCGGGGCCGCCGCAGTGGCGCGCCTCCTCGGCCGCGTGGACGCGGACGCGGGCGTGTTGGCGGGTCTCGCGCTGCCCGGAGCCCCTGCACACGTCGACTCCTGGGAGGAGGAGGTGGAGGCTCGGACCGCCTGTCCGGTCCATCGCCGGGTGATCGGTGAGGACACCGACTTCACCCGCGGGCGGTTGGCCGACCCGGTTCCGGGTCCCGAACTTCGGACGCTGCCCACCACGCGGCCGCTCCTGGTGCTGCACGGGTCCGCCGACACCATCACCCCGGTGGCGCAGGTGACCGCGCTCGCCGAGACCGCGCCGCGGGCCCGGCTGCGGGTAGTGGCAGGGGGGCGGCACGACGTCCTCAACGATCTCGCGCACCGCTCGGTCGCGGCGACCGTGGTGCTGTTCCTCGAGTCACTGCGGCTCGGGTCCGGTCTCCCCGAGGTGGTGAGCGCTCACCCGTGATCCCACCCATCGGTTCCTCTGCCACGCATCCCCGAGCGAAAGGCACCTTCTCGTGACCACGCTGAACACCAATCAGGATCTCGACCCGACCCGACTGCGGCACGCATTCGGCTTCTTCCCCACCGGTGTCGTCGCGGTGGCGGCCGAGGTCGAAGGGGAGACCCTCGGACTCGCCGCCAGTTCGTTCACCTCGGTCAGCCTCGACCCGCCGCTGGTCTCGATCAACCTCGCCGTCACCTCCAAGACCTGGCCGGCGCTGCGCAGGGCAGAACATCTGGGGGTGACCGTGCTGGCCGACGGGCAGGCAGCGGTGTGCCGGCAGTTGGCCGGGCCGGTGGACGAACGTTTCGCCGGTGTCCCACGGGTGACCACCGAGGAGGGCGCGGTACTGCTCGACGAGGGGCTGGCCCGCTTCGACTGCACGATCTACCGCGAGGTCGACGCCGGCGACCACATCCTGGTGCTGCTCCAACTCCACCGGGTGGAGCACGCCGACCACGCCACCGCCCTGCCACCGCTCATCTTCCACCGCAGCGGCTTCGGCACGCTGCAACAGCCCGCCTAGGGGGAACCGATGTCGATCCATACCCGCCGCATCCGCACCACCTCGCCGCGCACCGCCGTGGTCGTCGGCAATCCCAAGCCCCGGTCGCGCACCCTCGCCGCCGCGACCACCCTCGCCCGCGGACTCACCGACACCGAGCCGGACATCGTGCTCGACCTGGCCGAGCTGGGCGGCTCGCTCTTCGACCAGTCCGCACACGAGGTCTCCGAGGCGGTGGAGAGCGTCGCCGGCGCCGACGTCGTCGTGGTGGCCAGCCCGACGTACAAGGCCGCCTACACCGGATTGCTCAAGGCGTTCATGGACAGGTTCCCCGGCGGCGGGCTGGACGGCGTCCTCGCGGCGCCGCTCATGCTCGGTGCTGGTCCCGGCCACGCGTTGGCGGTCGAGACCACCCTGCGGCCGGTGCTCTCCGAGCTCGGGGCGACCGTGCCCGCCGGCGGGCTCTACGTCATCGATGCGCAGTACGACGAGCCCGCGGTGTACCAGCCGTGGCTCGACCGGGCCCGCCCGGTGTTCGACGCACTGCTCGCGGCGAAGGCGGTGGTGTGAGGTGTGGGGCGGGCGCCCCGTGAGGGACTGCGCACCGGGGGAATGCCCCCGTGTCGTCGTCGCCGGCGGGGGTGCCGCCGGCACCCTGACCGCGCTGCACCTGGCCCGCGCTGCGCGCCGCCGCTCGACGCGACTCGAGGTGCTCCTCCTCGACCCGGCCGACCGCTGGGCCCGGGGGGTCGCGTTCGGCACGACCGACGAGGACCACCTGCTGAACGTGCCCGCCTCGGGGATGTCAGCCCTGCCCGAGGAACCGGGCCACTTCGTCGCCTGGCTCGGTCGTCAGGAGGTCGGCAGCAACGCCGATGCCAACGCCTTCGTGGCGCGGCGACAGTTCGCCCGATACCTCGACGACACCCTGACCCAGGAACTCCAGGCGGACGCTCTGGTCACCCTGCGGCACCTGCGCACGCGCGCGGTCGGGGTACTGCGGACCGGGTCGGGCTGGACGGCGCTCACCAGCGAAGGCGCCCGCCTGGCCGCGGAGGCCATCGTGGTCGCCACCGGTCTGCCCGGCGCGGGTGACTCCTGGGCGGCGGAGTCGCTGCGCGACTCCGCCTTCTTCGTGCCCGACCCATGGGCGACGGGAGCGCTGGACGTCGTACGCCGGGACGCGGCCGGTCCCTCCGATGTCCTCATCGTGGGGGCGGGGCTCACCATGGTCGACGTCGTGCTCTCGCTCTCCGCCGGGGACAACCGCCCCGACCGGACCCTGCACGCGGTCTCCCGCACCGGCCGGCTGCCGCGCGCGCACCTGGCGGTGCCGAAGCTCGCGGCCATCCCCGACATCTCCGACTGGGGAGGCACCCTCGAGGAGATCCTGCCGCGGGCCGAGCGGCACCTGCACGACGTACGGGCGACCACAGGGGACTGGCGGCCGGCGGTCGACGGGCTGCGCTACCGGATCGCGGAACTGTGGGAGCGGTTGGACGACGGCGAACGCGATCGATTCGTGGCCGAGCACGCCGGCGGGTGGAACACGCTGCGCCATCGGATGCCGCCCACCAGTGCGACCCTGGTCGACTCGCTGCGGAGTACCGGACGGCTGCGGGTCGAGGCGCTCACGGTGGGCGACGCGGAGCCGCTCCAGCGCGGTGGCGTGCGAGTCTCCCTCTCCGACGGGAGCCGCCGCGACGTCGGCTGGGTGGTCAACTGCACCGGCCCGCGTGCCGACATCCGGACGCTGGGCAATCCGCTCCTCGACGACCTGCTGCGTTCCCGCCCCGGTGGTGCGATCGCCTCGGTCGCCTCCGCTGGGATGGGTTTCAGCACCGATCGCGGACGACTGATCGGCGGCCTCGGTGACACCGAGGCCCCGATCTGGACGCTCGGCGCGCTGCGCCGAGGCGAGCTGTGGGAATCCACGGCGGTGCCCGAGATCCGGGTCCAGGCATCCGGGGTGGCGACGTCGATCCTGGACGCCGTCGCACCGCTGCCGCGCCGGCTCGAGGACGGCCGGTGGGTCGGTGGGCACCACCCGGTGGCACGCCCCCGCGACCCGCTGGGGCTGCCGTTGTCCACCACCGCCGAGGCCGCGGCCGCGTACAACGCCGGCCTCGAGCGGGTGATGCGGTTGCAGTCGGGCGGTGAGGACCTGATTCGCGAGGCGACCCGGCTCGACCCCGACTTCGCCGTCGCCCACGCGGCGCTCGCGCTGCTCGGGCACGAGGCGGGAGCGGACATCGACGTCGGCGCCAGCCTCGGCGATGCCCGAGCGTCGATCCTCACCCGCGGCGACGCCCGCGAGGCGAGCTTCGTGGAGGTGGTCGGACGCCGGGTGGAGGACCTGGGGGAGACGGGTGCCCAGGCGCTGATGTCGCATGTGGCGACGCACCCTCGGGACGCTCTCGCGGTGTCGGCGGCGGTGCCCACCATCGCCTTCTCCGGGGTGACCGACGTACGACGCGAGGCCTGGGACCTGGTCGAGGGGCTGGCACCGGCGTACGGCGACCACTGGTGGTACATCTCCCTGCTCGCGTTCACCCGGCAGGACCAGGGACGCTTCGAGGAGGCGGGGATGCTCGCCGAGAGCGCGCTCTCCTGCGAGCCGACCTCCGGGCATGCGGTGCACGCCCAGACCCACGTGTTCTACGAGACCGGCCAGCACGAGGAGGGCCGGGCCTGGCTGGACCATTGGGTGCGGGAGAGCGGCCGCTCGGCCAGCCACCGGGCACACTTCTCCTGGCATGCCGCGCTGCACGAGCTCGCGCTGGGGGACACCGAGGCGGTACGCCACCGCTACTACTCCCAGCTCGCCCCCGACACGGTGACGGGGGTGAGAGCACTGGTGGACTCGGCCTCACTGTTGTGGCGCTGGCATCTCACCACCTCGGGCTGGGACGCCGCCGCGGCGGCGATGGGCGCGGCGCCGGCGTTCGCGGGGGAGGGGCCGACGCCTCCGATCGGCCCGATCCTGGCGGCGGCCGACCCCGCACTGCTGGAGCGGCCGGAGACTCCCTTCGTGGCCCTGCATGCGGCGATCGCGCGGACCGCTGCCGGTGACGCGGAGGGGCTTCGCCGACTCGGCGTCCACGCGCTCGGGGCCGCCGACCCGACCCTGCGCAGCGTCGTGGCACCGGTGTGTCGCGCCTTCGGCTCCCTGCTGGAGAAGGACTGGCGCGGGGCGGCCGAGCGCCTCCAGGAACTTCTGCCGGTGCTGCCCCGGGTGGGGGGTTCCGATGCGCAGCGCGAGGTCGTGGAGGAAGCCATGCTCTACGGATTCGTGCACGCGGGCGACGCGGAGGCCGCATCGGCCGTCCTCTCCGAACGGCTCGAGCGGCGGGACTCACCGCTGGACGCGCGCCGCGCCCATGCGCTCGCGAGCAGGGTGTCGGCGAGCCCGATCACACTCGGCTCGGAGTGAGTGGCTCAGCCATCGCACTGCCGGACCGACGACGGGGCCGGGACGGGCGATGGCTGCCGTGGCCCGAGCAGTCGACCCAGCAGCATCACCCCAACACCGGCGATGACCACGCTGAGCAGCGCGACCCGGAGGTTCGACGCGTCGGCGACCAGCCCGACGGCGACCGGCGAAAGGAGCAGCCCCACCCGCAGCAGCCAGTTGACCGCGGTGAGACCGACACCGGGGGCGAGTCCGGGAAGCTCGTCGGCGGTGTGCATGGCAAGCGGGATGACGGTCGCGGTGCCGAGCCCGGCGAGGGTGAACCCGACCAGGGTCGTCGGCACGGAAGGCACCGTCAGGGCCAGCCCCATCCCCAGCGCGATCGCTGCTCCGCCGACCAGCGCGACACGGGGTGCGCCGTACCGGTCCACCGCGCGGTCCCCGGTGAACCGGCCCACGGTCATCGCGGCCTGGAGGGCGACGAAGGCGAGCCCACCCAGCGCGGCCGTCGCGCCGACCTCGACTCGCAGGTAGAGGGCGCTCCAGGTGGCCCCGGCGTCCTCGACGAAGACCCCGCAGGAGGCGAGCACACCCAGCGCCAGCACCAGGAGCACGACCCGCCCGGTGGGACGGCGTACCGGGGTGGTGGTCCGCTGCGCACGTGCCTGGCCGTCCGGGCCGGGCAGAAGCCACCGGCCCGCCACCAGGGCGACCACGCTGAAGACCACCGCGGAGATCAACAGGTGCAGGCCGAGCGGGACGATGAGGCCGGCGGCGGCAGACCCGAGCAGGCCGCCGGTCACGGCACCGAGGCTCCACATGCCGTGGAAGGAGTTGATGATCGAGCGGTCGTAACGGCGCTGGAGTCGTAGTGCGTGCGCGTTCTGGGCGACATCCACCACGGCGTCCAGGCTGCCCACGACCAGCATGACCGCGGCGAGGCCGAGCCAACTGCCGGCGAACGGGACACCGGCCACCGCGAACGCCAGGAGCACCAGCCCGAGTGCGCCGACCCGTCCCGACCCGAAGCGCTGGATGAGCAGCGGGGCCAGCAAGCCCGCGGCCAGGGCGCCGAACGGCATCGCCGCGATCGCCGTGCCGAGGCCGGCGTTGCTCAGCCCCAATTGGTCCTTGATCTCCGGCAGCCGCGGGATCAGGTTGGCGTACAGGACCGCATTGACGAAGAACAGCGCCGAGACCGCCCGCCGGGCCGGTCTCAGCGCCGCCTCACCCTCGCCCAGACTCACCCGGACGATCCTCGCGCATCGGCGTACGACGGGCGAGCAGGAACAGGATCGCCGCCCCGATGAAGAGCAGCACCGCGACGGTGATCGTGACGGTGGTGCGGTCCCAGCCCGATCCGGCCGGCTTCGCCGCTGCGGAGCCTTCGTCACCGGCAGCCTCGTCCGCATTCGCACCGGCATCGGCACCGGCGTCCGAGGACGGCGCCTGGTCGGGCCCCTCGGTCTCGCCACCGGACTCGGACGGTGTCCCGACGCTGAAGCCGATCTCGCCACTGATCTGGTGGCCGTCGGAGGAGGTGGCGCGGTAGGCCATCGTGTAGCTGCCCTCCCCGCCGTTGCCGATCTGCAGGGTCACCAGGTTGCCGTCGACGACCGCGTCGCCCAGCCCGATGGAGGTGCCGTGCGGGTCGGTGACGATCACGTACGACGGATCGGCGATCTCATCGCTGAACTCGAGGGTCACCTCGCGAGGCGCTTCGGCCAGTTCGGCGCCGTCGGCGGGCGTCGAACTGATCAGGGTGGCGTGGGCCGAGGCAGGGGAGGGGACGAGCGCGATCAGGAACGCTGCGAACAGGGCGGTCAGCATCGCGACCGCCACGGGACGACGGGTGCTCATCGCTCCACCAGCCCCTGGCCGACGTACTCGTCCTCCGCGGCGCCCGGCGGGATGGCGTAGACGGCTGAGCCGATGGTGGTCACCCATTCGTTGAGGCGGTCGAGTTCGGCGAGGCGGGCCTGCACCGGCACGAACTGCCGCTCCAGGTCGGCCGCGAAGGCGATGAAGACCAGGCCGCTGTCCTCCCCGGTCGGACGGGAGGGATCCGGGACGGTGTAGTTGTACGAGCGTCGATGGAACCGCTGCGCCGGGTCCTCGGACCGGGCCCGGGCGACGTGGCTGGCGGGGTCGATCACCGGGAAGCCCAGGTCATCGGTGGCCTCGAAGTCGGGCTCGTCGTGTTCGGAGGTACCGGTCAGCGGGGCGCCGTTGTCGAGGGTGCGGCCGATGGTGGCCTCGCGCCCGGGGCGGTCGACCTTGTCCCAGGTGTCGAGTTCGGTCCGCATCCGGCGTACCACCATGAAGGTGCCGCCCTCGAAGCCGGCCTGCTGCGACCACACCAGCGAGGCGAAGTCGGGGTCGGCCTCGACGGGGTTGACGGTGCCGTCCACCTGGCCCATCACGTTGCGCATGGTGGTGCCGTCGGGCACCGTGCCGTGGGCGTAGCGGTACCCCTCCTGCAGCCAGCGCACGGTGGCGAAGTCGGCGGAGTCCTTGAGGATCATCCGGCGGGCGTGGGCGAGGGTGAGGGGATCCTCGGCACAGATCTGCACCGCGAGATCGGTCTGTCCCCAGGCCGGATCGAGCCGGTCGGTCTTGAAATCGGGCAGCGCCTTGAGGCCACCGACCCGGCCGCCGAGGAGCTGGTCCATCACCCGGGGACCGAACCCGAAGGTGACGCTCAACCGTGCAGGGTGCTCGGCGAGCTCGGGTTCGGTGTCGGCCAGGGCGGGAAGGCCGCGGGTGAGGCGGGCGGCGTCGTCACTGAGCAGGGACAGCATGCGGCCCAGGTCGGGCTTCGTCACCCCGTCCCGCAGGTCGAGCCCGATCAGGGTCAGGGTCGCCTGTGGCGGCGTCGCGATCCCGGCCTGGTGGGCCGCGTGGAAGGAGACGGTCTCGTTGCCCGGCGATGGGACGGTCGTCGTCGCTGGTGCGCCGGTCGTCTCCTCCGCCGCGGCAGGGGCGGGGAGCAGCCCGGCCGCCGCCGACCAGCCCAGCCCGGCACCGCCGAGCGCGGCAGCGCTCGACTGCAAGACCTGGCGCCGGCCCCAGCGTCGGGGGGATGAACTCATCTGCACTACCTCAGGGACCGGTCTCAGGAACCGCTGCCGTTCGAGGGCGAGTCGGCGCCATGGTCCATCCCGTCCATGTCACCCATGTCGTCGTGGTCCATGTCGTCCATGCCATCCATGGAGTCCTCGGACTCCGAGTCGCCGTAGTTCTCGTCGGCGCCGGCGAAGTCCTTCACGATCGCCTCCACGGAGGACGTGCTGCCGTCCTCCAACTGGAGTTCGACGGTGACGCGCTCGCCGGGCTTGAGGGCCTTGGTGAGTCCCATCAGCATGACGTGGTCGCCGCCCGGCTCGAGTTCGTGGCTCTCGCCAGCCGGCACGGTGAACCCGCCCTCGACCGGCTTCATCATCGAGGATCCATCGCTGCCCTGGGTGGTCTCGTGCAACTCGACCGTGCTGGCCGCGGGGCTGCTCGCCCCCGTCACCACGACCTCGGTGGACCCGTCATTGGTGAGGTCGGCGAACAAGGCGGTCATCCCACCCTTCTCAGCGGACTTGATCCAGGGGTCGACCGCGGTCACCGCGGCACCCTCGTCCCCTGCGGCCTCCTCGGTCCCGGCGGACGCGCCCGAGGAACTCGGGGAGGAGGTGCTCTCCGAGGCCGTCGCAGACCCCTCATCGGTCCCTCCGCAGGCGGCCAGGGTCAGAGTCAGGGCGGCGCCGCAGAGTGCTGCCGAGACGCGTCGAGTGCGCACAGATACCTCCATAGGACGGGGCGAACCGCCGCCCATCTTCCCACGGTGGCGGCCGGCAGCCGGTATCGAGGAGCCGTGCAGGAGTGGCCCAAGGGAAGGGGGAGGACGGCGGCGCCGGGTGACTCAGCTGGGCCGGCGGTCGGGTGCGGCTCGGTCGGTGATGATCGGTGAGTGGGGCGTGTCGGTGTGATTCAGTCGGCACCCTCGACCGCGGTGATGAGGAGCGCGTGGGTCGCACGGTCGAAAGCGACCAATCGGACCTCGCTGACGTCGGTGGGGGATGAGGCCAGGGTGTCCACCGCCGCTGCGATGGCGTCGTCCTTGGGCCAGCCGTACACGCCCGCGCTGATGAGGGGGAACGCCATGCTCCGCACGCCGAGTTCGTCCGCCACCTCGAGGCAGCGTCGGTAGCACGAGATCAGCAGGCTCCGGTCGCGCTGACCCGCGGCATGGTTGGGGCCCACGGTGTGGATCACCCACCTGGCGGGGAGGTTGCCCGCGACCGTCCAGCCGGCGTCGCCGGTGGCGAGCCCGTCGGGGAATCGGGCGATGCAGTCGGCGAGTACGTCGGGCCCGCCGGCGCGATGGATCGCACCGTCCACACCCCCACCGCCCCTCATCGCGTTGTTGGCGGCATTGACCACCGCATCGACGCTCTGCGCAGTGATGTCTCCGTGGATGGCAGTGAGGGTGGCCATGTTCCGATTCTGGGTCGCCGCAGCGCCGAGACAACCCTGCGACCACCCCCGATTCTGTGGGCTCCGGTGGATGGCGTAGTGTCCTGTTCAGCGACGCGGGGTGGAGCAGCTCGGTAGCTCGCTGGGCTCATAACCCAGAGGTCGCAGGTTCAAATCCTGCCCCCGCTACCAATGTGATGTCGGTGGACATCGACAACAGCGGGCCTACGTTTACGTAGGCCCGCTGTTGTGTTTCTCGAGCGAGTGAGCGACGGCGGATCAGCCGTGTAGGTGCGCTCGTGTCGAAGGGCCCTCCGGCAGAGGGCCGGATGGGCCTGAGCATCCCGGTCGTCGAGTCCTAGGACGCCTCGTGGCCGTCGCCCGGCAGGTGGTTGACTTGCGCCATGTCCGGTCCGTTCACGCCTCACGTCCGGTGGCACGGTGAGCGCTGAACCGGCCACCCGACCGCGCAACCGCAAGCAGTTGATCGCCGACGCCGCGGGCCGGGTCTTCAACGAGCGCGGCTATCACGGCGCCTCGATGGAGGAGATCGGAGCGCGGGTGGGTATCACCGCTGCGGCGGTGTACCGCCACTTCCCGAACAAGTACGCCCTGTTCGCGCAGTGTGCGAACAACATGGTCGACCGGCTGCTCGAGGCCCTCGACGGGCTCCCGCCCGACGCCGACCTGGCCAGGAGGTTGGCTGCGATCACCAGGGTGACCGTCGACCACCGTGAGACCGGTGGGGTGTATCGCTGGGAGGCCCGCTATCTCGACCGGGCGGACCGCGAGGTGCTCCGGGGCAAGTTCGGCGACGTGGTCGGACGGGTCACCGAGTCGGTACGACGCGAGCATCCATGGCCGGATGCGGACCTGCGGGCAGCCGCGGCGCTGGGCGCGATCGGCTCGATCACCCGGCACCGCACCTCGATCGCGCAGCGACGGGTCGAAGGACTGCTGCTCGACGCGGCTCGTCGGGTCGCGTCGACCGATCCGAGCGAAGCGTTGGGTGGTCGGGCGGTGGATCTGCCGGCCCAGCCGCCCCCGCGCACGCGTCGCGGCGAGATCCTCGCCGCCGCCGTACCCCTGTTCCACCGGGACGGCTTCGCCACGGTCACGATGGGCAGGATCGCCGAGGCGGTGGGGCTGGCCCCGTCGGCCATCTATCGCCACTACCCGGGCAAGGGCGACATCCTCACTGCGGCCTGTCTGCAAGCCGTCGCCCTCCTCAACCAGGCGGTGGACCGATCACTGGACGGGGTCGAGGAGGCCGAGGCGGCGGTCCGCTCGCTGGCCGCGGTGTATGTCGCCTTCAGCTTCGAGCACACCGCTCTGACCAGTGTCGCGGAGGCCGAACTGGTCGGTCTTCCGGTCGACGTGCAGCGCCCGCTGCTGCTGGCCCAGCGCGAGCACATCACGGTGTGGGCCCAGCAGTTGCGCTCGGCCCGGCCGGAGCTGGATGCCCGGGCGGCCCGCGTGCTGGTGCATGCGGGCTTCGGGGTGGTGGTGGAGGCCGGGCGACGGCTGCGGTGGGACAACACCCAGCGCAACCGCGACGCCGTCACCCGGCTGGTGTTGAGCGCGCTCGGGGTGGATGCACCGGAATGATCCGGAGACGCCGGCGAGCGTCGGGTCAGATGCCGGCCCGGTTGCCTGTTGGGATCGTGATCGCGGTCGACTGCGTCGAGGATCCCTCGTTGAGGAACATCATCGCGATCGCCCGCAGGAGCTGGTCGAAGGTGCGCCACCCGACCGGCGCCACCTTGATCGTCCCCTCCCGGAAGCCGATGTAGGCCGGCCAGACGGTGCGGATCGTGGCGGCGGCGGCGTAGTCGCGGCGCAGGCCCAGCCAGTCGCCGATCTCGTCGCTGAGCATGTAGCGGACGAACTCGTTCAGGAGTCCGCGCGTCAGTCCGAGGTCGAGCTCGGCGGTCAGGCTGAGCAGCACCTCGGCCAGATCCTCGCCCTCGGGTGTGTGCGCGAGGATCGGCGTGAGCACCTGTGCGGACTGGGCGTGCGCGTCCGCCCAGGTCTTCGGGATGAACCGGTCCTGCACACCGAGCTGTGAGATCGCGACCTGCCAGTGGTGCAGGAAGGCATCCTCCTCCGCAGCGGTCATCGGGACCTTCCAGTCCTTCAGCTTCTTGTGCACGAAGGTGCCGAGGCTGTGGAAGGTCACCAGGATGTCGCCGTTGCTGATCGGGATGCCGTCGTTCTCGTCCGCGACGGCCTTCCAGTACGGCGATTGCGGGAGCAGGTGTCGTACGGCGGCGTGCACCATGCGCGTCTTGTTGGCCGTGACCAGGAACTGGCCGTCCGGGTCGAAGGCGTTCAGGTCCGCCAGGTCGTAGCCGAAGGTGAAGGTCTTGGCCGCGCGGTCCTTCATGTCGGCGCCGCCGGCCGACCAGTAGACCGACTTGGCCTCGCGCGGGATGACCGTGCTCATGATCCCGCTGCCCAGGCCGTAGAGCATGAACAGGTAGGTGTCCTTGCGCCGGTTGAAGTCGGCGGCGAGGCGCAGCTTCTCAGGGTCCGCCCATGTCGGGAGCTTGGTGCTGCGCTGCAGATAGGTGCGGAGCTCGGCCGGGAAGGCTGACGGGATCGCCGAGCCGTTGTCTGTCCACGACTTCATCGCCGCGTTGATGCCCGGCACCTGGCCGGACTCCAGGTAGGAGGCCATCAGGCGGTCGATCTCGTCGTCCCAGACCCACTGCGGGTCGCTCATCTGGCCGGAGCCGGCCACGGAGCCCGCAGGAGACCAGGACCAGGCCGGGCTGGTGCCGGCGGCACCGACAAGACCGAGGGCGGCCCCGAGACTGAGAACGCCACGCCTACTGAGATTACTCATTTACTTACCCGCTTCCGAGATGGTTCGGGGCAGCCGGGAGGGCAGGACAGCATGCCTGTCGAGGGGGGCAGAGCACGTGCTCCCGGTCGCTCACCGATGTGATTTCCGATTAACATAGCGGCGTTGTTACCGACCGGCAACCATCGTGTGACATCGCGTCGTCGCAGGGTGCAGCAACCAACGAGGCCCGGACCGACGTGGTCCGGGCCTCGTGCTGATGGGTCAGCGCTGACGGGTTCAGCGGGGTGGTGCTCAGCTGCGCTGGTGGGTGTGCGCGATGTAGACATCGCACGGCGCATGGCGGGCGACGTCGGCGGCGATGCTGCCGAGGATGCGGGCCAGGCCCTGCACTCGCTTGTTTCCGACCACGATCAGGTCGGCGCCGAGTTGTTCGGCGGCGTCGACGAGGGCGTCCGCCGGCTTACCCTCGGCAGCGCCCCCGGTGATCTCCAGGTCCGGGAACTCGGAGCGCAACAGCGCGGTCTCCTCGCTCGCGGTCTGCTCCGCCGGCTGCTTGAAGTCGATGGCCACCTTCACGCCTTCGGTGTTGACCCGCTTGACATCCACCGGTCCGAAGGCGGACAGGAGGTGCAGTGCCGCACCATGCGTCTGGGCCAGTCGGGCCGCTGTCCGGGCGGCCTCCCGGGCGGTGTCGGTGCCATCCACGCCGGTCACGATCGTGCTGATCATCAATCGGTTCCTTGTCGTCTGGGGAATCGGGCCTGCCTGCCACATCCTATGAGCCGCGCCCCGACGATCCGGTGCGATCGCCGCGGCCCGCCGTACCGGAGGGGGCGGACCTGGCTGGTGCGCTGGTCTCGCCTCTTTACCGAGGGTCCCGTCCGAGTGTGGAGTGGTGGCGGTCACACATCGTCACGAGAGGCGGAGGACATGGCTGGGACACTCGAGGGCAAGGTCGCTTTCATCACCGGTGCCGCGCGCGGGCAGGGGCGCAGCCACGCGGCGCGGCTCGCGGAGGAGGGCGCCGACATCATCGCGGTCGACATCTGCCGCCAGATCGATACAGTCGCCTACCCGATGGCAACCCCGGACGACTTGGCGCAGACCGCGCAGGACGTCGAGGAGCTGGACCGGAGGATCCACGTCGCCCAGGCCGACGTCCGTGACCGCGCAGCGCTCCAGGCGGCCTTCGATGCCGGGGTGGCCGAGTTGGGCGCCGTCGACATCGTGCTGGCCAACGCCGGCATCGCACCGATGACCTTGCCGGGTGCCGAGAACGATCCGCAGGCCTGGTTCGACGTCGTCGAGGTCAATCTGACCGGCGTGTACCACACGGTTGAGGTGGCCAAGGAGTCGCTGCTCGGTCACGGCAGGGGTGGCGCCATCGTGCTCACCAGCTCCACCGCCGGCCTCGCCGGGATCGGCGGCGAGTCACCGGGCGGGCTGGGCTACACAACCGTTGCCGGGGGCGGCCGAGATCGTCGTCCGTGACCGGGTGCGGGCGGTCCGTTCGGTCGTCGTCTGCGTGGACGTCTCGGGTTCGGCTAAAGGGGAACGCCGGCGTATGGCAGCCGCCACCGTCGGCGCACTGGCCGCAGAACTGGCCCGTGAGCGCGTCGCCGTCATCGCCTTCTGGTCGGACGCGGCACTGCTGCAAACCTTCGACCTCAAGTCGGGCCGCTCGACCTGCTCGACCGGCTGATCCGGATCCCGGCGCGCGGGCTGACCAACGTGGCCTTCCCGCTGGAGTTGGCGAAGGCGCAACTGAACCGACGCGATGAGCGCGAGTCGCGAGTGCTGCTCCTCTCGGACTGCGTGCACAACGCCGGGCCCGACCCGCGAAGGGCGGCGGCGGTGCTTCCCCGCCTCGATGTGCTGCTCGACACGGGTGGGGAGAAGGACGTCGACCTCGGCCGGGCCCTGGCTCGCGCGGGTCGCGGCGAACTCCGCCTGATAGGTGGGCAGCGGGATGTCGCACCCGCCGTGAGCGCGCTCTTCCGCGAGCGGTGAGGACTGCTTATACCTCGAACCGGCTGTCCAAGGAGGAATTTCGGGCTTACATACCCAATTTCCGGTATGCGTAGTTGAAACGTGTTCGAAGGGCTGCGGGATCGCGGAAAGTAAACGCTGCTCAGTGGGGACGACGGGGCACACGGCTTACTTCGGGGTGGTCAGGCGTGCGCGGGTCCCTCCAACGACCTCGTGGGAAATGGATCCATGCGCCCTTTGCCTTTCCTGGCCGCTCGACGCACACTCTCGGCCCTCATCACCCTGTCCACGGCTCTGCTGCTCGCGGTCTCGATGCTGGCGCTGGTCTCGCCCAGCGCCGAAGCCGCGCGCAACAAGGCGCCGCGGCTCAAGCCGATCGCCACCCAGCTGGTGCGCGCCGGGCAGTTGCTCGTCGTCCGCCCGAAGGCGAAGGACCGTGACCGCGGCCCGCGCGCGCTGCGCTTCCGTGCCGCCGGCAAGCCGAGCTGGCTGACGCTCAACCGCCGTACCGGCGTGCTGCGCGGTGTGGCCCCCGTCCGGTTCGCCGGTCGCAGCTGGCGCGTCACCCTGCGGGTCACCGACGGTCGCGCCAGCGCCAAGCGCAGCTTCCAGGTGCGGATCCCCGCCAACCGGGCGCCCCAGTTCGCTCCGCTGAGCAACCGCAACGTCATCGAGGGCGACCGGCTGATCGTGCGGCCGTCCGTGACCGACCCCGACCGCGGCCCCCAGGCGTTGCGCTACTCGGTCTCCTACCGACGGATCGGCTCCTCGCCGGTCCGTCCGACCTGGCTTCGGCTGAACGCCGCCACCGGCCAGCTCGTCGGCACCGCGCCGACGGGTGCTGCCAAGGACGCATGGGTGGCCACCGTCTCCGCCACCGACGGCCTGGCCACCGCTCGCCGCAGCTTCACCCTGCGCGTGATCGAGGACCCGAAGAAGAACCACGCGCCCACCTTCACCGGTAACACCTTCGAGGGCATCAGCGAGGACACCCCGGCAGGCACGCAGGTAGCCGCGCTGAAGGGCTCCGACGTGGACCGCGACGCGCTCACGTACACGATCCTCGCCGGCAACGAAGCCGGCGCGTTCGCGCTCGACCAGAAGACGGGCCGGCTGACCGTCAACGGAGCGCTCGACTTCGAGTCCACGCCGTCCTACAGCCTCACGGTCGACGTCTCCGACGGCCAGGCCAGCGTGGAGGGCACGGTCTCGATCAAGATCAAAGACGTGAACGAGGCTCCCGTCATCGACCCGATCGAGGACATCTCGATCGACGAGGACGTCGCGATGGACCCGATCACCTTGACTGCCACCGACGAGGACGGCGACGACGTCACGTTCGCGAAGCCGAGCCTGCCGGTGGGCCTGGACTGGGACGCCGACACGGCCACCATCTCGGGCACGCCGAAGGTCCCCGGCAGCACCGATGTCACCGTCACGGCCCAGGACGGGGACGGTCTCGCGGACACCGAGACCTTCACCCTGACCGTGAGGAACATCAACGATGATCCGGTCTTCGTCGTGGGCAAGCCGCTGACTGTCGAGCAGAACGCGAAGCCGGGCACTGAGATCGGCCAGTTGGCGGCTACTGATGAAGACGGCGATGTGCGGACCTTCTCCAGCACCTCGGACGAGTTCCGGGTGGCCGCGGACGGCGTCGTCACTGTCGGTAATGCGAACCTGACCGCTGCCACGGGGGAGTTCCATGTACCGGTGAGCGTGACCGACGGCAACGGCGGTACCGCGAACGAGACACTGACTATCACCATCAGCAATGACGTCGATGACCCCCCGGTCATCACGAACCAGCGGTTCGAAATCGCCGAGACCACCGCGCCGGGCACCAGCATCGACACGGTCGAGGCCTCCGATCCCGACGGCGACGCGATCAGCTACGCGATCACCGGTGGCAATGACAAGGGTCTGTTCGCGATCGACGGTAGGTCAGGCGACCTCACAGTCACCGGCGACCTGGACTTCGAGACCGATCCCACCCACGAGCTGACCGTCACGGTCACCGCCGGCACGGCGAGCGCCGAGGCAACCGTCACCGTGAACGTCACCGACGTCAACGAGGCTCCGAGCATCGTCGAGATCGACGCACAGGAGGCGACCGAGGACGAGGCGATCGAGCCGATCGCCGTCGAGGTCACCGACCCCGACCAGGGCGACACAGCCACGGTGACCGTGACCGGCCTGCCGGCCGGCCTCACCTACGCCGACGGCGCCATCACCGGCACCGCGACCGTGCCCGGGGAGTACGCCGTCACGGTGACCGCCACCGACGCGAAGGGCCTCGCCGATAGCGCGACCTTCACCCTCACCGTCGCGAACGTCAACGACGCCCCCGTGATCACCCCGGTCGACGACGCCACCGCGACCGAGGACGAGGCGATCGCCCCGATCACGATCACCGCCACCGACGTGGACGGCGACGAGGTCAGCATCGACGTCTCGACGCTGCCCACCGGCCTGAGCTGGGACGCGGAGACCGCGACCATCTCCGGCACGCCCACCGAGGACGGCGTCTTCGAGGTCACCGTGACCGCGAACGACGGCAACGGCGGCACCGCCACCGACACCTTCACCATCACGGTCGACGGCGTCAACGACGCCCCGGTGATCACCTCGATCGACCCGACCTCCGTGGAGGGCACCGTCGGCGAGCCCCTGGAGCAGACGGTGACCGTGGTCGCCGTCGACGAGGACGGCGACGCCCTCACACTCTCCGCCACCGACCTGCCCGACGGCCTGAGCGCGACCGACAACGCCGACGGCACCCTCACCATCGCCGGTACGCCGACCACGGCCGGCGACGTGACGGCGAGCATCCTCGCCACCGACCCGAGCGACGCGAGCGACACCGCCGACCTCGCCTTCTCCATCGCCGAGGAGGTCACCGACTGCGCGCCGATCTCGACGCTCACCTGTGCCGAGATCCCGGTCGACCTGCCCTACAGCCTGTCCTTCGACGGGACCGAGGGCGGCCTGGACGACACCGGCTTCACCATGGTCGACGCGCCGTCGGCTCGAGGCAACGTGGCCCAGGCCCCGGCCCCGGCGACCCCGAGCAACCCCGACGTCCCCGGCTACGAGCCCGGCCTGGTCGCCACGACCGACGGACACCTCGAGCTGACCGCCACCAAGGGCATCGCCTATCGCAAGCCCGCCGACTCGGCCGGCACCAACTCGCAGCTCAACACCCTGGGCGTGGGCGTCTCCGGCGCCGAGGGCGGCTACGAGGTCGAGACCACGGTCGTCGCCCCGACGTTCCCCGGTGCCACCAACGGCTCGCAGCAGGGCGGGATCTGGTTCGGCCTCGGCGAGGACGACTATGTGAAGGCTTCGGTGGCACGGATCAGTGCCACCACCAACAAGGTCCAGCTCCTCACCGAGAGCGGCGCCGTGGCCTTCCCGTCGGACACGTACGAGCTGAACTCGGCCCCGTTCCCGGCCGGCCAGGACGTGAAGCTGGTCCTGCGGGCCGACGACACCCCGGGCGCCGGCGGCATCGCGTCGCTGCAGTACTCGGTCAACGGCGGTCCGCTCCAGCAGCTCACCGACGCCGCCAACAAGGTCGCCCCGACGGCTCTGCCGATCCCGCAGGCGTTCTTCGACGGCGTGGCCCTCGCGAACGGCGAGGCGGCGGCCGTGGCCGGTGACCCGGTCTCCTTCGCCGGCGTCTACAGCACCAAGCGCAACGCCGCCGCGAGCGAGAACATCGTGGTCGACCTCGAGAACTTCGAGGTCCGCGGTCTGGAGGCGCCCGACATCACCGCGCCGGCGGCTCCCGCCGGTCTGGAGGCGAGCGTCACCGACAACGGGGTCGAGCTGACCTGGGAGGCCAACTCCGAGGACGACCTCGCCGGCTACCGCGTCTACCGCTCGACCTCCGCGAACGTCGACACCACCGGCGCCCCGGTCTCGGGTGCGGAGCCGATCACCGACGCCTCCTTCACCGACGAGACCGTCGCCGGCGGCACGACCTACCACTACGTGGTGGTCGCGGTCGACGAGAGCGGCAACGCCTCGGCGGCCTCCGCGGAGGCCACCGCCACCACCGAGGCGCTGCCGGAGGTGCACGAGAAGTACAGCTTCACCACGACGGCGGACACCGCCGTCCCCACCGGCTACACCAAGAACAACGGTGCGGCCTGGACCGACGCGAACGGACTCGGCTGGGTCACCCAGGAGAGCCTGGCGGGTGAGCAGCACGCTCCGCTGAACCTCACCACCAACACCCGGGTTCGCACCCGCGTCGGCATCTCTGACCTGCAGAACCGGGTCATCCACATGCAGTACGGCGACGTCGACGGCGGTGCCGGGACCAACGGCAACAAGACCCCCGGTGCCTTCGAGCGGGCGCTTCCCGACGGCTGGTACGAGGTGAAGGTCTCGGTCGGCGACCAGATGGGTGCCACGGCGTACGACAGCCAGCACTCGATCAACGTCGAAGGCATGCCGG
The DNA here is from genome assembly GCF_000422825.1 of Nocardioides insulae DSM 17944. Taxonomy (GTDB): domain Bacteria; phylum Actinomycetota; class Actinomycetes; order Propionibacteriales; family Nocardioidaceae; genus Nocardioides; species Nocardioides insulae. The sequence continues at coordinate 776,883 of NZ_KE383929.1, read as the reverse complement.
CGATCAGCCGCTTCCAGGCCGGAGCGACCCAGGAGTACCTGACCGCCACGGTGACCGCACGGGTGACCGACGGCCGACTGACCATCGACGCCGCCGGCGGCACCAACACCAAGCTCAACTACCTCGAGATCGACAGCGCCACCGAGCCGATCGAGCCCGACGTGCACGCGAAGGTCCGATTCTCCGACGAGGCGAGCACGCCGCCGGCGGGGTACGCCGAGGACTTCGGCCAGGCGTACGGCGCTCGCACCGGCGCGGACCAGGGCGAGGGGCTGACCTACGGCTGGAAGGCGATCGCGACCGATCAGCCGGTCAGCCTGGTCGGCAACGGCCGCAACCGGAACACCGGGGCCAACCCGCCCGCCGGTGTCTCCGCCCTCCAGGCCGGTCTGATGCACATGCAGCTGCCCGCCAACGCGGACGGCGGCGTGAAGACCCCCGGCTACTGGGAGATGGCGGTGCCCAACGGCACCTACCAGGTCTCGGTGTCCGCCGGTGACGCCACCTCGCTGGACAGCACGCACTGGCTCAACATCGAGGGCCAGAACGCCATCGCCGGCTTCGTGTCGACCGGTGCCAACGGTGCCGCCACCCACTGGAGCGCAGCGACCCGCACCGTCAACGTCACCGACGGCCGACTCACCGTCACGCCCCAGGGCGGCACCAACACCAAGATCAACTGGGTCACCCTGGACAGCGTGGCCGGTGCGACCCAGCGTCCCTCGGTGCTCAAGTGCACCCCGGGCAACCTGGCCACCGCCGTCAGCCCGACCGGCGGCGTCGTGTGTGACCTCAACCTGATCGGCGGGGGTGTGGAGCCCGGCACCCTGGCAGACCACGTCCGGCTGGTCGATCTGGCCGACGGCGGCGAGGTCGACGGCAACGTCCAGACGAGTGGTGGCTCGGACACGATCAACTTCTCGCCCAAGGCGGAACTGGACCCCAACACCCTCTACCGGCTCGAGATCGGCGAAGACGTCCACGACGTCGACGGCCGCAGCTTCCTGCCCTACGCCACGGCGTTCACCACCGGTGTGACCACCGGTGGCGGTGGTCCGGTGGCCTTCGACCGGATCGACACCGGCGCGGCCCAGGGCAAGCAGTACACCTCGGTCACCGTGGGTCCCGACGGCAACCTGTACGCCGGCTCGATCACCGGACAGATCTACCGTTTCCCGATCGAGGACGACGGCACCCTGGGTACCCCCGCGATCATCACCACGGTGCAGGACTACAGCCGGCAGGTCGGCGACACCTACAACCAGGGCATGCGCACGGTCATCGGCCTCACCTTCGACCCCGCGTCGACGGCGGACGACCTGACCCTGTGGATCACCGACAACGCGCCCTTCCTCGGGCAGAGCAACGTGCCGGACTCCTCGGGTCGCCTGGCGAAGCTGACCGGGCCGAACCTGGAGAACTACACGGCCGTCCTGGACGGACTGCCCCGCTCGGTCAAGGACCACGAGACCAACTCGATCGCCTTCGGCCCCGACGGTGCGCTGTACTTCAGCCAGGGTGCCAACAACGCGATGGGTGCCCCCGACGGCGCCTGGGGCAACCGGGACGAGCGGCTGCTCTCCGCCGCGATCCTGCGCCTGGACACCGCCAAGCTGCCGGCGAACCTGCCGGCCAAGGGCGTGAACATTCGCACCGGTGAGGCGGGGAACTACAACCCGTTCGCCGCGAACGCGCCGCTGACCATCTACGCCCGCGGCGTCCGCAACGCCTACGACCTGGTGTGGCACAGCAACGGACACCTCTACGTGCCGACCAACGGGTCGGCTGCCGGAGGCAACGTGCCCGCCGTGCCGGACAACCTCCCGGCGACCTGCGCCAACCGTCCCGAGGGCAGCTACCCCGGCCCGAAGGTCGCCGCGCAGAACGGCAACCCCGAGGAGACGGACTACGTCTTCGACGTGAAGAAGGACCGCTACTACGGTCACCCGAACGCGTCGCGGTGCGAGTACGTGCTCAACAACGGCAACCCGACCGCGGGCACGGACAAGTTCGAGAACTCCAAGTACCCCGTGGGGACGCAGGCCGACCCGAACTACGACCTCGCCGGGGTCTACAACGCGGGTCTGCACGCCAGCGCCAACGGCGCCCTGGAGTACAAGGGCGGCGCCTTCGGTGGGGCCCTCAACGGGAAGCTGCTCTACCTGCGCTACAGCAGCGGCAGCGACGTGGTCTCCTTCGACGCGGCGCCGGACGGCACCCTGTCCAAGCAGACCTTCGGCCTCACCGGCACGACCAACATGCAGGCTCCGCTGGACATCGCCGAGGACTACCGGACCGGCAACCTGTACGTCACCGAGATGACCCAGGACGGCAGCCACTCCGCCATCCGGGTGCTCAAGCCGCAGGGCGGTGGCGGCGGCCCGGTGAGCCAGGCGACCGACCGGCTGGTCTTCAGCGGTCCGGTCAACGCGACCTCCGAGACGCTCGACGCGGTCATCACCAATGCCGGGGTGGAGGACCTGGTCGTCACCGGTGCCTCACTGAGCGGCGGCGACGCCGGCCAGTTCAGCCAGCCGTCCGCTCCGTCGTACCCGGTGACCGTGCCGGCCGGGGAGAGCACGACCATCCCGGTCGCGTTCAAGCCGACCAGCGTCGGGGTCAAGGGAGCAGCGCTCTCGGTGGCGACCGATGCGGGCACCAAGACCGTGCGGCTGCGCGGCCTGGCGATGGCGGGCTACGAGGGCGGCAACGAACCGTCCTTGCAGCGGATCATGGACACCTACGAGATCCCGATCAACGTCGGTGACCCCAACCCGAACGACTCCGGCATGCCGAACACCCAGGGCATGATCGGCGACGAGGTGCCCGCCCAGCTGTTCCAGAAGGCTCTCTTCGACACGCCGATCAGCATCACGCCGCTGGCGATGTTCGGCCCCCGGACCGACGACGTCCACGTGGGCTGGCACGAGGCCGGCTCCGCCAACGGGGTGCACCGGCAGTACACCATCCCGGCCGAGGACCTCCAGGGTCTGATGATCGACACCGACGGTGAGACCACCAACATCGACCCGGGGGAGGAGACCGCGTTCGGGATCTACTCCGAGTGGCCGGCCTTCGCCGGCCGGAGGGCCTACACCGAGGACAAGCTGAACACCTGGGACAGCTCGCTGCCCCACCACGTGCGGGTCTACCCGTACAAGAAGGCCGACGGCACCACCGTGCCGAACTCCTACGTGCTCGCGACCGAGGAGATCCCGGGGAGCTTCGACAGCCAGGACATCGTCCTGCTGGTGCAGAACGTGAAGCCGTACCTGCCGGACGCCGGCAAGGCGGTGCTGAAGGTGGCCAACCCGGACCCCACACCGTTCGCGGACCAGATCGCCTTCAGCCGGATCCAGACGCAGGCCGACGCCCAGCAGCGGGTCGCCGACACCGGTGTCGTCCGGATCAGCAACACCGGCACCGAGCCGATGCAGGTCACCGGTCTCAGCCTCACCGACACCTTCGCGCTGGATAACCCGCCGGCCCTGCCGTTCACGCTCGCACCGGGTGCGAGCAAGGACGTCACGATCCGGTTCACCGCGACCGCGACCAAGGTGCACAACGGCACCCTGACGGTGCAGAGCAACGCCGGCAACGGCTCGCAGACGATCAGGCTCGGTGGTCTGTGGCAGTCGCTCAGTGAGAACAACCAGGAGCCCTCGGTCGTGCAGATCGCGCGGGCCTTTGGGATGGGGACCGACATCCCGACGAACCTGAACTCCGACGGCCATGTCGAGGCGGTCGGCGACGAGGTGCTCTCGCCGTACTGGTTCCGCAGGGACACCACCAAGCCGGTGACGGTGCGGCAGCTGTCCGGATACCACACCTACCCGAACGGGGCGACGATCAGCCGCTTCGACAAGGGCTCCGGGAGCAAGCAGTCGATCACCAACATGAACAACCTGTGGGCGCAGTCGCTGCTGCCGCCCAAGTCGGGGTCGACCACAGCGCCGGCGAGTGGCACGTTCACCCCCGGTGCGACCGCGTTCGGTTTCGACGTCGACAACGAGAAGTCCGACCCGGCCCTGAACAGCCACACCGCGGACCTCGCCAACGGTTGCGTGGAGCCCTGCGGCCACCATGTCCGGATCTTCCAGGTAGAGGACCGGGACGGCGTCGCGGTGCCCGGCAGCTACCTGCTGATGATGGACTACTCGGGGATCAACTACGACTACAACGACAACACCTACCTGATCAGCAACATCAAGCCCGAGAAGCTGCGGATGCCCCAGGGCCTCGGCGCCTCCGCCGGTGACGGCGAGGTGACGCTCAGCTGGTCCGCGACCGGCGAGGAGGGCGTCAGCTACCGGGTGTGGCGCGACACCGACCCGGACGTGCCCGCGGACGACGCCCACCGGGTGAGCGGCCCGAACGCGCTCACGGGGACGACGTTCACCGACACCGGCGTCACCAACGGCACGACGTACTACTACGTGGTCCGCGCGGTGATCCCCGGCTCGGCGAACTCTGACTCGACACCGGCCATCGCCGTGACGCCGAACGACGCCGACGCGTTCGCGCAGAAGGTGAACTTCCAGAACGCCGCGGCGCCGGTGCCGACCGGGTACCTGCGTGACTTCGGGCAGGCCTTCGGTCCTCGCACGGCCGCCGACCAGGGCACCGGTCTGTCCTACGGCTGGATCCAGGAGGACGGCGTCCAGCCGCTCGACCTCTCGGTGGGCGGCACCACCGGACCCGGCAACGGCCGCGACCGCAACGCGCAGTCCGACCAGCGCCTGGACACCCTGATGCACATGCAGGCCGAGGACGTGCCGAACTTCAACGGCACCGCCGAGAACGGCCGCTGGGAGATCGCGATCCCGAACGGCACCTACGCCGTCACCGTGGCGGCGGGTGACCCGGCGGCGAACTCCGATCCGGAGAGCCACACCCTCAACGTCGAGGGCACGCCGGCGATCGAGGACTTCGTGCCGAGCGGGGCGGCGGGCAGCGCGAGCCACCACAAGACCGCCACGGTGAGCGTGACCGTCTCCGACGGGCGACTCACCATCGACGCCCTGGGCGGCACCAACACCAAGATCGATTACGTCGACATCGCGGCGACCAACTGATCCAGCACCACACCGGGAGGTTGTGAGTCTCACCGGGGCCGATGGCCCGCACCGAGACTCACAACCTCCTTCCACTCTCCCCAGGAGTCTGCTGAACAGCCCGCGCGGCTAGGCGAGGACCGGTGGAGCGCCGGCGGCGTTCGCCTCGATCGAAGTGACCCGCCACGCCTGCACTCGGCGGCCTTGCCGTCGCACACACCGGACCCGCTCGCGCTCGCCCGTCCGGTTCAGCACTCTCCTAGAGTGGAGGGATGGGATCTGCGCGGGGGCGGGCACCGAGCATGGCCGACGTCGCCGCTCGGGCCGGCGTGTCGCACCAGACCGTCTCGCGGGTCCTCAACGGCTCGCCGATGGTGCGTGCGGAGACCCGGGCACGGGTCCTCGCGGCGATCGAGCTGGTCGGTTACCGGCGCAACAACGCCGCGAGGATGCTCGCGACCAACCGGTCCGGACGGATCGGGCTCATCGCCGCGCATCTGGACCACTACGGGCCGAGCATGATCGCCGTCTCCCTTCAGCAGGCCGGACACCGGGCCGGATACGACGTCTCGTTGGTCGGGCTTCCCGATCTGCGCGGCGACGCACTGGGGAGTGCGGTCGATCGTCTGCTCGGTGAGTCCGTGGAGGCGATGGTGGTGGCCGTCGCCCAGCGGGAGGCGATGACCCGCACCCTCGACCTGGACCTCGACATCCCGGTCGTGGTGGTGCAGGGGGTCTCCCGCGACCAACCGATGGCCGCCGGCATCGACCAGACCGCCGGTGCGGAGCTCGCCGTCGACCATCTGTGGCACCTCGGGCATCGCCGGATCGCCCACGTGACCGGCCCGCTCGACTGGATCGAGGCGACCCAGCGTCGGGACGGCTGGTGCCTGGGCCACGAGCACCGGGGTGCGCGCCCGGGACCGGAGATCGTGGGCGACTGGACGGCGCGGAGCGGCTACCAGGCCGGACTCGCCCTCGGGGCCGATCCCGAGGTGACCGCGGTCGTGGCCGCGAACGACGCGATGGCCCTCGGCGTGTTCCGTGCCCTGCACGAGCTGGGGCGGCGGGTGCCGGAGGAGGTCAGCGTGGTCGGTTTCGACGACGCCCCGCAGTCGGCGTACTACTGGCCGGGCCTCACCACCGTCCGCCAGGAGTTCTCCCGGCTCGGGGAGGCGGCCGTCGATCTCGCCGTACGCTCCCTGCGTGGGGAGTCCAGCCCGCGGGTCGACCTCGTCGTGCCGGAGCTGATAGTGCGAGCCTCCACGGCGCTCGCCGTACGGTGAGCCCCGCTGTTAGCGTGCTCGGCGTGATCGACGAGTCGGTGGTCCTCGGTGCCTCCCCGGGCCCCGTCCTCGAGGTGCTGCGCAAGGGGGCCGCGGTTCATCGCCTCGAGGTCACCGGTGGCGACGGAGTGCGGCGCAACGTCGTCCTGGGTCACCCCAGCGAGCACCACTACGGTCGTTGCGGAGGCCACCTGGGTGGCACCATCGGGCGGTACGCCAACCGGATCGCCGCCGGGCGCTTCCCCCTCGACGGCCGCGAGGTGCAGGTGCGCACCGCCGACCGCGGCAACAGCCTGCACGGTGGTCCGGACGGGTTCGACGCCCGGATGTGGGAGCTCGTGGAGCGGACGGGACGATACGCCGTCCTACGGCTGGAGAGCCCGGACGGCGATCAGGGCTTCCCCGGCCGGCTCCGGGCCGAGGTGCGATTCACCGTGGACGAGAGGTCGGTGCAGCTCGACTTCCGTGCGGTCACCGACGCGCCGACACCGGTCAACCTGACCAACCACACCTACTTCAACCTCGACGGGGAGGGGGCGGGGTCGGTCGACGGTCACCTGCTCCAGGTCCATGCCGACGAGTACACGCCGGTGGACGCGACCGGCATCCCGCTCGACGGCCATGCCGAGGTCGCCGGCACGCCGTTCGACTTCCGGGAGCCGGCCGGGGTCGGGGCGGCCGCCCGTTCCTCGCACGAGCAGGTGCGCTCGGCGCGGGGGGTCGATCACAACCTGGTGGTGCGCGGGACCGGGTGGCGGGCCGCCGCCGTGCTCACCTCGCCCGCGACCCGGACCCGGATGGAACTGTGGTCCGACCAGCCCGGCCTTCAGGTCTACACGGCCAACTTCTTCGACGGGACGTTGCCCGCGACCGGCGGCGGCGTGTATCGCCAGGGTGACGGATTGGCCCTGGAGCCCCAGCTCTTTCCCGACTCACCGAACAACCCCGCGTGGCCCAGCGCGATCCTCCGTCCGCAGGAGGTCTACCGTGCCCGCCACCGCTGGGTCTTCTCGGCGACCTGAGGGGCGCGGCCTCCGCGAGGCATCGGAGTGCGGCCGGATCAGGTCACCTGGCGCCGTACGGCGAACCGGGGCTCGCGCCAGGTGCCACGGGTGAGGATGTCGTCGAGCACGTCCACGGCGTCCCAGACGTCCTGGAAGCGCACGTACAGCGGGGTGAAGCCGAAGCGCATCAGGTCGGGGGCTCGGACGTCGCCGATGACGCCCCGGGCGATGAGGTTCTGCATCACCTCGTAGCTGTGCGGATGGCGCAGCGAGACCTGACTGCCGCGGACGGCGTGGTCGCGCGGGGTCACCGGTTCGACCTGGTCACCCAGCCGAGCCTGGACCAGATCGAGGAACAGGTCGGTCAGGGCGAGGCTCTTGGTCCGCAGCTCGGCCATCGGCACCCGGTCCCACAGGTCGAGGCTGGCCTCGAGGGCGGCGTAGCCGAGCAGGCCGGGCGAACCGACGAGGAAACGGCTGATGCCCGGGGCGGGTTCGTAGTCCGGGGTGAAGGCGAACGGGGCGGCATGGCCGTGCCAGCCGGAGAGCGGCTGGGTGACCCGGTCGAGATGGCGCTCGGCGGCGTAGAGGAAAGCGGGGGCGCCGGGGCCGCCGTTGAGGTACTTGTAGGTGCACCCGACCGCGAAGTCGGCACCGGCGGCGGTCAGGTCGACGGGGACCGCGCCGACGCTGTGGCACAGGTCCCAGATCATCAGCGCGCCCGCCTCCTGCACCCGCCGGGTCACTGCGTCGAGGTCGTACATCTCTCCGGTGCGGTAGTCCACGTGGGTCAGGACGACGGCGGCGACGCGCTCGTCGAGGAGGTCGTCGAGATCGGGAGCGGTGCTGGTGAGGTAGCGCAACTCGTAGCCGCCAAGCAGGCTGGTGGCTCCCTGGATCATGTAGAGGTCGGTGGGGAAGCTGTCCAGGTCGGTGACCACGACGTCCCGCCCAGGGCGTTGACCCAGCGCCGCGGTGAGCACCTTGAACAGGTTCAGCGAGGTGCTGTCGCACACCACCACCTCTCCTGGCCCCGCGCCGATCAGCGGGGCCACCCGGTCCCCGAGCGTGCGCGGCTGGTCGAACCAGCCGGCGTCGTTCCAGCTCCGGACCAGGCCCTGCCCCCACTCCTCCTCGATGGTCCGGCGGACCCGCTCGGCGGTACGGCGGGGGAGGGCACCCAGCGAGTTGCCGTCGAGGTAGATCACCTCCTGCGGCAGCGCGAACTCGGCACGCCACTCGCGCAGCGGGTCCGCTCGATCCCGGGCGACGGCGACGGCACGGGAGAGGGGATCGCTCACGTCCTCACCCTATGCCCGGCGGCACGGGCAGGGAGTCAGGATGCTGCCGCGACTGCGCCCCCCCGCGAAAAGGTGAACCCCGGCTGGAGCGGACGACGTCCGAGCGCGGCTGTGCTCTCCCGCTCTCCCTCCGGCGTACACCACCCATGCTCTACCGTGGCGGCACGGCGCGGACGCGTCGATCCGAGCGAAGGGATGGCGTCGTGGGGTTCTTGCGTGGACGACGGGACGAGCCGGCCGGGCGCCGGTTCCGGATGCGGGAGAAGTTGGCCTCGATCGGGGACGACTCGTGGATCGAGGACGGCGAGGGCGAGCGGGTCTACAAGGCGAACGGGAAGGCCATGCGGGTGCGCGACACCTTCGTGCTCGAGGACCTCTCCGGACGTGAACTGGCCACCATCCAGGAGCGCAAGCTCAGCGTGCGCGACAAGGTCGCCATCGAGCGGGACGGCGAGACGGTCGCGACCGTGCACAAGGCCCTGATCGGGATCCGCGACCGGTTCAACATCGATGTCGAGGGCGGGTCCGACCTCAAGGCCAAGGGCAACATCGTCGACCACGAGTACGAGATCGAGCGGGACGGCGACACCGTTGCGACCATCTCCAAGAAGTGGTTCCGGATCCGTGACACCTACGGCGTCGAGGTGGCAGCGGGGGAGGACGAGGCGCTGGTCCTGGCGATGGTGATCGCCCTGGAGTCGATGACCGACTGACCGGCCCCGCCCTCCGGCAGACCGGCTCAGGTGGTGAGCCGCTCGGCCCGCAACGCCGAGCGGCGCACCTTGCCGGCCTCGTCCCGCAGCGGTTCGTCGACGAACTCGATCGACCGCGGCAGCTTGTGCACCGAGAGCCGGGGACGCAGGAACTCGGCGAGTTCCTCCGCACTCGCCTCCGCGTCCGGAGCGAGCGAGACGATCGCGTGCACCCGGTTGCCGCGGTCGGCGTCGGGCAGCCCGATCACCACGCTGGTGTGTACGCAGGGGTGCTCGACCAGGGCCGCTTCCACCTCGGCGGGGTAGACGTTGACCCCGCCGACGGTGATCATGTCGCTGCGCCGGTCACCGAGGTAGAGGTAACCGTCGGCGTCGAAATGACCCATGTCGCCCAGTGAGGACCAGCCGTCGACCTCCCGGGCCTCGGCCCCGAGGTAGCGGTAGGAGTCGGGGTTGCCGGGCGCGACCCGCATGAAGATCTCGCCAGGAGTACCGGGGTCGGCCTCGGTGCCGTCCGCCGCCATGACCTTCGCCTCACCCCAGTGGATCCGACCGACCGACCCGGGGTGCTCGAGCCACTCCGTGCCGCTGATCTGGGTGCCGGCCTGGGCCTCGGTACCGGCGTACAGCTCCCAGATCCGGTCGGCGCCCAGCCAGTCGATGAAGGCCCGCTTGAGCCAGCGCGGGCACGGCTCGGCACAGTGCCAGAGGTCGCGCAGCGAGGAGAGGTCGTAGCCGGAGCGGGTCTCCTCGTCCAGCGCGATGATCCGGCGCATCATCGTCGGTACGACGTAGAGCCAGGTGATCCGGTCGCGTTCGATGGCCGCCAGGGTGCCCTCCGCGTCGAAGCGCGGCAGCAGCGTCACGGTGGCGCCCTTGTTCAGCGCGATCAGGGTGTTGGAGAACGGCGCGTTGTGGTGCAGCGGTGCGGTGATGAGTGCGCGCTCCCCGGGCCCGATGCGCCACAGGTCGCCGTCGGTGGGGGAGAAGAGCGCGGGCTTGCCGGCCAGGATGATCTTCGGCCGGCCGGTCGAACCGCCGGAGGTGGGCGCCTTCCACGACGGCGCCACCAGGGTGCCGAGCGCCGGGGTGCCCGCACCCAGGGCGGTGAGGTCGGCAAGGGTCGTCGTGGTGGCCCCGGCGAGACCCTCGGGCGGCTCGGCGGTCGTGATCACCGCTGCCGAACCCGCCAACTCCAGGATGGCCGCGGCCTCGGCTGGGGCCAGCTTGGGGGAGAGCGGCTGCGGGGTGGCTCCGGCCCGCAGGCAGGCGTACGCCGCCACCACGATGTCGGTGCCGGTCGGGAGCACCAGCGTGACGATGGCCCCGGGGCGGACGCCGTACTCCCTCAGGCCGCGTGCGGCGGCGTCCGAGGCCGCATCCAGTTCGCGCCAGGTGAGTTCGTCCGCGGCACATCGCACCGCGACGGTGTCGGGGATCCGCTCGGCGTAGGCGGCGGGGATGTTGCCGATCGGGAAGCCTTCTTCAGGGACGAACACGTTCTCTCGCTTCTCTCGGAGGACGGCCGGGCGCGGCTCACCCGCGCGGCCCGAGCACGGCTGCGCGGCCATCCTAGGGACCCGGCTGTGGTTGCGATCACACTTGTCCAGCATCCGCGCCACCTCCGCCTACCCCGCTCGCCGCGCCGTCGTACATCGGGCCGTCGTACGTCGGACCGTGGACGCGTGCTGCCGGGAACCCGCCATGATGGGCCCATGACGCACGGAGTCTCCTTCGCAGCCCAGTCCGAGGACCCCGCCGGTCAGCGGAGCACCACCGCGGCCGGGCGGCGGATCGTGGCCGAGGCGCTGCGGGCGGTCGACCCGGCCGGGGCGCGCGCCGCGGAACAGGAGACCGCATGGCGCAGTCGGTACCCGCTCCATTTCCGGCGACTGGTCGAGGCGGGGCTGGCCGACCCGGACGCGTGGCGGAGGATCGCTTCCCACGGCTTGGACGCGGTCCATGCGGCGATGGTGGTCGTGCCCGAGGCCGACGCGACCGGCGAGCCTGCCCCGGACCTCCCGCTGGACTCCCTGCTGGACGTCCCGGCCGGCCACCGACTGGAGACCGTGGAGGTCCGCGGGGAGGGGGAGGCCGAGACCGAGTTCGGCCTGCCCTACCGTGGGAAGACGTTGCGCGGTTCGGCGCTGCGCGCGCAACTGGCCGACTGGACCGACAGGGGAATCATCGAGCCCTCGGTGGCCGACATCATCGGCGAGGTGGCCGCCCACCCGGAGTGGCTCAGACTGGACGGCAGGACCATGGTGGTGCTCGGAGCCGGCGCCGAGATGGGCCCGCTCCGCCCACTGCTGCACTGGGGGGCCACGGTGGCTGCGCTCGACCTGCCCCGGAGTTCGGTCTGGGAGCGGGTGCTGCGCACGGCCCGCGCAGAGGCGGGGCGACTGCTGGTTCCGGTCGAGGGATCCAAGGCGGCCGCCGTCGAGGACGACCCCCCGCTGGCGGGCGTGGCCGGTGCCGATCTGCTCGCCGAGGTGCCGGCGGTGGCCGACTGGATCCTCGGGTTGGAGGGCCGGCCGGTGGTGGGCAACTACCTCTACGCCGACGGTGCGACCCACGTCCGCGTCTCGGTCGCGGCCGACGTACTGGCGCAGCGGGTGAGCCGGGCCCGGCCGGAGACCGCACTCGCCTTCCTGGCCACGCCGACCGACGTCTTCGTGGTGCCGCGCGAGGCGGTGGAGCACGCCAACCGGGCCTACGCCGACCGCAGCCGCACCGGCAAACTGGTCGGTCGGCCGCTGCGCTGGGCCTCGCGGGGTCGGCTCCTGCACCGCGCCTACGCGCCCGCCGCGGATCCGGGGATCGCCGACAGCCTGGTGCCGGTCCAGGGACCCAACTACGCGCTGGCCAAGCGGATCCAGCGGTGGCGTGCCACGGTCGCCCGGCAGGAGGGGCAGGAGGTCTGCTTCCACATCGCGCCCTCGACCCGCACCCGGTCGGTGGTCAAGAGTCGCGCCCTCGCCGCCGCCTTCGCCGGGGCGCCCCGCTTCGGGGTGGAGGTCTTCGAACCGGAGACCTCCAACACCTTGATGGCCGCTCTCCTCGTGCACGACCTGGTCGCGGGCACGCCCCAGCACGAGCACCCCTGGCAGGACGAGGCCTACGGCGCCGCCCACGGCGGTCTGTGGCGGGTGGCCTACGAACCCCGCAGCGCGCTCGGGCTGGCGGCGGTGCTCGGCTACGCCGGCGCCCGGGGCTGAGCCCCTGATCGAGCCCCGGTGTGAGCCCCCGGTGTGAGCCCCCGACGTCAGGGGTCGGCGCGGAGGAGTCGTACGGCGAGCAGCAGGTCGATCAGGTCGGGGGCGGAGCGGACGTCGCGACCGGTGTGCTCGGCGATCCGGCCGAGGCGGTAGTAGATCGTGTTGACGTGGTGGTTGAGGTGTACGGCGGTCAAGCGCGCGTTCAGGTCGTTCTCGACGTAGGCGGCGAGGGTGTCGACGAGGATGCCGCCGGCGGCGAGATCCTCCTCGACGAACCCGCGGACCTCCGGAGGGATCATCCGGGCGAGCCCGTGCTGGCCGGTGACCAGCAGGTCGAGGGTGGACAGCTCGGTCATCGCCCGTAGGCCGGGACAGGCGAGGGACTGCCGGGCCAACCGGGCCTCGTCGTACGCGGCGGGGATCGCCTCCCAGCCCGCGTGCACGGAGCTGACCCCGACCCGCGCCTCGATGCCGCTCCCCAGCAGTGAGGTCACCACGGACCGCACGGAGTCCAGCAGCCGACCCACGCCTGCGGGGGGCACGGGGAGCAGAGCGACCGCCTCGTCGTGCCTGCTCACGATCAGGCCGAGGTCCGGGCCGGTGAGCGCCTGGCGCACTCGGCGGCGCAGCTCGGGAGCCTCGCCGTCCAGGTCGGGCAGGGTCGCGACGACGAGGATCAAGCGGCTCTCCTCACCCAGGCCCGCCGCGCGCAGCGCCTGCTGCCGCTCCCGGACCGTCGGCGGGTGCCCGGCCAGCAGGTCCTCCAGCAGGTCCCTCGCCAGCCGGGCGGCGTCGGCGAGTTGGTACTGCTGCGCCTCGAGATAGGTCTCCGCCGCCACGGTGCTGCCCACCTCGACCGTGCGGAGCATCGGGCCGACGAGTTCCAAGACGGTGTCCGCGCCGATCTCGCCGGCCTCCGAGCGTGCCCTCAACCCGTCCCACAGCGTCATCTGACCCACCCGGAAGGCCTGGAGGAAGTCGGAGAGTCCGATGCCGAGCTCGGCGCGACGCCTGGCGTGCCGAGGGGTCCACGGGAAGTCGCGCCGCTCCGGAGGTCTGCCTTCGCGCACGGTGGTGACGTAGACCCCGAACACCTGCCGGCAGTGCGCCTCCACCTCGGCGAAGAGCTGGAGGTCGGCGCGTTCGCGATAGTCGGACACCTCGCGCCAGATCGCGCGGGCGGCATGGTGGGCGTGCTCGTCCAGATGCTGCCAGGACGAGTCGGCCACCCGGCGGGCTTCACCAGTGCTGCTCACAGCGCGCTGCGACATCTCGGGCCCTTCGTCGATGTGATCCACGCCACATTAGTGCGCCAGGCTCGCGATTGTGGGCGGATCACGAATCGACGGGTCACAACTTGGACACGCCTCCGAAGACGTCCTCGCGGTGCGTCAGAACAATGAGACGCACGCCACACTCCGCGCGGCGGGAGGACACCATGCTGAGCGCGAGAAACCTCGAGGTCGTCTACGACGACGTCGTCCTGGCACTGCGCGGTGTCAGCATCGACATCCCCGACGGGGAGATCATCGCGCTGCTCGGCTCCAACGGCGCCGGCAAGACCACCCTGCTGCGTGCGCTGACCGGTCTGCTCGACGTCCACGACGCCGAGATCACCAAGGGTCGCGTCACCCTCGACGAGCAGCCGATCCACCACCTGGCGCCGGAGCGGATCGTACGGCGAGGGGTCCGGCAGGTCCTCGAGGGTCGCCGGGTCTTCGTGGAGATGAGCATCGAGGACAACCTCAGGACGGGGGCGCACACGCTCCGCTCCGAGATGGCCACCAACATGGAACGTGTCTACGACCTCTTCCCCGTCCTGCGGGAACGGCGCTCGCGGACCGCCGGCTATCTGTCCGGGGGCGAGCAGCAGATGCTGGCGATCGGGCGGGCGATGATGTCCTCCCCGCGCTACCTCCTCCTCGACGAACCGACCCTGGGCCTGGCACCCAAGCTGGTCGAGACCATCCGCGACGTCATCCTGGAGATCAACAAGGCGGGCACCGGCGTCCTGCTGATCGAGCAGAACGCGACGATGGCGCTCTCGATCGCCAGCCACGGCTACGTCATGGAGACCGGGCGGGTGGTGCTGGACAAGCCCGCCACCCGGCTGCTCGCGGACGACGACATCCGGGAGTTCTACCTCGGCCTGCATCCTGGTGAGGACGGCCGCAAGTCCTTCCGCGAGGTCAAGCACTACCGACGCAAGAAGCGGTGGTCGGCATGAGCGATCGCGACCAGCCGGTCCTGCGCCTGGAGGACGTGCATCTCTCCTTCGGCGCGGTCAAGGCGATCAACGGGGTGGGCCTCGAGGTGCGGCCCGGCGAACTGTTCGCCGTGATCGGGCCGAACGGAGCGGGGAAGACCTCGCTGTTCAACGTGATGTCCGGGGTCTACCGGCCGCAGCAGGGGAGGGTGGAGTTCCTGGGTCAGGACCTCCGCGGCATGCGACCGCACCGGATCGCCGGAATGGGGATGGCGCGCACCTTCCAGAACATCGCGCTGTTCGAGCACCTGACCGTGATCGACAACCTGATGCTCGGCCGGCACCAGCACATCACCTACGGGTCGCTGGCCGCGGTGGTGTGGCGTGGGCGGGCACGCCGCCAGGAGCTCGAGCACCGCAGAGTGGTGGAGGAGATCGTCGACTTCCTCGAGTTGGAGCAGTGGCGCGCGATGCCCGTCGGGCTGCTTCCGTACGGCGTGCAGAAGCGCGTCGAGCTCGGCCGGGCGCTGGCGATGGAGCCCAAGCTGCTCCTGCTCGACGAGCCGGTGGCCGGCATGAACCTCGAGGAGACCGAGGACACCGCCCGCTACATCCTCGACATCCGGGACGAGCTGGACATCCCGATGGTGCTGGTCGAGCACGACATGGGGATGGTCATGGACCTGGCCGACCGGATCCTGGTCGTCGACTTCGGCGAGCCCATCGCGACCGGCACCCCCGACGAGGTGCAGCGCCACCCCGACGTACTGCGGGCCTACCTGGGAGAGGAGTTGAGCTCGTGAGCGAGCCCACCCCCGGACCGGTCACCGGCGCCGGGAGCAGCCCCGGCGCCACCCCGGTGATCTCTCCGGTGACCCGGATCCGCGATCACGCGTCGGCCAGACCGGACGCCGTCGCGCTGCGCGACAAGCACCTCGGCATCTGGCGGGAGTGGACCTGGGCGTCGTACTGGGAGCACGTGGAGGCGGCCGGGCACGCCTACCTCGCGCTCGGCATCGCGCCGGGGGACCGGGTGGCCATCCATGCGGAGAACCGCCCGGAGTGGCTGATCGCCGACATGGGCGCGATGGCTGCCCGGGCCGCTTCGGTGGGTGTCTACCCGACCAACCCCGCCGCCGAGGTGGGCTACCTGCTCGCCGACTCCGGGGCCCGGGTGATCCTGGTCGAGGACCAGGAGCAGTTGGACAAGACCCTCGCGGTGGTCGAGGAGTGCCCGGCACTGGCGCACATCGTCTACCTGGAGCCGCGCGGCATCCGTGGGCGCTACTCCCACGACAAGCTGATGTCGTGGGAGGAGTTCCTCGAACTCGGCCGTCGGTACCGCGAGGACCGGCCACAGGCACTCGGTGAGGTGATCGCCGCCCAGCAGAGCACCGATCTGGCCACGCTGATCTACACCTCGGGTACGACCGGCCCCCCGAAGGGGGCGCAACTCACCCTCGCCAACGTCGAGTTCGCGATCCAGATCCTGGTCACGCAGGGGGCCTTCACCGATCCACCACCGGGTCCGAAGGACCTGTCGCTGTCCTACCTGCCGCTCGCCCACGTCGCCGAGCGGATCTTCAGCACCTGGTTCAACGCCGGCGCGGGCACCCAGGTCAACTTCGCGGAGTCGATCGAGACGGTGCCGGCCAACCTGCGCGAGATCCAGCCGACGATCCTGTTCGGCGTCCCGAGGATCTGGGAGAAGCAGCTGGCCGGGATCGAGAACCGGCTCTCCGGCGCCTCCTGGCTCAAGCGCCGGGTCGGGCGCTTCTGGTTGAAGGTCGCCGACCGGCTCGGGCACCGGCTGGTCGAGACCGGCGGCGCGCCCACGGTCGCCGCCCGGCTCACCTACGCCGTCGGCTGGGTCTGTTACTACCGCGCTCTCAAGGACCGGCTCGGTATGCGGAAGGTGCGGTACGCCGCCTCGGGGGCGGCTCCGATCGCCCCCGACGTGCTCCGCTTCTTCATGGGCATCGGGGTGCCGATGCACGAGGTCTACGGCATGACCGAGAACACCGCGGTCGCCACCGCCAACCGGCCCGGCCGGGTCCGGCTCGGCACGGTCGGCGAGGTGCATCCCGGCACCGAGCTGCGGATCGACGAGCTGACCGGCGAGATCCTCACCCGGCACGCCGGGGTGTTCGCCGGCTACTGGAACAAGCCGGACGCCACCCGGGCCGCGCTCACCGAGGACGGCTGGCTGCGCACCGGCGACGTCGGCGAGTGGGTCGAGGGCACCCATCTGAAGATCACCGACCGGATGAAGGACATCATCATCACCGCCGGGGGCAAGAACATCTCGCCCTCGCAGATCGAGAACGAGCTGAAGGCCTCGCCGTACGTCCGTGAGGCGATCGTGCTCGGTGACGGGCGCAGGTACCTCTCCGCGATGATCGGCATCGAGCTGGAGACCGTCGGCGAGTGGGCGCAGCGGCAGCGGATCGGCTACAGCACCTACCGCGACCTGACCGAGAAGCCCGAGGTGGTCGAGCTGGTCGCGGGGGTGGTCGACGAGGTCAACCTCCGGCTGGCCCAGGTGGAGCAGATCAAGGTCTTCCGACTGCTGCCCAAGGAGCTCGATCACGAGGACGGCGAGCTCACCGCCACCCAGAAGGTGAAGCGGTCGGCGATCGAGCGGTCCTTCCACGACCTGGTCGACGAGCTCTATGCGGGGAGTGCCTCATGACCGAGTTCCTCGAGTCCGTCCTGCGTGGTCTGGGCAACGGCGCGATCTACGCGCTGCTCGCGCTGGGCTTCGTGATCATCTACAAGTCCTCCGGCGCGATCAGCTTCGCGCAGCCCGCCCTGATGATGACCGGGGCGGTGATCAGCAGCTACATCGCACCGGCCCTGGGCGCGGCCCTGGTCGGCGCGGTCGCGTTCTTCGTCTCCGTCACCGCGGCGGCGCTGGTCACGGCGCTGGTGGCGATGGCGATCGAGCGGTTGGCGATCCGGCCGATGATCGGCCGGGCGGCCTTCACCATCGCGATCATCACCATCGGCATCGACATCGCCGTCCGCGTCATCACCTCGGGATTCATCGGTCTGGGGGCCCGCCCGGTGCCCAACCCGTGGGGGCTCGAGCGCACCGAGATCCTCGGGCTCCGGATCCAGGAACGGCACCTGGTGGCGCTGGGCATCCTCGCCCTGGTCGTCCTCCTCCTGGTGCTGTTCTTCCGCTACACCCGGCACGGCCTCGCGATGCGGGCGACCGCCTTCGACCAGGAGGCGGCGATGACCCAGGGCATCAGCGTGGGCGCGGTCTTCTCGATGTCCTGGGCGATCGCCGGCGCCCTCGCCGCCGTCGCCGGCACCCTGCTCGCGACCAGCGCCGGCGTGGATCGCCAGATCTGGATCGTCGCGCTGGTCGCCCTGCCCGCGATCATCCTCGGCGGGCTCGACTCGCTGGCCGGGGCGGTGATCGGTGGGCTCGCGGTCGGTGTGGTGGAGTCGCTGGTCGGCAGCTACCAGGGCCAGTGGGCGCCCTGGCTGGGCAACAACTTCCAGGTCGTGGCGCCGTACGTGCTGATGTTCGTGGTGCTGCTGGTGCGTCCCTACGGCCTCTTCGGCACTCCGGAGGTACGGCGGGTATGACGACCACCATCCAGACGCCGCGCCGGAGCCGCCGGCTGCCGGGCCGACCCGCCTTCTTCGGCAGCTACGAGCAGGAGATCGCGCTGTTCAACACCCGACCGAAGCAGATCTGGGTCGGCGTGATCATCCTGGTCGCCTTCGGGCTGCCGTTCCTGCTCACCGACCCGACCCTGGAGACCCTGGCGATCGCCTTCGGCTTCGCCATCGGTGCGCTGGGGCTCAACATCATCACCGGTCTCGCCGGCCAGGTCTCGCTCGGCCACGCCTTCTTCCTCGGCGTCGGTGCTTACACCGCGGCGGCGCTCTCGGGCGACCCGGAGGGCCGCACGATCGGGTTCGGGATCACCAACATCGCGATCTGGCTGCCCGCGGCCGGCCTGGTGGCAGCGCTGACCGGCGTAGTGATCGCCCCCATCGCGACCCGGCTGCGCGGGCTCTACCTGGCCATCGTCACGCTCGGTCTGGTCTTCATCGGGCAGCACATCTTCGAGGAGTGGAGCGACCTGACCGGTGGCGCCGGGGTGGGGCGCGAGGGCGCGAGGATGGAGTTCTTCGGGCTGGAACTGACCCGCACCGGTGAGATCCTCAGCGGCGACCAGAAGGCATACCTGACCCTGCTGGTCCTGCTGCTGGTCTTCGCCCTCGCGGCCCGCAACCTGGCCCGGTCGCGGGTGGGACGGTCCTTCGCCGCCGTACGCGACCGCGACATGGCCGCGGAGATGATGGCGATCAACCTGCCGCGCACCAAGACCGTCGCCTTCGCGATCTCCTCGTTCTACGCCGGCTGCTCGGGCGCGCTCATCTACAGCCTGATCGGCTTCTTCGAGCCGAGCAGCTTCAACCTGCTGCTCTCGGTGCAGTTCATCGCGATGGTGCTGATCGGCGGAGCGGGCACCGTCAGCGGCACCCTCATGGGCGCGCTGTTCATCTCGATGCTGCCCACCCTCACCCGGCAGCTCCCCGACTACCTCACCTTCATCTCGGGCAGCCCCACCGACATCCCCAACATCTTCCAACTGCAGGAGGTGCTCTACGGCCTGCTCATCGTGGGCTTCCTGCTCTTCGAGCCGCGCGGGCTCTTCGGGATCTGGATCCGGATCCGGAACTACTGGAAGAGCTGGCCGTTCAGCTACTGATCCGGCCCCCCACCAAGAAGGAGTGTTCGCAGTGAAACTGATCAAATTCGGAGTGGCCCTCGTGGCGGTGAGCCTGGTCGCCGCGGGCTGCCGCGGAGGAGGCGACGACGGCGGCAGCGAGGCCGTCGACGCGCCCGGCGTGAGCGATGAACCCTGCCCCACGCCGGTCAACGACGGCAACGGGTGCATCTATCTCGGCTCGATCTCAGACCTCACCCAGGGGCCCTTCGCCGCGCTCGGCGTTCCGATCGTCGATGCGCAGAAGGCGTTCTGGCAGCGGGTCAACGATGACGGGGGGATCGGCGGCTACGACATCGACGTCTCCACCTACGTCAAGGACAACCTCTACAACCCGCAGACCCATCAGCAGGTCTACGGCGAGATCTCCGGCGATGTGCTCGCGCTCGCGCAGACCCTCGGCTCGCCGACCACGCTCGCGATCCTCCCGGACATGGAGAGCGACGAGATGATCGGGGCTCCGGCCTCCTGGACCTCGCTGTGGGCCTTCGAGGACGTCATCCTCGAGTCCGGTGCCAACTACTGCGTCGAGGGCATGAACAGCGTCGACTACGCGGTGGAGAACATGGACGTCGGCTCGGTGATGGCGGTCGGCTTCCCGGGCGACTACGGCGGCGACGGCGCGGCGGGTGCGGAGATCGCCTCGGACGGGCACGGGCTGGAGTTCTCCAGCGTGGAGACCGAGCCGGGCCAGGAGAACCAGGGTGGCGCGATCAGCTCGATCGTGCGCGAGAAGCCCGACCTGGTGTTGCTCGGGGTCGGTCCGACCGAGACGGCGGTCATCGTCGGGCAGGCGGCGTCGCAGGGGTACCAGGGCCGCTTCATCGGACTCTCCCCGACCTGGAACCCGGCCCTGCTGGAGACGCCGTCCGCGCCCGCGCTGGAGGCGATGTACATGCAGTCCGGCCCCTGGGGTCCGTGGCCGACCGAGACCGACGGGCACGCCGCGATGCGGGAGGCGGTGGGACAGGTCGATCAGCCCAACGACGGGTACACCGCGGGCTGGGTCTGGTCCTACCCGCTGAAGGCGGCGCTCGAGGAGTGGCTCGAGGGCGACTACGACAAGACCCGGGCCGGTCTGCTCGAGGCCGTGCAGGCACTGGAGACCGTCGACTACGAGGGCGTGCTGCCCGAGGACGCCGGCAACTTCGCCGACGACCAGCCGGTGTTCACCCAGACCCTGCTCAGCTCCGTGGACCCGAAGGCCCCGACCGGAGTCGTCGTCGAGGAGGACTTCTTCGAGGGCGAGACCGCGGCCGGGTACGACTTCACGGGGGCCTGCTTCGAGGGCTGAGACGGTGGGCTCTCCAAGACCCGGTTCGGGTGGCCCGACCCGGGGGCTCGGCCGGGCCGAGCCCCCCGCGGCCAGGGGTGAGCCAGACCGGATGCCGGGGCGTCGCCCTAGCTGCGCCCGTCCCGGCGCTGCTGGGCGGCGAGTCGGACGGGGGCGTTGTCGGCGCCGTAGCCGTCGTACCCGTCGACCCGCTGCACCACCTCGAAGAACACCCGCCCGAGCCGGGCGGTGTAGAAGTGCCAGAACTCGCCGTGCGCATCCCTGTCGAGCAGCAGGTCGTGCCGGCGGAGCAGATCCAGTTGCTCATCCGGGAGGCCGAAGCGGGCGCGCAGGTCGTCGTAGTAGTTGGCCGGGATGCGGAGCAGCTTCATGCCACGCTCGCGCGCCCGTCGGGCCACCGCGACGATGTCGTCGCAGGCCAGAGCGACGTGCTCGGGGTAGTGGCGGCTCAGTGCCGGGGCGACGTTGAGCGGCAGCCGGACACTGCCGTCGGCGCTGCGCATCACCTGGCTTCGGACCAGTCCCTGCGGGCTGGCGACCTCCACCGGCGGCGGCGCCTCGAGCCCCAGCACGCTGGTGTAGAAGAGGACCGCCTCGTCGTGGGCGTCCCAGGGGTGGACCAGGTTGATGTGGTCGATCCGGGAGTACGGCGTCGCGGCGTCCGCCTCGTTGCCGTGCAGGAACTCCGCGACCCAGCCGGGCTCGCCCGGTTCGACGGGGTCGTTGAAGAAGACCTCCATCCCATTGGGGGAGTCGAAGCCGTCCAGGCGCTGCTCGTCGGCGTGGGTACGCCGGGTGACCGGCTGAGCGGAGAGCGCCCGGGCACGCTCGGTGGCGGTGGCCGCCGACGGCATGGTGAAACCGACGCCGGCCAGGTGGGGCTCCTCCCCGATGGCGTGCTCCTCGTTCAGCACCACCCGGATGTCGCCGGCCGACCAGAGCCGGACCGGCTTGGTGCGGTGCCGGCCGCGGAAGGTGAGCCCGAGCTGATAGAGCGCGGCCTCGACCTCGCTGGTGTTCTCCGCCTTGACCTCGACATAGTCGTAGCCGCACGCGGAACCTGCCCGGGGGAGCCGGGTCGGGGGCAGCGTGGGGGCCTGCTGGTCGGCGCCCACCACCCGGGCGGCCTGGTCCTCGACCCAGCCGAGGGAGCGCATCGCGTGGTGGGCGGTGCGCTGGGTGTCGGTCTGCCGGAAGACGTCGTTGAAGACCTCCAGG
The DNA here is from genome assembly GCF_000422825.1 of Nocardioides insulae DSM 17944. Taxonomy (GTDB): domain Bacteria; phylum Actinomycetota; class Actinomycetes; order Propionibacteriales; family Nocardioidaceae; genus Nocardioides; species Nocardioides insulae. The sequence goes on along the minus strand of NZ_KE383929.1, from coordinate 754,835 downwards.
GAGAGCGGCCCGGTGTAGCCGGCGCGGCTCAGGTGGGCCACGAACCCACCGAGCTCGAAGTCGCCCTCACCCGGGAAGAGCCGGTGGTGCCGGCTCCAGCTCAGGACGTCCATGGAGAGCGCGGGCGCGTCGGCGAGCTGGACGAAGAAGATCTTGTCCCCGGGGATCCGCTCGATCTCGGCCGGGTCGTGGCCGCGGGAGAGGATGTGGAAGCTGTCCAGGCAGGTGCCCACCCGAGGATGGTCGGCCAGTTCGACGATCCGCCAGGCCCGCCGGTAGTCGTTGACGAAGCGTCCCCAGGCCAGCGCCTCGAAGGCGATCCTGACGTCGTACTTCTCGGCCAGGTCGCCCAGCTGCCGTAGCTGGGCGGCGGAGACCTCGTCGGAGTCGACGGTCGCGGTGGCGACGTTGCTGCACACCAGGATGAGGTCGGCGCCCAGCCGCTTCATCACCTTGAACCGCTCCTCGGCCCGGCGCAGGTTGTCGGCCAACTGCTCCTCGTCGACCCCCTCGAAGTCGCGGAAGGGCTGGTAGAGGTCGATGGTCAGGCCGAGCCGGTCGGCACGGGCGCGCACCTCCTCGGGGCTGAGGTCGCTGACCACCAGGTCCTGCTCGAAGATCTCGACCCCGTCGAAGCCGGCCTCCGCGCAGGCGGTCAGCTTCTCCTCGAGGCTGCCGCTGAGGCAGACCGTGGCGATGGCTCGGCGGAGCCGGGGCGAGGGGGTGACGGACACGATGGTTCCTCCAAGGATCTGGGTGGCGGTCGGGCCGCGCCGGTGCGGCCTCACGCCTCGGCGACGAGTTCGTCGAAGTGCAGGGTCATTCTCTCGCGGTCGGGTGTGCGGCCGGTGATCAGGTGCAGGCTGTCGACCGCCTGCCCGACCGCCATCGCGCCGCCGTCCAGGGTGACCAGGCCGCGCCGGCGGGCACGGCGTACCAGTTCGGTCTCCAGCGGGCGGTAGACCACCTCGGCGAGCCAGGCGTCCGGCCGGAGCAGGTCCACGTCGAAGGCGACCCCGGGGTGCTCCTTCATGCCGACAGGGGTCACGTGGACGACCCCGTCGGCGCGCTCCAGCCAGCGGTCGGGTTCGCCCTCGCTCACCCGGACGCGCGTGCCGCAGGCGCCCTCGAAGCGGGCGGCGAGGGCGGCCGCGGCCGCGGCCGCACGGTCGTGTACGACGACCTGCTCGAAGCCCATGCCGACCAGGGCCGAGGCCGTGGCGAGGCCCGCTCCGCCGGCACCGACCTGGACGACGGTGCCGCGGTGCTCGCCGCCCGGCTGGGCCGCCAGGAAGCTGTCCAGAGCCGCGCCGAACCCGGTGGCGTCGGTGTTGTGCGCGACCCGGCCCTCCCCGGTGAACAGCACCAGGTTGGCCGCCCCGATCTGGTCCACCGCCGTGCTCCGGGTCCCGACGTGGGCCAGCACCTCCTGCTTGAACGGGTGGGTGATGTTGGTGGCCGCGAAGCCGTCCTCCTCCAGCCGGGTGAGCACGTCCCCGAGATCGGCGACCCGGTCCAACAGGTCGATCACGACGTAGTCGTAGTCCAGCCCGAGCAGCCTCGCCTCGCGCATGTGCAGGGCGGGGGAGAGCGACGGACCGATGCCGTGCCCGATCAACCCGACGCGGTAGCGCTCGCCGGCCGGAGTCAGGGAGCCGCTCATCGCGCCACCGGGGCGAGCAGGCGGGCCGGGTTGTCGATCATCATCGTGTCGAGGTCCTCCTGACGGGCCCCTCGCTCGAGCAGCAGGGGCAGGATCCGTCGGCTCAGGTGGTCGTGGGTCCAGTGCGGGGTGTGGCTGCGGCGCCACGACGGCGGGGTCACCCGGCTGAAGTACGCCGCGTCGTGCGAGACGACCAGTTGGCCGGCGTACCCCTCGCCGAGCAGGGTGAGGAGGGTGTCGACCCGCTGCTGGTCCTCCCCGGTGTGGGCCATCCCGAACCGGTCGAAGCCGAGCGTCACGCCCATGCCGAGCAGGCGGCGGAGCTGGTCCAGGTCGGTCGAGTCGCCGCTGTGCCCGATGATCAGGTGGTCGGCACGCACGGCGCGGTCCAGCAGGAACCGGGCCTGGTCGAGGCCGGTGCCCAGGGCGGGGTTGCTGTGGGTGCTGATCAGGACGCCGGTCTCGGCGTGCACGGTGGCGGCGGCGGTGAGGATCCGGGTGACGTCCGGGGTCATCCCGGGGGCGTCGGTGACGACCTTGACCACGCCCGCGCGGACACCGCTCGTGCCGATGCCGTGCTGCACGTCGCGCAGGAAGAAGTCGGTCAGCGGGTCGGTGCCTCCCACCAGGCGCCCCGGACCGTGGGTGCGGAAGAAGGGCGGCAGGACGTCGTCGGTGTACCAGCCGGTGGCCGCCACCAGGTTGACCCTGACCCGGGCGGCCACCCGGGCCACCAGCGCGACGTCCCGGCCCAGCCCGGGCACGGTCAGGTCCACGACCGTGCGGATGCCGAGGTCGTAGAGGTCCTCCAGGCCGCGGACCGCGGTCTCCACGGCGGAGACCTGGTCCCACTCCGGGTGCGGGTAGTCGACGTCGAGCTCGGGGGAGCGGACGAAGACGTGCTCGTGCATCAGGGTGCGGCCCAGCACGCCGGCGCCGACCGTGCCCCGGTAGGTGGGCACGGTGGCGCCGGCGGCGGGGTCGGCGGTCACTGCTGGGTCGCCTTGATGTCCTCGTAGACCTTCAGCGAGTCACCCTCGAGGTTGGCACGGAACCAGGCGTCGGCCTGCGTCGAGAACGCCTCGGTGTCCACGTCGTCGACGATCTCGATGCTGCCCTCCGACTCCCACCCGTCGAGGATCTCCTGTTCGGCGTCCTCGACGCAGCCGGGCATCTGCTCCACGGCCGAGGCGACGGCGTCGTCGACGGCCTGACGCTGCTCGTCGGTCAGGTCGTCGTAGGTGCCGCCGGCGACGACCAGATTGCTGTTCAGCTGGTGGTTGGACATGGAGAGGTAGTCCTGCACCTCGACCAGGTTGCTGGAGTCGATGTTGGTGATCGGGTTCTCCTGGCCGTCCACGACGCCCTGCTGGAGGGCGAGGTAGAGCTCCTCGTAGGCGACCTCGGTCGCCTGGGCGCCGAGTGCCTTGGCGTTGAGCAGGAACTGCGGCGAGCCGGGGAACCGCATCCGCAGGCCGTCGAGGTCCTCCGGGCTGCGGATCGGGTCGTTGGCGGTGAACTGCCGGGCGCCGGCCGACCAGGCGCCGAGCACGTTCACTCCGGAGGCGTCCTTGAAGTCGGTGGCCAGCTGCGTGCCCGCGTCGCTGTCCATGAAGGTCTGGAGCTGGTCGGAGTCCGCGAAGGCGTACGCCGCGTCGAGGACGCCGATCGGCTCGTAGACGGCGGCCAGCGCGGAGGCGCCCTGGATGTCGATGTCCACGTCGCCCGACTGGACCGAGGCGATCCGGTCGGCATCGCCGCCGAGCTGGCTGTTGGGGTAGATCTCGACCGTGACGCCCACGTCGGCGGCCTCGACCTCGTCCTTGATCACCTGGGCGCCGCAGGTGTGCTGCGGCTGGTCCTCGGTGTAGCTGTGCGCCAGGGTCAGCTCGACGCCGGAGTCGGAGCCCCCGGAGTCGCCCCCGTCATCGTCGCCGCAGGCGGCGAGGACGAGTGGCAGGGCGAGCACCGCTGCGACGGCGAGCGGCTTGCGGGTGGACTTCATGATGGGTCCTTCCTCGGGGATCGGCCGGATGGCCTCGGGGGTTGGAGGGATGGAGGGGACGGGCCGCGGCGGAGCTAGAGGCCGAGTTTCTCGGGCAGCCAGGTCACCAGGTCGGGGGCGAGGATGATCGCCGCACAGATCACCAGCAGAGGGACGATGAAGGGCAGCGAGCCCTTGAAGACCTCTCCGACCGGGACCTTGATCGTCGAGCTGAGGACGTAGAGGACCGTGCCGACCGGTGGCGTGAGCAGACCGATCATCAGGGAGAGGATCATCAGCACGCCGAGCACGATCGGGTCGACGCCGAGTCGGAGCGCGATCGGCATCAGGATCGGCACGACGAGCACCAGCACGGCGGTCGGGTCGATGACCGTGCCGAGGATCAGCATCAGCACCGCGACCAGGAGGAGGAAGACCTGCGGGTCGTCGGTGAACCCGAGCACGAGTTCGGCGAGGTCCTGGGGCACCCGTTCCCGGGCCAGCGCGTAGCCGAGCAGCGCCGCGCTGGAGACGATCAGCATGATCGCCGCGGTGGTCAGGATGGTCTCCACGAAGACCTTGGGCAGGTCGCGGATCCTCAGGGTGCGGTAGGCGAAACCCAGCACCATCATGTACGCCGCACCCACGGCGGCGGCCTCGGTCGGGGTGAACAGCCCCCACAGGATGCCGCCGAGGATCAGGATCGGAGCGCCCAGGGGTGCGAGCACCCGCCCGAACGTCGTACCGAGCCGCGACCAGGAGAAGCCGATGTCGACGATGTCGGGCTGGCGGCGCACCTGGATGAAGACGACGATGCACAGGCCGAGGGCCATCAGCAGTGCGGGGATCACCGAGGCGGCGAAGAGGGCACCGGTGGATACGGCGGCCAGACCGGCGTAGATCACCGCCGGGATGCTGGGCGGCATGACCGGCGCGATCAGGGCGGAGGAGCCGACCACCCCGAGGGCGAAGCGCCGGGAGTAGCCCTGCTTGACCATGGTGGGGATCTCGACCTTGCTCAGCGCCGCCGCGTCGGCGACCGCAGAGCCGCTCATCCAGGAGAACCCGAGGCTGACCCCGACGCTGACGTAGCCGAGTCCGCCGCGCACCTTGCCGAACAGGGCGAGCGCGAAGTCGAAGAGCCGGTCGGCGATGCCGGCATGGTTGGCGAGGACGCCGAGCAGCACGAACAAGGGGACGGCCAGCAGCGGGAAGGAGGCGGTCGACTCGGTGATCAGCCGCATCGCCAGTCCGACCGACTGGCCGGTGGCGAGGAGGTAGACCAGCCCCGGGCCGAGGAAGGCGAAGGCGACGGGGACCCGCAGGACGAGCAGCAGGGCGATCCCGAGGAGGAGCCAGAGGACGGTCATCGCTGGGCCTCCCCGTTCGGGTCGGCGGTGCCACCGGGCAGCTGCGGGCCGTTGACCTGGACCGCCAGCGACTCGGGTTCGAGGCTGGAGCCGACACCGTGACGCGCCACCCCGATCGCGGCACACAGGCCGCGGATCGTCGTACTGACGAAGCCGATCAGCGGGATCAGGTAGACCACCCACATCGGCATGCCGAGTGAGGGGGTGGTGAGGTTCTGCGACTCGGTGATCAGGGTCCAGCACGCCCAGGCGAAGCCGGCCCCGGTCGCCGCCACGACGAGCAGGGCGAAGACGTGCACGGAGCGGACCACCGCCTGGTTGCGGATCGAGTCGACGAGTTGCAGGGCGATGTGACCGTCGCGGGTCACCAGCACGCCGCAGGCGGAGAAGGTGAGCCACACCAGGCCGTAGCGGGCCAACTCCCCGGTCCAGGTCCAGCCGTCGATGGGCAGATAGCGCTGGCCGGCCTGGACGAGGATCAGGACGAAGATCATCGCGGCAGCGAGGGCGGAGATGCCGAGCTCGACGGTGGTGAGGAACCCGACCACACGCTTGAGGGGTCCGGGCGGGCCGGTTGCTGCTGTCTCCTCGGACACCTGATTCTCCTTCGGGGCCACGCGGGCACGGGGGTGCCGGGGGAACGTGGCGGTCATCACACGATGGGCCGAATCTAGGGCCGCCGCGACAACCTCGGCAATCGGTTGCCAAAGTTGCCAGCGTGTGCCTTGATGGGCAGCGTGCCCGAGCCCACGATCTACGACGTCGCGACCAGAGCAGGGGTCGCCGCCTCCACCGTCTCCCGTGCCTTCGGGGTGCCGGGGAGGGTCAGCGAGCGCACCCGGCAGAAGGTCGTCGCCGCCGCCGAGGAGCTCGGCTACGTGCCCAATCCGCACGCCCGCGCGCTCCAGAGCGGGAAGCACGCGACCATCGCACTGATGCTGGCCGACATCACCAACCCGTACTTCTTCGAGCTGATCCGAGGCGCCGAACAACGCGCCCGGGTCGCCGGGAACACGCTGGTGATCGTCAACGCCGAGGAGTCCCGCCGGATCGAGTTCGAGCAGATCCAGGGCCTGACCGGTGCGGTCGACGGCTTCATCCTGGCCGCCAGCAGGCTCTCCGACGACGAGCTGCGAGCACTGGCCGGCAAGCATCGCCTGGTGCTGCTCGACCGGGAACTGCCACCCATCCCCAGCGTCGTGCGAGACATGCGCGGTGGATGCCGCCAGATCCTCGAGCACCTCTCGTCCCTGGGACATCGCGAGGTGGCCTACTGCTCCGGGCCGCCGACGTCCTGGATGAGCGCCGAGCGCTGGGCCGCGCTGAGCGGCGGTGCGGAGGAGCATGGGCTGACCCTGCGCCGGGTGGGGCCCTACGCCCCGACGGTGGCCAACGGCGCCGTGGCCGCGGACGGGGCGCTACGGGCCGGGGTGACCGCGGTCGTCGCGCACAACGACCTGCTCGCGATCGGCATCGTACGGCGGCTACGGGACCGCGGGGTCGCCGTACCCGAGGACGTCTCGGTGGTGGGGTTCGACGACATCTTCGCCGCCGAGTTGCTCGAGCCCCCGCTGACCACCCTCGGCGCCCCGGGCGCCCAGGCGGGGCGGCTGGCGGTCGAGCTGCTGCTCGACCCGCCGGGGCGTCACCATCCGGCCCAGCTCCGGCTGCCGTCCGACCTGGTCATCCGGCGTTCGTCGGGCCCGGGCAGCGGCGGCTGAGCCGGGCGGCACCACCCCCGGGGCCGGGTTCAGCCCTCCTCGGCGAGGACGCCCTGGGCGAGGCGGAAGGCGGTGTTGGCGTCCGGGACGCCGCAGTAGATCGCGGACTGGAGGATGACCTCCTTGATCTCCTCCGCGGTCAGCCCGTTGCGGCGGGCCGCACGGACGTGCATGGCGAACTCCTCGTGGTGTCCGCGGGCGATCAGCGCGGTGAGCGTGATCATCGAGCGGCTGCGCCGGTCCAGGCCCGGGCGGGTCCAGATGCCGCCCCACGCATAGCGGGTGATCATCTCCTGGAACTCCGCGGTGAGCTCGGTGATCCCCGCGGTCGCCCGGTCGACGTGGGCGTCGCCGAGCACCTCACGGCGCACGGCCATGCCGGCGTCGTACACCTCGGCGAGGGTGGCCTCGGGCGTGGCGGGGGAGCCGGCGGGCCGGTCGGGGGTCGACGGCTGGTCGGTCACTGCTGTTCCTCCGAAGGGGTGGACGGGGTGGAGCGGGCGGGGAGACGACCGGCCCGTGCCAGGACCCGGTCGATCAGTTCGGCGTTGCCGCCCAGGTAGCCGGCGGCTCCGGCACCCGGGCCCGAGAGGGGCGCTGCCGGGAGGCCGGCGAAGGCCCGGATCGTGTCACGCTCGGCGAGCAGGTCGTCCTCCCCGACGTGCGCGGCGATCCGGTCCTCGCGGACCCTCAGGCCGGTGAGCAGCTCGGTGACCTGCGACGCCGCGACGGCGGTACGCCGGCCGAGGGTGCGCACCGTTGCCCACTCGATGTGCCAGGCCCCGTCGGGTCGCTCGTCGACCGCTGCTGCGGCGGCGACGTGGAGGGAGGAGGCGAGCGGGGGAGCGGCGAGCGCGGCCCGGCGGACCAGCACCGCCAGGGCGGGGTTCTGCTTGTGCGGCATGGTCGAGGAGCCGCCTCGGCCGGCGGGCTCTGCGAGTTCGGCGATCTCGGGGCGGGACAGGGTGGTCACGTCGGCGGCGAGCCGCCCCCACGCGTCATTGGCCGCGACCAGCGCGTCCCCGAGTGCGCTGACCGGTCGTCGACTGGTGTGCCAGGGCGGCAGGTCGGCCAGTCCGAGCCGGGCGGCGGCGTCCGCGGTCAGACGCAGTGCGCCGGCGGGGGACCCGGCCAGCTCGGAGGCCGCCGACAGGGTGCCGGCGGCGCCGCCGAGCTGCGCGGGCAGCTCGAGGGCCCGGATGGCGTCCGCGGCGTCGAGCACACCGGTCAGCCAGCCGGCCGCCTTGAGCCCGAAGGTGATCGGTACGGCGTGCTGGGTCAGGGTGCGGCCGGCCATCACGGTGGCGCGGTGCTCCTCGGCCAGGGCCGAGAGCGCACCGATCTGCGCGTCGAGCTCGGCGTCGAGCCGTTCGAGAAGATCCCGGGCGCACAGCATCAGGGCGGTGTCGACGACGTCCTGGCTGGTCAGGCCCCGATGCACCCAGGCCTGGCCGCTCCGCTCGCGCAGGAGCTTGACCAGGCCGGGCACGGGGTTGCCGGTGGACTCGCTGCCACGGGCGAGCAGGTCGATATCGTCGACGCCGACCAGGCCGTCGAGCGTGGCGGGTGCGGCCAGCCCGGCCGCCACCAGGGCGTCCAGCCAGGCCTGCTCCACCCGTACCATCGCACCCAGCCAGGTGGCCTCGGTCAGCAGGTCGCCGGCGCGCTCGTCGCCGGGCCAGAAGAGGTCGCTCACCGGACCATCCTCACAGCCGGGACGGGACGGCGTGGACTCACCGGCCGGGGAAGAGGAGGAAGACGGTCTCGTCCTCGCCCTGCAACCGGATGTCGAACCGGTAGCCCTGCTCGTCCTTCTCCGCGACGAGGGTACGACGGCGCTCCGGCTCCAGCGAGGAGAGCAGCGGGTCGGCGGCCAGGGCGGCCTCGTCCTCGGGCAGGTAGGCCCGGGTGAAGAGCCGGTCGAGCAGTCCGCGGGCGAACACGGTGACCGCGAAGAACGGGGCGGCTCCCGGCTCGGTCGCCCCGGGCGCGAGGGTGCTGAAGTAGAACGAGCCGTCCCGCGACGTGCTCGCCCGGCCGAAGCCGGTGAAGGTCCAGCCGTCGCGGCGCAGCGAGCCCGGCTCCTGGGGGACCGTGCCGTCGGGCCGGGCCTGCCAGATCTCGATGAGGGAGTCCTGGACGGGCGCACCGTTGCCGTCGTACACGGTGCCGTGAAGCCGGATGGAGCCCGGGCTGCCGGGGGTCACCAGGTCGCGGTCGCCGTCGTAGGGGAGTCCGTAGTGGAAGAACGGGCCGACGGTCTGACCGGGGGTGCTCATGCCGGATGCGGTGGTGTTCACAGGTCGCTGTCCTCGGACTCGGTGTAGGTGCGGTTGCTGCCGGTGAGCACGATGTCCCAGCGGTAGCCGGTGGCCCACTCGGGCTGGGTGAGGTCGTGGTCGTAGGTGGCCACGAGCATCTCGCGCGCCTTGGGATCCGTGATGGCCTGGTAGATGGGGTCACGGGAGAAGAGCGGGTCTCCCGGGAAGTACATCTGGGTCACCAGCCGCTGGGTGAAGTCGGTGCCGAACAGGGAGAAGTGGATGTGCGCCGGCCGCCAGGCGTTGAGGTGGTTCTTCCACGGGTACGGGCCGGGCTTGATGCTGACGAAGCGGTAGTTGCCCTCGTCGTCGGTCAGGCAGCGGCCCGCGCCGGTGAAGTTGGGGTCGAGCGCGGCGTGGTGCTGGTCGCGCTTGTGGACGTAGCGGCCGCCGGCATTGGCCTGCCAGATCTCGACCAACTGGTTGCGGACCGGGCGCCCCTCGCCGTCGGTGACCCGACCGGTGACGATGATCCGCTCGCCGACGGGCTCGCCCCGCTGGCCGATGGTCAGGTCGGACTCGAGCGGGTCGACGTCGCGGTGGCTGAAGCAGGGTGCCCAGCGCTCGATCGTCTCCGGGTCGGTGTGGCGCAGATCCTTGGTGGGGTGCCGCAGGATGCTGCTGCGGTAGGGCGGGTAGTCCACGTGCGGCTGGAGCTCACCGGCCCCGGCCTGTTCGGTGGCCTGTGCGATCGCCGAGATCTCGGCGTCGATGACCGACTGTGTCTCCAGTTCCATGCCACGACGATGACCCCGTGGTGTGAGTCGCGCCAAGTTCCTTCTGCTCAGCGGAAGAAGTGTGTGATCATCGAGGCATGGCCGGCAACACCCGCACCCCGGGCGCCACCGTCACGGCCCGCGTGCTCGCCGTGCTCTCCGCCTTCGACAAGGACCACCCGCAGCTCGCGCTCAGCTCGATCGCCCGGCGTGCGGATCTCCCGCTCTCCACGACCCACCGGCTGGTGGCGGAGTTGGTGTCACACAGGGCGCTGGCGATGGTCGGCCGCGAGTACGTCGTCGGGCGCCGGATCTGGGACATCGGCCTGCTCGCGCCCGTGCAGGAGACGCTGCGTGACGCGGCGTCTCCCTTCCTGCACGACATCTATGCGGCGACCCTGGCGACGGTCCAGCTCGCGGTCCGCGACGGTGACTCGGTCCTCTACCTCGAACGACTCGCCGGGCGGGCCTCGGTGCCGGTGGTGAGCAAGGTCGGCTCGCGCCTGCCGATGTACGCCACGGGGGTCGGGAAGGTGCTGCTCGCCCACGCCCCCGACGACGTCCGGCGCCGGGTGCTCGCTGACCTGGTGCCGATGACCCCGTTCACCGTCACCGATCCGCAGCTCCTCGAGGAACAGCTGGCGGGGGTGCGACGCGAGGGATTCTCGGCGACCGCGCAGGAGATGACGCTCGGCGCCTGCTCGGCCGCGGTGCCCATCCGCCAGCGCAACACCATCGTCGCGGCGCTCGGCGTCGTGGTGCCTTCACTGGAGGACGACCGGGGCCGTCTGATCGCGGCCCTCCAGGTCGCCGCCCGCGGTATCGGCCGCCAGCTGTGAGTCCGGCGCCTGTGAGGGGCGCGATGGTGAGGGGCGGCCGGGCGATGCGCGACCGGCCGGGACACCGAGCGGTGTCCCGGCCGGGGTGGGCTCAGCCTGGGTTCGAGGCTCAGTCCCGTGCGTCGTAGAACGCGAGCACAGGGTCACCCGCGATGGCGTCGGACATGGTGAAGGTCGGCAGCGCGGCGAAGAAGGCGGCCTGCACCTTCTCGGCCGGCTCGGTGAGCGTGTAGAGCGCCAGGTAGGGGCGCGGGCCCTCGGGGGAGCCGTTGCCGAGCTGGTAGCGCTGGGCACCGGAGATCCCGTCGACCTTCTCGACGATCTCGGGCACGTGGGTGCCGGTGTACCAGGCGTTGAACTCATCCTCGCGCGACGGGTCCGCGGGGCTGGTGAAGACCACCAGGACGCCGTGGTTCTCGGAAGTTTCTGCTGCGGCCACGGATTCCTCCAGGGGATTGGGGGAGAGATGGATTGAACGATCGCTCAGACGATGACAGGGTGGCACCGTTTTGGCTAGCGTTTCCGCTGAGCAGAAGCGATCTCGCGGGAAGGAGACCCGGGTCATACCGTCGCCCTCATGACGACGGTGACCAGCAGCACACGGACCCAGGTGGCGATCGTGGGAGGAGGCCCGGCGGGGCTGATGCTCTCGCATCTGCTCCACGTGGCCGGGATCGAGAGCGTGGTGCTCGACCACCGCACCTACGACGAGATCGCCACCACCCACCGCGCCGGCATCCTCGAGCGCGACAGCGTCCGCCTCCTGGTGGACTCGGGCGCTTCGGACCGGGTGCTGACCGACGGGCACGAGCACCAGGGCATCGACCTGCGCTTCGGCGGTGAGAGCCACCGCATCGACTTCCAGAAGTACGTCGGCGCGTCCTGCTGGCTCTACCCCCAGACCGAGGTCTTCATCGACCTGCATGCCGCCCGCACCCGCGACGCGGGCGACCTGCGCTACGGCATCTCCGGTGCCGAGGTGCACGAGGTCGGCGCGTCGAGCACAGGTCCGCGGGTCACCTACCTGGACCCGGAGGGGGCGCGGCACGAGGTCACCGCCGAGCTGGTGGTCGGGGCCGACGGCTCCCGCAGCATCTGCCGCGACCTGGTCGAGCCGCGCACGCAGTACTTCCGGGAGTACCCCTTCGCGTGGTTCGGCGTACTGGTCGAGGCGCCGACCTCCGCTCCGGAGCTGATCTACACCCGTGGTGAGCAGGGCTTCGCGCTGATCAGCCAGCGCACCGCGGACGTGCAGCGGATGTACTTCCAGTGCGACCCGAGCGAGAACCCCGCGGACTGGTCCGACGACCGGATCTGGGAGCAGCTGCAGGGCCGGGTGGCCGGCCCGGACGGCTTCCGCCTCAACGAGGGACCGGTCATCGACAAGTCGGTCCTGCCCTTCCGCAGCTTCGTGCAGACGCCGATGCGGCACGGTCGCCTGCTGCTCGCCGGCGATGCGGCGCACACGGTCCCGCCGACCGGCGCCAAGGGGCTCAACCTCGCCCTGGCCGACGTGCGCGTGCTGGCCGAGGTGATCGAGCGGACCGTCTCCAAGGGTGAGGCCGAGGCCCTGGACACCTACACCGACCGCGCGCTCGCCCGCGTGTGGAAGGCCCAGCACTTCTCCTACTGGATGACCACGATGCTCCACCAGCTGCCGGAGAGCACGCCGTTCGACGAGCGCCGCCAGCTCGGCGAGCTGGCCACCCTGGTCGCCTCCGAGGCGGGCAAGACCTACCTCGCCGAGGGCTACACCGGGTGGCCCGACAGGGGCTGAGCGCCTACGCGCGACGCGCGACCCTGAACGGCCACTGATCGGACGTTCAGTTGCTGGTTGACAGTGGTCCCGGGGACGGCCATCCTCGGGACCACTTTCACGTCGGGTGTCCGGAAGCCTGACCAGTCGCCCCGAAAGGTCGATCGTGCAGGCCAGCGAACCACGCCTCCCTATCCCGCCGCTGCATCCCTACACCGGCACGGACGTCGCCCGACTGCTGACGGAACGGGCGGCCGAGCACCCCGACGACGACTTCGTGACCTGGCAGCCCTTCGAGGGCGCGCCGCGGACCTGGACCTATGCGGTCTTCCTCGCCGAGGTGCGGGCCGTGGCCGCCGGGTTGCAGGAGCGCGGCATCGGTGCCGGTGACCGGGTGGTCATCCACCTGGAGAACTGCCCGGAGTTCCTGCTCGCCTGGTTCGCCTGTGCCCAGGTGCACGCGGTGGCGGTGACCACCAACGCGCGCGCATCCGAGGACGAGCTGCGCTACTACATCGAGGACAGCGGCGCCACCGCCGCGATCACCCAGCCGCGGTTCGCGTCACTCCTCGGTGCGGCCGGGCCCGCCCTCGCCTTCGTCGCCGCAGTGGACCAGGATCCCGGCGTACCGCTCGGGGAGCCGGCGCTGCCGCTGCCCGCGGGCGTGCTCCGCTTCGATGAGCTGTACGCCGACCCGCGGCGACTCCTCAGCCCGCCGGCCGAGCCGGGTGCGCCGCTGAGCATCCAGTACACCTCCGGCACGACCGCTCGTCCCAAGGGCGTGTTGTGGACCCATGCCAACGGGCTGTGGGCGGGCCAGTGCAACGCGACCCACGAGGGGTTGCGGAAGGACGACGTCCACCTGACCTACATGCCGTTGTTCCACACCAACGCGATGGCCTACTCCGTGCTGGCCAGTCTGTGGGTCGGCGCGCGGTTCGTGCTGATCCACAAGTGGTCGACCAGCAGGTTCTGGGAGATCTCCCTGGCGCACGGGTGCACCTGGCTCTCCCTGATGGGGCTGTCCCTGCGTGCCGTGCTCGCCGCAGAGGCGCCGCCCGAGCACGACTACCGCTGCTTCGGCAGCCCGGTCGTCGCACCGTTCCAGGAGCTCTTCGGGGTCGAGTGCGTCACCTGGTGGGGCATGACCGAGACGGTCAGCCACGGCATCTGCTCCAGCGGTCGGCTGCCGGCCATGCAGGGGTCGATCGGCCGGCCCGCCCCGGAGTACGACATCCGGGTCAGCCGGCCCGACGGCAGCCCGGTCGGGTGTGGCGAGACCGGTGAGCTGTTCGTCCGCGGCGTGCGCGGGATCTCGATGTTCGCGGAGTACTGGAACAACCCCGAGGCGACCCGGTCGGGCTTCGACGCCGAGGGCTGGTTCGCCACCGGCGACCTGGTCCGGCTCAACGACGACGGGACGCTCACCTTCGTCGACCGGCTCAAGGACATGCTCAAGGTGGGAGCGGAGAACGTCGCCGCCTCCGAGATCGAGCGGGTGATCGCGGCCCTGCCCGAGGTGGGTGAGGTCGCCGTGGTGGCCGCGCCGGACAGCAAGCTGGACCAGGTGCCGGTCGCCTTCGTCGTCCCAGCCGACGACGGGGTTTCGGGCGCCCCGACCGCCTCGGCCGATGTCGAGGCACGACTCGCCGCCGTGGTCACCGGCGCCTGCCGCGACCTGCTCGCCGACTTCAAGGTCCCGCGTGAGGTCTACGTCGTCCGGGCGCTGCCGAGGTCCACGATCAGCAAGATCAACAAGGCCGACCTGCGGCGCTTCGTGGTCGGGGAGGACGACCACCGCGACCTGCGGACCGCTGAGTCCGCCTGGGCCGCGGCGCAGGTCGCCGACCCGTCCGGGGACGCCTCGTGAGCGGCGTCGACGGCATCGAGGCGATGATGGGCCGCCGCGGCAAGGAGGCGATGTCAGCGGACCTGCACTCCGAGATGGTGGGCATGGCCGCGGAACTGCGCGGCTTCCTGGACGCGCTGGCGATGGCCTCCCTGGATCCCGACACCGCCGCCGAGCTCCGTGCCGACCTGGCGTCGTGGCGGCGCCGGATGGAGGTGCGTCGGGTCCCCGAGGCCGAGCGGCACTACGGTCGCGTGCGGCGTACGCCGGGGCGCGGGCAGGCCCTCGTACCGGTCTTCACCCGGACTGAGCGGGGAGAGCGCCACCTGGCCGGCACGGTGCGCTTCGGCGCCTTCCACCTCGGGGTGAACGGCGCAGTGCACGGTGGCGCGCTCTCGGTGCTCTTCGACGACCTGCTCGGCACGGTGGCGCACTGGGCCGGTCCGGTGCCCAGCCGGACGGCGTACCTCAAGACCGACTACCGGGCCATCGCGCCCATCGACGTCACCCTGGGCGTGCGGTGCTGGATCGAGCGGGTCGAGGGCCGTAAGCGGTTCGTGCGCGGGGAGATCACCCACGGTGACGTGGTGTGTGCCGAGGCGGAGGCGCTGTTCCTCGAGCTCCGCCCCGGTCAGCAGTGAGGGGGCTGCCTCACTCCTCCTCCGCGCCGTACGGGTAGAGGTCGTCGTCACCGGTCACGCTCTGCTCCTGCTCGAGCAGGTCGCCCTCGCTGGCCTCCTCGAGCGCGGTGGCCGGGTGGGGGATGAGGATCTCATCCGCCTCCTCGACGGCGTGCTGCTGGTCGAGCAGGTCGGCCTCGGCGGCCTGGTCCATCGAACTCATCGTGGCCTCCCTCGCGGTCTCGGACACTGGGTCTTCATCGTCGCGCGCGCCGTCGGCCGCTTCAAGGGCGGACGGGGACCGGTCGCTACCTGAGGGTCCTCGCACCCGCTGGGCCGCTCCGACGCCGGCCGTCCTCCCGCGAAGGGGACGACGGCCGACGTCCGGCGGTCCCGGTCGTGGGTGTCGACACCCACGGCCGGGGACCCGCCCGGGCGGCGCTCGGCGCCGCCGCAGGCCCTCAGTCAGGGGCGGTCAGGGGCGGCCGGGGAGCCGGCGCTCCAGGTGGGCGACGACCACGGCCTGCGGGCGCAGGGAGACCGGGCCGAGAAGGCCCGAGGTGGGAGGCACCTGGTTCGCCTTGCCGCGCTCGTTGAGCAGGGTGTTGGTGACGCGGACCTCGATCGTGTTCCCACCCGCCCGCAGCGCGTCGGTCACATCCACGACGTACGGCGCCCACAGGGCACGCGGCAACACGGTGCCGTTCACGCTCACCTTGGCGATGTCGTGCACTTCGCCCAGGTCGAGCATCATCCGCCGGTCGGCCAGGTCCTGGTCGGTGAGGTCGACCGAGGTGCGGTAGACGGCGCTGCCGGAGAAGCGCGGGTCGAGGTCGGTCCACGATCCCAGCGGTCGGGTCTGTTCACTCTCACCCTCCCGGTCGAGCCGTACGCTCCACGGTCCGTCCAGGGCGATCGGCGTCAGCGCGTCGGTCACGGTGACCTCGCCGCGATAGGTCCGCAGGCCGTCCCGACCGGTCAGCTCGGAGGTGCCCGGCTCGGGGAGCACCATGGTCGCGTCCAGCCCGTGGCGCGTCGCCGTGACCGACTCGGCCGGCTGGTCACCGAGCAGGTGCGGGGACGCCTTGGTGCCGCGCTCGAAGACGACCGCGAGGGTCTCGTAGGGGTCCAGGTCGAGCGGCACCGTCGTCCGGCCGAGGCCGCTCTCGTCGTAGGCGGTCGCGACCTCGGTGGTGCCGGTGCGCGGATCCCAGAGCTCCGGTACGCCGTCGACCGGGAGGGTCGCGTTGGTGGTGACGGTCTGGTCGCTCTCGTTGTTGATCAGGAAGGCGACCTCGCCCTCGCGCTCGGTCCGGATCACGCGGACCGCCGGCGCGGCCGGGGACAGGTCGGCTGCTGCGACGCCGGCGGCGGCCGCCAGGTCGCCGAGCGTCTCGGTGTCCGGCACCAGGGCGACGCGGCCGAGCCCGTGCCGGCTCCACCCCGTGCCGGCCCTGCCGAACAGGGTGTCCAGCTCGCGGGCCAGGGCCTGCGTCCGGCCCCGCGCCTCGAGTCGGGGGAGCTCGCCCACGGCGACCAGACGGCCGCCGGCGAGCACGAAGCGCTGGAGTCGCTGCGCCGTCTCCAGGTCGAGGACGGTCGTCTCCGGAAGGACCAGCATCGAGTAGCTCGCCTCGCCGACCTCCAGCCGGCCCAGCCGGGTGCGGCCCTGGTAGCGGGTGTGCGGGTCGCCGGAGAGCGCCCCGTCGCTGAGCAGGTCGAAGTCGACCTGACCGCGTTCGAGGGCGTAGGCGGCGCCGCTCAGGTTGGCGTCGAGTCGGTGCTCGGTGTCCGTGGTCCGGGTCTGCTCGGCCGCGCGTTGCGGCTGGATCACCGCGGTCCTGGCGAGCGACTCGCCGCGGCCCATCTCCATCACCCGGCCGATCCAGGCGTCGACGTCGCCCATCGCGTCCCAGTAGGGGTTGACCGGGCCGAACGGCGGCGCGAAGTAGACCTGCTTCTCGTCGGTCCACATCGCGTGCAGGGCCGTGGAGTTGGCCCCGCGCGTGGCGAGGGCGCCGACCGTGGCGCGCATGAAGTCCGGTGCGACGTCCCAGCCGGAGTTGCCGAAGACCTCCACCAGGGCGCGCTCCGCGCCGCTCTGGTGCGCGGCCGAGGCGGCGTTGCGGACGAGCATGGTCTGGTGACCGGCCTGGTAGTCCTCGGTGATCATGTCGGTGCCGGGCACCTGGGCGTACTGGTTGTTCTTGGCCAGGTCGCCGGTACTGTGCATCCGCTGCTGAGGGCCCTCCTCGTCCAGCAGCGGGTTGGTGATCAGCTTCAGGCCGTGGTCCTCCATCCAGGCGGCCTGACGCTGGTAGTAGTTGGTGGCGAACGCGTCGTTGACCGCTCGCCAGTAGGCCCCGGAGTACTCCTCCCCGGTGCGACCCAGCTCGTCGGCGGCCGCCGTGAAGGCGACACCGGGGGTCGCGCCGGCCTGGTCGATCAGGTCGGCGAGTCCGCTCGACCACGGGAGCCGCTTGAAGGGCCACGGCTCGGCGGAGGAGATGAAGGGCTCGTCGTCCCAGAAGCCGGGCACGACCGAGCCCATCGCCCACCCGAAGCGGCGGAGGTACTCACCCTGGACGGTGTCGAGCAGTGCATCGGTGGCCCGGGGGTCGAGCAGGTTCAGGTAGCCGCGGTGGTAGCCGCTGGTGTCGTCGACGAGCGTCACCGACTCGAAGGTGTCGATCTGCCAGCGACCGGCGGGTACCTGCCAGGAGCCGTCTTCGAGCTTGGGTGTCAGCTCGACCAGGTCCTCACCGTCGGTCGAGCCCGCCGGGCGCGCCGAGGCGGCGACCGCGCCGTCGAGTCGGATCAGCGGTCCGCCGAAGTCGCCGATCGCCTCGCTGTCCTCGAAGGCCTGGGACCACAGTTCCGAGCCGTCCGCACCGGTCACGGTCAGGTCGGCCCACTGCACCCGCTGGAGCCCCTCGACCGCGTCCTCCACGCCCACCCCACCGAACTCGGCGCTGACGGCGGCCGAACCGGTCGGGTACGTCGCGTCGTGCGCCGCGGGCTGCACCGTCTTGTTGATCACCGGCTGGATCTGGTCACCGGTCACGGTGACGCTGATGGTCTGCTCGCGCCGGGGCGAGAAGCCCGGCGTGGGTACGCCGGTGGTCAGCTGCGTCCGGGTCTCGCCGTCGAGCCGCCAGACGCTCGCCCGCCCCTTGACGTCGACGTCGACGAGGTAGCCCTTGCTGCCGTCGGCGGAGGAGCGCACCATCAGCTGGACGCCGGAGGCGGTGAAGCCCGCCTTGCCGGTCACGGTGTAGTCGTCCCACGCCGCTCCGCCGGCGATCGGGTGGGCACCCTCGCGCAGAGAGCCGTCCACGATCAGGCGACCGCCCTCGACGCTCAGCCCGCTGGACTCGGCCGGGTCGACGGTCGCCGGTCCCTCGACGACACGCGTCGAGCGCTGCAACGCCTTGAGCCGGAGCTCGGGGCGCGCCTGGACCTCGCGATCCCCGACCTTGCCGCCGTTGGCGATCACCCCACCGGCCTTGCCGCTGGGGAAGTTGCTGTCGTTGAACAGCCAGATCCGCATCCCGGTGCGCTGGGCGGTGCGAAGCACGTGCTCGACGATGTCGAACCACTCCGGGGTGAGGAAGGCCGGCTGCATCTTCTCGCCGCCGTACGGGAACAGGACCGCCTCGTAGACGCCCTTGTCGCGCATCTCGGCCATCTGGGCGTCCACCACCTCCGGGGTGACGTTGCCCGTCCAGTACCAGTAGAACGATGGTCGGCTGTCCTTGCGCGGGTCGGCGAAGTCCGCGGCCGAGAACCCGCGGTCCTGGCTCACCTGTCCGGTGGCCGAGGCACCCGCCGGTGCTGCGCTGCTGGGTGGCGAGGCGGTCACGGCCAGGCCGGCCACGGCCGAGAGGGCGATGGAGCCGGCGAGCAGGCCGCGCGTGCGAGTCTGATGGCGATTCACGTTCCCTGAGGTCCCTTCGAGATCGACTGAGGCGCTTGTGACTGGTGACACACAGGGAGCGCCCAGCGGAGGGTAAGCCCGGGAAGGCCCGGATTGGAACGATTCAGCGCCGATGCGTCCGGATCCGGCCACGCGACCGCGGGTGGTGGTGACGGAGGGATCCAACGGCCGCGCCGGCGCCCGCCACCGCAGAGTCCGGGTCAGTGTGTGGTGTGAGTCACACTCGAAGGTACGATCGCGCCGTCGTGATCCGACGTACGCAGCACCATTGCGAGGAGGCCACCCATGCCCTACTACCACTCCGCCGGGCTCGTACCCCCCAAGCGCCACACCCAGCACCGGGACGAGCACGGGCAGCTCTACTACGAGGAACTGATGGGGGAGGAGGGCTTCTCCTCCGACTCCTCGCTGCTCTACCACCGCTTCCTCCCCTCCGCGATCCGCGCGTACCGGGAGTGGGAGCTGCGGGACCAGACCCTGGTGCCCAACCATCCGCTGATCCCGCGGCATCTCTCCACCCACAAGATCTTCGCCGAGGGTGACACGGGCGTGGACGCCGTCACCGGCCGCCGCCTGCTGTTGGGGAACGACGACGTCCGGATCGCCTACGTCGTCGCCGACTCGGTCTCGCCCTACTACCGCAACGGGATCGGCGACGAGTGCCTCTATCTCGAGGAGGGCGACGCGCTGGTCGAGACGATCTTCGGGGATCTCACCGTCGGCCAGGGCGACTACGTCGTGATCCCTCGCGCCACGACCTACCGTTTCGTCCCGCTCGGCGGCTCCGTGCGGGTGTACGCCGTGGAGGCCAACTCCCACATCACGCCGGCCCGCCGCTACCTCTCCAAGCACGGCCAACTGCTCGAGCATGCCCCCTTCTGTGAGCGGGACCTCCGGCTGCCGACCGACCCGAGGGTGGTCGAGGAGGAGAACGTCGAGGTGCATCTCAAGCACCGGGGCCCTCGCGGTGTCGTGGGCACGGTCCACACCCTGCCGCAGCATCCCTTCGACGTCGTCGGCTGGGACGGCTGCCTGTACCCGTTCGCGTTCAACGTGCGCGACTTCGAGCCGATCACGGGTCGCGTGCATCAGCCGCCGCCGGCGCACCAGGTGTTCGAGGGCAACAACTTCGTCATCTGCAACTTCGTGCCTCGCAAGGTCGACTACCACCCGCTGGCCGTCCCGGTGCCCTACTACCACTCCAATGTCGACTCCGACGAGGTGATGTTCTACTGCGGCGGCGACTACGAGGCCCGGAAGGGGTCAGGGATCGGCCAGGGGTCGATCTCGCTGCATCCCGGCGGCCACCCCCACGGCCCGCAGCCCGGCGCGATGGAGCGTTCGCTCGGGATCGAGTACTTCGACGAACTCGCGATCATGGTCGACACCTTCCGGCCGCTCCTGCTCGGTGAGGCCGGCCGTGCCACCGACGACGGCACCTATGTCTACTCCTGGGAGCGCAACTCATGACCGCCCTGACCACGCGGGCCGGCATCTCCCGGATGTTCGCCGGGCTGTGTGACGACGCAGCTGTGTTCCCACCCGGCAACC
The DNA here is from genome assembly GCF_000422825.1 of Nocardioides insulae DSM 17944. Taxonomy (GTDB): domain Bacteria; phylum Actinomycetota; class Actinomycetes; order Propionibacteriales; family Nocardioidaceae; genus Nocardioides; species Nocardioides insulae. The sequence continues at coordinate 734,508 of NZ_KE383929.1, read as the reverse complement.
TGCCGTTGGTCGAAGCGGTCCCGGCCCATGTCACTCACCGGCGGAGCGGGTATGCCGCGTTGGTGGGGCCGCTGGTCCTCGCGGCCACGGACCTCGACCGGCTCGGGGCTCTGCCCGAGCTGCCGGCCGAGCTGGAGGTGTCGCTGACGCTCCCGCTGGCCGAGGTCTCCGGCGCGGTGAGCCGGGTGGGCGCCTTGCCGACGGTCCGACTGGTGGGGTTGGAGGTCGTCCTTCCCGACGGATTCGCCCCGTCCGCGGTCGTGGGGAGGCTGGAGGCGCGCGTGCCGTCCGGGGTGACGGCGTACGTCGAGATCCCGCGCGACCAGCGCCGCGCCGCACTGCTCGGTGAGCTGAGCGGTACCCGCCACCTGGCCAAGTTCCGCACCGGGGGAGTGCGTGCGGCGCTCTACCCGGACGCGGCCGAACTGGCCGGCGGGATCCGGAGCGCCGTTCGCGCCGGCGTGCCGTTCAAGGCGACCGCCGGGCTGCATCATGCGGTGCGCAACACCGATCCTGTGACCGGGTTCGAGCAGCACGGATTCCTGAACCTGCTCGCGACGACCGCGGCCGCCCTGGAAGGGGCCGCCGTGGCCGACCTGGTCTCCGTTCTGGAGGACCGCGATGGTCCCCGACTGGCCGGCCTGGTCCGCGACGCCCAGCCCCGCGTCCGGCGGCAGTTCCGCTCCTTCGGCACCTGCTCGGTCCGCGAGCCGGCCCAGGAACTGGCCGCTCTCGGCCTGCTGCCCGCGGGCCTGCTCGACCCGGCGGGCGGCGTGCGGGGGTGACCCGGCTCGATCTCGCCGAGGACTCGTTGTTCGGCCTGGCCAACCTTCCCTACGGTGTCTACTCGGTGCCCGGGCAGACCCCGCGGGTCGCCACCCGGCTCGGGGATCAGGTGATCGACCTGGCTGCGCTGACCGGCGAGGACGTGTTCGCCCGGCCCAGCCTCAACCCGTTCATGGCGAGCGGACGCGGCAGCTGGGTGGAGGTCCGGGCCCGGATCGCCCGACTGGTCCGGGGCGAGGTGTCGCCGGAGGCGGTGCACCCGCTGGACGCCGTCAGGATGCATCTGCCCTTCGAGGTCGCCGACTATGTCGACTACTACGCCTCCGAGCACCACGCCGCCAACCTCGGCCGGCTCTTCCGGCCGCACAACCCGGACCCGCTGATGCCGAACTGGAAGCATCTCCCGGTCGGCTATCACGGCCGGTCGGCGTCGATCGTGGTCTCCGGCACCGACATCGTCCGACCGAACGGGCAGCGCAAGCCCCCGGCCGAGGACGCACCCGTCTTCGGGCCCACCACCCGGCTGGACATCGAGGCCGAGGTCGGTTTCGTGGTCGGCACCGGCAACGCGATGGGTCACCCGATCGCCGTGGACGCGGCCGAGGATCACATCTTCGGCCTGGTGCTGTTCAACGACTGGTCGGCGCGCGACATCCAGGCCTGGGAGTACGTCCCGCTCGGTCCCAACCTGGGCAAGAGCTTCGCCTCGACCATCTCACCGTGGGTGGTGCCGCTGCTCGCGCTGGACCATGCCCGGGTGGCGACCCCGCCGCAGGAGCCCGAGGTGCTGCCCTACCTTCGGCTGGACCGGCCCTGGGGACTCGACCTCCGGCTCGAGGTGGAGTGGAACGGTCAGGTGGTCTCGCGCCCGCCGTACGCCTCGATGTACTGGTCGCCCGCCCAGATGCTGGCCCACCAGACCGTCAACGGCGCGCCCACCCGCACCGGGGACCTGTTCGCGTCCGGCACGGTCTCCGGGCCGGCCAAGGACCAGCGCGGTGCCTTCATCGAGCTGACCTGGGGCGGCGCCGAGCCGGTCCTGGTCGGCGGCGAGGAGCGCTCCTTCCTCGAGGACGGCGACGAGGTGGTCCTGCGGGCAGTGGCGCCCGGTCCGGAGGGCGCGTGGATCGGCTTCGGCGAGGCGCGTGGACGGATCGTGCCGGCCCCCGTCGAGCCGCCGAGCTAGCGTCCCCTCACCTGTCCTGGGGACGCGCCCGACCCTGAGGGCGGGATCGGGGACCCGACCGGGTATCCTTGCTGGAGCGCACCGGCGTGAGGTCCCTCCAGAGCGGCCGACGCCCGTGCCGGTCACCGCGATGGTGACCACAATTGCCCGCCGGCTCCGCGTCCGGGACTGCCCGGTCGCGCGGTGGCGCAATGTGTTGATGGCGGGTCACCAGGACCCGCGCGTCGCCTGCGTGTCGGGGGAGGAGCCCTCCACGCGGTTACAGGAGGAGTCTGTGGCTCAACAGGGCCAGTCACGAGGACGTTCTCGTGGACAGTCACGAGGACAGTCCGGCGCTCGCCGCAACCAGCGCGGCAAGCGCAAGGTGCTCGACAACGAAGGCATCATCCCGGTGCTCGCCAAGGCGGTCCGCGAGGTCGAGACCGCCGTCCAGCGCGGGCAGGCGTCCTCGGTGCGTACCAAGTACCAGGTGATCGCGCTGCTCGCCCGCGAGGAGCGCCACCGGGTCAAGGCGGACGAGACCGCCAGCGACGCCCAGACCGCCGAGCAGCTCAAGCGCCTCGACGGCATCGGCACGATCCTGGCCAAGACCGCGGCCGCCGCCCCTACGCTGTTCGACCTGCTGGCCGAGGACGCCGAGATCAGCGACTCCGCCAAGGAACTCAAGCGAGAGATGCTCGAACAGGCGGGCCTGACCCCGCCGCCGGAGCCCGAGCCCTCGCCCGACGACCCGGCCGCCCACCTGGAGACCGACCACCGCGTCGTACCTCCGCAGGTGACCTCCCGGCGACTCGCCAACCCCTTCCTGGTGCCCGACTTCAGCGGCGTCCGTCCGTACGTCGAGCACCAGCGGCTCGCGACCTGGGAGCTGCTCGGGCCGCTGTTCCGATCCTTCGAGTACGTCGGCAGCGGCGCCGGCGCCTGCATGCCTCTGCCCGATCCCACGCTGCACGGAGCCCTGGTGGAGAAGGCCCCCGGCGGTCTGCCGCTGATGGGCCACCAGGCCCAACTGGTCGCGTCCGCGGCCTCGGGCCACCGCACCTTCTTGCTCGCGGACGAGCCCGGTCTGGGCAAGACCGCCCAGGCGCTCACCGCGGCCTACGCCGCCGACGCCTACCCGCTGCTGGTCGTCGTCCCCAATGTCGTGAAGGTCAACTGGGCCCGCGAGGCCGACATGTGGACGCCGGGCAAGAAGGCGACCGTCATCCACGGCAACGGCGAGGCGATGGACGCCTACGCCGACATCTTCGTGATCAACTACGAGATCCTCGACCGGCACGTCGGCTGGATGAGCCGCTTCGGGTTCAAGGGGATGGTCGTCGACGAGGCGCACTTCATCAAGAACAAGAGCTCGCAGCGCTCGCGACACGTGCTCCACCTCTCCGAGCAGATCCGCTCCTGGACCGCACGCCCCCTGCTGATGGCGCTCACCGGCACGCCGCTGATCAACGACATCGAGGACTTCCGGGCGATCTGGCAGTTCCTCGGCTGGATCGACGACAAGCGGCCGCTCGACGAGCTGATGGACCGGCTCGAGGACACCGGCCTCACCCCGGCCGACCCCGGCTTCTACCCGGCGGCCAGGCAGACCGTGATCGACCGCGGGATCGTGCGTCGGCGCAAGGTCGACGTGGCCGCCGACATCCCCGCCCGCCGCGTGGCCGACCTGCCGGTGGAGCTGGACGACGCCGAGGGTCGCTCGATCCGCGCGGCCGAGCGCGAGCTGGCCCGGCGGCTGGTGGAGCGCTACGACAAGGCGATCGAGACGCGCACCTCGGGACGGACGGTCGAGGGGATCGACCACCGCCTGGTGCGCCAGGTGGCCACCTGGGAGCGCGAGGACAGCGCCACCGAGACCGGCGAGAACGTGTTCGGCATGATGCGTCGCATCGGCCAGGCCAAGGCCGGCCTGGCCGCCGACTACGCCGCCCAGCTCGCCCGGAGCGTGGGCAAGGTGGTCTTCTTCGCCAAGCACATCGACGTGATGGACGAGGCCGAGGCGACCTTCGAGAAGGCCGGACTCCGCTACACCTCGATCCGCGGCGACCAGTCCGCATCCGCGCGGAAGAAGGCGATCGACGACTTCACCACCGACCCCGACGTGGCGATCGTGGTCTGCTCGCTCACCGCGGCCGGGGTGGGGCTCAACCTCCAGGTGGCCTCCAACCTGGTCCTCGCCGAGCTGTCCTGGACCGACGCCGAGCAGACCCAGGCGATCGACCGGGTCCACCGGATCGGCCAGGACGAGCCGGTCACCGCCTGGCGGATCATCGCCTCGCAGACCGTCGACACCCGGATCGCCGAGCTGATCGACGCCAAGGCCGGGCTCGCCGCCCGTGCCCTGGACGGTTCGGACGAGGAGATCACCAGCTCCGCCGACGTCCAGCTCGAGGCCCTGGTCAGCATGCTCACCGATGCCCTCGAGGAGCGCGAGCGCCGGCTGGTCTGAGCCTCGACCCTGCGGCCGCTGCGGCGCCGGTCAGCCCGGCCGCGCTGTCGCGCCTCGGCGGGCTTGCGGCCAGCCGTCGGCGGCGCCTCGTCGACACACCCGTCCGGAGTGGCTCGCACGGCGACGATCGGTGGATCCAGATGAGCGCCGAGGGTCAGGAATGCGCCCGCCGGGCTCGTCGAGGCAACTCGACGAGCCCGGCGGGCGTGCGCTGACCTACTGCGTGAGGGTGCCCCACGCTCAGCCGTGCGGCGAGGCGCGCGGCGTACCGCGGCGGGAACTACGCCCCGCCCCGAGGCCGGGTGCCTCAGGCGTCGGTCTCGGCCTGGCCGCCCTTGTCGGCCTGGTCGGCGAGGGCCTTGTCGATGTCGAGGTCGACGACGGCACCGATCACCTGGTCGAGGGCCTGCTTGGGCAGCGCGCCCGGCTGGGAGAAGACCAGGTGGCCCTGCTTGAAGGCCATCAGGGTCGGGATCGAGGTGATCTGGGCGGCACCGGCGAGCGCCTGCTCGGCCTCGGTGTCGACCTTGCCGAAGACGATCTCGGGGTACTCGGCGGAGGCGCTCTCGAAGACGGGGGCGAAGTTGCGGCAGGGGCCGCACCACGAGGCCCAGAAGTCGACGAGCACGATGTCGTTGCTCGTCACGGTCTCTTCGAAGTTCTCAGCGCCCAGTGCGATGGTGGCCATGGAATTCCTTCCGGTCGTCGGCTTGAGGGGCAACGCCGTATCCGGGTGCGATGTTCCCGGCGCTCGAACCGGGACGCCGCCCGCGAGCACGAAGCTCAGGTCGCGCTGATCTTCTCGATCAGGGCCGTGGTGGAGATCGCCGGCGTACGGGGCAGATAGACGACCTCGCAGATGTCGCTGAACTCGTCGAACCGGCCGGCCCAGTCGTCGCCCATCACCAGGACGTCGGCGTTGTAGCGCTCGATGTAGTGCCGCTTGAGCTCGAGGCTCTCCTCCACGAACACCTCGTCGACGGGCTTGAGCGCGGCGATGATCGCGAGTCGCTCGTCCTCGCTGAAGACCGGGAGCCGGTCCTTCTTGAGCAGGTTGAGCTTGTCTGCGCTGACGCCGACCACGAGCCGCTCCCCGTAGCTGGCTGCGCGCTCGATGATGCGCAGGTGGCCGAGGTGGAACACGTCGAACGTGCCGAAGGTCAGGACGGTGCGCGGCATTGGGGGATTCTTGCACGCTTGCCACACAGGGAAGAATCAGAGCGTGACCACTCTGGGGATGATTGTCGGGGACCAAGCCGGTGACGCCGAACGGCTGCGGGCGCTACGCCGGATGCAGGCGATCGCGCTGGGACTACTGCTGTTCGCCGCCGTCGTGTACGTCGCGACCCGCGACACCGACGGGGTGTGGGGCTTCGTCAACGCCGGCGCCGAGGCGTCGATGGTGGGTGCCATCGCGGACTGGTTCGCCGTCACAGCACTCTTCCGCCACCCGCTCGGTCTGCCGATTCCGCACACCGCGCTGATCCCGCGCCGCAAGGACGATCTGGGTCGCGGGCTGGAGGAGTTCGTGGGGGAGAACTTCCTCCAGGAGACGGTCGTCCGCGACAAGCTGGCCTCCTCCGAGATCTCCAGGCGGGTCGCGGTCTGGCTCAGCGAGCCCCGCCACGCCAAGCGGGTCGTCGACGAGGTCGCCGAGGTGGCCGCGATCGGCCTGGAGCGCGTCCGCGACGAGCACGTGGCCGGCCTGATCAACGAGGCTGTGGTGCCCCGGCTGCGCGAGGAGTCGTTGGCCCCGCTGGCCGGGGGACTGCTCGAGGAGACCGTCCGGGACGGTCTCCACCACAGTCTGGTCGATCTCGCGCTGGTCGAGCTGCACGAATGGCTGGTCGAGAACCCCGACACCGTCACCGAGGTGCTCGGTGAGCGGGCTCCGTGGTGGACGCCCCCCGCGATCAGTGACCGGGTGACCGGGCGGATCCACCTCGAACTGGTGCGCTGGGTCGCCGACATCCGAGACGACCCGCACCACCGGGCGCGCAAGGCCCTCGACTCGATGCTCGCCACCCTGGCCGAGGACCTGCTCCACGACCCCGAGACGCAGGAGAAGGCGGAGCGGTTCAAGGAGCGGGTGCTGGACCACCCCCAGGTGATCGCCTCCAGCATCTCGCTGTGGAACGCCCTACGCCGTGCCCTCACGACCTCGCTGCACGATCCCGACGGGGCGGTGCGGGCCACCCTGGTCACCGAGGTGACGGCGTTCGCTCGCCGGCTGGCCGGCGACACCGAGCTGCAGCACCGGATCGACGCTCACCTCGCCGACGCCGCGGTGTTCGCGGTCGACAGGTACGGCGTCGAGGTCACCGGGATCATCACCCACACCATCGACCGCTGGGACGGCCGCGAGGCGGCCCGCAAGATCGAACTGCACGTCGGCCGCGACCTGCAGTTCATCAGGATCAACGGCACCATCGTCGGTGGCCTGGTCGGCGTGCTCATCCACACCGTCACCGTGCTGCTGCCCTGAACCGTGTCGCCGCCCACGCGGACGACGAGGGGCGGTCGGGGCGGTGCCGCACCGGTGGGAGACTGGTCGGGTGAACACCCCAGCGCCCGACCCCGTCGACGTACCGATCCGGGACGAGTCCATCCGGCTCGGCCAGTTCCTCAAGCTCGCCAACCTGGTGGAGAGCGGTGCCGACGCCAAGCCGGTGATCGCGGGCGGTCAGGTGAGCGTCAACGGCGAGGTGGAGACCCGGCGCGGCCGGCAGCTCGTGCACGGCGATGTGGTCACCCTGGGCCGCCAATCCTCCCGCGTCGCCGACGAGGCGTCGTACGACGACGGCCTGCCCTGGTGACGCGGGCCGTCGAGTCGCGCGGTCGGACGGCTCAGATCTTGGCGGCGCGGTACCCGGCGGACTGGTTGCCGCCCGCGAGTCCGGCCGACCTCACACGCCCGCGTCCCCTGTCGCCGAGGGACTCAGCGACAGGGGACGCTCGCGACGGAAGAGACGATCAGCCGACCTGGAGCAGGTCGACGACGAAGACGAGGGTCTCGCCGGGCTTGATCACACCGCCGGCGCCGCGGTCGCCGTACCCGAGGTGCGGGGGGATCACGATCTGACGGCGACCGCCGACCTTCATCCCCTGGACGCCCTTGTCCCAGCCCTCGATGACCTGACCGACACCGAGGCGGAAGCGCAGCGGTTCGCCGCGGTTGTACGACGCGTCGAACTCCTCGCCGGTGCTGTGCGCGACGCCGACGTAGTGGACGCTCACCGGCTGGCCGGCGACGGCCTCATCGCCGTCACCCACGGACAGGTCGGTGACCACGAGGTCGGTCGGCGGGGTTGGGTCGACGAAATCGATCTCAGGCTTCTCCATGGGGCTCAGCCTACGGTGCCGGCGGCGGGGTGCGAACCGCCGGTGGGCCGGTTAGACCTGGTGGAGGTAGCCCTCCAACTGGTCGCGCTCGAAGGTGAGCTCATCGATGCGGTGCTTGACCAGGTCACCGATGCTGATCACGCCCTTCAACTCGCCCTCCTCCACGACGGGGACGTGACGGACCCGCTTCTCGGTCATCACGGCCATCAGCGCGTCGACCGTGTCGGCGCCGGTGCAGGTGGCGACCACTCGGGTCATGATCGTGCCGACCGGCTGGTCGAGGATGCGCTCGCCGTCGGTGTCGAGGCGACGCACCACGTCGCGCTCACTGACGATGCCCTCCACCGTGCTGCGATCCGAGCTCACCACGGCCGCGCCGATGTTGTACTGGGCCAGCAGGGCCAACAGATCGCGAACGCCGCTGTCGGGGTGGACGGTGACCACCTCCGAGGAGGCCTTGCGCGCCAGGATCTCGGTGATGTGCATCTTTCGACGGTAGGCCCTGGGAGGGGTTGTGGGAAGAGGTCAGGACTCGGGTCGGGGACGCAGGGTCGACACGGTGCCGTGACCGCTGCGCGGAAGGTCGGGATCCTCACCGTCGAGGCGACCGGTGCCGAGGAACGCCAGCACGGACTCGTGCAGGTGTCCGTTGGTCGCCAAGGCGTTGCCCCCCCAGGGGCCGTCGCTGCCGTCGAGGGAGGTGAAGGTGCCGCCGGCCTCCCGGACGATGATGTCGAGCGCGGCCATGTCGTAGGTCTCCAGCTCGGGCTCGGTCGCGATGTCGACCGCCCCCTCGGCGACCAGCATGTAGGACCAGAAGTCACCGTACGCGCGGGTGCGCCACACCCGACGCATCAGGGAGAGGACGTCCTCGAGCCGCTCCCGGTCCTCCCAGCCGCTGAGGGAGGAGTAGGACAGCGAGGCGTCCTCGAGGCGGCGTATGTCGGAGACCTGGCACCGGGTCGCCTTCATCAGGGACTTGCCGGTCCAGGCGCCCTGGCCGGTCATCGCCCACCAGCGGCGCTGCAGCTGCGGAGCGGAGACGACCGAGAGGACGATCTCGTTGTCGACCTCGAGCGCGATCAGGGTGGCCCACACCGGGACGCCGCGGACGAAGTTCTTGGTGCCGTCGATCGGGTCGATGATCCAGCGGCGCTGGCTGTGCCCGCTGGCGCCCTGCTCCTCGCCGAGGACGGCGTCTCGCGAGCGGGCGCGGCCGAGGGTACGCCGGATCGACTCCTCGACGGCCTGGTCGGCGTCGCTCACCGGGGTGAGGTCGGGCTTGGTCATGACGTGCAGGTCGAGAGCCTTGAACCGCGCGGTGGTGAGCGAGTCGGCATCATCGGCGAGCAGGTGCGCGAGCCGGAGGTCGTCGGTGTAGTCGGGGGTGGGCACGGGCGTCAGTATGCCTGTTCGCTGCGGGCCGCGAGCAGGCGACGGAAGGACTGGACCCGGTCCGGGTCGGCCCGCCCTGCCTCGACGCCCTCGTCCAGGCCGCACTCGGGCGCGTCCTCGCCGTGCGTGCAGCCGCGGGGACAGACCTCGGTGAGCGCCTCGAGATCGGGAAAGGCGGAGATCAGCTGCTGTGGCTCCACATGGGCCAGGCCGAAGGAGCGGATGCCCGGCGTGTCGATGATCCACCCGGCCGCGTCCCCGCCGGGGAGCGGCAGCATCAGGGCGGAGGTGGAGGTGTGCCGACCGCGTCCGGTCACCGCATTGACGTGGCCCACCTGCCGGTCGGCGTCCGGCACCAGCGCGTTGACCAGGGTGGACTTGCCCACCCCGCTGTGGCCCAGCAGGACGCTGATCCGGCCGGTCAGCCGATCGCGCAGTTCGGTCAGGTCGCCGCCCTTACGGGTGACCACCCACGGCACGCCCAGCGAACGGTAGGTGGACAGGAACGACTCGGGGTCGGCCAGATCCGCCTTGGTCAGGCACAGCAGCGGCTCCAGGCCGGCGTCGTAGGCCGCCACCAGGGCGCGGTCGATCAGACCGTTCCGGGGCTCGGGGTCGGCGAGGGCCGTGACCACCACCAGTTGTCCGGCGTTCGCGACGATGACGCGCTCGACCGGGTCGTCGTCGTCGGCGGTACGCCGCAGGATGCTCGCCCGCGGCTGCACCTCCACGATGCGGGCCAGCGTGCCCTCGGAGCCGGACACGTCACCGACGACGCGGACCCGGTCGCCGACCACGACACCCTTGCGGCCGAGCGGCCGGGCCTTGACCGCCAGCACCGTGCGGCCCTCGACCAGCAGGGTGAGGCGACCACGGTCGACGGTGACGACCAACCCGTCGAGTGCGTCGTCGTAGGTGGGGCGCTCCTTGGTGCGGGGTCTGGTACGCCGGCGCGGTCGGTCGTAGTGCTCGACGTCCTCGTCGGTGTAGCGGGCGCGCCCCATCCTGCGGTGCTCCTCAGGCCGTCCGGGTCAGGTCGGCCCAGAACGGCGCGAAGTCGGGGAAGGTCTTGCTGGTGGTGGCGACGTTCTCCACCTCGACCCCGTCGACGGCTGCCCCGACGATCACACCGGCGTGGGCCATCCGGTGGTCGGCGTAGGTGTGGAAGAGGCCACCGTGCAGGGACGCGGGGCGGAGTTCGAGCCCGTCGGGGTGCTCGGTGACGTCGGCGCCGAGCCCGCCGAGCTCGGCGGCGAGCGCGCTGAGCCGGTCGGTCTCGTGGGCCCGGATGTGGCCGACCCCGGTGAGCCTGGACGGGGTCGAGGCAAGGGCGCACAGGGCGGCGACCGCGGGAGTGAGTTCGCCGACGTCGTGCAGATCGGCGTCCAGGCCGCGCAGGGTGCCCGGGGTCGGGCCGGTGAGGGTGAGCCCGTCGTGGTGGAGCTGGACGGTGCAGCCCATCTCGGTGAGCAGGTCGCGCAGCCGGTCGCCGGGCTGGTCGGTGTGCTGGGGCCAGCCGGGCACCGTGACGGACCCGCCGGAGAGCGCGGCCAGCGCGAGGAAGGGCGCCGCGTTGGACAGGTCGGGCTCGATGGTGTGATCGACGGCCGCGATCGGCCCGGGGACGACCCGCCACCGCGTGGCCGGCGCCCCCGGCTCGGGGGCCTCCACCTCGACGCCGTGCTCACGCAGGATCGACACCGTCATGTCGATGTGGGGGAGCGAAGGGACGGAGGGGCCGTTGTGGCGGATCTCGATGCCGCGCTCGTAGCGGGCACCGGCGAGCAGCAGGGCCGAGACGAACTGGCTGGAGCCGCTGGCGTCGAGGACGACGGTGCCCCCGCGCACCTGACCGGTGCCCACCACCGAGAACGGCAGCGCGGTGCCGGTGACCGGCACCCCGAGGTCACCCAGCGCGGAGAGCACCGGTCCGACCGGGCGGTTGCGCATGTGCGGGTCACCGTCGAAGGAGACCGTGCCCGCGGACAGGGCGGCCAGCGGCGGCACGAACCGCATCACCGTGCCCGCCAGGCCGCAGTCGATCTCGGCGTCGCGGACGAACTCACCGGGGGTGACGGTCCAGTCGTCCCCGGAGGTGTCGACGGTGCTGCCCAGCGCGGTGAGCGCCCTGGCCATCAGCAGACTGTCGCGCGAGCGCAGCGCACGGCGTACGACGGAGGGGCCCTCGGCGATCGCGGCCAGCACCAGGGCGCGGTTGGTGAGCGACTTGCTGCCGGGCAGGCGGACCACCGCGTCGAGCGGCTCCTTCACACGGGGGGCCGGCCAGGGGTCACTGATCGCTGCACTCACCCACCCAGGCTATCGAGTTCGCGCCGGCGGGCGGGTGGCGCAGGTCGGGTCACGTCAGGGAGGCCTTGGCGACCCGTGCCTCCTGGCGGGCGGAATGGGCCAGGTGGCGGGCCTCTCGACGCGCCTGGCGGGTGGCCGCGCGGGCGCGCCAGGCCAGTCCGGGCTTCGCCTCGGTGTCCACGGCCGCCAGGATCAGCCCGCCGGTGATGGACAGGTTCTTGGCGAACTGGAGCATCTGGGCCTTGCGCTCCTCGGGCGTCTCGGACTTCCAGAACGCATGACCCGCGACCGTGGTCGGCACCATCGAGGCGACCAGGATGGTGGCGGCCGTGCGCGGGAAGCGGCCGGTGGCCAGTGCCGCCGCGGCGACACCCTGGACGCCGGCGTTGATCCTCACCAGCGTGGCCGGATCCTCGGGGACGGGCAGCCCGAGTTTCTGTCCGGCCCGCACCACCGGATCGGTGACGGGCCTGACCCGCTCCCGCATCTTGTCCGCGTTCTTCCACGCGTTGATCGTGCCGAGGGCGAAGACGGCGGTCAGCATGGGACGGGCGAGGACTCGACTGAGGGTCATACCCGAGAAGTACCCGGGCGGAGGGTTCCTACGCAAGGGCGACACGGATCCGTCCCTCACCCGACCGGGTCCAGGGTGAGCGAGACGTCGAGATCCGTGGCGAAGCTCCATCCCTCCTCCACCTCCACGTCGGCATGCAGGATCTCCAGGCCGGCCGAGCCGTCGCCGGGCACGGTGCAGGTGAGGGTCCAGGTGCCGCTGACCTCCGGTGGTATCTCGCAGAACTGCGAGGTGGGGACCACGCTCCACCCGGTGGTGCCGCGCACGGTGAGCCGGAAGGTGGCGGTCCGTCCCTCGGGGAGCGCGCCGACCGTGAAGAGCAGATGCTGGTAGGACCCGAATTCGATGTGCTCGGGTATGAGTTCGAAGTCCGGGTCGGCCACCGTCACGGTGACCCGCGCGGTCGAGGTCGCGCCCAGGACATCGGTGATCGTGTAGGAGAAGACGTCGGTGCCGCTGAACACCGGGTCGGGCGAGTAGACGACCAGCCCGCGCTCGACCCGGACCTCACCGTGCTGCCCGTCGGTCGTGCCGGTGAGCGCGAGCGCGCCACGTGCCTCGTCGGTGTCGTTGGCGAGCACGTCGATCTCGGCCTCGACTCCGAACCCGGTGCGCACCGAGTCGTCCACGGCGACCGGGGGCAGATCGGGACGGCGGCGCACGGTCACGGTCGCGGTGTCGGAGCCGCCGTGACCGTCGACCACGGTGTAGGCGAAGCGCACCGGGAAGGCGCCCACGCCCGGTGGGGCGGTGTAGACGAGGCTGGTCGGTCCGGCGATCCGCACACCGCCGTACGCCGGCGCGGCCACCGACCGGATCCGCAGGGCGTCGCGGTTGACGTCGCTGACCCGGCGGGCGAGATCGATCCGCACCTGGTGGGCCCGCGCTCGCCAGGCCGGCACCTCCGCAGCAGCGGCCCGGGCCACCGGCGGTGCGTTCGGCGTACGCACGCGCACCCGGCCGGTCGCGGTGTTGCCGTCCGGGTCGGTCAGGACGTAGACGACGGTGTCGGCGCCCCGCCAGGCGGCGTGGGAGGTGTAGGTGAGGGCGGTGGCTCCCCGGGGGCGCCCCGCTGCTGACCGGCCGGGCGCGGCCCGTCCCGACAGGCCCTCGTCGAGCGCCCGGGCACTGCCACGCCCGAGGGTGACCCGCCCGTGCGAGGGGCGTGCGACCCGGGCCGACGCGACGGTGACCCGGTCGCCGTCGGGGTCGCTCGCGCCGCGGGTGACCTCGATGGTGACCGGCCTGCCAGGTCCGGGGGTGTCGACCGACACCAGATCCCGGTCGATGACCGGCGCGCCACCCGATGGCGGGCCCGACGGTGGGCCATCGGGAGAGGGGTCATCATCGGGCGAGGGGCCGCTCGGGTCCGAGGGCGAAGGACCCTCGGGCGGCTGTGGTGCGGTGGGGGAGCCGGGCGGATCGGGGGCTCCCGCCGGCGGCGCGCTGGTCTGGTCGCTGGTCTGGTCGCTGGTCTGGTCGCTGGTCTGGTCGCTGGTCTGGTCGCCGGTCTGGTCGCTGGTCTGGGGTGAGGACGGCGGCGCCGCGGAGCGGTCCGGGCCTTGCTCGGGTTGCTGGGGTTGCTGGCCTTGCTGGGGTTGTTGCTGGGGCGGTTGGGCGGGGTCCGGCCCGGCCTGCCCGGGGCCACCTGGATCGGCCGGGGGAGCGGAGGCCGACGGCGGTGTGGCGGTGGGCTGCTCGTCCTCGGAGGTCACCACCAGCCCGAGCACGACTCCGGCCACCGCGACGCCGACCAGGCCGGAGACCGCCAGCGCCATGCCCGCCGGGTTGTTGAGCAGCCGGTCCCGCCCCTGGGCCAGCGAGGCCACCAGCCCGCCCTGCGCGAGTCCGGCGGAGGCCAGGTAGCCGGCCCCGGCCGTGCCGAGCACGAGGGGGGCCAACAGGGCACCGAGGTCGGAGTTGACCTCCATGAGTTCGAGGTAGATCGCCGAGCACGGCCGACACTCCTGGAGGTGCGCCTCCACCCGGGCGGCGTCGCGACGGGAGACGCCGTTGCGGATGTAGGCACCGAGGTTCGCCCGGGTGGTGGCGCATGCGTCCTCGACGGCATCCTGGGCGTGCACGGAGATGAACGCCTGACGCAGGCCCTCCCGCGCACGGTAGGCGAGCGCGGAGACGGAGTTGGGGCTGATGCCGAGCAGCGGCGCGATGTCCGCGGGCTTCTGCCCCTCGACCTCGGTGTGCCAGAGCACCTGCTGCCAGCGCTCGGGCAGTTGGGCGAAGGCCTTCGCGGCGGCCTGGTTGTCGAACCCCGCGACCGCGGTGTCCTGGAACGGCACTCCGGGGTCGTACGGCGTCAGGTCGTCGGTCGGCTGCAGGCGGGCGTTGGCCCGGATCCGGTCGACGTGGATGCGCCGCAGGGCGGTGAGCAGGTAGGCGCGGAAGGCGAGGTCGGGCCCGCCACCTCGCTGGAGCACCCCCAGCACCTTGGCGAACGCCTCGGACACCAGGTCGTCGGCATCCGCGGGGGGCACCAGTTGTCGCGCCAGTCGGCGGGCGGCGTCCACGTGTCGCTCGAACATCAGGCCGTAGGCGTCGACGTCACCCGCGCGCACGGACGAGATGAGCTCGGCATCGCTCGGCTCGTCCAGTGGCGTCAGGGCGCTCTCAAGCCCGTGTCCTGGTTCGGTCACGCTCCATTGACGCATGAACCGACCGTCCGTGACGAGGAAGGCGAAAGAACCGGCGATTCCGCGTCATGACCGGCCGCCCCACACGTCTCGTCGGTGGGGGAGTGGATCCAGGCGCGCCGTGGGCGCGGTTCGCGAGGAGGGCGGAGTGGGGCTGGGACGCGTACGAGGGCGCCGGCCGGAAGCGGCCCGGATCTCGGTGCCGGACGCCTTCATCGGGGTCGCCGAGGTTCTCGCCGAGGGGCCCGCCGCGGATGGCGGCGTCCTCGCGGAGCGCTGTTCGATCACCGGCGGCCGGCTGGCGGAGCAGGGTCTCTCCCTGGCCGAGGCACTCGAGCAACTCCGACGCACCACCTCCCTGATGCGCGGCCGGGACCCGTCGTACGACGAGACGTGCGCGGTGGCGACGGGCTGGAGCGAGGCGACCCTGAGCTACCTCCACGGACTCTCCTGCGCAGATCCGCTCACCGGCCTGGCCACCCAGGCGCATCTGCGCGAGCGGCTCTCGGAGCTCTACCGCAGTAGACCCGAGCATCGTTCCCACGCGCTGGTGGTCACCGAGGCCCGGATCACCGAACCCGACCGATGGCGCCAGGCGAGGCAGATGACGCTGCTCGGCCGGCACGCCCGGAGCGTGTTCGGAGGGCTCGAGACGATCGGTCAGGTGGGCCGGGCCAGGCTGGTGGTCCTCGCCCCCCGCGACGAGCTGATCGCCCCCCGCACCTCGCTGCTGCGTCGGATGGCCGACCAGCTCGCCGATCGCGTCTGGATCGAAGGGCTGCCCGGCACCGACGAGTCGGCCGGGCGCCTGCTCGACGAACTCGCCCGCAGCTGACCCATCCGCGCGCCCCGACGCCGGGTGGGGTGAGCATGGCCGGCGCGATCCGGTGCCTGCCCTCGCCCACCGGGCCGATGGTGCCCACGGCACCGCTTTTCGCCCGTCCCGTTCGGCAGTCGCCTAGGGTGAGCGGCATGTGCGGCCGCTATGCGTCCAGTCGACGCCCCGAGGACCTCATCGAGGAGTTCGAGGTCGTCGACGCCCGGGTCGCCGCGCCGCTGGAGAGCAGCTACAACGTCGCCCCCACCGACGAGGTGTACGCCGTGGTGGAGCGTCCACCGAGGTCCGAGAGTGAATCCACACAGCCGGAGGCCCCGCAGCGCCAACTGCGCACGGTCCGGTGGGGGCTGGTCCCGTCCTGGGCCAAGGATGTCTCGATCGGCTCCCGGATGATCAACGCACGGATGGAGACGGTGGCCGAGAAGCCGGCGTACCGCCGGGCCTTCGAGAAGCGTCGCTGCCTGCTGCCCGCCGACGGCTACTTCGAGTGGTACCCCACCCAGCGCACCGGGAAGAACGGCAAGCCGGTCAAGCAGCCCTTCTTCATCCGTCCGGCCGACCGGGGCGTCCTCGCCATGGCCGGCCTCTACGAGCTCTGGCCGGACCCCGCCAAGGAGGCCGACGACCCGTCCCGGTGGGTGTGGTCCTGCACGGTGATCACCACCGAGGCGGAGGACGACCTCGGCCAGATCCACGACCGGATGCCGCTCATGGTCGAGCGCGATCGCTGGGCGCACTGGCTGGACCCGACCCGGCCGGGTGAGCTCGATCTGCTGGTGCCGGCCGCCCCGGGCCGGCTGGAGGCCTTCCCGGTCTCGACCCTCGTGAGCAATGTGCGCAACAACGGACCGGAGTTGATCGAGCCGCTGCCCGCCGAGGCTGCCGGTGAGGGAGCGGAGACCCTGTGGTGAGCAACGAGTACGTCATCCCCACCCGGTACGGCGAGGGCAGGATGGTCGCCCACCGGGCGCGCTCGCCGAAGGCGACCCTGCTGCTCACCCACGGGGCCGGGAACGGCATCGACACGGCCGACCTGGAGGCGCTCGGCGCGGATCTGCCCCGCCAGGGCGTCTCGGTCGTCCTGTTCGAGCAGCCCTGGAAGGTCGCCGGCCGTCCGGTGGCCTCGGCCCCCGCGACCCTGGATGTCGGCCTGATTGCGGCCGCCGACTTCATGCGGGCGCGTACTCCGCTGGTGATCGGCGGGCGTTCGGCGGGTGCCCGTGCCTCCTGCCGGGTCGCGAAGTCGCTGGGTGCGGTCGGGTGTCTGGCGCTCTCCTTCCCGCTGCATCCGCCGGGGAAGCCCGAGAAGTCCCGGGTCGAGGAGCTCCGGGGCACCGGTCTGCCCACCCTGGTGATCCAGGGCGAACGCGACCCCATGGGCCGGCCCGAGGAGTTCCCGCAACTGTCGGGGGTCGACCTCGCCGTCGTCCCCGGGGCGGACCACGGTCTCAAGGTGGCCAAGTCCGGCCCCATCCCCCAGGACGTCGCATGGGAGATCGTGGTCGAGTCGACGCTGGAGTGGCTCGTCCGCGAGATCGTCGGCGAGCTGGGCTGAGGCTCCAGCCCGAGCACGTCGCCGGCGCTCCGGGGAGAGCCTCCTCGAGCCTCTCCCCGGAGCGTTGGCCCGGGTTACGGGACGACGATGTCGAAGTCGGGGTCGCCCGGGTCGAGCACGCCGACCAGTGCTTGCAGGACGCCGATGTCGCCGTCCACGTCCAGACCCTCGGAGGCGGTGTCCCCACCCAACAGCGCGAGCAGGCGCGGCTTGGTCAGGGTGAGGCGCAGTGGCGCGGAGCCGTCGGGCTCCTGGTCGATGTAGATCAGGACACCGTTGCGCAGCGTGAGATGGAAGCTCCGGCCGAGGTCGCTGAAGGTGATGTCGAAGGCGAGGTCGAGGTCCCACGCACGCGGTCCGTCGATGGTGATCGCGATCGAGTCGAAGATCTGCTCAGGAGACAGCTGGGTGAGGATGGTCGGCGAGTTGGCGACCAGTGGCGTGCCGAAGTTGCCCTCGCGGAGTTCGGTGGCGCCGGCGAGGAAGAAGTTGCGCCAGGTGCCGTTCTCGGACCCGTAGCCGAGCTGCTCCAGGGTGTCGGCGTACAACGTCCGCGCCCCGGCGTGGCCCTCGTCGGCGAAAACCGCGTAGTCGAGCAGCGTCGCGGCCCAGCGGAAGTCGCCGGCGTCGTAGGCATCCTGGGCGAGCTCGACGGTCCGGTCGATGCCACCGATGGCGGCCACGTGCCGCTCCGCCGAGGCCTGGGGCGGGTGGGCCCACAACCGGGCGGGGTTGCCGTCGAACCAACCCATGTAGCGCTGGTAGATCGCCTTGACGTTGTGCGACACAGACCCGTAGTAGCCGTGGGTGCTCCAGGTGTTGGTGATCGCCGGCGGCAACTCGATGACCTCGGCGATCTCGGCGCCGGTGAGACCCTTGTTGATCATCCGCAGGGTCTGGTCGTGCAGGTAGGCGTAGAGGTCGCGCTGGACGGCCAGATGAGCGCGCACCTTGTCCTTGCCCCACGTGGGCCAGTGGTGCGGCGCGAACAGCACCTCGGTCTTCTCGCCGTACCGCACGATCGCCTCGGTGAGGTACTGCGACCACACGTGCGGATCGCGAACCACGGCTCCTCGGAGGGTGAGGATGTTGTGCAGGGTGTGGGTGGCGTTCTCGGCCATGCACAGCGCGCGGAACTTCGGGAAGTACAGGTGCATCTCGCTGGGCGCCTCGGTCCCCGGGGCCATCTGGAACTCGATCTCGACACCGTCGAAGGTGTGGGTCTCACCCGTGGTCGTGACCAGCAGCGTCGGGACGATGAGGCCGGGCTCGCCGGTCGAGGTGCTCTGTCCCAGACCCGCACCGACCTGACCCTTCGGCCCGCGGGCCAGGGGAGCGCCGTACATGTAGGCGGATCGTCGCGACATCGCGGTACCGGCGTAGACGTTCTCGGCGATGGCATGCTCCAAGAAACCGTCCGGGGCGATGATCTGCACCCGGCCGGAATCGACCTCATCCTGGGTCACCATCCCGAAGACACCACCGAAGTGGTCGATGTGGGAGTGGGTGTACACGATCGCGTTGATCGGCCGGTCGCCCCGGTGTCGGCGGTAGAGCGCCAGTGCGGCAGCTCCGGTCTCGGCCGTCAGCAACGGGTCCACCACGATCACCCCGGTCTCACCCTCGACGAACGAGACGACCGAGAGATCGAAGCCGCGCACCTGGTAGAGCCCCTCGACGACCTCGTACAGGCCGTGCTTGGCGACCAGCTGCGCCTGCCGCCACAGGCTCGGGTTCACCGACGTCGGGGCCTCGCCGGAGAGGAAGTCGTACGTCGAGGCGTCCCAAACGACCTCGCCGGCCGCGTTGCGGATCGCCGGGTCCTCCAGCGTTCCGAGGAAACCGCGATCGGCGTCAGCGAAATCCTCCACATCGCTGAGCGGAAGCGAGTCCAGCAGCGATGTGTGCGCTGCCTCGATCGACGGAGCCGGTTCGTTCTGATCCACTAGTGCGCTCCTCTTCGTTGCCCGGACCACCCCGACGGCAGCCCGGATGCAGGACGTGAACGTCCGCGAGCCACGCTACTGGGGAGCACACGGGCCGTCCACGACCCGCATCGAGGTACCCGCCTGCCGCCCTGTGAGCCGCGCCACCAGGCTCAGGAGAGCGACCGACGCCGATGGCCGACGGCTGATCGCGACGCCGACGGGAAACGAAGCTCCTGCCAAGAAAAGGCTGGGAATGAGAACCGCGCAGCGATGGTTGAACCAACCATGACCGCAGCTCTTCTCGACCGTGCCGACGTGGGCCACGTGTCCACCGGCGTAGGCTGGAGGGTGATGACCGATCCCACGAGTGAGACCATCACCGCTCCCGCCTCGGCGGCCGACCCGGCCACCGAGACCGAGGCCGAGCGGTCGTTGCGGTTCGAGACCGAGGCGCTGCCGTTCCTGGATCAGCTCTACTCCGCAGCCATGCGGATGACGCGCAATCCGGCGGACGCCGAAGACCTGGTGCAGGAGACCTTCGCCAAGGCGTACGCCTCCTTCCACCAGTTCAAGCCGGGCACCAACCTGAAGGCCTGGCTGTACCGCATCCTCACCAACACCTTCATCAACACCTACCGCAAGAAGCAGCGGGAGCCGCAGAAGTCGATGTCCGAGGACGTCGAGGACTGGCAGCTCGCTCGTGCCGAGTCGCACAGCTCCACCGGCCTGAAGTCGGCGGAGACCGAGGCGCTCGAGCACCTTCCGGACTCCCAGGTCAAGGACGCGCTCCAGCGCCTGCCCGAGGAGTTCCGGCTCGCGGTCTACCTCGCCGATGTCGAGGGATTCGCCTACAAGGAGATCGCGGAGATCATGGACACTCCCATCGGCACCGTCATGTCGCGGTTGCATCGTGGTCGTCGCCAGCTGCGCGACCTGCTCTCCGACTACGTGCGGGCCAACGACCTGCTCACCTCTGCCGGACGGGAGGCAGCGGGCAAATGAGCACCGACCCCTTCGACGACATCTCCGCCCGCGAGTGTGCGGACTTCCTCGACCAGATCGTCTACCTGCTCGACAACGAGCTCGCCGACGCCGAATGTGCCGAGGTGCGAGCCCACCTGGACACCTGCCACCCCTGCCTGGAGAGGTACGACGTCCAGCGGACCGTCAAGGCCGTGATCGCCCGCTCGTGCAGCGAGCCCGCTCCGGCGGAGCTCCGCGACCGGGTGCGTTTCCGCCTCCAGCAGGTGCGCATCCAGATCACCGAGGCCTGAGCACCGCTCCGGACCGACGGCGCGCAGAGCCTCCGACAACACAGCAGGGCCCCCGACCGAACTGGTCGGGGGCCCTGCTGTTGCGCCTGTGGTCAGGCGTTGGGACGCTTGCCGTGGTTGGCGCCCTTCTTCTTGCGAGCGCGACGCTTGCGGCCGGTCTTGCCCATGGCGTTCCTCCTGGATCGAATCGACGACCCCGAAGGGCCTCGGCGAAGTATCTCAAATCCCCGCGCGCCGTCGTTAATCGAGTCGGGGTCCGCTCCCGATCGGCACCGGCGTACCGCCCGCGAGCAGGACGGTCCGGGAGCGCTGTGCGGGACTCGGGGGCATGAGGATCAGGGGGCGGGCACGCGGGCGAGGAAGCGTTCGCCGTCGACGATCACCCGGGTGATCTCGCCGGTGGCCACGGTCTTGGCCGGCGTCCCGTCGGCGCCGACGTGCCGGGCGGCGACCGAGAAACGGCGCAACCGGCCGTCGGTGTACGCCGTCGCGGCGGTGACCTCGACGAGCTGGCCCACGGCGCTGGCTGCCTGGTGCTCGACGGCGACCCTGGTGCCGACCGAGGTCGCGCCCGGCGCCAGCTCCGCCTCGATCGCACGACAGGTGGCGGCTTCCAGCCAGGCGAGGACCCGGGGGGTGCCCAGCACCGGGAGGCTGCCCGAGCCCATCGCCCGGGCGGTATCGGCGTCAGTGACCGTGAAACGCAGGGTGGCGGTGCTCATCCCTCAGATCCCCGAGGTGGTGCGCGGGTAGGTCGCCTCGACATCGGTGAGCACGTTGACCAGGTAGGGCACCCCGGAGGCGAAGGCGCGGTCGAGCGCGGGTCCGATCTGGCGCGGGTCGGCAACGGTCTCGCCCGCGCCACCGAGGGCGCGGACCACCTCGTCGTACTTGGTGTGGCGCCCGAGGTCGGCGGCGACGTCGTAGCCGTAGAGCATCTGCATCGGCCCCTTCTCCAGGCCCCAGGCGGAGTTGTTGCCCACGATCATCACGACCGGCAGATCGTGCCGCACCAGGGTGTCGACGTCCATCAGGGAGAAGCCGGCGGCGCCGTCGCCGAGCAGCAGCACCACCTGTGCGGAGGGCCGCGCGATCCGCGCGGCGATCGCGGCGCCGAGACCGGCGCCGAGGCAACCGTAGGGGCCGGGGTCGAGCCAGCCGCCGGGCTGCTTGGGCTCGACGAACTTCCCGGCGAAACTGACGAAGTCGCCGCCGTCGCCGATCACCACGGCGTCCTCGGCGAGGCGACGGTTGAGTTCGCCGTAGATGCGGCCGGGATGGATCGGGTCGGCGTCGGCGGTGAGCATCGCCCGGTCGCGATCGGTGGCCGCGGCGACGGTCTCCTGGAGGCCGGCGACCCAGCTCTTCCAGGCGGAGGACCGGCGCTCGGGGCTGCGCTCGAGGGCCTCCAGCAGCCCGTCGAGCACCAGGGTCAGGTCACCGGCCACGGAGTTCGCGAGCGGGACGTGCGTGGCGAGTTGGTCGGGGGAGTCGGCCACGTGGACGACGGCGGCCGGCTGGGCGCCGTCCTTGCCGCCGAAGACGCCGAACCCGAGCCGGAAGTCGAGCGGCGTACCGACCACGATCACCAGGTCGGCGCCGCCGAGTGCCTGGCCCCGGGCCTTGGTGACCAGCAGGGGGTGTCCGCCGGGAACCACGCCACGACCCATCCCATTGGTGATCGCGGGTACGCCGGTGAGCTCGACCAGCCGCAGGGCGGCCGCCTCGGCCCGATCGGCCCATACGTCGGTGCCGAGCACGAGCACCGGGCGCTCCGCGCCGGCGAGCAGCCCCGCGATGCGCTCCAGTGCGTCTCCGTCCGGCACCAGGGGCGCGCGCTCGGGGACGGTGGGGACCTCTCCTTCCGCCGAGCCGAACAGCTCGTCCATCGGGACGTCCACGAAGACCGGCCCGCGGTGGGAGGAACCGGCCACCCGGAACGCCTCGTCCAGGCCGGTGAGGACACCGTCGGCGGTGCCGATGGTGCGGGCCAGCTTGGTGACCGGGGCGACCAGCGGCGGCTGGTCCAGCTCCTGGAGCAGGCCCGAGCCCCAGCGGTTGTTGGGCGCCCGCCCGCCGACGACGACCATCGGGGAGCCGGAGAAATGCGCCTGGGTGATGGCGCTGACACCGTTGGTCACGCCCGGTCCGGCGGTGAGCACAGCCAGGCCCGGGGTCCGGGTGAGCTTGCCGGTCGCCTCCGCGGCGAACGCCGCGGTCTGCTCGTGCCGGACGTCGAGCAGCCGCATCGGCGGATCGGCCTTCACCGCCCCGTCGTAGAGCGGGAACACGTGTGCTCCCGAGAGCGTGTACATGGTCTGGATCCCGTGGGCGCGAGCGACCTCGACTCCGAGGACGCCGGCATGGCCGGAGAGCTGCGTCATGTGACGCAGGCTACGTGCGAGTCAGCACCCGTGGACAGGGGCGTGGCCCAGGGATCCTGAGGGGGTCAGCGACGGAGGAATCCGTTGCCGGCCTTGAGGGCCTCGACGACCACCAGGAGCAGGTCGGCCCGGATCTGCGGTGGCCGGTGTCCGAGGGCCAGTTGGAGGTACAGCGAACGCAGGAAGGCCTCGGCGTCGGCGCGGACGGCGGTCTCGTCCCCGTCCGCCGGGGGCGCGCTCGCCCCCTGCGCGACCGCGGAGATGCGGGCGATCCACGGCTCGGCCAGCGACAGCGGGATGAGGTTGCGGCGGAGCACCGCCATCGTGGCCGAGGCCAGCCGGTCGCTGTCGCTCAGCAGGTACGGCGTCGGCACCGGCGCGACCACCCGGTCGGCGATGACGTCCAGCACCACCGTGAGCTCGGGCTTGGCCAGGTGCGGCGAGCGCGCCAGCACGGTCATGGCGTCGGCGCCGTGCCCGAGCGCCTCAGCCTGAGCACCTCCGGGCACGCGGGAGCGCAGATCCTGCTCGCGCAGGAGCCAGGCGGCCAGCCGGTCACCCCATTCGAGCACCTTGCCGCCGGTGGTCAGCGGCCGCTGGTTGTCACGCTCGATGCAGGCCGCCAGCAACTGTGCCGAGGCACTGCGACGCAGCACCGAGTCGGTGCCCGTCTCACCCAGCCCCGCGCGTAGGCCGGCGGCTATCCCGTCGCCGAGACCGGCGAGCAGGTCGTCGTACACGCCGCGCCGCAGCCAGGCGGTCAGGGCGGGGAGGGCGGTGCGCTCACGCACCTCCGGATCGGGGTCGCCGAGCATGCTGGTGAGTTCCGCGGTCAACTCATCGAGAGGACGGTCATCTGGCAGGGCCAGACCTGTCGCGACGACCTGGTTCCAGTACGACTCCGACACGGCTCCATCGTGCCAAAGCCTCGCCGGGGACCGTGGGGTGGGCTGCCCGCAGATCGGCCGGACCGGGGGCGTAGCCTGCCGACGTGCCGACCCTGACCGAACTGGTCCGCAGCCACACCGACCTCGACGAGGACGACATCGCCTGGCTGCAGCGGCTCCAGGCCGACTGGCAGATCGTCGCCGACCTCTCCTTCGCCGACCTGGTGCTGTGGCTTCGGGACCGCCGGGGGGAGGGCTTCTGGGCGGCCGGCCAGATCCGGCCCACCACCAGCGCGACCGCGTACGGCGAGGACGTGCTCGGCACCTTCGTCCCGATGGGGCGTCGTGCGCTCCTCGACCAGGCGTGGGAGAGCGACCGGCTGGTCCGGGAGGGTGACCCCGAGTGGCGTGAGGACGTGCCTGTGCGGGTCGAGGCGATCCCGGTGCGTCGTGCCGGCCGCACGATCGCGCTGGTGGCCCGCAACACCAACCTGCTCGGCGTCCGGACCCCGAGCCGGCTCGAGCTCACCTACCTGCAGACGGCCTCCGACCTGACCCAGATGATCGCCTCCGGGTACTTCCCCGCCATGGTGTCGCGCAGCGATCACGCCGACACCCCACGCGTCGGCGACGGCTTCATCCGGCTGGACCGGGCCGGGGTCGTCGAGTACGCCAGCCCGAACGCGCTCTCGGCCTACCGTCGGTTCGGGCTGTCCGGAGATCTGGTCGGACGGTCGCTGGTGGATCTCTCCCGCGAACTGGTGCCCCCGCGCCGGCGACCCGACGAGGAGACCTTCAGCGCGGTCCTCGGCGGGCGTGCCCAGCGCGACACCGAGATCGACACCGAGAACGCCGCGCTCATCGCCCGGGCGATCCCGCTCCGTCCGTCCGGTGACAGGATCGGTGCGATCGTGCTGGTGCGCGACGTCACCGACCTGCGGCGGCGGGACCGCGAACTGATCACCAAGGACGCCACCATCCGGGAGATCCATCACCGGGTGAAGAACAACCTGCAGACCGTCGCCGCGCTGCTCCGACTCCAGTCGCGTCGGATCGACTCCGCGGACGCGCGCGAGGCCCTGGACGAGGCGGTGCGTCGGGTGGGCACCATCGCGCTCGTGCACGAGACACTGAGCCAGGCCTCCCAGGAGAACGTCGACTTCGACGAGATCGCGGACCGGCTCGGCGCGATGGTCGCCGACGTGAGCGGCGTGGGGGTCTCCGCGCGGCTGCACCGCGAGGGGTCCTTCGGCGACCTGCACTCGGACACGGCCACACCGCTGGCGATGGTGCTGACCGAACTCCTCCAGAACGCCGTCGAGCATGGCTATCCCGAGCCCGGCTATGCGTCGCTGAGGCTGCTGGTCGAGCGCGGCAGAGGACGGCTGCGCGTGGTCGTCGAGGACGATGGCCAGGGGCTGCCGGACGGCTTCGACCTGGCGACCTCGACCAATCTGGGGCTCTCCATCGCGGGCACGCTGGTGGCCTCGGAACTGGGGGGACGGCTGCGGCTCGGGAACCGGCAGGACGCGAATGGTGCCCGCGCCGTCATCGACATCCCGGTGGAGAAAGCGTGAACGGCCCGAGCGGCTCGATCGAGCCGGGGGCCGTTCAGGGGACTGACCCGGCCGGCATATGCCGGACCGGGTCGGGTGTCAGGCGCTGGTTCGGACGCGGGCGCGGGCGGTACGGCGCTTGAGTGCGCGGCGCTCGTCCTCGGAGAGTCCGCCCCACACGCCGTGGTCCTGTCCGGCCTCGAGTGCCCACGCGAGACACTGCTCACGCACGGTGCACCGCCGACAGACCTGCTTGGCCTCCTCGATCTGTAGGATCGCGGGACCCGTGTTGCCGATCGGGAAGAAGAGCTCGGGGTCCTCGTCGAGGCATGCCGATTCGCTGCGCCAATCCATGGCTTGGGAATCCCTCTTTTCTGGGAAGTGATTAGGGAGGTGGCGCCGGATTGCGGCGCCCCTGGGTGGCTCGAGGGCAGGGCGATGTGAACGCCTTCACGAGCACCCCCAAGAGTTCCAAGGAAACGGCGGCTGAACAACCCCTGGCGGTGGTGTGTTTGATCACCGAGAGGCCGGCGTCACCCCCGGGAATAGGTGGGCGCCGCGCGGCTCCCCGTACGCTCGGTCGTTGTGAACACCGTGTCCCTCCGCCCGGTACCCCTGCTCGTCGCCGCCGGTCTCGGCGCCCTGCAGAGCGTGGTGCTGATCGGCTGGGCGGTCTTCGAGATGCTCGACCTGACCCCTGGCCGAGCCACCATGGCGATCACCACCAGCATCTTCCTGCTCGGGTACGGCGCCGCCCTGGCCGTGTGCGTGTGGGGGCTGCTCGGGCACCGGTACTGGTCCCGCGGCCCGGTGGTGCTCACCCAGTTGATCCAGCTTGGCCTGGCCTGGAACTTCCGGGACGCGCCGATGGTGGCGCTCGCGCTGGCCGCGTTCGCGGTGGCGACGCTGGTGTGCGCCGTGCACCCGGCGACCTCGGCGGCGCTGGACGCCGATGACTCCTGAGGACTCCTGAGACCCGTTCGTGGGTGTCAGTCGGGATCCTCGAGGCCACTGCGCAGCTGACCGAGGGTGCGGCTGAGCAGGCGGCTGACGTGCATCTGGGACACCCCGATCTCCTCGGCGATCTGGGCCTGGGTCATGTTCTTGAAGAACCGGAGCAGCAGGATCTTCTTCTCCCGCTCGCCGAGTCCGCGCAGCAATGGCTTGATCGACTCGCGGGTCTCGATGTGGGCCAGGCTCGCGTCCTCGGACCCGAGCGTGTCGAGCAGGCTGGAGCCGGGTCCGTCGTCGTCCTGGTCGCCGGCGTCCAGGGACAGGGTCGAGTAGGCGTGGCCCGACTCGAGGCCCTCGACGATCTCCTCCACCGAGCAGCCGATCGCCTCGGCCAGTTCGCGCGCCGTGGGGGAGCGGCCGAGGGACTGGGTGAGCTCGGCCGTGGTGGAGTTGATCTGCATCCGGAGTTCCTGGAGCCGGCGCGGCACCCGGATCGCCCAGCCCTTGTCGCGGAAGTGCCGCTTGATCTCGCCGATGATCGTGGGGGTGGCGTAGGTGGAGAACTCGACGCCGCGCTCGGTGTCGAACCGATCGACCGACTTGAGCAGTCCGATGGTGCCGACCTGGACAAGATCCTCGAAGGGCTCACCCCGGTTGCGGAAGCGCCGGGCACAGTGCTCCACCAGGGGGAGGTGCAGGTGGACGAGGTCGTCGCGGGCGTGCTGCCTGCGCCCGGCCGGGAGGTCGTCGTCCCGAAGCGCGACGAACAGTTCGGCGCTGCGTCGCCGGGTCTCCTCGATCCCGACCGAGCGGGAGTCCACGCGCGCGTAGATCTCCTCGAACGCGACCGGCTCGAGGGTCTGGGAGTCCGCGCCCTGGTCTGTCTCGGCGGCCCGGTCGGGGCCCGTCCCGACGTCCGGCTCGGGATTCATCTCGGGACCCATGTCACAGGCCGGCGCCGAGCGGGGTCGACTCCATCGCGAAGGTGACCGTGAGCCGGCCCTGGGCCGCCTCCGCGCTGGCGTCCTCGGCGAGGGCGGTGAGCACCTGCCAGGCGAAGCTGTCCTGATCGGGCTGCGACGGCGTGTCCGTTCCGGCACCCACGGTCACCGTCATCAGCCCGGGGGCGAGCCAGAAGGCCGCGGTGAGGTCGCTGCCCTCAGCGGCGGCGTCGAGCACGAGGGCGCTGGCCTCGCCCACCGCCATCCGCAGGTCCTCGATGTCGTCGAGGGTGAAGTCGAGGCGGGCGGCCAGGCCGGCCGCGGTGGTGCGAAGCACGGAGACGTAGGCACCGTCCGCAGGCAGGCGAAGCTCGACGTCGGGGCGAGCCAGCGCTGACTCGGGCGACCCGTTCTCGGACATGTCGTGGTCCTTCGTGTGCTCGGCGTCTCGGACCGCTGCGGCGGCCCGTCGGCCATGGTGCCAGATGCGCGACGCCGCCCGGTCTCGGACCGGGCGGCGTCGGGAGCAGATCGGAGCAGGGGGCTCAGCCCTGCTTGGTGGCCCAGAAGATCTCCGCGATCTCATCGATCTTGGCGAGCAGCTGGTCGGCCGCGTCGGCGTCCATCGTGCCCTTGGTGCCACCGGCACCCGCGAGCTTGGTGGCCTCGTTGACCAGCGTGTGCAGCTGCGGGTACTTCTCGAAGTGCGGGGGCTTGAAGTAGTCGGTCCACAGCACCCACAGGTGCTCCTTGACCAGCTGGGAGCGCTGCTCCTTGATCAGCACCGCGCGGGTGCGGAAGTCAGGGTCGTCGCTGTCGTTGGCCTTGGCGATGATGGCCTTGACCGACTCCGCCTCGATCCGTGCCTGGGCCGGGTCGTAGACGCCGCAGGGCAGGTCACAGTGGGCCGAGACCTCGATGGTGGGGGCGAACAGACGCGCGAACATGTGTGTCCTCTCTCGAGTCGTACAGGCTGGGTCGTGCTGAGTACGTGTGCTTGCTGATGCGACACTACTCTGCGTGACTTCAGCGCCACAGGGTGTCCCCGGGAGTGCCGTCGGGGCGGGCCCACGCTGGGGGCTGGCGCGGGTCCGTGGGACCTCGATGGGGCCCGGCCTGCGTCCCGGCGACCGGCTGTGGGTCTCCTACCGTCGCCCGCCTCGACCCGGCGATGTGGTGGTGGCCAGGTTCCCCGACGGCACGATCGTGGTGAAGCGCGCCGCCGAGCGACGTACGACGGTCTCGGGCCGGCCGGGCTGGTGGCTGCTCAGCGACGACCCCCGGGCAGGCGTCGACTCCCGGCACCGCGGACCGATCGGGGAGGGCGACGTCCTCGGTGTGGTGCGTGCCCGGTTGTGGCCGCATCCGCGCAGGGTGACGTGACCCGGCCCACGATCCCGGAATCCGACGCGGGCTTGTGAGACACTCGCCCGGGGCCAACATCCCCTCGTGGCTGCGTGACGCATCACTCCGTCGTCCGCACGCCGTCCGTGTTGCCTCCGTGCCGCTTCCGTGTCGCCGATGCCACGGTCCGAGCCCTGTCGGCCCTTCTCTCCGCTCCAGAAAGCTGTGACGACCATGTCCCACACCTCTCCCGTCAATCACCCCCGCGCCGGTGACCCGGTCTTCGACCTGCATGTCGGCGGCAAGCTCTCTGTGGCCGCCACCCCGCTGGAGGGCAAGGAGGACCTCTCCTTGGCCTACACCCCCGGAGTCGCCCGCGTGTGTACGGCGATCGCCGAGGACCCAGCGCTGACCCAGCACTACACCTGGGTGCCCAACACCGTCGCCGTGGTCACCGACGGCACCGCGGTGCTGGGCCTCGGCGACATCGGCCCCGCCGCGGCGATGCCGGTGATGGAGGGCAAGGCGGTCCTGTTCAAGCAGTTCGGTGGCGTGGACGGGGTGCCGATCTGCCTGGACACCACCGACACCGAGGAGATCATCGACACCGTGGCGCGGCTGGCGCCCAGCTTCGGTGGGATCAACCTCGAGGACATCTCGGCGCCGCGCTGCTTCGAGATCGAGGCCCGGCTCAAGGAGCGCCTCGACATCCCGGTCTTCCACGACGATCAGCACGGCACCGCGGTGGTGACGCTCGCCGCGCTCACCAACGCGCTCAAGCTCACCGGACGCAACCCCGAGTCGACCCGGGTGGTGATCTCCGGTGCGGGTGCCGCCGGGGTGGCGATCGCGACCATCCTGCTCGAGGCGGGGGTCAAGGACCTGGTGGTCACCGACCGCAAGGGCGTGGTGTCCTCCGAGCGCACCGACCTCACCCCGGTGAAGCGTCGGCTGGCGGCGATGACCGCGGACCTCACCGGTCGCAGCGGCACCCTCGCCGAGGCGATGGCGGGGGCCGACGTCTTCATCGGCGTCTCCGGAGGGACTGTCCCCGAGGAGATCGTGGCGACGATGGCGCCGGAGGCGATCATCTTCGCGATGGCCAACCCCGATCCCGAGGTACACCCCGACGTCGCCCACCGCTACGCCCGAGTGGTCGCCACCGGCCGGTCGGACTTCCCCAACCAGATCAACAACGTCCTGGCCTTCCCCGGCATCTTCCGTGGCGCCTTCGACGCCCGGGCCAGCGCGATCACCGAGGGCATGAAGCTCGCCGCCGCCGAGGCGCTGGCCGATCTCGTCGGCTCCGGCCTGGCCGAGGACCTCGTCATTCCCTCACCCTTCGACCCGAGGGTCGGGCCGGCCGTGGCCGCTGCCGTCGCCGAGGCCGCCCGCCAGGACCGCGTCGCCCGCGCCTGAGCCCCGCTCGTCGGCCCCTGCACCGACCCACCTGATCCGGTCAGGTGGGTCGGTGCAGGGGCTCGCGGCCGCGTGATCCGGCTCACTGGGTGAGCAGGCTGACGCCGCCCGCGAGGCCTCGGTAGGTTCGGGGGCATGTTCGCCGTCTATGCCGAGTCCATCGATCCCGACGACCCGCTCAAGGGCCTGGCCCTGGGGGAGCGCCCCGACCCGGTCGCACCCGACGGCTGGACTACCGTGTCGGTCAAGGCGGCCTCCCTCAACCACCACGACCTGTGGTCGCTGCGGGGCCAGGGGCTCAAGCAGGAGGCCCTGCCGATGATCCTCGGCTGCGACGCCGCCGGCGTCGACGAGGACGGCAACGACGTGGTCGTGCACGCGGTGATCAGCTCTCCGGACTGGGCCGGCGACGAGACGCTCGACCCGAAGCGGTCGCTGCTCTCCGAGCGCCACCAGGGGACCTTCGCCGACCGGGTCGTGGTGCCCCGGCGCAACGTGGTGCCCAAGCCGGCCGGGCTCTCCTTCGAGCAGGCCGCCTGCCTGCCGACGGCCTGGCTGACGGCGTACCGGATGCTGTTCGGGCGCGGTGAGCTCAAGGCCGGTGACAGCGTGCTGGTGCAGGGCGCCGGAGGTGGCGTGGCCACCGCGCTGATCACCTTGGCGCGCGCGGGCGGACTGCGGGTGTACGCCACCAGCCGCGACGAGGCGAAGCGGGCCCGTGCCCTCGAGATCGGTGCGCACGAGGTCTTCGAGTCCGGCGAGAGGCTGCCGGTCAAGGTCGACGCGGTGATGGAGACCGTGGGGCGGGCCACCTGGCAGCACTCGGTGCGCTCCCTGCGACCCGGGGGCACCCTCGTCACCTCGGGCACCACGTCGGGGCCGAAGCTGGACGACGCCATGCTCACCCACATCTTCTTCCTCCAGTTGCGCATCGTGGGCTCCACCATGGGCACCCGCAGCGAGCTGGCCGCCCTGGTGCAGCTGCTCGACGCCACCGGCACCGCGCCGCTGATCGACCGGGTCCTCCCGATGGAGAAGGCCCGCGAGGGCTTCGAGGCGATGGCCGCCGGCGACCTGTTCGGCAAGATCGTCCTGACCAGATGAGCGCCACCCACGTCGTCACGGGGGCCGCGTCGGGGATCGGGCGCGAGGTCGCCCTTCGCCTGCGTGACCGTGGGGCCAGGCTGCTCCTGCCGGTCCGCTCGCACCAGCGGGTCGAGGAGCTGACCCCGGTGTTTCCGGAGGCCGAGATCGTCGTGGTCGACCTCGCCGATCCGGGTGCGGTGCTCGCCGCACCCGAGTGCCCCGAGGTCGCCTCCGTGACCCACGCCGCCGGAGTGGTGGAGCTGGGTAGGGTCGGCGACCTCTCGACCGAGGACTGGCAGCGTCAGCTCGCGGTCAACCTGGTCGCCCCGGCCGTCCTCACCCGGCGGCTCCTGCCCGGGCTCCGGGCGGCACGCGGCACGGTCGTGTTCGTCAACTCCGGGGCGGGTCTGCGGGCCAACCCCGACTGGGCCGCGTACGCCGCCTCCAAGTTCGGGCTGCGGGCGCTGGCCGACGCGCTGCGCGAGGAGGAGCGGGAGCAGGGCGTGCGGGTCACCTCGGTCTTCCCCGGACGCACCGCGACACCGATGCAGCGCAAGGTGCACGATCAGGAGGGGCAGCAGTACGACGAGGCCCGCTGGATCCGGCCGGAGACGGTCGCCGAGGCGATCCTCTCCGCGATCGACGCACCCGAGGACGCCGTCATCCCGGAGATCACGATCCGGCCGCGGTGAGGACGGGCTCGGCTGAAGGCTGAGCCGCCTGGACCCGACGACGCCGGCAACCTGGCCTCGTCCTGACCCGTAGCGGTCGACCCCGTCGGGCTTCGGCGCCGCGGATCAGGATGCAGGCGCCAGGCAGCCCGTCGCGCCCGGACCCCACGACAGGGGACCGGGCGGGTCAGTCCTCCGGGTCGTCGAGGCGCGCCAACCAGGTCGCCAGCCGCTCCACCGGCGTCTCGAACTCCGGGTGGACGTCGACGAAGGCCTGGAGCTGCTCGGCCAGCCAGGCCAGGGTGACCTCCTCATCACCCCGCCGCTTCTCCAGCTCCTCGATGCCGCGGTCGGTGAAGTACATGCGCCCATCATCCCATCCGGTCGCGGAGGCCAGGAAGTCGCCGGGGCCGATGACCACCCGAGGACGACATACGCCGAAGGCCCGGTGCGGCGACCGGATCGGTCGCCGCACCGGGCCCTGGCGATGCAAGGTCAGGCGAAGGCGCGGTCGACGAGCCCCTTCTGCTCGGCGACGTGACGCTTCATCGTGCCCACCGCGGTGGTGCTCGACGCCGGCCGCGTGATCGGCTCGACCGCGAGGTCCAGCTGCGGGAAGACGTTGAGCGCGTAGCTCGGCCAGGGACCCTGGTTCGCCGGCTCGTCCTGCACCCAGCGGACCGTCTTCAGGTTGGGGTACTTCGCCAGCTCGGCCTGCAGCGACTCGACCGGGTAGGGGTAGAGCTGCTCCACCCGGGCGATGGCGTAGCGGTCGGCGTTCTCCCGCTTGCCCTGCTCGACCTTGAGGTCCCAGGTGACCCGGCCCGAGCACAGCAGCAGGGTCTCGACCTTGCCGGGGTCGGTCGGGTCGTCGCCGATCACCGGCCGGAACGTGCCGGAGGTGAACTCCGCCGGCGCGGCCGCAGCCTCCTTGCGACGCAGCATCGACTTCGGCGTGAAGACGATCATCGGCTTGTGCTCGCCGGTGAGGGAGTGCTTGCGGAGCAGGTGGAAGTACGACGCCGGGCTGGACGGCTGGGCCACCACGAAGGCGTCCTCGGCGGCCAACATCAAGAACCGCTCGATCCGGGCGGAGGAGTGGTCGGGGCCCTGGCCCTCGTACCCGTGCGGCAGCAGCATGACCACGCCGGAGTCCTGGCCCCACTTGGTCTTGCCCGAGGAGATGTACTCGTCGATGACGGTCTGGGCGCCGTTGACGAAGTCGCCGAACTGCGCCTCCCACAGCACCAGGGCCTCCGGGCGGGCCACCGAGTAGCCGTACTCGAAGCCGAGCGCGGCGTACTCGCTGAGCAGGGAGTCGTAGATGAGGAACTTCGCCTGGTCGTCGGTCAGGTGCGAGAGCGGGGTCCACTCGGCCGCGGTGATCCGGTCGATGATGGTGGCGAAGCGCTGGGTGAAGGTGCCCCGGCGGGAGTCCTGGCCGGCCATGCGGACCGGGCGGCCGTCCATCAGCAGCGAGCCGAAGGCGAGCATCTCGCCGGTGGCCCAGTCGATGTTGCCCTCGGTGATGGCGGTGGCCCGGCGCTGCAGCTGCGGCATCACCTTGGGGTGGACGGTGAAGCCCTCCGGCGGCGAGACGTAGGCGTCCGCGATCCGCTTGAGCACCTCGGGGGTGACCGCGGTGGTCGCCTCCAGCGCGGGCTTGTCGGGGTAGTCGGGCACCGTGGTCCAGCTGGACGGCTGGCTGGTGGCCTCGCGCACCTCGGTGAAGACCCGCTCGAGGAGCTGCTGGTAGTTGAGCAGCACCTCCTCGGCCTCTTCGATGCTGATGTCGCCGCGGCCGATCAGGGACTCGGTGTAGAGCTTGCGCACCGAGCGCTTCTGCTCGATCAGGTCGTACATCAGGGGCTGGGTGAACGACGGGTCGTCGCCCTCGTTGTGACCACGGCGGCGGTAGCACACCAGGTCGATGACGACGTCCTTGTGGAAGGCCTGGCGGTACTCGAAGGCCAGCCGGGCCACCCGGACGCAGGCCTCGGGGTCGTCGCCGTTGACGTGGAAGATCGGCGCCTGGACCATCCGTGCCACGTCGGTGCAGTAGAGCGAGGAGCGCGAGGCGGCCGGCGAGGTCGTGAAGCCGACCTGGTTGTTGATCACCACGTGGATGGTGCCGCCGGTGCGGTAGCCGCGCAGCTGGGAGAGGTTGAGGGTCTCGGCGACCACACCCTGGCCCGCGAACGCGGCGTCACCGTGCACCAGCAGCGGCAGCACGGGGAACACCTCGCCCTGGTCGAGCACGTCCTGCTTGGCCCGGGCGATGCCCTCCAGCACCGGGTCGACGGTCTCGAGGTGGGACGGGTTGGCCGCGACCGAGACCTTGACGGTGTCGCCGGACCCGGCGTGGAACTCGCCCTCGGCACCGAGGTGGTACTTGACGTCTCCGGAGCCCTGCACGGTGCGAGGGTCGATGTTGCCCTCGAACTCCTGGAAGATCTGGCTGTAGTTCTTGCCGACGATGTTGGCCAGCACGTTGAGCCGGCCGCGGTGGGCCATGCCGATGGCGACCTCGTCCAGGCCGCTCTGGGCGGAGGCCTCGCAGATCTCGTCGATCACGGGGATGGCGGTCTCGCCGCCCTCCAGGGAGAACCGCTTCTGACCGACGAACTTGGTCTGCAGGAAGGTCTCGAACGCCTCGGCCTGGTTGAGCTTCTCCAGGATCCGGAGCTGCTCCTCGCGGGGCGTCTTCTCGTGGGGGAGCTCGACCCGCTCCTGGATCCAGCGGCGCTGCTCGGGATCCTGGATGTGCATGTACTCGATGCCCGTGGTGCGGACGTAGGAGTCGCGCAGGATGCCGAGGATGTCGCGCAGCTTCATGAACGGCTGGTTGTCGCTGCCGAACCGGCCGGTGGCGAACTCCCGGTCCAGATCCCACAGGGTCAGCCCGTGCGACTCGACCTCGAGGTCGGGGTGCGAGCGCTGCTTGTACTCCAACGGATCGGTGTCGGCCATCATGTGACCCCGCACCCGGAACGCGTGGATCAGCTCCAGGATCCGGGCCTGCTTGCCGATCTCGTCGTCGTGGCTGGTCGCGATGTCCTGCGCCCACCGGATCGGCTCGTAGGGGATCCGCAGCGAGCGGAAGATGTCGTCGTAGAAGCCGTCCTTGCCCAGCAGCAGCTGGTGCAGGACCTTGAGGAACTCACCGGACTGAGCGCCCTGGATGACGCGGTGGTCATAGGTCGAGGTCAGGGTCATGACCTTGCTGATCGCGCTACGGGCGATCGCCTCGGCGGAGGCGCCCTGCCACTCGGCGGGGTACTCCATCGCACCGACACCGATGATGGCGCCCTGGCCGTTCATCAGGCGGGGGACCGAGTGGACGGTGCCGATGCCACCGGGGTTGGTCAGGGAGATCGAGGTGCCCTGGAAGTCAGCGACGGTGAGCTTGTTGTCGCGCGCCTTGCGTACGACGTCCTCGTAGGCGGCCCAGAACGCCGCGAAGTCCATCGACTCCGCGCCCTTGATGCTGGGCACCAGCAATTGGCGGGAGCCGTCCGGCTTCGGGACGTCGATGGCCAGGCCCAGGTTGATGTGGGCGGGGGTGATCAGGTTGGGCTTGCCGTCCACGACGTCGAAGCCGACGTTCATGTCCGGCATCGCCTTGACCGCCTGCACCAGGGCGTAGCCGATGATGTGGGTGAAGGAGACCTTGCCGCCGCGGGCGCGGGCGAGATGGTTGTTGATGACCGTGCGGTTGTCCCACAGCAGCTTCACCGGCACCGAGCGCACCGACGTGGCCGTGGGGACGGTCAGGGAGGCGTCCATGTTCTTCGCCGTACGGGCGGGGGCGCCACGGAGCACGGTGAAGGTCGGCTTGTCGTCGGCGGCGGCAGGAGCCGGCTTGGGCGACTCCTTGGGCACCGGCGCGGCGGCGGGCTTGGCCGGCTGCGCGCTCTTCGCCTCCGCCGGCGGAGTGGCCGCCGGGGCCGGCGTGCGCGTGGCGGCGGGCTTCGCCGCGGAGGGGGCGGGGGTGGCCGCCGGCTTGGCCGGGGCCGGCTTGGCCGGGCTCGTGGTCGCGGCCGCGCTGTTCGCGCCACCGCCCTCGAAGAACCTCTTCCAGACCTGATCCACGCTATTTGGATCCTTGCGGTACTGGTCGTGCATCATCTCGACGAGCCACTCGTTGGCCCCGAATTCCTCGGGGACTACGGGTGCGGTGGTAGGCAGGTTGCCTGACGGCTGCGGCACGGCTTGCTTCGCCTCTTCCGAATTGCGCGCATGGGTGGGTGGTATCCGAGGGTCAAGGCTAGACCCACCTACCGTCTAATGCAGGGCTCGGGCCCGGGATTCGGTCAAGGTGTTGCCAGCGCCACATTCTGGGGCGGTCCTGGTGGTGGCTCGTCGCCGCCACCCGCCCCTCGGAGCCGGCCGGGACCCGATCCCGAGCCTTCCAAGAACCGACACGGTGTCGAACACAAGCAGGAGAGAACATGCAGTCATCGGCCAGGCGGCTCCTCGCCGCGACCGCGGCGCTGGGCGTCGTCGTGGGGCTCGGCGCGTGCAGCGGCGAGGACGACGGCGGCGAGGCTGCGAGCCCGACGCCCACTCCGAGCACGACGCCCGCGCCCATCGCCACGAATCTCAAGATCGGCGTGGTCACCGGCAAGCTGCCCCGCGCTCAGCGTCAGCAGGCCAGCGCGGCGGTCGGCAAGGTCGTCGACGGGTGGCTGGACGCGGCGTACCTCGGCACCTACCCGAGCACGCGACCGCAGTTGGCTTCGGCGTCCTTCCGGGGGTTCACCAAGGGCGCGGCCGCCCAGGCATCGCGCCAGGCCCAGCTCACCACCAACGCCGCGATCGCCGGCACCATCGACGGCGCCACGGCCAAGCGCCGGATCGTCAAGGTCGACCTGTTCGCGCCGAAGGGCAAGCCGGTCGCCGCGCGGGCCAACGTCGCGATGGTCTTCGACACCACCGGCGAGGCCGAACAGCGCCGCCGGGTCAACGCCCGGCTCGACCTCACCAAGGTCGAGGGCACCTGGCGGGTCTTCGCCTTCGACGTGAGCAACACCGCAGTCCCGGCCGGGCGCGGCAAGGCCGGTGGCCCTAGTGCGGGCAACCCCGGTTCGAGTGCCAGCAGCAGCCCCAGCACCAGCGCCGCCCCTGGCGCGGCCACATCCTCCGAGGAGTCCCAGTGAGCAGCCTTCGAGTACCCCCGGTGAGCCCGGTGCGCAAGGTCCTCGGCCGCCGGCTGCTGAGTGCGGTCGCGCTCGGCGTCGTGCTGGCCCTCACGGTCCTGGCGGTGCCGGACAGCGAGGTCGCCTCCACCGAGGCCACCCTGGTCAAGACCGAGAGCGCCACCGGAGTCGACGTCGGCGCGGAGACCATCTGGATCCTCGCCGTCGGGTCGGACGCCCGCCCCGGCGAGGACATGACGCGCACCCGGGGCGACGCCCTCCAGTTGGTCGGTCTCAACACGCGCACGGGCGCGGCGACGTCGATCGGCATCCCGCGCGACTCCTGGGTGTCGATCCCCGGCGTCGGCTCCAACCGGGTGAACGCGGCGCTCTACTACGGCGGCC
This sequence comes from Nocardioides insulae DSM 17944, assembly GCF_000422825.1. Lineage (GTDB taxonomy): Bacteria > Actinomycetota > Actinomycetes > Propionibacteriales > Nocardioidaceae > Nocardioides > Nocardioides insulae. Next base: position 697,435 of record NZ_KE383929.1, on the reverse strand, counting down.
CGAAGCTGCTGGGGGAGACGGTCGGCGACCTGGTGGGTGTCCACCCGGACTACGTGTTCGTGACCCGCTTCCCCTTCTTCGAGGACATGATCGACGACATCGGCGGCATCACCGTGGCCAACCCGCGCGCCTTCTCCGACGAGAACCTCAAGGACGACGGCTTCAAGGCGGGCAGGATCAAGCTGAACGGGTACGACGCGATGGCGTTCTCCCGGATCCGCAAGACCCTGCCGGACGGCGACTTCGGCCGCTCGGCCAACCAGCAGCGGGTGCTGGAAGGCATCCAGGCCGCGGTGGCCGAGAAGCAGGACAAGCCCGGGTTCATGGCCGAGGGCGTCCTGACCGTCATGAAGCACATGCACACCGACGTGCCGCCCGCGGAGCTCTACCGCCTCGCCCAGGCCGTCGCCGACGTCGACCCCGCCAAGATCACCGGCTGCGTGGTCCAGGGTGGTATCGGGCAGGTGGGCGCGGCGAGCGTCGTTCTCCCCGACACCGCGGCCGCCAAGCGGTACGGCGACGACGCCCGCAAGGACGCCACCATCAAGCGCTGCTGACGGTGTCCTGCCGAACGGCCCGCGCCGGTGTTCGGGGCGGGCCGTTCGTGCTGGGTCGGCCGGGGCGGATCGTCTCGGACCCGCGTCGACCGCTCAGGCGATGAGCAGGATGCCGGCCAGCGACAGTGCGGCGACGGTGAGCGTGGCCACGACGGCGAGGACGAAGGCCCGGCCCATCGCGCCGGCGAGGGTCTTCACGTGCACCGCGGTGCCCATGCCGAACAGTGCCGCGGCCAGGGTGGTCTGCTGCACGACGGTGATGGGCGCGTCCAGGACGGCCGGCACCGCCCCGACTGTCCGGAGACCGACGCAGACGAGGAACCCGATCACGAACAGCGGCACCAGCGGGGGAAGGCCGGCCGGGCGGTCCGTGTCACCCGACGCCGACGCCGTACGGACGACCTGACGGCGGTGCAGGGCGGAGAAGGTGGCCACCACCGGAGCCAGGCACAGGACCCGGGTCAGCTTGACCGCGATCGCGATCGCGACGGCGGTGGCTCCCGCCGGGCCGGCCGCTCCGACGACCTGACCGACCTCGTGGACGCTGGCCCCGGCCCAGATCCCTAGTTGGGTGTCGGTGAGCCCCAGCGGGGCCTGGAGGAGCGGGATCAGCACCATCGCGGCGGTGCCGCACACGGTCACCAGCGCCACCGACACCGCCACATCGTCCTCGTCCGCCCGGGCGGTCTCCTCCATCGCCGCGATCGCCGAGGCGCCGCAGATCGAGAATCCGGTGGCGATCAGCAGGCGTCGCGGCCAGCCCAGACGGAGCCGCGAGCCCAGCCACAGGGTGCCGACCAGGGTGCCGACCAGGGTCAGCACGATCACCGCGATGAGGGGCAGGCCCAGGGCGGCGATCGTTGAGAGCGAGAGCGAGAAGCCGAGCAGCACCACGCCGATCCGCAGTGTCCGCTTGGTGATCGCGGGCAGCGAGCGAGCGGCCGCGGCCGGCACCAGTCCGAGGTTGGCGACGGCGATGCCGAGGAACACCGCCCAGGTGAGCACGCCGATCGCGGGCACGAACTTGTGGCCGGCGTACGAGGCGAGGGCGCCCAGCGCGACCAGGCCGAGTCCGGGCAGCCACCCGGGCACGCGCCCGGCCAGCCACTCGGAGAGCGAGGTGCTCGACCACCGGGTGGGGGGTGTCACCGGCGCTGCGGGTGTCTGGATCTGGGCCATAGGACAACGGTCCGGGATCTGCCGGGTCGCCGGTAGCCGGCAGTTCGGCATCACGTCATACGCTGGGCGTATGACCCAACGGTTGCCCGACCTCGACGACCTGGCCCTGTTCGTCGACGTCGCGACCTCCGGCAGCATCGGCAAGGCGGCCGTGGGACGGGGGCTCTCCCAGCCGAGCGTGAGCAGACGGATGAGCGCCCTGGAACGCCAGATCGGGGTGCCCCTCCTCGAGCGCTCCCGCCAGGGCACCCGCCTGACCGAGGCCGGACAGGCGGTGGTGGGCTGGTCCGAGCAGTTGCTCGCCGCGGCGGAGGATTTCGGCCTGTCGGTCTCGGCGCTCCGCTCCGAGCGCACTGGCACCGTCCGGGCGGCCGTCAGCCTCACCGTCGCCGAGCACCTCGCTCCGCGCTGGCTGGTCAGGCTCCAGGAGGTGGCACCCGAGTTCCAGATCTCCTTCGAGGTGCACAACTCCACCGACGTGGCCGATCTGGTCGAGCGCGGGGAGGTCGACATCGGGTTCCTGGAGTCGCCGAGCATCCGGCCGGCGTTCAGCCGCCGCAGGATCGGCTGGGACCGGCTGGTCGTGGCGGTCAGCCCCGACCACCCCTGGGCGGACGGCGGAGAGGTCACGGCCGAGCGGGTGGCGGCCGGGCGAGTCCTGGTCCGCGAGTTGGGCTCCGGCACCCGGGAGACGCTCGACGAGGCGCTCGATCGGGCGGGACTGGCGCTCGCCAACGCCGTCACCATGGGGTCCAACGCAGCACTGGTCTCGGCGGCCACCGGCGGGGTGGCTCCGGTGATCGTCTCGGGTCTGGCGGTACGCCGGGAACTGGCGGCACGCTCGCTGGTCGAGGTGGCGGTGCCCGACCTGGATCTGCGCCGTCCGCTCACCGCGGTGTGGCGTACCGGACAACTGCTCGCACCAGGTGCCCGGGCCCTGGTCGCCGTGGCGCTCGAAGGCTCGGTCGGCGGCCCGGGCGAGGAGTGACCCGGCGGGGGTCGGCCGGCCACACGCGTGTCGGCAACTTCCACCCGCTCCGGGGAGTCTGCGCCATCCGGGGTCGCGGCGCCCATAGCATCGGGCGGTGCTTCCCCGCCGTCGCTTCCCCATGCCCTGGCGAGCCCCTCGCTGCTCCGTCAGGCCGCGTCGGGCCGCGTCCCTGGGCACCGCGCTGTTCCTCGCGGCGCTCTGTCTGGGTCAGGCACCCGCTGCGCGGGCGGCCGAGCCGGGCGACTACCGGTTGGTGGGCCATCGGGGTGACGCCGCGAGCTGGCAGACCGAGAACACCATCCCGGCCCTGGCCCGCGCGCTCCACTTCGGGGCGAGCGCGGTGGAGGTGGATCTGCGGTTGACCGCGGACCGGCGGGTGGTGCTGATGCACGACGCCACCCTCGACCGCACGACCACCTGCAGCGGTCCGGTCGCGGCGCGCACCGTGCGCTCGCTGCGGGAGCACTGCACCGGCGTGCGAGGCACCCCCATCCCCACCCTCCGGGGGCTCTTGGAGTGGGCGTCCCATCACGAGGCCAACCTGCTGATGGAGATCAAGACCCGGGGCGGGCTCCAGTGGCGGGTCCGCGACTTCCGGGTGGTCACGACGATGGTACGGCGGGCGGGGATGGCCGACCGGGTGCGCTACCTGTCGCGCCGACCGGTTGTCCTGCGGCGGATCGAGCTCGCCTCTCGGCACAACCACACCCAGTACCTCGCCCCCGGCTGGCGGCTCGCGCTCCGAGGCGCCGGGATCGCGGACGGGGTCAACTTGCATGCCAGTCAGGCCACCCGGGCGCGGGTACGCCTGCTCCGTGCCCGTGGAGCGCAGGTGTTGATCCGGAGCAGCACGAATCCGGTCTGGTGGCAGCGCGCCCATGCCGCGGGGGCCCGTGGCCTGGTGGTCGGCGACGTTGCGGCGTACGCCGCCTGGCGTCGGCGCTGACCCGGCCGACCCGGCCCGGATCTCGTTCGGTGACTCGCCAGCCCGATCCGCGGAGGGTGGACACCTCGGTGCCCGGTGAGGGGCTAGGGTCGCGGCGGATCACCGGAGTGTGATTCGGGTCACCGGTGCCCGGTCGCGGACGACGCGGCGGGGCCGACCCGGATCGCGCCATCACCGACGAGGAGGACGCATGACGTCGACGCCTGGAACACACCCGAAGGTCACCAGCGGGGAGGTGGGTCGATGAGTGCCGAGGCAGCCACGGAGGCGGGGTCGAGCGTGGGGCCGAGCGCGTCCTCGATGCCGATCGCGAGCATCCACCAGGCGCTCACCGCGCCGGGTGCGCCCTTCGAGATGGAGATCGTCGAGATCGACGGCCGTCCCACTCGGGCGTGGAAGGGTGCCCTGCCCTCGATGCGGGCACTGCTCGAACTGAGCCGCACCCACGGGGAGGCCACCTTCATCGTCTACGAGGACGAGCGCTACACCTACGCCGAGTTCTACGCCCGGGCGGCGGCCTTCGCCCGTGCCCTCACCGAGGACTACGGCGTGGGCAAGGGCGACCGCGTCGCCATCGCCATGCGCAACTTCCCGGAGTGGCCGATGGCCTTCTTCGGAGCGGTCTCCGCGGGTGCGATCGTGGTGCCGCTCAACGCCTGGTGGACCGGGCCGGAGTTGCTCTACGGACTCACCGACTCGGGCTCGACGGTGCTGGTCGCCGACGGCGAGCGCGTCGAGCGGCTCCGCGACGACCTGCCCGGACTGTCCGGCCTGCGCACGATCGTGGTGCGCGGTGAGGTGTCCGACGGCACCCGCGGGTGGGAGGACGTCGTGGGCGACCCCGACCCGGCCAACCCGCCGGCGCTGCCGGAGGTCGACATCGCGCCTGGGGACGACGCGACCATCATGTACACCTCGGGCACGACCGGCCGCCCGAAGGGGGCGCTGGGCACCCACCGCAACTTCACCACCAACGTGGTCTCGATGACCTTCGCGGGCACTCGTGCCGCGATGCGCGCCCCCGGCTTCGACCCGACCGTGGCGCCGGTCGTCGACCCGGATGCGCCGCAGCTGGCCTCCCTGATCTCCGTGCCGCTCTTCCACGCGACCGGCTCGCACTCGGTCCTCCAGGGCACGATGCTGATGGGGTCGAAGCTGGTGATGATGTACAAGTGGAACGCCGAGCGGGCGCTCGAGCTGATCGAGCGGGAGCAGGTCTCCAGCTTCGGGGGAGTGCCCTCGATGGTCTGGCAGGTCCTCGAATCGCCCGACTTCGACAAGCGCGACCTCTCCAGCGTGCAGACCATCGGCTACGGCGGTGCGCCGGCCCCGCCTGAGCTCGTCCGCCGGATCGACGAGATGTTCCCGGGCCGGGTGCCGTCCAACGGCTACGGCCTGACCGAGACGTCCAGCATGACCACGAGCAACGGTGGCACCGACTACCTGCGCAAGCCCGACAGCGTCGGCGTCCCCGTGGCGGTGTGCGAGGTCAAGGTGGTCGACGCCCTGGACAACGAGCTGCCGCAGGGCGAGGTCGGCGAGCTGTGGATCGCCGGTCCGAACGTGGTGCGCGGCTACTGGGGCAAGCCCGAGGCCACCGAGAAGGCCTTCACCGCTGGCTGGCTCCGCACCGGTGACGTCGCCAGGATCGACGAGGAGGGGTTCGTCTTCATCGTCGACCGGGCCAAGGACATGATCATCCGGGGCGGGGAGAACGTGTACTGCTCCGAGATCGAGGCGGTGCTCTTCGAGCACCCCGGGGTCTTCGACGCCGCAGTCATCCCGGTGCCCCACCAGGTCCTGGGCGAGGAGGTCGGCACCGTCGTCCAGCTCAAGCCCGGTCAGCAGGTCTCGGTGGAGGAGATCCGGACCCACGTCCGCGGGCGGCTGGCCGGCTTCAAGGTGCCCGAGCACGTGTGGTTCCGCAACGACGACCTGCCGCGCAACCCGGCCGGCAAGATCCTCAAGCGTGACCTGCGTGAGGAGCTGGTCGGCCGCTGAGATCCGAGAGATCCGGCCCCAGAAACACGACACCCGGGTCCGCGCGAGGCGTGGACCCGGGTGTCGTGTGATGTTCGTGAAGAAAAACGCGCCCTCGGCAGGATTCGAACCTGCGGCACCTGGTACCGGAAACCAGTGCTCTATCCCCTGAGCTACGAGGGCCCGCCCCGGCTTGCCGCGAACGGCCGGTCGGTGCGAGGGAGACCTTACAGCCCCTATCGAATAACCGGGAAACCGGGCCCACGGCTAGGCTTCGGGGGTGACTCCGCAGCAGCTCTCCAGCACCATCGTCGACGTTCTGACGGCCCTCTCCGAGAGGGGCGAGCTCGCCCTCCCGGACGGCGTCCCTGCCAGCGTCACCGTGGAGCGACCCCGGCAGAAGGGGCACGGGGACTATGCGACCAACGTGGCGCTGCAACTGGCCAAGAAGGCCGGGACCAACCCCCGGGCCCTCGGCGAACTGATCAGGGCCGGGCTCGAGGCCAACGACGGGATCACCGAGGTGGAGGTGGCCGGGCCGGGCTTCCTCAACATCACCGTCGACGCGGGCGCGCAGGGTGAGGTCGCCGCCGACATCGTCGCCGCCGGGTCGGCCTACGGGCACACCCGGACCCTGGCCGGTCAGAGGGTCAACGTCGAGTTCATCTCGGCCAACCCGACCGGTCCGCTCCACCTGGGCCACACCCGCTGGGCGGTACTCGGTGACGCGATCGGCCGCGCGCTGAGCGCCGCCGGCGCCGAGGTCACCCGGGAGTTCTACATCAACGACCGCGGCGTGCAGATGGACCACTTCGCCGCCTCGATCATCGCCGCCGCGACCGGTCTGCCGACCCCCGAGGGCGGGTACGCCGGCGGCTACATCGACGACCTCGCCAAGCAGGTCGGGGAGGCCTCACCCGGCATCTTCGAGCTGCCCGAGTCCGAGCGGCTGGCCGCCGTACGGGCGAAGGGGTACGAGCTCCAGCTCGCCGAGCAGCAGGGCCAGCTCGACGGTTTCAACACCCACTTCGACGTGTGGTTCTCCGAGGTCTCCCTGCACGAGTCCGGCAAGGTGCCCGAGACCCTGGCCCGGCTCAAGGAGCTCGGCCACGTCTACGAGCAGGACGGCGCGCTGTGGATGCGCACCACCGACTTCGGCGACGACAAGGACCGGGTCCTGATCAAGTCCGACGGCGCCCTGACCTACTTCGCCAGCGACACCGCCTACTACCTCAACAAGCGCTCCCGCGGCTTCGACCGCTGCATCTACCTGCTCGGTGCCGACCACCACGGCTACGTCGGCCGGTTGCGGGCGATGGCGGCCTGCGCCGGCGACGACCCCGCCCAGACCCTCGAGGTCCTCATCGGGCAGTTGGTCAAGATCATGCGGGACGGCGCCGAGATGAAGCTGTCCAAGCGGGCCGGCACCATCGTCACCCTGCACGAGCTCACCGAGGAGATCGGCGTCGACGCGCTGCGCTACTCCCTCGCCCGCTACCCCGCCGACAGCCCCCTGACCCTGGACGTCGCGGAGATCACCAAGGCCTCCAACGAGAACCCGGTCTACTACGTCCAGTACGCCCACGCCCGCACCTGTGCGATGATGCGCAACGCCGCCGACCTGGGGATGAAGGTGCCCTCCGCCGAGGAGTACGACCCCGCGCTGCTCACCCATGCGCGCGACGGCGAGCTGCTGCGTGCCCTGGCCGAGTTCCCGCGCGTGATCGCCGCTGCCGCAGAGCTGCGCGAGCCGCACCGGGTGGCCCGCTACCTGGAGGACACCGCGTCGGTGTTCAACAAGTGGTACGACACCAAGGAGTGCCGCATGCTGCCGCAGGGCGACGAGCCGGTCCGCCCGGTCAACGAGTCCCGGCTGATGCTGGTGCTGGCGACCCGCACCGTGATCGCCAACGGCCTCGACATCCTCGGCGTGTCCGCGCCGGAGCGGATGTGATCGGGCGATGACCACGACCCACGAGGCCGGGTGGGCCCATGCCTCCGGTGCCCTGCGCGGCCCCTCCTGGCTGGCTACACCGGGCGACGTCAACGCGCTCTTGCCGCAACTGTGGTCCGCCACCGCCGCCAAGGTCGACGGTGAGCTGCACGTCGGCGGGCTGCCGGTGCCCGAGCTGGTCGCCAACCTCAACACACCGGCGTACATCCTCGACGAGGCCGACTTCCGCGCCCGCGCCCGCGCCTTCCGCGACGGCTTCGCCGACTACGACGTCTACTACGCCGGCAAGTCCTTCCTGTCCACGGCTATCGCCCGCTGGGTGGCCGAGGAGGGGCTCTTCCTCGACGTCTGCTCCAACGGCGAGCTGACGGCGGCCGAGCGGGCCGGGGTCGACCCGGCCATGATCGGCTACCACGGCAACAACAAGAGCGCTCCCGAGCTGCGCCGGGCGATCGTGCTCGGCGTCGGCCGGATCATCGTCGACTCCTTCCACGAGGTCGACCGGGTCGTGGAGATCGTCCGCGAGACCGGCCTGACCGCGCGGGTGATGGTGCGGGTGACCGCGGGCGTGGAGGCCCACACCCACGAGTACATCGCCACCGCCCACGAGGACCAGAAGTTCGGCTTCTCGATCTCCTCCGGCGACGCGTTCGAGGCGGTCCGTCGCCTGCTCGCGGCCGGCAACCCGGCCGACGGCGGGGTGGAGCTGCTCGGACTGCACTCGCACATCGGCTCGCAGATCTTCGACTCCGCGGGCTTCGAGGTGGCCGCCCGGCGCGTGCTGGCGCTGCACGCCCGGATCGCCGACGAACTCGGTGCCACTCTCCCGGAGATGGACCTCGGCGGCGGCTTCGGCATCGCCTACACCTCCCAGGACGACCCGGCCGACCCGGCCGACCTCGCCGCGGAGCTGACCCGGATCGTGGCGCACGAGTGCCGGACCCTCGGCATCGATGCCCCCCGGCTCTCGATCGAGCCCGGGCGTGCGATCGTCGGTCCGTCGATGTGCACGGTCTACACCGTGGGCACGGTCAAGGAGGTCGCGCTCGACGGCGGCGCCCGGCGTACCTACGTGTCCGTCGACGGTGGGATGAGCGACAACATCCGCACCGCCCTGTACGACGCCGACTACTCCTGCACCCTGGCCTCGCGCTCCTCCGACGCGCCGCCGGTGCTGGGTCGGGTGGTCGGCAAGCACTGCGAAGCCGGCGACATCGTGGTCAAGGACGAGTTCGTGCCCGGTGACATCCGACCGGGCGACCTGCTCGCCGTACCCGCGACCGGGGCGTACTGCCGATCGATGGCCTCCAACTACAACCATGCCCTGCGCCCGCCCGTGGTCGCCGTCAAGGACGGCGAGGCCCGGGTGATCGTGCGTCGCGAGACCGAGGACGACCTCTTCGCCACCGACCTCGGCTGACCGCCCCTCTCCCGCCCGTCGAGTCGGTCCTGCTGGCACGTCGAGTCGGTCCTGCTGGCACGTCGAGTTGGGCTTGGTGGCACGTTGAGTTGGGCCTCGTGGCACGTCCACTTGGACCGAATGAACCGTCCACGAGGCGCAACTCAACCGGACTGGTCGGTGGGGGAGGAGCGGAACCGGGCCAGCACTGCCTCGCCGCGGGGGGAGAGGCGGTAGCCGACGGGAAGGCTCTCGGTGAGACCGAGCTCCTTGAGCCGCCGTACGTCGGCCTTGAACGCTCGCTTCTCCCGCCCGATCGAGGTGGCCAGGTGCTCCGCGAGTACGCCGGGGCGCTCGCCGATCAGGGTGAGGTGCCGTTCGGTCCACGGACCGTGCCGACTGCGCCGGTCGATCGCGGCCAGGGTGTCCAGCAGCGCGTCGATGCCGGCCTCGTCGGGGACCTGCTCGCGGAGGACGGCCCGCTCGTCCTGGCCGGCGTACCGCAGTCCGATCCGGTAGAGGTCGCCCTCCTTGCGGGCGAGCAGCGCCCGTAGCCGGGTCAGGTCGGTGCCCGCCCGGGCGGCGTCCGCCTCGGTGAGCGCCGTCTCCTCGATCCGGTCGATCGAGGTGAACTCGACCACGCCGACCGGGGTGCGTTGCCGCCCACCGAGCACGTGTCGGGGGCGGCGCCAGCGCCGGAAGGCCAGGTCGAGGTCGCCGGCGACGATCCGGCGGAGGTCGGCCTGGGAGAAGAGCACCGTCCCATCGTGGCGGTTCAGACCTCCAAGCGCACCGGTCCGGGGCCCTGCTCGGCGAGTCGGTCGCCCGGATTGTTGAGGGTGCACGATCTGAGCGAGAGGCACCCGCAGCCGATGCACCCGTCGAGGTCGTCGCGTAGCCGTTCCAGCTGCTCGATCCGGGCGTCGAGGTGTGAACGCCAGCCGCGGGAGAGACGGGTCCAGTCCTGCTTGGTCGGCGTGCGTGACTCGGGCAGGGTGGCGAGCGCCTCGCGGATCTCGCCGAGCGGGATCCCGACCCGTTGGGAGACCCGGATGAACCCGAGCCGGCGGAGGACGTCGCGCCGGTAGCGACGCTGGTTGCCGGGGGTGCGCGTACTACTGATCAACCCCTCCCGCTCGTAGAAGTGCAACGCGGAGACGGCCATCCCGGAACGCGCGGCGACCTCGCCCGGGCTCATCAGGTGTGCGTTCATCGAACTCAACCTTAGTTGAGGTCTGCGTACCGGCCCAGGGTCGTTCCACACCGCCCGGCAACGAGCGAGCGCGGGCGGAGCCGGGGACGTCCGGGATCGGGCTGCGCCGGACGCTGTCCGCGATGGGGCCTGCATGAGGGTGAGGAGGGCGGACGCGGATAGGCTGGGCGGGTGAAGAGCGAGCGTTCCTTGAAGGTGGCCGTGCTCGGATGCGGCTCGGTCGGCTCGCAGGTCGTCCGGTTGCTGGGTGAGCAGGCCGATGATCTGGCCGCCCGGGTGGGTGCCCGGATCGAGTTGGCCGGGGTGGCGGTCCGTCGCCTCGACGCACCCCGGGAGGTCGAGGTGCCCGCGGAGCTGCTCACCACCGATGCGCTGGGACTGGTGACCCGCGACGACATCGATCTGGTGATCGAGGTGATCGGCGGCATCGAGCCGGCCCGCGGCCTCATCCTCGCTGCCCTGGAGAACGGCGCCTCGGTCGTCACGGCCAACAAGGCCCTGCTCGCCGAGGACGGTCCGGCGCTGTACGAGGCGGCTCACAAGGCCGGCCGCGACCTCTACTACGAAGCGGCCGTGGCGGGCGCGATCCCGATCGTGCGACCGCTGCGCGAGTCGCTCGCCGGTGACCGTGTCACCCGGGTGATGGGCATCGTCAACGGCACCACCAACTACATCCTGGACAAGATGGACACCCACGGCGCCGGTTTCGCCGAGGCGCTCGCGGAGGCCCAGGAACTCGGGTACGCCGAGGCGGATCCCACCGCCGACGTGGAGGGTTTCGACGCCGCGGCCAAGGCGGCCATCATCGCCTCACTGGCCTTCCACTCGCGGGTCACCGCGGCCGACGTCCACCGGGAGGGCATCTCCGAGATCACCGCCGGCGACGTCGCCTCGGCCAAGGACATGGGCTGCGTGGTGAAGCTGCTGGCCATCGTCGAGCTCAACGACGGCGACATCTCGGTGCGGGTGCACCCCGCGATGATCCCGCGCACCCACCCGCTGGCCAGCGTCCGCGAGGCGTTCAACGCGGTCTTCGTCGAGTCCGAGTCGGCCGGGTCGCTGATGTTCTACGGCCAGGGCGCGGGCGGCTCGCCGACGGCGAGCGCCGTCCTGGGCGACCTCGTCTCCGTAGCCCGTCACCGGGTCAAGGACACCCGCGGCGTCGGTGAGTCGGCCTACGCCGACCGGGCGGTGCTCCCGATGGGGGAGACCGTGACCCGCTACCACGTGGCGATCGACGTCGAGGACCGCGCCGGTGTCCTGGCGGCCGTCGCCACCGCCTTCTCCGAGCACGGGGTCTCGATCCAGACCGTGCGCCAGGAGGGACGCGACGAGGACGCCCAGTTGGTCGTCGTCTCGCACCAGGCGACCGACGCCCAACTCTCGGCAACCGTCGAGCACCTGCAGACCATGGACATCGTGCGCGAGGTCACTTCGGTGATGCGCGTCGAGGGAGGACACGAGTGAGCACCCACCAGTGGCGCGGAGTCATCGAGGAATACCGCGATCTCCTCGACATCCCGGCCGGCACCCCCGCCATCACCCTCGGTGAGGGCGGTACCCCGCTGGTCACCTCGCGCTGGCTCTCGGAGGCCGGCGACGCCGAGGTCTGGCTGAAGGTCGAGGGGCAGAACCCCACCGGCTCGTTCAAGGACCGGGGCATGACCGCGGCCATCTCGGTCGCGGTGCACGAGGGCGCCAAGGCGTGTGTGTGCGCCTCCACCGGCAACACCTCGGCCTCGATGGCCGCCTACGCGGTCAAGGCCGGGATCACGCCGATCGTGCTGGTGCCCGAGGGCAAGATCGCGGCGGGCAAGATGGCCCAGGCGGTGATCCACGGCGCCCAGGTGATCCAGGTCCGCGGCAACTTCGACGACTGCCTCAAGCTCTCCCGCGGGCTGGCCGAGCACTACCCGGTCGCCCTGGTCAACTCGGTCAACCCGGTGCGCCTGGAGGGCCAGAAGACCGCGTCCTTCGAGGTGGTCGACCGGCTCGGGGACGCCCCCGACTTCCATCTGCTGCCGGTCGGCAATGCCGGCAACATCTCGGCGTACTGGCTCGGCTACCAGCAGTACGCCGCCGCCGGCAAGGCCACCAAGCGTCCGGTCATGCGCGCCTTCCAGGCCGAGGGCGCGGCCCCGCTGGTCACCGGTGAGGTGTTCCCCCACCCGGAGACCAAGGCCACCGCGATCCGGATCGGCAACCCCGCCTCGTGGAAGCTCGCCGAGGCTGCGGCCGCCGAGTCGGGTGGCCGGTTCGCCTCGCTCAGCGACACCCAGATCCTCACCGCGCAGCGCAACCTCGCGGCGCGCGACGGCGTCTTCGTGGAGCCCGCTTCCGCCGCCGGTGTCGCCGGCTTCCTGCAGGACCTCGAACGCGGGGAGTCATACGCCGGCAAGACGGTCGTCATCACGGTGACCGGGCACGGGCTCAAGGACGTCGCCACTGCTCTGGAGTCGTTCGGCACCTTGGAGCCCACGGTCGTGGACGCCGAGGTGGACGCGGCCGCGGCCGCCGCCGGCCTGATCTGAGGACGCCCATGACGACCTTCGTGGACGGGCCCGTCCAGGTCTCGGTGCCTGCGACCTCGGCCAACCTCGGACCCGGTTACGACAGCCTCGGCCTCGCACTGTCCCTGCGCGACGAACTCGAGGCGGAGGTCCTCCCCGAGGGGCTGGTCGTCCAGGTCGAGGGGGAGGGGTCTGACGGCGTACCCACCGACGAGTCGCACCTCGTGGTGCGGGCCATGCGGGCTGCGTTCACCCAGATGGGTGCCCAGCCGCCCGGTCTGCGATTGACCTGCAAGAACTCGGTACCGCATGCCCGTGGGCTCGGGTCGTCCTCGGCCGCGATCGTCGGCGGCGTCGTCCTCGCCAGGGCGCTGGTCGCCGGGGGCTCGCTGCTGATGGACGACGAGGCGGCGTTCCGCCTCACCGCGGAACTGGAGGGCCACCCCGACAACGTGGCCCCGGCGTTCTACGGGGGTTTCGTGATCTCCGGCGCCGACGAGGACGGGTTCTTCGCGGTCGGCTCCTCGGTCGACCCGCGGGTCAGTGCGGTGGTCTTCATCCCCGCCGAGGGCGTCGAGACCAAGGTCGCCCGCGGCCTGTTGCCCGAGCGGGTCCCGCATCGGGACGCCGCCGCCGACGCCGGGCGAGCGGCCCTGCTGGTCGCGGCGCTCGCCGGCCGGCCCGAGCAGCTGCTTCGGGCCACCCAGGACTACCTGCATCAGCAGTACCGTCGCCCCGCGATGCCGGCCTCGCTCGACCTGGTCGACCGGCTCCGCGCGGCCGGGGTGCCCGCGGTGGTCTCCGGAGCCGGCCCGACGGTGCTCGCGTTCTGCGACGACAGCCAGGCGGCCGCGCTCGAGACCCGCTGCCCGCGGGGTTGGCGTTCGCTGCACCTCGACGTCGACCCGTCGGGCGCCCGCCTCGAGTGAGCGGCGTAGGGGCGTGGTCGTGATGGTGGCGGTGCTACCCTGGGCGCGCGCCGGCTCCGGCGTCGCACCCGCGTGCTCCACTCGGTGGGGCACACCCCGCGGATGCGCAGATCTTCCCCAGTCCCGTGCGGGTCGTCCCCGCACACCGATCTCGCGTGTGCCTCGGCCTTCCCGGCCGCCGCACGAGGCGGCGGGGGATGGGACCGACCGACCTGTCCGCCGGCTCCGGCCGCGGACACCCGAACGTGGGAAGGACCTCACGTGACCGAGACCAACGACGCCATCACCAGCGCCCCGGAGACCACCGGCCCGAGCGCGGGGGGCGCCCGGAAGAAGCGTGGCGGCGGACTGAGCGCGATGCTGCTCGCCGACCTCAAGGCGATGGCCGGTGGAATGGGTATCGCCGGCGCCAACTCGATGAAGAAGGCGCAGCTGATCGAGGCGATCAAGGCGGCCCAGGCCGGCGCCGCTCCCCAGCCGTCCGCCGCACCGTCCACGTCGTCCGCACCGCAGGCCGCGACGGGCGACGGTGGGACGGCGACGAAGCCGCGCCGCAGCCGGGCCAAGGCGGCCACCGCCCCGGCCGCCGAACCTCACGCCGAACCGGCCCAGGACAAGGCGCAGGACCGGGCCCAGGACCGGGCGCAGGTCGGGGCGCAGGAACTGGCCCAGGACCGGGCCCAGGACAGCAAGCCGGACCGGCAGCAGGGGGAGCGCGCCCGGCAGGGGAGCGACCAGCCTGCCCGCACCCGGCGTCAGCGCGGCGAGCAGGCCACCGCGCAGAGCCGGCCCCAGCAGGCCAAGCAGGACCAGGCCAAGCAGGACCAGGCCAAGCAGGACCAGGCCAAGCAGGACCAGGCCAAGCAGGAGTCCAAGCAGGACCAGGCAGCCCAGCAGGCCAGGCAGGACCAGGCCAAGCAGGAGTCGCAGTCCAGGGTGGCTCAGCAGGCCCAGCAGCCTCAGCAGGGTCAGGACCGCGGCCAGCAGGACCAGGATCACGGTCAGGACGGCGACGGTGATAGCCGGCGCAATCGGCGCCGGCGCGGACGCGACCGCGACCGCAACCGCCGCGGGGAGTTGGACACCTCCATCCTCGACGACGACGTGCTCGTCCCTGCGGCCGGCATCCTCGACGTACTCGACAACTACGCGTTCGTGCGGACCAGTGGCTACCTCCCCGGACCGGACGACGTCTACGTATCGCTCTCCTTGGTCAAGAAGCTGGGACTGCGCAGCGGTGACGCGATCGTGGGCCAGGTGCGCCAGCCCCGGGATGGTGAGCGCCGGGAGAAGTTCAACCCGATGGTCCGGATCGACGCCGTCAACGGGGCCGACCCGGAGACCGCCCGCCACCGTGCGGACTTCACGAAGCTGACTCCGCTCCATGCCGAGGACCGGTTGCGGATGGAGACCGACGCCCACGACCTGCTCGGTCGGATGATCGACCTGGCCGCTCCGGTGGGCAAGGGGCAACGTGGCCTGATCGTCTCGCCGGCCAAGGCGGGCAAGACCGCGATGCTGCAGCGGATCGCTGCGTCGGTCACCGCCAACAACCCCGAGTGCCACCTGATGGTGGTGCTGGTCGACGAGCGGCCCGAGGAGGTCACCGACTTCGAGCGCTCGGTCAAGGGAGAGGTGATCTCCTCGACCTTCGACCGACCCGCAGCAGACCACACCGCGCTGGCCGAGCTTGCGATCGAGCGGGCCAAGCGCCTGGTCGAGCTCGGTCACGACGTGGTCGTCCTGCTCGACGGCATCACCCGTCTGGGACGCGCGTACAACCTGGCTCTCCCGGCCAGCGGTCGCGTCCTGTCCGGGGGAGTGGACGCAGCGGCGCTCCACCCGCCCAAGAAGTTCTTCGGCGCCGGCCGGAACGTCGAGAACGGCGGCTCGCTGACCATTCTCGCGACGGCGGTGGTCGAGAGCGGGTCCAAGGTGGACGAGCTCGTCTTCGAGGAGATCGCGGGCACCGCGAACATGGAGATCCGGCTGCGCCGGGAGTTCGCGGACAAGCGTCTCTTCCCCGCCGTCGACCTGCTCGCCTCGGGCACCCGACGTGAGGACCTCCTGCTCGGTCCCGAGGAGGTGGAGATCGTGTGGAAGCTTCGCAAGGCGCTGGCCAACCTCGAGCCCGAGGAGGCGCACGAACGTCTCCTCGAGCGGCTCCGCGCGACCCACAGCAACGTCGAGTTCCTCACCCAGGTCCAGCACTCGACCCCCGGGCAGCAGTAGCCGTGCCCGGCTCCAGATGGGCGGACCGGATCTGGGCGGACCCCGCCCGGGAACGGTTCTTCACCGGCGCCACGGTGGTCACCCTGCTCCGCACGGCCCTGACCGTGGGGCTGCTGATGTGGGGCACCGTGGAGCAGAGCCTGACCATCTTGGTGGTCGGCCTGGTCTCACACTGGATCGGCGACTCGCTGGATGGTGAGTACGCCCGCTGGTTCGACTGCGAGACGCGGATCGGCGCGGTCATGGACCTGGTGTGCGACCGGCTGTGCGTGGCGCTGTTCTATCTGGGCCTGATCTGGTTGATGCCGGTGCTGGTGGTGCCGGTGGGGCTCTACCTGGTCGAGTTCATGGTGGTCGACACCTTCTTGTCGCTCGCCTTCCTGGCCTGGCCGATCCGCAGCCCCAACTACTTCTACGTGGTGGACGCGCGGATATACCGCTGGAACTGGTCGCGGCTCGGCAAGGCCGCCAACTCCGGGCTGTTCGCCGTCGTGCTGCTCGTGCTCCATCACTGGTCGACGCCGGCCGCGATCGTGGCCGGCACCGTCATCGCCGCGGCCCTGCTGATCCTCAAGTGCGTGTCGATGACCTGGCTCTTCCGGCTCGGCCTTCCCGTCCCAGCGCGCGATGACACGTCTGGCGCGAGTGCGCACCGGCACGTCGAGGACGCACGGAACGCGGGCTGATGCTGGCCTTCACCAGCTTCTGGGTGGCCTTCGCGTCCGCCCTGTTGCCGTTCGTCAACATCGAGGTCTACCTGGCCGGGATCGCTGCCGTCGGCCCCGGCCAGGTGGCCGCGCTGGCGATCGCCACCGGCGCGGGCCAGACCCTCGGGAAGCTGGTCTGGTACGAAGGGGCGCGCCGCGGCGTCGACACCGCCTGGATGCGTCGCAAGCTGGAAGGGCCGAAGGTGGGCCGGGTCTACGGGCGCTGGCTCGGCCGGATGCAGGGGCGGCCGTGGTACGCCGGCGGCGTCCTCCTCCTCGCCGGCTCGGTCGGCATCCCGCCGATGCTGGTCCTGGCCGCGGTCGCCGGTGCGCTCAAGATGCCGCGCTGGGTGTTCGTTCCCACCGTGTTCCTCGGCCGGACGATCCGGTTCTGGGCGATCCTCGCCGGAGTCGGTCTCTTCGTCGACTGATGGGCCTACCGAGCCGGTCAGGATCTGAGGTGCGCGCCCCACGCCGAGGTCGCGCACACCGGCCGGGAATTGGTGTGCCCCCGAGGGTGTTGACTACTCTTGGTTCGTTCGGTTCCGGTTCACGGTCGTGCGCTCGCACACCGACCCGGCACCCCTGATGAGAGGACACCATGAAGGCTGACATCCACCCGACCTACGTGGAGACCCAGGTGACCTGCACCTGTGGCAACACGTTCACCACGCGCAGCACCAAGACCGAAGGCGTCCTTCGTGCCGACGTCTGCTCGCAGTGCCACCCGTTCTACACGGGCAAGCAGAAGATCCTCGACACCGGCGGCCGCGTTGCCCGGTTCGAGGCCCGGTACGGCAAGAAGTAGTTGCCTCCGAGCGCCGGTTCTCCGCCATGGCGGGGGGCCGGCGCTTCGCATTTGCCCACACGGTCGGAGGCTCGTGCGCCTTCCCCGGGCGGTGCAACACCCGAGAAGTGCGCCGTTCATCGGTCGACCGGTGACGGGCGCAATCACCCATCCTCACGAAGAGGGATCACGTGTTCGAGGCAGTGCAGGGTCTGGTGGAGGAACACTCGGAGCTCGAGCGGCAGCTCGCGGCGCCCGAGACCCACGCCGACGCTCGGTTGGCCAAGCGCCTCAACCAGCGCTACTCCACGCTGGCGGCGATCATCGGTGCCTGGCGGGAGTGGGGCCGACTGGGGGAGGACCTCGAGGCCGCTCGCGAACTGGCCGCGGACCCCGAGGACCCCGACCGGGAGGCGTTCGCCGCGGAGGCGGCCGACCTGGCCGAGGAGTACGACGTCGCCGAGGAACGGCTGCGCAGGCTGCTCGTGCCGCGGGATCCGGCCGACGACAAGGACGCCCTTCTCGAGGTGAAGTCGGGGGAGGGCGGGGAGGAGTCCGCGCTGTTCGCCGGTGACCTGCTCCGCATGTACACGCGGTACGCCGAACACCAGGGCTGGTCGGCCGAGATCCTCGATGCGACCGAGTCCGACCTGGGCGGCTTCAAGTCCGTGACGGTGGCGCTCAAGGCGAAGGGCACCCCGGAGCCGGGGCGGACGCCGTACGCCCTGATGAAGTTCGAGGGCGGGGTCCACCGCGTGCAGCGGGTGCCGGTGACGGAGTCGCAGGGGCGGGTGCACACCAGCGCCGCCGGCGTCCTGGTCCTGCCCGAGGCCGAGCAGGTCGATGTCGAGGTGCACGACCAGGACCTTCGGATCGACGTCTTCCGCAGCTCCGGCCCCGGCGGGCAGAGCGTGAACACCACCGATTCGGCGGTCCGCATCACCCACCTGCCGACCGGGATCGTGGTGAGCTGCCAGAACGAGAAGAGCCAGCTGCAGAACAAGGAGCAGGCGCTCCGGATCCTCCGCGCCCGGCTGCTCGCCGCGGCCCAGGACGCCGCCGACGCCGAGGCCAGCGACGCGCGCCGGAGCCAGGTGCGCACCGTGGACCGCTCCGAGCGGATCCGCACCTACAACTTCCCGGAGAACCGCATCTCCGACCACCGCACCGGCTTCAAGGCGTACAACCTCGACCAGGTGCTCGACGGGGGCCTGGAACCGGTGATCGCCTCCTGCGTCGAGGCGGACCTCGCGGCCCGGCTGGAGGGATGGGAGTCGTGAGTGAGGGCGACGCCCTCGATGCTGCCGTCGGCGGTACGCCGACCAGGCGCCTGCTCGCCGAAGCAGCGGGCCGGCTCCGGGCCGGAGGGGTCGGGAGCCCCGAGCACGACGCGGCGGAACTGCTCGCCCACGTGCTCGGCACGACGCGCGGACAACTGGTGCTGGTCGACCGGGTCGAGGAGTCGACGGTCGGGCGGTTCGAGGTCCTGGTGGCCCGGCGCGCGGCCCGCGAGCCCCTCCAGCACCTGACCGGTGTGGCGCACTTCCGGCACGTCGAACTGGCGGTGGGCCCCGGTGTCTTCGTGCCCCGCCCGGAGACGGAACTGCTGGCCGGGTGGGCCCTGGACGCGGCCCGGGCGGTACTCGCCTCGGGTCGTGGGCCCGTCGTGGTGGACCTGTGCACCGGCTCCGGCGCGATCGCCCGGAGCATCGCGGACGAATTGCCGCAGGCCGAGGTCCATGCGGTCGAACTCTCCCCGGACGCGCACCAGTGGGCGGCGCGCAACCTGGCCGGCACCGAGGTCGATCTGCGTCAGGGCGACTTCGCCCTCGCCTTCGACGACCTCCTCGGCACCGTGGACGTCGTGGTGTGCAACCCGCCCTACATCCCCCTCGAGGCCTGGGAGTCGGTCGCGGTCGAGGCCCGCGATCATGACCCTCATCTGGCGCTCTTCTCCGGCGACGACGGCCTGGATGCGATCCGGGTGCTGGCCAGGCGCGCGGCGCGTCTGCTCCGTGCCGGTGGGGTGCTCGGCGTCGAGCACGCCGACGAGCAGGGACCAGACGGTGCCGGGGGTGGAGCCCCGGCCGTCTTCGCCGCCATCGGTGACTGGCTGGAGGTGCGCGACCACACAGACCTGGCAGGTCGGCCGCGCTTCACCACGGCGCGACTGGCACGATGAGCGCTATGAGTGAAGGACCCGCCTCGGAGGTGCCCGACCAGGTGTCGGACGAGGGATCGGACCAGACGCAGGACCAGGCGCAGGACCAGGCGCAGGACCAGGCGCAGGACCAGGCGCAGCACGAGACCCAGGAGCAGGAGCCGGACCAGGAGCGGGAGTCCGCGATCGAGGAGGCCGTGCTCGCCGTACGCCGGGGCGAGCTCATCGTGCTGCCGACCGACACCGTCTACGGCATCGGCGCCGACGCGTTCGACCCGGCGGCCGTGCGTGCGCTGCTGGCCGCGAAGGGCCGCGGGCGCGACATGCCCCCGCCGGTGCTGGTCAGCGAGGCCGGCACGCTGGACGCACTCGCGACGATGCTGCCGGCGTGGGCGCGTGCGCTGGCCGAGGAGTTCTGGCCTGGGGCACTGACCCTGGTGTGTCACCAGCAGTCCTCGCTCAAGTGGGACCTCGGCGAGACCCGCGGCACCGTCGCGGTCCGCGTCCCCGACCATGATCTGGCCCGTCGGGTGCTCGAGCGAACCGGGCCGCTCGCGGTCAGCTCCGCCAACCGCACCGGTCAGCCCGCGGCGCTGGACGCGGCGGCGGCCGAGGACATGCTCGGCGACCACGTGGCCGCCGTACTCGACGACGGCCCGTCGCCGGGAGGTGAGGCGTCCACGATCGTCGACGCGACCGGCGCCTTTCCCCAGGTCCTTCGCCAGGGCGCGATCACCGCCGACCAGCTCGACCAGGTGCTGCGCCGGTTCGGGCTCAGCGTGTCCGAGGACGACTCCGACACGACCGACGACGCGACAGACGACAAGACCGGCGACAAGACTGGCGACGACACCGGCGAGGAGACCACGCCCTCGACCGACTCGGCAGACGTCGACCCGGCCTCCGGCGAGCGCACGGACATCGCCCGGCGCGCTGAACCCGGCGAGACCGACTCGGACTGATGCGCGAGTATCTGCTCGTCTTCCTCGTCGCGCTCGCGGTGACCTACCTGCTCACCGTGATCGCGCGGGAGATCGCCCTGCGCACCGGCGCGGTCGCCCGGGTGCGTGACCGGGACGTGCACGACGAGCCGATCCCCTACCTCGGCGGCGTGGCGATGCTGGGCGGGCTGATCGGGGCCTACCTCGTCGCCCGTAACCTGCCGTTCCTCTCCGAGGGGGGAGCCTTCGTCCTCCAGGACGCCGGGGTGGTGCTGCTGGCCGGCATCGGGATCTGTGCCGTGGGGGTGCTCGACGACATCTTCGAGCTGGACGCCCTCACCAAGCTCGGCGGGCAGGTGCTGGCGACGGCGTTCCTGATCTTCTTCGACGTCCGGTACTGGTTCATCACCCTGCCCGACGGCACCACGTTCGTGCTGGACCCCACCCAGGGGGCGCTCCTCACCGGGTTCGTGGTGGTGGCGACGGTCAACGCGGTCAACTTCGTCGACGGCCTGGACGGCCTCGCCGCAGGGGTGGTCGCGATCGGCGCCCTGGCGTTCTTCCTGTTCTGCTACGAGCTCACCCGGATCAACAACGCCGACCGCGCGACCACCGCCGCGCTGCTGAGCGTGGCACTGGCCGGCGCCTGCATCGGCTTCCTGTTCCACAACTTCCATCCGGCCCGACTCTTCATGGGCGACAGCGGCTCGATGCTGCTCGGGCTGGTGCTCTCGGCCAGCGCCGTGACCCTCTCGGGGCAGTTCGGCTCCGACCAATTGGCCCAGGGTGGCGGCGGTGCCAGTGCCAACTTCCTGCCGACCCTGTTGCCCGTCCTACTGCCGCTGACCATCCTGCTGGTGCCGCTCGCGGACCTGGTGATGGCCGTCGTACGACGCACCGCCGCCGGTCGCTCGCCGTTCGCACCGGACAAGCAGCACCTGCACCACCGGCTCCTCGAGATCGGGCACTCCCAACGCCGGGCGGTGCTGATCATGTGGCTGTGGGCGGCTCTGATCGCCTTCGGGTCGGTCATCATGAGCCTCTACACCGGTCCGTGGGTGTGGGGCGTGCTGGGGGCCTGGCTGGCGGTCACGCTGGTGCTCACGTTCGTGGTGCCGGTGGTCAAGAAGCCGCTGGTGGTCGCCGCCGACGACGGGACCCTGACCGAGGAGCCCGGCACCGACGGATGAGTCGGCGGGAGAGTGGTACCCGCGGGTCACCTCACACCCCGGGTGGATCGTTCCATTTCGACTCGGTCACCCCCAAGTGATAGCTTTCACGAGCGATCCCGCACTGGGACACCGACTGTCACCTCCACAGAAACGGCCGCCGACATGACGACCGCTACCGCTTCACGCCCCCGCTCGCGCGGCTTCGTGATGCTGCTCGGCGCGGCCGGTGGTGCGTTCCTGGTGGGGCTGGTTCTCGGCCTCGTCGGTCTGATCGTCTCAGGGTCGGCCGCGGCGGCCGGAGCCCTCGTGGGCACCATGCTCGCGGTGGGAGTCTTCGTCGCCGGCACCGTCGTGGTGCACCTGGTGGCCAAGGTCGTGCCGACCGCGGCGCTGCTGGTCGCTCTGCTCACCTTCACCCTGCAGGTCCTGCTGATGGCCCTGGTGTTCTTCAGGCTGAACCAGAGCGGTCTGCTGACCGACGGCACCCTCGCCCCGAGGTGGCTTGCCGCCGCCCTGGTGGCGTCGACACTGGTGTGGTGTGCGGGCCAGATCCTGGCGGTCACCAAGGCACGTATCCCCGTCTACGAGCTCCCCGAGGAGCCGGTCGGGGCGGTGCGAGATGAGTGAGGCTGCCCTGATATCGTCCGGCAGGCGATGGCTCACCCTGATGAGGGTGCCCGAGGGGATGCGCACAGGCAGTGTCCGGCGCTCCCGGGAGTCCTGACGGGCACCGTACACCCGGGATTGACATGGCGAGGTCCGGCGCAATGCCGGGCCCACGATGAAGAAGAGCTAAGGCAGGAGAAAGAGTGAGCGTCACCGCTTCGATCGCGGCGTCCGTCCAGGCCGCTGATGACTCCGGTTTCCACGCCCCGGGGCCAGGGAGCTTCGAGCTACCTCCGGTGTTCGGGGACGTCACCAAGCCGATGATCCTGGTGGTGCTGTCCGCGATCATCGTCGTGGGCTTCACCTGGGCGGCTTCCCGCAAGGCCGCGGTCGTGCCGAGCCGCCTGCAGTTCGCGGGCGAGTTCTTCTACGGGTTCGTGCGTAACGGCATTGCCAGGGAGAGCATCGGCAGCGAGCACTTCATGAAGTTCGTGCCGTGGCTGTTCTCGCTGTTCATGTTCTTGCTGGTGAACAACTACTACGGCGTGATCCCGTTCATCCAGTTCCCCACGATGGCCCGGATCGGCTACGTGATCCCGCTGGCCCTGCTCAGCTGGGTGATCTTCATCGCCGCCGGAATCTGGGCGCACAAGGGCCCGCTGAAGTACCTCAAGCACCAGACCATGCCCGCCGGAGTGAGCGGCCCGATCCTGATCCTGCTGGTGCCGCTGGAGTTCCTCTCCAACATCATCGTCCGGCCGGTCACGCTCACCCTGCGTCTGTTCGGCAACATGTTCGCGGGCCACATCCTGCTGATCCTCTTCGCCACCGGTGGCGCGGCGCTGCTGACCAGCGGCAACATCGGCTACGGCGCGGTGGGCATCGTGTCCTTCCTGCTCGGCATCGCGATCAGCTTCCTGGAGATGCTGGTCATGTTCCTGCAGGCCTACGTCTTCACCCTGCTCTCGGCGATGTACGTCGGCGAGGCCATCGCTCAGGAGCACTGAGCCCCCAGAACCGACGGCTGACTGCGACGCCGTCCCCTCCATAACTGCATAGCAACCCCCAGTTTTCGCCACACACGCGACGTGGCCCCACGTCGCCGACGAAAGGAAAAGCCGTGGAAGGCTCCATCAACCTGATCGGCCTCGGCCTCTCCGCCATCGGTCCCGGTGTCGGTATCGGCCTGATCTTCGCCGCGTTCATCGCCGGTGTCGCCCGCCAGCCGGAGGCCCAGAGCCGCCTGCAGTCGATCGCAATTCTCGGCTTCGTTCTCGCTGAGGCCCTCTTCATCATCACCGTCGCCCTGGCGTTCGTCCTGCCACTGTGACGCCCGCCCCTAAGGGAGAGCATCCATGAACACGTCTGTTGTTCTGGCGGCGGAGGAGACTCACAACCCGCTGCTGCCGGAGACGTCCGAGCTCATCCTCGGACTGATCGTCTTCGTCATCGTGGTCGTCGCGGTCTGGAAGTTCGTCGTACCGAACTTCGAGAAGGCCTACGCCGAGCGCACGAAGGCGATCGAAGGTGGCATCGAGGCGGCCGAGACGAAGCAGGCCGAGGCCGACGCGAAGCTCGCCGAGCTCGAGCAGCGGCTCTCGGAGGCCCGGCACGAGGCCGCCCGCATCCGCGAGGAGGCCCGTGAGCAGGGCGCCGCGATCGTCGCCGAGATGCGCGGTCAGGCGCAGGCCGAGGCCGACCGCATCGTCGAGCACGGCAAGACCCAGATCGAGGCCGAGCGCCAGCAGGCGGTCACCTCACTGCGCGCCGAGGTCGGCACCCTGGCCACCGGCCTGGCCGGTCGTATCGTGGGCGAGAGCCTCGAGGACGACGTCCGCCAGAGCCGGGTCGTCGAGCGCTTCCTCGCCGATCTCGAGTCCGCCCCCGGGGTGAACTGATGGATCTTCGTGGTGCGTCGGCCGAGTCCGTCACCGTCCTGTCCTCCGAGCTGGAGACCGCCGTCTCCGGCCCGGGGGTCCCGGCCGGTGCCGTCGCGGACTCGCTGTTCGCGGTCGCCCGGACCCTGCGGAGCGAGGCGGCCCTGCGTCGCTTCGTCACCGACAGCTCGGTCCCGGACGAGGCCAAGAGCGGTCTGATCGGCCAGCTCTTCGGCGGCAAGATCGACGAGCAGGCTCGCGAGCTCGTGTCCTCGGCGGTCACCCGTCGTTGGACCCGCAGCGTCGACATCGCCACCGGCATCGAGCACCTCGGGGAGATCGCCGCTGTCCGGTCCGCCGGCAGCGAGATCGAGCGGCTCGGCGACGAGCTGTTCGCGCTGCGGCAGGCGGTCCAGCAGAACGCCGACCTGCGCGATGCGCTCGCGGACCCGGCCCGTTCGGTCTCCGACAAGGAGCGGCTGCTCGAGGACCTGCTGGCCGGTCGCGCGCTGCCTGCGACGGTGACCTTGGCCAAGCAGTCGGTCTCCGGGACCTACCGCACCGTGACCGTCGCGCTGGGCGAGTACCAGAAGGTCGCGGCGTCCGTGCAGGGCGAAGGGGTCGCAACGGTCCGCGTGGCCAAGCCCCTGACCGAGCAGGACATCGCCCGACTCAGCGCCGGGCTCACCCGCCAGTTCGGCCGTCCCGTCCACCTCAACGTGGTCGTCGACCCCGAGGTGCTCGGTGGCATCAAGGTGGAGGTCGGTGACCATGTCATCGACGGAACCATCGCGACCCGACTCGACGATGCTCGCCGCGCCCTGGCCGGCTGACCCGACGACGTACCCCTACTTGAGAACCAAGAGAGAAGGCACCGAAAGATGACGGAGCTCACCATCCGTCCGGACGAGATCCGCGACGCGCTACAGAAGTACGTCGCCGAGTACCAGCCCGAGGCCGCCAAGAGCGAGGAAGTCGGCGTGGTGGCGACCACCGCGGACGGCATCGCCAACGTGTCCGGTCTCCCGTCGGCGATGGCCAACGAGCTGCTGGAGTTCGAGGACGGCACCCTTGGTATCGCCCTGAACCTGGAGACCCGCGAGATCGGCGTCGTCATCCTCGGTGACTTCGACAAGATCGAGGAGGGTCAGACGGTCCGTCGTACCGGCCAGATCCTCTCGGTCCCGGTCGGCGACGCCTACCTCGGCCGGGTCGTGGACCCGCTCGGCAAGCCCATCGACGGTCTCGGCGAGATCGAGTCCGAGGGCCGCCGCGCCCTCGAGCTCCAGGCCCCCGGCGTGATGGCTCGCAAGTCCGTGCACGAGCCGCTCGCCACCGGCATCAAGGCGATCGACGCGATGACCCCGATCGGCCGTGGCCAGCGTCAGCTGATCATCGGCGACCGCGCCACCGGCAAGACCACCATCGCGATCGACACGATCATGAACCAGAAGCAGAACTGGGAGTCGGGCGACCCCGACAAGCAGGTGCGCTGCATCTACGTCGCGATCGGCCAGAAGGGCTCGACCATCGCCTCCGTGCGTGGCGCGCTCGAGGAGGCCGGGGCCCTGGAGTACACCACGATCGTGGCCGCTCCCGCCTCCGACTCCGCCGGCTTCAAGTACCTCGCCCCCTACACCGGTTCGGCCATCGGCCAGCACTGGATGTACCAGGGCAAGCACGTCCTGATCGTCTTCGACGACCTCACCAAGCAGGCCGAGGCCTACCGTGCGGTCTCGCTGCTGCTGCGCCGTCCGCCGGGCCGTGAGGCCTACCCGGGCGACGTGTTCTACCTGCACAGCCGGCTGCTGGAGCGCTGCGCCAAGCTCTCCGACGAGATGGGTGCCGGCTCGATGACCGGTCTGCCGATCATCGAGACCAAGGCGAACGACGTGTCGGCGTTCATCCCGACCAACGTCATCTCCATCACCGACGGTCAGATCTTCCTCCAGTCCGACCTGTTCGCGGCCAACCAGCGCCCCGCCATCGACGTGGGTGTCTCGGTCTCGCGAGTCGGCAGCGCGGCGATGACCAAGGCGGTCAAGAACGTCACCGGTTCGCTCAAGGTCGACCTCGCGCAGTACCGCGCGATGGAGGCCTTCGCGATGTTCGCCTCCGACCTGGACGCCGCCTCCAAGCAGCAGCTGGCCCGCGGCCAGCGGCTGATGGCGCTGCTCAAGCAGCCGGCGTACTCGCCGTACCCGGTCGACGAGATGACCGTGTCGCTGTGGCTCGGTACCAGCGGGCGCCTCGACGTCGTCCCGGTGGATGACGTCCTGCGCTTCGAGGGTGAGTTCCTGGACTACCTGCGGCGCAGCCACGCCGGTGTGCTCTCCGGCATCCGCGAGTCGCTCAAGTTCGAGGACTCCACCGAGTCCGCGCTCGCGGACGCCTACACCTCCTTCCTCGACCAGTTCGAGACCTCGGACGGCCAGTCGGTCAAGCCCGGCTCCGGCCAGGCCGAGGCCCTGGAGGACGAGGACGTCGAGCAGGAGCAGATCGTCAAGCAGAAGCGGGGCTGACGATGGCCGTATCGCTGCGTGAGTACCGCGCGCGGATCAAGTCGACGGAGTCGATGAAGAAGATCACGCGCGCCATGGAGCTCATTGCTGCGTCCCGCATCATCAAGGCGCAGCAGCGGGCGCAGGCCGCCGCGCCGTACGCCCGTGAGCTCACCCGTGCGGTCTCGGCACTGGCGACGTACTCCAACGTCGAACACGCCCTGACCACCGAGCCGGAGAACCCCACCCGGGCCGCGGTCCTCGTCGTGACGAGCGACCGGGGTCTGGCGGGGGCCTACTCCTCGAGCGTGCTGCGTGAGGCCGACGGCCTGGTGGAGAAGCTCAAGGCGGAGGGCAAGGAGGTCGACCTCTACGTCACCGGGCGTAAGGGCGAGGCCTACTTCAAGTTCCGCGGGCGGCCGGTGGCGCAGAGCTGGACCGGTTTCAGTGACCAGCCGACCTACGAGGCGGCCAAGGAGATCGGCGCCCTGCTGATCGACGTCTTCCTCCAGGGTGCGGAGGCCGAGAAGGCCGCCAAGCCGGCGGTCGACGAGGTGCACGTGGTCTTCACCCGGTTCCAGTCGATGCTGGTCCAGAAGCCGACCGCGGTGCGCCTGCTGCCGCTCGAGGTCGTGGAGGGCGTCGATGCTCCCGAGGAGCAGGACATCCTCCCGCTCTACGAGTTCGAGCCCTCCGCCGAGGAGGTCCTCGACGGGCTCCTGCCGCAGTACGTCCAGAGCAGGATCTGGTTCGCGCTGCTGCAGGCCGCTGCCTCCGAGCTGGCCGCGCGCCAGCGGGCGATGAAGGCCGCGACGGACAATGCCGATGAGCTGATCAACAAGCTCACCCGGATCGCCAACCAGGCCCGCCAGGCCGGCATCACCCAGGAAATCAGCGAGATCGTCGGTGGCGTCAACGCGCTCGCCGATGCGAACTCCGCGAACGACTGACTCCGACTGACTCGAAGAGAGATACAAGACATGACTGCAACGGTTGAAGAGACCCAGGGCACCGGGGCCGCCGGCACCGGTCGCATCGCCCGGGTCATCGGCCCGGTCGTCGACGTGGAGTTCCCTGTCGACGCCATGCCGGAGATCTACAACAAGCTCGAGACGGACATCACCCTCGCGGATGAGACCGTGTCGCTGCCCCTGGAGGTCGCCCAGCACATCGGCGACGGCATGGTCCGCGCGATCTCGCTGAAGCCGACCGACGGCCTGGTCCGCGGTGCGCTGGTGCGTGACACCGGCAATCCGATCCAGGTGCCGGTGGGCGACGGCATCCTCGGCCACGTGTTCAACGCGACCGGCGACGTCCTCGACCTCCCCGAGGGCGAGACCCTCGAGGTCAACGAGCGTTGGGGCATCCACCGCAAGGCCCCGGCCTTCGACCAGCTGGAGTCGAAGACCCAGATGTTCGAGACCGGCATCAAGGTCATCGACCTGCTGACCCCGTACGTCCAGGGCGGCAAGATCGGCCTGTTCGGCGGCGCCGGCGTGGGCAAGACCGTGCTCATCCAGGAGATGATCGCCCGAGTCGCGAAGAACCACGGTGGTGTCTCCGTGTTCGCCGGCGTCGGCGAGCGCACCCGTGAGGGCAACGACCTGATCGTCGAGATGGGCGAGGCCGGCGTGCTCGGTCAGACCGCTCTCGTCTTCGGTCAGATGGACGAGCCGCCGGGCACGCGTCTGCGCGTCGCGCTCTCCGCGCTGACCATGGCGGAGTACTTCCGTGACGTCCAGAAGCAGGACGTGCTGCTGTTCATCGACAACATCTTCCGGTTCACCCAGGCCGGCTCGGAGGTCTCCACCCTGCTGGGCCGGATGCCCTCCGCGGTGGGCTACCAGCCCAACCTGGCCGACGAGATGGGTGTGCTGCAGGAGCGGATCACCTCGACCCGTGGTCACTCGATCACCTCGATGCAGGCGATCTACGTGCCGGCCGACGACTACACCGACCCGGCGCCGGCGACCACCTTCGCGCACCTCGACGCGACCACCGAGCTCTCGCGTGAGATCGCGTCGCTGGGTATCTACCCGGCCGTGGACCCGCTGACCTCGACCTCGCGGATCCTCGACCCGCAGTACATCGGTCGCGAGCACTACGACTGCTCCATCCGGGTCAAGCAGATCCTGCAGCGCAACAAGGAACTCCAGGACATCATCGCCATCCTCGGTGTCGACGAGCTGTCCGAGGAGGACAAGGTCATCGTCTCGCGGGCGCGCCGGATCTCCCGGTTCCTCTCGCAGAACACCTACGTCGCCAAGCAGTTCACCGGCGTCGAGGGCTCGACGGTGCCGCTGGCCGACACCATCGAGGCGTTCAACAAGATCTGCGACGGCGAGTTCGACCACGTGGCCGAGCAGGCGTTCTTCATGTGCGGTGGCCTCGACGACGTCGAGCGCAACTGGGCCGAGATCCAGAAGAACCTCTGATCATGGCGACCTCTACCGACACGCTCCACGTGGAGCTCGTCGCCGCCGACCGGCTGGTCTGGTCGGGGGAGGCGGAGGTCGTCGTCGCCCGTACGATCGAGGGCGACGTCGGCATCCTGCCCAATCACGCGCCGATGCTCTCGCTGCTCGCCGAGGCGGTCATCGAGATCAGCCCCTCCGAGGGGCCGGTCGTCATCGCCACCGCCGACGGCGGCTTCCTCTCGGTGGCCGAGAACCGGGTGTCGTTGCTCTCCGAGGAGGTGCTGCTCGCCGAGGAGATCAACGTCGAGCAGGCCTACGTCGAGCTGGAGAACGCCAAGGTCCGGCTCGGTGAGGACGACGACGCGCACCTCCGGATCCGCCGGGCCGAGGCCCAGATCCGGGCCGTGGAGAAGTACAAGCACGCCTGAGGCTGCACAGCATGACCGGGGCCGCCGTGCCGGGGGAGTTCCCCTCGCACGGCGGCCCTGTTCTCACTCCCGGGTGGTGTGCCGCGTACGCCGACGCCGCCGCGGGTCCTGAAGGGCGTGCCACTATGCTTCTTCCGGCACCCCAGCGAGTCACGCGGGTGAGTTCGAACCAGGAAGAGGGAACGACAGGGAATGACGGTCTGGGACTGGTTGCTCGATGTGGCTGTCCTGCTGCTCGTTCTCGTCCTCGCCTACGGCGCCGCACTGATGGTGCGTCGTCGGATCATCGCCCGCCACGGGGGCACCTTCGAGCTCAGTCATCGCGTGCGGGCGACTCGGCCCGGGCACGGCTGGTTCCTGGGGGTGGGGCGCTACTCGGGAGAGACGCTGGAGTGGTTCCGCGTCTTCACCCTGTCCCCACGCCCGAAGCGGGTCTGGTCCCGCTCCGGCCTGGTCTTCGTCTCGAGTCGGGTCGCCGAGGGCCCGGAGCAGGTGTCCCTGTACCCCGAGCACGTCGTCGTGGTGTGCCGCACCGGTGATGGCTCACTGGTCGAGTTGGCGATGGCCCCCGCGACCCTCACCGGCTTCCAGGCCTGGCTCGAGGCCCGCCCGCCCGGCACCGACTGGGACCGTCGCCGTCGGTGATCACGCCGGACAGGCGTGAGCCGGGGCCGCACCACCCGCATCCGATCGCCGGCGGACCCGGGGCGCTGCATCACCGAGTGCGGGCACGACGTCCCCGGTCGACCGGGACGCGCCCACGCCGGCCCACCCCGATGCAGGTCACCGACCGGGGCGAGCAGATCGGGCCCGAGGACCCGGGGAGGCGCTCAGCCCTCGAACAGGCCCCGGATGTCGTCGGCGTCGATGGTCGCGCCCAGGGCGCCCTCGCCGTCGACCACCTGGGCGAAGAGCTCGGCCTTGCGCTCCTTCAGCTCCATGACCTTCTCCTCGATCGTCTCGGAGGAGATCATCCGGTAGACGTGTACGTGGCGTTCCTGCCCGATCCGGTGCGCACGGTCGACGGCCTGGGCCTCGGCGGCGGGGTTCCACCAGGGATCGAGCACGAAGACGTAGTCGGCCTCGGTCAGGGTGAGCCCGACGCCACCGGCCTTGAGGGAGATCAGGAAGACCGGCACGTCGCCGTCGCGGAAGGCGGAGATCACCGAGCCGCGGTCACGGGTACGGCCGTCGAGGTACGCCGCCCCGATCCCCTCCGCCTCCAGTCGGTCCGAGACCCGGCCCAGGAAGGACGTGAACTGGCTGAAGACCAGGGCGCGGTGCCCCTCGGCGGTGATCTCCTGGAGGTGTTCCACGAGCAGGTCGACCTTGGCCGAGCCGACGCCCTCGTGGGCGTCGTCGACCAGCGCGGGGTCGAGGGAGAGTTGCCGCAGCTTGGTGAGCGCACTGAGGATCGCGACCCGGTTGCGGTCGAAGTCGTCGACCAGACCGAGGATCCGCTGTCGCTCGCGGGCCAGGTGGGCGTCGTACACCTTGCGATGGGCGGGGGAGAGGACGACGGGCAGCACCTGCTCCTGCTTCGGGGGCAGGTCGGCGGCCACCAGTTCCTTGGTGCGACGCAGCAGGAAGGGGCGGATGCGACGTTGGAAGGCGGTCAGCGCCGTGGAGTCCCCGCCCTTCTCGACCGGCTTGACTACGTGCTCGGTGAAGGAGCGCGGAGTGGGGTACAGGCCCGGCGCGGTCACCGATAGCAGTGACCACAGCTCCATCAGCCGGTTCTCGAACGGGGTGCCGGTGACCGCCAGCCGGAAGGAGGCGTCGATGAGCCGAGCGGCGGCGTACGTCTTGGACTGGTGGTTCTTGACGTGGTGCGCCTCGTCGAGGACCAGTCCGGCCCAGCGGAGGCCGGCGTAGGAGTCCTGGCCGAGGCGGAGCAGGGTGTAGGTGGTGAGCACGACGTCGGCGTCACCGGCGAGGGCGGCGATGTCGTCGGCGCGACTGGTCACCGTGGCGACCCGGAGCCCGGGAGTGTGCCGGGCGGCCTCGGAGGCCCATGCTGAGACGACGCTGGTGGGCGCCACCACCAGGAACGGTCGCTCGGACCCCTGGGCCGTGGCGTGGCTCATCAGGGAGAGCACCTGGAGGGTCTTGCCCAGGCCCATGTCGTCGGCCAGGATCCCGCCCAGGCCGTGCTGCCAGAGGAAGGCCAGCCAGTGGAACCCGTCGAGCTGGTAGTGCCGGAGTTCGGTGGCGACCCCGGTGGGAGCGGGCCGCGGGATATCGGTGAGATCGCGCAGCGCGCGGGCTCGCGCGACCCACTCGGCCGCCTGGCTGGCGACGACGCCGAGATCGTCCAGCTGAGCCCACACCCCGAGATCGTGGGTGCCCACCGAGAGCGTGCCGTCCTCGCTGGTCCGCAGCTGGGCAGCGGCCTGGACGACGTCGCGCAGCTGGGCGAGTTCGGGACGGTCGGTGCGCAGGTAGAGGCCGCTGGGCAGCACCAGGTGGTCGGCGCCCGCGGTCAGCGCGCCGAGGACGTCGCTGAGCGGCACGCTCTCGCCGTCGACGGTGATGCTGACGGTGAGGTCGAGCCAGTCGGTGCCGCTGCCGCCCGGACCATCGGGGCCGTCGAGCAGTTCGAAGGAGATCTCCGGGTCCTCGACGGCCTCGCGGAACGGCGGGCGCTGCTCCTCGATCACGTCGACGCCCTCGACCTCACGCAGGGCGGGTACGCCGGTCAGGGCGAGCTGTAGCGCCGCCTCGCCCTCGACCCGGCCGAGGCCGGGGAGACCGGCCGGCAGCATCGAGCTGATCTCCTTCTCCGCGGTGGGGTCGCGCAGCAGACCGAGCTCGTCGGCGGATCCGTAGCGGTACCGGCGCTCGGCGTAGGCCCACTCCCACCGGAGGTCGGCGTGGGTGGCGCCACGCCAGGTCACGGTGACCACCAGCCGTGGCGGCGGAGCGGTGGGGATCTCCACCGACTCGTCGGGGGAGCGCACCGGGACCAGCCGGGCGAGCGGCGCCAGCAGGTCGGCCAGGGCGTCACGCTGGTGGGGCGGCACCGTCAGGGTTCCCTGGGCGAGCAGCCGCAGCGCCGCGGTGGGCAGCGGCCGCTCGGGACGGACGAGCACCAGCACGGCCTCGTCCACCAGGCCCAGCATGTGGGCGGGGTGACCGATGGGGATCAGGTCCTCGCCGGACCACAGCCGGCCGGCGTACTCGACGCCGGCGACCAGGTGGGTGCCGCGCTCGTCGGCGCGGACGTCGGCGACGAAGGGGATCGGCTGCTCGTGGAGTTCGACCGCGCGCAGCGGTGAGGCGGGGAGCAGTTCGACGCCGGCGTCCTTGGCCTCGAGGATCTGCTCGAAGACGCGGTCGCCGAAGTCGTGCAGCACCGGCGCGGGCGATCCCTGCAGCGAATACGGCGATGCCCGCAGGCTGCGCTGCAGCCGGCGGAGCGCCGCCAGTTGGGGTCCGGGATGGTGTCCGCGCTGGGCGGTCGTGGTGTTGACCTCACGCCATTCCACACCGCTCTTGACCCAGCGGCCCTGGCTGCCCTGGCGCAGCGGGCGCATCCGCACCTGCGGGTCGCCGGCGGAGCCGGAGCGCCCGGTCGGCCGCCCGCTCTGCACCGAGAACTCCAAGGCCACCGGCACGGTGTCCGGCGCAGGTGCGACCTGCTCGGCCAGTTCCTGGACCAGGGAGGAGAGGGAGGACTGCCAGGCGTCGTCCTCCTGCTCGGGGCGGACGTACCCCACCCGGATGGTCAGCGCCAGCGCGGCGCCGTGCTTGCACAGTTCGCCCACCGGGCAGCTGCAGGTGGTGTCCACCCACAGGTCGGGACCGGAGGCGTCCAGGGTCAGCTTGACGGAGTACGGCGTGGTCGCGCCGCCCATCACGATCGCGGTCGCGATCAACGAGGTCTTGGTCAGCACCGTGATGTGCGGGTCGAAGACCCGGTCGTCTGCGGCGTACTCCCGACCCCGGCTCAGGGAGCCGGCGTCGAAGACCTCCTCCAGATTGGAGTCGGTGAGGGTGCCCAGCAGGTTCATGGTGATCCCATGCTCTCAGCACCCGGCCCGATCCCCGAAGTCGCGAGGGACCTCGACGGGCCGGGGTGGTCCGGCATCGGTGGAAGTGGGTCAGTCGCGCTCGCCGCCGGGCACCCACAAGACGTCGCCCCGCTCGCGGTTGGCGTGCCTGGCCAGGATGAACAGCAGGTCGGAGAGGCGGTTGAGGTAGGTGATGGCGAGGGGGTTCATGGTCTCGCCGTGCTCCTCGTAGGCCGCCCAGCCGGCCCGCTCCGCGCGACGCACCACGGTACGGGCGACGTGGAGGTACGCCGCGCCCGGCGTACCACCGTTGAGGATGAAGGACCGCAGCGGCTCCAACTGCTCGTTGTAGCTGTCGCACCAGCCCTCGAGCCGGTCGATGTAGGACTGCTCCACCCGCAGCGGCGGGTACTTCGGGTCGGGCACCACCGGCGTGCCGAGGTCGGCGCCGACGTCGAACAGGTCGTTCTGCACCCGGGTCAGCACCTGGACGACGTCCGGCTCCAGGTCGCCGCACGCGAGCGCCACGCCGAGGGAGGCGTTGGCCTCATCGGCGTCGGCGTACGCGTGCAGGCGCAGATCGTTCTTGCTGGTCTCGCTCAGGTCGGCGAGGCGGGTCCTCCCGGCGTCGCCGGTGCGGGTGTAGATGCGGGTGAGGTTGACCATGACGCCGAGCCTAGGGCCTGGGTCATGCTGAGGATCGGCTGACCGCCGCCAGGCATGCGTGCCGGCTGCATGCCGCCGCTCGGGCGACGCCCCGTCATCGCACCGGCAACCGCACGTCGTTCGCGATCGCCGGACCTGGTCACCACTCTCAAGCGCGCAGGGGGAGCCGGCTGCCCAGTTCGTCGGCGGCGGCGCGGAACAGGTCGAGGTGGGCGATCAGACCCTCCATCGAGACACGGAAGGCGGGAGCGGCCACGCCGAGCGCGGCGACGGCGACCCCACTCCCGCTCCGGACGGGCACCGCGAGCGCGCGCATGCCGTCCTCGTTCTCCTCGTCCTGGGTGGCGTAGCCCAGTTCGCGCACCCGCTCGATCTCCCGACGGAGCGCAGCGCGGTCGGTGATGGTCCGGTCGGTGAAGCGGACCAGGTCGAGCTCCTCGATGAGGGCCTCGGAGTCCTTCGCGGCGAACGCCACCAGGGCCTTGCCGATGGCGGTGGAGTGGAGAGCCCCGTGGCTGCCCGGGTCGCTGGTGACCCGGAACGGCGGCGGGCCGTCCACCTTCGCCACCGTCATCTGCCGGGCACCGTCCAGGATCGCCACCACGGTGGCCTCGGCGGTGGCCTCGGTGACCCTGCGGATCACGGGCTGGGCCGAGCCCGCGAAGCCCTGTGCGTACGACGTCTGCTGGCCGAGCTGGAAGATCCGCAGGCCGAGGCGATAGCGCCGGGTCTCCGGATCGAACTCGGCGAAGGCATCGCGCACCAGGGACTGGAGCAGGCGATGGGCGGTGCTGAGCGGGTGACCCGTCGAGCGGGCCAACTGGCTGGCGCTCGCGCCCCCGGGGAACTCGCCCAGTGCGGTCAGCATGTGGAGGGCCTTACCGACCATGTCCGTCTTGGGCCCACCCCGGCGCGCGCCCGGGGTGGACGTGTCCTGCGTCTCAATCACGCGGTCACTCTCCCATATGATGGGAGAGGGTGTCATCACATGAGAGTCCCCGATTGACATTGCGGTGTGACGCCGATCAAACTTCCTGGGATGAAAGAGTGGCTCTCACGATGTGGGAGTCCCGGCGGACCCACGGGTGCGCCATGGATCGAATGGGAAGGGCCGAGACATGACGTCTCTCCGCATCGCCGTGGCAGGCGCGGGACTGATCGGGCGCAGGCATATCGAGCTGATCGCAGCCAACCCCCGCTGTGAGCTGGCGGCGGTGGTCGATCCGGCGCCGAGCGCGGTGGAGATCGCAGCCGGGGCCGGGGTGCCCCGGTTCCAGACCCTGGGCGAACTCTTCGCCGCGGGTCGCCCGGATGCCGTCATCCTGGCCACGCCCAACCGCCTGCACGTCCCGGGGGCGACCGAGTGCGTCGCGGCCGGCGTACCGGCCCTGATCGAGAAGCCAGTGGCCGAGGAGTTCTCCGAGGCACTCGCGCTCGCCGAGGCGGCCGAGGCCGCCGGCGTACCGCTGCTGGTCGGTCACCACCGCCGGCACAGCCCGATCCTCGGTCGAGCCAGGGAGCTGGTCGAGGAGGGTGCGCTCGGCCGACTGGTCGCGGTGCAGGGGAGCGCGATCTTCTACAAGCCCGACGACTACTTCGACGCCGCGCCGTGGCGCCGGGAGGCGGGGGGTGGTCCGGTGCTGATCAACCTGATCCACGAGATCGACAATCTGCGCTTCCTGTGCGGCGACATCGTGTCCGTGCAGGCCTGCACCTCCAACGCGACCCGGGGGTTCCCGGTCGAGGACACCGCCGCGATCGTGCTGCGCTTCGCCAACGGTGCGCTCGGGACCTTCCTGCTCTCCGACGCCGCCGCCTCCGAGCGGAGCTGGGAGCAGACCTCGGGGGAGAACCCCGACTACCCGACCCATCCCGAGGAGAACTGCTACGTGCTCGCCGGCACCGACGGGTCCCTGGCCGTGCCGACCATGCGGCTGCGTACCTACCCCGACCGGGACAAGCGGTCCTGGTGGGAACCCTTCGAGACCTCGACCGCGCACGTCGACCGTGCCGACCCGCTCGCCGCTCAGCTCGAGCACTTCCTGGCCGTCATCCGGGGTGAGCAGCCCCCCCTCGCCACCGTCCGCGATGCCGCCGAGACCCTCCGGGTCACCCGGGCCGTCGCCGAGGCCGCGCGCACCGGCGGCGTCGTCGAGACCGGTTCCCTCACCCCCTCCCGCGGCTGATCGGAGAATCCCGTGCCACACGACCTGACCTCCCCGACCGCCGACGCGCCAGCGCGCACCCCCTGGAAGGCCGCCGCGAGCGGCTGGGTGGGAAGCGCCCTGGAGTACTACGACTTCTTCATCTACGCCAGCGCCGCGGCACTGGTCTTCCCGCAGCTCTTCTTCCCTGAGGGCAACGCCACGGTGGCGATCGTCGCCTCGCTCGCGACCTTCGGGGTCGGGTACGTCGCCCGTCCGATCGGCGCCTTCGTGCTCGGCCGGTGGGCCGACCGGCGGGGTCGGAAGAACCTGCTCGTGGTCTGCATGATCATGATGGGCGGTTGCACGACCCTGATCGGCTTCCTGCCCAGCTATCACACGATCGGGATCTGGGCCCCGATCCTGCTGGTCACCCTGCGCCTGATCCAGGGCTTCGCGGTCGCCGGCGAGATGGCCGGCGCGAACGCGATGATCCTCGAGCACGCCCCCGACGGGCGGCGCGGCTACTTCTGCAGCTTCACTCTGCAGGGCACCCAGGCCGGCCAGATCATCGCCGCGGCCGTCTTCATCCCGCTGACCAGCGTCCTCTCGGACGCGGCCTTCGAAGGATGGGGCTGGCGGATCCCGTTCTGGCTCAGCGCCGTGGTCGTCGCGGCCGGGTACCTCATCCGACGCAACGTCGAGGAGCCGCCGGCGTTCAAGGAGGAGGTCGAGCACGACCGGGTGCCGGACTCTCCGATCATCGAGGTGTTCCGTCACCACAAGGCGGACCTGTTCCGGGTGTTCCTGATGACCGCGATGAACGGCCTGGCCCTCACCACCACGGTGTTCGGGACCGCCTACGCCACCCAGGCCGGCTACGGCCTGGAGCTGGACGAGTCGACGTTCCTGTGGATCCCCGTGCTCGGCAACGTCGTCGCCGTGGCGGCGATCCCGTACGTCGGTGGCCTCTCGGACCGGCTCGGTCGACGTCCCGTCTTCGTGACCGGCGCGCTCGGGGCGGGTGCCCTGATGTTCGTCTACCTGCACTTCATCAGCCTCGGCCGCCCGGTGCTCGCCCTGCTGACCGCGCTGGTGATGTGGGGCATCCTCTACCAGGGCTACAACGCCGTCTTCCCAGCCTTCTGGCAGGAGCTGTTCCCTACCCGCAACCGCGTGACCGCTGTCGCGATCGCCTCCCAGGCCGGCTTCGCCCTCACCGGGTTCGTGCCCACCGTGCACTCCCTCGTGGCCGGGCCGGGCAGTGGCGTCTCCGTCCCGGTCGTGGTCGGCGGCATCGTCTTCGCGCTCTGCGTGGTGGCGGCGATCGGTGCCTGGACCTCCCGGGAGACCTCCCGGACCCCGCTGGCGGAACTCGGTGAGAAGCCCGGCGCCGGCCTCGACACCAGCGTCCCCCAGGGAGTGGGAGTATGAGCGAGACCTTCGACGTCGTCGTGATCGGGTCGGGAGCCGGCGGCCTGTCCGCGGCGACCGCTGCGGCGCACGGCGGTGCTCGGGTGCTCGTGGTGGAGAAGGCCGAGACCTGCGGCGGGGCGACCGCCTGGTCGGGTGGCTGGATGTGGACCCCGCGACACCGGTTCGCCCGGGCGGCCGGCGTACACGAGAGCATCGAGGAGCCGAAGACCTATCTCCGACACCGCCTGGGGGAGGAGTACGACGAACAGCGGGTCGACGCCTACCTGCGGGGTGCGCCGGAGATGGTGGATTTCTTCGAGGAGCAGACCGCGCTCCGGTTCGTGCCGGGTGCGGCCGTCGCCGACATCCACGGCGACACTCCGGGCGCGGCGCAGGGCCACCGGCAGGTGGCACCGAAGCCGGTGCGGCTGACCTCACTGGGCCCCGACGTGGCTCGGCTGCTGCGCCGGCAGATGTATGAGACCTCCTTCCTGGGGATGGGGATCATGGCCGGCCCCGACCTGCAGTCCTTCCTGCACGCCACCCGCTCGCCGCGCGCGTTCCTACACTGCGCGGTCCGTGTGACCCGTCACCTGTTCGACCTGGTGAGGCACCGTCGGGGACAGAGCCTGGTCAACGGCACCGCCCTGATCGGGCGTCTGCTGCGCTCCGCGCTCGACGCCGGCGTGGAGATCCGGGTGAACACCGCCGCGGTGGCACTGGTCACCGGTGACGGCGGCCGGGTCGACGGCGTACGGCTGCAGGGGCCGCAGGACGCCTATACCGTGCGTGCCGCCACGGGCGTCGTCCTCGCCACGGGCGGGTTCAGCCATGACCAGGATCTCCGCCGTGAGCTCTTCCCCCGTACGCCCACGGGCCGGGAGCACTGGACGCTGCCGCCGGCGGGTACGACGACCGGCGACGGGCTCCGGCTGGCCGAGTCCGCCGGTGGCCGGCTCGACCGTTCCGGGGCCTCGGTGGCGGCGTACTGCCCCGTCTCGCTGGTGCCCTACCCCAACGGCCGGACCGGCGTGTTCCCGCACATCCTGGACCGGGGCAAGCCCGGCGTGATCGGGGTGCTCTCGACCGGTCGGCGGTTCGTGAACGAGGCCAACGGCTACCACGACTACACCCGGGCGATGCTCGCCGAGGCGCCGGAGGGCGAGGAGGTGTGTTCCTGGCTGATCGCGGACCGTACCTACCTGAAGTACTTCCCGCTCGGGATGGCCAAGCCGTTCCCGGTGCCCACCTACCCCTATCTGCGCTCGGGATACCTGAAGAAGGGCGACACCGTGCGCGACCTGGCGAACCGGTGCGGGATCGACCCCGACGGGCTCGAGGCGACGATCGCCGAGTTCAACCTGCATGCCCGCCGAGGTGAGGACCCGGAGTTCGGTCGCGGCCGGACCACGTTCAACCAGGGCTCGGGGGACGGGGACAACCCCTGGCCGAACCCGAGCCTGGCGCCCCTCGAGCAGGGACCGTTCTACGCCGTCAAGGTCGTGCCGGGCAGCTTCGGCACCTTCGCCGGGGTGCTGACCGACGCCGACTCGCGGGTGCTGGACGCCGAGAACCGACCGGTGCCCGGCCTGTCGGCGGTCGGGGTCGACCAGAGCAACGTGCTGGGTGGGCACTACCCCTCCGGCGGGATCAACATCGGCCCGGCGATGACCTTCGGCTACCGCACCGGCCGCCGGCTCGCCGAGCAGGTCCCAACTGCGCGGACCGTCTCGGCCGGGGAGCTCGCGCGATGAGCGCTCCGCTCGGCCTGGCGGCGCTGACCGTGCTCGATACGCCTCCCCTGGACCAGATCGCCCTCGCGGAGAAGTGCGGCTACGACACGGTCGGCCTCCGGCTGCTGCCCGCCGTCCCGGGCACCACCGCCTATCCGCTGCACACCGACGCCGACCGGCTGCGCGAGGTCAAGGCTCGGCTGGCGGATTCCCCGGTCCGGGTCTTCGACGTCGAGATCGTTCGGATCGACGCCGACTTCGACGTCGACCGGTACGCCGGATTCCTGGAGGCCTCGGCCGAGCTCGGCGCCCGGGCCGTGCTGATCGGTGGCGACGACCGCGACCTCACCCGGCTCAGCGACAGCTACGCCTCCTTCGCGGCCGCCTGCGCGCCGTACGGACTCGCGGCGAGCCTGGAGTTCATGCCCTGGACCGCCGTCCCCGACGCTCGAACGGCGATGGCGGTCCTCAGCCAGGCCGACGGCCCGGCCCGGTCCATGCTGGTTGACACCCTGCACGCCGCCCGCTCGGCCACCACCCTGGCCGACCTCCGCGCGATCCCCGCCGACTGGATCCACTACACCCAACTGTGCGACGGACTGGTTCCGGCACCCCCGAGCGACGCGGAACTGATCCGGGACGCCCGGGAGCATCGGCTCGCCCCGGGTGAGGGTGGCATCGGGCTCGCCGAGATCTACGCCTGCCTCCCGACGGACACCCCGATCAGCATCGAGCTGCCCAACGAGCCCCAGCGCCGCGCGATGGGCACCGAGGCCTGGCTGGCCCATCTGGCCCGCTCCGCCCGGGCGGTCGTGGGCGGGGAGCACCAGGCGGCCTGAGCCCGGCTCCGCCCCGAGAGGGGGCGCCGTGACCGGGCGCCTCCTCTGGGCGAGGGCCGATCAGGCCGGGATCTCGACCTCGTCGCGACGGCGACGGAAGCCGGAGGGGCTGTACCAGCGGCGTACCCGCCCGTCGCGGTCGACCTCGTGCCGGTAGTGGCGGAGGAACTCCCACAGCATCGGCGTCTCCTCCGGGATGTTGTTGTGGGAGCGGTACTCGTTACGGGTCAGCTTGACCGCGGGCACCCCGGAATCCGGGGCATCCCAGGTCCAGGTGCGGAAGCGGTCCTGCCAACCGCTGCGATCGCCGTCGGCGACATCGACGTCCTCGAGGGTGAGGCCGTTGATCCGGAGGTGGTACGCCGCCCAGCCGTCGAGCAGGTTGTCCACGTCGTCCCAGAGCGTGCCCTCGAGGAAGGCGAGGTCTCCGGCGCCGTAGATCTGGTAGGTCGGGATCGGCCGTTCGGCGGCGGGGAGGGCCATGCCGTCGAGGGTGATGCGTCCGGTCTCGTCCGGGGCCGCCGCGAACGAGGTCGAGGCGACGGCGGCGAAGTACTCCGGCCTGGCGATCGCCAGCGTCTGGGTCACCGAGCTGCCGGCGGACTGACCGGTGGAGTAGAACCTGCTCGGGTCGACGCCGTAGCGGCGCTGCACGTGATCGCGCAACTGGCCGAAGAACAGGTCGGAGTCGCGGTGGCTGACCGAGATCGCCGAAGCGCTGTAGGTCTCGCAGATGACCACCAGGACGCAGCCCTCCCGGTCCGCGACCTGCCACCAGGCGGCGGAGTCGAAGAAGACCCGATCGGTCTGGGTGTTGCCGGGCCAGATGAAGACCACCGGAGCTCTCGAGCCCCAGATGCGGCGCGCGGAGCGGGGTTCGTAGACCAAGAACTCGCGCTCCTCGCCGGCCACCGCCATGGTGCCGATGTCCACGCCGAGTCGGCCCAGGTCGGGACGCAGCAGCAGCTGATTGCCGTAGGCGAAGAAGTTCTCGTAGCGGGTGTAGAAGGTCAGGAACGCCAGGACCTGGCGGGTTGTCGAGGGGCTCGTCGCCCGCAGTCGGCGGGGTTGCACCGCGACCTGCGAGATCGGGCCCGAGTGTGAGGTCATCCAGCGCTGCGAGCCCCGCCGCTGGGAGTGCACCGAGCCGAGCGCCCGGTCCGGCCGTCCCCGTCGCTCGGCATCGTTGGCCGCCACCCAGTGCTCGATGCTCGCACGGGCGGAACGAGCGGGTGCGATGTACCACGTCGGCAGCACCACCTCGTCCCGCCGGATCAGCGTGAAGTCCTCGGGGAACTGGACGGGGGTGTAGCTGCCTTCGGTGGTGCCGTCGTACTCGAGGTCCCCGAGCTGGCTGAGGTAGGCCGCCTCGAGGCCGCTCGATCCGAGGTAGACCTGGCTGATCACCCGCAGCGGGTAGGTCCCCGCCCAGCGCTCCAGGGGAGCCGCACCGGCGTCGTACCCGACCAGATAGTGCTCGCCGAAGATCGAGTAGTAGCCGTTGGCCTGGTGGAAGGTCATCGCGGCGGCGACGTACTCCGCCTCGGTCTCGGGGTCCT
Source organism: Nocardioides insulae DSM 17944 (assembly GCF_000422825.1). Lineage (GTDB taxonomy): Bacteria > Actinomycetota > Actinomycetes > Propionibacteriales > Nocardioidaceae > Nocardioides > Nocardioides insulae. Next base: position 655,578 of record NZ_KE383929.1, on the reverse strand, counting down.
GCCAGCCGTCCGGTCCCGGTTCGAGGACGAAGAGTCCTTCGCCCCGCTCATCGGCCACGTCGCGCCAGCCGCTGCGCTCCAGGAACTCGGCGGTCGGGATCCCGGGGGGTACCGCCAGGACGGTGAAGTACTGGCGGATCGGTGTCTCGGGCGAGATGTAGACCTTCGCGGTCCGAGACCCGCCGGCGAGCTCGAAGGAACGCGTCCAGAAGCCGGTCATCTCACGGGGAAGCCGATTGGCGCGCGACCGATCGAACGCCGGCAGGGCCCGGCCGTCCAGGCTCTGAGGAGCGCCGAGCGGGCCGCCCGGACGGGCACCACCGGGAGGTGGGGTGCTCCAACGGGCTGGTGCCGCCGCGGCGGCGGAGGATGGGTCGAGGGCGGCACGGGCGACGACGGCGCCCAATGCCGAGAGCGCGGCACCGCGCACGACGGCGCGGCGATCGAGGGTGGGCATGGCAGAGCCTTCCTGGTCACAGGTGCGTGGGAATGTCCGACGCGTCCGTGGATCGCACGGGAGCCGTCGGTCGGGGTGATCGCCATCACAGGTTCCTCCGCATGCTCGGGGAGGCGGCCGAGGCGGGTCAATCGATTGCCACAGTTGCCATGTCGAAGGCCGCACTCGCTCGTCACTGCGGGTGCTGAGCGCAGGGCCCGAGAAGCAGTGCCAGAACCACCTGGAATCTCGTGTGGCTGGTGTGGCCAGTGCGACACGAACAGATCAACGTGCACCAAGACGCAACCGAATCGGTGTGACGCGCGTCATAGTGTGTGGCAGGACAGGTCAACGAGGTACAAGGCGGCCGCGGCCGCCGGGCTCTACTCCGGGGGGAGTTGACATGGACATCGTCACCGACGGCTCCACGCTGGCGCTGCGGGGTGAGCTCGACGCGCGCAGCACCTGGGAGGTGCGCGCCGCCATCTACGCGCAGCTCGACCGCTACGACGACGCAGTGCTCGACCTCTCCGAGGTCACCCTCATCGACCTGGTCGCGATCAGGATGATCGCCGTGGCGACCCGGCGGGCCGCCTCAGCGGGCCACCACCTGACCCTGCGCGGGTGCGGGCCATCGGTGCGTCGGATGCTGCACCTGTCCAAGATGCGCCGGATGGTCGAGGTCGAGCACGCGGCCACCGCCTGAGCGTCGCTTCCCCGCCGATCCCCGTCCCGGCTGGGACCGGAGACCACCGGCCACGCATGTCGGTTGCGTCGGCCGAGTGTGCCAGGGTCCGCCGGCGCAAGGGTGCCGGGTGTCACATATTCCACATCCAGGGCGGTTACCAAGGGGTTAACTTCGGCCTAGGGTCGGCTCCATGACCGACCAGACGGATGCGCCGCGCACCCCGGCGAAGGACCGCCCCTGGGTGATGCGCACCTACGCAGGGCACTCCACCGCCGAGGCCTCCAACGCGCTCTACCGCAGCAACCTCGCGAAGGGACAGACCGGCCTGTCGGTCGCGTTCGACCTGCCCACCCAGACCGGGTACGACCCCGATTCGCCGCTGGCGCGCGGTGAGGTCGGCAAGGTCGGCGTACCCGTGCCGCATCTCGGGGAGATGCGCAAGCTGTTCGAGCAGATCCCGCTCACCGGGATGAACACCTCGATGACGATCAACGCCACCGCGATGTGGATGCTGGCGATGTACCAGGTCGTCGCCGAGGAGCAGAACCCCGACCTGTCGCCGGAGGAGGTCGCCGCGCAACTGGCCGGCACCACCCAGAACGACATCATCAAGGAGTACCTCTCCCGGGGCACCTACGTGTTCCCGCCCGAGCACTCCCTGCGCCTGATCAGCGACACGATCGCGTACACGGTCCACCAGGTGCCCAAGTGGAACCCGATCAACATCTGCAGCTACCACCTCCAGGAGGCGGGGGCCACCCCGGTTCAGGAGATCGCCTTCGCGATGAGCACCGCGATCGCCGTGCTCGATGCGGTGAAGGCCTCGGGCCAGGTCGACGAGGCCGACTTCGAGAAGGTCGTCGGCAGGATCTCCTTCTTCGTCAACGCCGGGGTCCGGTTCGTCGAGGAGATGTGCAAGATGCGCGCCTTCGTCGAGCTCTGGGACCAGATCACCCGGGAGCGGTACGCCGTCCAGGACCCCAAGATGCGCCGGTTCCGGTACGGCGTCCAGGTCAACAGCCTCGGGCTGACCGAGGCCCAGCCGGAGAACAACGTCCAGCGGATCGTGCTCGAGATGCTGGCGGTCACCCTCTCCAAGAACGCCCGCGCCCGCGCGGTCCAGCTGCCCGCCTGGAACGAGGCGCTGGGGCTGCCCCGACCCTGGGACCAGCAGTGGTCACTGCGCCTCCAGCAGGTGTTGGCCTTCGAGTCGGATCTGCTCGAGTACGGCGATCTGTTCGACGGGTCGCCGGTGGTCGAGGCGAAGGTCGGCGAGCTGGTCGAGGGCGCCAAGGCCGAGATCGACCGGATCCAGGCGATGGGGGGAGCGATCGCCGCGGTCGACTCGGGCTACATGAAGCAGGAACTGGTCTCCTCGCACGCCCGGCGGCGCGCCGCCATCGAGGCCGGCAGTGAGGTGATCGTGGGCGTCAACAGGTTCGAGACAACCGAGCCCTCACCGCTCACCGCCGACCTGGATGCGGCCATCCAGACCGCCGATCCGGCCGCGGAGCGGTCCGCGCAGGAGTCGGTGCGGGCGTGGAAGGCGCACCGTGACGACTCCGCCGTGGCACAGGCGCTCGCCGCGCTCGCGGCGGCCGCGAAGTCCGAGGACAACCTGATGTCGGCGACCCTGGCCGCGGTCCGGGCGGGAGCCACGACAGGGGAGTGGGCTCAGACGCTGCGGGGCGTGTTCGGGGAGTTCCGCGCCCCCACCGGGGTCGCCGGCGCGGTCGGTGTCGCCGAAGCCGGTGCGGAGCTGGCCGCCGTACGGGAGCGGGTGCGCGGCACCGGTGAGGAGATCGGCGGTCGGCTGCGCGTCCTGATCGGCAAGCCCGGTCTGGACGGACACTCGAACGGCGCCGAGCAGATCGCGGTCCGGGCGCGTGACGCCGGCTTCGAGGTCATCTACCAGGGCATCCGTCTGACGCCCGAGCAGATCGTTGCGGCGGCGGTCGCCGAGGACGTCCACCTGGTCGGCCTCTCGATCCTCTCCGGGTCGCACATGGAGTTGGTGCCTGCCGTCCTGGGCGGGCTCAAGGAGGCGGGGATGGCCGAGGTCCCCGTGATCGTGGGCGGGATCATCCCCGACTCCGACGGCGCGGCCCTGCGCGAGCTGGGGGTGGCGGCGGTCTACACCCCGAAGGACTTCGGGCTGACCGAGATCATGGGCGGCTTCGTCGACGTGATCCGATCGGCCAACGGGCTGGCCGACTGACCCGGATCCACCGATCCCCACCCGCCCCGCGGCACCATCCGGGTGCGCAGGCGGCGCGCCATCCACGTGGTGCGCCTCACGTAGGTGAGGCTTACCTGTTCGTGCTACTTTCTGCGCGTGGGTAAGAAGAGCAAGAACAAGCTGCCGAAGATGGAGTGCTGCGTCTCCAAGTCGAAGTGCTCTCGTTGCCCGCTGCGCATGCTCAAGGAAGGCACGTTGCCCGAGGGGTACACGGTCAAGAAGCGCAAGCTGGTGAGCGTGGACGGGCGTAAGGTCACCAAGAAGCGGCTCGCCAAGGCCGCCTGACCCCGACCCATGATGAGGAGACCAGTGTGGTTGCCGATCGTTTCGTCGAACAGCTCAACGTCCAGATCGGCAACGAACTGGCCGCGCACAACCAGTACCTCGCCTGTGCGGTCTACTACGACGATCTGACGCTGCCCCAGATGGCGGCATTCTTCTACCGTCAGGCGGGCGAGGAGCGCGACCACGCGCTGATGATGGTGCAGTACCTCCTCGACACCGACGCGAAGGTCGAGTTCCCGGCCGTCCCCGCGGTGGTCAACAGCTTCGAGGACGTCGTCGCTCCGGTGGCGCTCGCGCTCGAGCAGGAGAAGCGGGTCACCGACCAGATCAACGAGCTGTACCGGATCGCCCGCGAGGAGATCGACTTCGCCTCCGAGCAGTTCATGGGCTGGTTCATCCGCGAGCAGGTCGAGGAGGTCGCCACGATGGGGGATCTCCTCGCCGTCGTCACCCGCAACCGGGACGACCTCGAGCAGATCGAGGAGTTCGTCGCCCGTGAGGCCACCAAGGGCGACAGCGACCCCACCGCGCCGCCGATCGCGGGCGCGTAGGCGCTGACGGCTGCGTCGTCGCCTGACAGACTCGCCCGGTGAGCTCCATGAGCAGGGTCATCGTGGTGGGCGCGGGCGTGGTCGGCCTGAGCGCAGCCGTCCGCCTGGCCGAGGCCGGGCACCGGGTCGACGTACTCGCCCGGGACCTTCCGAGGGAGACGACCTCGGCGGTGGCCGCCGCGATCTGGTATCCCTACCTCGCGCTGCCCCGGGATCGAGTGACGACCTGGTCGGCCCGGTCCTTCGAGGTCTTCGCCGACCTCGCCACGAAGGCCGGCACCGGGGTGGAGATGCGGACCGGCACCGAGGTCTTCCGCGAACGCACCGAGCGGCCGTGGTGGGGAAGTGCGGTCCCCGGCCTCGACCGGGAGACGGCGCTGCCACCCGGGTACGCCGACGGCTGGACGCTCACCGTCCCCGTGATCGAGATGCCGGTCTACCTCGACTGGCTGGCGGCGCGTCTGGACTCACTCGGCGGCACCATCACCCGGCACACCCTCTCGGCACTTCCGGAGACGGGTGCGGGCCGGGCCGACGTGGTGGTCAACTGCACCGGCCTGGCCGCCCGGCACTTCGCCGGTGACCTCACCGTGGAGCCGGTCCGCGGCCAGGTGCTGCGGGTCGCACAGTTCGGGCTCGACCGTTGGTGGCTCGACGACTCCACCGATGAACCGACCTACATCGTCCCGCGCTCGCGCGACATCGTGGTGGGCGGCACCGAACAGCGTGGCGAGTGGAGCCGCACCCCCGACCCGGCCACGGCGGATGCGATCCTGGCGCGCGCTACCGCGCTGGTGCCCGAACTCGCCGGGGCGAAGGTGCTCCAGCACCGGGTGGGGCTTCGACCGGCCCGCCCGGCGGTGCGGGTCGAGCGCGAGGGGGACGTCGTGCATTGCTACGGCCAAGGTGGCGCCGGCGTCACCCTGAGCTGGGGCTGTGCGGAGGACGTCGTCGCCTTGGTCGGCTGAGCGGGTCCGGCCGATGCCACGGTCGCGACGGTCGCAAAGGCCACCCGGAGGAGCTCAGAAGAGCCGCTCGCTGGGGTCGTCGAGGCCCCGCAGGGCGTCGTAGTCGACCACGGCACAGGCGATGCCGCGGTCGGTGGCGAGCACCCGGGCCTGCGGCCGGATCTCCTGGGCGGCGAAGATGCCGCGGACCGGCGCCAGCAGCGGGTCGCGGTTGAGCAGGTCGAGATAGCGGGTGAGCTGCTCGACACCGTCGATCTCGCCGCGCCGCTTGATCTCCACCGCCACCGAGCGGCCCTCGGCGTCGCGGCACATCAGGTCGACCGGGCCGATCGCAGTGGGGAACTCCCGTCGTACCAGCGTGAGGCCGTCGGCCAGCGTGGTCGGGTGGTCGGCCAGGAGCTCCTGGAGGTGCTTCTCCACGCCGTCCTTCTGCAACCCGGGGTCGAGACCGAGCACGTGCGAGGTGTCGTGGTGGATCTCCTGGATCAGGATGCGCAAGGTGTCATCGGTCTTGGAGGTCACCGTCCACTCGGCGCGGCCGTCCTCGGCGCTGCCCTCCCTGAGGGTGCACGGCGGGGACATCCAGTTGAGTGGCTTGTACGACCCGCCGTCGGAGTGCACCAGCACCGAGCCGTCGGCCTTGATCATCAGCACTCGGGTGGCCATCGGCAGGTGGGCGGTCAGGCGGCCGGCGTAGTCGACCTGGCAGGTGGCAACGACGAGTCTCACGCGGCCGCAATCTACCTGCCCCCGTGGCAGTGCGGCACACCGCTGCTCCGGCGGGACCGGCGCCGCAAGGGCAGGGGAGCGCCCGGGGTGGTGGCGCCGCCGCCCCATGCGGGTCGACCCTTCCACGTCCGTCCTCGGTCGCCGCGCGCGGCGGCTCAGCCGTGCCGCCGGGAGAGGGACACTCGATGCTCTCCGGCGTACACGCACAAGGCTCTGGGGCGGAGCGCACGAGTCGGCCGGGGCGGCAAATCGTCGGCATCGTGACCTGCGTCACGGAAGGGTTACCAGGGGGTAGTGAGACTGTCATGCTGCCGGACATGACCTCGCCCACTGCCGCGCGGATCGCCTCCACGCTGATCTACCCCTACCTCAACCATGCGGTGCGGATGCTCGAGAGCGGTTACGCGACCGCCGCCGACATCGATGCCGCCATGCGCTTCGGCTGCGGCTACCCGGCCGGGCCGTTGGCCGTCCTCGACGAGACCGGGCCGGCGGGGGTGCGGGGCGCCCTCGCGCAGCGCTTCGCCGAGACCGGTGATCCGCTGCACCGCCCCGCGGCACTGCTAGACAGGGTCGCCGACGAGGCGTCGACGGTCGCCAGCGCAGCACCGGCCGCGGTCACCGGTGACCCCGTCCTCAAGCACCGGATCGAGAGGGTGGGCGTGGTCGGCACCGGCACCATGGCCGCCGGCATCGTCGAGGTGTTCGCGAAGAGCGGGTACGACGTGATCTTCGTCGGGCGCACCCAGGACAAGGTCGACGGCGTGGTCACCACGATCACCGCCTCGCTGGACCGCGCGATCGCCAAGGGCCGGGCCGAGGAGTCCACCAAGACCGAGGTGCTCGGCCGGCTGACCGGCGCGACGGCGATCGAAACACTGGATGAGGTCGACCTGGTCGTGGAGGCGGTTGCGGAGCAACTCGAACTGAAGACCCGGCTGTTCCTCGACCTGGACCGGGTGTGCAAGCCAGGCACGATCCTCGCCACCACCACCTCGAGCCTGCCGATCACCGAGCTCGCCAAGGTGACAGGTCGACCGCAGGACGTGATCGGGATGCACTTCTTCAATCCGGCACCGGTGATGAAGCTGGTCGAGGTCGTGGCCACCGACCTCACCGCACCGGAGGTCGATCAGAGCGTCAAGGCGCTGTGCGCCTCCGTCGGCAAGGTCGCCGTGTCGTGCACCGACCGTGCCGGGTTCATCGTCAACTGCCTGCTCTTCCCCTATCTCAACGACGCCATCAAGCTGCACGAGTCCGGGATCGACATGGCCGTGATCGACACGGCCCTCAAGGAGCAGGCGGGGCTGCCGATGGGCCCCTTCGAACTGCTCGACGTGGTCGGCGCCGACGTCTCCCTGGCGATCCAGAAGGAGCTGCACAGCGAGTTCGAGTACGCCGGGTTCGCTCCCGCCGCGCTACTCGAGGAGAAGGTCGCCGCCGGCGAGCTCGGCCGGAAGACCGGGCGGGGGTTCCACGACTACCGATGACGGACCGGATCCCGGCGAGGCCTCCCGAGGTGTCGCCGGGACGCTGTCCGGACGGTCCTGCCCGGACACCGTCGCGGGATGACGTGGGAGCGCGTCACTCCGGGCGGGGATAGCCTCGCCGTACTGCTCTCTCCAGCACTCCCAGCGAGGCGCGCAGCGACTTCTGGTCGATCACGGGGAAGACCGGCTTCCACTTCTCAGCGGCCGAACTCCAGTCGCAGTACGACGTGACCCGGGTGGCGGGGGAGTCGTCCTCGGTAGAGACCGGATCGAGGAGATAGCCGTACACGTGCCCGATGGGCGGCTTGATGGTGCCGTGGATGGTCCACTCGATCGCCGCGTCCGGTTCGAAGCGGGTGATCTCCACCTCCACGTCGTACTTGCCCAGCGGAACGTCGCCGAGAGCTTCGCGATCCATGTGGACGATGAACCGGTCGCCAGCCGCACCCACCGGATCGCCGGCCGAGGACTGCAGCATCCCGGAGGAATCCATGGCGACGTGGCCGTGGGGGTCGCACAGGACGGCGAAGACCTCCGCCGGTGGGGCCGGCATGACGCGATCGGCGGAGATCCGTTCGGTCGAGTCCCCGGCGGGGAACGGATGGTCGGCTGGTCCGGTGGGCGTGCTCGAGTCGGTCACGCCGTCACGCTAGCCGCCCGGCCCGCCTTGGGCTACGACGTGGCGGCGGCGCGGTGCCACACCGGGCCGGCGGAGTGCCTTGGTCCGGCGAGGTCGGGTCCGGCCGGGCTGGGGTCGGATCCGGCTCGGTCGAGTGGCCCCGGGCCGGCCCGTCAAGCGGACGCGATCTGTCCGCTTGGGGTGGCAGAGTGTTGTTCATGACCGAGATCGGCACGACCGAGCGGGTGCTGCGCCTGCTCGCGCTGCTCCAGCAACGTCCGGTGTGGACCGGCCCGGAGCTGGCGGAGCGGCTCGGGGTCACGACCCGGAGCATCCGGCGCGACGTCGAGCGGTTGCGGGCCCTGGGCTACCCCGTCAACGCCACCCAGGGGGCCGGCGGCGGCTATCAGTTGGGCGCCGGCAAGGCGCTGCCGCCACTGCTGCTGGACGACGACGAGGCGATCGCCACCGCGGTCTCACTGAGGTTGGCGGCCGGCGGCACGGTCGCAGGTGCGAGCGAGGCCGCCGTGCGCACCCTCGCGAAGCTCGATCAGGTGCTGCCGGCCCGGCTGCGTGGGGAGGTGCGTGCCCTGCACGAGGCGATCGCGACCCTGGACGGTGCTCGGATCGAGGTCGACGCCGACGCCCTCCTCGCCCTCGCCAAGGCGTCGCGCGACCGGGTGCGCGTCGAGTTCGGGTACGAGGCGCGCGACGGTGCCCGCACCCAGCGCCGACTGGAGCCGTATCAGCTGGTCGCGACCGGTCGGCGCTGGTACCTCATGGCCTTCGACCTGGAGCGCGAGGACTGGCGCACCTTCCGGCTCGACCGGCTGCATGATCTGAGGGTCACGACCTGGCGGTTCCGCCCACGGGAGCATCCCGATCCGGTGGCCTACGTCCAACGCGCGATCTCGCAAGGGGGCTATCCGCTGCAGGCGGTGGTCGTGCTGCACGAGGACGCCGCCACGATCCGCGAGCGGATCCCGCCGACCACCGGGGTGGTCGAGCCACTGGGCCCCGGCCGCTGCCGGCTCACCCTGGGAGCCGACGACCCCTACTGGCTGGCGATGCGACTGGCTCACTCGGGTTGCGAGTTCGAGGTGCTCGAGCCGCCCGAGCTGGTCGCGGAGGTGGCCGCGCTGGGGCAGCTGCTGAGCAGGGCCGCCGGCCGGTCGAACGGCCATGGTCCGAAGACCAACTGAGCGAGACCGGGATCACCACCGATCCCGTACTGTGGGCGCATGGGAGGCCTCCTTCTGATCATCGCGATCCTGGCCGTGATCGGCGTCGCGATCGCAGTCAGCCGACGTAACGCGGCCCAGCGGCGTGAGCTCGAGCTAGCCCCGGTCCGCACCCTCGCCTTCGAGGACGTCACCAAGCTGGGGGAGGAGTTGCAGCAGCTCGACGCCGACCTGGCTGGGGAGCCTCTCGACGAGGGAGCCCGCGCCGACTACCAGCGGGCCCTCGACGTCTACGACGACGCCAAGCGTGCCGGTGACTCGATGACCAGCCCCGAGGACATCAAGCACGTCACCTCGGTCGTCGACGACGGGCGCTACGCCATCGCCTGCGTGCGTGCCCGGGTCGCCGGCCGCGAACTCCCGGTCCGCCGGCCACCGTGCTTCTTCGATCCGCGGCACGGTCTGTCGGTGGCCGACGTGGAGTGGGCGCCCCCGGGCGGGGTGCCACGCGACGTACCGGCATGTGCGCTTGACGCCGAGCGGGTGGCCGCCGGAGCCGAGCCGGACACCCGCCAGGTGATGGTCGGATCGAAGCGGGTGCCCTACTACGAGGGCGGCCGGGCCTTCGAGCCGTACGCCGCCGGCTACTTCGCCACCTACGCCGCGATGAACTGGATGATGATGGGCCTGATGATGGGCTCCCTCGGTGCCTTCGACGGTTCCGACGCCTCCGGGGAGCTCGGTGGTGGCGACTACGGCGACGGTGGTGGCGACTACGGTGGCGGCGACGGCGGCGGTTTCGACTTCGGCGACTTCGGCTTCTGAGCAGCCCCGCACCTGTTCTCCGCCGGGCGGACCTGATGGTCTCGCCACTGCCCCGGATCGCTAGGGTCTGCGGGTGAGCGAGTCGACCACTGCCCTGCACACGCTGACCTGGGGTGAGACCGGTAGCCGGGTGCTCTTCCTGCACGGACTCTTCGGCCAGGGCCGTAACTGGGGCACCGTCGCCAAGGCGATCGCGGGCCGGCACCGGGCGACCGGCGTGGACCTTCCCGACCACGGTCGTTCGCCGTGGTCGGGGGAGATCGACTACCTCGCCATGGCCAGCCGGGTCGCCGAGTTGATCGATGCGCAGGACCCTGCGGCCGTGGTCGGGCACTCGATGGGCGGCAAGGTCGCGATGGCCCTCGCCCTCACCCGGCCGGAGCTGGTCTCGCGTCTGCTGGTGGCGGACATGTCACCGGTGGACTACCGGCGCGCGGGCGAGTTCCGCCGCTACATCTCGGCGATGCAGGGCCTGGACCTCGACAGGATCGAGCGGCGCTCCGATGCGGAGGAGCAGCTCGCCGCCGAGGTGCACGACGACACCGTGCGGTCCTTCCTCCTGCAGAATCTGCGCCGCCGCGGCGACGGGTGGGAGTGGCAGGCCAACCTCGACCTCCTCGACCGCGATCTGGCCACCGTCGGAGGCTGGCCCGCCGAACGCCTCACCGGAGTGGCGCCGTACCAGGGACCGGTGCTGTGGCTCGGTGGCGGACGCTCCGACTACGTCACCGACGAGTACGCCGAGCCGATGCGCCGCTGGTTCCCGCACTACCGCCGCGTGACCATGAAGGACACCGGCCACTGGGTGCACTCCGAGCGGCCCGAGCTCTTCGTGGAGATCCTGCGTCGCTTCCTCGGTGACCCGACGGCATGACGTGTCGGTGACCGGTCAGGTCAGGCCGTCGGGTTCGGCCCGTGCGAGCGCGTCTGCGTGGCCGTGCCGGAAGGTCGCACGCGTGGCGCCGCCACTCCCGACCCGCAACCACGCGGGCGGGTCGACCGATTCGGCGCAGAGGTCCTCCCACCTCGGCCCGTGACCGGGCCTACCTGGCGTCCTGGCGACGGACGAACACCTCGCGCACGATCATCAGGATCGCGGCCGCGGTGGGGATCGCCAGCAGGGCGCCGATGACGCCCAGCAGGGAGGCACCGACGAGGGCGGCGATCACCGTGACCGCGCCCGGGATGTCGACCGAGCGCGCCATCACGCGCGGGTAGATGAGGTAGTTCTCCACCTGCTGATAGGCGAGGTAGAAGATCAGGCAGAACAGCCCCATGAGGGGATCGGTCGCGAACGCGATCGCGGTGACCACGATCGCGCCGATCGTGGCACCGATCATCGGGATGACGTCGAGCAGGGCGACGACGAAGGCCAGTGCCACGGCGTACTCGCCCAGCCCGATCGCGAACAGGAAGATCATCGAGGAGATGCCCGCGCACAGGGCGACCACGAACGCACCCGAGACGTACCCGCCGACCCCTCGGACCACGCGATCGCCGATCCTGCTGACTCGGTCGCGGCGCGAGGCCGGAGCGAGCCGGTAGCAGGCGGCCTTGATCCGGTCGAAGCCCGCGAGGAAGTACAGCGTCATCACGGTGACGACGAAGGCGTTGATCAGCGCGCCGAAGACGGCCAGTCCGACCCCGACCGCACTGCCGAACAGACCACTGAGGAAGTCGCCCTGGGTGACGTAGTCACGGACCTTGTCGATGACCTCGTAGTCGTCGTTGAGCTGCTGGATCTGTCGGTTGCGCTGGAGCGAGTCAAGCCACTCGGGGGCGCTGCGTGAGATCGCCGCGATCTGGTCGGTGATGACCGGGACGAGTGCGACGAAGAAGAGCACCAGGGCGACGATCACACCGGTGATGACGATCAGCACCGCCCACGGTCGGCCGATGCCCCGACGTACGAACGTCTCCACGGCGGGGTTGAGACCCGCCGCGATGAACAGGGCCACCAGGATCTGGATGAGGACGCCGCTGATGGTGAGCACCATCTGGCCCAGCGCGAACGCGACCAGGAGGCCCAGGCCGCCCATCAGACCGATCAGGAAGGGAGATCGGGCGAACGGCGGGCCGGGCCTGCCGAACTCGCCGTGCCCCTCGTGCTCCTCGGCCGACAGCGCCGCATCCTCGAAACGGGCGGCCCGAGACCGCCTGGCACTCACTCCTCGTCGTCCTTGATGAACCCGGCGACCAGTTCGCTGAGCGAGGCCATCTGCGCGGTGATCGCGTCGCGGCGCTTGGTCAGTCGGGTGACCTCGGCCTTGACCGCGGCCGCCTCGCGCTCGGCGTCGGCGGAGGCGTTGCTTGCGATCGCGTCGGCCTGGGTGCGGGCGGTGGTCACGATCTGCTCGGCCTCGCGCCGGGCGCGCACAAGCTGGGTCTCCGCCTCCTGCTGGGCTGCGATCCGCTGCTCGGCGAGGGAAGCGGTGGCCTCCTTCGCCCGCTGCTCGGCGGCGGTGGCGCGCTGCTCGGCCTCCTCGACCAAGCGCGAGGTCTCGGCCATCGCGCTGTTGTGATGGTCGGTGGCCTCCCGGGCCAGCCGCTCCTTCTCCACAGCCAGCATCCGGCGGGCCTCCTGGACCTCGCGGTCGACGCCGGCCCGCTTCTGCTCGACCTCCCGCTGCACCGAGGTACGGAGCTCGGTGGTCTCCTGCTGGGCGGCCAGCCGTTGCTGGTCGGCATCCCGCTGCGCCGAGGCACGCAGATCCTCGGCCTCGGCGTGAGCCGCCGCACGCTCCTGCTCGGCCTGGGCGACCAGACGGGCACGCTGCTCGTCCAACTCCTTGAGCTGGACGGTGCGCATGTCGTCGGCCTCCTGGGCGGCGGAGGCCCGGATCGCCTCGGCGTCGCGCTCGGCCTGGGACCGGATGTCGGTCGCGTCGCGGGTGGCGCTGGTGCTGATCTCGGCGGCCTCCTCCTCGGCCAGCCGGAGCAGGGCACTCGCCCGACCGCCGAGGCCGGCGTAGGAGGGGTTCCGGGTCTCCTCGACGTTCTCCTTCAGTCGGGTGAGCTCGGCGTCCAGCTCGGTGGCCCGGCGCTGTGCGGTGGCCAGATCCGAGGCGAGCTTGCTGCGATCGACGGTCATCGCCTGCAGGCGGGCGTCCACCGCCGACGGGTCGTACCCACCGCGCCGCACGGTCGGGATCGGTGAGGACGGCGGAGCGCTCACCGGGACGGCCGGAATGACGCGGGTGGCATCGCTGTCCTGCTTCGCTGACTTCTTGCCGCCCTCCGGCTCGTCATCGAAGATCGACAGGCCCTGGTTGCTCATCGCGGGTTCCTCTTCCGTCTCGTGGGTGTGCACATCATCCCCCCAGAAGCCTGCCACGAAGGGTCTAGACACGGTGGAAACGGACAGGGATGTGAGGCAGTCATCGCCATGCCGCGCAGGAACGCCGGACGGCCGGGCGCGGAGTGGGTCCGCGCCCGGCACGTCCGACGCTCGAGCAGGCAGTGCCGAGACGTCCCGGCGGGGCCGGACCTCAGACTCCGCGGAAGCGGTTGATCGCGTCGAGGTGCGTGGCCCGGAGCTCGTGGTCGCGGACGCCGAGGCCCTCCTCCGGCGCCAGGCAGAGCACCCCGACTTTGCCCTGGTGCAGGTTATGGTGGACGTCGAGCGCGGCCTGGCCGACGTCGGCCAGTGGGTAGCTGCGCGACAGGGTGGGGTGGATCTTGCCCTTGGCGATGAGCCGGTTGGCCTCCCAGGACTCGCGGTAGTTGGCGAAGTGGGAGGAGATGATCCGCTTGAGGTTCATCCACAGATAGCGGTTGTCGTACTCGTGCATGTAGCCAGAGGTGGAGGCGCAGGTGGTGATGGTGCCGCCCTTGCGGGTGACGTAGACGCTGGCGCCGAAGGTCTCCCGGCCGGGGTGCTCGAAGACGATGTCGATGTCCTCGCCGCCGGTGAGTTCCCGGATCCGGGCGCCGAACCGCTTCCACTCGCGGGGGTTCTGCTCGGTGCCCTCGTCGTTCCAGAAGCGGTAGTCCTCCTCGGAACGGTTGATGATCAGCTCGGCACCCATCGAGCGCGCGATCGCGGCCTTCTCCTCGCTGGAGACGACGCAGACCGGAGTGGCGCCGCCGTTGAGGGCGTATTGCGTCGCGAACCCGCCCAGGCCGCCCGACGCGCCCCAGATCAGAACGTTGTCGCCCTGCTTCATGTCGCCACCGTTGCGGCTCACCAGCTGGCGGTACGCCGTGCAGTTGACCAGCCCGGGCGAGGCCGCTTCCTCCCAGGTGAGGTGGTCCGGCTTCGGCATCAGCTGGTTGGACTTGACCAGGGCGATCTGGGCCAGCCCGCCGAAGTTGGTCTCGAAGCCCCAGATCCGCTGCTCCGGGTCGAGCATCGTGTCGTTGTGGCCGTCGGCGCTCTCCAGTTCGACGGAGAGGCAGTGCGCCACCACTTCGGCACCGGGCTGCCACTTGGTGACGCCCGGTCCGGTCCGCAGCACGACGCCGGCCAGGTCGGAGCCGACGACGTGATAGGGCAGGTCGTGCCGCTTGGTCAGCTCGGAGAGCCTGCCGTAGCGCTCCAGGAAACCGAAGGTCGCCACCGGCTCGAAGATCGAGGTCCACACGGTGTTGTAGTTGATCGCCGAGGCCATCACCGCGACGTAGGCCTCACCCGGGCCGAGTTCGGGCAGCGCCACATCCTCCACGTGGATCGACTTGCGGGGGTCCTTGTCCTTGGAGGTGACCCCCTCGAACATGTCGACCTCGTCCTTGTGGACGGTGGCGGCGGTGTAGTGGTCCGGAAGATCGAGGTTGGCGAAGTCGGCCGAGGAGGTGTCTCCGGCGGAGATGGCGTCGAGGATGTGCTGCACGTCGGCTCCTGCGTCTGTGGTGTTCGCTGAAGGGGCGGGACCGCTGGGCACCAGCGGGTCGAGCGTGAGTACGGCGAGGGACCGGGCGGGTGCTCGGCGTCGCGTTGCGGCATGCTTACCAGTCGGTAATCTCGGCTGAACAGTGGCTGTGACCTACAGCACGCATCCACCCGGGCCCCACCCCGACCGCCACCACGTCGGGGCGGAGCGGGGATCGGTGCGGATCAGTGGTCAGTGGTCAGCATCAGGGTTCGGCTCCACGAGCTCGACCAGCACGCCACCGGCGTCCTTGGGGTGCACGAAGTTGATCCGGCTCCCGGCGGTTCCTCGCCGCGGAGCGTCGTACAGCAGTCGCACGCCTCGCTCGCGCAGGGTGGCGCTCACCTTCTCCACGTCGGTGACCCGGTAGGCCAACTGCTGCATCCCGGGACCGCTGCGCTCGAGGAACTTGGCGATCGTCGACTCGGGGGAGAGTGGGGAGAGCAGCTGGATGCACGAGCCGGAGTCGCCCACGGCCATCATCGCCTCGGCCACGCCCTGCTCCTCGTTGACCTCGCGGTGGGACAGTCGCATCCCGAAGGTCGACTCATAGAAGCCGATCGCCTCGTCCAGGTCGGCGACGGCGATGCCGACGTGGTCGATGGCGGTGAACAGGGAAGGGTCGAGTTCCAGGGGTGTCGTCATGGGGTCATCGTGGTGTGGGACACAGTCGAAGGGCGAGAGGGTGTGAGCAGCGCTACATTGCAACGACGCGAGCCCGGCCCGCCGTTCCGCCGGCCGCCATCGTTGGCATCCGGCAGCGGCGGCGGCAGGGCGCCGTACCGACTCCGCTCAACCCGCGCCCGCAGACCTGTGACCCGCGGGTAGGTTGGACAGGCGACCGGCTCATCGACCGACACCCCAGAACTCAGCACATCCGCTCAGCAATCCGTTGGAGGAACCCATGTCCGGAACCGTCATCGTCGCGGGGGCGCGCACCCCGATCGGCCGTCTGCTCGGCGGCCTCAAGGGCCTCTCCGGCGCCCAGCTCGGCGGCGTCGCGATCAAGGGGGCGCTCGAGCGGGCCGGCGTCACCGGCGACCAGGTCGACTACCTGATCATGGGCCAGGTGATCCAGGCCGGTGCCGGCCAGAACCCCGCCCGGACCGCCGGGCAGGCCGCCGGCCTGCCGATGAGCATCCCGTCGATCACCATCAACAAGGTCTGCCTCTCCGGCCTCAACGCCATCGCGACCGCCGATCAGATGATCCGGGCCGGCGAGGCCGAGGTGATCGTGGCGGGCGGCATGGAGTCGATGACGCAGGCGCCGCACCTGCTGCCGAAGTCGCGCGAGGGATTCAAGTACGGCGACACCGCCCTGGTCGACTCGATGGCCTACGACGCGCTCTACGACCAGCTGACCCAGCAGGCGATGGGCAACCTGACCGAGCAGGTCAACGCCGAGGGGGTCGCGCTGTCTCGCGAGGAGCAGGACGCGTTCGCCGCGCGCTCCCACCAGCGCGCCGCGGAGGCCCAGAAGAACGGTGTCTTCGACGACGAGATCGTGCCGGTGAGCATCCCGCAGCGCAAGGGCGACCCGGTCGTCATCAGCGCCGACGAGGGCGTGCGCGGCGACACCACCTCGGAGAGCCTGGCCAAGCTGCGGCCGGCGTTCGCCAAGGACGGCACCATCACCGCCGGCTCGGCCTCGCAGATCTCCGACGGCGCCTGTGCCGTGGTCGTGATGAGCAAGGCCAAGGCCGAGGAGCTCGGCCTGGAGTGGCTCGCCGAGATCGGCGCCCACGGGATGGTGGCGGGGCCGGACTCCTCGCTGCAGGACCAGCCCGCCGAGGCGACCGCCCGGGCGCTGGCCAAGGAGGGCCTCACCGCCGCCGATCTCGACCTGGTCGAGTTCAACGAGGCCTTCGCCGCGGTCGGCATCCAGTCCTCCCGCAAGCTCGGCCTCTCCGACGACATCGTGAATGTCAACGGCGGCGCGATCGCACTGGGTCACCCGGTCGGCATGTCGGGCGCGCGCGTCGTCCTGCACCTGGCTCTCGAGCTGAAGCGCCGCGGCGGCGGCGTCGGGGCGGCCGCGCTGTGCGGCGGTGGCGGCCAGGGCGACGCTCTGATCGTGCGTGTCCCGTCCAGCTGAGCCCGATCCGCGCGGCCAGGTCGACGACCTGGTCGCGCGGGCCCGCGCCGGTGAGGCCCGGGCGGTCGGACGGCTGATCTCCTGGGTCGAGGACGCCACCCCCGCCTCACCCGTGTTCTCCCAGCGGCTACGAGCCGTGATGGCCGCTCTGGCGCCTCACGTCGGGCACGCCCACGTCGTGGGGCTGACCGGCGCGCCGGGCGTCGGCAAGTCCACGAGCACCAGTGCGCTGGTACGCGAGCTGCGCGGTCGGGGCCGGCGGGTGGCGGTGCTGGCGATCGACCCGTCCTCGCCGTTCTCCGGAGGCGCGCTGCTCGGTGACCGGATCCGGATGGGCGACCACGCCCTCGACTCCGGGGTGTTCATCCGCTCGATGGCCTCGCGCGGCCATCTCGGCGGACTGTCCTGGACGACGCCGCAGGCCGTGCGGGTGCTCGACGCTGCGGGTTTCGACGTGGTCGTGATCGAGACCGTGGGCGTGGGGCAGAGCGAGGTCGAGATCGCCGGCCTGGCCGACACCACCGTCGTACTGCTCGCCCCCGGCATGGGCGACGGCATCCAGGCGGCCAAGGCCGGCATCCTCGAGATCGGCGACGTGTACGTCGTCAACAAGGCCGACCGTGACGGGGCCGATCACGTGCGCCGGGACCTGCGCAGCATGATGGCGCTGGCCGATCGGCCGCCGGAGGCGTGGAAGCCGCCGATCCTCAAGACCGTGGCGCAGACCGGCGAGGGGCTGGCCGAGGTGGCCGACGTCTTGGACCGGCACCATCGCCGGCTCACGGCGAGCGGCGAACTGGTGCGCCGGCGCGCACGGCGGGCCCGGGACGAGATCGAGGCGATCGCCCTGGACGACCTGCGTCGCAGCTGGGGCCGCGTCGGCACCGTGGAGGCGCTGGACGGCCTCGCGGACCGGGTGGCGGCCGGAGACCTGGACCCGTACGCCGCGGCCGATCAGTTGCTGGCACTGGCCCCGAAGCCGCCCGGAGGTGGGCCGGCGTAGGTGGGCGCCCGCCCGCCGCGTCGGGCTCGGCTGGAGCGTGAACGACGTCGTCGCCGCGCTCTCGCGCGCCCCCGGATCCGCGTCAACGCCCGCCGACCTCCGGGGCGCCCCGGCGAGTCTTCCGGGTCGGGCACCCGGGGGCTGGTAGGAATGGGCGCCATGCCCACGCACCACCCCGGAGAGGTACGTCGATGAAGAAGCTGGTCCTTGTGGTGGCCGTGCTGTTCGTCGGCTTCTGGCTCTTCACCGACCCCCGCGGCCTGGCCGACCTGACCGAGCAGGCCATCGTCGCCGCGACGGTAGGCGTCGGCGCGCTCTTCGAGGCGGTCATCGGCTTCATCGGCAACCTGGCCTGAGGGCCAGTGGTGGACCGGCGGACGTCATGAGTGTGCTGGGGGTGAGCCTCGCCCCCCAGATCGGTCAGCACCTGCTGCGCGACGAGGGCGAGGTGATCGTCGACGAAGTACGCCGGCACTGGGCGGCCTACGTCCGCCCGGTCCTGGAGTTCCTGCTGGGTCTGGCCCTGCTGGTGGGGGCGGCGTTCATCCGCACCGATGTGGCGTGGCTCCCGATCCTGCTCGCGCTCGCGGCCTGGGCGCACGCCCTGTGGCTGGCCGTGGGGGAGTACCGCGACCGGTTCGTCATCACCAACATGCGCGTGTTCCGGGTCTACGGCGTCCTGACCACCCGGCTGGCGACGATGCCGCTGACCCGGATCCTCGACATCACCGTGGAGAAGCCGTTGCACGGCCGGGTGCTCGGCTTCGGTCACTTCGTCTTCGAGTCCGCGGCGCAGAAGCAGGGGCTTCGCGAGATCCGGTACGTCGGGCGGGCCAACGAGCGCGACCTGGCCATCCAGCGGGTCGTGCAGCAGGCCGGACTCCGGGGCCGTCGCTTCCTGTGAGACCACCCCGCCGCCCACCCGGCGTTGCCGCATCAAACTAGGATGTCGCGCATGACGCAGCAGCCGTTCTCCCGTCCTGGCGCAGTCGACCTCTCCGGTCTCCAGCAGCGTGCCGGAGGCGCCCCCGCGCAGGGCGCGCCCCGAGCCTCTGGCGGGGCGGGCGCGACCGCGCCCGGCGCCGCCAGGTCGACCGGTGCCTACTCGGTGGAGGT
Organism: Nocardioides insulae DSM 17944; assembly: GCF_000422825.1. GTDB lineage: Bacteria > Actinomycetota > Actinomycetes > Propionibacteriales > Nocardioidaceae > Nocardioides > Nocardioides insulae. Next base: position 636,485 of record NZ_KE383929.1, on the reverse strand, counting down.
CACCGAGGAGTCCTTCCAGTCGGTGCTCGAGTCGTCGATGACCGCGCCTGTGGTGCTCGTCTTCTTCTCGGCGTCCCGCTCGCCGGAGAGCGTCACGCTGGTCAAGGACGTCGCCACCGTGGCCGAGGAGCACGACGGTCGCTTCCTCGCCGCGAGCATCGACATCGACGCCTCCCCGCAGATCGCGCAGGCGATGCAGATCCCGCAGGTCCCGCTGATGATGGTGCTCCTCGACGGCCGTCCGGCCACCCAGCCGATCCCCGGCGCGCTCTCGCTCGACGAGCTGCGCACCCTGTTCACCCAGTTGTCCCAGCAGTTGACCGCACAGGGCATCACCGGGCGGCACCAGCCCCGGTCCGCTGCTCCGTCCGGCGAGGGCGAGGACGAGGGGCCCGCGGCGGACCCGCGCTATGCGGCCGCCCAGGACGCCCTCGGCGCCGGAGACGTCGACGCGGCGGTCGCTGAGTACCAGAAGCTCGTGGACGGCAATCCGGCCGACGCCGAGGCCGCCGCGGGACTCGCGATGGCGAAGGTCCTTCAGCGCACCCAGGGCGTCGACCTCAACCAGGCCCGGGCGAAGGCGGCGGAGGCTCCCGACGACGTCCCGGCCCAGACCCTGTGTGCCGATCTCGACATGCTCGGCGGCCACGTCGAGGACGCCTTCGGGCGGCTGGTCGAGCTGATCCGCCGTACCTCCGGGGACGAACGCAACGCGGCCCGAGAGCACCTGCTCGGCCTGTTCGCCGCGGTGGGCAACGACGACCCGCGGGTGCTCCAGGGACGCCAGGCGCTCGCCTCCGCCCTGTTCTGAGCTGACACCCCCTGAGCCGAGTCGTGACCGGTCTCGCCCGGCGCGGCCGGTTCGACGGGGGCGGGGCTCAGACCGCCCGGCCCGACTCGGTGTAGGCGGGGCCCTCGCCGTGCAGGGTGGCGAGGGCGGCCTCCACCCGGCGAGCGGTGTAGTCGGCGGCCCGGTCGCGCACCTGGTCGAGGGTGCAGAACTCCGCCGAGCGGATCTCGCGGGCCTCCGCGACGATGCGATCGGTGAGGCTGCTCTCGTGCACGCCGCCGTCGAAGACGAGGGTGACCGCGTCGTCCCAGCCACTCCAGGCGGGGAGCCAGTCGGTGAGGATCAACGCACCCGCTGGTAGTTCGAGGGAGAGCTCCTCCTCGATCTCGCGGGTGACGCCGAGGCGTGGTGACTCGCCCACCTCGACCACGCCACCGGGGAGATCCCAGTCGCGCTTGTAGGTCAGCTGGCACATCAGCACCCGCTGCTGCGGGTCGCGGACCAGCATCTGCCCGATCGCGCGCTTGCGGGGGAGGAAGCTGTTCAGCAGGGCCCGGAAGCCCTCCGGCTGATCCGCCGGTACGTCGCTGGCGAGTCGGGCGTAACAGATCCGGTCGACCGGCGCGCCACCGACGGTGACCCCCCGCAGCACGCCCTCGCGGCGCATCCCGGACCAGGTGGCCGTCCGCTGGGAGGCGACGTCGTCGGGGTCGATCAGGGTCTCGACGCGGGCGTGGGTGAGCAGCGCGGTGGCCACCTCGTGGCGGACGACGTCGACCACCTCGCCGGGGGCGATGGAGATCCGGGCGATGCCCTCGGCGACGGTGGTCACGCTCGTCTCTGGATCGGTCACGCGCCCACCCTAGCCACGTGGCCGAGGGGTCGGGTGGGCGAGCACGGACGCCGGAGTCAGGGGACGACCACGGCGCGGCCGCGCAGCGTGCCCTCGTGCAGGCGGTGGTAGGCCGTCGGTGCGTCGTCGAGGGAGAACGACTCGGTCTCCACCGTCACCAGCCCGGCGCGGGCGAGTTCGAGCACCTCCATCAGTTCGGCACGCGAGCCCCAATAGGGTCCGCGGATGGCGGAGTCGTAGGGCCTGGCGAGCATGCCGATGTTCGCCGTGCCGGCGCCGACTCCCACGACCACCTGGTCGCTCTCGGTGCCGAGCAACGAAGCCGTGAGGTCCATCGTCGGCTGGATGCCCACGAAGTCGAAGACCGCAGTCACGGTCGGGCGACCCAGCGCCTCGCCGATCTTTCCCGGTGCGCCGGAGTCGGAGAGGAAGGCGTGGTGCGCGCCGACGTCGGTGGCCAGGGCGAGCTTGTCCTCGCTGACGTCGAGTGCGATCACCGTGGCCGGAGTGATCGCCCGCAGGATCTGGATGGCGACGTGCCCGAGGCCACCGGCGCCGATCACGACCGCCGTCGAGCCCGGGACCAGCTTGGGCAACGACATCTTGATCGCGTGGTACGGCGTGAGGCCGGCATCGGTGAGGGCGACGTTGGCCACCGGGTCGAGGTCGCCCAGCGGGACGAGGTGCCGCGCATCGCGCACGATCATGTACTCGGCCATCGAGCCGTCCGAGCCCAGGCCGGGAGGGGTGATGCCGAGCTCGGCGGCGCGCGGGCAGTAGTTCTCCTTGCCCTGGGCGCACTGGTAGCAGCGCCCGCAGCCCTGGGGGCCGTAGACCGCCACGGCGTCACCGACGCTCACCGAGGTGACCCCGTCGCCCAGGGTGTCGACCACGCCCACGCCCTCGTGCCCCAGCGTCATCGGGAGCGGGTAGCCGAACTGCGCGAACTGCTCCTCGGTCAGGCCCATCACGAACGAGTCGGAGTGGCAGGCGCCGGCGGCGGTGACCTTGATCAGCACCTCGCCCGGCGCGGGCTCCGGCTTGGGCACGTCGCGCACCTGGGGCGGCGCACCGACTTCGACGTACTGCAGGGCTTTCATAGGAGCACCTCTCTGTGTGTGCGGTCTGCACGAACTGCGGTCCGGTGTCTGCGTGCTGCGGTTCGTCGCCTGGTGCGACGGGGACCGTTCACATTCCTACTCCGGCCTTCGCGACCGCGCTAGGGAGAGGCTGATCGACACCGGTGCGCAGCAGGCGGGATCGATCAGTGGTTCCCCTCAGGACGACCGGCGTGTCACAACCGGCGCGCGGGCGGTGTCCCATGGCAGGGAGGGAACGCATCCGCACCTCCCGATCACAGACACATGAGGAGGAGATCGCTGTGCCCAGCACGTTCCGCATCCCGAAGGCGCCCCTGCGGGGCCTGACCGGCCGCCTGATCGCGGCCTACTGCCGCCGTACCTTCGGGGAGATCCCCGACGTCGCCCATGTGGCCGCGCACCAGCCGAAGGTGCTCCGCTCGGTGCTCTCCTTCGAGGGCAAGGTCGCGAAGTGGGACGCCCTCGACCCCACCCTGAAGACCTACGCGCAGCTCGCCAGCGCCGCCCTGATCGGGTGCAGTTGGTGCCTCGACTTCGGCTACTTCAAGGCCCGAGAGTCCGGGCTGGACCTCAGCAGGATCAGCCAGGTGCCGCGGTGGCGGGACAGCGACGTCTTCTCCGACCTGGAGCGCGACGTCCTCGAGTACGCCGAGGCGATGACCGTAACCCCGCCGACCGTCACCGACGACCTGGTCGCGCGCCTGCTCGAGGAGTTGGGTGCCCCCGCTGTGGTGGAGTTGACCGAGATGATCGCCCTGGAGAACATGCGGTCGCGCGCCAACTCGGCCGCCGGGCTACAGAGCCAGGGGTTCTCGGACAGGTGCGAGATCCCGCTGGCCGACGCGGGGGGTGCCACGGCGATACGGTCGCCGTCATGACGTCCGACCCCGCCCTCGACGTCTTCGTGGCGCACCGCAGCCTGCTGTTCACGGTGGCCTACGAGATGCTGAGCTCGGCCGGTGACGCCGAGGACGTCGTCCAGGAGACCTGGCTGCGCTGGTCCGAGGTGGACCTCGACGAGGTGCGGGACCCCCGCGCCTATCTCGTCCGCATCGCGACCCGGCAGGCGCTCAACCGGGTGCGCACCCTCTCGCGGCGCAAGGAGGCCTACGTCGGACCCTGGTTGCCCGAACCGCTGCTGACGTCCCCGGACGTCGCGGATGACGTCGAGCTGGCCGACAGTGTCTCGACCGCCATGCTGCTCGTGCTCGAGACGCTGGGACCGGTCGAGCGGGCGATCTTCGTGCTGCGCGAGGTCTTCGAGCTGGGCTACGACGAGATCGCCCGTGCCGTGGACAAGACCCCGGCCGCCGTACGTCAGATCGCCCATCGGGCGCGCTCGCACGTGGCCGCCCGCCGGCCGCGGGAGGTGGTCTCGGCCGAGGAGGGCCGCCGGGTGACGACCCGCTTCCGGCAGGCGGTGGAGACCGGCGACCTCCAGTCCCTGGTCGACGTCCTCGCCCCCGATGTGGTGCTCATGACCGACGGAGGCGGGGTCAGGAACGCCGCCCGGCGCCCGATCGAGGGGGCGGACAAGGTGCTGCGATTCCTGTCCGGCACGCTCGCCAAGACCCTCGAGACGGTCGCGGAGATCCGGATGGTCGAGGCGGAGGTCAACGGCGCACCCGCCCTGCTGGTGTGGCTCGGCGGGGTGCTCGACCAGGCCGTGACGGTACGGGTCGAGGAAGGGCTGGTCACCGGCCTCTACCTGGTTCGCAATCCGCACAAGCTGGCCCGGATGGCGGCGCCGACGCCGTTGGCGAGGTGACCCGGCGGACGAGACCGCGTGTCCGAGCTCACCCGCGCACTGGCATGCTGGGCCCTCCGGTGAGGATGACCCGGTGTCCGGCCCAACCCGGGGCCGGTGGAGCGTGTGGAGGACGTGCAGTTCATGGGTGAGTTCGTCAACCTGACCGTCGACGACGGCGTCGGCACCATCCGGCTCGACCGGCCGAAGATGAATGCGATCAGTTTCCAGGTGCAGGAGGAGTTGCGCGCGGCCGCGACCGAGGCCGCCGAACGGGACGACGTCCGCGCGGTCGTGCTGTACGGCGGGGAGCGGCTCTTCGCGGCGGGCAATGACGTCAAGGAGATGGCCGAGCTCAGCTACGCCCAGATGGTGCAGCGGGCCGAGTCGGTCTCCGGCGCGGTCACGGCGGTGGCCCAGATCCCGAAGCCGGTGGTGGCCGCCGTCACCGGCTACGCGCTCGGCGGTGGCTGTGAACTCGCCCTCGCCGCCGACTACCGGATCGCCGCGGACAACGCCACCTTCGGGCAGCCCGAGATCCTGCTCGGGATCATCCCCGGCGCCGGGGGAACCCAGCGGCTCTCGCGCCTGATCGGTCCCAGCAAGGCCAAGGACCTGATCTTCACCGGCCGGTTCGTGCCCGCATCGGAGGCACTCGCGCTGGGGCTCGCCGACCGCGTCGTCGCCGCGGCGGACGTGTACGCCGAGGCGCAGGCCTGGGCCGGCCAGTTCCGCCGGGCCGCGGCGTACGCGCTGCGCGCCGCGAAGACCAGCATCGACCAGGGCCTCGGGGTGGACCTGGCCACCGGGCTGGAGATCGAGAAGGCTCAGTTCGCCGGTGTCTTCGCCACCGAGGACAGCGCCACGGGTATGCGGTCGTTCGTGGAGAACGGTCCCGGTAAGGCTGTCTTCGAGGGGAAGTGACGCGGGGTGCCCGCGGAGACCGAGCGGCCACGGCGCAGGGTGCTGAACGGGTTGCGTCGAGTGCTCGGCCACCTGGTCTGGACCATCTGCCTGCTCGCCGCCCTGTGTCTCGCGGTCGCCGCCCTGCTCATCACCGTCGGAGCCAACCCGGCCAACACCCTGGTCTCGTTCGTCCTCGACCTCGCCGACGTGGCCGATGTGGGGGTCTTCGACCTCGGTCAGCCGATCGTCGCCTTCGACGGGGAGAGCGCCGCGACCAACACCGTGCTGGTCAACTACGGTGTCGGTGCACTGTGCTGGCTGGTGGTCGGCAGGCTCGGGGACCGCATCCTCCGGCCACGCTGAGGAGTCTGCGGGCCCCCGGGAGGGGGCCGTCGTACCGCTGTGTCGGGTCTCACATCCGAGACCCGATGTGGGAGGCGGCACACCTGTGTGACATTTTCGGTGCTGAGAGCAGTGCCCGGCGTAAGTGACTCGTCGGTATCTTCGTACAAACCCACGAAGCATCAGGAGGGGCCACCCGGCCACACCACCATGAACATTGTCGTCTGTGTGAAGTACGTCCCCGATGCGACCGGCGACCGGTCCTTCGAGGCTGACAACACCGTGGATCGCGTCGGCGTCGACGGTCTGCTCTCCGAGCTCGACGAGTACGCCGTCGAGCAGGCTCTCCAGCTCAAGGAGAAGCGCTCCGACGAGGAGATCACCGTGACCGCGCTGACCATCGGTCCCGAGAAGGCCGTGGACGCGGTCCGCAAGGCTCTGCAGATGGGCGCCGACAAGGCGGTCCACGTGCAGGACGAGGCCATCGCCGGCTCGGATGCGATCGCGACCTCCCTGGTGCTCGCCGAGGCCGTGAAGAAGGCCAACGGCGGCGCCGTCCCCGAGGTCGTCATGTGCGGCCTGGCCTCGACCGACGCGTCGATGAGCGTGGTGCCGGCGATGCTGGCCGAGCGTCTCGGGCTGCCGCAGGTCACCCAGGCCTCGGTCGTGGAGACCCAGGGGGACCAGGTCCGCATCAAGCGTGACGGTGACACCGCCACCGAGGTGATCGGCGGCACCATGCCGCTGGTGCTCTCGGTGACCGACCAGTCCGGCGAGGCGCGCTACCCGTCGTTCAAGGGCATCATGGCCGCCAAGAAGAAGCCGCTGGAGACCTGGTCGCTGGCCGACCTCGGTGTCGAGCCCGCGCAGGTGGGTCTCTCGGTGGCCTGGAGCCAGGTCGAGGACACCGCTCCGCGCCCGCCGCGCACCGCCGGCGAGATCGTCAAGGACGAGGACGGCTCGGGCGCAGTGGCGCTAGCCGGGTTCCTCGCGTCAAAGAAGTTCATCTGAGGAGCCCGCTGACATGTCTGAAGTCCTGGTTCTGATCGACCACGTCGGTGGCGAGGTCAAGAAGCCGACCTACGAACTGCTGACCCTGGCCGCCCGACTCGGCACCCCCTCGGCCGTCTTCATCGGAGACCCCGGCCAGGCCGCCGGCGCCGCGGAGAAGGTCAAGGCCTACGGCGCGGAGAAGGTCTACGCGATCGATGACGCGCAGATCAAGGGCTACCTGGTGGCTCCCAAGGCCGAGGCTCTCCAGCAGCTGGCCGCCCAGGTGGCTCCGGCTGCGGTCCTGCTCCCGTCCTCGGCGGAGAACAAGGAGGTGGCCGGCCGCCTCGCGATCAAGCTCGAGTCGGGCCTGATCACCGACGCCGTCGACATCGCCGACGGTGGCGTGACCACCCAGTCCGTCTTCGCCGGTGGCTTCACCGCCACCGCGAAGGTCACCAAGGGCACCCCGATCATCACGGTCAAGCCCAACTCCGCCGCTCCGGTCGAGTCGGCTGCCGCCGGCTCCGTCGAGCAGTTCGCGGTGACGATCTCCGACGCCGCCAAGACCGCCCAGATCGTGGCCGCCCAGCCGCGCAAGGCATCCGGTCGCCCCGAGCTCACCGAGGCGGCGATCGTCGTCTCCGGTGGACGCGGCACCGGCGGCGACTTCACCGCGGTCGAGGGCCTCGCTGACGCCCTCGGCGCGGCCGTCGGCGCCTCGCGGGCCGCGGTCGACTCCGGCTGGATCCCTCACACCTTCCAGGTGGGTCAGACCGGCAAGACCGTCTCTCCGCAGCTCTACGTCGCCAACGGCATCTCGGGCGCCATCCAGCACCGTGCCGGCATGCAGACCTCCAAGACCATCGTGGCCGTCAACAAGGACGAAGAGGCCCCGATGTTCGAGCTGGTCGACTTCGGTGTCGTGGGTGACCTCCACACCGTCCTCCCCGCGCTGACCGAGGAGATCAACAAGCGCAAGGGCTGATCCCCCCGCTCCCGAGCCCGTCCCGCCTCGTGCGGGGCGGGCTTCGGTGCGTTTGGGAGTGGACGTTTCCCCGGTGAACCGGGGAAACGTCCGCTTTCCGGCCGAAAAGACGGCCAGAAGTGCCACTATCCCCTGGGCGCTGTGACGCAAGTGGCCATTGGGGCTCCGAGTCGATGGACCGGCCGTGCGATGATCCCGAGGTGGACGACTTCTCCTCGCTGAGCCCGCTCGACGGTGGGTGGTCGGGGGAGACGTTCCTCGCCGAAGCGTCGGGGAGCCGGTCGGTGGTGCGGATCTTCGCGGACCCACGGCACCATCCCCAGGCACCTCAGATCCAGGAGGCGCTGCTGCGGCTGGTGCGCGGCCTGATCCCCGTACCCCAGGTGCTGGAGGTACGCCGGGCCGACCCGGAGGCCGGCACGCCGGGGCTGCTCGTGACCGAGTTCGTGGACGGCGTACGCGGCGACCTGCTGCTGCCGGACCTCGACGCGCAGGGGCGGCACCGCGTGGGATGCGCGCTCGGGGCGATCGCCCGCACCCTGTCCCGGATCCCGATGCTGCGTGCTGGAACCTTCGCCGACGCCGACCTGCGGATCACGCCGTACGATCTCTGGCTGCCCGACTGGGTGGACGAGTACTCCGACCGGCTGGAGCTGAGCCAGGACGAGCTGACCGGTCTACGGGAGGTTGCGCGGGCGGCAGCGGAACGGTTGGCCGCCCGGCCGCGCGCGTGCCTGGTCCACAGCGACCTGAATCCGAAGAACGTCCTCCTCGACCCGACGACTCTGGCGGTGCTGGCGGTCGTGGACTGGGAGTTCGCCCACGCCGGGCACAGCTTCACCGATCTGGGCAACCTCGTCCGCTTCGATCGGGACGCACAGTACCTTGCCGGGATCCTGACCGGCTGGAGTGCTGCTCGGCCGGGGGAGCGGGGCGGTGACGGGGAGGATCTGGACATCGCTCACGCCGCCGATCTGCCCGCACTGGTCGAACTGGCATCCCGTGCCGGGCAGAACCCGGTGGCCGATCGGGCCCTGCGGCGGCTCCGGACCATCGCAGCGCAGGGCGACGTCGCAGCGACCGAGCACTCGTAGGTGCCGCCTCGGGTCTCGGACAAGGGAGGGGAGTGTCGGGGGACGGACCTATCCTGAGCGCATGAGCATCGAGCAGGAGGTTCGGAGCGCAGCGCTGCGCGCCAGGGAGGCCGGTTACGACCTCGCGGTCGCCACGCGAGCGACCAAGGACGCCGCCCTGGTGGGGATGGCCGAGGCCCTGGTGGAGCGGGCTGAGGAGATCCTGGCCGCCAACGCCGAGGACATCGCGCGCGCCGAGGCCGAGGGCACGCCGAGCAACATCGTCGACCGACTCCGGCTCACCCCGGCGCGGTTGCAGGCCATGGCCCAGGGATTGCGCGAGGTCGCGGCCCTGCCTGACCCGGTGGGCGAGGTGGTGCGCGGCTCGACCCTGCCCAACGGGCTCGAGATGCGCCAGGTCCGCGTGCCCTTCGGCGTGGTCGGGATGATCTACGAGGCCCGGCCCAACGTCACCGCGGACGCCGCCGGCATCTGCCTCAAGTCCGGCAACGCCGTGCTCCTGCGCGGCTCGCGGAGCGCCTCGGACTCCAACGCCGCGATCACCACCGTGCTGCGGGCCGCGGTCGAGGCCAACGGCCTCCCCGCCGACGTGATCCAGCAGCTCCCCGCGGAGTCCCGCGACAGTGTCCAGGCGCTGATGCGTGCCCGCGGCCTGGTCGACGTGGTGATCCCCCGCGGTGGTGCCGGACTGATCCGCAGGGTGGTCGAGGAATCCATCGTCCCGGTGATCGAGACCGGCACCGGCAATGTCCACGTGTACGTCGACGCGGCGGCCGATCTGGAGAAGGCGCTCGCCGTGGTGATCAACTCCAAGACCCACCGCACGAGTGTGTGCAACAGCGCCGAATCGCTGCTGGTGCACGCCGAGGTGGCCGAGGTCTTCGTGCCCAAGGTCGTGGCCGCCCTCCAGGAGCGGGGCGTGGAGGTGCGCGGCGATGAGACCTTCGCCGCGGTCGACGGGGTCGTGCCCGTCACCGATGAGGACCACGACACCGAGTTCCTCGACTCGATCATCTCCGCGGCCGTCGTGCCTTCGCTCGACGCGGCGGTGGCACACATCCGCAGGTTCTCCAGTGGCCACACCGAGGCGATCATCACCGAGGATCTCGCCGCGGCCCGCCGGTTCACCGCACGGGTCGACAGTGCCGCCGTGATGGTCAACGCCAGCACCAGGTTCACCGATGGTGGGGAGTTCGGGTTCGGTGCCGAGATCGGCATCAGCACCCAGAAGCTCCACGCCCGTGGTCCGATGGGTCTGCCGGAGATGACCAGCACCAAGTACGTCGTGACCGGCGAGGGCCAGATCCGCTAGGCCCACGTCCCCGGCAGCACGGCCCGTGGCCCTCGATCCCGCCTCGATCCCGGGCGTGAGCCGGTGGCCACCGGGGGTGCCCCGCCGGGTAAGGTGTGCGCATGCTCAACACCGTTGTCCAGATGTCCGCCGAATCCGCCGAGCACGAGGTCAGCATGGGCCTCGCCGCAGGGGTCGGTCTCGGCGCCCTGGCGATCCTGCTCGTGCTGCTCGCCGCTCTGATGTTCTTCGGCGCCGGGCGCGAGCACTCCTGAGTCCGGGACCTCCTGTGGCCCGGCGCCGTGTCGGTGTGATGGGCGGGACCTTCGACCCGATCCACCACGGTCACCTGGTGGCGGCCTCGGAGGTGCAGGCCTGGTTCGACCTCGACGAGGTCGTCTTCGTGCCGACCGGCGATCCCTGGCAGAAGTCCCACCGGGTGGTCTCTCCGGCGGAGCACCGCTACCTCATGACCGTCATCGCCACGGCCAGCAACCCTCGGTTCACGGTGAGCCGGGTCGACATCGACCGGTCCGGTCCGACGTACACCATCGACACCCTGCGCGACCTGCACGAGGCGATGCCGGGTGACGAGCTGTACTTCATCACCGGTGCCGACGCACTGGCCGATATCTTCACCTGGCGCGGCACCGAGGATCTCTTCGAACTGGCCCGCTTCGTGGGGTGTACACGCCCCGGGTACACCGTCGACGGCCCCACGCTTGCGCAAATTCCCTCCGACCGGGTGACCATGGTGGAGATCCCCGCATTGGCGATCTCCTCCACCGACTGCCGGTCCCGGACCGCCAACGGCGAACCGGTCTGGTATCTCGTGCCCGACGGGGTGGTGCAGTACATCGCCAAGCACCGCCTCTATGCCGACCATTCGTCCTCCTGAGCAGCCGGCCCAGGAGCAGCCTCCGAGACTGCGAGCCCGCATGACCGCCACCGACCACGCCCTCGATCTGATCCGCACCGCCGCCCGGGCGGCCTCTGAGAAGCAGGCCCGCAACCTGGTCGCCTTCGACGTGAGCGAACAGATCGCCATCACCGACGCCTTCCTGCTGGCCTCGGGCAACAACGACCGCCAGGTCAAGGCCATCGTCGACGAGATCGAGGACAAGCTCCGCGAAGCGGGCGCCAAGCCGCTCCGGCGCGAAGGCGAGCGCGATGCCCGCTGGGTGCTCATCGACTACGGCGACATCGTCGTGCACGTACAGCACGAGGAGGAGCGTCAGTTCTACGCGCTCGAGCGGCTGTGGCGCGACTGCCCCACCATCGCCCTGCCCGCCGACGTGACCGGACCGGTCGAACCGGCAGCCGGCGCCACCCCGCCCGCGGAGGAGACGGGCGGCGAGTCGGCGCTGTGAAGCGACTGATCCTGCTCCGGCACGGACGCACCACCTTCAACCACCAGCAGCGGATCCAGGGCCAGCTCGACGCGCCCCTGGATGCGGCCGGTCTCGCTCAGGCGGCCGAAGTGGCGCCGCTGGTCGCGGCACTGTCGCCTGTCGTGATCTGGAGCAGTGATCTGGCCAGGGCCGCGGTCACCGCCGACCACGTCGCCGAAGCCTGTGGCGGCCTGCCGGTCACGCGCGACGCCAGGCTGCGTGAGCGTCACTTCGGTGACGTCCAGAACTGGCTGCACAGCGAGTTCAAGGCCCGGCTGCCCGAGCAGTACGCCGCCTTCCGCGCCGGCGACCCGGCCGCGGTCCCGGGCGCGGAGAAGATCAGCGAACTCTCCGACCGGCTGCACGCCGCGCTCATCGACCTGCTCGCGCTCACCCCGGAGGGTGAGACGGCGCTGGCCGTCGCGCACGGCCTCGCGATCAAGTACGCCGTGGGCGGGCTGCTCGGCTGGGACGAGGAGGCCTCGTCAGCGCTGCGGGGGATGGACAACTGCCACTGGGCCGAGGTCGAGATCGACTCCGGCCGGGCCACCCTGGCGGCGTACAACCTGGGGGTGTGAGCCCCGATTTCGCCAACCTCCGAGCCATGCATTAATGTTTCCGTCGTTGCCCCGGCCTAGATCTACCGGGAGCAGCACCACGGGGCTGTGGCGCAGCTGGTAGCGCATCTGCATGGCATGCAGAGGGTCAGGGGTTCGAGTCCCCTCAGCTCCACCGGATCACACAGAGAGCCGGACCTTCGGGTCCGGCTCTGCTGCGTCTGCGCACCGCACCTGGGCACCGACCGGACCAGGGGCGGCCGACCGATCGCACGCCGACGCGAACCACCCCCTTTCGGGGGAGTACGTCGGCACCCGGGACTGGCATGGTGGATCACGTTGCTCCCTCGATCCTCGGAGAGTCCAGATGAGCACTGACCCGGCCGCCCTGTTCGGAGGCAGATTCCTCGATCAGGACATCCCCACCCGGAAGTTCCCGGACCAGGGGATGCCCGCGACGGACGCGATGCGCCTGGTCGCGCTCGACATGGCACTGGAGGGCGATCCGGGGCGCAACCTGGCGACCTTCGTGACCACCTGGATGGAGCCCGAGGCCCAGCGGATCATCGCCGCGAACCTGCACCGCAACTTCATCGACCATGCCGAGTATCCCCGGACCGCTGAGATCGAGCAGCGCTGCATCCGGATGATCGCGGACCTGTTCAACGCGCCTGGTGAGACCGTCGGGGCTCGGACCCAGGGGTCCTCGGAGGCGATCATGCTCGGTGCCCTGTCCCTGAAGTGGAAGTGGCGCGAGCGCCGGGCCGCGGCGGGCGCGTCCACCGACCGACCGAACCTGGTCTTCGGCGGCGACGTGCACGTGGTGTGGGAGAAGTTCTGCCGGTACTTCGACGTCGAGCCACGGATCGTGCCGCTGCAGGAGGGTAGGTACACGATCGGCCCCGACGACGTCGCCCCGCACCTCGACGATCACACGATCGGTGTTGCCGCCGTGGTCGGCACGACCTTCACCGGGCACCGTGACGACGTGGTCGGGATCAACGACCTGCTGGTCCGTCTCAAGCGCGAGCGGGGCCTCGACGTACCCCTGCATGTCGACGGGGCCAGCGGCGGCTTCGTCTGGCCCTTCCTCTACCCGGACACGCCGTGGGACTTCCGGTTGGAGCAGGTGCGCTCGATCAACGTGTCCGGACACAAGTTCGGACTGGTCTACCCCGGCGTGGGGTGGTTGATCTTCCGCGAGGCGGACGACCTCGCCTCCGACCTGGTCTTCGAGGAGAACTACCTCGGCAAGACCGACTCCACCTTCACCCTCAACTTCTCCACCGGGTCCAGCATGGTGCTGGCGCAGTACTACAACCTGGTGCGGTTCGGTCGGGAGGGGTACACCTACATCATGCGCGGCATGGAGGACAACGCCCGTGCGCTGGCCGACCGGCTCGAGGCGATCGACCGCTTCGAGCTGATCGGGCGCGAGGACGAGCACCTCCCGCTGGTCGCGTTCCGCCTGCGTGCGGACGAGCCCTTCGACGAGTTCGATCTCGCCTGGCAGCTCTCCGCGGAGCGCGGGTGGATGGTGCCGGCGTACACGCTGCCGCCGAACGCGCAGAAGATCACGATCATGCGGGCCCTGGTCAAGGAGAACTTCAGTCGTGAGCACGTCGACACCCTCGCCCGCGACATCGCGGACGCCTGTGCGACGCTCGAGCGCAAGGGCGGGGCACACGAGGAGGAGCGGCGACAGATGGTGCAGGGTCCGGGTCACTGAGTCCGCGGCACCCGGACCTGACGGCCTGGAATGACGGCCGGGAAGGACGGCTGGGAAGGACGCCGTCGGAGGGCGAGCCGTGTTCCGGCCATGTGTGACGGGGTGGCCGCCGGCGTGCCCAGGCGCTTCCCAGGAGACCCGGTCTGCTGCACTGTCGAGAGGTGGAGAGTTTCCAGGCCTACGGCGTCGCCCACTGGTCGATGCTGGTGCTGCTCGGTCTCGGGCTGGTCCCGGCGGTGCTCCTGGGACGGTGGGACCGCGACCGCCGGATAGGCCGGATCCTCGCGGTGCTCATCCCGGTGTTCGTGCTGGTGAGCCAGGGCCTGCTGCTGATCCGCCATGACTACCACCTCGAGACCGTGCTCCCGCTCCAACTGTGCGACCTCGCCTGGATGGCGGCTGCCTGGGCGTTGTGGACACGGGATCGGTTCCCCGCCGCGCTCACCTACTACTGGGGGCTGGCACTCACCACCCAGGCGGCCCTGACCCCCGCCCTGGAGCAGCCCTTCCCGCATGCGGGGTTCGTCGCCTTCTGGGGACAGCACCTGCTGGTCGTGTGGGCAGCGGTCCACCTCGTCTGGGGGGTGCGGCTGAGGCCGACCTGGTGGTGGTACCGCGCGACCGTCGTTGCCACGGGGGCGTGGCTGATCGTGGTGTTCGTGGTGAACGCGGCGCTCGGCACCAACTACGGCTTCGTCAACGAGAAGCCCGGGACCGGCTCGGTCCTGGACCTGCTGGGGCCCTGGCCGGTCTACGTCCTCGTCGAGATCGTGGTCATCGCCGCGGTCTGGGCGCTGATGACCTGGCCGTGGACCCGCACCGCCGCCGCCCGGAGCTCGCCGCATGCCGCGTGACCGCGGGCGACCCGGCGCCGCGCGAACCGGTGCCAGCCGTGCGACCCGGTGCCGTGCGGCCCGGTGCCGTGCGACCCGGTGTCATGTGAGCGAGATCTCAGTATGGTGTGCCCGAACCTGACCGAACGAGGCTCGCCGGCCCGACCGGCGAGGAAGGACGGGGCCTGTGCGCACCGAGATCTGCGACCTGCTCGACATCGACCTGCCGCTGCTGGCCTTCAGCCACTGCCGGGATGTGGTCGCGGCAGTGACCAACGCCGGCGGATTCGGGGTGCTGGGGGCCTCCTCCCACACCCCGGAGGCGCTCGAGGCCGAGCTCGCCTGGATCGACTCGCAGGTCAAGGGTCGCCCGTACGGCGTCGACATCATCTGCCCCGAGACCTACGAGGGGAAGGGCCAGGAGCTCACCGACGCCGACGTGGTGGGCCTGGTGCCCGAGGAGCACAAGGCCTATGTCCTCCGATTGCTCGCCGACCACGATCTGGACGCGGAACAGTTCGGGGAGAGCCTGTTCGTGATGGGTGGCCGCTTCAACGACGAGACCGGTGCCCGGCTGCTGGAGGTGACGCTGAAGCACCCCGTCGGCCTGCTGGCCAACGCCCTGGGCGTGCCCCCGAGCTTCATGTTGGAGGCCGGGCGCAGCTACAACGTTCCCGTCGCCGCGCTGGTCGGGGCCAAGGAACATGCGATCAAGCAGGTCCAGGCGGGGGTGGACGTGATCGTGGCTCAGGGCGGAGAGGCCGGTGGGCACTGTGGCGACGTGTCCACGATGGTGCTCGTGCCCGAGGTGATCGAGGCGATCAAGCCGCACCGCAGCGTTCCCGTGTTGGCCGCGGGCGGGATCGTCACCGGGCGGCAGGTGGCAGCCAGCGTCGCGATGGGCGCCGCGGGTGCCTGGATGGGGTCGGTGTGGCTGACCACCGAGGAGGCGGAGACCGCGCCGTACACGGTGGAGAAGATGCTGGCCGCCGGCTCCCGCGACACGGTGCGGTCCAAGGGCCGCACCGGCAAGTACTCACGCCAGCTCCGCTCGGACTGGACCGACGCCTGGGAGGCCGGCCTCGATGCGCCGGCGGCCCTGCCGATGCCGCTGCAGAGCGTCCTGTCCGAGCCGACCCTGCGGCGCATCGACCAGCTCGCCGCCAAGGGGCACCCGGGGGCGCAGCGGCTCGCGACGTACTTCGTCGGCCAGGGCGTGGGCCTGATGACCAGGAAGCGTCCCGCCCGCGAGGTCGTCCTGGAGATGGCGGAGGACTACCTCGCGGCGACGGAGCGGCTCGCCGGCACGCTGGGCTGACTGACCGGGGCTCAGAGCGTCTCGAAGGACCTCTTGGCCAGCCCGATGGCGTAGCCGTCGATCACGGTGCGCGGGGGAGCGCTGGGATCGGCGGCTGCGCCGAGGGTGATGAACAGCGGGGTGAAGTGCTCCACCGTCGGGTGGGCATAGGGCATCCCGGGTGCCTTGTGCCGGAAGTCGGCGAGCTCGTCGACGTCACCGCGCCCGAGCGACTCCGCCGCCCAGAGGTCGAAGTCGGAGGACCAGCCGGGGACGACGTCGGGCGTGGACCAGTCGATGAAGGGCAGTCCGTGCGTCATGTAGCCCGAGCCGATGACGAGCACACCCGACTCGCGCAGCGTCCGGAGTCGCCGGCCGAGGTCGAGCAGTCGCGCGGGGTCGTGGGTGGGCATGCTCAGCTGGAGCACCGGGATGTCGGCTTCGGGGTACATGATCTTCAACGGCACCCAGGCACCGTGGTCGAGTCCGCGGGAGCTGTGCTGGTGCACGGGCTCGGCATCCGGCATCAGCGAGCTGACCTGGGCCGCCAGCTCGGTGGCGGCGGGGGTGTCGTAGCGCATCCGGTAGTACATCGGATGGAATCCACCGAAGTCGTAGACCAGCTGCTCGGGCAGGGTGGTGCTGAGGCTGAGCGGAGCCGACTCCCAATGGGCCGAGACGATCAGGACCGCCCGGGGCCGGGGCAGCGCGCGAGCCCAGTCGTGCAGCTGGGTCATCCAGTCGGTCATCTCGAAGAGCATCGGGGCGCCGTGACTCAGGTAGAGGCTGGGCAGGGGGCCGTCGGCCGGGGTCCACGGCGCGTGCGGCCGCGCGGCCCGGGCCGCCGCCGCGGTGCGCAGGTGGGCGGCGAACGGGTGCTCGGCCGGGATGAGCGAGTCGGCAGCCCTGGTCAGGTCGGTGCGCGAGGTCATGTGGCCCTCCGGGATAAGTTGTTGATACAACTATCAGGATAGGCCAAGAAAGTTGCAGCGACAACTATGTGGAGGTGGTCATGGACGTGCGGTGGCTCGATGATCACGAGCGGGCGGCGTGGGTCCGCCTCGCCGCGGTCCTGGAACTGCTCCCCGGCGTCCTGGACGCCCAGTTGCGCAGGGACGCGGGGCTCACCCACTTCGAGTACTTCGTGTTGGCGATGCTCTCCGAGTCGCCCGAGGGTGCGCTCCGGATGTCGGCGCTGGCGGCCCAGACCAATGCCACCCTGCCTCGCCTCTCGCATGTGGTCCGCAAGCTGAGCGACCGGGGCCTGGTGCGGCGTTCGGCGGCACCGGGGGACGCCCGCGCCACCGACGTGGCACTGACCGAGGAGGGCTGGACGAAGATCCGGGAGACCGCACCGGGCCACGTCGCGCAGGTACGCCGGCACGTCGTCGACGCCCTGACTCCGGCCCAGATCGACCAGCTCGCCGGGATCGCCGAGGCGATCCTGGGGAGGATCGATCCCGACCGTCGGTTCGCGGCGAACCTGCGGGAGTCGTGAGTCTCAGCGTGGCCGATGGGCCGCGCTGAGACTCACGTCCGTGCGGGGCCGGTGATCGCGCGATGGAGCTCGCCGGCGACATCGCCGAGGAGCCGGTGGCGGCCCTCGGCGACGATGATCCGTCCACCCACGACCACGTCGGAGACGTCCGCGGAGGCGGCGGCGAAGACGGCCGACTCCAGCAGGGTCCGGGGCTGCCAGCCGGCCAGGCGGACCGAGTCGAGAGAGAGCGTCGTGAGGTCGGCCAGGGCTCCAGGGGCGATCCGTCCGGCGTCCGGCCAGCCGAGCGAGGCGTGGCCGGCGGCGGTGGCCGCGGCGAGCAGGTCTGCGGCGGCCCAGTGGCCCCGGGTCTCGGAACGGAGCCGCTCGTCGAGCTCGAGCGCCCGCGCCTCCTCGAGCAGGTCGATCACCGCGTTGCTGTCGCTGCCCAGCGTGAGCGGCGACCCGGCCCGGGCCAGCTCCGGGGCGGGCCCGATGCCGTCGGCGAGGTCGCGCTCGGTCGTCGGGGTGAGACAGACCGAGGTCCGCGAGGAGCCCAGCCGCGCGATGTCCGCCTCGGTCAGATGGGTGGCGTGCACGGCGGTGGTGCGCGGACCCAGGGCACCGCGCCGGTCGAGCAGTTCGGTGGGCGTGCAGCCGTGGGCCGCGAGACACGCCTCGTTCTCCGCGCGCTGCTCGGACAGGTGGACGTGCAGCGGGGCCTCCCGCTCCCTGGCCCAGTCCGCGACGGTGCCCAACTGGTCCGCCGGTACGGCGCGCACGGAGTGGATCGCGGCGCCCAGCCGGGCGTGGTCCGGCGTCCGGTACGCCGCGGCCCGGGCCGCCCAGGAGTCCGCGTCGCCGTCCCCGAAGCGCAACTGCGGCCCGGCCAACGGCCGATCCGGCCCACCGGTGAGGTAGCAGGTGTCGAGCAGAGTGATCCGGATGCCGGCCTCGGCCGCGGCGGTGACCAGGGCGTCGGTCATCGCGTTCGGGTCGGCGTAGCGATGGCCCCCCGGCGCATGATGCAGGTAGTGGAACTCCCCGACACAGGAGATCCCGGCCAGGGCCATCTCGGCGTACGTCGCACGGGCCAGCGCCAGGTAGCTGTCCGGGGTGAGGCGCTCGGCGAGCGCGTACATGTCCTCGCGCCAGGTCCAGAAGGTGCCGCCGCCCCGGTGGGTGCGGCCGCGCAGCGCCCGATGGAAGGCGTGCGAGTGTGCGTTGGCCAGTCCGGGCAGGGTCAGGCCGGCGAGCTGGACCGCGTCGGGAGGACGGACGGCATCCGGGCGTACCGCGGTGAACCGGTCGCCGGTCACCTCGATGAGGACGTCACGAGCAAGCCCGTCACCCTCGCCGAGGGGGCCGAGCCAGGCGTGGTCGGCGAAGTACCGGGTGGTCCCCGAGGTCACCCCTGCTCCTGCATCGGGATGCGGACGCCGCTCCTGGCCGCGACCTCCGCGGCTTCGGGGTAGCCGGCGTCGACGTGTCGGATGACTCCCATCGCGGGATCGTTGGTGAGCACCCGGGCGAGCTTCTGCGCGGCCAGCTCGGTGCCGTCGGCGACGCTGACCTGACCGGCGTGGATCGAGCGGCCCATCCCGACTCCGCCGCCGTGGTGCAGGGAGACCCAGGTGGCACCGGAGGACGCTGCGGTCAGCGCGTTGAGCAGCGGCCAGTCGGCGATCGCGTCGGAGCCGTCCAGCATCGCCTCGGTCTCGCGGTACGGCGAGGCGACCGACCCGCAGTCGAGGTGGTCACGGCCGATCACGATCGGTGCCGAGACCCGGCCGGAGGCGACCAGGTCGTTGAACAGCGCGCCGGCCTTGTCCCGTTCGCCGTAGCCCAGCCAACAGATCCGGGCGGGCAGGCCCTGGAAGGCGATCCGCTCCCGGGCCCCCCGCATCCAGCGCTGGAGCCGGTCGTGCTCGGGGAAGAGGTCCATGATCGCCCGGTCGGTCTCGTGGATGTCCTTCGGGTCGCCGGAGAGTGCGGCCCAGCGGAACGGGCCCCTGCCCTCGCAGAACAGCGGCCGGATGTAGGCCGGCACGAAACCCGGGAACTCGAAGGCCCGCTCGTAGCCGCCCTTGCGGGCCTCGTCGCGGATCGAGTTGCCGTAGTCGAAGACCTCGGCACCGGCGTCCTGGAACTCCACCATCGCCTGCACGTGGGTCGCCATCGAGGCCTGGGCGCGCTCGGTGAAGTCGTCGGGGTCCTTGTCGGCGAGTGCGTGCCAGTCCTCGACCGAGACGCCGAGCGGCAGGTAGGACAGCGGGTCGTGGGCGCTGGTCTGGTCGGTGACGATGTCGACGGCGACCCCGCGCCGGAGCAGTTCGGGGAAGACCTCGGCGGCATTGCCGACCACGCCGACCGAGACCGCCCGACGCTCGGCCTTGGCGGCGAGCGCGCGTCGGACGGCGTCGTCCAGGTCGGTCGCGATCTCGTCGAGGTAGCGGTGCTCGGCCCGGCGCCGCAGCCGGGTCTCGTCCACGTCCACGATGAGGCAGACGCCGCCGTTGAGGGTGACCGCGAGCGGCTGGGCGCCGCCCATGCCGCCGCAGCCGGCGGTCAGGGTGAGGGTGCCGGCCAGGGTGCCGCCGAAACGCTTGTCCGCGACCGCCGCGAAGGTCTCGTAGGTGCCCTGCACGATGCCCTGGGTGCCGATGTAGATCCAGGAGCCGGCGGTCATCTGCCCGTACATGGTCAGCCCGGCCTGCTCGAGCCGGCGGAACTCGGGCCAGGTCGCCCAGTCGCCGACCAGGTTGGAGTTGGCGAGCAGGACCCGTGGGGCCCACTCATGGGTCTGGAGTACGCCGACGGGCTTGCCTGACTGCACCAGCAGGGTCTCGTCCTCGCGCAGGTCCGTGAGGGTGCGCACGATCGCGTCGTAGCTCGCCCAGTTGCGGGCCGCACGGCCGGTGCCGCCGTACACGACCAGGTCGTCGGGCCGCTCGGCGTTCTCCGGGTCGAGGTTGTTCATCAGCATCCGGAGCGGAGCCTCGGTCTGCCAGCTGCGGGCGGTGAGGCCGGTGCCGCGCGGGGCACGGACGGGGCGAGCGCCTTCCATGGTGGTCTCCTGGTCTGTGCTGGGGACGTCCGGCCGCGGGCCGGGCGGCGGTGGGTAGCCCTCGATGCTGCTGGGCTGCTCCTCCATTGCACGGCCATCGAGCACTCGGCGGGGACGGGGGAGAGCGTGATGCTGTCTGGGATCACAGACTGTCGGGTCGCGGCCGTCGTGGACGACGGGGACCGGTAGGCACTGGAATGGACATCGGAGACCCGCGACCGGAGCGGGATCCGTCGGAACACACCGACCGTGCGGCAGTGAGGGAGCAGGGTGGACTTCGAATCGATGTGGCGCGAACTCGCGCCGGTGGGGCGGGTGCGCACCGGGGGCTACCGACGTCAGCCCTTCACCTCCGCGGAGCGCGAGACGGTCGCCTGGTTTCGGCAGGAGTGCGCCGCGCGCGATCTCACCGTCGAGGAGGACCCGTACGGCAACCTGGTCGCCTGGTGGCGTCCCGAGGGGGCGGCCGGGGACGCCGTCCTCACCGGCTCGCATCTCGACTCGGTGGTCGAGGGCGGTGGGTACGACGGCCCGCTGGGCGTCGTCTCCGCGCTGGCCGCGGTGGATGCGCTGCGCGAGCGCGGGCACGTGCCCGCGGTGCCCCTGGGGATCGGCGTGTTCGTGGAGGAGGAGGGGTCCCGCTTCGGGATCGCCTGCCTCGGCTCCCGCCTCGCCACCGGCTCGATGAGCTGGGAGAGCGCCCGCGAGCTGCGGGACCGCGACGGGGTGGCCTTCGGTGACGTGGTGGCCGGCGGTGCCCGTTCGACCCTGGTGGAGGGTGTCGGGAGCTTCGTCGAGCTGCACGTCGAGCAGGGCCGCGACCTGGTCCACCGGGAGGTGCCGGTCGGCGTGGCCACCATGATCTGGCCGCATGGCCGCTACCGGTTCGACTTCCGCGGTGAGGCGAACCATGCCGGGACCACCCGGATGGGCGACCGGCGCGACCCGATGCTCACCTTCGCCGGCACCGCCCTCGAGGCCGCCCGGATCGCGCTGGAGACCGGCGACCGGGCCACCTTCGGCCGGCTCGAGGTCAGCCCCAACGGCACCAACGCCGTACCCGAGCGCGTGACGGCCTGGCTCGATGCCAGGGCCGGTTCGGAGGAGGCCCTCCGCTCGGTGGTCTCCCAGATCGGCTCGTCGGCGAGCGAGCAGGCGACCGGCCATGGCACCAGCGTGGACGTGACCGCGGAGTCGGAGTCGCCGGAGGTCCGCTTCGAGGAGGCGCTGACCGCCGAGGTCTCACGCCGTTCGGACGGCGGTTCCTGGCCGGCGATCGCGACGATGGCCGGACACGACGCCGGCGTACTCTCCGCGGCCGGGATCCCGACCGCGATGCTCTTCGTCCGCAACCCCACCGGCATCTCGCACGCGCCTGCGGAGTACGCCGCCCCCGAGGACTGCCTGGCCGGTGTCGAGGCCCTCGCCGATTCGCTGCAGAGGCTGACCCGATGAGGAGCCTGCTGATCGAGGACATCGGGGAACTCGTCACGCTCGACCCGCGGCACCCGGGCGAGCTCGGCCTGCTCCACGACGCCGCGCTGGTGGTCTCCGACGGCGTGGTCGCCTGGACCGGACCGCGTGCCGAGGCACCCGCGGCCGACCGCCGCCACTCCGCGGGCGGGGGTGCGGTGATCCCGGGGTTCGTGGATTCCCACGCCCACCTGGTCTTCGCCGGTGACCGGGCCGAGGAGTTCGCCGCCCGGATGACGGGGGAGCCCTACACCGCCGGCGGGATCGCCCGCACCGTCGAGGCCACCCGGGCCGCCACCGACGACGAGCTCCGGGCCAACCTGCACCGGCTGGTGCGTGAGATGCAGCGGCACGGCACCACGACGGTGGAGGTCAAGAGCGGCTACGGCCTGAACGTGGCCGACGAGGAGCGGTCCCTCCGGCTGGCCTGCGAGGCGACCTCGGAGACCACCTTCCTGGGCGCGCACGTGGTGCCGCCCGAGGCCCGCCAGGACCCGGCCGCCTACCTCGACCTGGTGACCGGTCCGATGCTGGCCGCGTGCGCTCCGCACGCACGCTGGATCGACGTCTTCTGCGAGAGGGGCGCCTTCGACGCCGACTCGGCCCGGCGGATCCTCCGTGCCGGGCTCGCGGCCGGTCTGATGCCGCGGGTGCACGCCAACCAACTCGGGAACGGCGAGGGCATCCAGGTCGCCTGCGAGGTCGGAGCCGCCTCCGCGGACCACTGCACCTACGCCACCGCCGCCGATCTCTCCGCACTGGCGGACTCGGGCGTGGTGGCGACCCTGCTCCCCACCATCGAGTTCTCCACCCGCTCGCCCTACCCCGACGCCCGTCGCTTCCTCCGCGCCGGTGCCACGGTCGCGCTGGCCACCGACTGCAACCCCGGCTCCGGGTACTCGAGCTCGATGCCCCTGGCGATCGCCCTCGGCGTGCGGGAGATGTACCTCAGCCCGGCCGAGGCGCTGATCGCGGCCACCCTCGGCGGCGCCAGGGCGCTGCGCCGCGAGGACATCGGCCACCTCCGCGTCGGGGCCCGCGCGGACCTGGTCGTGCTCGACGCCCCGTCGTACCTGCATCTGGCCTACCGCCCCGGCGTGATGCTCGTGCGCGACACCTTCCTCGGCGGGTCGCTCGTCGGCTGAGGGAGGCCACCGCGACCCAGAGCGCCCCCCAGCGCCCCCAAGCGCCACAGTCAGGTGCGGCCGGCGACGCGGCGGGTGAGCAGCCGGACGGTGGCCTCGAGGTGGTGGCGGATCTCGGCGAAGCGTCCGCCGCTCGTCTCCGCCTCGGGGTAGGTCACGGTGACCGCCGCGACGGGGTAGTCGTGGGTGTCGAGCACCGCCAGGGCCATCGAGGACAACCCCTCGGTGACCTCACCCTGCTCCAGGGCGACGCCCTCCCGGCGTACGTCGACGAGGCGCCGCCGCAGCTCCGAGGGGGTGCTCGGGGTGTTCGGTGCACCGCCCGCGAACGCGTCGGCACTCGGGTAGAGCGCCCTGACCTGGGCTGCGGGCAGGGCGGCCAGGATGGCGCGACCCGAGGCGGTCGCATGGGCGGGGAGCCGCAGCCCGACGTCGGTGATCAGGAGCGGCCGGCCGGGGGCACGTTCCTCGATCACGTAGACGACCTCGCGTTGCATGAGCACGCACAGGTGCGCGCTGTTGCGGCAGCGGTCGGACAGGTCTGCCAGCGGACGACGCGCCAGCCGCTGCAGCGGCTCCTGGCGGGCATAGCCCGTGCCGAGTTCGTAGGCGGCCAGCCCGAGCCCGTATGCGCGGTCCTCCGGGTAGTGCACCACGAACCCGGCCTCGATCATGGTCCCGAGCAGGTGGTAGGTCGTCGAACGAGGGATCCCCAGAGCCTGGGCCAAGAGTCCGGCCGGCACCGGGGCGGCCTGGCGGGAGAGGTAGGACAGGACCGCCAGGGTCTGCGCCGCCGCGGGTACCTCCGCCATGCGGGCCAGCCTAGCGGCGTCGCCGGCCGGGCTCGTTCCGGATCAGGCCAGGTCTCCGAGCACCGACTCGGCCGCCCGGAGCACCTCGCCCGAGGCGACCAGCGCCACCGTGGCCTCGATCTCGGGGGAGAGGTGCCGGTCCGGGCCCGGCCCGGCGATGCCGGCCTCGCGCAGCGCGGTGACCACCGCGGCCGTCGCCGGCGACGGGCTCAACGGGGCGCGCAGGTCGAGGGCGCGGGCGGCGGTGAGGATCTCGATGGCGATCACCCGGGTGAGGCCGTCGACCGAACGCCGCAGCTTGCGGGCCGCGGCCCAACCCATCGAGACGTGGTCCTCCTGCATCGCGCTGGACGGGATCGAGTCCACCGAGGCCGGGTTCGCCAGTCGCTTGAGCTCGGAGACGATGCCGGCCTGGGTGTATTGCGCGATCATGTGCCCGCTGTCCACCCCCGGGTCGTCGGCCAGGAACGGCGGCAGACCGTGGTTGCGGGCCACGTCGAGGAACCGGTCCGTACGCCGCTCCGAGATCGAGGCGACGTCGGCGGTCGCGATGGCCAGGAAGTCCAGCACGTAGGCCACGGGGGCGCCGTGGAAGTTGCCGTTCGACTCGACCCGGTCGCCGATCACGACGGGGTTGTCGATCGCCGAAGCGAGTTCGCGGCCGGCCACGCCGGCGGCGTACTCAACGGTGTCGCGGGCCGCGCCGTGGACCTGCGGTGAGCAGCGCAGCGAGTAGGCGTCCTGGACGCGGTTGCAGTCCGGCCCGCGGTGGGAGGCGACCACGCCGGAGTCGGCGAGCAGGGCGACCAGGTTGGCCGCGGAGGCGGCCTGCCCGGGATGGGGGCGCAGGGCCTGCAGATCGGCGGCGAAGACCCGATCGGTGCCGAGCTGTCCCTCCACGCTCATCGCGGCAGCGACATCGGCGGTACGGAGCAGGCGGCGGAGGTCCTCGATCGCCAGCACCAGCATGCCGAGCATGCCGTCGGTGCCGTTGATCAGGGCGAGTCCCTCCTTCTCGACGAGCTCGACGGGTGCGAGGCCGGCCGCGGCGAGCGCGTCGGCGGCCGGCACCAGCCGGCCCTCGGCGTCGCGCACCTCGCCCTCGCCGATCAGGGCGAGCGCGCAGTGCGACAGGGGTGCCAGATCCCCCGAACAGCCCAGCGAGCCGTACTCCCGCACGACCGGGGTGAGATGGTGGGTGAGCAGCCCGGCGAGGAGCCGAGCGGTCTCGACCCGGATGCCGGTGTGGCCGGTGGCCAGGGTGGAGAGGCGGAGCAACATCAGCGCCCGGACCACCTCGGGCTCCACCTCCGGGCCGGACCCGGCCGCGTGTGAGCGCACCAGGGAGCGCTGGAGCTGGGTGCGCATCTCGCCGGGGATGTGGCGGGTGGCGAGCGCGCCGAAGCCGGTCGAGATGCCGTAGGCCGGGGTGGGCGCTCCGGCGAGTCTGTCGACCACCCGCCGGCCCTCCTCGATGGCGGCCTCGGCGGCCTCACCGAGCCGCACCCCGGCGCCTTCGCGCGCCACGGCGTACACATCGGCGAAGGAGACCGCCTCGACACCGACCTCCAGGATTGCTGAGTGAGTCGCCACCTTGATCATGGTGCTCATCGTTTCGTCTCCCCGCCAGTTCACCCGCATCCGAGCCCCCACTTCCGTCTGGGATGCCAGACACCCGCGGTGGGCGGGGTCACGCCGGCGCCGCGCCGGTGCCCCGCCCGAGACCACGACGAGGAAGCAGGGAGCCCGGTCCCGGAGACGCACGCGTGCCGGATCCACCACGCCGGCGCGGCGGCCTATGGTCGGGAGGTGAGGATCTCGCTGACCTGGCTGGGCCACTCGACCGTCGTACTGGACCTGGACGGCGTCCGGCTCATCACCGACCCCCTGCTGAGCGCGCACAACGGTCCGCTGCGGCGGCGTACCGACCTGCCCCATCCCGAGCGCTGGCGCGGAGCCGAGACCGTGCTGATCTCGCACCTGCACCACGACCATGCCGAGCTCGCCTCGCTACGCCGACTGCCCGGGGTGCCGGTCCTCACGGGGAGCGGCAACGTGGCCTGGCTGCGGCGGCACGGGATCGCCGGAGCGGTCGGGCTCGACGACGGCCCGGCCGACCAGCCCTGGCATCGGGTCCGCGACGGAGTCGAGGTGCGTCTCACCCGTGCCGACCACCACCACCGACCGATGCCGCACCGGCCCAACGACGCGCACGGGCATCTGGTGCGGACCCCCGCGGTGACCGTGTGGGCGGCCGGCGACACCAGCCTGTACGACGAGATGGCGGCCATCCCGGACCTGCTCGGACGCCCACTCGACCTGGCGATCGTGCCGATCTCGGGGTGGGGGCCGCGACTCTCCGGCGGGCACATGGACGGCGCCCAGGCGGCGGAGGCGGTCGCGCTCACCGGTGCCCGGCACGCCCTGGCGGTGCACTGGGGCACCCTGCACGTGCCCTTCATGAGCGAGCGCCCGCAGGGTTGGATGGACCGCCCCCACCAGGAGTTCACCAAGGCCTTGGCCCGGGTGGCACCGGACTGTGCACTGCTCGACCTGCGGCCGGGCGAGTCGGCGAGCCTCCCGTCGTAGGAGCCCGGTCAGCCGCCCAGGAAGGGATAGTCGGTGTATCCCTCGGCGCCGCCGCCGTAGAAGGTGGTCTTGTCAGGGGTGTTCAGTGGCGCCCCGGTGCGGATCCGCGCCGGCAGGTCCGGATTGGCGAGGAAGGACCGGCCGAAGGCGGCCGCGTCGATCAGCCCCGCGGCCAGCAACGGGTCGGCCTTCTCCGGGGTGTAGGCCCCGGCGGCGATGATCGGGCCCGGGAACGCCTCGCGCAGCCGCTTGCGGAACTCCTCGTCCAACTCGGCTCCGCCCACCCAGTCCGGCTCGGAGAGGTGCAGGAAGGCGAGGTCGCGGCGGGCGAACTCGGCGGCCAGATGGAGTCCCATCGGCTCGCCGGCGGTGTCGTCGAGGCCGTTGAAGACACCCTGCGGGGAGATGCGTACGCCGACCCGGTCGGCCGACCAGGCGGCCACGCACGCGTCGACGACCTCGCAGGTCAGCCGGGCCCGCCCGGCGAGTCCGCCGCCGTACCCGTCGGTGCGGTGGTTGCTCTCCGCACTGAGGAACTGGTGCAGCAGGTAGCCGTGGGCGGCGTGCACCTCGACCAGGTCGAAGCCGGCCTCCCGGGCCAGCCGGGTCGCGCGGGCGTAGTCGGCGATCACGCCGGGGAGCTCATCGGTGGCCAGGGCCCGCGGGGTCGGGCAGTCCGCCCGCTGGGGGCGGCCGTCCTCGCCCTTGATGGTGGTGCGGTTGCGGTAAGGCAGGGCACTGGCCGAGACCGGCGCTGCGCCCTCGTGGAACGACTCGTGCGAGACCCGACCCACGTGCCACAGCTGGATCGCGATCCGCCCCCCGGCCTCGTGCACCGCGTCGGTGATCCGGCGCCAGCCCGCCACCTGCTCCTCGGAGTAGATGCCGGGGGTGTCCATGTAGCCCTTGCCCTGCGGGGAGATCTGGGCGGCCTCGGTCACGACCAGCCCGGCCGTGGCGCGCTGGAGGTAGTAGTCCAGCATCAGATCGTTGGGCACGTCGCCCGGCGCGGTCGCGCGCATCCGGGTCAGCGGAGCAAGGAACACCCGATTGCGGACGTCGACGGCACCCAGGGAGAGGGGGCGGAGGAGAGCCTCATGCATGGGCGTCAGTGAAGCAGCCGCCACCGACAGGACGCCAAAGGGGGGTCACCAGGGGCTGGGCTCGAAGTCCTTGAGGAAGCAGGCGTAGAGGTCCTCGCCGGCCTCGCCGCGCACGATCGGGTCGTAGACGCGGGCGGCTCCGTCGACCAGATCGAGCGGGGCGTGCCAGCCCTCCGCGGCGATGCGGAGCTTCTCGTGGTGCGGGCGCTCGTCGGTGATCCAACCGGTGTCGACCGCGGTCATCAGGATCCGGTCGGTCTCGAACATCTCCCCGGCGGAGGTGCGGGTGAGCATGTTGAGGGAAGCCTTGGCCATGTTGGTGTGCGGGTGGCCCGCCCCCTTGTAGCGACGGCCGAACTGCCCCTCCATGGCCGAGACGTTGACGACGTAGGCACGGGACCGGCCGGCCCGGACCGCGGCCCGCATCGCCGGCCGGAGTCGGGAGACCAGCAGGAAGGGCGCGACGGCATTGCAGAACTGCACCTCCAGGAGTTCCAGCGGATCGACCTCGTCGACCACCTGGGTCCAGGAGTTGGAGGTCGCCACGTCGGGGAGGAGGCCGCCGGCGTCGACAGCGGTGCCGGTCAGGTGCGCCTCCAGGGAGGCGCTGCCTGCGGTCAGAGCCAGGGCTGCCAGCGAGGCCGCGTCCCGGGCGGTAGGAGAACCGGCGACACCGCCCTCCCGGAGAGCTCCGGTCAGCGCCGCCGGGTGGGCCTCGCTGATCCGGTCGAAGGTGAGCAGATCCGGCAGGGCGACACCCTCGGGGAGCGGGGTCGACTCGCCCTCCAGCAGGTGGGTGTAGGCGCCGGGGGAGCGGCGTACGGTCTGGCAGGCGTTGTTGATCAGGATGTCGAGCGGGCCGCCGGCAGCCACCTCGTCGGCCAGCGCCAGAACTTGGGTCGGGTCGCGCAGGTCGATGCCCACGATCCGCAGCCGGTGCAACCACTCGGCGCTGTCCGGCATCGCCGAGAACCGGCGGGCGGCATCGCGCGGGAACCGGGTGGTGATGGTCAGCTCGGCGCCGTCCCGCAGCAGCCGGAGAGCGATGTGCATCCCGATCTTCGCGCGCCCGCCGGTGAGCAGCGCCCGCCGGCCGGTCAGGTCGGTGCCCTGGTCGCGCTTGGCATGACTGGTCGCGGCGCACGATGGACACAGCCAGTGGTAGAACGCGTCGACGAGGGTGTATTCCTGCTTGCAGATGTAGCAGTCCCGCGGCTTGCGCAGTTCCCCTGCGAAGGCGCCCGGCGCCTGCGAGACGAGCGGGATCCCGGCGGTCTCGTCGTCGATCCGCATCGCCGATCCGGTGGCGGTGCGCTCGGTGACCCCGCGGTCGTGGTCGAGCCGCTCCCGGCGGATCGAGGTTCGCCGGCTCTTCTTGAGCAGCTTGTACACGTACGACGCCGCCCGCTTCACCGTCCGTACATCGGGGTGGTCCGGTGGCAGGTCCGGCAGCTGACCGAGCACCTCCAGGGTGATGGCGAGCTTCGCGGGATCGATCCCGGGGATCGCGGCTAGGTCGGGCGCATCGGTCATGGTCATCGCGGCTGCATCCTATGAGTCCGCGGAGCAGGACCGAGGATCGCGAACGATGGGGTGGCCGGAGTCCCCGAAGGTGGATGCGGCCCTCACTCCCGTGTCATCGCGATGAGGCGCTCGCCGAGCTCCTCGTAGGCCTCGGTACGGATGTCGGCGCCCCACAGCGTGGCCGTACACGCGCCGTCGGCGGCGGCGACGATCAGGGTGATCAGGCCGGGGGCCAGCCCGTCCTCGGCCAGGTCCCGCTCCCAGCGCTCGGTGTCGGCCCGGGAGAGTTCCTCGATCGCCGGGTCGGTCATCAGCATCGCCTGGAGGGTGATCCGCTCGCGCACCGTGCTGGCGTCGTCGGGGGCGTCGAGCGAGGCACGGACGTAGGCCCGGACCAGCCGGCCCGGGGCACGGTCGGCCGGGTCGATCGCCTGGTGGACCGCCTCGCGGAACTCCTCCAGGAGGTTCGCGGCGAGCGCGTGCAGCAGGTCCTCCTTGCTGGCGAAGTGGTAGATCAGGCCGCCCTTGGACACCCCGGCAGCCTTGGCGATCTCCGAGAGCGGGGCGGAGAGTCCGTGCCGCTGTACGGCGGTGGCGGCGGCGTCCAGCAGTTGGCGGCGGGTCTGCTCCGGCGTACGTCCTGCGGCGCGGCCCATCAGGCACCCCTCCCGAGCGGCTGCGGCTCGAGGGTGGAATCGTGTCCGGCGGGAGCGGCGGCGACGCGCGGGATGGTGCGCCACGCGATCACTGCGCCGGCGAGGGCGAGCAGAGCGGCGATGACGGCGGTGGTCTGCATGGCGTGGACGAACGCCTCCTGGGCGGTGTGGACGAGTTCGGAGTCCGGCGGGAGCACGGTGACCGCGGAGGCCAGCGACTCGCGGACCTGATCACCGGTCTCGGCAGGCAGTCCCGCGGGCAGGGCGAGCCCGGAGCGGTAGAGCACGGACAGTAGCGACCCGAGGACCGCGATGCCCAGTGCGACGCCCAACTCATAGGCGGTCTCCGAGATCGCCGAGGCCGCCCCGGCCTTGTGCGCCGGGGCCGTCCCGACCACGGCGTCGGTGCACAGGGTCAGTGTCAGCCCGACGCCCAGACCGAGCGGGACCAGGGCCATGGCGAGCCACACATAGCTCTCAGCGCCTTCGGTCGCCGCGACCAGCAGCAGCCCCAGCGACGTGAGGGCCAGGCCGGTCGCGATCGAGCGGCCCAGACCGAACCGGCGCAGGGTGAGACCGACCAGGGCGATCGCCGCCAGGGACGCGAGCGTACTGGGCAGTTCGGCCAGTCCGGCCTGGATCGGGGTGAACCCGCGCGCCAGTTGGAGGTACTGGGAGAAGAAGTAGAGCAGCCCGCTCAGCGCGAACACCGAGATCAGGGTGGCCAGGACGGCGCCCGAGAAGGCGGCGTTACGGAACAGGGCGACGTCGATCATCGGCGAGGGCAGCCGGCGCTGGCGCCGGATGAACGCCCAGCCCGCCAGGACGCCGACCGCGGCCGTCGTGAGTGCGAGCAGGTCGGCGCCGCCGTCGGCGACGTGCTTGACGGCGAACACCAGTGGCACCACGGCGAGCATCGACAGGGCGGAGGAGACCAGGTCGAACGGCCCCGGTCGGGGGTCGCGCGACTCAGGAAGCAGCAGCCAGCCGGCGACCACCAGCGCGATCACGACCGGGACGTTGATCAGGAACACCGCGCCCCACCAGAAGTGCTCGATGAGTACGCCGCCGACCAGTGGCCCGAGTGCGACTCCGGCGGACGCCGCCGCCGACCAGATCGCGATCGCGCGGGTCCGCTCACGGGGCTCGGGGAAGAGGTTGCGGATCAGGGAGAGGGTGGAGGGCATCAAGGTGGCGCCGGTGACGCCGAGCAGGAACCGGGCGGCGATCAGCGTCTCGGCGGTCGGTGCGAAGGCGGCCAGTGCCGAGGCGAGACCGAACCCGGTGGCGCCCACGAGCAGGACCCGTTTGCGGCCGACCCGGTCGGCGAGGGCGCCCATGGTCACCAGCAGACCGGCGACGGCGAAGGAGTAGATGTCGCCGATCCACAGCAGTTCGGTGGCGCTGGGCGCGAGATCGGCGCTGAGCGCCGGGATCGCCAGGGCGAGCACGGTGGCATCGATGCCGAGCATCAGTACGGCGGTGACCAGCACCGCGAGACCGGCCCATCGCCGGGCCGGGCGGCGTACAGGGGGAGCGGTGGTCGGGGTCGGCTGTGCGGTCACCCCAAAACTGTACTGACTGGACGGTTCAGTTTCCAATCGGACCGACCTCGAGGGGAGGTCGGTCCTCAGTTGGTCGAGAGACGTTCACCCCGTCGTCATCCGGGGCTCGCATCCGTTGCGATCGCGACCCCTACCTTCCGGACGGACCGGACCGTGCCGGTCCATCCCCGATACAACGAGAGAGGCCCCGATGACGACCGCCCCCGAGCGTCGCTCCCTGCCGCTGTTCCCCGTGACCCGACATGGCTCGCGCAGTTATGCGACCTGCTTCTACCGGTGCGGCAACGCGTGTGATCACCCGGAGCCCAACCGCTCCGAGCACCCGCACGTCCGCGACGTCGTCAACACGGCGCTGCAGCGCCGTTCCCTGGTCAAGGGTGCCGCCGTCGGCGGCGGGGCCCTGGTGCTGGCCGGCCTGATCGCCGGCCCGGCAGTGGCGGGACCCGGCAGGGGTCACGGCAATGGTCCCGGCCCGGGTCACGGCCCGGGTCGCGGCCCGGGTCACGGCAACGGTCACGGTTCGCGCGGCGGTGGCCTCGGCCGGGTGGACGTGGAGCCGGTGGCGCCCAACGTCCGCGACGCCTTCACCGTCCCGAAGGGGCTCGAGTCGGAGGTCGTGATGCGATGGGGCGACCCCGTGGTCCCGGGTGCCACCCAGTTCGACCCCCACCGGCAGAGCGTCGCGTCGGCGCGCGCCCAGTTCGGCTACAACTGCGACTACGTCGGCCTGATCCCGCTGGACTCCGGCGACCGGCCCGGCACTCGCGCCCTGCTGGTCGTCAATCACGAGTACACCAACGAGGAACTGATGTTCCCCGCCGACACCTACTCCGAGGACGACATCCGCCGGATCGCGATGGCCAGCCACGGCATGTCCGTGGTCACCCTGGAGCGCGGCCGTACGCCGGGCTCGTGGCGACCGGTCTCGCCCCGGCGTACCAGGCACAACCGGCGGTTCCACGACGCCACCGAGTTCGCCTTCACCGGCCCGGTGGCCGGCCACGACCTGGTGCGGACCTCGGCCGACCGGCGCGGGCGCACCGTGCTCGGCACCTTCAACAACTGTGCCGGTGGCTCCACGCCCTGGGGCACGGTGCTCTCCGGCGAGGAGAACTTCAACCAGTACTTCTCCTCCTCGACCGGCACAGTCCCCGCCCAGTACGCCACCGAGTACGCGCGCTACGGGATCTCCGCGACCGGCGGGGCCGCTCGCAACTGGGCGGCCAGCGACCCGCGGTTCGACCTGGCGACCGAGCCGCACGAGGCGCACCGGTTCGGCTGGGTCGTGGAGATCGATCCGCTCGACCCGCACTCGACCCCGGTGAAGCACACCATGCTGGGGCGGTTCAAGCACGAGGGTGCCAATGTGATCGTCAACGACGACCGTCGCGTGGTGGCCTACATGGGCGACGACGAGCGCGGGGACTACCTGTACAAGTTCGTCTCCCAGGAGCGCTACCTCCCCTCGGACAGCCCCTGGGCCCGCCGGCACAACAAGCTGCTCCTCACCGAGGGCACCCTGTACGTCGCGCGGCTCACCGGTGACGGCACCGAGGACGGCGTCCACGACGGCACGGGGGAGTGGATCCGGCTGGCCACCCACCGGCGCAGCTACGTCCCCGGGATGAGCCTGGAAGAGGTGCTGGTCTTCACCCGCCTCGCCGCTGACAAGGTCGCCCCGACCCGGATGGATCGCCCCGAGGACGTCGAGCCGAACCCGTGGAACGGCAAGGTCTATGCGGCCCTGACCAACAACTCCAACCGCGGCCAGGCGGGGATGGAGCCCGACGAGGCCAACCCCCTGGCCTCCTCGATGGTGCGCTCCCAGCTCGGCGCCCCGCTGACGGCGGCCAGTGGCAACCGCAACGGGTACGTGCTCGAGATGACCCCCCATCGGGGTGACCATGCCTCCGACAGGTTCACCTGGGACCTGTTCCTGGTGTGCGGTGACCCGGAAGCCCCCGAGACCTACTTCGCCGGCTACGACAAGTCGAAGGTGAGTCCGATCAGCTGCCCCGACAACGTCGCCTTCGACGAGGCGGGCAACATCTGGATCTCCACCGACGGCAATGTGCTGGGATCGAACGACGGCGTCTTCCGGGTCCCGCTCAGCGGTCGCGACCGGGGCCGGGTCGAGCAGATGGTGACGGTCCCCCGCGGTGCGGAGGCCTGCGGCCCGCTCGTCGCCGACGACGACCGGTCTCTGTTCGTCGCCGTCCAGCACCCGGGGGAGAGCGACGACTCGACCTTCGCCTCGCCGTACAGCACCTGGCCGCACACCGATGACTTCCCGCGGCCGTCCGTGGTGGTGTCCTACCTGGCCGACTGAGCCACCGGAATCACCGCTCCTCGACAGGCTCGGCCGACGTGGACGTCGGTCGGGCCTGTCTGTCTCGTCGAGCCCGTCGGGGCCTCGGCCGGAGATGGAGGACGCCGCCGGCACGAGCCTCCGCTGAGCGAAATGGGGGGGTTTCCGCTCAGCAGCGCACCACACCGGCGGCGCTGGCGTCGAGTGTTACACGGCCCGCCGGAATCGATCAATTCTCAAGTACCTGCGGGTACGGAGTGTCGATCGGTCTTTACATTTCTGCCCAGATCGGTTGTGCGCCGGACACACCTGGGGATGCGGGGGTGGGACACGGCGAGGGACGTCGGACTCGGTGGGGGAGCGAGGGGAGGAAAGGAGTACGCTGGGCGGGTGCAGTCGATGAACCTGCTTCTTCCGCGGCCGCGCTGACCAGCACAGCGCGGCGACCCCTCCCTGAGTGAGGGGTTTTTTCATGTCGGGAAGCAGACCCGAGACAACCCGAGCCCAGAGAGCACAGACGACGATGACGCAGGAGCAGAGTGTGAGTGAGGCGGTCTACGACGCGGCCGCGCTGCAGGACAAGTGGCGCCCGGTGTGGGAGGAGATCGATCCCTTCCGGGCCGGGCAGCGTGCCGGGGCGGAGAAGCGCTACGCGCTCACCATGTTCCCCTACCCCAGCGGCGACCTCCACATGGGCCACGCCGAGGTGATGGCCCTGCACGACATCATCGCCCGCTACTGGTGGCAGCGTGGCTACGACGTGCTCAACCCGATCGGCTGGGACTCCTTCGGGCTGCCCGCCGAGAACGCCGCGATCAAGCGGGACGAGCACCCCAAGGTCTACACCTACGCCAACATCGAGACCCAGGCCGAGTCCTTCCGCCGGTACGCCGTCTCCTTCGACTGGTCCCGCCGGCTGCACACCTCAGACCCGGAGTACTACCGCTGGACCCAGTGGCTGTTCTTGAAGTTCCGCGAGCGCGGCCTCGCCTACCGCAAGAACAGCCCGGTCAACTGGTGCCCCCACGACCAGACCGTGCTCGCCAACGAGCAGGTCGTCGGCGGTCTGTGCGAGCGCTGCAGTGCCGTCGTGACCAAGCGCGAACTGAACCAGTGGTACTTCAAGGTCACCGACTACGCCCAGCGATTGCTGGACGACATGGACTCGCTGGCGGACACCTGGCCCGAGCGGGTCCTGGCGATGCAGCGCAACTGGATCGGTCGCTCCGAGGGTGCGCATGTCGACTTCGACATCGCGCTCGCCGACGGTTCCGGTGGGACCGAGCGGGTCACGGTCTTCACCACCCGCCCCGACACGCTGTACGGCGCCACCTTCATGGTCGTCGCGGCCGACGCCGCGCTCGCGGGCCAGCTCGTGGCCCCGGAGCAGCGGGGCGCGCTGGAGACCTACCTGGCCGAGGTGCGCAAGGCCAGCGACATCGACCGTCTGGCCAGCGACCGGCCCAAGTCCGGCGTCGACCTGGGCGTCACCGCGACCAACCCCCTCACCGGCGAGCAGATGCCGGTGTGGGCCTCCGACTACGTGCTGGCCGACTACGGCACCGGCGCGATCATGGCGGTGCCGGCGCACGACCAGCGGGACCTCGACTTCGCCCGCGAGTTCGGGCTCCCGGTACGACGCGTCGTCGACACCGGCGAGGAGAACCCCGAGCAGAGCTGGGTCGCCACCACCGGCAACGGCGTGTACGTCAACAGCGGCGCCCTGGACGGCCTGGACGACAAGGCGGCCGGCATCCACCGGATCATCGAGCAGCTGGAGGCCGACGGGCGCGGGACCGGCACCGTCAACTTCCGGTTGCGCGACTGGCTGCTCTCCCGGCAGCGGTTCTGGGGTGCCCCCATCCCGATCATCCACTGCGACACCTGCGGTGAGGTACCCGTGCCGGAGGACCAGTTGCCGGTGGTGCTGCCAGACGACCTGCGTGGGGCCGACCTCAAGCCGAAGGGCGTCTCGCCGCTGGCGGCCGCGGAGTCCTGGGTCAACGTCGACTGCCCCACCTGTGGCGGGCCCGCCAAGCGCGACTCCGACACCATGGACACCTTCGTCGACTCCTCCTGGTACTACCTGCGCTATGTCTCTCCTCATGAGGAGGGTGCGCCGTTCGACGCGGAGGCGCTGCGTGAGTGGGGGCCGATCGACCAGTACGTCGGCGGCGTGGAGCACGCGATCCTGCACCTGCTCTACTCCCGCTTCTTCACCAAGGTCCTGTACGACCTGGGGATGCTGGACTTCACCGAGCCGTTCACCGCCCTGCTCAACCAGGGCCAGGTGATCAACGGCGGCAAGGCGATGTCGAAGTCCCTGGGCAACGGCGTCAACCTCGGCGAGATGATCGACGAGTTCGGCGTCGACGCGGTCCGGCTGACCCTGGTCTTCGCGGGCCCGCCCGAGGACGACATCGACTGGGCCGACCTGAGCCCCGGCGGCTCGCTGAAGTTCCTGCAGCGTGCCTGGCGGCTCGCCGGCGACGTCGCCTCCGAGCCCGGCGCGGCGGTCCAGGACGGTGATCCGGCGCTGCGCAAGGCGACGCACAAGACCCTCGCCGAGGCCGAGCAGCTCATCGAGGGCCACCGGTTCAACGTCGTGGTCGCGCGCACCATGGAGCTGGTCAACGCCACCCGTAAGGCGATCGACTCCGGCTGCGGCCCCGCCGACCCGGCGGTGCGCGAGGCGGCCGAGGCCGTGGCGATCCTGCTGAGCCTGGTGGCGCCGTACACCGCCGAGGAGATGTGGGAGCGGCTCGGCCACCAGCCCACCGTCGCCCGCGCCGGGTGGCCCAGCGTCGACCCGGCCCTGCTGGTCGAGGACGCCGTCACCGCCGTCGTCCAGATCAAGGGCAAGGTGAAGGCGCGGCTCGAGGTCTCCCCGTCGGTCTCCGCCGCCGATCTGGAGCAGCTCGCACTGGCCGACCCGGCAGTGCAGCGGGCGCTGGACGGAGCGCAGATCCGCAAGGTGATCGTGCGTGAGCCCAAGCTGGTCAACATCGTCGTCTGAGCGTGCCTCGGATCCTGGTCGCCGGTGTCTCCGGCTGCGGAAAGAGCACCCTGGCGCGACGGATCGCGTCGCGCCAGGGCCTGCCGTACGTCGAGCTCGACGCCCTCTTCCACGGGCCCGACTGGACGAAGCGGCCGAGTTTCGAAGCTGACGTAGCCTCCTTCAGCGCGACCGAGGACTGGGTCACCGAGTGGCAGTACGACACCGCCAGACCCGTCCTGCTCGCCCGGGCGACCACGCTGGTCTGGCTCGACCTGCCCACGGCGCGGACGATGTGGCAGGTCACCCGGCGTACCGTCGAGCGCCGGCTGCGCCGTACCGAACTGTGGAACGGCAATCGCGAAGGACCGTTGCGCACGATCCTCACCGATGACGAGCACATCATCCGGTGGGCCTGGCGGACCCGGCACAAGTACCGCGACGTCCCGGCGCAGCTGGCCGCGACCGCACCGCACGTCGAGCTCGTCCACCTGCGCTCGCACGCCGCCGCGCAGGCCTGGCTCGATCACGCGACGGGTTCCCAGGCCCGGCGTCCCGAGTAGGGTGCCAGCCATGGGACACATCGCCGTCGTCACCGACTCGGCCGCGATGCTGCCGCCGGAGGTGGCGCAGAAGCACCACATCGCGATCCTGCCACTGCAGGTCGTCATCGACGGAGAGTCCTTCGACGACGGGACCGCGGAGGCCTCCCCGGGGGCCGTGGTGGCAGCGATGCGGGCCCGTCGGCCGGTGAGCACCTCCCGGCCCGCTCCGGCGGTCATCGGCGAGTTCTACCAGGGCCTGGTCGAGGAGGGCGCCGAGCGGATCGTCTCGGTGCATCTCTCGGCCGAACTCTCCGGCACCGTCGAGTCCGCCCAGCTGGCGGCCCGCGGTGCCGCGGTCCCGGTGCACGTGCTCGACATGCGCGGGGTCGGCCCGTGCCAGGGATACGCCGCGGTCGCGGCCGCGGTCGCCCTGGCCGACGGCGGCACCCCCGAGGAGTCGGTGCGCGCGGCGCTGGCGCGCGCGGACGCGACCACCTCGTTCTTCTACGTCGACACCCTCGAGCACCTGCGTCGAGGCGGGCGGATCGGTGCAGCGGCGGCGCTGGTGGGCTCCGCCCTCGCCGTCAAGCCGCTGCTGGCCGTCGACGGCGGTCTGGTCGTGCCCAAGGAGAGGGTGCGTACGTCGGCACGGGCGCTCGCGCGGCTCGAGGACCTCGCCGCGGAAGCGGCCGGGGCCGGGCAGATCGAACTCACCGTCGCCCACATGGCCGCACCCGAGCGCGCCCGCTCGCTGGGTGATCACCTGGCCGAGCGGCTGGCCGGAGGGTTGGCCGGCGAGGCCATCTACGTGGCGGAGATCGGTGCGGCACTGGGTGCCCACGTCGGCCCAGGCATGCTCGGTGTGGTGGTGGCTCCGGCCCTGTGACGAGGTGGCCGGCCGGCGTCCACTCGGGCCCGGGCGGTGCTGCGGGCCGGTCC
Source organism: Nocardioides insulae DSM 17944 (assembly GCF_000422825.1). Lineage (GTDB taxonomy): Bacteria > Actinomycetota > Actinomycetes > Propionibacteriales > Nocardioidaceae > Nocardioides > Nocardioides insulae. Next base: position 598,379 of record NZ_KE383929.1, on the reverse strand, counting down.
GCGTTCACAGCGTCGCCGCCGGACGCCGTCCTCCCCAGCGTGCTCGGCCACCGCGGCGGGCCCGGCGCGCCACTCCTAGCCTCGGCGCATGAGAGGTCGTCAGCGGGCGGAGCATCTGGAGACACTCAACCGTCGCCTGGCCCAGGTGCGAGCCGAGCGGGAGGCCGGGTGGGAGAGCGATCGGGGCGACCGCAGCGCCTCATCGCCCGGGTCAACGCTGCCGGGGTCGGCGTTGCCGGGGTCGGCGTTGCCGGGGTCGGCCTTGCCCGGAGCGGTGGCCGACCGCGGCACCGCTCACGCCGGCGAGGACCCCGGTGGCCGCGCCGGCAGTGGTCCCCGAGCTGACCCCGATGCGTGGTGGGGCGCGCACACCCGCGAGCCCGGGCTGCCTGGACCGGTCGGGGAGGAGTCGGGCCTCGACGAGGAGCCCGGTCGCGGACCCTGGCCCCTGGCCCACGACGTGCGTGGAGCCAGGGGCGGCGCGGGGCGGGAGACCGACCTGAGCCCGACGGTGGCCGGCGCGGCGCCGGCTGCTCCGGTGTCGTCTCCGGTCCCGAGTCCGGGGCGCCATGCCGAGCGGCGTCGGCTTGACTGGCGCGGTCGGGTCGGCGACACGGTTGCCGCGTCGGCGATCGGGTCCGTCCCCGAGACGCTGCGCGGCCGGGTGCGGCTCGGTCCCTGGCAGGTCACGGCGGTCGTGCTCGTCCTGGTCGCCGGGCTGTTGGTCACCTCGTGGTGGGTGGTGAGGGATGCCGCCGCACCGCTGCCCCCTGCCTCCCCGACGACGAGCGCCGCTCCGCTGGTTCCGTTGGATGCCCCAGACCAGGCCGGGCAGCCGGTTCAGCCGACCGAGGTGGCCGATACGGCCGTGCGGTTCGAGACATCCGGGCGGTCTGAGCCGTCCGACACGTCCGAAACATCGGCCCCGACGTCGCCGGCGATCGGCGCCGAGTTGCTGGTGCACGTCGTGGGTCGGGTCCGCCGCCCAGGGGTGCTGAGCCTGCCACAGGGTTCGAGGGTCATCGACGCGGTGCGGGCGGCAGGTGGGGCCAGACGGGCCAAGGATCTGAGCACTCTCAACCTCGCCCGTCCGCTGGTCGACGGCGAGCAGGTCGTGCTGGGCCGGGTGCCGGGGCAGACAGGAGCATCGGGGCAGACGGAGGTGCCGGGTGAAGTGCCCGCCGCCAGTGCACCCGAGTCACCGGCGGCACCGGTCGATCTCAACACCGCGACGCTCGACCAGCTCGACGCCCTGCCCGGTGTCGGTCCCGTGACCGGGCAGTCGATCCTCGACTGGCGCACCGAGCACGGTGGGTTCACCTCGGTCGACGAGCTCATCGAGGTTGACGGCATCGGTGAGGTCACTCTGGCCGAGCTGGCACCGCTGGTCACGGTGTGAACCGTGCCGCGGCTGCCCGAGAGCGAGGAGGCTGCGGACGCCTCCAGGGGATGGCTCGGTGCCGCCGTACGTGCGGACCTGAGACTGCCGGCACTGGGCGCTGCCTCATGGATCGGCACGCTCGCCGCGGCCGCACTCTCCGGGCACGATCACCTCCCTGCCTGGGTGCTGGTCATGGCCGGGGTCGTCGGGCTGATGGCGCTCGCGGTGGTGCTGCGTAGCCCACGCTGGCGCGCGACGTTGCTCGTGACCCTGCTGGTCGCGGCGGTCAGCGGTGCCGGGCTGCTGCTCCGCTCCACCCAGGCGGAGGGGAGCCCGGTCGCCGAGCTCGGCCGGGATCGTGCGGCCGTCACTCTCCAGGGACAGGTGAGCTCGGACGTTCGGCGGGTGGAGACGGCGTACGGCCCACGCTGGATGCTCCGGCTTCGGGTGCAGCAGGTGACCGGGCGGGGCCATTCCTACCGACTCGGTGCCGAGGTGCTGGTCAGTGGCGATCAGACCTGGGCCGAGATTCCGCTCGGTGCGCGGGTCAGGCTGGGCGCGCGGCTCGGGCCCGGTGAGGGGGAGGAGGCCGCGTTCGCCGCCGCACGCGGCGCCCCGGAGGTCCTCGCCGGGCCGGACCTGTGGTGGCGGGGTGCCGCGCATCTCCGGGCCGCCGTGCGGTCGGCGGTGGCGGCCCGCCCCGCCGACCAGGCGGCCCTGGTGCCGGCGCTCGTCGACGGCGACGACCAGGCGATCCGGCCGGACCTTGCCGCCGACTTCCGGACCACCGGCCTGACCCATCTGCTCGCCGTCTCCGGCACCAACCTCACCCTGGTCGTGGGTTTCCTTCTCGTCGTGGCGCGATGGTGCCGGGTCCGGGGGCGATGGCTCCTGCTCGTCGGCGCACTCGGGATCCTCGGCTTCGTGCTGCTGGCCCGCACCGAGCCGAGCGTGGTCAGAGCGGCTGCGATGGGCACGGTCGGTCTGATCGCGATGGGGAGCAACGGCGCTCAGCGTGCCCTGCGGGCACTGGGGCTCTCGGTGCTGGGTCTGCTCCTGGTCGACCCCTGGCTGGCGGTCTCGGCCGGCTTCGCGCTGTCCGTGCTGGCGACCGCAGGGATCCTGGTGTTCGGCCCGCCGTGGCGCGACGCGTTGGCTCGCTGGCTCCCGCGGTGGTGTGCGGAGGCGATCGCCGTCCCGGCTGCGGCCCAGCTCGCCTGCCTTCCCGTCATCGCGGCGATCTCGGGTCAGGTGAGCATGGTGGCGGTGGTGGCCAATCTGCTTGTCCAGACCGTGGTGGGCCCGGCCACGGTGCTCGGGCTGCTCGGCGGTCTGGTGGCGCTGGTCTGGCTGGGTGCCGCCCAACGGATCGGCACCTTTGCCGGATGGTGCGTGGCCTGGGTGATCCTGGTCGCCGAGCGGGGCGCCGCGTTGCCGGTGGCCGAGATCGCCTGGGGCAGCGGACCCCTGGCGCTCGGTCTGCTCACGCTGCTCAGCCTGTTGCTCGCGCTGGCTGGTCCGCGGGTCTTGCGGCACCCGGCGGGAGGAATCCTTTGCGCCATCGCGATGGTGGCGGTGGTGACCGCACCCTCGGCCGCCTGGGGGCCCGGGTCCCCCTCCGGTGCCTGGCCGCCCGCCGACTGGGCGCTCGTCGCCTGCGATGTGGGCCAGGGGGACGCCCTGGTGATCCGCGCCGGCCCGGACCGGGCGGTGGTGGTCGACACCGGGCCCGAGCCGGATCTGCTCGATCGTTGCCTCGACGAGCTCCGGATCGAGCAGGTTCCCCTGGTGGTCCTCACCCACTTCCACTCCGATCACGTGGGAGGGCTCGACGGACTCCTCGGTGAGCGGCCGGTGGGGCAGATCCTTGCCTCGCCGCTGGAAGAACCGGCCGATGGTGCTCGCCGAGTGCACGCCCTGGCCGATCGGGCAGGGGTGCCGCTGCGCGCTGCGGCGTACGGCGAATCCGGTGGTGTCGGGGAGGCGACCTACCAGGTCATCGGGCCCGTTCCGGGGGCCGTGTCCCTCGGGCAGGGGGAGTCGGCGGCCAACGACGCCAGCGTCGTCCTACTGGTGGAGGTGGCGGGGGTGCGGATGCTCCTCACCGGGGACGTCGAACCACCCGCCCAGGCGGCGTTGGGCCGGGCCACGAGCGGGCTCCAGGTCGACGTGGTGAAGGTGCCGCATCACGGCAGCAGGTTCCAGGACGCCGCCTGGCTCGCAGCGCTGGAGGCGGAGGTGGCGGTGGTGTCGGTGGGTGGCGACAACGAGTACGGACACCCGGCCGAGCCCACCTTGGAGGCGCTGGAAGGCGCCGGTGCGGACGTGTACCGCACCGACCGGGACGGCGCGGTCGCGGTCCTCGGCCGGCCGAGGACCGCTGGGGTCGGCACCGAGTCGGGGGAGGGGGACGAAGCGGGGGCGATCGAGGTCAGGGTGCGCGACGGACCGCCCTGAGCTGAGCCCGATTCCTTGAGCGCCGTCGCCCGGGCGTCCCGGGGGCTCACCCGGGCTCACCGGGCGTCCCCGGGGCTCACCGGGCTCACCGGGCTCACCGGGCTCACCGGGGTCCGGGCGTCATCGCCGTCGCGAGCCTCGCCGGACGGGCGAGTGGGCAGACGCGCCCGCGAAGGTGGTCAGGTGGCACTCGAGCGTGCGCCCCGCGCCGGCACTGTCGGTGTGCTGTGACAGGCTTGTCCCACCATGGCGCGACAGGGTGTAGCAGCGGCAGATGTCCTCGGGCGGGTCACCCTCGTGACCGGCAAGGAGGAGTTCCTCGGCGAGCGCATGGTCGCGGAGGTGAGGCGAGCGGTCACGGGGTTCGACCCCGAGTCCGAGCTCGGCGAGACCCAGGCCGCCGACCTCACCCTGGCGACCCTGGGCGAGCTCTCCGCGCCGTCGCTGTTCTCCAGCATCCGCTGCGTGATCGTGCGCGGGCTGGAGAATCTCCCCGATGAGTCCGTGGCCGGGCTGCTCGACTACGCGGCGGCTCCCTCGGAGGAGGTCGCGCTGGTGCTGGTGCATTCCGGTGGAGCCCGAGGCAGCGGCGTGCTCGCCAAGCTGCGCAAGCTGCGGGCTGTCACCGAGCACAAGTGTGCCGAGCCGAAGTCCTCGGAGTTCCCGAAGTTCGTCGCGGCCGAGGTGCGGTCCTTCGGTGGCCGGATCGAGGACGGCGCGATCGAGTTCCTGCTCCAGGCGGTGGGCCAGGATCTCCGGGCGCTCTCGGCGGCCGCGCACCAACTGGTGGACGACTTCCCGGGCGAGACGCTGACCGAGGACCGGGTGAAGCAGTACTTCGGTGGCCGGGCCGAGGTGAAGAACTACGTCATCGCCGACGCCATCCTCGCCGGCCAGCGGGTCAAGGCGCTGGAGGAGTTGCGCTGGTCGATGGACCGCGGCACCTCGCCGGTCTACATCCTCTCCGCGGTGGCAGGGCAGCTCCGCTCGGTGGCCAACCACGCTGCGGGCAACCGCGACGGCAACCTCCCGCCGTGGCGTCGTGACTCGCTGGGCAGGCTCGCGCGGGGTTGGAGCACGTCGGGGCTCGGGCTGGCGATCCGCGCCGTCGCCGCTGCCGACGCCGACCTCAAGGGAGGGGCCAGCGACCCGGCGTACACCATGGAGCGGATGGTCCTCACGGTCACCGCCCTGCGAGAGCATGCGCGCTGAGTCCTGCTGCCGGAAATGAGAAGAGGGCCCGTCCCCCGGAGGAGACGGGCCCTTCTCGGGCCTGAGAGCCGGGCTCGGCTCAGAGCGAGGCGGCCTTCTTCGCAATGGCCGACTTGCGGTTGGCGGCCTGGTTCTTGTGGATGACGCCCTTGGAGACGGCCTTGTCGAGCTTGCGGTTGGCGGCGTGGCCGGCCTCGATCGCAGCGTCCTTGTCGCCGGCGGAGGCGGCCTCGCGGAACTTGCGGATCAGCGACTTGAGCTCGGTCTTGACAGCCTTGTTGCGCTCGTGGCGCTTCTCGTTCTGCTTGTTCCGCTTGATCTGCGACTTGATGTTCGCCATGTGAAGTCTTGGTTCCTCGTGTTCGAAGGTGGGTGTGGTGATTGCCTGGCGCGCTCTCCCGTGTGGCCTCTCGTGGGCGTGAGAGGGGAGAGGCCTAGCTGAACACGCGACCAGCAACGTTACCAGCGCGCGCGGAGGCGCCAAAATCCGGCGAAGCGGTGCCGTGAGGGATCAGCGCCAGCCGCGGCGTTCGCAGAGCCAGTCCCAGCACACCTCGCCCTGCCATCCTTGCACGGTCCGCAGGTACGGCGACGTGCGGGGCGCGGTAGCGGTGGCGGAGACCAGGAAGAATCCGGTCAGCAGCGCCAGGAGCCGGTCCAGCGATCCGGCCGGTACGTCGGCGAGCAGCGGGTGGTCGGCGATCACGGCCTCGACGTCGACGCCGTCGCCGCGCGGCCCGATCAGGAGGAGCAGGGAGTCGATCCAGTCGGCGCCCACGACCGGCCAGTTCCAGTCGCACACCGAGGCGGTGCCGTCGGGCGTGATGAGGATGTTGTCGTCGCGGATGTCGGTGTGCACGAGAGTGTCGCCGGCGGTGACCTCGGCAAACCCGGCGGCCAGTTCGGCGGCCTCCGCGTGATGAGGCAGATGGGTCAGCCGGGACCAGTACTCCGGGTAGGCGGCGAACTCCTCGGCGAAGGTGCTCAGCCCGAGTCCCGGCGCGGGCGTCAGGGCCCGGCCGGCCTCGACAAGGGCGTCTGCGGCGGCGCGCAGGTCCTCGGCGACCCAGGGCCGGTGCGGCGGGCGGGACTCGACGTACTGGATCCCCAGGGCGAACCAGTCGTCCTGGTCGAGCACCCATTGCAGCCGGGGTGCGGGGACGGTCGGCGGCAGCAGGGGGAGGTTGCGCGATTCCTCCCGGTAGGCCTCCGCGATGGCCCGTTGGGCCTTGAGGGATGCGGCCTTGACGAAGTGCCGCGACCCGTCGGCGCAGACGAGCACCGAGGCGAAGCCTGGCGTGTAGCCGGCGTCCTGGGACTCCGACCCCACCACCCGGGAGCCCAGCCGTCGTTCGATCGCGGTGCGGACGACGGGTGGCAGATGCGCCCAGTCCAGGCGTCGGGCGGTGCGGCCGTGCGGAATGGTCGTCGCGATCACGCCGACCATCCTCGCCCACCCGCCGTCCGCGCCCGACTGCTCCCACCCCCGGGGGTGCGCCGGGGGTACGACGACCCGCCCGGCCGGAGCAGCCAGACCGACTCCGCCGGACCGACGCAAGCGGACCGACCGACCCGGGCCGAACGACCCGGACCGACCAACCGCGGCCGACCGACCCGGACCGACCGACCCGGACCGACGGACCCGGACCGACCCGGACCGACCCGGACCGTCCCGGAGCGGGACAGCCGGGCCGGAACGCCCGGAGCGGGCCAGTGGGAGTGGTGGCGCGGAGGTGGTGGAGCCGGCCGATCAGCGGGCGGCGGGTTCCAGGGTCCGCGTGTAGAGCGCGGCACCAACGACGTCGCGCAGAGTGACGGTGAGCGACTCGGTCCGACCGTCGACCTCGACCTCGCCGAAGTACTGATGCCCCTCCAGCGGAGAGGTGTTGGCCGCCTGTGGCGAGGACACGAACTCCCGGGAGGGCCCGAAGGTGGCGTCCAGGTCGCCGTGCGGGAAGGAGCCGGCGTTGAGCGGGCCGGCGACGAACTCCCAGAACGGGTCGAAGCGTTGGTACGCCGCCCGGTCGGGTGAGTAGTGGTGCGCGGCGGTGTAGTGGACGTCCGCGGTGAGCCATACGTGGTTGCGGATGCCCATCCGCTGCAGTCCGGACAGCACCCGGGCCAGGTCGATCTCCCGGCCCCGAGGCGAACCGGGGTCGCCGTTGGCCAGTCCCTCCTGGGCGGTCTCGCCGTCGCGCACGACCAGCCCGATCGGCAGGTCTGCGGCGATGACCTTCCAGGTGGCGCGGGAGCGGGCCAGTTCCCGCAGCAGCCAGGCGGTCTGTCGCTCGCCGAGCACGCCGCCGTCCGCGCGGGTCTCCATCGAGGAGGTGTTGGGATCCTTGTGGGTGCGCATGTCCAGGACGAACAGGTCCAGCGACGGTCCCAGGTGCAGCACCCGGTAGACCCGGCCGTCCGGGTCGGGGGAGACGGCGCTGACCGGCATGTAGTCGTGGAAGGCCCGTCGCGCACGCGCGGCCAGCACGTCGACCCGCCGTTCGGTGTAGCGGTCGTCGTCGAGGATCTCGCCGGGATACCAGTTGTTGGTGACCTCGTGGTCGTCCCACTGTGCGATGACCGAGGTCTCGGCGAGGAATGCCCGCCAGTTGTCGGCGAGCAGGTTGTAGCGGTAGTTGCCGTGGAACTCCGCGAGCGTCTCGGCGACCTTGCTCTTCTCCTCGGTGACCAGGTTCCGCCAGATCCTCCCGTCGGGGAGGGCCACGCTCCCGGTGACCACGCCGTCGGCGTACACGTTGTCGCCGGAGCTGAGGTAGAAGTCGGCGCGCCGGGCCCGCATGGCGTCGGCGATCCGGAAGCCGCCCAGGTCGGGGTTGACCCCCCAGCCCTGTCCGGCCACGTCCCCGGACCAGAGGAAGCGTACGTCGCGCCGCCGCTCCGGGGCGGTCACCAGCCGGCCGCTCTCCCAGGGTCCGCTCCGGCGCGGGTCGTGTGGGTCCACCGCGCGCAGACGGTAGAAGAGCTCCTCGCCGGCCGGCAGTCGGTGTAGCGGGAGCGAGCCGGTGAAGTCCGAGGATGCGGTGAGAAGCGGTCCGGGGATCCGGACGGCGTGACGGAACGCGGGGTCTCCGGAGATCTCGGCGACGAGGCGTGCGGGCCGGTCCGCCCGCGACCACAGCATCGCGCTGCGGGTGGTCACGTCACCGGAGGCCACCCCGTGGGTGAGGACGGGGCGGCCGGTGCGCACGAACGCCGGAGCGGAGGGCGCCCGCCCCGCTGCGGAGGCGGAGGCCGCCGGAGCGCCGAGCAGGGGTCCGCCGAGCAGAGGTGCAGCGAGTACGACGCCGGCGGCGGTCCCGCGCAGGATCTGTCGGCGTCCCAGTGCGGCACCAGCAGGGGTGGAGGGGGAGTCGAGGGGGCTGGAGGGGGTCCGAGAGGGCAGGTTCACGATGGGACACGTTGTCGGGATGGGGACAATGAACGGTGAGCGAGGTCTGTCGGTTTCCTGAACCCCACGTGACGAGCAGAGGAGCACCATGAACCACCGCGGACGACGCCCCGCCGGTCGTGGCCTGGCTGGCCTGGCTGGCGTGGCTGGCGTGGCCGCGGCGATCGTCCTGCTCTCCGGTTGCGGCGACCGGACGGGTCGGGATGCCGGCGAAGCCCAGGACCCCGCGGGACCGGCCTCATCGGTGTCATCGGCCTCACCGGCTGCGCCGAGCTCCGCCGCACCGCCCGCGGGGGAGGAACCGCCCGGTGCGACCAACCCGGCAGTGCCTGGTGCACCTGCCTCGTCGGACCCGGCACCGCCGGCCACGACGTCTCCCCCCGCGAGCGGGGCCGAGCCCAGCATCACGGTGCCGCCGCTGCCGGAACTGCGCGACCGCGGCCCCGTGGTCGGCGCGGACGCCAGCTGGCCGCAGTGCCCGGCCGGCATGGGGATCCCGGAGAAGAAGTCGCACGGGGCCCCGATGCCGTTCGAGGACTCGGAGTTCGTCGTCCTCGGGCTGACCAACGGGCCCGGCATGTACCCCAACCCGTGTCTGGCGGAGCAGGGCCAGTGGGTGAAGCAGCGCCACCTGATGTTCGGTGCGTACGCCGTGGTCAGCTATCCCGAAGCCCACCACCTCCAGCAGTACGCCGACGACGGCCCCTTCGACGCCTCCTCCGAGCAGGGCCGGCTCGGCAATGCCGGCTACCAGCAGGCGCTGTTCAACCTCCGCACGATGACCTCGGCCGGGTTGCAGGCGCCCGCCATCTGGGTGGACGTCGAACCGGTCGGCGACTTCGAGTGGTCCGCTGATCCGGTGGCCAACTCCGCGGTCGTACGGGGGAGCGTCCGGGCCTACCAGGACCGTGGCTACGACGTGGGTGTCTACTCGACCCAGTACCTGTGGGGGCAGGTGGTGGGCGACCTCCGTCTCGGGCTCCCCGAGTGGCGGGCCGCCGGCCAGACCTCGCGCGCGGAGGCACTGCGCCGATGTGGTGCGGACGCGATGTTCCAGGGCGGTGCGGCGGTGATGGCCCAGTGGGTCGAGGCCGACCGCGATCGCAACATCACCTGCCCCGGCGAGTCGGCGTACCTCGGCCTCTGGTTCCACCAGTACTGAGAGGCCCCCGCCCGCGGTGTCCCACCCGATCGCGGCATCCCCACTGGCCCCCGAGGACGCCCCGGCTCCGCGACTCCCCACCGGCCCCACTCCCGGTGCGGCAGCGGTACGTCCGGGGTGTCGCGACGCCCCGGGAGCGAGGGCCACCCCGATCTGACCGGTGGCGCGAACAGGGCGCCGAGCGCGCAGGCGGCAGCGGGTTGGGTCCCTTGTCATCGTGCATGGGACACTGGCGGCATCGACGTCCCTGTGAAGGAAGTGTTCGCCGACTTGTCCACTGCGCCGAAGGCCGCGGCTCCCCAGCCGGGCTCCACCGACTCCGCGATCATCCGCAACTTCTGCATCATCGCGCACATCGACCATGGCAAGTCCACCCTGGCCGACCGGATGCTCCAGTTGACCGGCGTGGTCGGCGAGCGCGAGGCGCGGGCGCAGTACCTCGACCGCATGGACATCGAGCGCGAGCGCGGCATCACTATCAAGAGCCAGGCGGTGCGACTGCCCTGGACGGTCAGTGAGGGCGAGGACGCCGGCCGCACGTTCGTGCTCAACATGATCGACACTCCTGGGCACGTGGACTTCACCTACGAGGTGTCGCGCTCGCTGGAGGCGTGCGAGGCCGCCCTCTTGCTGGTCGACGCCGCCCAGGGCATCGAGGCCCAGACCCTGGCCAACCTCTATCTCGCCATGGGCGCCGACCTGCACATCATCCCGGTGCTCAACAAGATCGACCTGCCCAGCGCCAACCCCGACAAGTACGCCGCCGAGCTGGCCAACCTGGTCGGCTGCGAGCCGGACGAGGTGCTGCGGGTCAGCGCCAAGACCGGGATGGGTGTCGAGGAGGTGCTCAACGAGATCGTGCGACAGACGCCGCCGCCGGTCGGCGACCCCGAGGCGCCGGCCCGGGCGCTCATCTTCGACTCGGTCTACGACACCTACCGGGGCGTGGTCACCTATGTGCGGGTCGTCGACGGTCAGCTGAACCACCGCGACAAGATCCGGATGATGTCGACCAACGCCGTCCACGAGATGCTCGAGGTCGGGGTGATCAGCCCGGAGCCGACCAAGGCGACCACCATCGGTGTCGGCGAGGTGGGCTATCTGATCACCGGAGTGAAGGACGTGCGTCAATCGCGGGTGGGCGACACGGTCACGACGGCCACGCGCCCCGCCACCGAGATGCTCGGCGGCTACGCGCACCCCAACCCGATGGTCTTCGCCGGCCTCTACCCGATCGACGGCGACCAGTACCCCGTGCTGCGCGAGGCGCTGGAGAAGCTCCAACTCAACGACGCGGCGCTCACCTTCGAGCCGGAGACCTCGGGTGCACTGGGCTTCGGGTTCCGCTGCGGCTTCCTGGGCCTGCTGCATATGGAGATCACCCGCGACCGGCTGGAGCGCGAGTTCGGCCTCGACCTGATCTCGACCGCGCCCAACGTGGTCTACAAGGTCTTCATGGAGGACGGCTCCGAGCACGTGGTGACCAACCCGAGCGAGTTTCCCGAGGGCAAGATCTCCGAGGTGCACGAGCCGGTGGTCAAGGCGACCCTGCTCTCCCCGAGCGACTACATCGGCGCCATCATGGAGCTGTGCCAGGAGAAGCGCGGCGCGCTGCTCGGCATGGACTACCTCTCCGAGGACCGCGTCGAGATGCGCTACACCCTGCCGATGGGTGAGATCGCCTTCGACTTCTTCGACCAGCTCAAGTCCAAGACCAAGGGCTACGCCTCGCTCAACTACGAGCTGTCCGGCGAGCAGGCCGCCGACCTGGTCAAGGTCGACATCCTCCTCCAGGGCGAGCCGGTGGACGCCTTCTCCGCGATCGTGCACCGCGATGCGGCGTACTCCTACGGCGTGATGATGGCGGCCAAGCTCAAGGAGCTGATCCCGCGGCAGCAGTTCGAGGTGCCGATCCAGGCCGCCATCGGCGCCCGCGTGATCGCCCGGGAGAACATCCGGGCCATCCGCAAGGACGTCCTCGCCAAGTGCTACGGCGGCGACATCAGCCGTAAGCGCAAGCTGCTGGAGAAGCAGAAGGAGGGCAAGAAGCGGATGAAGATGGTCGGCCGTGTCGAGGTGCCTCAGGAGGCCTTCGTGGCCGCGCTCTCCACCACCCAGCCGTCCAACGAGAAGACCGGCAAGAAGTAGCTCGCGGTGTCCGTGGTCCGCACCGCCGAGGTGGTGCCGCAGCCGTGGGCCAACGGTGGCGGTACGACGCGCGAGCTGCTGAGCGCAGCCGATGGGCGGTGGCGGATCAGCCTCGCCGACGTCGACCGTCCCGGCTCCTTCTCCTCCTTCCCCGGTCAGGACCGGCTGCTCACCCTGGTTGCGGGCGAGGTGTTGGTGCTCGAGGTCGGCGGTCCGGACGGTCCCGCCGAGAGCGTGGTCGAACCGGCCCGCCCGTTCGCCTTCTCCGGGGACGACGAGGTCGCCGCGGCGCTGCCGGAGGGGCCGGTGCGCGCACTCAACCTCATCGCCGAGCGCGGCCACCGGCTTTCGGCCACCGTCCTGGAGCTCTCCCGCACCTCGGTGCTGCCGCTGGCCGCGGACCAGGCGGCGTTCGTCGTCCAGGGCAGGGTCGCCGCCGGAGCGGAGGAGGCGGGAGCCCTCGACCTGGTGATGGGGCCCGGTGAGGTGCGCGGCCGCGCTCGCGTCGTCGTCCTCACGATCGCATCGCCGGACAGGTAGGTCGCGGCGGTCGAGCGCGCATCGGGCGCGGACCGGAGTGGGCGAGGCACCCGGTGTTCGGACTCAGCCTCGGGTCAGGGTCACCGTCCCCACGGTGAGGTCCAGGGCGGCCTCGAGGGTCGCCACCGGGGACTCGAGGTCCTGGCGGCGTACGACCCGGTCGAAGGTGTGCACCTCCAGGGCGCGCGTGCGGCCATTGCCATCGAACCGCCAGAACCCCTCGATCCGTCCGTTCAGCAGCACCGGCGGACGCATGACGCCGTTCGCCTTCTCCCACAGCAGCCGATGGTGGTCGGGTGCCACGAAGCGGTCGCGGGCCGCAGGGGCGTAGCCGCACAGCACCGCGTCGAACTCCGGGAGCAGCCGCACTCCCTTCTCCTCGACCGGCTCGGGAGCGTCCGGCAGGTCGACGTACTCACCTCCGTCGGGGCCGGTACGACGTACCAGCGGCCCGTCGGGCCCCTCGTCGAGCACCCGCAGGGCCCGGTCGATCTCGCGCAGCCCTACGCCGGACCACCAGGCGAGATCCTTCCGAGTGGCCGGCCCGTGGGCGCGCAGGTGGAGGCGAGCGACGGCGAGGACCGGGTCAGCGGGTGCGGCGCCACGGTCCACGACGCGGTCCGCGGTGCGGTAGCCGGGAGCACCCTGGCGCTCCCAGCCGCCGCTGAGCGGGCGGCGGATCAGACCGCCGTGACCGAAGGCGAGATATCGGCCGATGGGCGGGTCGAGGACGCTGACGTCCTCCCCGCGCGCGTCCAGCCAGCCCCGCAGGTGGTCGGAGAGCTGCGCGGGGGTGCGCCACTCGTCCCCCGCGAAGGCCTCGATCCCGTCCCAGGTCTCCTCCAGGGTGCTGTGCTGCAGTCGGAGCGTGCGGCGCCACAGCGCCCGCAGCCCGATCCGGGTGACCGGGGCGAGGATCGCGTGCTGCTCCGGCGTACAGGTGTGCACCGTGCCGCGCAGGGTGCTCCCACGGACGATCCCGCCGGACTCGTACGCCGCTGCCACGGTGTCGCGGGTCAACCCCGGCAGCCGCGCGGCCAGCCCGATGAACGGCGAGCGCGCCGTCTGCGCCTGGATCGGCCCGATCCGATCGACCAGGGCGGCGACGTGCTCGGTGTCGGCTGGTGCGGTCGGGGACGGAGGATGCGCGAACTGGCGCGCACAGCTGAGGGCGTTCAATTCCGACCAGGAGATCGCGACCACCCCGGGAGCGTAGCGGGGCAGCGCGCTTCGCCTCCGGCTCCGGCTCCGCCCGTCCGCGTCGGTGCGGCACAATCGGCCGCGATGATCAGGATCCAGGTGCCGCCCGGTCTCCGGGCAGCGGCCGCGCGCGGTGCGGACTGGGCGGAGTGGATCGACCGGCTCCCGGCATTGACCGCCGGCCTGCTCGACGAGTGGCGGCTTCAGCCCGACGGTGAGCTCACCCACGGGCACTGCTCGCTGGTGCTCCCCGTGCGCACGGGGGCGGGCGAGAGCGGCGCACTCAAGGTGGGGTTCCCGCACCCCGAGGCCGAGCACGAGGCGCTCGCCCTGCAGCGGTGGGGCGGGGATGGTGCCGTCCGTCTCCTCCGGGCCGACCCGCACCGCTGGGCGCTGCTGCTCGAACGACTCCACCGCGAAGATCTCGGCGAGGTCTGGGACGTCCAGGCCGCGGAGACCGTGGCCGGTCTCTACTCCCGTCTGCACCGGCCGGCGCCGCCGCAGCTGAGGCTGCTCTCGGATCACGCGACCCACCTGGCCGATCGCCTCGAGGCGTTGCCGGGCGGAGTCCCGCTCCCGCCCCGACTGGTCGATCAGGCCCGCGGGCTCGCTCGCGAGTTCGCGGCCGACCCGGAGACCGACGGCACCCTGGTCCACACCGACCTGCACTACGGCAACGTGCTGGCCGCGGACCGCGAGGCGTGGTTGGCGATCGATCCCAAGCCGCTCTCCGGTGACCCGCACTACGAGGTCGCGCCTCTGCTCTGGAACCGGTACGACGAACTCGCCCACCGGGTGCGCGACGGCCTGCGCGACCGCTTCTTCGCGGCGGTCGACGTCGCCGGGCTGGACGAGCAGCGCGCCCGTGGCTGGGTCGTCGTACGCATGCTGGATCTCGCGCTTCAGTGGCTGGAGGATCCGTCAGCCGCCGGGCGGAGTACCGCCGGCGACGCGCTGCTGACCATGTGCGTGAGTGTCACCAAGGCGGTCCAGGACTGACGTCCGGCAGGCGGATGGGCCGGTGCGATCCTCGCGGGCGCTCTGCGAGAGTGGGGCCATGGTCCAGGCGCGAACCCCCCACATCGTTTCGGTCAACGTGGGGCGTGCCCGGGCGCGTGCGTACGCCGGGGCGGACCGCACCGCGATCGACAAGCGATCGGTCACCGGCCCGGTCGCGGTGCGACGCCTGGGCCTGGCGGGTGACGAACAGGGCAACACCGCCCACCACGGCGGGCCGGACCAGGCGGTCTTCGCCTTCGCGCGCGAGGACCTCGACGACTGGGCCCGCGAACTGGGCGGGCCGGTCCGGGACGGACTGTTCGGGGAGAACCTCACCACCGCCGGGATCGATGTCAACGCCGCGGAGGTGGGGGAGCGGTGGCGGGTGGGCTCGACCCTGCTGGAGCTCAGCTACGTGCGGACGCCGTGCCATGTGTTCCGGTCGTGGATGGAGGTGTCAGGTTTCGACGGCTCGGGCTGGGTGAAGCGCTACACGCGGGCCGGCCGACCCGGGGTCTACCTGCGGGTGGTGGAGGAGGGTGAGCTGAGGGCGGGCGACCCGATCGAGGTGGTGCACCGTCCCGGACACGGCATCACCGCGGCCGCCATGTTCCACGCGATCAACATCGACCGCTCGCGGCTGCCGGAACTGCTCGTGATCGACGGCCTGGCGACCAAGGTGCGGGCCAGGATCGACGCCCATCTCGGGCGGCAGGCGGACGGTCGCGGCGGAGCGGCGTGAACCCGCCCACATCGACGTCGCAAGCGGGGGTCGTTCGAGCGTGGAACGGGGCTAAGGCAAGGCTCACTTGTCTGGAATGGTTCCAAAGAAGGTGGTTGAGTCGGGGTCGTTCGGAATCACCAACGAGGGGAAACAACGATGACCCAGACCATGGCGAACACCCACACCGCCCACCCGCCGTTCACCGCGAGCGAGCAGCTGGCCAACCACCTCCAGCAGCTCCTGGTCGACCTCTCTGAGCTCTCCCTGCAGGGCAAGCAGGCGCACTGGAACGTCGTCGGCCGCAACTTCCGCGACCTGCACCTCCAGCTCGACGAGATCGTCGACGCGGCCCGTGACTTCACCGACGAGGTGGCCGAGCGGATGCGTGCCGTCTACGTCACCCCTGACGCCCGCGCCACCACGATCGCCGAGGCGACCACGCTCGCGCCGTTCCCGGCCCGCGAGGTCGACTCCGCGACGACCGTGGACCTCATCGCCGCCGCGCTGTACGCCGTCAGCGGCACCGCCCGTCGGATCCACGACGACGTCGACGCCGAGGACCCCACCACCGCGGACCTGCTGCACGCGATCATCACGCGCATCGAGCAGCTCGCCTGGATGGTCGACGCCGAGAACCGGATCGCGAACCAGAGCGTGCCGGCCCAGGTCAACGCCTGATCTGACACGTCGAGCCCCGGTGGGTCGCCGCAAGTCGGCCCACCGGGGCTTCGTCATGTCCGCGGCAGCTCGTTCACCGAGGCCCACCCGGCCCAGGACCCCGTCGGTCCGTGGGCGATGGGGCATCGGTTACCGGCAGGTCACCTGAGCGTCCGAAAGGCGTGACGCGGCTCACCGCCGTGGCATAGGGTCGGCACCATTCCAGCCCCTGCAGACCCCGACGCGCCAGGAGCATCATGCCTGTTCATGCCGATGTGAGCTTCCTCGACCACATGCCCCGCAACGTTGCGGTCCAGTTCCTCGACAGGGTGAAGAGCAGCCCGCACGGTGAGGCCTACCGTTTCCCGGTCCTGGAGAAGGGCGAGGGGGTCTGGGAATCGGTGACCTGGGGTGAGGTGGGTGACCTGGTCACCCGGTTGGCGGCGGGCCTGGTCGCCCTCGGCATCGAGCCCGAGCAGCGGGTCGGGATCGCCTCCGGCACCCGGTACGAATGGATCGTGGCCGACCTGGCGGTGATGTGCGCCGGAGCCGCGACCACCACGGTGTACCCCTCCACCAACGACACCGACGTCGGCTACATCCTCGGCGACTCGGAGTGCCGGATCGTCTTCGCCGAGGACGACACCCAGTTGGAGAAGATCGCCAAGCACGCCGACGAACTGCCCGCCCTCAGCACTCTGGTGACCTTCGAGGGCACCACCGACGGTGAGCGGGTCATCGGGCTGGACGACCTGGCGGCACGTGGTGAGGATTTCCTCGCCGAGCACCCCGACCTGGTCGAGCGGATCGCCGAATCGATCACGCCCGACCAGTTGGCCACCCTGATCTACACCTCGGGCACCACCGGGCGGCCCAAGGGTGTCCGGCTCCTGCACAGGTCCTGGGTCTATGAGGGTGAGGCGGTCCGTGCCCAGGACATCCTGGACGAGTCCGACCTTCAGTTCCTCTGGCTGCCGATGGCGCACTCCTTCGGCAAGGTGCTGCTCAGCGCCCAGCTGGCGGTCGGCTTCCCGACCGCCGTCGATGGTCGGATCGACAAGATCGTGGACAACCTGGCGGTCGTGAAGCCGACCTTCATGGGCGCCGCGCCTCGCATCTTCGAGAAGGCCCATGCCCGAATCATCACCATGATGGCGGCCGAAGGTGGGCCGAAGAAGGCCCTGTTCGACCGCGCCTTCAAGCTCGCCCTGGAGCGCCGGCAGCTGCTCGAGCAGGGCAAGGGGGTGCCGATGCTGCTCTCGGCCCAATTGGCGGTGCTCGACAAGCTCGTGCTGGCCAAGATCCGCGAGCGGTTCGGCGGCCGGGTGCGGTTCTTCATCTCCGGCGCCGCGGCGCTCAACCCCGACATCGCGCGCTGGTTCGACGCTGCCGGCGTCACCATCCTCGAGGGGTACGGCGCCACCGAGAACGCCGCCGGCGGCACGGTCAACCACCCGCTCGACTACCGCATCGGCACCGTCGGCCCGGCGCTGCCGGGCAGCGAGGTCAAGCTGGGCGCCAACGACGAGGTGCTCCTGCGCGGTCCGCACATCATGGCCGGCTACCACAACCTGCCCGAGCAGACGGCGGAGGCGATCGATGCCGACGGTTGGTTGCACACCGGCGACAAGGGCAGCCTCGACGAGGACGGCTACCTCACCATCACCGGCCGGATCAAGGACCTGTTCAAGACCTCGGGCGGCAAGTACATCGCGCCGTCCGCCGTCGAGGCGAAGTTCAAGGCGATCTGCCCCTTCGCCAGCCAGTTCCTGGTCTTCGGGGCGGAGCGAAACTTCGTCGTCGCCCTGGTGACCCTGGACCCCGATGCGATCGCCGGGTGGGCCGAGGAGAACGACCTCGGAGGCAAGCCGTACGCCGAGATCGTGACCTCGCCGCAGGCGCACGCGATGGTGGCCGACTACGTCGAGCAGCTGAACTCCCAGCTCAACCGCTGGGAGACGGTCAAGAAGTGGGAGATCCTCGACCACGACCTGACCATCGAGTCCGGTGAGCTGACGCCCTCGCTGAAGGTGAAGCGCAACGTCGTGGAGCAGAACCAGAAGGAGCGCATCGACAGGTTCTACCAGTCCTAGGTAATCGCTGATCAACACCGGCTTCGCGAGCGTCCCGGGGCGAGTGCGCCCGGCAATGTGCCGTCACCGGGGCGGGCTGGGAGGATGGTGGGGTGCCCTCCACCCTGCCGCTCGGCGACCCCGCGCCGGCCGACGGCAGCCTGCCCGACCAGGCTCTCGCGACGCTTCCCGAACGTGCGCTGGGGGCCTATCTGCACGTGCCGTTCTGCTCGGTCCGGTGCGGCTATTGCGACTTCAACACCTACACGGCGACCGAGCTGGGCGGCGGCGCCTCCCAGGCCTCCTACGCCGAGACCGCGGTGCGCGAGGTCGAACTCCTCGGTGGAGTCCTCACCGGTGCGCCCGAGGTCGAGACGGTCTTCTTCGGAGGCGGGACGCCGACCCTGCTCCCCAGCGCTGACCTGGTGCGGATGCTCGCGGCCGTCCGTGAGGTGTTCGGGCTCGCAGCCGGTGCCGAGGTGACCACCGAGGCCAACCCCGACTCGGTGACCCCCGAGAGCCTTGCCGAACTGCGCGAGGGCGGGTTCACCCGGCTCTCCTTCGGGATGCAGTCGGCGGTGCCGCACGTTCTCGAGGTGCTCGACCGGACCCATGATCCGGAGAGGGTGCCGCGGGCCGTCGAATGGGCGCGGGCAGCGGGGTTCGACCAGGTCAGTCTGGACCTGATCTACGGCACGCCGGGTGAGTCCCTGGCTGATTGGGAGAGGTCGGTGGAGGCCGCGCTGGCCTGCCGGCCCGACCATGTGTCGGCGTACTCGTTGATCGTGGAGGACGGCACCGCCCTTGCCCGCCGGGTGAGGCGGGGCGAGCTGCCGATGCCCGACGAGGACGACCTGGCCGACAAGTACCAACTCGTGGACGAGCGCCTCGGCGCCGCCGGACTGGGGTGGTACGAGGTCTCCAACTGGGCTCGGGACCGAGCTGCCCGGTGCCGGCACAACGAGTACTACTGGACCTCCCAGAACTGGCTGGGCATCGGGCCCGGTGCCCACGCGCACGTCGGGGGAGTGCGCTGGTGGAACGTCAAGCACCCCAGCGCGTACTCCGCCCGGCTGGCCGAAGGGTTCTCCCCGGCGTACCAGCGGGAGATCCTCGACGCCGAGACCCAGGCGCTGGAGCGGGTGCTACTCGAGGTGCGCCTGCGGGACGGCCTGCCGCTGGCCGCTCTCGAGGAGCCCGAGCGCGCCTATCAGGTGGTGGCCGACGGCCTCGGGGGCCTCGAGGACGACCGCCTGGTGCTGACCCTGCGCGGCCGGCTCCTGGCCGACGCCGTGGTCCGCGACCTCCTGGGTTGAATCAGGGATAGATCAGGGTCGCTCCCGATGGGGTGGGCGGCCGGTCCGCCGTAGCGTGGAGGACATGAGCAGCACGACCCTCTCCCGCCCCAGCCACGACGCGATGATCGCCGGTGTCTGCGCCGGGATCGCCCAACGCTTCGGCTGGAACGTCACCCTCGTCCGCGCCCTGGCGATCGCCTCCTGCCTGCTGCCCGGGCCGCAGTTCATCCTCTACATCGCGATGTGGATCATCATGCCGAAGGCCGCCTACTGAGCCTGACGGCGTGGCCGGCCGGGCTCACTCCACGGTGACGAAGTCGATCAGTTCCTCCACCCGGCCCAGCAGGGCCGGCTCGAGGTCGGCGTAGGAACCGACCTTGGACAGGATGTGCTGCCAGGCGCGGGCGATGTCGGCCTGGTTGCGGTGCGGCCACCCGAGCTGCTGGCAGATCCCCTTCTTCCACTCGATGTTGCGCGGGATCCGGGGCCACTCCTTCAGCCCGAGCCGGTCCGGCTTGACCGCCTGCCACACGTCGATGAACGGGTGCCCGACGATCCGGACATGGGCGCCGTGGGGACCTCGCATGATCGCGTTCGCGATCCTGCTCTCCTTGGACCCCTGGACCAGGTGGTCGACCAGGACGCCGACCCGCCGCTGCGGGCCGGGCTGGAAGTCGACGAGGTGGTCGGCCAGGTCGTCGACCCCGCCGAGGTACTCGACCACCACCCCCTCGATCCGCAGGTCGTCGCCCCACACCTTCTCGACGAGTTCGGCGTCGTGCCGGCCCTCGACGAAGATCCGGCTCTGCCGGGCGACCCGGGCAGGTGCCTTCTCCACCGCGATCGACCCGGACGCCGTGCGCCGCGGCCCGGCGGGCGCCGCCTTGGCGGGCACGGCCGGGCGAAGGATCACCGGCTTGCCCTCGAGCAGAAAGCCGGGGCCGAGCGGGAAGACGCGTCGCTTGGTGCGCCGGTCCTCCAGGGTGACGGTGCCGAGGTCGCGGTCGACCCGCACGATCTCACCGACCCACCCGGTCTCGACCTCCTCGACCACCGCACCCAGCTCCGCAGGGGCCTCCACGGCCCGCCCGCGCTTGGGCTTGCGCCAGTCCCCGGCCAGTACGTCGGTCCCGTAGCGATCCACGACGAGCGACCGTAGCCCAGCGGGGCCCTCCACCGGTGCCGCGACGCGCGGGGTGTGACCCATCCGCCGGCCCCAGCCGGCGATCAGATCAGCGGCAGCCGCTTCTGCGAGCGCGGCAGGTGGGCGAAGCCGCGGCGTACGGCGTCGCGCAGGGTGGCGGCGGGGAACGGCCATTCGGCCGCCTCGAGCGCGGCGTCCGCGTCGAGTCCCTCCCCGGCCAGGTGGCGGATCGTCTCGGCGACCACGCCGAGGGAGGCGCGCTGCTCCAGCACGAACTCGCGCCCGACCGGGGCGCCGTGCCCGGGCAGGACCACCGTGTCGGGGCCGAGCAGGCCGAGGACGAGGTCGAGGCTGAGCGGCCACTCCAGCGGGAAGGAGTCGGGCCCGTACGCCGGTGGCCCGGACTCCTCGACGAGGTCGCCCGCGACGAGGACGTCCGCCTCCGGCACGGTCACCACCAGGTCGCCGGCGGTGTGCCCGCGGCCGGGGTGCAGGAGTTCGAGGCGGCGATCGCCCAGGTCGATCACGGCCACCGAGGAGAACAGCCGGTCCGGCAGCAGGACCGGGGTCCGCCGCAGGTCCTCGCGCGCGGCGTCGTCGGGGGCGGTGCCGAGGGCTTCGGTACGACCCTCCTCGGCATGTTCGCGCAGTTCCTCGGCCGCCTGCTCGTGGGCGTGGACGGGCACCCCGGCGTACTCCTCGCGGAGTCGGTGGTTGCCGAAGCAGTGGTCGACGTGCCAGTGGGTGTTGACCAGGGCGACCACCTCGCCGGGGAGCCGGCGCAGAAGCGGCACCAGGTCGTCCGCGGCGCCGGAGGAGGGGAGTGTGTCGATGACGACCAGTCCGTCCTGGCCCCCGACCACGGTGAGGTTGACCTCGCACCAGGGGTGCCGCAGCAGCCACACCCGGTCGGATATCTCGCTGAACCCGGCTGACCTCACGCCGTCACCCTATGCCCGGACCGGCCATCCCCCTTGAGGCCGGTGCGGGCCAGCCCTGCCCGCTGGGGTGTCCCGCGGTCCGTGTCCGCGGGCGGGTGAGGTCAGGCCGGGTTCAGCAGATGCCCGGGTGCAGCTCGTGGCGAAGCAGCATCCCGAGTTCTTCGGTGGTGACGGCCGGATGCGGGAAGTCCAGGTGCATCCGGTGGGCTCCGTCGAGATCCACCCAGTCCACTGCCACCGAGTCGCGGGTCAGCCCGGAGAGCTGGACCCCGACGATCTCGCGGAGGCGCACCTGCTGGCGGTGCGAGACCGCCCGGCGCAGTTCCTCCTGGTGACACAGGTTGGCGTGCTCCGCCGAGCGGAGCAGGTAGCCGTCGTTGAGCTGGTGCACGTCCGAGCGGAACTCCGCCAGCGGCACCCGCATCCGCTCCTCGGGCGCACCGTCGGGTGAGGAGCGCACCAGCAGGGCATAGGTGACATCGAGGCCGACCAGGTCACGGATCTCATCGCAGCAGGTGCAGGCCTCCCGTCCGATCGTGCGCAGCGACCCGGCGACGCGCAGGGTCGTGCGACGCGCCGGTGACCCCGGTGTGCCCAGGCCGGAGTGGATGGTGAGCAGGGCCTCGTGACCGGCGGCGCCCGCGAAGGAGAGCGGTCCGTCCAGGGCGCAGGTGAAGGTGGGCACGGCGCCGGCCTCGCGCATCGACGTACGCTCGTCGCCCTCGAGGGGGACGCCGTCGACGACAAGCTCCACCTGGGCGGGGCAGGAGAGAATGCTGCGCGCCTCGGCGGCGAGGCGGATCGTGTCGGCGACCTGCACGGTGATACCTCTCAGGGAAGTCGGATCAACTGCTACTCACTAAGGTGAGCCTAACCTATGCGATGGTCCCAGTCGACGGCATGTGGCGCGCAACACTCGGACACCTCGGCTGGGTCGGGGTGGGGGGCCGGGCTGTAGCATTGGCACTCCGGGGTATTGAGTGCCAACATCGACCGATGATCCGGCCGGCCCGATCAGGAGGTGCAGCAGCGTGCAGCAGGATGACCGGAGACTCGCCGTACTCCGGGCGATCGTGCAGGACTACGTCTCCACCTCGGAGCCTGTCGGATCCAAGACCCTGGTCGAGCGGCACCGCCTCGGAGTCTCGCCGGCGACGGTCCGCAACGACATGGCGGCCCTCGAGGACGAGGGCTACATCCACCAGCCGCACACCAGTGCCGGCCGGGTGCCCACCGACAAGGGCTACCGACTCTTCGTCGATCGCCTGACCACGGTCAAGCCGATGAGCTCGGCCGAGCGCCGCGCCATCTCCAGCTTCCTGGACGGGGCGGTCGACCTCGACGACGTCGTCCAGCGCTCGGTCCGCGTGCTGTCCCAGCTGACCCATCAGGTCGCCGTCGTCCAGTACCCCACCCTGGCCCGCTCGACCGTGCGGCACATCGAGCTGGTCTCGCTCACCGACACCCGCCTGCTGGTCGTGCTGATCCTCTCGACGGGCCGTGTGGAGCAGCGCGTCGTGGAGGTCGCCGACGACTTCGACGACGAGGCGCTCGCCGACCTGCGCACCCAGCTCAATCAGGTGGCTCAGGGGGGCGTGATCGCCGAGGCGGCCAGGTTGCTCAAGGAACTCGCCGAGGAGGCCGACCCGGCCGGCGCCGGCGCGACCAGCGCGGTCGTGGATGCCCTGACCGAGGCGATGGTCGACCACCGCTCCGACGAGCGGATCGCGGTGGGCGGCACCGCCAACCTCGCCAGGTACGGCGACAGCTTCACCACCGCGGTCGGACCGCTGCTGGAGGCCCTCGAGGAGCACGTCGTCCTGCTCAAACTGATGGGCGAGGCCAGTGCCGGTGGAGCGCTGACCGTGCGGATCGGGGCCGAGGGACCCTACGAGGAGTTGTCCTCGACCTCAGTGATCGCGACCGGTTACGGTCCGCGCGACGAGGCTCTCGCGACCCTGGGAGTGGTCGGCCCGACCAGGATGGACTACCCCGGCACGATGGGCGCGGTGCGCGCCGTCGCCCGCTACGTCTCCAAGATCCTCGACGAGTCGTGAGACATCCGCACCGACCGGTCCGCCACCAGACCGATCCCGACCACGTGAACCGGCCGCCCACCTCGGGCCGGCATCCGAACTCGCACCGGAACTAGGAAGAGAAGACGTTGGACCCCTACGAGCTCCTCGGCATCGACCGCGACGCCGACGACGCCACCATCAAGAAGGCCTACCGCAAGCTGGCCCGGCAGTACCACCCCGACGTCAATCCCGGTCCCGAGGCCGAGGAGAAGTTCAAGGAGATCTCGCACGCCTACGAGGTGCTCTCCGACCCGCAGAAGCGGGCGGCCTACGACCGGGGCGGCGACCCGTTCGGCGGGGCCGGTGGCTTCGGCCAGGGCGCCGGTTTCTCCTTCACCGACATCATGGACGCCTTCTTCGGCGGGGCGGCCGGTGGGACCGGCGCCGGCCGCGGCCCGCGTCCGCGCGTACGCCGTGGCCAGGACGCCCTGATCCGGCTCGACATCGACCTGGCCGAGGCTGCCTTCGGCGTCACCCGGGAGCTGAAGGTCGACACTGCGGTCCTCTGCACCCTGTGCCAGGGCGAGGGCACCGCGTCGGGCACCCACCCGGTGCCGTGCGAGACGTGTCACGGAGCCGGTGAGGTCGCCCAGGTGCAGCGGTCCTTCCTCGGCGAGGTGCGCACCCTGCGGCCGTGCGCGGCCTGCCGAGGCTTCGGCAGCATCATCCCCGACCCCTGCCGGGAGTGCTCCGGTGACGGTCGGGTCCGCTCGCGTCGTACCCTCACCGTGAAGATCCCGGCAGGCGTCGACACCGGCACCCGCGTGCAACTCGCCGAGCAGGGCGAGGTCGGGCCCGGTGGCGGCCCCGCGGGGGACCTGTACGTCGAGATCCACGTGGCCAAGCACCCCACCTTCGTGCGGCACGGCAACGACCTGCACTGCACGGTCACGCTGCCGATGACCGCGGCGGCCCTCGGCACCACCCTCACCCTGCCGACCCTCGAGGCCGACCTGGTGGCAGGGGAGACGCCTGACACCGAGGGGCTGGAGACCTCCTTCGACCTCGAGGTGAAGCCGGGCACCCAGTCGGGCCAGGACACCGTGCTCAAGGCTCGTGGCGTGCCCGGACTGCGTGGCGGCCGCGGTGATCTGGTCGTGACCGTGGCCGTGGAGACTCCCACCCGGCTCGACGACGCCCAGCAGGACCTGCTGCGCCAGCTCGCCGAGCTCCGCGGCGAGGACACTCCCACGGGCAACCTCAAGCAGGGTGGCCACGGTTTCTTCGGCAAGCTCCGCGACGCGTTCAACGGGCACTGAGAGGCCGGCCATGTCGCTCCCGGTCCACCTGAGTCCTTCACTGGCCGGAGTGGCGCCCGGCGAGACCGTCACCCTGGAGGGCGACGAGGCGCACCACGCGGTCGCCGTACGTCGGTTGCGGGTCGGTGAGCAGGTGATGCTCACCGACGGCGCCGGAACCGCGGCGGTCGGCGAGGTCGCCGAGACCGGGAAGCGTCGGCTCTCGGTCACCCTCACCCACGTGGAGCACTCTCCGGAGCCGGACCCCGCCGTGACAGTGATCCAGGCCCTGCCCAAGGGCGATCGTGGCGAGTTGGCCGTGGAGGTGCTCACCGAGGTCGGGTGTGCCCGGATTGTTCCCTGGGCGGCGGCCCGCTCGGTCGCGGTCTGGAAGGGGGAGCGGGCGACCAGATCCCGGGCGAAGTGGCAGTCCACCGCCAGGGAGGCGGCCAAGCAGTCCCGGCGAGCCCACCACCCCGAGGTGAGCGGCCTGCACGACACCCAGCAGGCCGTCGACCTCGCCGCGGACGCCGACCTCGCGGTGGTCCTGCACGAGGAGGGCGCGGTCGCCCTCGCGTCGGTCCCGGTGCCCGAGAGCGGTCGGATCGTGGTGGTCGTCGGGCCCGAGGGCGGTCTCACAGCCGAGGAGATCGCCGCCTTCGAGGCGGTCGGAGCCCAGACGGTCAAGCTCGGCGCCGAGGTGCTGCGCACCTCCACGGCGGGTGTGGTGGCGGTCGCCGCACTGCTGGCCCGTACGCCGCGGTGGGCGTGAGCGCGCTCAGCGCACGGTGATGGTCTTGGAGTCCTCGAAGGGCCCCGGGCCCTCCTGACCACCCGTCGGGTCGTCCGTGCGCGCGATGAAGGTGTAGGTGCCCGGATCGAGCCGGCCCAGATCGACGCGGACGGTCCAGGGATAGAGCCGTCCCATCCAGCCCTCCGCGGTGCCCGAGCCCCGGGCGACCACCTTGCCCGAGTCGTCCTGCACCTCCCAGGGGACGGTGGCCTCGAACGAGCTCGCCCGCCCCTCGGCGGTGATGGTCGAGGCGGGCACGCTCTGACCCTGGGCGGGCGAGGTGATGTTGACCAGGGAGAGCACCTTCAGCTCAGGTGCCGCGGAGAGTCCCCCGGAGGTGTCGAAACCGAAGAGCGTCGTAGGAGTCGCCGCGCCCCGGACGATCACCTCCACCGGCCGACGGGTGCCGAGCGCTCCCTGGACGGTGTAGACCACGGATTGGGCGGCGAGCCTGGCCTGCTTGGGCGTGAGCGTGCCACGCTCCGGCCAGACCGAGTCCTTCGCCACCACGATCCGGATCCGTCCGCCCCGCTGCTGCACGGAGAGCACCTCGCCGGGAGGGACCAGGGTGGAGTAGTCGGGGTCGGTGGGTACGCCGTTGGCGAGCGCGTCCAGGGCCGAGGCTGCGACATCGCCGCCCCCGACCACCTGGAACTCGCGGTACAGACGCGGTCCCATCGGGGTGTCGCCGACGTAGTAGATCGGGGCGGTGGCTGCCCCCGGGGTCGCGTCGTCGTCGGCGGCCGCGGAGCCGCTCGAGGCCGCCCCGGTGGGTGCAGTGGAGCTAGCCGAAGTCTCCGTCGGAGCCTGGGTCTCGCCGGGGGAGTCGCTCGGGGTCTCGCGCGGGGTCGCTGACCCGGCCTGTCCCGGTGCCTGGCTGGTGGGGCTCGCCCCGGGGGTGTCCTCGGCGGTCGAGGGGTCGCCCCCGCACGCGGTCAGGGTTGCACCCGCGGCCAGGAGCGCCAGGGCGAGCCGGCGCTTGCTCGGCGTCTCAACAGACATGCCGCCCATCCTGGCGCGTCGTCCTCGCCGAGCGAGCACCACACGCCGATCACCCCCGAGTCGCACCGTGACGCTCACGCGCTCTCGGCCGACCCGGCGGCGGAGAGGGGGGCGACCTCGGCCACCAGTGCTCCGAGCGCGATCTGCTCGCCGGGGCCGGCGTCGACCGCGGTGACGGTGCCGTCGAAAGGCGCTCGCAGGGTCAGCTCCATCTTCATCGCCTCGATGACGGCGACGACCTGCCCCTCCACGACCTCGTCACCGACGTTGACCTCGATCCCCAGGACGGTGCCGGGCATCGGGGCCGTGATGGTGCCGTCACCGGCGCCTGCCTGGTGGGGCCGAGCGGGGTCGGGCCGGTCGAAGGCGAACCGCTGACCGTGCAGGACCAGCTCGACCACGTCGGGTGTGATCGTGGCGACCGGTGGGGAGGGCTGATCGCCGGTCAGGGTGACCGCCTCGTCGAGTTGCACGACCACGGGTGCGGCCGGACCGCCGGCGCGGAAGCCGTCGGAGGCGAAGACGCCGTCGGTGCGCCGCTCGGACAGGTGGAGCGCCCAGGCCGCGAGTTCACGGGCGGGGGCGGGGTCGGGCGCCGGAAGCTGCTCCGCGAGCCGGGTGGGGTCGTCCAGCCAGGCCGTGTCGACAGCAGCATCGCGGAACGGCGTCGAGGCGACAAGCGCGCGGAGGAACCCGGTGTTGGTGGTGAGACCGTGGATGGCGGTGTCCTCCAGCGCCGCGACCAGCCCGATGCGGGCACTCTCCCGGTCGGGGGCGTGCACGATGACCTTGCCCAGCATGGGGTCGTAGGACGTGCTCACGACCTGCCCGCTCTCCAGGGCGTGGTCGACCCGCACCCGGGCCCCGATCCGGACCAGGTCGGTGTCGGTGGTCGGCCACGAGACGTACGACGCGTGCCCGGCCTGGGGGAGGAAGCCGCCGAAGGCGTCCTCGGCATAGACCCGGGCCTCGATGGCGTGCCCCTCCCGGCGCACCTCGGCCTGGCCGATCGGCAGTGGCTGACCGTCGGCGACGAGGAGTTGCAGTTCGACCAGGTCGAGCCCGGTGATCGCCTCGGTGACCGGATGCTCCACCTGGAGGCGGGTGTTCATCTCCAGGAAGTAGAAGTCGCCGGTGGCGGTGTCGAGAAGGAACTCGACGGTGCCGGCGCCGAGATAGCCGACCGAGCGGGCGAGATCGACCGCCGCCCCGGTGAGTCGCCGACGGGTCTGCTCGTCGATGGTGGGCGCGGGCGCCTCCTCGAGCACCTTCTGATGGCGGCGCTGGGGGGAGCAGTCGCGCTCCCACAGGTGCAAGACGTTGCCGTGCGCGTCGGCCATCACCTGGACCTCGAGATGACGGCCGTGCTCGACGTACTTCTCCACGAGCATGGTGTCGTCCCCGAACGCGGAGGCCGCCTCGCGACGGGCCGCGGCCATCGCCTCGGGGAGGTCCTCGGCCGCCCTGACGACGCGCATGCCCTTGCCGCCGCCGCCGGCGGCCGCCTTGACCAGGACCGGGAAAGCGTCGGCGGGGACAGCCGGATCACCGTCGGTCTCCGGTTCCCAGGAGGGCACCACCGGCACCCCGGCGTCCGCTGCGATCCTGCGGGCGGCGTCCTTGCGGCCCATCCTGTCCATCACCGACGCACTCGGCCCGACCAGGGTGATGCCGGCCCGGGTGAGCGCCTCGGCGAAGGCAGCCCGCTCCGAGAGGAAGCCGTAGCCGGGGTGCACCGCGTCGGCATCGGCCTCAGCAGCTGCGGCGACGACCTCGTCGATGTCGAGGTAGCTGCCGATCCGGATCGCCCGGTCGGCCGCGCGTACGTGGGGAGCCCGGGCGTCGATGTCGGTGTGGACGGCGACGGTGCTCAGACCGAGCCGGTGCGCGGTGCGGATGACGCGGAGGGCGATCTCGCCGCGGTTGGCGATCAACAGGGTGGAGAGCTTCATGGGTGCTCCTCGGTCACATCCGGAAGATCCCGAAGCGGGGCTCCGGGAGCGGTGCGTGCTGCGCGGTGGCGAGCCCGAGCCCGAGGACCCGCCTGGTCTCCACGGGATCGATGATCCCGTCGTCCCACAGTCGCGCGGTGGAGTAGTAGGGGGAGCCCTGGGTGTCGTACTGGGCACGGATCGGGGCCTTGAACGCCTCGATCGCGTCCTCGGTCTCCAGGTCGGAGCGGACCGTGGCGAGCACCGAGGCGGCCTGCTCGCCGCCCATCACCGAGATCCGGGCGTTGGGCCACATCCACAGGAACCGGGGGTCGTAGGCCCGCCCGCACATGCCGTAGTTGCCCGCGCCGAAGGAGCCGCCGATCACCACCGTGAACTTGGGCACCACGCTGGCGGCGACCGCCGTGACCAGCTTGGCGCCGTCCTTGGCGATGCCGCGGTTCTCGTACTCGCGGCCGACCATGAAACCGGTGATGTTCTGCAGGAAGACCAGTGGGATGCCGCGCTGGTTGCACAGTTCGATGAAGTGGGCGCCCTTGAGGGCGGACTCGCTGAACAGGATGCCGTTGTTGGCCACGATCCCGACCGGGTGGCCCCAGATCCTGGCGAAGCCGCAGACCAGGGTGTCGCCGTAGAGCTGTTTGAACTCCTGGAGGCGACCGCCGTCGACGACGCGGCGGATCACCTCGCGCACGTCGTACGGGGTGCGTGAGTCGGTCGGCACCAGGTCGTAGAGCTCCTCGGGGTCCTCGACCGGCTCCTCGACCGGTGCGACCTCCCAGGCCCGGGACGCCGGACGCTCGAGGGTGCCGACGATGCCGCGCATCAGATCCAGCGCGTGGGCGTCGTCCTCGGCCAGGTGATCGACCACGCCGGAGGTCCGGGCGTGGACGTCGCCGCCGCCGAGTTCCTCGGCCGTGACGACCTCGCCGGTGGCGGCCTTCACCAACGGCGGTCCGCCCAGGAAGATGGTGCCCTGCTCCTTGACGATCACGGTCTCATCGGACATCGCGGGGACGTAGGCGCCGCCGGCGGTGCACGACCCGAGGACGCCGGCGATCTGCGGGATGCCCCGCGCCGACATCTGGGCCTGGTTGAAGAAGATCCGGCCGAAGTGCTCACGGTCGGGGAAGACCTCGTCCTGGAGCGGCAGGAAGGCACCGCCGGAGTCGACCAGGTAGAGACAGGGCAGTCTGTTCTCGTGGGCGACGGCCTGGGCACGCAGGTGCTTCTTGACCGTGATCGGGTAGTAGGTGCCGCCCTTGACCGTGGCGTCGTTGGCCACGACCATGCACGGTCGGTCCTGTACCAGGCCGATCCCGGTGACCACGCCCGCGCTGGGCACCGCGAACGCGTCGGCCTCGGCACCCGGACCGTACATGTCGTAGGCCGCCAGCGGGCTGAGCTCGAGGAACGGACTGCCCGGGTCGAGCAGCCGGTCCACCCGGTCCCGCACCAGCAGCTTGCCGCGGTCGGTGTGCTTGCGGCGGGCACGCTCGCTGCCGCCCAGCCGCGCGGTGGCCAGGCGATCACGCAGTTCGGCGACCAGGTCGCGCATGGCGTCGGCCATCAGTGCTCCTGTCCTGAGGTGGCGGCGGCGAGCCGGAGGACCCGCTCGGCCTGGAGGTAGATCGGCCCGTCGACCATCCGGCCCTCGAAGGTGGTCACGCCTCGATCCTCGCCGACATGGTCGAGGAGCCGCTGCGCCCACGTGACGCGCTCGGCGTCAGGCGTGTACGCCGCGCGGATGACGCCCACCTGGGAGGGGTGGATCGCGACCGTGGCGTCGAAGCCGACGGCGACCGCGTCCTCGCACTCGGCGCCGAGTCCGTCGATGTCGGGGATGTCCATGTGCACCGCGTCGAGCGCCAGTCGGCCGTGCGTCTTGGCCGCCACCAGCGCGCGGGAACGGGCATACCGGGCGACGTCGCGGTAGCTGCCGTCGGGCCTTCGGCTGGCGGTGCCGCCCAGTCCCGCGACCAGGTCGTCGGCTCCCCACATCAGGGCGACGACGTTGTCGGGAGCGGCCAGGTCGGCGGCGTACTCGATCCCGCGTGGTGTCTCCACCAGGAGCACCACCTCATGCGGGAGGGCGGCGACCACCGCGGCGTCCTCGCTCTTGGCCAGCATCACCCGGCGCACCCCGGCGGCTGCGGTCGCCTCGAGATCAGGGGCGTGGTCGTCGGTGCCGGCGCCGTTGACGCGCACCACCGTGCGCTCCGGGTCGAACTCTCCGCGCCGGGCGAGGTCGCGCAGGGCGGCACGGGCCGCCGGCCGGTCGGCGGGAGCGACGGCGTCCTCGAGATCGAGGATCACGACGTCGGCCACGCCCAGAGCCTTGGCGTACCGGTCGGGGCGGCTGGCCGGGCAGAAGAGCCAGGCCGGGCCGGGCGCCCACGCGGTCATGCGCTGACCCCCGAGGAGTCGGCGGGACGCATCCGCACGAGCGTCTTCCTGACCGCTTTCGCGACCACGACGCCGTCCTGGTTGCGGGCCAGGTGCTCCAGACTCACGATCCCCTCACCGGGCCGGCTGGACGAGGGCCGCTTGTCCACGACGATGGTCTCGGCATAGAGCGTGTCGCCATGTCTGACCGGTGCAGGGAAGGAGACCTCGGAGAAGCCGAGGTTGGCGACGATGGTGCCCTGGGTCAACTGCGCCACCGACAGCCCGACCAGGGTGGAGAGGGTGAACATCGAGTTCACCAGCCGTTCGTGGAACGGACCCTGCTGAGCGCTCTCGTGAGCGTCGAGGTGGAGCGGCTGGGTGTTCATCGTGAGCGTGGTGAACAAGACGTTGTCGGCCTCTGTCACGGTGCGACCGGGCCGGTGCTCATAGATGGCACCCACCTCGAACTCCTCGAACCACAGGCCCCGCTGGATGATCCGCTTCGGCTCCATTGCTTCTCTCTCGTCGATGTCCGGCTGGTTGGCTGTGCTCTGTCGAGGTCGGCTCGGGGGTGTGGCACGGTCGTGCCGCTCGTCCGGCGCGGTCACTCCACCGGCAGGCCGAGGCTGCGGGCGATCAGCATCCGCTGCACCTCGGAGGTGCCCTCGCCGATCTCGAGGATCTTGGCGTCTCGGTAAAAGCGCGCGACGGGGTACTCCTCCATGAAGCCGTAGCCGCCGAAGATCTGGGTGGCGATCCGAGTGGCGGTGACCGCCGACTCGGAGCTGTGCAGCTTGGCGACCGAGGCCGCACGCTTGAACTCGGCCATCGACGGCGCGTCGCTGCGACCGGCCAGCATGGCGTCCTTCATCGCCGCGGCGCGGTAGGTGAGCAGCCGCGCGGACTGGGCCATCACCTCCAGGTCCGCGATCTGGAAGGCGACCCCCTGCTTGCGGCCGATCGGCCCTCCCATGGTCTGGCGCTCACCGGCGTAACGCACCGACTCGTCCAGACACGCCTGGATCAGGCCGGTGGCCAGCGCCGAGATGGCGACCCGGCCATCGTCGAGGGTGGCCAGGAACTGGGCGTAACCCCGACCGCGTTCGCCGAGCAGATGGTCCTCGGGCACCCGGCAGTCGGTGAAGGTCAGCGGGTGCGTGTCGGAGATGTGCCAGCCGAGCTTGTCGTAGGCGGGCTCGGCGGTGAACCCCGCTGTGCCCGCCGGGATCATGATCGCCGAGATCTCCGGACGGCCATCGGACTTGACACCCGTGCGTGCGGTCGCGGTGACCACCGAGGTGATCGCCGAGCCGGAGTTGGTGATGAACTGCTTGCTGCCGTTGACCACCCAGGTGCCCTCGCTCAGCTCGGCCCGGGTGCGGGTGGCGCCGGCGTCGGATCCGGCGCCGGGCTCGGTCAGCCCGAAGCCGGCCAGCCGGCGGCCGGCGACCAGGTCGGGCAGCCAGGTCCGCTTCTGCTCGGCGGTGCCGAAGGTGAGGATCGGATTGATGCCGAGCCCGACCGCGGCCTCCAGGGTGATCCCCAACGACTGGTCGACCCGGCCGATCTCCTCGATCGCCACGCACAGGGACGTGAAGTCGCCCTCGCCGCCCGCGCCGCCGTACTCCTCCGGAGCGGTGAGCCCCATCAGTCCGAGTTCGCCCATCTTCTGCACCGTGTCGACCGGGAAGTGGTGCTCCTTGTCCCACGTCGCCACGTGCGGTGCGATCTCGTGCTCGGCGAAGTCACGCACTGCGCGGCGGAACTCCTCGTGCTCTCGGGACAGCTCGAACATCTCACTCCTCGGAGTCGCGTGGTTATCGACCGATAACCACCATTGGAGGTTAACAAGCGATAACCAGGCCGTCTAGGCTCACATCATGCCGATCGCCGAGGAGCCGCCCAGGAGTCGGCGACAGCAGATCATCGACGTCGCTGCCGAACTCTTCGCCGAGCGGGGCTTCCACGGCGTCTCGATCTACGACCTCGGCGCCGCGATGGGGACCTCCGGCGCGGCGCTCTACAAGCACTTCGCCAACAAGGAGGCCCTCCTCGGCGCGATGCTGGTGGGGATCAGCGACCGACTGCTGGCCGAGGGGCGCGGCCGCTCGGAGGCGGCCGCCGGTGAGGGGGCCGACGCGGTGCTCGAGGCGCTGGTCGGCTGGCATGTGGAGTTCGCGCTCAGCCACCCGGCCCTGATCACGGTGCAGTTTCGCGACCTGGCCAGTCTGGGGGAGAAGGACCGGCACACGGTGCGACAGCGGCAACGGGAGTACGTCGAGCGGTGGGTGGAGGCCATCCGCGCGGCCACCGGCGCGGACGAGGAGCAGGCGAGGTCGGGTGCCCATGCGGTCTTCGGGCTGATCAACTCCACGCCGCACAGCGCCCGACTGGAGAGGAGCGAGATGGCGGCGCTGCTGCACCGGATGGCCATGGCTGCCCTGCGCGCCGCCGCGGCCGGCGCCCAGCCGCCCGCCTGAGGCTCCGCCGGCACGCCCTCGCCCGGGGCTCACTCCAGCCCCAGCATCGCGACGCTGCGCTCCCGCATCTCGACCTTGCGGATCTTGCCGGTGACGGTCATCGGGAACTCCTCGACCACCAGGACGTAGCGGGGGATCTTGAAGTGCGCGAGCCGACCGGCGGCGAAGCTGCGCACCCCCTCGGCGTCCAGCGGGGCGGCGCCCTCGCGCAGCCGCACCCAGGCGCACAACTCCTCGCCGTACCTCTCGTCGGGGACGCCCACCACCTGCGCGTCGACGACGTCGGGGTGGGTGTAGAGGAACTCCTCGATCTCCCGCGGATAGATGTTCTCCCCGCCCCGGATCACCATGTCCTTGATCCGGCCCACGACGTTGCAGTAGCCGTCCTCGCGCATCACCGCGAGGTCGCCGGTGTGCATCCACCCCTCGGCATCGACGGCCTCCGCGGTCTTCTCCTCGTCCTGCCAGTAGCCGAGCATCACGCTGTAGCCGCGGGTGCAGAACTCCCCGGGGGCACCGCGCTCCACCGTGCTCCCGGTGACCGGGTCGACGATCTTGATCTCCAGCTGGGGATGCACCCGCCCGATGGTGGCTGTACGCCGCTCCAGGTCGTCGTCGGCGAGGGTCTGGCAGGAGACCGGACTGGTCTCGGTCATGCCGTAGGCGATCGAGACCTCCGACATGTGCATCTCGCTCAGGCAGCGCTTCATCACCTCGACCGGACAGGTCGAGCCGGCCATGATGCCGGTGCGCAGCGAGGTCAGGTCGAAGTCGGCGAAGCCGGGCAGGGTCTGCTCGGCGATGAACATCGTCGGGACGCCGTACAGCGCCGTGCACCGCTCCGCCTCGACCGCTCGGAGGGTCAGCGTCGGGTCGAACGACGGGGCGGGGATCACCATCGTGGCGCCGTGCGTGGAGCAGCCGAGATTGGCCATCACCATGCCGAAGCAGTGGTAGAAGGGGACCGGGATGCAGAGCCGGTCCTGCTCGGTGAAGCGGATCGTCTCGGTGACGAAGAAGCCGTTGTTGAGGATGTTGCGATGGCTCAGGGTCGCGCCCTTCGGGAAGCCGGTGGTGCCGCTGGTGTATTGGATGTTGATCGGATCGCCGGGCGCGAGCGTCGCCGCCCGCTCGGCCAGCGCCTCTGGGGGCAGGGTGCGCCCCGCCTCCACCAGGTCGCTCCAGTCGTCGGTGTCGAGGTAGACGGTGCGCTCGAGGGTCGGACATTCGGGAGCCGTGCCGACGACCATCGCGCGGTAGTCGCTGGACCTGTGGCCGGACATCGCCACCAGCACCCGGATGCCGCTCTGGTTGACCGCGTAGGCGAACTCGTGGGTGCGATAGGCGGGATTGAGCGTCACCAGGATCGCGCCGATCTTGGCGGTGGCGAACTGGGTGAGGGTCCACTCGGCGCAATTGGGCGACCAGATGCCGACCCGGTCGCCCTTCTCGAGACCGAGGGCGAGGAACCCCCGGGCGGCCTCGTCCACGGCAGCACCGAACTCGGCCCAGGTCCATCGCCGTCCGGAGGCGACCTCGACCAGGGCCTCCCGGTCGGGGTGCGCCGCCACGGTCCGGTCGAGGTCGGCCCCGATGGTCCGGTCGATCAGCGGGGCCGAACGGTCTCCGACGTCGTGCGCCTGCATCTGTGCCTGCATGTGTGCCTCCGTCTTCCGACTGAGTGTGATCGCGATCACCATCGTGGCACTACCCGGTGACAGTCCTGCACCCTCCACGGCGGCGATCGACTGTGGCAGCATGCAGCCGTGCCTGAGAATGCCGAGAACGGCGCCACCGCCGCCGACTGCCTGTTCTGCAAGATCGTCGCGGGAGAGATCCCCAGCAACCTGGTCTACGAGGGCGAGCGCGTGATCGCCTTCCGCGACATCAACCCGCAGGCACCGATGCACGTGCTCGTGGTGCCGCGTGCGCACGCCCCCAACCTCGCCGCCACCGCCGCAGCGGATCCCGGGCTGGTGGGTGAGCTCGCCACGGTCGCCGCCGAGGTGGCCGGTGAGGAGGGCTACTCGGACTACAACGTGGTGGCCAACACCGGCAGCGAGGCGGGGCAGACCATCTTCCACACCCACCTGCACGTCCTCGGTGGCCGCAAGCTCACCTCCCTCACCAACCTGCCCGGCTGAGCCGTGTGGCTCGGAACAACCGGATCGCCCGACGCGTTCTGATCCGCGTAGCATGAGAGCTGCCGATCCATCGACGCGAAAGGGCTGCCCGGCCGGGCCTCCATGACTGAAATCTCACAGGCACACGCAGGCGAGCGACGCGCCACCACCAAGCACACCGTGGTCGTGCCCAACAGCGTCGACATGGTGAGCGTGCTGGGTCCCGGCGACGAGCACCTCGGCATCATCGAGGAGCACTTCGACACCGACGTCCACGTCCGCGGCAACCGCATCACGCTGCACGGCGAGCCCAGCGAGATCGCCCTGATCGAGCGGCTCCTCGAGGAGATGGTGACGCTGGTCCGCACGGGTCAGGGGCTCTCCGCCGAGGCGGTGGAGCGGGTGATCGGGATGCTGCGTGCCGAGACCACCGAGCGCCCCGCCGACGTGCTCTCGCTCAACATCCTGTCCAACCGCGGTCGCTCGATCCGACCCAAGACGCTCAATCAGAAGCGGTACGTCGACGCCATCGACCAGCACACGATCGCCTTCGGGATCGGGCCGGCGGGCACCGGCAAGACCTATCTGGCGATGGCCAAGGCGGTCCAGGCGCTGCAGTCCAAGCAGGTCAACCGGATCATCCTGACCCGGCCGGCGGTCGAGTCCGGCGAGCGGCTGGGCTACCTGCCCGGCACGCTCACCGAGAAGATCGACCCCTACATGCGGCCGCTCTACGACGCGCTGCACGACATGTTGGACCCCGAGCTGATCCCGAAGCTGATGGCGGCCGGCACCATCGAGATCGCGCCGCTGGCCTACATGCGCGGTCGCACCCTCAACGACGCGTTCATCGTCCTCGACGAGGCGCAGAACACCACCCCCGAGCAGATGAAGATGTTCCTGACCCGGCTCGGGTTCGGCTCAAAGATCGTGGTCACCGGT
This sequence comes from Nocardioides insulae DSM 17944, assembly GCF_000422825.1. Taxonomy (GTDB): domain Bacteria; phylum Actinomycetota; class Actinomycetes; order Propionibacteriales; family Nocardioidaceae; genus Nocardioides; species Nocardioides insulae. The sequence continues at coordinate 562,042 of NZ_KE383929.1, read as the reverse complement.
GACGTCACCCAGGTCGACCTCCCCGCCGGACAGTGGTCCGGGCTGCGCGTCGTGGAGGACATCCTCGACGGGGTCGAGGACCTCTCCTTCAACCGGCTCACCAGCCACGACGTCGTCCGGCACAAGCTGGTCGGGCGGATCGTGGCGGCCTATGACGAGTACGACGCGAGGGCCGGGGGCGCGGCGCAGCGGCCCGCGGAGCGGCGCCGCCGTCCGCGCGGATCCGGGCAGGCCGAGTCGTGACGATCGAGGTGCTCAACGAGTCCGGTGAGGAACTGGACGCCGATCATCTGGTGCGGCTCGCCCGGTTCGTGATGGACCGGATGCGGGTCCACCCTCAGGCCGAGTTGTGCGTCAAGGCCGTCGACGAGGCGACCATCGCAGAGCTCAACCGGCACTGGATGGGCAAGGAGGGGCCCACCGACGTGCTGGCCTTCCCGATGGACGAGCTCCGGCCCGGGCTGCTCGATGAGGAGCCGGAGGAGGGGGTGCTCGGAGACCTGATGTTGGCGCCCACGGTGGCGGCCCGACAGGGGGAGAAGGCCGGGCACGGCACGCTCGCCGAGATCGAACTCCTCACCACTCACGGCATCTTGCACCTGCTCGGCTACGACCATGCCGAGCCGGAGGAGAAGCAGGAGATGTTCGCGCTCCAGGCCGAGCTCCTGACCGCCTGGGGCTCCTCGGCCAACCCGCCGACCTGATCGGATGAACACACTTCCTCTGGTCGTGACAGCGACCGTGCTGGTCGTGCTCGCGGGCGTCAACTCCTCGGCCGACGCTGCGCTCAGCTCCTTCTCCCGGGCCCGGGCGGAGGAACTGGTCGAGGAGAGACGGCCCGGTGCGCGTCAGTTGGTGACGGTGCTCGGGGACCGGCCGCGCTACCTCAACACCGTGCTCCTGCTCCGTCTGCTCTGCGAGATCGGGGCGACGGTGCTGGTGACCCTGATGTGTCACCAGCTCTACGACGAGCGGTTCTGGCCCGCCGTACTCACTGCGACCGGCATGATGCTGGTGGTCTCCTTCATCGTGATCGGGGTGGCGCCACGGACGATCGGGCGTCAGCACGCCACCCGGATCGCTCTGCTCGCGGCAGGCCCGGCCACCTGGGTCACCCGGATCCTGGGGCCGATCCCGAGTCTGCTCATCCTGTTGGGCAACGCCCTCACACCGGGCAAGGGTTTCCGGCAGGGGCCGTTCTCCACCGAGACCGAACTGCGGGAGATGGTCGACCTCGCGGAGGCGTCCGCGCTGATCGAGTCCGGCGAGCGGAAGATGATCCACTCGGTCTTCGAGCTCGGCGACACTCCGGCGCGGGCGGTGATGGTGCCGCGCGGCGACGTGGTGTTCATCGAGCGCTACAAGAACCTGCGTCAGACCCTCTCGCTGTTCCTGCGCAGCGGCTTCAGCCGGATGCCGGTCGTCGACGACAACCTCGACACGATCGTCGGGATGGCCTATCTCAAGGACATCGTCCGGCGTGACTTCGAGGCTCCGGACGTGGAGTTCACCCAGCGCGTCGACGAGGTGATGCGCCCGCCGGCCTGGGTGCCGGAGTCGAAGGCGATCGACGAACTGCTCGCCGAGATGCAGGCCCGACGCCAGCACATCGCGGTCGTCGTCGACGAGTACGGCGGCACCGCCGGTCTGGTCACGATCGAGGACATCCTCGAAGAGATCGTCGGCGAGATCACCGACGAGTACGACGTCGAGAACCGCGAGCCGCAGCACGTCTCCGAGGGCGTCGTGCGCGTGCCGGCCAGGCACCAGGTCGACGATCTCGAGGAACTGATCGGTGTGCCGGTCAGTGAGGACGACGTCGACTCGGTCGGCGGCCTGATGGCCAAGCACCTGGGCCTGGTGCCCATCCCCGGCTCGGTGGTCGAGGCGCACGGACTGCGCTTCACCGCTGAGGAGAGCGCTGGGCGACGCAACAAGATCGAGTCGGTCACCATCGAGGTGCTGCCGGTCGCGAACGACGAGGAGGACGACGATGACTGACCCGACCACCCCTACCCCGACCGGAGCCGTACCCGGCGTGGCCCCGCTCTCGGCCGAGGACAAGAAGCTGGTCACCCTGGCCCGTGCCACCCGTGCCCGGATCGGTGCAAGGGAGGGGGCCGCCGTCCGTGACCTGGACGGCCGCACCTACGCCGCCGCCACGGTGGACCTGCCCTCGCTCCAGCTCTCCGCGATCGCGGGCTGCGTCGCGATGGCGGTCGCCTCCGGGTCGCGCGGTCTCGAGGCGGTCGTGCTGCTCAGCGACGACGCCGTGACCGCCGAGACCCCGGACGAGACGGACCTGGCGATCGTGCGCGACTTCGCGGGCCCCGGCGTACTCGTCCACGTCGGCGATGCCCGCGGCCGGCTCGCCTTCGCCCAGCGCGACTGAGCGTCACCGTGGTCCCGCCGCTCAGACCTGCATCGAGGCCCGCTTCGGGAGTGTCGGGCACCCTCGACGACTGGGACGCGAGCGGCAGGAGTACATTGGCGGTTCGTGACAGGAGAGAATGCCTGGAGCACCCACGAGGCCGCGGTCCAGCGGCTCAGGGACTCCTACCGCGCGATCCCTGATGGTTCTCCGGTGCGGCTCGCGAAGAAGACGACCAACCTCTTCCGGCCGCGGGCCTCCACCGACGCGCCCGGTCTCGACGTCAGCGGGCTCACCGGTGTCATCGAGGTCGACCCCGTTGCGGGCACCGCTGACGTCCAGGGCATGTGCACCTACGAGGACCTCGTCGAGGCCACTCTGCTGCACGGGCTGATCCCGTACGTCGTCCCGCAGCTGCGCACGATCACGCTCGGCGGGGCCGTGACCGGCATGGGCATCGAGGCGACCAGTTTCCGTAACGGCCTGCCGCACGAGTCGGTCCTGGAGATGGACGTCTTCACCGGTGCCGGCGAGGTCATCACCACTCGCCCGGGTGAGACGCTCTTCGACGCCTTCCCCAATTCCTACGGCTCGCTCGGCTACGCCACCAGGCTCAAGATCGCCCTCGAGCGGGTGCCCAGCTTCGTGGAGTTGCGGCACATCCGCTTCGACGATGCGACCCGGCTGGTCGAGGCGATCACCGATATTGCGGGCTCCCCGGGCAAGCGCGAGTACGACGGGATCCGCGTGGACGCCCTCGACGGTGTGGCCTTCGCCCCGGGGGAGTACTACCTCACCCTGGCGCGATGGACCGAGGAGGCCGGCTCGAGGCCCAGCGACTACACCGGTCAGCGGGTCTACTACCGCTCCATCCAGCAGCGCGAGCGCGACGTACTGACCATGTACGACTACCTGTGGCGCTGGGACACCGACTGGTTCTGGTGCTCCGGGGCCTTCGGAGCCCAGCACCCCGTGCTGCGCCGACTGTGGCCGCGCAGCAAGCGCAGGTCCGACGTCTACATGGGACTGCTCGGCCTCGATCGCCGCTTCGACATCATCGACCGCCTCGACCGGCGCAAGGGGGTGCCGCTGCGTGAGCGCGTGGTCCAGGACATCGAGGTCCCCGTCGAGCGGCTCCCGGAGTTCCTGAGTTGGTTCGACGCCGAGATCGGGATGCGCCCGGTGTGGCTGTGCCCCCTCATCTCGACCGGCATCCACCGCGACGGTCCCGGCGAGGGCGTCGGCGACAAGTGGCCGTCCTACCCGCTCGAGCCCGGGCGCATCTACGTCAACGCGGGGTTCTGGGGCACCGTCCCCGTGGGGCCCGGGCGCGACGACGCGCCGCGCAACCGTGCCATCGAGCGGAAGGTGCACGCGCTGGGCGGGCACAAGTCGCTCTACTCGGAGGCGTTCTACGACCGCGACACCTTCGACGAGTTGTATCACGGCCGACACCTGGCCGAGGTCAAGAAGATCTACGATCCCGACAACAGGCTGACCAGCCTCTATGACAAGGCGGTGAAAAGACGATGACGGCGCCGACCACTCGTGTCTCTGAGGGCATCGCCCCCACGATCGCGTCCCTCTTCAGGGACGGGCTGCCGCTACGGATGACGGCGTACGACGGTAGCTCGGCCGGTCCTGAGGACGCCGAGTTCACCCTCGACCTCGTCAGCGAGCGCGCCCTCTCCTACCTGATGACCGCGCCCGGTGACCTGGGCCTGGCCCGGGCGTATGTGACCGACGAGCTACAGCTCCACGGCGCCCATCCCGGCGACCCGTACCCGTTGCTGCAGATCCTGCTCAACCACACCAGCTTCAAGCGGCCGACCCCGAGTGAGCTGATCCAGATCGTGCGCACCCTCGGGGTGAGCCATCTCAAGCCGCCGCCGCCCCCGCCCCAGGAGCACCTGCCGTCGTGGCGGCACAAGCTGGAGGGGCTCCGCGGTCTCGCCCGGTGGGGCCGGCACAGCCAGGTCCGCGACGCCGACGCGATCCACCATCACTACGACGTCTCCAACACCTTCTACGAGTACGTCCTCGGGCCGTCGATGACCTACACCTGCGCGGTCTTCCCGACCGAGGACTCCACCCTCGAGGAGGCTCAGGCGAACAAGTACGACCTGATCTGCCGCAAGCTCGACCTCAAGCCCGGGCAGCGGCTGCTCGACCTCGGTTGCGGCTGGGGCGGCATGGTCCGCCACGCGGCCAGGCACTACGGGGTCAGGGCGATCGGTGTCACGCTCTCCCGCGAGCAGGCGTCCTGGGCCGCGCAGCGGATCAAGGAGGAGGGGCTCGACGACCTCGCCGAGGTCCGGTTCTCCGACTACCGCGACCTGTCGGAGCGCGACTTCGACGCGGTCAGCTCGATCGGCCTCACCGAGCACATCGGGGTGAAGAACTACCCGTCCTACTTCGGGTTCATCCACGACCGGCTCAAGCCGGGCGGCCGGCTGCTCAACCACTGCATCACCCGCTCCGACAACGTGGCCCGCGCCAGTGCCGGTGCGTTCATCGACCGCTATGTGTTCCCCGACGGTGAGATCACCGGCTCGGGCACCATCGTGGCCGCTGCCGAGGATGCCGGCCTCGAGGTGCAGCACCACGAGAACATCCGGGTGCACTACGCCAAGACCCTCGCCGGCTGGAACCGCAACCTGGTCGAGCACTGGGACGAGTGCGTCGCCGAAGCCGGACTCGGCACCGCCAAGGTCTGGGGCCTGTACATGGCCGGCTCCCGGATCGCCTTCGAGCGCAACGACATCCAGTTGCACCACGTGTTGGCGACCAAGACCACCGACGGCGTCAGCGGCTACCCGCTGCGCCCTGACTTCGGGGTCTGAGCGAGCTGCCGGGGTCTGCGCCGACTCACTGCCGAACCGGGTGAGTCGGCGCAGACGAAGCCCGCCGGGCAGGGTGGAGCTCACGAATCAGCGGCCCGGGCGCTGCCCGGTAGCCTTGGCGGGTGAGCACCAGAGCAGAGCAGTACGCCGCCGAGGTCGTCTCCCGGGAACAGCTCTCGCCACACCTGGTCCGGATCGTCGTGTCGGCCCCCGACTTCCGCGGCACCGGGGTGCCCGACGAGTGGGTGGGCCTGATCGTGCCGGGGCAGTTCCAGAGCCGCTACTACACGGTGCGGGCCCACGCCGGGGGCCTGCTGACCCTCGACATCGTGGTGCATGAGACCGGGCTGGTCACCGAGTGGGCCGGGCGTGAGTCGATCGTGGGGGAGACCATCACGATCACCGCGCCGAAGGGCTCCTACACCGAGCCGGAGGGGGCCGGCTGGGTGCTGTTGGTCGGCGACCTCACCGCCCTGCCGGCGATGGCCCGGATCGCCGAGACCTCCACGCTGCCGGTGCGGGTCTGGGCGGAGGTCCCCGACGACACCCGTGACGTGGCCAGGGAGCGGTACCTCCCCGGCGTCGAGGTGACCTGGCTGCCGGCACCGGAGGAGGGCGGTTCGGCCCTGGCCGCGGCCGTCGAGACGATCGACTGGCCCGGGGGCGACGGCTACTTCTGGATGGCCGGGGAGTCCTCGCAGATGCGCGCCATCCGCAAACACCTCATGCGTGAGCGCAGGCTGCCGGCGTCGGCGTACGACGTGATGGGCTACTGGCGCGGCGGCGCGGTCCGGCAGCCCCGGGCGGTCGACCCCGGTCCGGTGTGGCGGGCGGGCAAGGCCGCCGGCAAGAGCGACGAACAGATCTGGGCCGACTACGACCAGGCCGTACAGGAGGCCCAGCAGTGACCACCCCCGTTGACCAGCCCGAGCAGGCCCCTTTCCGGAGCGGCTTCGCCTCGTTCGTGGGCCGCCCCAACGCCGGCAAATCGACCCTCACCAACGCCCTGGTCGGCAGCAAGGTCGCGATCACCTCCGACAAGCCGCAGACCACCCGCAGCGTGGTGCGCGGGATCGTGCACCGCAGCGACGCCCAGTTGGTCCTGGTCGACACACCGGGGCTGCACCGGCCCCGCACCCTGCTCGGCGAGCGCCTCAACGATCTGGTGCACACCACCTGGGCCGAGGTCGACGTGGTGGCGATGTGCTTCCCCGCGGACGAGAAGGTGGGTCCCGGCGACCGGCACATCGCGACCGAGCTGGCCAAGCTGCGCAAGGGCATCCGCAAGGTCGCGGTCATCACCAAGACCGACCTGGCCGGTCCGGAGCGCATCGGCGAACACCTCATGGACGTCGCGGCGCTGGGTGAGGAGCTCGGCCTCGACTGGGTCGAGCTGATCCCGGTCTCCAGCGTGGCGGGCGACCAGGTGAGCCTGCTCGCCGACCTGCTGGTGGGCATGCTCCCCGAGGGCCCGCCGCTCTACCCCGAGGGCGACCTGACCGACAGCCCGGACGACATCCTGGTGGCCGAGCTGATCCGCGAGGCCGCTCTGGACGGCGTACGCGACGAGCTTCCGCACTCCATCGCCGTCGTGGTGGAGGAGATGGTGCCGCGCGAGGACCGGCCGGCGGACAAGCCGCTGACCGACGTCCACGCCACGCTCTTCGTCGAGCGCGACTCGCAGAAGGGCATCGTGATCGGACACCGCGGGTCCCGGCTCAAGCAGGTCGGCAAGACGGCTCGGCTGCAGATCGAGGAGTTGCTGGGTGTGCCCGTCTATCTCGACCTGCGGGTGAAGATCGCCAAGGACTGGCAGCGCGACCCCCGACAGTTGCGCCGGCTCGGTTTCTGAGCCTCCTCCAGGAGGTGACCGCCGGCGGCCGGTCCGGTCAGTCGGGGGCCCAGCAGAGGCCGTAGGTCTGGCCGGCCCGCCACTGGCGGCGGTCGGGCCACTCGTAGCCCCACTCGAAGTCGAGGGCGTCCTCGGCGACCGCTTCGCCGGCGTCCGCACACAGATCCTGTCCGGCCTCGCGGACGGCGTCCTGCCCGGGATAGTCGGGGTCGTCCCCGGTGAGGTCCAGTTCGGCGACCAGATCGACCGAGTTCAGCGCCCGCCAGCTGTGCTCCTCCCCGCAGAGCACCCGCTGGAAGCCCTCGCTGTCGGGGGCCGCGGTGCCGCACATGGCGTACGGGTCTGCGGAGGAGTCCTCGGCGAGTACGCCGTCCAACGGTTCGTCCAGATCGGCCAGCTGCTCGCCGCCGGTGACCGCGACCACGTCGCAGCGGTACCACTGCGCACCTTCGGCTGCCTGCTCCAGGGTCGGTGTGAACCAGACCGAGCGCAGCATGGTCAGCCGCATCGTCTCCTCGTCGCCGCCCAGGAACTCGGGCAGTCGGTCAGGACAGGTGGTGGCGACCTGGTCGCGGACCCGGGTGGAGTCGACGGCGAGCAGATGCCCGTCGACCACCGCGTCGAGCGTCCCGGTCGCGAAGGTCTGCGAGGTGTGCGTGCGCCCGCAGGGCACCTTCGACCCGGCGGTCGTGGGGGCCAGGGCGTCCTCGTAGCTGAGTCGGTAGCAGCCGTCGTCGGCCGGGGTCGGGGCGGGACTCGCCACCGGCGGGGGCAGCGCGGCGCTGGTGGTCGCGGCCTCCGGTTCCGGATCGGAGCCCTCGGTGCAGGCGTTCAGCGTGCCGAGCGCGCCCAGGGCGAGGGCGGCGGGCAGCAGCCGGCTGAGGCGCGGGTGCACCTCACTTCTCCGTCTGCGCCCAGCAGATCGAGCGCCGGTTGCCGGCTTCCCACTCGGACTCACCGAACCAGGTGTACCCGAAATCGAAGTCACCGGGGTAGCTCAGCCAGGCGTCCACCGAGTCGGAGCAGAAGTCGCGGGTGGTCACCTGGGCCTGGTTGTCGCCCGGGTACGGCGCGTCGGGCTCGCCCAGCTTGATCGTGGTGACGGCCCGCCAGTCGTGGTCCTGCGAGCACGGGATCGCCTTGGCGGCGTCGAAGGAGTCCCCCTGCGCGCAGGCCATCCAGCGGTCCTCACCCTTCTTGGCCAGCAGTTGTCCGGTCACCGTGGGGAGGTCCATCAGTGCCGAGGTCTGCGGTCCACCGGCCACCGCGTCGCAGCGGTACCAGCGGGCGCCGTCCTTCCAGGCGCGCTCGGAGGGGCGGTACCAGACCCAGCTGAACACCGATCGCATCACGGTGCTCTCGTCGGCGCCGAGATGGCGACGTAGTTCGCGGGTGCAGGTCTGATAGGCCCACTGGTCCAGGTCGGGAGAGGCCACGCTCAGGTCGTGGAACTGCTCCGGAAGGGTGCCGGCGGCGTAGGTCTCGGAGTTGTGCGGCTCGTCGCACTCTACGTGCGGGGTGGCGTCGGTGGCGGCGGTGAGGGCCTGGCCCTCCAGGTTGCGGCACACGCCGGCCTCGGGGACCTCGGCGGCGTCGACCAGGTCGGGATCGGCCCCCTCCGGAACCTCGCTCGAACCACAGGCGGTCAGCAGGGTGGCGGCGAGGAGAGCCGTCGCGACGGAGGCGAGCGCGCGAGTGCCGGGCACGGTCACCTGCTCCTCCTCGTCCCTCGCTGTCCGATCGGGTGCCGATGCTAGTCGGGGCCGCCGTGCACAGCACGTTCTCGACGCTCCCGCCCCGACCACAGTCACCGACCGGTGAGATCGGTGACCGCGCCACCGGTCGGCCGAGTCTCCGCCTCCCGGTCGTGATCGCGCACGCCGACGGCGGACGTCACGTGGACCGGGGGTGGGCATCGGCCCGCTCCGAGCGCGGGCGGCGCGGGCCTTGTCAAGCCTGGGCCCCGGCAACATGCTGAGCAGCACGCGTTGTTCGACAGGGAGGACCCCCATGCTGACGAGGCTTCACCGAGGTCACACCCGCATCCTGGCTGTCGGGATCACGGCCGCGGTGTGCGGGTCGCTCCTCGTCGGGTGTGGCGGCAGCGGCGATGACGAGGCTGCCGAGGGAGAGGGCTCGGACGCCGCCGCATCGGCCACTCCGTCCGCCGACGTACTCGACGGGCGGGTCTTCGTCGCCGACGAGGTCGCCGGCCGCGACCTCGTCCAGGGCACCACCGTGCGGGTCTCCTTCGAGGACGGGCTCTCGGTCAACTCCGGCTGCAACACGATGTTCGGGCCCTACACCGTCGCCACGGAGGGCGACAATACGGTGGTGCGCTGGGAGGGCGAACCGGCCAGCACCCTGGTGGGGTGCGACCCTGAGCAAACGGCGCAGGACGATTGGATCGCCGGACTGTTCGCGGACGGCCTGACCGTCGAGGAGGATGCCTCCGACGGGGACGAGGGGCCGGAGTTGGTGCTGGTCTCCGGCGGGGTGCGCCTGGGGCTCTCCGATGCCAGTGAGCCGGGTGAGCTCGGTGAGTTCGGGGCCCGCATCAACGGGCCGAGCAGGGCCGCGCCCACCGAGACCCTCGACATGACGCTCACCAACCTCGGCCGACGTCGAGACACCTTCCAGATCGCGGTCACCCCGGCCGACGCCGGGGCCGTCGCACCTCGTCACTTCACGCTCGGGTCGAAGGCCAGTGCGAAGTTCCGGGTCAAGGTCACCGCCACCCCGCTCATCCTCAAGGTGGAGAGTGTCGGCGCGGGCGGATTCGTGGATGCCTACACCATCCGCTGACTCGGGCCATGCCCCACTCGGCTCGCCCGGCCCTCCGGTGACGGTTCGGGTACGCCGGCCGACGCGGCCCGGGCGAGGGCTCGCGGGCCGATCCGAGCTGGACGCGGGACCACGACGGGCCCGCCGATGCCGGTGGGATGACCGGCATCGGCGGGCCCATGCGGTGTCGCGTGGACGTGCAGCGTGCGTCAGTCGCGCGCCACCTTGGCCAGGGTGTAGGGCACGAGGCGAACGTCGCCGCTCATGCCGTAGTCCTGGGCCGGTCCCCGGGTGCCGCTGTAGCCGCGCTGGAGGAGCCGGTTGGTCAGTGTGCTGGCCACGACCACCTTGATCTTGTTGGCCTTGCCACCCTTCTTCAGCAGGTCGGTGATGTCGACCTGGAGGGTGCGGAGGTCGACGCCGGGCGCTTGCTTGCCGTTGACGTAGACCCGGGTCTCGCCTCCGCCGGTGGATCCGATGCGCAGGTAGGCGCCGTTGTTCCGGTTCCAGCGCTTCGGCAGCTTGACCTTGGTGGTGTAGGTGCCGAGGCCCGAGACATGGGACATGGACGGTTCGTCACCGGCGAGCTGGGCCAGTTGCTTCGGCGTCGCGGGTAGTTCCTTCCACGGGATCAGCCGGCTGTTGCGGAAGGTGAGGTTGGTCTTCTTGGTGGTGTAGTAGACCTCCGTGGTGGTGTGACCGAACTTCTCCTCGGTGTTCACCACTCGCTTGCCCTCATTCCAGTCCTGGACCTTGATGTCCCACCGCTCGAGCGGGATCTGGCCGGGCACCTTGACCTTGGTCTGGACGTTCTGTCCATTGCTGAGTCGGGTGGCGTAGCGACCCGACTCGGTCGCGAGGATCGAGGTCTTGCCGTTCTCCTGCAGGGCCGCGTCGGCGGTGGTGCTCACCGCGTGGAGACCCTTGCCGGATTCGTCGAGGTCGAGCGCGATGATCTGCGCCTCGCCCGGCTTGAGGCTGAGTCGGACGTCGGTGCCGGAGCCGTTCACCTGGTAGGCGCCGACCGGCTCGACCCGTCCGGTCCAGTCGTCGATGGTGTAGGGCTTGCCCTGGGCGTCCATGGACAGGTCGAAGGTGAAGGGGCCCTCGCCCTTGTTCTTCTCGAACTTGAAGTTGTACGCGAAGGTGTAGAGGACGTTCTCCTCCTTGTCGAGCCGGGAGATCGTCATGATCTTGTCGTTCGGCTCCGCATACGACACCCGCGGTTCGACTCCGAGGTCCTGCAGGGCGGCGAGTGCGTCGGCCTGCTGGTCGACCTCCTCCACGTTGGGCAGGGCCTTGATCTGTGCGACGACCTGGGCGAGTTCGTCCGCGTCGTCCTGGGCGAACCGGGTGGTCGAGGCGGCCTTGTCGTACTCGATCGCGGGGCCCTGGTGGGAGCGGATCTCGGAGGTGTTGTTGACGAACAGCACGGGCAGACCGTCCTGGGCGATCTCCAGGAGCTTCTTGGCGCTGGAGAGCTCCAGGGAGTCCTGGTACAGGATCGCGGCCTGGTAGCCGGGACCATCGGGCTGGAGCTCGTCACCGGTCCACGTCACGTTGTCCTGGTCCTCGAGCAACTGCGGGGAGAAGTAGTCGTAGGTGTAGCCCGCGTGCTGGAGCGACAGATCCCGCCAGAAGTAGGGCTTGTCGTTCATGAAGTAGCTGTTCTCGGCGGGGGTGTTCTCCCGCGGCTGCCCGTAGGAGATGAACTGGTTGTCGGTGCGCAGGATCGCGATGTCGCGGCGGGGCTGGCCCTGCCGGAGCACCTTCTGATTGCGGCCCAGCATCTCGGTCCACTCCGGATACATCTGAGAGGCCGGCTGGCGGCCGCCGAAGCGATCGGAGAAGAAGGAATACATGCCTTCGTGGCCCGGCCAGTAGGTGTCGGCGTCCGAACCCTCGATCGCCGAGTAGCCGTGGAACACGGTCCGGTTGACCCCGCCGGCGAACTGCAGGTAGGCGATCCGGGTCCAGTAGTCCATGTTGTAGTAGTAGTTGCGGCCGCCGACCGCCCCGGTCTCGCTGGAGAACAGTCGGTCGTACATGTTCGCGCCGCCCAGCATGCCGCGGTACACGTCGAGGTCGCCGTTGTGCGCGAAGGTCTCGGTCTCCACGCCGTCCAGGTACTTCGCCGGGGTCGAGATCTCATAGACCATCCCGTAGGACGGCTCGGCCCGCAGGTTCATGTTCAGGCCGTGCAGCCATTCCTGCATCGGCTTCAGCACGTTCTCCTCGTACAGCTCGGAGAGCGTCTGGCTGACGTCGTTGCGGATCTTCTGCACCTGCGCCTGGTCTGCCTCGTCGGCGACCTTGTAGTCGAACTGCGGCGGTGTGTTGGAGTCGTGGCGGGTCTTGTCCCAGGCGATGATCGGCAGGTACGGCGTGATGTCGTACCCGCGCCGCTCGCGGAACTCGGTCTTGAAGTCATAGCCCCACAGGACCCCGGCTGCGCCGTAGCTCGCGAGCTCGAGGGAGTCCATGTAGATCTCGCCACGGCCGTTCTCGCGGATGTCCTCCTTCAGCTCGGGCGTGAGGACGTTCTGCTCCCAGTAGTCCTTCAGTGCGTCGACGCCGTAGTGGTCGACATAGTTGATCGTGTAGTTGTTGCTCACCGACGGCTCGAAGCTCTCGCCGGTCCCGTGCATCCAATAGGTGAACAGTCCGTACTGGCCGTCCTTGGGTGCCTTCCAGTTCAGCCGGTAGGCGTCGCCCTTCTTCTTGACCTTGTCCGTCAGGTCGACCAGGGAGTCGAAGTCCAGCGTGCCGGTGCCGGTGCCCTCCTTGAACTCGTTGTCCTGCCCGCTCCCGGGGCGTGTCTCGGTCAGCTTCGCTGCGACGACGCCCTCGAAGACGTACTCCTGCGCGTCCTTCGACTGCTCGGGACGTACCGGCAGCGGCAGGTCGCCGTTGAACCGCTCGCGCGCGTCGACCAGGACGGTGGAGTAGTCGAGTTCCTTGGAGGCGGCCTTGTTGTCGTAGTCGAACTTCGCGCCGTCCCAATCATAGGTGTCCGGCAGGTTCGCGGTGGCCCAGTGGGTGCCACTGGTCAGACTGAACCCGAGCCCGTGCTTGGTGGCCTCCTCGATCACCAGACGCGAGTCGTGGGTCCACTCCTCCGATCCCCAGCCGTAGGTCGCGTCGTCCGCGCCCGGCTCGGGCATCGCGAGGAACTCGGCGGCCCCGAAGCCCATGTCGGCGATCTGCCCGACGTTCTTGCGCAGGGTCTCGTCGGTGTTCAGACCTTCGGCCAGCCACCATCGCAGCTCGGGACGGTACTCGGTCTCGACGTCGCCGTAGAGCGTCCCCATCCGGTCGGCGAAGCTCTCGCCCGCGCCGTCCGGTGCCGTGGCGGCGCCCGCCGCGGTAGGCATCTGGCAGAGCGGGATCAGGAGTGGCGCCGCGAGCAGCGCCGCCAATCTACGTTTCATCACGTGGGTTCTCATTTCCGAGTACGACGCATGCCTCGACACCGCTTGAAGGCACAGCTGGTGCCTCGGCCGCAGGTCCTGTCGGCCGCGCCTGCTTTGAACGTTTCAATGTGAGTACGGCCGCCCATTATGGCGGCCGTCACAGATCGCCGGTCAAGGATCTGGCGAGGATGTGGCCGGATCCGGCCACCGGTGCCGGCTCCGGATCAGGCGGGGTCGCCCGGTGCGGCGCGGGAGCACTGCGGAACCGTTGTCATCCCCCGCCGGGTCCGGTAGCAACGAGGTATGACCGCGACCACGACGCAGTCCGATCACGCCCACGGCACTCCGCTCGACGCGGAGGCCCTCTCCAGGATCGACCGGTGGTGGCGGGCCGCCAACTACCTCTCGGTCGGCCAGATCTACCTGATGGACAATCCGCTGCTGCGGAGCCCACTGCATCCCGAGCACGTCAAGCCACGCCTGCTCGGGCACTGGGGCACCACGCCCGGACTCACCTTCATCTACGCGCACCTCAACCGGGTGATCATGCAGCGTGACCTGTCCGCGCTCTACGTCACCGGGCCGGGGCACGGCGGACCGGGGCTGGTCGCGGCCGCCTACCTGGACGGCACCTACTCCGAGGTCTACCCCCGGATCACCCAGGACGCCGCGGGGATGAAGCGCCTGTTCACGCAGTTCTCCTTCCCCGGCGGGGTGCCCAGCCACGTAGCACCCGAGACCCCCGGGTCGATCCACGAGGGCGGTGAACTGGGCTACGCGCTCTCCCACGCGTACGGCGCGGCCTTCGACAACCCCGACCTGGTCGTCTGCGCGGTGGTCGGGGACGGCGAGGCCGAGACCGGACCGCTGGCGACCAGTTGGCACGGCACCAAGTTCGTGGACCCGCGCCGCGACGGCGCCGTACTCCCCGTCCTGCACCTCAACGGGTACAAGATCGCCAACCCGACGGTGCTGGCCCGGATCCCCGAGAACGAGCTGCTCAGCCTGCTTCGCGGGTACGGCCACGCGCCGCGTGTCGTCTCCGGGTCGGACCCGGCGGAGATGCACCAGGCCTTCGCCGCCGCGCTCGACTCCTGCCTCGATGAGATCGCCGAGATCCAGGCCGAGGCGCGGGGAGCCGCCACTCCGGTCGCGCGCCGCCCGTGGCCGATGATCGTCCTTCGGTCCCCGAAGGGCTGGACCGGGCCGAAGGAGATCGACGGTCAACCGGTGGAGGGCTACTGGCGGTCGCACCAGGTGCCGTTCTCGGACGCCCGCGGGGACGACGGTCACCGCCAGGTCCTCCAGGACTGGATGCAGTCCTACCGCCCGGAGGAACTCTTCGACCAGGCCGGGGCGCCGATGCCCGACATCCGCGACCTGCACCCGGCGGGGGAGCGCAGGATGAGCGCCACCCCGCACGCGAACGGCGGAGAGCTGCTGCGTGATCTGGACCTGCCCGACTTCCGCGAGTACGCCGTCGAGGTGGACGCGCCGGGAGGGAGCGTGGCCGAGTCGACCAGGGTGCTGGGCCGCTGGCTCAGCGACGTGATGCGGGACAACTCCCGGACCTTCCGACTCTTCGCCCCCGACGAGAACAGCTCCAACCGTCTCCAGGACGTCATGGAGGTCACCGATCGCACCTGGAACGCGGAGATCCTGCCGGTCGATGACCACCTCGCACCGGACGGCCGGATCATGGAGATCCTCTCCGAGCACACCTGCGAGGGCTGGCTGGAGGGCTATCTCCTGACCGGGCGGCACGGGCTGTTCTCCTGCTACGAGGCGTTCATCCACGTCATCGACTCGATGTTCAACCAGCACGCCAAGTGGCTCAACACCACCCGGGAGATCGACTGGAGACGGCCGATCGCCTCGCTCAACATCCTGCTGACCAGCCACGTCTGGCGCCAGGACCACAACGGCTTCTCGCACCAGGACCCCGGCTTCATCGACCACGTGGTCAACAAGAAGGCGGACGTCGTCCGGGTCTACCTGCCGCCGGACGCCAACACCCTGCTCTCGGTGACCGACCACTGTCTGCGCTCGCGTGACTACGTCAATGTGATCGTCGCCGGCAAGCAGCCCGAGATGCAGTACCTCACCATGGAGGAGGCGGTCGCGCACTGCGCCAAGGGGATCGGGATCTGGCCCTGGGCGAGTAACGACGAGGACGGCGAGCCTGACGTCGTGATCGCCTGTGCCGGGGACGTGCCGACCCAGGAGGCGCTGGCCGCGGTGGCCTACCTGCGCGAGCACGTGCCGGACCTGCGGATCCGACTGGTCAACGTGGTCGACCTGATGCGGCTCCAACCGGAGTCCGAGCACCCGCACGGGCTCTCCGACGCGGACTTCGACGCGCTGTTCACCCGGAACAAGCCGGTCATCTTCGCCTACCACGGCTACCCGTGGCTGATCCACCGCCTCACCTACCGCCGGACCAACCACGCCAACATCCATGTCCGCGGCTACAAGGAGAACGGCACCACGACCACTCCCTTCGACATGTGCGTGCTCAACGACCTGGACCGCTTCCACCTCGCGCTCGACGTCCTCGACCGGGTCCCTCGGCTGGGCGACCGGACCGGCCACGTCTACGACGGGCTGAAGGAGAGGCTGGTCGCCCACCACGCCTACGTCCGCCGGCACGGCCAGGATCTGCCCGACGTACGCGAGTGGACCTGGAGCAGGACGGTCGACGCGGTCGCCATGGACGCCGCGGAGGACGACAGCAAGTGAGGCCCGTATGCGCGTGCTGGTGGTGAACTCCGGCTCGAGCTCGCTCAAGGTCGGGCTCGTCGTGGACGGTGTCCTGGGCAGGCACGACAACGTCCCGCTGGCGGATCGGGAGGACGAGCTCACCGAGGTCCTCCACGACTGGAGGCCGATCGACGCGGTCGGCGTCCGATTCGTGCACGGCGGTCCGGATCATCTGGTGCCGGTGCGTCTCGACGACGGCGTGCTCGCCGAACTCGACCGGACGGTGTCGCTCGCCCCGCTGCACAACCCGGTCGCCCTGGCGGTGGCGCGCGAGGTCCGTACGGCGCTGCCCGGGGTGCCGGTGGTCGCGTGCTTCGACACCTCCTTCCACCGGTCGATCCCGGCCGCGGCGGCTACCTACCCGCTTCCGGCGGAGTGGAACCGACGCTGGCGGCTGCGGCGCTACGGCTTCCACGGCCTCTCCCATCAGTACGCCGTCCGCCGGGCCGCGGAGGTTCTCGGCCGTCCCGCAGAGGAATTGCGCATCGTGGTCGCCCACCTGGGCGCCGGTGCCTCGTTGTGTGCCGTGCGCGGTGGCCGATCGGTCGACACGACGATGGGGTTCACCCCGTTGGAGGGGCTGATGATGCAGGTGCGCAGCGGCTCGGTCGACCCGGGACTCCTGGTCTGGCTCCAGCAGCAGGGGGTGTCGCTCGATGAGCTCTCCGAGACCCTCGAGCATCGCTCCGGCCTGGCCGGCCTGTCCGGCACCAGCGGGGACATGAAGCAGGTGGAGGCGGCGTGCGCGGCGGGCGATCCGGACGCCCGCGCCGCGTGGGCGGTCTATCTCCACCGGCTGCGCCGCGAGCTCGGCGGGATGATCGCCGCAGCCGGTGGACTCGACGTCCTGGTCTTCACCGGAGGCATCGGCGAGCACAGCCCACGGCTCCGCGCCGACGTGGTCGAGGGGCTGGACTACCTCGGCGTCGCGCTCGATCCGGGCGCAGCTGATGCCCCGGGCGACCGCGACATCGCCACGGCCGGCTCCCGGGCCCGGGTGCTGGTGGTGGAGGCCCGGGAGGACCTCGCCATCGCTGCCGAGGTCACCCGGCTCCTGGGCGCCGGGGCCTGAACGCGGACCCGCCGATCCGGCAGCCGGTGGCATTCGGGGATCCGGGTTGAAGCCCACCGGCGTGACCTCGCCTCGGTCCGGATCGGACTCAGTCGCTCAGGTGCGCCGCCAGGGTGGCGCCGAGCTCGTAGGCGGCGTCGGTCTGCTCCTCACCGACGTCGCCGAGCAGTTCGAGCACCGGTGCGGCCTGCTGCCAGCCGAGCGCTCCGACGATCGAGAGCACCGAGCGCACCGCACCGGTGAGGTCGTAGCGACCGTGCACGCACAGGCCGAAGGGCCGCTTCGCCGTCTCGCCAGCGGACTCCCCGGCGCCGCCCGAGGGGTCGAGGGCGCCGCCGATCGCCAGGAAGGTGGAGTCGAAGAAGTGCTTGAGCGCGCCACTCATGTAGCCGAAGTTGGCGCTGGTGAGAAGGAGGTAGGCATCCGCGGCCAGGACGTCATCAGCGGTGGCCTCCAGGGCGGGCTTGGTGACGAGTTCGACGCCGCGGAGTTCCGGGTCGCCGGCCCCGGATTCGAGCGCCTCCCGCACCCGGGTGAGGGTGCGGGTGGGGGAGTGGTGGACCAGGAGGAGCCGGCCGCTCACGGACGCTCCTCAGCCCGCGGTGAGCCGGCGCCCGGTGAGCTCGCGGGGCGCGATCCGGATCCACAGCGGACGGTGGCCGGCCGGCCAAGGGTGGGCGGTGCGGATGGGCTCCGGCACGTCGTCGTGGTCGTAGATCACCTCGGCCGTGCCCCGTCCCAACACGCTCCAGCCCAGGTGGGTGGTGGGGTCGATGTCGTCGGTCTCGAAGGCGACCGGGGCGTCGTCGGCCTCGCGGGCGAGGGCGGAGTACGGCGAGGTGCGCATCCAGACCACCCGCTCGTGGACGACGTAGTTGACCGGGACGAGCACGGGCCCGCCGGCGGTGCTCCACGCGACGCGGGCGACCCGCTCTCCGGCGGAGATGAGCTCCCAGCACTCCTCGACCTTCACGTCGTGCAGACGTACCTCCGGATTGTGGGGGTGGGGCTGCGCCATCGTCACTCCTGCTCCTGGCCGGTCCTACTCACTGGGCCCGACACATTGTTCCAGGCATCCGGGACCGATGCGAGGACCGGACCGCGAACCTCGGCTCCCGCATCCTCGGGGGGTTTGCTACCCTGACCGCGTTATGTTGCGTAGTCCCCTCCTCCTTAGCCGCCGCAGCGAGGTCTGAAGCCGGACCCCCTCGCTGCGGAGTGCCTGTGTGCGCCCGGCATCACTGCGATCTAGGCGAGGACCATGACTTTCCTGAGCAACACCGGCAACACCCAGCAGCCCTCCGGCATGCCCTTCGAGCGCTACACGCCGTTCGTGCCGGTCGACCTGCCGGACCGCACCTGGCCGACCAAGAAGATCACCAAGGCCCCCCGCTGGCTCTCCACCGACCTGCGCGATGGCAACCAGGCGCTGATCGACCCGATGACGCCCGCCCGCAAGCTGATCATGTTCGAGCTGCTGGTGAAGATGGGCTACAAGGAGATCGAGGTCGGCTTCCCGAGCGCCAGCCAGACCGACTTCGACTTCGTCCGCCAGCTGATCGAAGAGGACCGGATCCCCGACGACGTCCAGATCTCGGTGCTGACCCAGGCCCGCGAGGACCTCATCGAGCGCACCGCGGAGTCCCTGGCCGGGGCGCCGCGCGGGACGATCCACCTGTACAACGCGACCGCCGAGCTGTTCCGCCGGGTGGTCTTCGGGGTGACCGCCGAGGAGTGCGTCGGCATCGCCGTACGCGGCACCGAGATGGTGATGAAGTACGCCGAGCAGTACCTCGGCGACATCGTCGGCACCGGCGACTTCGGCTACCAGTACAGCCCGGAGATCTTCACCCAGACCGACACCGACTTCGCGCTGGAGGTGTGTGAGCGGGTCTCCGACGTGTGGCAGCCCGAGTCGGGCCGCGAGATCATCCTCAACCTGCCCGCCACGGTCGAGATGTCGACCCCCAACACCTACGCCGACCAGATCGAGTACTTCATCCGCGGGCTGACCCGCCGCGAGCACTCCGCGGTCTCGCTGCACCCGCACAACGACCGTGGCACGGCCGTCGCCGCCAGCGAACTGGGGATGATGGCGGGTGCCGATCGGGTCGAGGGCTGCCTGTTCGGCCACGGCGAGCGCACCGGCAACGTCGACCTGGTCACCCTGGGCATGAACCTGTTCAGCCAGGGCATCGACCCGCAGATCGACTTCGCCGTCGACGGCGGCATCGACGAGGTCCGTCGGACCGTCGAGTACGCCACCCAGCTGCCGGTCCACCCGCGCCACCCCTACGCCGGTGACCTCGTCTACACCGCCTTCTCCGGCTCCCACCAGGACGCCATCAAGAAGGGGCTGGAGGATCTCGACCGGATCGCCGCCGAACGCGGCGTCCCCACCTCCGAGATCGACTGGGAGGCGCCGTACCTGCCGATCGACCCGAAGGACGTCGGTCGCACCTACGAGGCAGTCATCCGGGTCAACAGCCAGTCCGGCAAGGGCGGGGTGGCGTACGTGCTGAAGGCCGAGCACAAGCTCGAACTGCCCCGGCGCGCCCAGATCGAGTTCAGTCGGGTGGTGCAGGGCTACACCGACGGTGAGGGCGGCGAGGTCAGCTCGGAGAAGATCTGGGAGATCTTCTCCGACGAGTACCTCAACCGCGAGACCCCGCTCCAGCTCAACTCGGTGCACACCTCCTCCGCGGAGGGGATGAACGACGCCCTCACGGTCAACGTCTACGTCGACGGTGAGCGTCGCACCCTGGAGGGCCGGGGCAACGGTCCGATCGCGGCGTTCGTCGGTGCGATCAACGAGCTCGACTACGCCCAGGAGCGCGGCTGGGACATCCGGGTGCTCGACTACGCCGAGCACGCGATGTCCTCGGGCGGCGACGCCGTGGCCGCGGCGTACGTCGAATGCTCGGTCGGCGACCAGATCTTCTGGGGCGTCGGGATCGACGCCAACATCGTCACCGCCTCCCTCAAGGCCGTGATCAGCGCGGTCAACCGCAGCGCCTGAGGCGACCTGACAGACCACGACGGGCTCGGCCGGCGTCATCGCCGGCCGAGCCCGTCGTGGCGTGGCCTGGCACAGGGGTGGGTGACCCCGTCGACCGGGCCCGTCGAGGCGCGTCGGCCCTCAGCGGGTGGTGAACCAGGCCACGGCCACGAGCGTCAGCGCGACCACGACCATCGCCGCGGAGAGCAGGATCCAGGGGAGCAGCGAGCGGGGCTGCTCGGGCGGGGCGTACGGCGCCCCGGGGTAGGGACCCGGAGTCCGCGGACCCGGTGACATCGGGCCGGATGCTGCGGCCGCCCCGGAACCGTGTCCACCCGACAGGGGCGGCGGCGACAGTGGGGCGGGTGAGGAGGCGCCCGAGCCGTGCATCCTGGTCTGGGAGGGGACCGGCACCGGCGGCGGGAATCGCACCCCCGCGCAGGCGTGGGCGAGCGCGTCGGCGAAGCTCTGCGTGTCGGGCCAGCGGTAGGTCCGGTCGGGCTCCATGGCCCGCATGACCACCGCATCCACCTGGGGCGGGATCGCCCGGAGGGAGGACACCCGCTCGATCGGCTCGAGGGGCCATCGCGGCGGGCGCGGGTCACGCCCGGCGATCAGCGCGTAGGCGACCCCGCCCAGGGCGCGGACGTCGGCTCGGGCGTCCAACGCGGTGGTCGAATCCAGTTGCTCGGGGGCCATGTAGGCCGGAGTGCCGACGTGGCTGGTCACCCCGCTGTCGGCGGCCAGCGACTTGGCGACGCCGAGGTCGGCCACCACCACCCGACGGCGACCGCGCACGTCTCGGGTGAGCAGCAGATTGGCCGGCTTGATGTCGCGGTGCACGATGCCGTGGTCGTGGAGGGCGGCCAGCCCGGCGGCGGCCTGGCCGACCAGGTCGACCAGCTCGACGGGCTCGACGCCGTGGGTCTGCTTGAGCAGATCGGCGACCGTCCCGCCGTCGGCGTAGGTCATCACGAAGTACGGCACGTCGTCCGGGGTGACGCCGATGTCGTACACGTGGATCACGTGGGGACTGTCGGCGCGGCGCAGCAGCCGTGCCTCCTGGAGGAAGCGGTCGCGGATGTCCGGGACGCCGGCCCAGTTCTCGGCCAGGGCCTTGACGGCCACGGGCGAGTCGAGATCGGGATCGTGGTACAGCCACACCGTCGCGAAGCCGCCGCTCCCGAGCAGACGGACCCGACGCAGTCGGCCGAGGGTCTCTGGAAGGGGCACGGAGCGCAGTCTGCCCCATCCGCGTCGCTTCACACCCATGGAACCGCTGGTCGATCCCGCCCGCTGCGCGCTGTGATGCGGCACGCCGGCGGCGCCGCCCTCGCGCGACAGTCCCCAAGATGCCTTGGCTCCCGCGTCTCGCCGGGCGCACTCGCCTCGCGACGCCGGTAGCGATGATCAGCGTCTCCGTACCGCGTGCACGGGTGCGAGCGGGTCGGGCGCTGTGCGGGTTCGGTCCGCTCCCGGGCGATGGAGCCGTGTCGTGGCGGGGCCGCTGCCGGGGTGCGGGCAGAATGGTGGGGTGCCTCTCTACCGCGACGAGGCGATCGTGCTGCGCACCCAC
Organism: Nocardioides insulae DSM 17944; assembly: GCF_000422825.1. Classification (GTDB taxonomy): domain Bacteria; phylum Actinomycetota; class Actinomycetes; order Propionibacteriales; family Nocardioidaceae; genus Nocardioides; species Nocardioides insulae. Next base: position 540,373 of record NZ_KE383929.1, on the reverse strand, counting down.
AAGCTGGGCGAGGCCGACCGCATCATCACCATGCTCACCCGCGAGCACGGCCGGGTGCGCGCCGTCGCGAAGGGAGTACGCCGGACCACCTCGAAGTTCGGCTCGCGACTGGAGCCCTTCACCCACGTCGACCTCCAGTTGGCCGAGGGACGCAACCTGGACACCGTCACCCAGGCCGAGACCCTCACCCTCTTCCACGCCGGCCTCGGGCTCGACTACGACCGGTTCACGGCCGGTCAGGTGATGCTCGAGACCGCCGACCGGCTGATGGCCGAGGAACGGCAGCCGTCGGTGCAGCAGTACCTCCTTCTGGTCGGCGCCCTGCGCACGCTGGCCTCCGGTGAGCGGCAACCCGGCCAGGTGCTCGACTCCTACCTCCTCCGGTCGCTCGCGGTGGCCGGATACGCCCCGTCCTTCCTGTACTGCGCCCGGTGCGGGCTGGAGGGGCCGCACCGCTGGTTCCACCACGCGCACGGCGGGGTGTTGTGCACTACCTGCCGGGTCCCCGGGTCGGCCTCGCCGGCCTTCGAGACCCTCGCCCTCCTCGGCGCGCTGCTGGCCGGCAACTGGCCGGTCGTCGAGGCCGCCGAGCCGCGGCACCTCAAGGAGGCCAGCGGCCTGGTGGCGGCGTACCTGTCCTGGCACCTCGAGCGCGGGCTCCGCTCACTCGCCTACGTCGAGCGGTAGCGCTCGGCCGCCGGTCGATCCTTCCTCGCTCACCGGGCCTGCGCCAGGATGGCTCGGTGACCACCTCCACTGAGACCAACACCCGCGTCCTGCTCCGCTCCCGTCCGGTCGGGGAGCCGACCGCCGATGACTTCGAGATCGTGCGCGAGCCCGTACCGCAGCCGGCCGCGGGCGAGGTGCTGGTGCGCACCAGCTACCTCTCCCTCGACCCCTACATGCGCGGGCGGATGAGCGCCGCCGAGTCCTACGCCGCGCCGACCGGCCTCGGCGAGGTGATGCCCGCCGGCACCGTGGGTGAGGTCGTGGACTCGCGCGACCCGTCGCTGGAGGTGGGCGACGTCGTGCTGGCCTACGGTGGCTGGCAGGCCTACGCGGCGGTGCCCGCCCGGCAGGTGCGCAAGCTCGACCCGGCCCTGGCGCCGGTCTCCACCGCCCTGGGCGTGCTCGGCATGCCGGGCTTCACGGCGTACGCCGGACTCACCGTGCTCGGGCGCCCCCAGCCGGGCGAGACCGTCGTCGTCGCGGCCGCCACCGGCCCGGTCGGCGCGACCGTGGGCCAGCTGGCCAAGATCCACGGCGCTCGCGCCGTGGGGATCGCCGGCGGCCCGGAGAAGGTGGCCCACCTGGAGGAGTTGGGCTTCGACGCGGCGATCGACCACCGGGCCGCGGACTTCACCGAGCAGTTGGCCGCGGCCACCCCGGACGGCATCGACGTCTACTTCGAGAACGTCGGCGGTGCGGTCTGGGACGCCGTCCTGCCCCGGCTCAACCTCTACGCCCGCGTGCCGGTCTGCGGCCTGGTCGCGCACTACAACGAGACCGAGGCGCCGGCCGGCCCCGACAGGAGCGCCGCGCTGATGCGGCACGTGCTCAACAAGAGCCTGACCATCCGGGGGTTCATCCAGACCGAGTTCGTGCCCGAGCACCACGACCGCTTCCTGGCGGAGATGGGCCGCTGGGTGACGGAGGGCGACGTGGGCTACCGGGAGGACATCGTGGACGGACTCGAGAACGCGCCCGAGGCCTTCATCGGTCTGCTCAAGGGTCGCAACTTCGGCAAGCTGATCATCCGTCTCTGACCTCGGGTGTCGCCGCACCGGTGATGACGTTCGCCGAGCCGGTCGAGGGTGACCTCGACCGACTCGTCCCGCCTCAGCCGGCCAGACGGGTCTGCCGGACCGTCGCCAGCAGCGTGCCGTCGGGGAGGTGGATCCAACCGTCCTCGACGGCGAAGCCCTCGTGCGAGTGGAAGGTGTGCATCCGGGCGGCCAGGAACTCATCGTCGGCCAGCTTCCAGCTCCCGGCGGTGCTGTGGATCTGGAGGGAGTACTCGATGGTCACCGCACGCTGGGGCGTGGTCGCCTTGGCGAACACGGCCGGCGGGAAGTAGTCGCCGTACATGGTCAGCCAGGCGGTGTCGAACACGCCGCCGTGCAGCGGGCGACTCCAGGCGACCCACTCCGCGCGATCGTTGCCGGCGAAGATATCGGTCTCGGGGTGGAGGTGGGTCTCGACGTTGTTGAGGTGGGCCGGGCCCTCTCGCCGGATGCGTACGGCGCCCTCGGGCCGCGGGACCGGCGGCGGCGCGTCGCTGAACTCCATCCCCTCCCACGGGGTGGAGTGGTGGAGCCGCGCGAGCGTGGTGGTCCGGCCGTCCTGGGACGTCGTCACGTGGGTCGTGACGAGGGCCCGCCCGCGGCGTACGACCTCGACGTGCAGCTCGAGGTCGCCCTCCACGTTCCCGCTGACGTAGCCGAAGGTCGCGGCCCGCAGGGTGGTGGCCGGCTCGACCCCGGCCTCGCGGTGGGCCCGTTCGGCGGCGGTGACCGCGAGGGCAGCGACCACACCCCCGTGCACGCCCTGGAGCGAGGTCCAGTCCTGGTCGACGTGGCCGCGGAACCGTCCTTCCCCCAGCGCCTCCAGCTCCATCGCGGCGGTCCAGTCCATCTCGTCTCCTCGAACTCTGCGGAAGGTGGCGAACCGGGGCCCCGGCTGCTCGTCCTGGGACCCTATGACCGTTGCGTTCTATGATGCAACTGACTAGGTTCAGGACATGCGTCGTACCAGCTTCGAAGAGATGAACTGCTCGGTCGCCCAGTGCCTCGAGGTGGTGGGCGACTGGTGGAGCATGCTGATCGTCCGGGACGCGTTCCTCGGCATCCGGCGCTTCGAGGTGTTCCAGGACCGGCTCGGCATCTCACGCAACATCCTCACCCAACGGCTGCGGCACCTCAGCGACGCCGGTGTCCTGGTGCGGGTGCAGTACCAGGACCGGCCGCCGCGCTTCGAGTACCGCCTGACCGACAAGGGCCGGGACCTGTGGCACGTGCTGACCGCGATGCGGCAGTGGGGCGACCGGTGGGCTTCGACCGACGGCCCCCCGTTGGTCGTGCGCCACCGCGGGTGCGGCCACCTCACCGAGGCCGTTCCGGTGTGCTCCGAGTGCGGTGAGCGGCTCGAGGCCCGCGAGGTCACGGCGGAGCGTGGTCCGGGGGCGCTCGTGGTCGCAGGCGCTGGCGCACCCGCGGAGAAGATCGACGGGTCGGAGGCATGACGAGCACGAGCCCGAGACGCATGCTGCGGGCATCATCGACGGGCCGCGGACCTGCCCACCCCGGGCTGATCTTCCTGGTGACCGCGCTCGGGGCGTTCACCGCCACGTTGAACCTCTCCCTGGGCAACGTCGCCTTCCCCGACCTCGCCGCCTCCTTCCCGCAGGCTTCCGCCGCCGACCTGTCCTGGGTGCTCACCAGCTACAACATCGTGTTCGGCGCGCTGCTGATCATCGGTGGGCGCACCGCGGACACCTGGGGACGCAAGCGCACCTTCATGGCCGGACTCGGGATCTTCCTGCTGGGAGCGCTGCTGTGCGGACTGGCGCCCTCGCTGCCGGTCCTCGTCGCGGCGAGGGTCGTCCAGGGCGCCGGCGCCGCCTTCCTGATGCCGTCCTCGCTGGCCCTCCTCATCGACGCCTTCCCGCCGGAGCGGCGTACTCACATGGTGGCGCTGTGGGGCGGGGTCGGTGCGCTCGCGGTGGCGATCGGCCCCTCGATCGGTGCGGTGGTCGTCGAGTTGGGCGGCTGGCCGTGGGCGTTCTTCATCAACATCCCGGTGGGACTCGTCGTCGCCGTCCTGGGCGCTCGGGTGCTGGTCGAGGCGGTCCCCACCGAGCTCCGACCCCGGCCGGACTACCTCGGGGCGGTGCTGGTCACCTTCGCGATGGGAGCCCTGGTGCTGGCGGTGGCCCAGGGAGCCGAGTGGGGCTGGGACGACCCGAGGGTGCTGGCCGCGTTCGCGGCCGCCGTCGTGGCGGCGTACTGGTTCCTGCGCCGTTCGGTGCGCCACCCCGAGCCGGTGGTCGACCTCGCCATGTTCAAGGACCGGACCTTCGCGCTGGCCAACCTCGCCACCTTCATCTACGGCACCGGCTTCTTCGCGATGCAGTTGGGCAACATCTTGTTCCTCACCGGCGTCTGGGGCTGGTCGATCTTCGCGGCAGGCCTGGCGGTGACCCCCGGTCCGGTGATGGTCGCGCTCGTCTCCGGGCCCGCGGGCAAGCTCGCCGCGCGGATCGGCTTCCGCGCCCTGCTGATCGCGGGCGCGCTCGTCTACGCCACCGGCATGCTCTGGTACTACGTCGGCGCGGATCTCACCCCCGACTACTTCTGGGTGTGGCTGCCCGCCTCGGTGATCGGGGGTCTGGGCGTCGGTCTGACCCTCCCGATCCTCAGCGCGGCCGCGGTCGCGGGGCTGCCACCGGCCCGGTACGCCGTGGGCAGCGCGGTCAACCAGACCGCGCGACAGATCGGCGGCGCCCTCGGCCTGGCCATCATGGTCGTGCTGCTCGGCGATCAGTCCTCGCTCTCATCCAGCCTCGCCGGGTTCGACCGGATCTGGCTGTACGCCGCGGCGACGGCCCTGCTCTCCGGCGCGGTCGCCGTCTTCGTCCCACGCGTCCAGGCACCGGTCGGCGAAGTCCGCTGAACGACCGCCGCTCCGGTGTCGCCCGGTCGAGCGGCGCCGACGCCCGGCCCGCCCGATAGGGTCGGTGGTCGTGAAACGCGCTGTTCGTACGCCGAACCCCCACCCCTCCGGGGCGACCCCGCCGCCGGTGCCGCGCGAGCTGGTGCCGGAGCACGTCGCGATCATCATGGACGGCAACGGCCGCTGGGCCAAGGAGCGCGGACTGCCCCGCACCCGGGGTCACGAGGAGGGCGAGTCAAGCCTGTTCGACGTGGTGGAGGGCGCCATCGAGATCGGAGTCAAGGCGATCTCCGCCTACGCCTTCTCCACCGAGAACTGGGCGCGCAGCCCCGAGGAGGTCCGCTTCCTGATGGGGTTCAACCGCGACGTGATCCGACGCCGGCGCGACGAGATGCATGAACTCGGCGTGCGGGTGCGCTGGGCCGGACGAGCGCCGCGGCTGTGGAGGTCGGTGATCAAGGAGCTCCAGGTCGCCGAGGAACTCACCCGGGACAACGACGTCTGCACCCTCACCATGTGCGTCAACTACGGCGGCCGGGCCGAGATCGCCGACGCCACCCGGCGGCTGGCCCAGGACGTCGCCGCGGGCCGGCTCAAGGCCGACAAGGTGGACGAGAAGATCTTCGCCCGCTACCTCTACGTCCCCGAACTCCCCGACGCCGACCTGGTCTGGCGCACCTCCGGTGAGCAGCGGCTCTCCAACTTCATGCTCTGGCAGGCGGCCTACTCCGAGTTCGTCTTCACCGACGTGCTCTGGCCCGATGTCGACCGCCGTCACCTCTGGCAGGCGATCGACACCTATGCCCGACGCGATCGCCGGTACGGCGGCGCCGTCCCCAACCAGACCTGAGCCGGCTGGCGGGGTCGGCCGGCCGGTCCGCCCCGCCTCAGCGGCACTCGGGGCAGGTGCCGAAGATCTCCAGGGTGTGGCTGACCTCGGCGTATCCGTGTTGTTCGGCGATGGCGGTGGTCCAGCGTTCGACGGCGGGGCCCTCGACCTCGACGGTGCGTCCGCAGGATCGGCACACCAGGTGATGGTGGTGGGTGGGGGAGCAGCTGCGGTAGATCGCCTCGCCGCCCTCGGTCCGCATCATGTCGACCTCGCCGGCGTCGGCGAGGGCGGACAAGGTGCGGTAGACGGTCGCCAGGCCCACCTGTTCGCCCTCGCGGGAGAGCCGCTCGTGGATCTGCTGGGCGGAGGCGAAGGCGTCCTCGCGGGCGAGAGCCACGGCGACCGCCCGGCGCTGTTTGGTCGGTCGCATCCCGGCGCGGGCCGGATCGGGGACCTCGGCCGGGGCCTCCGAAGGGGGCGGGGCCGGGACCGCGGCCGGCGCGTGGCCCGGCTCAGTGCTCGTCATAGTGGTGGCCCCCCTCGACCCGGTGGACGGCGTGCCGGTGGCCGTTGTGCACGTAGTCGACGTGGTCGCCGTGCTCGACCGCCAGGTGACCGCAGTCCTCGCCGTGCTCGTGGGCATGCTCGTCCACGCGGGTGTGCTCGGCGGCGGCCAGGTCCGCGAAGGGTTCCTGGAGGCGGCGTCGGCGGCGCATCCAGGCACCGAGCGGCCAGGTGATGAGGAAGAAGGCCAGGGCGACCAGCACGATCGTCGGACCCGGGGCCACCGTGACCCGGAAGGAGGCGACCGCGGAGATGCCCAGCCCGCCCGCGGAGGCCAGCAGACCGAGGCCCATAGCGCCGTACAACGTCGCACGGAAGGAATTGGTGACCTGTTGGCTGGTGGCCACCGGCACGACCATCAGCGCACTCACCAGCAGCAGTCCGACGGTGCGCATCGCCACCGTCACGGTGACGGCGGCGAGGACGGCGACGAGCAGGTTGTAGAAGCGGACCCGCAGCCCGGCGACGGCCGCGAACTCCTGGTCCTGCGCCACGGTGAACAGTTGCGGCGCCAGCCCGAGGCCGACCACCAGCACGACCACGGCCAAGATGATGGTGGCGAGGACATCGGCGATCCCGATCGTCGTGATCGAGCCGAACAGGTAGCTCTGCAGGCTGGCCGCACTCTCACCGGCCAGCCCGGTGAGGAAGACGCCGCCGGCCAGACCGCCGTAGAAGAGCAGCGCGAGCGCGACGTCACCGCCGGCGTTGGCGCGTTCGCGGATCACCTCGACCAGGAGGGCGCCGGCGATCGCCACGATCACCGCCGTCCAGGTGGGCGAGGTGTGGGTCAGCAGACCCAACGCCACCCCGGTGACGGCGACGTGGCCCAGTCCGTCGCCCATCAGGGCCATCCGGCGCTGCACCAGATAGGTGCCGACCACGGGTGCGGCCAGTCCGGTGACCACCGCTGCGATGAGGGCGCGCTGCATGAAGGGCATCGCGAACAGGTCGGCGACGGTCATCCCTGATCTCCTTGCGTCCGCTCGATGAGGGAAGTCACCTTGGGTGCGAAATCCTGCTGCTGCGCCCCGGGGGCATCGTGGTGGACATGGTGCTGGGTGTGGACGTCACCGAAGAGCGGATCGTGGACGGCGCTGTCGGAGAGGGGTGCGCCGTCGTAGGCGATCCTGCCGTCACGCATCACCACCGAGCGGTCCACGAGAGGCGCCATCGGGCCCAGTTCGTGGGCGACCAGCACCACGGTCGAGCCGCGCTCCTTGAGTCGTCCGAGGGTGTCGGCCAGAGCCTTCTGGTTGGGCAGGTCGACGCCGGCGGTGGGCTCGTCGAGGAAGAACAGTTCCGGGTCGCCGGCCAGGGCCCGGGCGATGAGGGTGCGCTGCTGCTGACCGCCGCTGAGGGTCGAGACGCCGTCCTTCGCCTTATCGGTGAGGCCGACGAGCTCGATCGCCCGAGCGATGGCCGCCTTGTCGGCGCGGGAGAGCGGGCGCAGCAGCCGGCGTCGCGTGAGTCGTCCGGACGCGACGACCTCCTGCACCGAGGCGGGTACGCCGGAGCCGGCCCCCGCCCGCTGCGGCACGAACCCGACCCGCTGCCAGTCGCGGAAGGAGTCGAACGGGGTGCCGAACAGCTCCAGGGTGCCGCCGGCGAGCGGGCGCAGACCGGTCAGCGCCCGGACCAGGGTGGACTTGCCGGAGCCGTTGGCGCCCATCAGCGCCACGAATTCGCCCGGCGCCACGGTGAGTGAGGCCTGGCGGATCACCGGGCGGCCGGCGATGGTGACGCTGCCGTCACGGAGCTGGACCGGCGCGGCGGTCGAGGCGCCCGTGGTCGGATCGGAGGCGGAGCGGCTCATCGGCAGCCGTTGGCCTTGCGGAGTGCGTCCAGATTTTCGCGCATGAGGGAAAGGTAGTCCTCATCGGCGGTCTCGTCGGTGAGTGCCTCGATGGGATCCAGCACCGCGGTGTCCACGCCCTCGTCCTTGGCGAGCTGCTCGGAGAGCTCCGGCGGGGCGAGCCGCTCGGTGAAGACCGTGGTCAGGCCCTCGTCCTGGATCAGCTCGTGCAGACGGCCCAGATCGGCGGGAGTCGGCTCGGCGTCGGGGGAGAGGCCGGCGATGGGGGCGAACTTCAGGCCGTACTTGGTCAGGTAGCCGAAGGCGTCGTGCGAGACGACGTCGACGTCACGCCGGCACTGCGCGAGCCCCTGGGTGAACTCCTGGTCCACCGAATCCAGGTCGGCGCGGAAGTCGGCCAGGTTGCCGGCGTAGACGTCGGCGTTGTCGGGGTCCAGCTCGGAGAGCTCGTCCGCGAGCGCCTCGGCGACCGTGGCCATCCGCTGCGGGTCGTGCCAGAAGTGCGGGTCGAGGTCGCCGTGGTCGTGGCCCTCGTGCTCGTCGGCGTGCTCCTCGCCGTCCTCCTCGCCGTCCTCGTGCTCGTGCTCGTGGGCCTCCTCCGAGTCACCGGACACGAGGTCGGACTCGTGGTCCTCGACGGGCACCAGGTCGGCCGACTGTGCCGCGTCCACGGTGGGCACACCGTCGGCCTGGTCGACGGCCGCGTCGAGGGCGGCCTGCATGCCGTCCTCGTAGAGGACCAGGTCGGCGTCCATGACGGTGGCGGTCTGGACCGGGGTGAGTTCCAGGTCGTGTGGGTCCTGCCCGGGGTTGGCCACCGAGACGACGTCCGCCTCCTCGCCGGCGACCCGCTCGGCGAGGTACTGCAGGGGATACATCGCGGTGACGACGGTGAGCTTCCCGTCGGCGGCCGGTTCGGAGTCGTCGGAGAAGGCGGCGCAGCCGGTGAGGGCGCTGGCCAGCAGGCAGGCCCCGACGGCGGGGAGGACGGGAAACTTCATGAGAACGATTCTCAGATATCTGAGAATCGTTGTCAATCCGGCGGAGACTGGGGATGAGTTCGGCCCGAACCGATCCCCGCGGCCACGCGGTCGTTAGGCTGAGCACCGGTGGTGCGCGTCGTACCGCCGTCCCTGTCTTCCTCGTTGGTTCCGAAAGAGAGCACCCGTGGCCAAGCCGCCCGCATCCACCGTCGACCATGTCGTCTCCCTCGCCAAGCGGCGAGGTTTCGTCTACCCGTGCGGTGAGATCTACGGCGGCACCCGCTCGGCCTGGGACTACGGGCCGCTGGGTGTCGAGCTGAAGGAGAACATCAAGCGGCAGTGGTGGCGCGCCACCGTCACCGGCCGCGAGGACGTGGTCGGTCTCGACTCCAGCGTCATCCTGCCCCGGCCGGTCTGGGAGGCCTCCGGGCACGTGGAGACCTTCAGCGACCCGCTCACCGAGTGCCAGTCGTGCCACAAGCGGTTCCGGGCCGACCACCTCCAGGAGGAGTACGCCGAGAAGCGGGCCGCCAAGGGCGAGGAGATCGACCCCGACAGCGTCGACCTCAACGAGTCCGTCCCGTGCCCCAACTGCGGCACCCGCAAGGCCTGGACCCCGCCGCGCCAGTTCTCCGGCCTGCTCAAGACCTACCTCGGGGTGATCGAGGACGAGAGCGGGCTGCACTACCTGCGCCCGGAGACCGCCCAGGGCATCTTCATCAACTTCGCCAACGTGGTGACCAGCCAGCGGATGAAGCCCCCGTTCGGCATCGCCCAGATCGGCAAGTCGTTCCGCAACGAGATCACGCCGGGCAACTTCATCTTCCGCACGCGCGAGTTCGAGCAGATGGAGATGGAGTTCTTTGTCAAGCCGGGCGAGGACGCCGACTGGCACCAGTACTGGATCGACACCCGCACCGCGTGGTACGTCGACCTCGGCATCGACCCGGCCAACCTGCGCCACTTCGAGCACCCGGCGGAGAAGCTCTCGCACTACTCCACCCGCACCGTGGACATCGAGTACCGCTTCAACTTCGCCGGCTCGGAGTGGGGTGAGTTGGAGGGCATCGCCAATCGCACCGACTTCGACCTCGGCACGCACGCCAAGCACTCCGGTGCCGACCTGAGCTACTTCGACCAGGCGGCCGGGGAGCGCTACACGCCCTACGTGATCGAGCCGGCAGCGGGCCTCTCGCGCAGCCTGATGACCTTCCTGGTCGACGCCTACACCGAGGACGAGGCGCCCAACACGAAGGGCGGGGTCGACAAGCGCACCGTGCTCAAGCTGGACAAGCGGCTCGCCCCGGTCAAGGTCGCGGTGCTCCCGCTCTCCCGCAACGCCGACCTCTCGCCGAAGGCCAAGGCGCTGGCCGCCGAGCTGCGCCAGCACTGGAACGTCGACTTCGACGACTCCGGCGCGATCGGCCGCCGCTACCGCCGCCAGGACGAGATCGGCACGCCGTACTGCGTGACCGTCGACTTCGACACCCTCGAGGACGACGCCGTCACCGTGCGCGAGCGCGACACGATGAGCCAGGAGCGGATCTCGCTCTCCGGCATCAGCGGCTACTTCGCCGAGCGCCTGCTCGGCAGCTGACCGGCCTCCCACGGCTCCGTGGGAGGGCGGCCACGATCGTGGGGAACGCCCGCAGCGGTGGCACCATGGGTGCCATGCTGCGGGCGTTTCGTCATGGTGGAGGACTGGTCGTGGCGAGCCTGCTGCTCGCCACCGCCCTGACGGCGTGCTCGACCGAGGAGCCCGACTCGGGCGCCGGCTCCGACACCTCGGGATCCAGCGCCACCGGCACCTCCGACCCCACCGCGGACAGCGGTACGTCGAGCTCCGACCCCTCGCCCTCGAGTAGCCCCTACCTCGACGTACCCGAAGGGGTCGAGCTGACCGAGCCCGGCACCCAGCTGGCCCTCGGGGATCAGGCGACCGTCGCCTACCAGCCGCGGCAGAAGCAGGTCGGCGTCCTCGACATCACCGTCACCGGCATCGAGCGCACCACCTTCGCCGCCTCCTTCGAGGGGTGGGAGATCGATGACGCCGCCGGCTCCAAGACGCCCTACTTCGTGCGGGCGACGGTCACCAATACCGGCGACACCGACCTGGGCGGGCGTCCGGTTCCGCTCTACGCCGCCACCGACGCGAACACCCTGATCGAGTCGAGCACCTTCTCCCACGAGTTCCGTCCCTGCCGGCCCGGCACCCTGCCCGACCCGTTCGCGCCGAAGGCGACCGTCGACGTCTGCCTGGTCTACCTGCTGCCCGAGAAGACCAGGCTCACCGCGGTCACGTTCCGGCCGACCGAGGAGTTCCTACCGATCACCTGGAGCGGTCAGATCGCCCAGCCGGGCAAGGCCGGCGCGCGCCAGAGCCCGAGCCCCACTCCGGTCCCCTCGGCCTCGGCCACGCCGTAGCCCGCCGCCGGATTCGCGACCCGGCGGCCTCGTCACCGACAATGTGAGGTATGTCCGCGCTCGCCGTCCAAGCCCGTCCGCTGACCCTCGGCTCCCTCGAGGTGCCGGTGCCGGTGGTGCTGGCGCCGATGGCGGGCGTGACCAATGCGGCCTACCGCCGGCTGTGCGCCGAGCAGGGCGCCGGCCTCTACGTCTGCGAGATGATCACCAGCCGGGGCCTGGTCGAGGGCGACCAGCACACCAAGGACATGCTGGTCTTCGACGACCTCGAGACCGTGCGGTCGGTGCAGCTCTACGGCACCGACCCGGTGTACGTCGGTAAGGCCGCCGAGATCCTGTGCGCCGAGTACGGCGTCGCGCACATCGACCTCAACTTCGGCTGCCCGGTCCCCAAGGTCACCCGGAAGGGCGGCGGTGGCGCGCTGCCCTGGAAGCGCGGCCTGCTCGCCGAGATCCTCGAGCGGGCGGTCGCCGCGGCGTCGCCGTACGGCGTACCCGTGACGATGAAGACCCGCAAGGGCATCGACGAGGACCACCTGACCTACCTGGACGCCGGGCGGATCGCCCAGGAGACCGGGTGCGCCGCGATCGCCCTGCACGGGCGCACCGTCGCCCAGGCCTACTCGGGCGAGGCCGACTGGGACGCCATCGCCCGGCTGGTCGAGGCCGTCGACATCCCGGTGCTCGGCAACGGCGACATCTGGGAGGCCTCGGACGCGTTGCGGATGGTGGAGCAGACCGGTGCGGCCGGCGTCGTGGTCGGTCGCGGCTGCCTGGGCCGGCCCTGGCTGTTCCGCGACCTCGCCGCCGCCTTCCGCGGTGAGCAGGTCGCCACCCTGCCGACGCTCGGCGAGGTCGGCGCGATGATGCGCCGGCACGCCGAACTGCTCGCGCAGCACATGGGCGAGGAGCGCGGCCTCAAGGAGTTCCGCAAGCACGTCTCGTGGTACCTCAAGGGGTTCGGCGCCGGCGGCGCGATGCGCCGCGACCTCGGCCTGGTCTCGACGCTGGCGGACCTGGACACCCTCATCGCCGAACTCGACCCGGACGAGCCGTTCCCGGTCCGCGAGCTCGGTACGCCGCGCGGTCGGCAGGGCTCGCCGCGCAGCCGGATCGCGCTCCCCGAGGGCTGGCTCGACGACACCGACGGCAGCGGTTGCGGGCTCACCGAAGAGGTCGGCGAGACCTCCGGCGGCTAGCCGCAGCGGGTCTCGCGGCTCGTCGCCGGGGCGGCGCAGCCGGGCACCTCGACGAGCCGACTCACGCTTCACAGGGGCCGCAGGAGTACCGGCCGGGCCGCCTCGGGTGTGGTGAGCGCCACGGCGATCCACCGGGTCAGGATTCGATCGGGTCGACATCGCTGTGCCAGGGTCGGGCCCCGTGCCACCCGATTGTGGGGACAAGGACGGCGGCACATGACCTGTCAGCTACGCAAAGGATCAGCGCTGTGGCCATTAGCCACAAGCGGGACACCAATGCCCGCCGTACCCCCCGAGCCGTTTTTCTCGCGGCACCGCTCGCCCTCGTCGTCACCGGCATCGCCGTCGGCGCGGGAGTGCTGAGCGCGGACCCCGAGCCCGCCGCGGACACCACCGCCGGCGCCGGACCCGCGCAGCCTCTCGAAGCGACCGACCAGGCCGCCGAGGAGCCGACCGAGCAGGAGCGGGAGCCGGCGCTGTCGCGATCCTTCTCCCGCCTCGCCGAGGCCAAGGTGGTCAAGGCACCGGAGGTCGAGCGAGACCCGGTCGATGTGATGATGGCCCCCGCAGCCGTGAAGAAGGCCGTCGCCGGAGCCGATACGAAGCTCTGGGCGACCACCGACCTCAACCTGTGGACGCTTCCCGCCGACGAGGGCAAGAACATCGGCCTCGTCGAGGAGGGGGACAAGGTCACCGTCACCGGCCGCAAGCTCGAAGGCCGCGAGGAGATCGTCGTCGACGGCCGGTCGCGGTGGGTGACCACCGGCTACTTCGACGACGAGAAGCCGGTCGAGACCGGTCCCGATGCCGAGGTCTCCTCCGCGCCCTGCGCCGACACGTCGGTGGAGAGCGGTCTGACCAGCGGGGCGGTCACCGTCTACCGCGCGGTCTGCAACGCCTTCCCGGAGATCACCTCCTACGGCGGCTACGACGCGCACGGCGAGCACGCCTCCGGCAAGGCCATCGACATCATGACCAGCGACGAGACCCTCGGCACCCAGATCGCCGAGTTCCTCAAGGCCCACGCTGCCGAGTTCGACCTCTACGACGTCATCTGGCGCCAGCAGATCTGGACCCCCGTCCGCTCCTCGGAGGGTTGGCGCTACATGGAGGACCGCGGTTCGACCACGGCCAACCACTACGACCACGTGCACGTCTCGGTCAACTGAGGACACCGTGCCCCGGGCTCCGTACCCGGGGTCCGGCGGCCGTTCCTGGACCCGAGAGGGCGGGATCGCCGGGTGACCAGTCCGTGAAATGGTCGGTGCAGAACCCGATCGAGGCTCCTCACCTGTGGCAGGGTCGGGCAGCGTGCGACCCGGCCGCGGGGGGCGACCGGCCGCACCGCCCCCGTCAGCAACGCAAAGGATCAGCGCTGTGGCCAACAGCCACAAGCGGGACACCAATGCCCGCCGTACCCCCCGAGCAGGCTTCATCGCCGCCCCCCTCGCCCTCCTCGCCACCGGCGTCGTGGTCGGGACGGGAGTGCTGAGCGCAGACCCCGCCTCGACCGGCCGGACCAGCGCCACCGCCGACCGGTCGCAGTTGCTCGAGCACGTCGACCGAGCTCTCCAGGAACAGACCGAGGAACGCGAGCCCGCGCTGTCCCGATCCTTCTCCCGGCTCGCCCGGGCGAAGGTGGTCGACGGCACCGAGGTCGAGCGCGACCCCGCCGACCTGTTGATGGCCCCCGCCGCCGTACGCACGGCGATAGCGGGCGCGGACACCCGACTATGGGCCACCGAGGAACTCAACCTCTGGGATCTCCCGGGCGAGGACGCGACCAACGTCGGCCTCCTCGAGGAGGGTGACCAGGTCACCGTCACCGGCCGCGAGTTCGGTGGCCGGGAGGAGATCGTCGTGGACGGCGCCTCCCGCTGGGTGACCTCCGGCTACTTCGACGACGAGGAACCGACCGCGCTGGGCGGCGAGTGCACCAACGGCACCTCCGTACCGGCCGGTGTCGACCCCAGCATCGAACTGGTCCACCAGGCGGTGTGCGCCAACTGGCCCGAGGTCAGCACCTACGGCACCTTCCGCAGCGACGGCGAGCACGGTGAGGGCCGCGCGGTCGACATCATGATCAGCGGGCAGACCGGCTGGGACATCGCCGAGTTCCTGCGGGCCAACTACGCCGACCTCGGCATCGAGTACCTCATCTACTCCCAGCAGATCTGGTCGGTCGAACGCTCCGGCGAGGGCTGGCGCGGCATGTCCGACCGCGGCTCCACCACCGCGAATCATTACGACCACGTCCACGTCACCGTCTACTGAGCGCCGCCCGGACGCGCGCCTGGCGGCGTTGTCGGCGCTCGACGACCGGCTTCGCCCGGGGAGGTCGCCTTCGTGCCTCCGCCTGGCCAGACCCGCGCCGGACGAGGCTCGGTATCCCGGACGCGCGCCTGGCGGCGTTGTCGGCGCTCGACGACCGGCTCGACCCGGGCCTTCTGGCTCCCGATCGGGTATGCGACCGCGCGGGGGTGCCGCCGCGCTCTAGGGTGAGCACCGATGGACGAGTGGTACGACGAGGCCGACCGGGCGCGCCGGGTGCCGGAGCCGCCCAAGCGGGTGGATGCTCCGACCCGGACGCCGTTCGAGCGCGACCGGGCCCGGGTGGTGCACGCTGCCTCCTCGCGACGGCTCGCGGCCAAGACCCAGGTCGTCGGACCGCAATCGGATGACTTCGTACGCAACCGGCTCACCCACAGTCTCGAGGTCGCCCAGGTCGCGCGCGACATCTCCCGGGCCCTCACCGCCGCCGGCCCGGGGGAGTGGAGCGCCCGCAGCCAGCCCGACATCGCCGAGACCGCGGCACTGGCCCATGACCTCGGGCACCCGCCGTTCGGGCACAACGGCGAGCGGGCGCTCGCCGAGCTGAGCGAGAGCTGCGGCGGATTCGAGGGCAACGCGCAGACCCTGCGCCTGCTCACCCGGCTCGAGGCCAAGAGTGTGGATGCCGAAGGACGCTCGGTGGGGCTCAACCTCACCCGGGCGACCCTCGACGCCTGCACCAAGTACCCCTGGCGACGCGGTGCGGTCGCCGGGCCGAAGTTCGGCGTCTACGACGACGACTTGCCGGTGTTCGACTGGATGCGCAGCCCCGAGACCGGGCAGCGTCGCTGTGTCGAGGCCCAGATCATGGATCTCGCCGACGACGTCGCCTACTCGGTGCACGACGTCGAGGACGGCGTCGTGGCCGGCAAGATCGACCTGACCCGGCTCGATCCGGGGGCGGTGGCCGAGACCGTCCGTGACTGGTACCTCCCGGGGGCCGACGAGGCCCTGGTGCGCTCGGTGCTGGCCGACCTCGCCGCCGTGGGCAGCTGGCCACAGCACCCCTACGACGGTTCCCGCCGGGGGCAGGCAGCGCTGAAGAACCTCACCAGCGACCTGATCGGCCGGTTCTGCGGGGCGGTCCAGAGCGCGTCGTACCTTCCCGATGCGAGGCCGCTGGTGCGGTACGCCGGCGACCTGGTGGTCCCCCGGTCGACCGCCCTGGAGATCGCCGTGCTCAAGGGTCTCGCCGCCCATTACGTCATGCAGAGCGATGACCGACTGAGCCTGATGGCACGTCAGCGGGAGTTGCTCGCCGACCTCGTCGACGTGCTCCTCGCGCGGGGGCCGGCCGAGCTCGACCGGGTGTTCGTCGCCGACTGGCACGAGGCCCGCGACGACGCCGCCAGGCTGCGCGTGGTGATCGACCAGGTCGCCTCCCTGACCGATGTGGCCGCGGTGGCCTGGCACCAGCGCCTGGTGGGCGGCAGCGACGCGTGATCCGCGTCGGTCGGCGAAACTCCTTCCGATGTCTCGCCTGCCGACCAGGGTCAGGAGCATCCGAGGGACTCGTTAGGGTGCCTGGGTGAGCGCTGAGCAGCCCCTGGTCTGGATCCCGTTCGACCCCGCCGAGCTGGGGGAGCCCCCCGAAGGTTTGCGCTACGAAGTGGTCGACCCGACCAAGCACGTGCCGGACTCGGTCGGCGAGGTGCGCTTCTACATCCCGCCGTACATGATCGGATCCGCCGGTGTCGACGTGCTGCCACAGATGTCGAGCCTCGAGGTCATCCAGCTCCAGACCGCGGGCGTCGACGTCTACCGGGGCAAGGTGGCGGACGGCGTGACGCTGTGCAACGGACGCGGCATCCACGACGCCTCGACGGCGGAGCTGGCGGTCACCCTGACCCTGGCCAGCCTGCGCGGGATCCCGGGCTACGTGCGCTTCCAGGACGAGCACAGGTGGCATCAGGGCTACCGGCCGGCACTGGCCGACCGGCGGGTGATGATCCTCGGCTACGGCTCGATCGGCAAGGCCATCGAGGCCCGACTGCTGCCCTTCGAGACCGAGATCGTCCGGGTCGCGCGGACGGCGCGGGAGGGCGTGCACGCCTTCACCGAGCTGCCCGACCTCCTCCCCACCGTCGACGTCGTGATCCTGATCGCGCCGCTCACCGAGGAGACCCGTGGCCTGGTCGACGCCGACTTCCTCGGCCGGATGAAGGATCGCGCACTGTTGGTCAACGTCGCGCGCGGTGCCCTCGTCGACCATGACGCGCTGATCGAGGCCTGTACGGCGAAGCGGATCACTGCCGCCATCGATGTCGCCGAGGTGGAGCCGCTCCCCGCCGACCATCGCCTGTGGGACACCCCGAACCTGCTGATCACCCCGCACGTCGGCGGCGCCTCCTCCGCCTTCCAGCCACGGATGCGCAGGCTGATCCGCGAGCAGTTGCAGCGGTACGCCGCCGGCGAGCCCCTCGCCAACGTGATGTCCGGCTCCTACTGATGCCGTTGCGGGTCGGCGCGGTCCAGGCCGTGGCCGTCCCGGGGGATCTCTCGGCCAACCTCACCGCGGCGGCTCGATGGGTGGGCGCGGCGGGGGAGCGGGGCGTAGGCCTGCTGGCCTTCCCCGAGGCGTTCGTGACCGGCTACGACCTCGAGGTGCTCGCCGGGCCGCTACCGCCCGCGGAGCAGCTGGACTGGCTGGACGAGGTCCAGCGGGCGGTCGGTGAGCACCACCTGGTCGTGGTGCTCCCCAGCCCGCTCGAACGTGGTGATCGGGCCACCCTGAGCAGTCTCGTACTGGCGCCCGGACGGCTCCCGGTGGCGGCGTACGACAAGCAGCACCTCGACGCCACCGAACGGGCCCGGTTCACTGCCGGGGAGCGCGCGCTGGTGCTCGAGGTCGAGGGCGTCCGGGTCGGGATCTCCATCTGCTACGACGCCAGCTTCCCCGAGCACGCCGCCGAGGCAGCCGCAGCCGGTGCGCAGGTCTACCTCAACAGCGGCGCCTGGTTCCCGGGCGGTGAGCACCGCCGCGACCTGCATCACCGGGCACGTGCCCTCGACAACGGTGTCTACGTGGTCTTCGCCGGGTTGGTCGGGGCGCCGAGCGACTTCATCGGCGGTTCGGCGGTCTACGACCCCGAGGGTCGTCTCCTCGCTGGTCTGGATGAGGCCGTCGAGGGACTCGTGGTGGCCGACCTCGACCCCTGGCTGGTGGAGGAGATCCGGACGGTGCAGCGGATGTGGGCCGACCGTCGTCCCAGCGCTGGGGTGGACCGGGTGGTGATCGACGGCCGTTGAGGTGGCCGTCGGCTGTGGAGCGGACGGGATCGGATGGGGCGAGGGCCGTAGGATCGCGCTGTGGCCGGACGGATCAAGGAGACGAGCATCGCGGAGGTGCGCGAGAAGGCGCGCATCGAGGAGATCGTCTCCCAGTACGTCACGCTGACCCGCGCCGGCACCGGATCGCTCAAGGGACTGTGCCCCTTCCACGACGAGAAGTCGCCCTCCTTCCACGTCACCCCCAATCGGGGGTTCTACCACTGCTTCGGCTGCGGGGAGGGCGGCGACGTCATCGACTTCGTGATGAAGCTCGACGGACTGTCCTTCGCCGAGACCGTGGAGCGGCTGGCCGACAAGTGCGGCGTCCAGCTCCAGCGGGACGAGGAGGGGGATGCCCCGCGGGAGCGGCGCGGCCCCTCCCGCGGCACCCTGGTGGAGGCCCACCGGGTGGCCCAGGAGTTCTACGCCGACCAGCTCCGTGCCCCGGATGCGGTGGTGGCCCGGCAGTTCCTCGACGAGCGCGGGTTCGACCAGGCGGTGGCCGAGCACTTCGGGATCGGGTTCTCCCCGCGCGGCGGGGAGGATCTCTTCCGGCACCTGCGCGGCCGTGGGTTCGCCCAGGACGACCTGGTCGCCGCCGGGCTGGTCTCGGTCGGGCGCTCGGCGTACGACCGGTTCCGGGGGCGGCTGATGTGGCCCATCCGCGATACCAGCGGCGACACGATCGGGTTCGGTGCTCGGCGGCTCTTCGACGACGACCGGATCGAGGCGAAGTACCTCAACACCTCCGAGACCCCCGTCTACAAGAAGAGCCACGTGCTCTACGGTCTCGATCTGGCCCGCCGGGAGATCGCGCGGTCCAACCGGGCGGTGATCGTGGAGGGATACACCGATGTGATGGCCTGCCACCTGGCCGGCATCACCACCGCGGTGGCCACCTGCGGCACCGCCTTCGGCGACGACCACGCCAAGGTGCTGCGTCGGCTGATGGCCGACCACCAGGAGTTCCGTGGCGAGGTGATCTACACCTTCGACGGCGACGAGGCCGGGCAGAAGGCCGCCATCAAGGCCTTCGGCGGCGACCAGAACTTCGTCTCCCAGACCTACGTCGCGGTCGAGCCGGACGGCCTGGACCCGTGCGACCTGCGCCTGAAGAAGGGCGACGAGGCGGTGCGCGACCTGGTCGCCTCCCGCGTGCCGCTGTACAGGTTCGTGCTGACCAACGAGGTCGGCCGCTTCGATCTCGACCGCGCCGACGGACGGGTCGACGCACTCCGGGCCGGGGCCAAGCTGGTGAGCAGTGTGCGCGACCGGTCCAAGGTCGACGCCTTCGCTCGCGAGCTGGCCGGGATGGTCGGGGTGGACGTCGAGGAGGCCCGACGCGAGGTGCAGCGGGCGGTACGCCGCGGCCCCGAGCGCTCGACCCGCGGCCAGCGGGAGACCGTGCGCACAGACGAGACGCCGCCGCCCGCACCGGCCGTGCGACCGGCCCCGAGCCTGCGGGAACCGAAGTTCGCGATCGAGCGCGAGACCCTCAAGATCATCGTGCAACACCCGATGGTCGTGGGCCGGACGACCGGTGAGATCAGTGCCGAGGACTTCACCCACCCGGCGTACCGCCTCACCTGGGAGCTGGTCGCCGCGGCCGGCGGTCCTGCCGCCGGTGCCGGTGACCCCAGCTGGGCGGCGCGGCTGCGCGACGCAGCCGGTTCGCCCCAGCTCGCCGCGGTGGTGAGCGAGTTGGCTGTCGAGCCCCTGCGCACCACGAAGGAGATGGACGCCTCCTACGTCACCCAACACGTCCTCCGGCTGCGGGAACTCACTGCCCAGCGCCGGATCGCCGAGGTGAAGTCCCGCCTCCAGCGGGCCGACCCCTCCGACCTGGACGGCTACCGCGCCATGTTCGCCGAACTCGCCGGCCTGGAGCAGCACCGGCGCACCCTGCTCGACCGTCTCGCCGGTCCCGTCTGAGTCGCTGCGCCCGCGCCGAGCCACCCCCGGATTTCGACAGCCGCGCTGATCTTGCTAAGGTTTCACCCGCTTGCCAGCGATCCCCTGTAGCTCAACTGGCAGAGCATTCGGCTGTTAACCGGAGGGTTGTTGGTTCGAGTCCAACCGGGGGAGCAACGAGAGCCCGTCCGATCTGTGCGAACAGGTCGGGCGGGCTCTTTCCATGTCTCGAGTCGACTTGGCTCGTCACACTTTCGGTCCACCCAGCTTGGTCCGCGTCGTCCACCGGCGAGAGAGCCTCACCGTGCCTCCGCGCTGGATGAGAGGCGGACTCAAGGCCTTGTCGGGAGCTCGACGGTCCAGATCGAGGGAGTATGCGAGCCCAGGACGGGCGTCGCCGAGAGGAGGGGGGCCAACCAGCGACCCGCGCCGCGCGGGAACGAGTAGGGGATCTCGCGCGTCACCGAGCCGGGCACGAGACGCGCCATCTTCGCGGGCAGCTCGCGGCGGCTGATGCCGAAGGGCATCCGAGGCACCGTGTACGACGGCGTCAGCTTCCACCCGTGCATCGATCGTCGGGACAACCATTCGGGGATGGTGTCGAACGAGAGCCATGCTCCTGGGAATCGCGCCGCAAGCATCCGGATCAGCCCATCGACCTCCTGCTCCTCGAAGTACATCAGCAGTCCCTGAGCGGTGACGTGGACCGGCCCCTCTGGCACTGCATCCGCCCAGGCAGCATCGAGAGCGGACGCGGCGAGGTGAACGTGAGTGTCGTCCGGGGGGATGAGGCGCTCCCGAACCGCGAGCGCTTCGGCCACATCGACACTCATCCACCGCACCTCCAGGTCGGCCAAGCGGTAACGCTGCGTCTCCAGCCCTTCGCCGAGGTTGACGATCGTCGGGCGTGGGTGGGTGGCTGCGAACCGCCGGATCTCGGCATCGACGACGCGCGAGCGAACGCCGTGTGATGGGCTCGCGTTGCCAAAGCGCGCCTCGTAGTCATACTCGATGCCGCGGTAGACGCGAAGGCATTCGGGATCCCGGATGACCCCGTCGTCGCGCAGCGCCTCGCTCGCCCGGTTGTGAAGAGTCCACAGCATCGTCTCCGGAACTCCGCTCACCTCAAGACCCATGTCGACTTCCTTTCGCTCCTGAGACGCCTGCTTCCGCGGTCGCGATCAGGAGGACGCGAGTCGTGCGCATCGCGGACATCGGGATCTGATCAAGGAACGCGGGCAGCCGGGTGTGTCAGTGAGGAGAACGGGATGGCGCGGGGTGATACCTCGGCCCCGTCCGACCCGGCAATCGCAAGCGAAACCCTGTCGACCGGCGCGGCGGCCCTGGTCGGCGCGATGTATCACCGATGTCGATTGCTCGCTCCTTCTCGTCATTGTTTCGCCTTGTGGCGTTGACCGGGCTCTGGTCGGCGGCGTCGGCGACAGGACACCGGAGTGCGGAATGGAACAGCTCAGCAGCAGTCTTCGGTCCACCCTGCTGGCTGAGCCCTCGGGTCCGGCGCAGGTCTTCCGGGTGCTCGGACCAGTCGCGCTGGGTCGCGGCGAAGACACGCGCCTGTTGCCGGCCGGGAAGCCGACGACGCTCCTGGCGGCGCTGTTGCTGCGGCCGAACACCGTCGTCTCCACCGGACGGCTCAAGGCCGCGGTGTGGAACCACGAGCCGCACCTGGCCGCGAACGCCGCCCTGCACACGTGCGTACGACGACTGCGCCGGGCGTTGGCCGAGGAGGGCCTGCCGTACGACACGGTCAGGGCAGAGGCCGGGGGATACCGGATCGACGCCGATGCCAGGACCTGTGATCTGCTGCGGTTCCGGGGCCTGGTCGCTGCCGCCCGCGTGGAGGGCGACCTGCCCACCGAACTCGGCATGTTGCGTGAGGCGCTGCACGAGTGGCGAGGTCCGCTGCTGGGCAACGTCGACTCCGATCTCCTGCACCGTGATGAGGTGCCGCGTCTGGTCGAAGAGCGTCTCGCCGCGCACGAACGGGCGATCGACATCGACCTCACGCTCGGTCGCTGCCGCGAGGTGATGGCCGAACTGTGGGACCTGACCCGCTCCCACCCCGACCGGGAGCGGTTCTGGGAGCAGCTGATCGAGGCGCTGTACCGCACCGGACGACAGGCCGAGGCCCTTGCGGAGTACCGCGGGATCAAGGGTCATCTGCGCGACCAGCTCGGCATCGACCCCGGCCCCGCCCTCCGGCGGCTGGAGCTCGCGATCCTCCGCGGCTCCGAACTCGGCACCCCCGTGGCCGACGTGGCTGTGACCACGCCGAGCCCGCGGCGTGCGCTGCCCGCTCCGCGGTCGGCCCCGTCGTTCGTCGGCCGGGCCGACCTGGTCGCCGATCTGAGCGCACTGCTGACCGAGACCCAGGGCGTCACCGTGGTCCTGTCCGGGCCACCCGGCATCGGCAAGACCGCGCTCGCGTTGCACCTCGCCGGCGAACTCCGCGATCGCTTCGCCGGCGGTTGCCTGGCGATCCGAACCACCCACCCCGACGGCACCCCGCGGCCGATGAGCGACCTGCAGGCCGAGGCCGCGCCGGACGAGCCCGATGCCCCTCGCCTGCTCATCCTCGACGACGTCGTCGACGCGGACATCGCCCGCGAACTCGCCGGGCCGGCCGACACGACGCTGGTGACCAGCCGGCTCAGCCTCGCGGGTCTGGTCGCCACCCACGGCGCCCGGGTACGCCGACCGGACCGGTTCACGCCGGCAGAGTCGGCCGCCTTCATCCGCGACGTCCTCGGCGTGGACCGGGTCGCTCGCGAGGCTGATGCCGCCGCCCGTCTGGCCGAGCTGTGCGACCACTTCCCGCTGGCGCTGCGCATCGCCGCCACCCGGCTACTGACCAGGCCGCTGCTCTCGGTCGCCGACTTCGTCGCCTGGCTCGAGGAGGATCCCGTCCAGCGGCTCTCGGTGGGACACGAGAACCGGCTGGCGATCACCGGTGTGCTCGGGGCCGCCCTGCACCGGCTCGAGCCCGCCCTGGCCGAGGCGTTCCTCCGGCTCGGTGCCGACCCGGTCACGGCCGGAGGCTTCTCGGGCGCCGACGCCGCCGGCGTGCTCAGCGGCGCGCCGGGTGGACCCTCGGCCGCACTCCACCGTCTCGCCGACGCCGGGTTCCTCGAGGAGGACCGGCCCGGCCACTTCCATATCCACGGCCTGTTGCGACTCTTCGCGAAGGCCTCGAACCACACCGGAGAACGCTGATGAGCCTGACCACCGAGTCGAGGACCGCCGACGCGAGCGCCGAGTCGAGCGCCGAGTCGAGCGCCGAGTCGAGCGCCGAGACGAGCGCCGAGTCGAGCGCCGAGAGCATCGAGCTGCTCACCACCCGACCCCGGGTGCGCCGCGATGTGCTCTACAGCCGGGTGCCCGAGGGCGTGCTGTTCCACGACGCGAAGACCGGGTTCCGGCTCCATGGTCGCAGCGCGTACCGATTCGCCACCTTGGTGGTGCCGCACCTCGACGGCAGCGTGACCGTCGGCGAACTGTGTACCCGGCTCGGCGACACCCAGCGCGCCATGGTCGAGAACCTCGTACGCACTCTCTACCAGCGGGGGTTCGCTCGCGCTGTGCCCGCCCCTGACCCGTCACGCGAGGCGGTGCTCGAGGACCCGGTGCGTCGTCGGTTCGAGGCCCAGATCGCGTACGTCGACCATCACGTCGATGACGCCGAGGAACGGTTCGCACGCTGGCGGAACACCCGCGTCGCGGTGGTGGGAGACGACGAGATCGCCCGATGGGCGGTCCTCAGCCTGCTTCGCAACGGCGTGGCGGCCGTCGGGGTGGCGCCGTCCGTCATCGACGGCACCGGCTGCCCGACCGCTGAGCTGACCGCCGAGCTGACCGCCGAGGTGGCGGGTCTGCGTGAGTCGGGTTGCCCGGTCGACGTGGTCCCGAGGCCGGCATTCGCCGAACGCCCGTCGTGGTCGGACCTGGCGGAGTTCGACCTCGTCGTGGTGACCCGGGGCGGCCGAGGGCTGCGTGATCTGCTCGCACTGGTCGAGGCGGGCGTTCCCCGGGAGCGCCGCTTGCTGCCGGTGTGGCAGGCCGGGGGGCAGGTCGCCGTCGGCCCTCTGATGGGAACGGGCAGCACCGGCTGCTGGGTGTGCGCCGCGCTCCGGCTGGGGGCGAACGGCGATGCCGGCGCAGCCGCCGATCTGTGGACGCGGGCCGCGGGCCAGGCGTCGGGGTCCGCCCCGTGGCCGCGCGGGCCGATCGCCGCGAT
Organism: Nocardioides insulae DSM 17944; assembly: GCF_000422825.1. Lineage (GTDB taxonomy): Bacteria > Actinomycetota > Actinomycetes > Propionibacteriales > Nocardioidaceae > Nocardioides > Nocardioides insulae. Next base: position 516,117 of record NZ_KE383929.1, on the reverse strand, counting down.
GGTGGGGAACCTGCTCAGCTACGAGATCTTCCGGATCGCCACCGGCGCCCTGCCGGCCGAGACCATCGACAGGGTCATCGTCCAAGACACCGACTCCCTCGATGTCGCCGTCGAGCCACTTCGAGCCCACCCGGCGTGCCCGGTGTGCGGCCCTGCCGCCCCGGCGGTCGCCGGCGTCGACCTCGCCCAACCCTCGACCAGCGTCGTGCCGGGCCGGCCGCTGCCGGAACCGGGCAGCCCCGAGTCTGAAGCGGCGCTGGCCGCCCTGACCCGGCGTACGGCATTGGTCAGCCCGCACGTCGGCGTCTTCACCAGGTTCGACGACGACCTGCTCACCCAGACCCCGCTCCGAGTCAGCACCGTCGAGGTGGGCCTGGGACCGGGGCGACGCCGCCGGATCGCCGCCTTCGACCTCCACAACGTCGCAGGCGCCAGGCTCGCGGCGCTCACCGCGGCCGCCGCGGTGTACGCCGAACACGTCGTCGAAGGTGCGGTGTCGGCAGCCTCCGCATTCGCGGACGACGCCGCCGACGTACCGCGGGCCGGTGTCGAGACGCTGGCCACCGCGACCGGTCTGGTGGGCGAGGTCGAGGCCTGGGTGCCGGTGACCTCGTTGATCACCGGCGCGACGTTGCGGGTGCCCGCGGCGGCGATGGCTCCGCGCTCCCGCCTCAACCACGCGCGGACATTCATCGCCGGTGGCGGGGGGCTCGGCATCGACGCAACCCCCGACCAGGCTCGCGGCGCTGCACTCGTGTCCGCCCTCGGATTCGAGGCGCTCCGTGCGGCCATGCACGGCACGGTGCCGGTGCGGCGGGTCCGTACGCCGTTGGATGACACCGACCCGATCCTGGTCTTCCTCGCCCGCACGGCCGACAGCCTCGGTGCCCGGGTCGAGCTGCTCGAGCTCGGCGACGGGCCCGCGCCGACCCTGCTGGCCCGCGGGACCACCCGAGCCGGGGAGGTACTGTGGGCGGCGGCGACGGACACGTCCTGGCGCGCGGCGGCGGTCGCCGCTCTGCGCGACCTGTGCGGTCGGGTCCAGCTCGGTGCGACGCTGCCCGGCGGCGACGCGGTCGACACCGGGGATCCGTGGGTCACGGACCTGGCGCCCCAGACCCTCGTCGTCGGCGGCGACATCGCCGCCCGCCCGGGACTGGTCCGCACCTTCCCCGAGGTCCTCGACCGGGCAAGGGCCGTCGGCCTCGAGCCGCTCGCCGCAGACCTGCCGGCTCCGGACCTCGCCGCCGGCGGTCTGCGGGTGGCGCGAGTCGTCCTGCGCAGGAGTTCCGATGGGCAGTGAGATGTGGCGGGCCACCGCCACGGCGGTGCAGACTCGCGTCTCGGACCGGCTCACGGCGCTCGCGCCGGACAGCGGGAGCGACGCGCGGGTCCGGGTCGAGGTGCTCGGTGGCCGCGACGAGTACCTCGTCTCAGGGGACGAGGACTGGTCCGGAGCGGTTCCGGTGCACCTGATCGGCCACGGCGCGATCGTCGGACCGGTCACGGGCTGCCCGCGATGCCTGGCTCGCCGCTGGCAGGCCGCGCGCCCCGCCGAGTTCCGCGACGCCCTCGAGCTGGGCGGTGCGACGCACCCGGCCGGTGAGCCGCTGGTGCTGACAGCGTTCGCCACGGATCACCTGGCTGCCATCGCCGCAGCACTGAGCACCGACCCGGCCGGGGGAGAGGACGCGACGTACCCGTCCGTCCACGCCGTCGACCTGGATGGGCTCGCCGTACGCCGACACCGACTGGTGGCCGATCCGGAGTGTCCGGCATGTGCACCGCCCACCCAGCCGTGCGAGTCCGGCGACCCCGCGCAGCACGTGGAGCTCGCGGTCGTGGAGCTGCGTCCTGCCCCCAAACTCGCGCACGACCTCTTCCGGACCCGCGACCTGCTCGCCTACGAGCTCCCGGTCGACGCGTTCGCCAATCCGGTGTGCGGTGCGGTCGGCCCGGGCGTGGTCACCGACCTCTGCTCGGTGACCACCGCCGCCACGGCCGGCGGCTTCACCACCCGCTCGGGCAGCTATCTGCGGACGACCCACTGGGGCGGCCACGCCGACAGCTACGCGCACAGCACCCGGATCGGGATCCTGGAGGGTCTGGAGAGGTACGCCGGCATCCGTGCGCGGAGCGACCGAACGGGTACGGCGACCGCGACGACGGCAGCCCTGGACGACCTGGTCGATCTCGGCGTGACGGCACTCGACCCCCGTGAATGCGGGCTCTACACCGACGACTTCTACGAAGCGCATCCCGAGATCGACCGGTTCGATCCCGCCCGGCCGATCCGCTGGGTGCGCGGGTATTCGCTGCGCGACCACCGGCCGGTGCGGGTGCCGGAGGTGCTGGCCCACTATCAGACCCCGGTGAAGCAACGCCGCTTCGTGCAGTCCACCTCCAGCGGCTGCGCGACCGGTGCCTGCGTGGAGGAGGCGGTGCTGCACGGGCTGCTGGAGGCGGTGGAGCGCGATGCGTTTCTCATCGCGTGGTACGCCGGCCTCCGGTTGCCCGAACTGGACATAGGGACGAGCCGTCGCGCCTCCACCCGGCAGATGGTCGACCGGCTGGCGATGTACGGCTACGACGCGCGCTTCTTCGACACCCGCATCGACCTGCGGATCCCGGTGGTGACCGCGGTCGCCGTCCGCCGCGACGGTGGCCTGGGGGCACTCTGCGTCGGCGGAGGGTCGAGCCCCGACCCGGAGGCCGCAGCGGCCGCCGCGCTCTGCGAGATAGCCACCGATGCGGTCAACCTGCGCCGCCGGACTGCCGAGGACGAGGCCCGGCTGCGCTCGATGAGCTCAGACTTCGACCAGGTGGCCGAGCTCCACGACCACCCTCTGGCCTATGGCATCCCCGAGATGGCCGTGCACGCGGAGCGGCTGCTCGCCGGGTCCGCGCCGGTCCGGTCGCTGGCGGCGGCGTACCCCGATGCGCCACCTCTCCACGACGACCTGCGCGACGACCTCGTCTGGTGCCTCGGCGAGGTGACCGGCCGTGGATTCGACGTCGTGGTCGTCGACCAGACCCTGCCCGAGCAGCGCCGGCTGGGGCTGGTCACGGTCAACGTGATCGTGCCGGGCCTGGTCCCGATCGACTTCGGCTGGGACCGCCAGCGAGCCCTGCACATGGACCGGGTCCGCACCGCGCCGCGGGAGGCCGGCCTGTGCGACCGGGCGCTCACCGAATCCGACCTGCACCGGGTGCCGCACCCGTTCCCCTGAGGAGAGCCACGATGAACTACGCGAGCGAGTACGCCGACGCGATCCTGCGCCGCGGCCGGGTGCCGATGCCTCCGCTGGGATTCGCCCCCGACTGGACCGACCGGCCGCGCAAGTGGAAGCACTACCCGGGCCTCGAGTCGCTTCCACTGCCCGACGCCGCGCCGACCACCTCCGGCGCAGGGACGGTGCAGGAGGCGCTCTTCGGCGAGGAAGGTGGCGAAGCGGCCGGCGGCGGGTTCACCGTGGCCACGCTCGGCGGAATGCTGCGCGACTGCTATGGACTCCTCGGCCGACGGCTGGCGGTCCAGGCCAACACCGATCTCGCGGCGCTCCCGCGCTACACCCACGCCAACTGGCACCGAGGCGCCGCCTCCGGCGGAGGCCTCTACCCGGTCACGATCTACTGGATCGCCGGCCGCGGCGGACCCGTCCTGCCCGGGGTGCACCATTACGCGCCGCACCAGCACGCCCTGCGCCCGCTGCTGCTGGGCGACGTCACCGGCGAGGTACGCCGCGCCCTCGGGGGTAGCGAGGAGGAGCACTTCCTGGTGCTCGGCGTGAAGTACTGGCAGAACGCGTTCAAGTACAACAACTTCTCCTTCCACGCGGTCAGCATGGATGTCGGCGCGGCGACCCAGGCGATGCGCACGTGGGCGCGCGCCGCGGGACTGCAGGCGAGGCCACGGATCTTCTTCGACGAGCGTCGGCTGGCCCGACTGCTCGGCGTCGATGATCGGGAGGGGATCTTCGCCGTGCTGCCGCTGCGCTGGACCGGACCCCGAGCCGTCGCGCCACCGTGGGCCGGCACCCGGCCCCCCGAGCCGGGGCAGATCCCGGGGGTCGTCCACGAGGACGTCGAGCGATCCCGCCGGGTGCTGGACTTCGACGCGGTGCGCCGGATGCAGGACACCACCCGGCAGGAGCACTCCGGAGCACCGGGGGCCGACGCCCTGAACCGGGCCCGGGTGTCACCGCCGAGCTCCGGCATCGAGATGCCGCTTCGCGACCCGGCCGACCTGACCCAGCCGTTGCGCACCGCCCTGCGCGCCCGACGCAGCAGCTTCGGCCGGTTCGAGGCGCGCACCCCGATGCCGGCGGCCGCGCTGGCGACCGCGCTGGCCGCCTCGGCCCGCGCCGCCGACGAGGTCGCCGGCGAAGATCTGGTCGGGCACTACGTCTTCGTCAACCACGTCGACGGCCTGCCCCCCGGCACCTATCGGTACCACGACGGACGGCTGCGACAACTCGACCCCACCCCGCCGGGGGAGTTCCTGCAGGCCAACTACTTCCTGGAGAACTACAACCTGGAGCAGGCCGGCGCGGTCGTCGTACCGACGATGCGGACCGCGGCCGTCATCGACGCGGTCGGTGAGCGCGGCTACCGCCTCGTCAACGCCACCATCGGCGCCATCGCGCAGAACTTCTACCTCGCCGCCACAGCCGTCGACCTGGGGGTGGGCGTCGCTCTCGGCTTCGACAACGTCTCGTACGTCGAGCGGCTGGGGCTCGCCGACGGGGAGGCACCACTGCTGGTGATGATGCTCGGCGCCGAACGGCCCGGGTCCGCGAACTTCCGCTACGAGATTGCGTGCATGAGATGACCGAGCCCGACGACTGGACCCTGACCCCCGAGCTGATGGTGCGGGTCGCAGGCCTGCCCGTGGAGACGCTGGCCGGGCTGCGCTGTCCGCAGACGCTCGCCTGGGCCGAGCGGGTGTTGGCCGAGGAGGTGCGACTGCGCGCCGCGGCTGCGGCCCTCGCCGAGGCGCTCGGCGAGCTCGTCGTACGCCTCGAGGAGAAGTCGGAGCGCGCCCGGCTGCTGAGGCTGCGCCGCGACGTCTTCAATCTGCGGATGCCCGGGATCACCGATCTGGAGGCCCTGCTGGGCTCTCTGGACACCCCCTTGGACGACAGACTGCGCGACCGCGTCGGCGACCATCTGTGCGAGGTGGCGCGCCTGGACGAGCTGAGGGCCCTCGGTGACTCACACCTGGCCGCCGAGGGCCCGGCCTCCCGGGCAGCGCTGCGCCGCCTGCTCGCCGAGCCCCGGCTGCGCGCCGGCCTGCTGCTCGCCTCACCCGGGTTGGAGGCACAGATCGATGCCTATGTCGGGGCGTCCGCAGACGCGCCCGCCAAGCGGGCCCGCAAGGTGGAGCGGTCGGCGGTCAGCTACCTGTCCCGAAGCGTCGCGAAGCCCAGTCCGTTCAGCACCTTCACCGGGGTGGCTCTCGGGCAGGTCGCCGCGCCGGACACCGACCCACAGGTGCCCACCGAATGGACCAGCAGCGTCCGGATCAATGTCGTCGCGCTGACCAGGCTCGGTGAGGCGATCGCTGCCGACCCCGACCGCCGCGGCGACCTGCCGGTGCGTCCGGCCTCCGGCTGGGGGCGCGACTCCGACCGGGTCCGCTACGTGCGTCGCTCCCTGCGCGCCGGTGACACCGCGGCCACCGTCACCTTCGACTCGGCGCGCGACCAGCTCTTCTTCCTACGTCGCAGCGACATCCTGGAGGAGATCCTCGCGCTGGCCGACGGCGGCCCCGCCCTGCTCCACCGCGACCTGGTCTCCGGCCTGGCCACGCGACTCGGCGCCGCCACGCAGGAGTGCGAGCAGTACGTCACCGCACTCCTCGAGCTCGGTCTGCTCCAGGTGCCCGTGTTGGCCACCAACGTCCATGCCGTCGACCCGCTGCGCTCCTTCCGCGACGCGCTCCGCGAACTCGACCGGCCCTGGTCCCGGCAGCTGGCCACGGCGCTGGACCACCCGGTGGAGTGCCTGGACGACTACCCGACGGCGACACCTGCGCGGCGGCGTACCCTCCTCGCCGAGCTGCGGCGCGGACTCGGCGCCGCGATGACATCCCTCGGCGCTGATCCGCAGGACCTGCCCAACACCCTGATCTATGAGGACGTCCGCGCCACCCGAACGCCGCTGCCCTGGTCCGGTGAGAGCGTGGCCGACGCGCTGCGGACCCTGGAGCGGGTGCTGCCCGCCTTCGACCTGACCAGGCGCCACCGGCTCACCCTGCGGGGCTTCTTCGTCGCCCGGCACGGAGTAGGGGGGCGCTGTGAGGACCTGCTGCGCCTGGTGCACGACTTCCACGAGGACATCTACGACGAGTATCTCTCCTGGGTCTCGCGCCACTCCCGTGTCGACGATTCCGGTCGACTCGTCGATGATCCGAACTTCCTCGGCGATCGCCGGGTCGCCGCGCTCGACCGGGCCCGCCGGGTCTTCGCCGAGGGCCTCGGCCGCGTCCTGGCCGAGCACCCCGAGGCCGAGGAGGTCGAGGTCGGAGCCGACCTGGTCGACGCCGTCGCCGCCGAGCTCGTCGCGGAGAGCGACGGGCTCACCGCCCATACCCACTTCCTGCAGCCCGCCGACGGCGACCAGATGGTGCTCAACCAGGTCTACGGCGGCCTCGGCTTCCCGTTCAGCCGGTTCACCCACTGCTTCGCCGGGGACGGCCTGGTCGAGCGGCTCCGGCATCGGGCCAGGGCGCTCACCCCGCCGGGGACGGTGCTCGCGGAGGTGACCGGCGGCGCGGCGACCACCAACCTCAACCTCCACCACCGGCTCACCGACCACGAGATCGTCTGCCCCGGTGAGACCAGCTCGGCACCGCCCGAGCAACGCATCGACCTGGCCGACCTCGTCGTCGAGCACGACCCCGATCTCGACCGGCTGGTGTTGCGCTCGCGCCGACTCGGCGTCGAGGTGGTGCCGGTCTACTTCGGCTACCTGTTGCCGCAGGCGCTGCCCGCGATCGCCCGCACACTGCTGCTCCTCTCACCCTCCGCCACGCTGTGGTTCGAGCCCTGGGCGGGCGTACCGGGCGCCCTGGAATCGGTCCGACTGCCGCGGCTGCGGATGGGCCCGCTGGTGCTGGCCCGTCGCTCCTGGACGGTGAGCGTCCGGGACCTGCCCGCCGAGACGGGAAGCTCCGCGGAGCAGTTCCTGGCCTGGCAACGGTGGCGCGCCCGGCTCGGCCTCCCGGTCCGGGTCTTCGCCAGGGTCCATCCTCCCGAGGGCGCCGCCGGACGCCGGCCCAAGCCGCAGTTCCTCGACCTCGCCAGCGAGCTCTCCCTGGCCTCGTTCCGGGGCTTCCTCGCCGATCCGGACTCGCGGGTGGAGATCACCGAGTTGCTGCCCGACCCGGACCGGGCCACGGTCCGCTCGGGCGCAGGCCGCCACGTCGCGGAGTACGCCGTGGAGACGGTCGCGGTCGAGCGGATCCGAACACTCAGCACCACACGAAGGAGCGCGTGACGTGACCACCAGGCACACCTCGCCGGGCGACTGGCTCGGGATACACATCTACTACGCAGCCAGCCCGCAGCCACTGCTCGCCCAATGCCTCGGTCCGCTGGTCGACGACCTGAAGGCAGATGGTCTGCTCGCCGGCCACTTCTTCATCAACTACTGGCTGGAGGGTCCGCACGTGCGGCTTCGGCTGCGTCCGGCGACCGCGGCTGCCGGTGCCGAGGTACGGGCCCGCGCCGAGGCGGCGATCACGGGCTTCCTCGAGCGACGTCCTGCCCTGTACAACGTCGAGACCGGCTTCCTCTCCGATCTCTACAACACCTTGTTCGACATGGAGCTCGAAGACGTCGACCGGGACCGATACGTCGGGTCGGACGGTCGGATGAACGTGCGCCCCAACAACAGTTTCGCCTACCAGCCCTACGAGCCCGAGTACGGAAAGTACGGCGGCCCCGCGGGCGTCGACCTCGCCGAATGGCACTTCCAGCACTCCAGCGACCAGGTCCTCCACGCGGTCCGCACGCTCAACGTCCACGTCCGCACGGTTGCGCTCGGGACCGCCGCCCAGCTGATGATGGTGATGGCCGCGTCCTTCCTGCCCGACGGCGAGCAGTTGGCCGCCTACCTCGAGCGCTATCACGGGTTCTGGCGGCGCACCTTCGCCGGCACCGACCTGGTCGACTACGGCACCAGCTACGAGGACACCCCCGGTCTGCGGGCCCGGGTCGACATGGTCCGCGCGGCGATCACGACCGGCGACCTCGATCGGCTGCCCGACTACCTCGCCGGGTGGGCCTGCCACTGTCTCGACCTCCGCGAACGGGCGACCGCTCTGGCGCAGGAGGGCCGGCTGGTGTTCCGCTCGGGCGACCGCACCCGCGACGAGGTCGTCACCGACCCCGCCGACGCGCGGGTGCGGCTGCTGTCGCCCTATCTCCACATGACCAACAACCGGCTGCACATCACGATCCGGGACGAGGCCTACCTCTCGGCCCTGCTCGCCCGAGCCCTGCGCGATTCACTCTCCGCCACGGCGGTGTCCCCATGACCGCCACCGGACTCCTCGACGCCCGGCCGCGGCTCCGGACGGACGCCGTGGTCGGACCCGCTCAGCACCGCGGACCGGCGCGAGTGCACATGGTCCGGGTGGGGGCGCGCACCCTCGAGGTCGGCGTCAAGGAGCACTTCCTGATCGTGCGGCTGGACGGCACCCGCTCTCTGGCCGAGATCGGCGTCGACTATCAGGCCGAGTTCGGCAAGGGCTTGGGACCGGCCAACTGGGGCCGGATCCTCGGCACCCTGCAACGCAGCGGTCTGCTCGCCGGCGACCCGGCCGAGCAGCCGGTGGCCCGGGACTCGGGGGAGACCGCTGCCCCGCAGCCGAGCGGGCGTGCCTGGGGGAGATCGATCCCCTTGGTTCGCCGACCCGGCGCGATGCTCGACGCCGTCCTGCGGCCCCTCCGGCCGCTGCTGTCGGCATGGTTCATGGTGCCGTTGCTGGCCGCGATCCTTGTCATGGAGTTCGTCCTGGCCACCCGGCTCGACGAGCTGACGGGTCAGGCCGGCCGGGTTCTTCACCGACCCGGTGCACTGCTGCTGGTCTGCCTCGCCACCTGGGTGGCGGTGGCCCTCCATGAAGCGGCGCACGGCCTGGCCGCGCGTCGCTACGGCGTTCCGGTCCTGGAGATCGGGGTGCGCTGGACCCCGCCGCTGGTGACCCCTTACTGCCGTACCGACGGCTATCTCCACCTCCCGCGCCGCAGGGCCCACGTCGCGATCGCCGCCGCCGGGGTCGTGGTCGAGCTCGCGCTGCTGCTGCCGGTGTTCCTGGTCTGGTCCCGGATCGACCCGGGACCGACCCGAGACACCCTCGGCGCGATCCTGTTCTTCTTCAGCCTGCACGCCCTGTTCAACGCGCTGCCGCTCCCGCCGATGGACGGCTACCGGATGCTCGGCCATGCGCTTTCGCTGACCGATTACGCCCGGCACACGCTCACCTTCGTGGTGCTCCTCGGGCGACGGGACCCGCTGGTGGCCAGGTACCCGTCCTGGGTTCGCTGGTGCTACCTGGCCCTCGCCGTGTTCTGGGTGCTCACCGCGACCGCGACCCTCGCGCTGCTGGTCCTCCTCGGCCAGCTGCTCACCGGCAGTTGGCTGTGGTCGGCGGTCGCCGTGCTCGGCCTCGCCGTGCTGGGTGCGCTCGCCGCCCGAATGCTGGCCCGGCGCCGGGTCGCGGCCCCGGCGCCTGCACCTGTTCCCGCCGCGCCGACGCCCGGCCGGCACCGCGCCGAGACCCCGCCAGAGAGGACCCATCCGATGACCCAGACCCAGCAGCACAGCCAGGACCCGGCCGAGGGCGGGAGCCGCCCGGCGCATCGCACGGAGCGGCCGGTGCTCGAGCTGACCGACGTGGTGAAGACCTACGGCGAGCGACGAGCCGTCGACCGGGTCACCCTGAGCGTCGCTCCGGGGGAGTTCCTCGGGCTACTCGGACCGAACGGCGCCGGCAAGACCACCCTGGTCGAGGTCGCCGTCGGCCTGCGTCGGGCGGACGGGGGAGCGGTCTCCGTGCTGGGTGCCTCGCCGTGGCCGCGCAGCACCGCAGTGCTCTCCCGCCTGGGCGTGCAGACCCAGACCGCCGCGTTCTTCGTCCGGCTCACCGCGCGCGAGCACCTGCGCACGGTGGCAGCCCTGTACGGCTACGGACCGGCCGCTGCCGAGAAGGCGCTGCAGTTGGTCGGGCTCGAGGAGTCCGGCGACGTGCGTGCCGAGCGACTCTCCGGGGGCCAGCAGCAGCGGCTCGCGATCGCCTCGGCGCTGGTCCACGACCCCGAGTTGATCTTCCTCGACGAGCCGACCGCGTCGCTGGACCCGCAGGCGCGGCGCGAGCTGTGGGCGGTGCTGCGCTCCCTGCACGCCAACGGGCGCACCGTCGTCTACACCACCCATCACCTCGATGAGGCAGAGGCGCTCTGCGACCGGGTCGCGATCATCGCCCGGGGCAGGATCGTCGCGCTCGGGGCGCCGTACCAGCTCATCGACGAGGCCGGGCTGCCGACCCGGCTCGTGGTGCCGCGTCAGGCTCTCGCTCCGGAGCAGGCCGGGGCCGTGCCCGGCGTCCTCACCGCCACGAGGGAGGGCCCCTCGGTGGTCATCGAGACCCACCGGCCCGAGGTCGTGCGCCCGGCGCTGGAGGACCTGGTCGGGCGCAGCGCCGTACAGACCCGCACACCCACCCTCGAGGACGTCTACCTCGACCGGATCGGATCGGAGGACCCACGATGAGCGCGACCATCGCCCTGACCACCTCGAGCTGGCGGGCCTACCTGCGCGACAAGGCCTCACTGTTCTTCACCTTCGCCTTCCCGCTCGCGTTCCTCGTCCTCTTCGGAGCGATGTACCGCGACCAGGAGCTCGAGGGGGTTCCCTACGTCCAGTACGTCGCCTCCGGGGTGCTCTCGTGGGGCGTGGCCAATGCCGCGGTGTTCGGGACCGCGTTCACGCTGATGCAGTGGCGTCGGGACGACCTGTTGCGATTGATCCGACTCACCCCGACCAGGGTGCCCTCGGTGCTCGGCGCCCGGCTGCTGATCACGCTTGCGATCGCGGCCTGCCAGGTGGCGCTCTTCATCGGGGTCGCCATGCTTCCGGCGTTCGGGCTGAGCCCGGCCCGGACCTGGCCGCTGCTGGTGCCGGTACTGGTGTGCGGGGTGATGGCGTTCCTGGCGGTGGGCGCGCTGATCGGCACGTACGCCGAGACGCCGGAGGCGGTCGCCGCCGTGTCCAACATCTTGATGGTTCCGATGGCCTTCCTCTCCGGTGCCTTCATCCCGCTCGCGGCGATGCCGGACTACCTCCAGGACATCTCGCGAGTCCTGCCCCTGACCTACCTCAACGAGGCTGCCATGGCGGCGCTCAACGGCACGGACGCCGGCGCCACGGTGGCCACCTCGAGCGCGGCGCTGCTGGGCTTCGCGGTGGTGTTCTCGCTCGTGCTGCTGCGCGTCTTCCGGTGGGACGCCAAGCGATGAGCCTCGAAGCCGGACTCGCCGACCGGGCCCACGCCGCCGGGCTGGCGGCTCCGGTGGTGGTGCCACTGGGCGGGGCCGACGTCACCGGCACGGGCGACCGGTTCCGCGACCTGCGGCCCTCGGCCGGCGTCCACGTCGCCGCCGACGCGGTGCTGGTCGGCCCCGGCAGGGGAGAGGCGTGCGGGCTGTGCCTGGCGATCCGATGGCAGCGGCTGCGGTCGATCCCCGAGCGCGACGCGCTGGAGACCGGCGCCGCGCAGACGGCCGCCGGTGCCTGGCCGCTGCCGACCGCGTTCGTGGCCGACGCGGCCTGGGCGTTGGTGCGGTCCGCGCCGGCCACCGGCACGGTGCTCCGCCTCGACCTGGTCACGCTGCGCGTCGAGGCCCATGAACTGCTGCCCGAGCCGTCGTGCCCTGCGCACCGGGCGAACCACGGCACGCCCACGGTCCGGATGCGATCGCGCCCCAAGCCCACCGGCACGACCGGCACCAGGCTGCGTCCGGCTGCGGACTATGCGTTGCCGACCGGAGCGCTGGTCAACCCCGTGTGCGGCGTACTGGGTCCCGCGACGTTCCGCGACCTGATCGCGCCCACGACCGCGGCGGTCAGCGGGCACTTCGTCGAGCGCGGCCTCCAGGGCGTCAACGACATCGGCTGGAGCGGCAAGTCCGACACCTTCGCCGCCAGCCGCGATCTCGGACTTCTGGAGGGCCTCGAGCGGTACGCCGGCACCCGCCAGCGCAACGGCCACCCACCCGTGCTGGCATCGCTGAACGAGCTCGTCGAACGGGGCCTGGCCGCCCTCGACCCCCGCGAGTGCGGGGAGTATCCGGAGGCCACCTACCGGCACGACCCCGTCCTGCAACGGTTCGCACCCACCGCGCAGATCGCCTGGGTCCAGGGTCACTCGCTGCGCGACGACCGGCCGATCCTGGTTCCGGCGCGCTCCACGTTCTACGGTCGCCGCACCCGGGGTGACGACTTCGTCTTCGAGTGCTCCAACGGCTGCGCCACCGGCAGTTGTCTCGAGGAGGCGGTGCTCCACGGGCTGCTGGAACTGGTCGAACGCGACGCCTTCCTGCTCGGCTGGTACGCCGGCCGTCCCGTCACCGGGATCGACCCCGCGACCCTGCCGGTGCCGGCAGTGCGCAACCTGCTGCACCGGGCCGCCCTGCATGGTTACGAGGTTCGTCTCGTCGACAGCCGAGTAGACCTGCCCGTCCCGGTCGTGACCGCGATGGCGATACGCCTCGACGGAGGGCCGGGCACGCTCTCCTTCGCCGCCGGGGCGGCTCTGGATCCAGCGGACGCCGCCGCAGCAGCGCTGGCCGAGGCTCTGACCTACCTCCCGCACCTGCGCTCCGACGCGGTCCACCAGCGCGCGCGGATCGAGCGGTTGGCCGCCGACTTCGACAACGTCGTGACGATGCGCGACCACGCGCTGCTCTACGCCCACACCGGGTCGGTCGCGCACGCCCGCCGGTTCGTGGAGCCCGCTCGAGTGCTGCCGTTCACCGAGGTCTACGAGCCGACACCGAGGACCGCCGACGTACGCGAGGACCTGGACAGGCTCGGCGCCGAGATCATCGCGACCGGATGCGACCTGATCGTCGTCGACCAGACCACCCCCGAGCAGGCGCGGCTCGGTCTGACCACCGTCCGCACCATCACGCCGGGTCTGCTGCCGATCGACTTCGGCTGGGGCCGCCAGCGGGCGCTGACCATGCCGCGCCTGCGAACCGCCCACCAGCGTGCGGGTCTCGCCACGGGCGACCTGACCGACGCCGATCTCCACCTCGTTCCCCATCCCTTCTGTTAGGAGTGCCCATGACGTCGATCCCCGCCGCCGACACCGTCCTCGTGCCGACCGTGGCGCTCTACATGGACCTGCACCGCCACCCCGAGCTCTCCGGCGCCGAGGAGCGCACCGCCGCGCGGCTGGCAGGTTGGTTGCGTGAGGACGGCCTGGAGGTCGCGTGCGGCGTCGGTGGCCACGGCGTGGTCGGTCTGCTGCGCAACGGACCCGGGCCGACGGTGATGCTGCGCGCGGAACTCGACGCTCTGCCGGTCGCCGAGCAGACCGGACTGCCCTATGCGAGCCCCACCGCAGTGATGCATGCCTGCGGCCACGACCTGCACACTGCGGCGCTCGCCGGCGCCACCCGGCTGCTCGCCGGCGTCCGTGACGACTGGCGAGGCACGCTGATGGTGGTCGGCCAACCGGCCGAGGAGACACTCATCGGTGCCCAGGCGATGCTCGACGATGGGTTCCGCGATCGGTTCGGCACGCCCTCGGCCGTGCTCGCCCAGCATCTGATCCCGATGCCGGCCGGGATGGTCGCGCACACGTCGGGGCCGATGCTTGCCGGCAGCCTCACCCTGCGCGTGGTCGTGCACGGCACGGGCAGCCACGTTGCCGCGCCGCAGCACGGCGTCGATGCCGTGGTCGCCGCGGCCGCGATCGTGATGCGGCTGCAGACCGTCGTGGCCCGGGAGAGCTCTCCCGGCGAACTCATCGTCGTCTCGGTGGGCCGGATCAGTGCTGGCACGGCGCCGAACCTGATAGCCGACCAGGCCGAACTGGAGGTGACGCTCCGCGCGCTGAGCGTCGCCAGCCTGGCTCGCACCGAGGCGGCGGTACGCCGCATCGTCATGGCCGAGGCCGCCGCATCCGGCTGCCAACGGCCACCGGAGATCTGCGTGGAGTCACGTTCCCCGGTGCTCGTCCCGGACGAGGATCTCACCGCAACCGTCGCCTCCGCCCACCGCGATCACTTCGGCCGGCCGCGGGTCACCACGGCGTGGCCGTCGCTGGCGGCCGAGGACGTGGGCAGATTCGCTGAGTCCGACGTCGCGCTGTGCTACTGGATGCTCGGCAGCATCGGCCGCACGCAGTGGCAGGCGCTGTCCGGCTCCACGGCAGAACGGCTCGCCCAGGCGCCACCCAACCACTCGCCTCGGTTCGCCCCCGCACCCGGGCCGGCACTCTCCACCGGGATCGAGGCACTCACGGCGGCAGCGCTCACCCAGCTCACCACGGCCTGACCTCGGCGAACCGAAGCGCCGGCGTACTCCACTGGGTGGAGTACGCCGGCGCTCGGGTCGCGCTCAGGCGCAGGTGCTCGAGGTCGTGCTCGACGTGCTGCTGGTGCTGCACGCGCTGACGAACAGGTCGTCGGCGTCGGTGTAGTCGGCGATCTCAAAGGTCTCCGACTCCAGTTCTGACATCTCGCGGGCGAGAGAGTTGAGCTTGCGCTCCATGGTCCTCCTCCTTTCGACGTGAGATGGGTGCCAGGCATCGCTGGGCGCCCGGACCAGCGAGTCAGGCCGAGCAGCTCGTCGTGCTCGTGGTGCTTGAACAGGTGCTCGACGAGGCCAGGTACAGGTCGTTGGTCTCGGTGTAGTCGGAGACCTCGAAGGTCTCGGACTCCAGTTCCAGGATCTCGGCGGAGAGCCGGGCAAGGTCCTTGTGCGACATGGTGCTTCCCCCTTTCGGAACGCTTGCGCCTCCGGCGGATCCGGTGGCTCGACCAGTCCACCAGCGGGCGCTGGCAAGCCACTGCCACCGCACATGCGTCTGACTGACATGCCGCTGACATCCGGCGTCAGCGGCTCCCCGAGAACCCATGGCGGCAGCTGACCGGAACGACGCGTAGGGGAGGACAGCTCGAGAGATCAGAAGACGACGGTCCATCCCTCGCCGCGGATGTCCGCGCCGGTGTAGGCGATACCGTCGACCTTCAATTCGCCGGGATCCAGGAGCGTGAGCGTGCCCCCGCTGTTGCCCAGCGCCACCGGGGGCGTCAGCGTGCAGGCGATGGTGGCACCGGCCGCGAGGCTCCCGGTCGGCGTGGGGCACCGATTCTGCCGCCGGTCGAGGAATGTCCAGCCGGTCAGGTCGATGGCCGCGGGTGTGGTGTTCAGCAGGGTGACGATCTCGGCCTCCGGGGCCGGCCCGACCGGGTTGACGAGCGCGCCGACGATCCGGACCCGCCCGTCGCCCTCGATCTGTCGGCCCGGGTCGGTGATCGGGTGTCCGGTGACGTCGTCGGTGTGCCAGGCCTGGCTCTGGAAGGCCAGGAAGATCGCGACCCAGGAGGAGGATCGCGTGAAGTGGATCAGCAGGCCGCCGTCCTGCCACACGCCGTTGTCGCCGGCGAATCGCCCGGAGTTGCCCTGGTTCATGTGGATGTCGTGCACGCCGTTGCCGGGCTCGAATCCGAAGACCTTGTCGCGCTTACCCCGCTCGGGGCCCCATCGTTCCCCGAACGCATACAGCAGCGCCTCCGGATCACCGATCGCCCGCTCCACGAAGTGGTCTAGACGGTCGGAGAGGTCGTTGTCGGGTCCGGTGAGGTCCGGCGGCAGTTCGCGCATGTCGGTCGGGGCGAACATGTTGCCCCGCACGAAGTCGAGGCTCGCGCCGCCCGGCCCCGACGGGAGCGGCGTCCAGCCGTCGACGTCGGGGAGCGCGTCGAGGAGCGGGTGTCGAAAGTCCTCGACCGCGAGGTAGAGCAGCTCCGAAGGAGCGAGCTGCGAGAGCACGTTGACCGCGATCCGATGATCGGTGCCGTCCGCGACCATGTGCACCTGGTAGTGCGGGCTGTCGGTGCCGCCCTCACGCACTTTGGCGACCGCGCGGCCGCGCAGGACCCCGTACGACTTCAATGGCATGGGTCCCCCCCCGGGTCCACGGGCTGCCGCGTCGTTCGCGCAGCCTATTCACGCTAGCTGGGTCACCCCGCCTCCGCAACGGAGCCGGACGCTGGATCGGACACCCCACGCCGGCGGGGTCGGGCCGTGCTCGGAGCCGTTTACAAGGCTGCGTGGGCAGCCGTAAAGTCTTGATGTTGCGGTGCGTTCGACGTCCCCCATCGCAGGAGCGCGTGGGTGAGGTTCTGAGTCGATGAGTTTGTAGACCATCTCTGGCACAGGAGGCCTAGTGATGGCGGACTTCAGTCTTTTGGGTAGTGAGCCTGTCGAAGTCCCGGGTGAGGTCGTTTTCGGCGTCACCGGCGGCGTCAGCAGTGGCTTGGAAGTGAGCATGACCAGCGGGCCCAGCCGGGGCACCTTCGCGGTGACTGAGATGGGCGTGAGTGGTCTGGACGGTGTCTTGTCCGGGCTGAACGTGGTCGATATTCGCCGTGTGCACGGTCCTGCGTCGCCGGCGCCGATGGGCGTACTGGCCGATGAGATCGACGAGGCGATCGGGGGGACCTTCCGGATCCGCTATGCGGGTCGGGCCAAGGTCAGTACTGCCGTGGACCGGCTCAACAAGCTGGACGAGGTGACCTTCGCCGAGCCGGTGTACCTGCGTGAGGCGTTCGTGACGCCGAACGATCCGAGCTTCGCCCAGCAGTGGGGCCTGACCAAGATCCGCTGCCCGGAGGCGTGGGACAGAACGACGGGGTCGGCGAACGTGACGGTCGCCGTCGTCGACAGCGGGGTCGACCTGGACCACCCGGAGCTGTCCGGCCTGCTGGCGGCTGGCCAGGACCTGGTGGATCTTGGCCCGAATCCGGGACCGCCGATCCCCGGCTGGGTGTGGGAGGGCGACTTCAACGGGCGTGACAACGTCCCGCAGGACGAGGTCGGACACGGCACGCACGTCGCCGGAACGATCGCCTGCGCCTCGAACAACGGCACGGGCGTGGCGGGGGTGACGTGGGGTTGCCGGGTGATGCCGGTCAAGGTGCTGAACCGGGCACGGCGTCTGTCCGACAACCGGATCTCCGGATTCGGCACCTCCGTCGACATCGCGGCCGGTATCCGCTGGGCGGCCGACCACGGTGCGCAGATCATCAACCTCAGTCTGGGGGGCCCGACCAATGACACGGTGACGGCAGACGCAGTGGCCTATGCGGTCAGTCGAGGCTGCCTGGTGGTCGCGGCGATGGGCAACACCGGTGACGCGGTCCCGCAGTTCCCGGCCGCCCTGCCCGATGTGCTCTCGGTCGCGGCGGTGGACATCAACGATCGGCGTGCCGCGTTCTCCTCGATGGGGCCACACGTCGACGTGTCCGCGCCCGGTGTGGACATCCTGAGCACCGACTGGGACAACACCTTCGGCAGCAAGAACGGCACGTCGATGGCCTCCCCGCACGTGGCGGGCATCGCGGCGCTCATGCTCTCGTGCAACGCGAACCTCACGTCGGCACAGCTGACCCAGATGATCCGCAGCTCTGCCCGGGCCCTACGCGACGTCGCCGCCGACCCGGTGCCCAACGACCGGTACGGAGTGGGCCTTGTCGATGCCAAGGCCGCGGTGGATCTGGCGTGTCCTCCCGTGCTCCGGTCACTGCGGCTCACCTGTCCCTCGGAGGGGATCAGGTGCCCGTCGATCACGATCTCGTGCGCGTCGAGGTTCCTCCGGTGTCCGTCGGAGTCGATCCGCTGTCCATCGGTGACCATCATCTGTTCCTCCAGCAGCGTGCGGTGTCCCTCGGAGGCCGTGCTCTGTCCCTCGGTGGGGTTGGTGTGCCCGTCGGAGGCCGTCCGGTGTCCCAGCACGGTCGTCCTCTGCCCGTCCGAATCGGTCCGGTGCCCCTCGGTCTCGTCGGTGTGCCCCTCCACACTCGCCGGCTGCGCCAGCACGCGGGCGTGCGATGGTCCGGACTTTCCGGACTTTCCGGACTTTCCGGACCGGCCAGGGGCGGCGGGCGCCAGCGCCGATGACCCCTACGGCGTGGACTACGACGAGAACGGCTGAGGGCGGTAGCGACCACGGGGGCGAGCCCCGACCCTCGCCAGGCAGGCCCGGATCCGCGCGCGGTTGCGGCCGCGGCCGGCCTGGCCGGGGCGCGGTCCGCCCGCGTCCTCGACGTGGGGCAATCGCATCAGGTGCGGCGCGTGGAGACCGACGGGGGAGCCGTGGTCGTCAAGATGACCGGCACCACCGCCGCAGGTCGCTCGCTGGCGCATGAGGCGTTCGTGTACCGACTCGCGTCCTGGCAGCCCGGTCTCGCTGCCGTACTCCCGCCCGCTCTGCTGATCGACGAGAGCCGTGGCGTCATCGTGACCCAGGCAGCACCTCATGAAGCGGTGGCCAGCAGCCTGATGGACGGCACCGCACCACCTCCGCAGGTGTGCCGGGCCCTGGGACGCACGCTCGGGGAGCTGCACGCCGCCACCTCGGATGCCGTCATCCCGTTCCCCGGCGCAGCGGGCGTGCTCGACCTTCCGGTCTCCGAGGAGAAGGACCTCGAACTCCGCCACGCCGTGTCCCTCGCCGTGAGCATCGGCCGCGATCCCCTCCTCGGCCCCCATCTCACGGCGGCGCGCGCGGCGTGGGCACCCTCGTGCCTCGTGCACGCCGATGTGAAGTGGGACAACTGCCTGGTCGAGGATCCGCACGGGGAGGTGAGGCTCCGCCTGATCGACTGGGAGATGTCCGGCTGGGGGGACCCGGCGTGGGACGTCGCCGCCGCCTTGGCACAACTCAGCTCGCTGTCCACGGTCACCCGACGATCCACCACCGAACACCAGCAGGCGTTGCTGCGCGACTACCCGGAGCGACAGCGGGCCGAGGTGATCCCCCGCGTTCCCGCCTTCTGGGCAGCCCGGGTGGTCCATCTCGCCCTGGAGTGCGCCGAAGCCGGGGCCGAGGAGACGGCCCGCTCCTTGCTCCAGCACGCGTGTGACCTCGTGCGGAGCCTGGCAGCGGTCGGTCACGAGCTGGACACGTGGGCGCGATGATCCCGTCGACGGTGCTCGCCGACCTGACTGGCCTGCTCTCACTCGTCCGGGTCGAGGGGGGCGGCCTCCGGATCGGCGAGAACGTCGTACCGGGCGCAGCCGGGGCCGGTGTCGGTGACGACGAGGTCTGCGACGCCCTCTACGTCCAGTGGTACCTCGGTGGCGCGCCCGCTGCCGGCGCACCCCCCGACCCGACTGAGGAGGCTTTGCTGGGCGGACGACTGGTCGGCTACCTGCGCGCCGCCCATGCAGGCACGCGGCTCTTCGGGCCCGGCTGGGTCGTGCTGACTCGGGGCGAGCACGGCGAATGTCTGGTCGGGCGCGGCGAGGAGCGCCGCGTGGTGCACCACACGGAGTACGTCAGCGTCTCCCGGCCCGGAGTTCCGGTCGCGCCGGGGGAGCAGGTCGCGGTCACGATGCGGGTCGATACCACCGATGACGCCACCCGGTGGTGGGCCACCCGCTCGCCGCAGGGTGAGCCCGAAGGGCCGTTGGGCCGCTTCTATCTCCATCCGTACGCCGATTCCGCGCCTGCCGTCGTCCACGAGCTCACGACTCGGCTCCTTGCTTCCGACCTCCGCTGGTCGATCAAGGCGTCGACGGACCCACGCGGCTACCGCCGTCCCGATGCGATCGTGCTGTACACACCGCGGGAGGACAGCCAGACGGCCTGCGCAGCCGTCACCGACCTGACGTCCGGGCTGGGCACCGACAGTCTGCAGTCGAGCGCCCCGCCGCTGACCATGCCCATCGCCTCAGGGGTCGGCTACGCCGAGGACCCCGGTCCTGACATCAGCTTCGGAACCAGCCGATGCCGGGCATTGACCACCGGAGTCAGGGCCGTCGCCACCGAGGGGCTCACCGGCCAGGACGCGGTCCGTGCACTCACCGAGTCGCTCGCCGCCGCCGGTATCGATCCCACCCGACCCTGGCGTGAGCCGGTGCCATGAGCCGACGTCGTGACGCGGCACTGGCTCTCGCCGCAGAGATCGCCGGCGAGGCTCTCGGTCGCGGCACGAGTGAACCGTGGTCGGCCACCGGGGGGCCACCGGCGTGGGTGGGGCCCGACGTGATCGAAGAGGGGACGACCTGGCGGATCGCGGACACGGTCGCACCCGAAGGTCTCTACTCCGGAACCGCGGGAATCGCGCTGGCGTTGGCCGCGGCCGCACGATGTGGCGCCACTCCGGCAACGCGAGCCGTCGCCGCGGCAGCCGCCACAGACGCGCTTCGAGCCGGCCAGGTCATGCTCGACGGCGGGCGGTTCGACTACGCCTCGGGAGCCGCCGGGATCGCCTACGCCGTAGCGTGGACGGCGCGGCTGCTCGACCTGGACGACCTCGGCAACCAGGCAGCCGCGCTGGCCCGGAGCACCGCGACCGCGTTCCAGCGGGAAGTCCTGGCCGGGGCGGACCCGGACTTCCTCACCGGCACGTCCGGTGTGGCTCTCGCGCTCCGGGCCGTCCTTCCCTCGGACACCGCCGTCGTCCGCGTCGTGGAACTCACCGCGAGACGGATCGCCGAGACGGCTGAGCACCGTCCCTGGGGGGTGCACTGGCCCGCCCGCACTGCGCGGACCGGACTCCTGGGACTCGCGCACGGCACCTCCGGCGCGGCCCTGGCCCTGGTGGCCGGTCGAGGAACCACGCGGGATCCGGATACGGTCGAAGTGGCATCCCAGGCCCTGGAGTACGAGCGGTCCTGGTTCGAGCCCCATCTGCCCGGCTGGCCAGACCTGCGCCCCACCGCCGACCTCGCGAACGGCGCAGACACCGAGCCGTCCACCCTGCCGTACCCCACCGCGTGGTGCCACGGGGCCGTGGGGATCGGACTGTCTCGGCTAGCCCTGCTCGCCGAACCGAGATGGGATGGCGAGGTCCTCGGCTCGCGCCTGATGGTCGCGGAGGTCGCCGCAGCGATCGAGGCCGCCCGCAAGCGGGTGATGGCGGCGCGGGCCGCGCTGCGCCACGGTGTCGGCGAGGACTGCAGCCTGTGTCACGGTCTGGCAGGAGCCGTCGAGCTCCTCACGTCAGCGGCAGCCCTGTCCACCGGTGAGGATCACCTCCGTGCGGCGCGAAAATCCGCCGACCTGCTGGTGGAGACCCGTGCGGCGCTCGACCACTGGCCCTGCGGACTCCCCACCCCACCGGGGACGCAGCCGGCAGCAACCATCCCGGACCCGCAACCCCCCGGGCTCTTCGTCGGTCGGGCGGGGATCGTCCTCACCCTCCTCCGCAGCGACCAGCCAGACCTCGTGCCACCGGTCACCCTCCCTCGACACCTCCCGCCGAGAACCCGGTCCGAATAGCACAGCGGCCTACTCGATGAAGCCCTCGGAGATGGACTCCACCTCCGCGTAACTGACCCCCTCGAGCCGCTGGACCTCCTCGGCCACCTGCTCGGCCGCATCCTCGGACTGCGGGGTGACCACGAGGACATCAGGAAGCTCCGGACGCGGACCCTCGACGGTCGTAAGCCCCAATGCCCGTAGATCTGACCGAACAGCCGCTAGCTGTGAACTGTCGATGAGTCCGACCACGACGCGTCGTGTCATGCCCCCAAGCATCCCCGCCGCAGCCGACGCGGGGAAGGCCATGGCCGGAACGATCGAGTGTCCCTCGCAGGTTGCTCGCGCGAAGTTCTGGCGGGGCCTCGTCCGGGATCCCTACGATGGTCGCTGTCTGGAGACGATGACCTGGAGGTGGCGGATGGATCGAGCAACTCTGGGGACCGGTGCCGTGCGCGCACTGGCGGCGGTCCGGCTGATCAACGGATGTCTCGGCCTGCTGGCGCCGGGATTCCTGGTACGGCGCACCTCCGCCGATCCGGACGCGACCTCGCCCTACTACGCGTTCCGGATGTTCGGCGTACGCACGATCGTGCTGGGCGTCGACCTGCTCGCGCTCACCGGCGAGCAGGGCCAACGGGCCCGCACGGAGGCGGTGGTCATCCACGGCGCCGACACCGCGGCTGCGCTGGTCGGGGCACTGCGCGGGGAGGTGCCGCGCCGGGTCGGGGTGATGACGGTGGCGATCTCGGCGGTCAACACCGCGCTCGCGGTCGCGGCGCGGCGGTGGGCTCCGCGTTGAGCGGGTCGGGGTTGGTCAGCCGCCGCTGAGGTAGCGCAGCGCGCGGGCGCCGGGGAGGAAGAAGTAGGCGCCACCGCGGGTCGTGACGACCGCGGGCGTCTCGACGTACCGCCGGCGAACCGGCCGCTGCTGGACGGTGAACCCGGACCCCTCACCGGTGTGTCCGCCGAGCAGTGGGTCGGAGTCGTCGTAGAGGCCGGCGAAGTGCGGGTTCTGCACCCAGGTGTGCGAGATGAACTCGAACTGGCGGGCGATGTCGGTGCACAGCGCGATGAAGTGCAGGCCCCTGACGTCGCCGGCTTCCTCCGCGGTCAGCGCGTCCCCCAGGTCGACCGGCGGTCCGTAGGGACGGCCTCGGCGGAGCAGCCGGTGGCCCTTGCCGACCTCCACCGAGGTGTCCGACCCCGGCCGCGGAGGCAGCGAATCCCGGGGATGGGTACGACGTACGTGCGCGCCGATCGGGCAGGCGAAGCCCTCGGCGTCGTGCTCGTGGTAGCCGAAGTCGTTCTGCTCGGCGAGCTCGGGGCGGTCCCGGTCGGGGCTCAGGGTCAGCGGAGCGCCGCTGGGCCACCGGCCGACCATCCTGGCGGCGAGTGAGGTGCGGGCGGCCGGGTCGCTGGATCCGTCCGCTCTCCTGGTCTGGGCATCGGCGTACCTCCAGAAGGCGCCGACGTCCTGGCTCAGCGTGCGCATCACCAGGTAGGTGCCGTTGCGGCCCAGATCGCGGCGGTCCCGGTCGTCCTTCGCCGGGGGTAGGAGCCGGGCAGTGTCGTCGTCCGCCGCGACCGTCGGGCTGCTCGGCGCCTGCCCGTGCTGGTTGGGATAGCCGAGCAGGAACTCACCCGGGGCGACCACGTGCAGATCCCCGCTCGGCCGGCCCGTGCCCGCCAGGACCGGCTGGGAGATGCCGTCGCGGAAGCCGAAGTGCTCGCCCAGACCGATGTCCTCGGTGTCCAGGAGGGCCACCTCGCGCAGCCCGCTCGCCGTGGCCCTGGACCGCTGCTCCTGCACGTGCCCGGTGAGCTCCTCGGCGGTGGTGGCATAGAGCAGGACGAGCACGTCCACCGAGGGTCCCTGCGGGCCGCCCCACGCCCAGGCGGAGGGCGCGGCGGCACCGGCGTCGCCCAGCAGTCGGGTGCGGTGGGCGCTGGTCATGCCCTCGACGTACTCCGGTGCGAACCCGGCGAGCACGTCGTCGGTGACGCCGAGGCGGCCGAGCCCGGTGGCCGTGAACGCGACGTTGGTGGCGGTGCCCACCGGCCGGCGCTCGCCCAGGGTGACCTCCCCGACCAGCGCTGCCAGCCAGGAGCGCGCGGGGATCGGGTCGGTCACCTCGAGGAGCAGGTACGCCGCCCCGCGGAGCCTGCCGTACCCCTGCATGACCAGGGCCTGGACGTCGTCGACGTCGATCCGCGCGGACGGTCGGCGAGGCCACCTCAGCAATTGCCTCAGATCAGCTCGAGCCATGCTCGTAGCTCCTCCCCGTCGAGGTCGTCCCCGAGGCCGGCGCGCAGGCGGGCGTTCTGGTCAAGGGTCACCGCGGCGAGATCGGGATAGGCGGTGTACCAGACCTGGGTCTCGATCTGGTGACCGCGGATGAAGGCCTTGAACCCGCGCTCGTCGCGCGCACCGTCGAGCACCATCCACCGGGTCCGCGGGTAGCCCTCCTGCTGGCCGAAGACGACGTTGAGCACCCAGGCCACCTGGTCGACGAAGTCGTTGTTGTAGCTCTCCAGGCTGCCGTCGTAGTAGCTGGTGAAGAGCAGGTGCCTCCGCGGCCCGAACCGCTTGAAGCGGGCGAAGTGCACGGTGGTCAGCCCCGACAGGCTGCCGCGGGTGAACACATGTCGGGCGGTGTAGTTGCCGATCCACAAGGTGAGCTGGGAGGTGATCCGCAGCAGGGGGCCGGGACGGATGGGGGCGATGCTGGTGAACTGGTTCATCACCTCGAAGTCCTCCCGGTCGCTCAGCGCGCGCAGCCGGTCCGGGTCGAGGACCTGGAGGGGGACCGGTTCACGGAGTTCGCGGACGCGGAAGGCCACCGCCCACAGCAGCAGAGCCGGCACCACGATCGGGAGCCCGACCACGAGCAGGGCCGGTACGGCGAGCTTGTGGCTCTTCTCGCGGACACGGAAGAGCAGCCCGGGCGCGGCCGGTGGCTCCAGTGCCGGGGCCAGACCCGGTGTCTCGGAGACGAAGGCCCGGATCGCGTCGCGGACGCCCCGGTCGTCGAGGGCCGCGAGACGGGCGTGCTCGGCGTCCACGAAGCCCACCACCGCCGATCTCAACCGCGCCTCGTCCAGGATCTGGGTGAGCGTCCTGCCGACCGCGTGGATGTAGAAGACCTCCGAGTTCTCCTGGTGGGCGGCGAGCCACGACCTCCGCTGTCGCGACGTCGGGTCGGCCGGGTAACCGGCGCAGTGGCCGAAGACGGCGTCGATGCCGGCTCCGACCTCCTCGGCGAGGTCGCGCACCCGCGGGCCCGCCGGTCCGTCGGCGTCGACGGTGAGCACCAGCGTCGTCGCCCCGAACCCGGCGGTCCCCTCCGGCAGGACGAGGAAACGGGCGAAGTGCACGTCCGGGAGCTCCGCGAAGGGGAGGACGTCGTTGTGGGCGGGGTCCAGGTCCAGGTGCCGCAGCATGGCGCGCAGGGACTCTTCCCGACCGGGCGCGACCGCGGCGGTGAAGGTCAGGCCGACCTGATGCGACATCGGGACCTCCGGCGCTCAGAAGGGGTGGTTGATGCCGCCGAGCTGCTGCAGCAGGTGGCCGCGGTCGAAGGCCACCCGCACCTCAGCGATCCGGCCGTCCCGGATGTGGAAGATGTCGATGCCGGGGACGGCGACCCGGCGTTCCTTGAGCTCGATCCCGAGGAACTCGGTGCGGTGGGTCCCGGTCCAGGTGAAGCGGATCGCGGCCTTGTCGTCCTCGGCGAGGAAGTCGTCGATGTGGAAGTGCACGTCGGGGAAGACCTTGAAGAACACCGAGAAGAAGCCCTTGACCTCCTTGACTCCGTGCGCGACGCCGTCCGGCACGATGGCGGGATCGTGGAAGGCGATGTCCTGGGTGAACAGCCGATCGGCGTAGTCGACGTCCTGCTTGTTGGTCAGCTCATCGAAGTAGCTGCGGGCGACCGCGCGGGTCTCCTCGACGGTCATGACGGGCTCCCGGGGGTGAGCAGTTCGCGGAAGAAGCCGTTCATCAGTCGACAGTCGGGATCGAAGCGGTCCCGGAACCGCTCGAAGGTCTCAAGCCGATCGCCGAAGGCGCCGACGACCTGACTGCGGGTCAGCAGGTTGGTCTGGTTGAACAAGGGTGTGCCGCCAAGGTCGCTGCACAGCGTGTTGTACTCACGCAGGAACACGTCCCAGCCGTGGCTGCCGGTGGAGACCGGGTCGAAGGTGATCACGGTGCCGTCGTAACTGTAGGAGAACAGCGAGCTCTGGTCCTCCAGGATCCGGTAGCCGACGCTGAGCAGATTGATCCGGTAGCCGGTCCGGCGGTAGTGCTCCAGGGAGAGGTCGTAGTAGGCGCGCAGCGCCTCCAGATACCGCTCCTCGGGGAAGGCCCAGATGCTGAAGGTGTAGCGCGCGTTGTCAGAGACCGGCGGATAGAGGATCTGCTGGGCCTGCGGCAGGGTCGAGCGGCCCTTGATCACGCGGGTCAGGGCGAACACGATCAGGCCGTTGTAGAAGTCGATCAGTGCGGAGTTCAACCGGCGCCAGGGGACCAGCCGGGTCACCTGGTAGCCGTAGAGCGGAGCCATGTGGCTCCAGACGTAGTTGCGCAGCTTCCACTGCCACTCGCTGAGCCGGCTGGTGGACGCGGCCTCGCGATAGCGCCGGAACTCGATGGTGATGGTGTCCCGGAAGGGGTTGATGTACATCATCATCGAGTCGCCGCGGGCCTGGAGTTCGGGCAGCCGCGCGGCGAACTCCTCGAAGGTGAACTTCTCGTGGCGCAGGCTCATCGCGGCCAGCTTGCGCACCCGGAACGTCGCCTCGTACACGATCCCGAAGAGCCCGTAGCTCGACCGGACCGCCTGGAGCAGGTCGGGGTCGCTCTCGTCGACCTCGAGGAGCGATCCGTCGGGCAGCACCATCTTGACGCCGACGGCGTACGACGCGATCTGGCCGAACTCCCCGGGCATCGAGGCGTCCTTGGTGCCTCCGCAGCAGGCGCTGCCGATGGTGAGGTTGCCCAGCTCGACGTTGACGAAGAACTGCAGCCCCTGCTTCCTGAGCTCGTAGTTGACGTCGATGTAGAGCGCACCGGCCTGCACGGTCACGGTGTCCTCGCCGATCTCCAGGATGCGGTCCATCTTGCGGGTCACGACCAGAGTGCCGTCGTCGGCGACGCCGCAGGCGGTCGTGGAGTGGTTGGAGCCCACCGCCCGGACCGGTGCGGGGTAGCGCTGGGGGTCGGTCAGGACGGCCACGATCTCCTCCACGGAGGTCACCTCCACCACCTGCCGGGGCGAGGAGGTGATGCTGCCGAACCAGTTCTGTACCGGGCCTGCGGTCATCTCGGTGCCTGCTTTCTCGAGGACGGTCACTTCTTCGACTTCTGGGCCTCCACCGCCTCGGGCGGGACGACGGAGGAGCGGAGCAGGAGTTGCATCGGCCCGGGAGCGAGGGTCGAGGCCCGGGCACCCCACCGCTGCAGCAGCGGGGCCACCAGGATCTCGGCACGATCCCGGCGCACGGCGCGGACGCAGGTCTCGGCGACCCGCTCCGGTGACACCTCGGGATGGGCCGCCCGCTGGCCGGTGTCGGCCCACATCCCCACGCCGGAGACGAACGTCGGGCTCACCAGCGACACCCCGACCCCGCTGCCGCGGATCTCCTCGCGCAGCGCGTGGGCGAAGCCGCGCAGGGCGAACTTGCCGGCGTTGTAGACCGAGGAACGCGGCGTGGGGGCGAGGCCGGCCAGGGACCCGATCACGACCACATGGCCGGAGCCGCGGGCGAGCATGCCGGGCAGCAGCAGGCGGACGAGCACGAGGGTGGCGCGCACGTTGATGTCGACGTCGCGCACCACGTCGTCCACGGACAGGTCGACGAGGTCGCCGTTGGCCGGCAACCCGGCGTTCGCGACCAGCAGGTCGACCTCACCGGCTTCATCGGCGAGCCGGACCACCTCGCCGTGCCGGGCGAGATCGGCGACGACGTACGGCGCGCCACCGAGCTCGCCGCTGAGCGCGGCCAGGGCGGACTCCCGGCGTCCGGACAGCACCACGCGGGCACCCTCGGCGTGGAGCCGGCGCGCGATCACGGCGCCGAGACCTCCCGACGTGCCGGTGACGAGGGCGCGAGCACCATGGATGTCCACGAAACCCCCTTCGCCCGACCTCCCCCCGAGGTCTCCTACGTACGCTTCCACCACCGGCGGTGGCCGTCAACGAGTCACCGGCAGGTGCGGGGGAGACCGGACCAGTGGGTCTTTACAGGTGCTCCGGATCGGGTCCACCATCGGGATTGGACCAGGGGGTCATCACATGTACCGTCCCTCGCTTCTGCAGAGAACGATCGCCCGTGTCGCGGAGAAGGTCGACCACCGTTGGGGGTGGGACCGCCTGCCGGCGTACCCCGGGCTGCTGGCGTTACTGGGAATCCGCGAGACCCTGCGCGAGGACAACCTGTACGACGGGTTCGGCCCCACCCCCGACCCCGGTCCGATGCCGGTGACGGACGTGCGCACCGTCGACGGTTCCTGGACCTCCCTGGAGTCGCCCACGATGGGGATGGCCGGCACCCGGTTCGGCCGGAACGTCACCGTGGCGGCGGGCCGCCCCGAGACCGGCGACCGGTTGCTGGACCCCAACCCGCGGACCGTCTCCACCGAGCTCCTCCTGCGCCATGACTTCATCCCGGCGACCACGCTGAACGTGCTCGCCGGAGCCTGGTTGCAGTTCGAGACCCGCGACTGGTTCAGCCACGGCCACTCCGAGCTCGACCGGGCCCTCGAGGTCCCGCGACCCTCCGGCGACGACTGGCCCGAGGACCCGATCCGGATGCCGAGGACCGTGCCCGACCACACGGCGAGGCTGCTGCCCGACGGCAGCACGGAGACGTTCCTGAACACCGAGACGCACTGGTGGGACGCCTCCCAGCTGTACGGCAGCACGCGTGAGTTCCAGCAGGCCATCCGCACCGGATCGGGCGGCACCGTCCGGATCGGTGCCGACGGCCTGGTCGACGTCGACCCGGCGCTGCTGAGCAGCTCCGGTGGTGCCGACGGCTTCTGGCTGGGGCTCGAGCTGATGCACACCGTGTTCATGCGCGAGCACAACGCCATCTGCGCGAGGCTCGCCAGGACCTACCCGTCATGGAACGACGAGCAGCTCTTCGGGAAGGCCCGACTGATCAATGCGGCCCTGATCGCGAAGATCCACACCGTGGAGTGGACCCCGGCGATCCTCGGCCATCCGACCCTCCAGCTCGGGATGCGGGCAAACTGGTGGGGGATCGCCGGAGAGCGGGTGTACCGGCGGTTCGGCCGGTTCGGCACCGGCGACTTCCTGTTCGGGATTCCCGGCTCGGAGACCGAGCAGCACGCGGCGCCGTACAGCATCACCGAGGACTTCGTGAGCGTCTACCGGATGCACCCCCTCCTCCCGGACGACTTCGTGATGGCCGACGCCGCGCGGGGGAGCACCCTGGAGGAACTCGAGTTCATGAGCCTGTTCGGCCTCGGCTCGCGGGAGACCATCGACCGGATCGGCATCGCCAACGCGTTCTACTCCCTGGGCATCGCCCACCCCGGCGCCGTGACACTGCACAACAGCCCGCGTTTCATGCACCGGCTGGCACGCACCGACGGGGAGCACATCGACCTCGCTGCCCTGGACGTCCTGCGCTCCCGGGAGCGCGGCGTCCCGAGGTACGCCGAGTTCCGCCGGCAGCTGCACATGCGCCCGCTTCGGGGGTTCGAGGATTTCGGCGTGGACGAGGAGACGCGGGCCCGGATGAGGTCGATCTACGACGATGACCTGGAGAAGGTCGACCTCACCGTGGGCATGTTCGGCGAGAAGTTGCCGCGCGGGTTCGGCTTCAGCGACACCGCCTTCCGGATCTTCCTCCTGATGGCGTCGCGGCGGCTCAAGAGCGACCGCTTCTACACGATCGACTTCCGGCCGGAGGTCTACACCCCCGAGGGCATGGACTGGCTGGACACCACCACGATGTCGACCGTCCTGCTCCGGCACTATCCGGAACTCGCCCCCGCTCTGCGAGGGGTGCGCAACGCGTTCGCTCCCTGGCAGGCGACGGCGTGAGCGCCGTCGATGCCGACGCCCGGCGGCCCGTGCGCCCCATCGCACGGGGAACTTTGGGCTGCTCGCACGGGGTGTCCTGAGCAGTACGCTGGTTGTCTGCGAACCGGCCGTACCTGCGGTGTCGTTTCGCACTCTCTCCATCAGGGGCCTCGTCCGAGACCCGCGGCGAGGAGGCGGCGATGAGGCTTGGGATTGCGGCGGCCGCATGCCTGGCGGCCACTGTCCTGGCGGCGTGTGCCCCGGGGGAGGATCCGGACACGCCCGGTGAGGAGACGAACTCCGTGCAGGAGGATCCGGCGGCGGGGGGCGAGGACGATCCGGTGGCCGCCGACGACCAGGGCTCGGCCGAGCTGCCGACGCTGCCGATCGGTGGCGACGTGGAGATCACCGCCCCGGACACCTCGACGTGTGCCTATCTGGCCTGGAGCGGGGAGGAGCTGCCGGGCGGGGTCGTGGTCCGGATCAGCGAGCTGGGCCTCCCCAGCGGGGTCGAGGTCGAGGACGCGTCGTGCGACGGGCCACCTTGCCTGGGCGGCGACAGCTTCTCGGCCGAGCAGCAGAACTGCGCCGTCGCGTTCCGCTGGGACGGGACGCCCTCGGGCGAGGAGGAGCTGACGATCAGCGCCAGTGGGGAGGTGAGCTGCGAACTCCAGGAGATCTGTGAGGAGGTCAGGAGCCTGGCGGAGGCAGGCGGAACCGCGTCCCTGGTGCTGCCCGAGCCGTCCGAATCCGAGGAGACCTCGGAGTGGACCGACTCACCGGAGCCGGAGGATGAGACCGGGGAGGAGAGCGAGGCCCCCGAGCCGGAGGAGTCCACCGATCCGGCGCTGGATCCGACGGGTGAAAGCTCGTGAGATGAGCGACCGGGAGCGTACGTCGACGGGGTGGGACCGGTGGTACGGCATCGCGACGAGCTTCATCGCCCCGGCGACCTTCATCAGCGCGCTGCTCTTCTACTTCGGCTACGTCTCCTCCCGCGCCCAGTTCTCCTACTTCGGCGTGGACGTCGACACTCTCGGGCTCGACACCCGCGAATATGTGATGCGCAGCCCTCCGGCGTTGCTGGTGCCGGCCCTGCTCCTGTTGCTGATCGGAGCGGCGACCGCCGCGCTGCTGGCGGGAGTCCGATCCGGGAGAGTCGGTCAGCGGAGCATCGGTCGGCTGGGCCTGGGCGGCGCGGTGCTCGGCGGTGCCGGCCTGGTGATGGTCTTCCTCTACGCCTGGATCGGCGCGTGGATCTGGTATCCGCTGGTCACGCCGTTGGTGATCAGCCTCGGGGCCGGGCTGGTCGCGATCGTCGGCCGCCAGCGCGGCCTCCCACTCGGTGTCGTGGTCTTCGTGACACTGGTCGCGGTGGTCTCGACGTTCTGGGCCACCGCGACCCTGGCCCAATGGACCGGCCGGGGTCTGGCCGAGAACACCGCCGAGAACCTCGACGACCTGCCCGCCGTCGTACTCGACACCACCGAGCCGCTCTATCTGCGGGACGGGGTCACTCGGCAGGAGTCGCTACCGCCACAGGGCACGGTCCCGGAGGGGCAGACCTTCCGCTATCGGTACTACGGGCTCCGGTTGCTCGTGCAGTCCGGTGACCGGATGTTCCTCGTGCCGGAGCGGTGGACTCCGAGCAACTCGACCCTGGTCTTCGACATGTCGCAGGTGCGGATCAAGTACCGCTTCGTCAACCAGCCGCCGTGACCCGTGCGTGGTCTGCGCCGACCGCTCGCGCGGGCTCGCCGGTGCGCTGCCGAGGGCGGGCACCGGTGCCCTGACGCGTCGGGACCCCGCTGCGGTCGCCGGCGATGGAGATCCTCACGCCGTAGGTCCGATTCGACGTCCAGATCGTCGAGGCGGATCCCGGTTGGTGCCACGCTCCGAGGGTGAAATTTCTGTCATACTTCCACCCGAGCATCCTGGGCCCGGCGTCGACGACCTGCGGCCCGTGACAGAGAGCCGGGGTTGATCAGTGAGGGTCAAGCGGGGACGCGGCCGCGTGCGCCTACAGGGCGTGACGGCACGCAGGATCGTCGCCTGGGGAATCGCAGGCATCGTGACGACGGGTCTGCTCGCCTCGCCGGCGATGGCCGCGGAGCTTTCAGCGGATCCGAGTGCCGAGCCCTCGGCCGCGACGGAGGCCGCCTCCCCGGAGGTGGCGGCCACCGGGTCCGCGTCGGAGGCGCCCGCCGAGCCGGGTGGCGTCGAGGCGTCCCCCGAGCCGAGCGAGTCGACGGCCCCGAGTGAGTCGGTCGCCCCGAGTGAGTCGGTCGCCCCGAGCGAGTCGGCGGCGGGCGAGATCGACGCGCCGGAGCCGCCCGCGGTGGTCACGGAGTCGGCAAGCCCCACGGCCCCTTCGCGGGCGGAGATCGCCCCCCAGAGTGTCCCCGTGCCCGGCGGCAACAGCGCGGTGATCACGGTCAAGGTCGGCGGCAACCGCACCGTCGGCGGCGGCGTGAGCGAGCTGGCCGGCGTCCAGCTCGGCTTCTACGCGAACGCGACCGGTGGTTCGCCGGCGTACACCTGCACCTCGGATGCCGACGGCGACTGCAGCATCATCGTGCCCAACACCCAGCAGGGCGGCGCCAACCGGGATCGCCGCTTCTGGGTCCGCCAGATCGCGCCCGCCGGCGGCTGGTACGCCAACCAGAACCTCGGCACAGGCTCCCCCGTCGCCTCGGATCCCTACCGGTTCCAGACCGGCACCGAGCTGCGTCCCGGCAACGTGTACAGCTCGACCGACGAGTTCATGGTGGCCACGGGTAACACGAACAACGAAGCGTCCGGCGGTATCTGGCAGAACTCGCTGAACAACCCCACCCTGCCCGCCCAGTGCGGGATCGACGTGGGCCTGGTGCTCGACCTCTCCAACTCCGTCACCGACCAGCAGTTGGTCCAGCTGAAGGCGGCGGCCAACGGCTTCGTGAGTGCCCTGACCGGCACCCCGTCCCAGATCGCGGTCTCGACCTTCGCCAGCAACGCACCGGCGAGCAGCGGTGACGCCCTCGGACTCTCGCCCGTCTCGACCACCGCGGGCGCCGCCGTCGTGACGAACAGGATCAGCGGCTACACCCGGCCCACCTCGGCCCTCGGCGGCACCAATTGGGACCGCGGGATCTATCAGATCGCCAGCTCCGCGGCGTCCTACGACGTCGCGATCGTGATCACCGACGGCAACCCGACCCAGTACGACAGCCCGGTGACGGGTCCCGGTAACCGGACCCGGTTCCGCGAGGTGGAGAACGGCATCTTCTCCGCCAATGCGGTCAAGGCCGAGGGCACCAGGCTGATCGCCTTCGGGGTCGGCGACGGGGTGGGCAACCCCGGCAGCGGCCTCAACCTGCGGTCGATCTCGGGGCCCACCCTGAACAGTGACTACTTCCAGACCGCCGACTACTCCGCCGCCGCCGCGCAGCTGAGGCAGCTCGCGCTGGGCAGTTGCCAGGGCTCGGTCACGGTCGTCAAGCAGGTCGTCCCCTCGACCGCGCCACCGGGGTCCGTCGCCGGCGCCCAGCCCGCCGGTGGGTGGGCCTTCGCCGGCACCGGATCAGCCAACGTCACGGTCGATCCGCCGACCACTCGCACGACGGCGGAGCAGACCGGCGCGGTCAACTTCCCGCTCACCTTCGCCTCGGGGCAGACCACCGGTGCGACGACGTTCACCGAGACCCAGCAGCCGGGCCACACGCTGCAACAGGTGGGCGGCGCGAACGCGGTGTGCAGCCGCACCGACACCGGTGCCGCGGTGCCGGTGACCAACTCCGGCGCCCTCGGGTTCACCGTGACCGCGGCCAGCGGCTACCCGGTCAGCTGCACGGTCTACAACCGCGCACCCAATCCGGTCGCCTCCGTGGTGCTCGACAAGACCTGGACGATCAACGGCACGAGCTACCCGGAGGGCGCCCAGCCGACGACCTTCCACGCCGGCGGCACGATCAATGCGACCACCCAGGCCTGGGGCATCGAGCGGACCGGCTTCGATCAGGGCGACACGGTCTCACTCGACGAGAGCGACCTCACCTACCCGCCGCAGTGCACGCTGGTCTCGAGCCGCCTCACCAGCGCCAACGGCGCCACCGTCGACCAGGGCCTGCCGAGCACGCAGACCCTGGCCGCGGGCACGAACAGGTACGGCATCACCAACACGATCACCTGCGAGACCAAGCTGACGCTCACCAAGGAGGTCCAGGGCGGCACCGCCGACCCGACCGAGTGGATCCTCGACGCGGTCGCGCCCGGTGGCGCGCTCGCCGGACCCAACGGTGCCACCGGTAGCCCCGGGGCCACCGGGGTCGCGGTGACGCCGGAGGTGACCTACCCGCTGGCCGAGAGCGGCGGCGACCCCAACTATGTGCAGGAGGTCGATCCGAACGCCGTCCTGATCCCTGGATCGACCGGCAGCTGGAACTGCCAGGAGGTCGAGTCCGACGGCACGACCGTGATCCCCGGCTTCTCCGACGGTCTCAACGGCGGCGTCACCGTCCCGCTGGGATCCTGGGTCAACTGCACCGCGGTCAACGAGACCGCCACCCTCACCCTGCGCAAGGTCGTACAGAACCAGTTCGGCGGCACCGCGGTGCCGGCGGACTGGCAGCTGACCGCGACACCGACCGGCCCCGGGTCCGAGGGCGTCGAGCCCCAGACGGTGACCGGCGGCCTCCTGGGTACGTCGGTGAACGTCCGGCCCGGGGTCACCTACGAGCTGACCGAGTCCGGTCCGTCCGGGTACGAACTGGTCGACCTCGAGTGCACCGTGGCCGGCAGCCCGTCCCAGGATGCGACCTCTGTGCAGGTCCCGGCCCTCGCATCCGGCACCTGCACCTTCACCAACCGCGACACCCCTGCCCACCTGACCCTGGTCAAGGAGGTCGACAACGGGGAGACGGGCGCCACCCATGTTCCCGGGGACTGGACCCTGACCGCCGACGGACCCACCCCGGTGTCCGGCGCCGGCAACTCCGCGGACGTCACCGGCGTCGAGGTGCTCGCCGGCTCCTACGACCTCTCCGAGGCCGGGCCCACCGGGTACGACGCCTCCGACTGGGACTGCGGCACTGCCGTGGTCGACGGGGCCACCGTCACCGTGCCCACCGGAGGCGAGGTCACCTGCACCATCACCAACACCGCGCAACAGTCGCACCTGACCCTGATCAAGACCGTCACCAACGACGACGGCGGCACCGCGGCGGCGACCGACTGGACGCTGAGTGCCGACGGGCCGACCGCGGGCGTCACCGGCGCGACGGGTGCCGAGGAGGTCACCGACGCCGAGGTGGAGATCGGTGGCTACGACCTCTCCGAGGCGGGTCCCGGCGGCTACGACGCCGGCGACTGGGACTGCGGCGAGGCCACGATGTCCGGCGCGACCGTGTCCGTGGGCCTGGGCGAGGATGTCACCTGCACGATCAACAACGACGACCAGGCCGCCGAGCTGACCCTGGTCAAGACCGTCACCAACGACCACGGCGGCACCGCCGCCGCGACCGAGTGGACGCTGAGCGCTGACGGTCCCACGCCGATCACCGGTGCCACCGGTGCGGACGCCGTCACCGGGGCGACCGTCGACGCCGGCGACTACGACCTCTCCGAGGCCGGGCCCGGCGGCTACACCGCCGGCGACTGGGACTGCGGCGAGGCCACCATGTCCGGGCAGACCGTCACCGTGCCCAACGGCGGGGACGTCACCTGCACCATCAACAACGACGACCAGCCCGCCCAGCTGACCCTGATCAAGGAGGTCGACAACGGGGAGAGCGGCGCGACGCACGTGCCGGCCGACTGGACCCTGACCGCCGAGCCCGATGCGATCGAGGGCCAGGGCACGGTCTCCGGCAACGGCGACCCGACGACCCCCGGCGGCGTCGATGAGGTCGAGGTCTTCGCCGGCGACTACGACCTCGCCGAGGACGGTCCGGACGGCTACGAGGCCGGGACGTGGGTCTGCGAGGGCGGCGTCGTCTCCGGGGGAGCCCCCGGCGCCGGCACCGTGACCGTGCCCAGCGGCGGCAACGTCGTGTGCCGGATCACCAACACCGCGGTCTCTCCGCTCCTGACCCTGGTCAAGGAGGTCGTCAACGACAATGGCGGCACCGCCGATGAGACCGACTGGACGCTGAGCGCCGAGGGCCCGACGCCGATCAGCGGCGCCACCGGGGAGGACACCGTCACCGGCGCGACCGTCCAGGTCGGCGACTACGACCTCTCCGAGGCCGGGCCGGACGGCTACACCGCCGGCGACTGGGAGTGCGACGGCGGCACGCTGGAGGCCAGCACCGTCACCCTGGCGCAGGGCGACGACGTCACCTGCACCATCGTCAACGACGACGCCCCGGCCCAGTTGACCCTGGTCAAGGACATCAACAACGACAACGGCGGCACCGCCGAGGAGACCGACTGGACGCTGAGTGCCGACGGGCCCACGCCGATCAGCGGCACCACCGGTGCGGACGCCGTCACGGGCGCGACCGTCGACGCCGGCGACTACGACCTGTCCGAGGCGGGGCCCGGCGGCTACACCGCCGGCGACTGGTCCTGTGTCGGCGGCACCGTCACGGACACGACAGTCACCGTGCCGAGCGGCGGGGACGTCACCTGCACCATCGTCAACGACGACCAGCCCGCCCAACTGACCCTGGTCAAGGTGGTCGACAACGCCAACGGTGGCACCGCCGAGCCCACCGACTGGACGCTCAGCGCCGACGGACCGACCGAGGGCGTCACCGGCACCACCGGCGAGGACGCCGTCACCGCGCGGGTGGTCGACGCGGGTGACTACGAGCTCTCCGAGGCCGGGCCGGGCGGCTACACCGCCTCCGATTGGGACTGCGACGGCGGCACCGTCACGGACACGACAGTCACCGTGCCGAGCGGCGGGGACGTCACCTGCACCATCACCAACACCGCCCAGCCCGCTCAGCTGACGCTGGTCAAGGTGGTCGACAACGGGGAGACCGGCGCGACGACCCCGGCCACCGACTGGACGCTCAGCGCCGACGGACCGACCGAGGGCGTCACCGGCGCCACCGGCGAGGACGCCGTCACCGGTGCGGCCGTCGTGCCCGGCGACTACGACCTCTCCGAGACCGGGCCCGCCGGGTACGACGCCTCCAGTTGGGTCTGTGGCGAGGCCGCGCTCACCGGCGCCACCGTGACCGTGCCGGTCGGCGGCGATGTCACCTGCACGATCACCAACACCGCCCAGCAGGCCCGGTTGACGCTGGTGAAGGTGGTCGACAACGGGGACACCGGCGCCACCCACACCGCCGATGAGTGGGAACTGACCGCCGACGGGCCGTCCACGATCACGGTCGGCACCGGCACCACCAGCGTGGCCCAGGTCGGCACCTACGACCTGTCCGAAGACGGCCCGGCCGGGTACGAAGCCTCCGACTGGGTGTGCACCGGCGCGCAGGGGTCCAGCACGGACTCGGTCACGATCGGTCTGGGAGACGATGCCACCTGCACCATCACGAACACCGCCCAGCCGGGCTCGTGGACGGTGACCAAGTCCAGTGACCCGGACTCGGGCTCGACCGTGCAGCCGGGGGAGGTGATCACCTATACAGTGACCGCCTCGAAGCTGGCGGGCACGGACCCGACAGACGTGGTCGTCACCGACGACCTGAGCAACGTCCTGAACCACGCCTCGCTGGTCGAGGGCAGCATCACCCCCTCGACCGGCACCGCGTCGGTCGGCGGCACCACGCTGACCTGGGACATCCCGGAACTGTCGGGCGATGAGACCCTCACCTACCAGGTGAGGGTCGACGACGACGCCTACGGCGTGGAGCTGGAGAACCTCGTCACCAGCCCGGGCTCCGAGCCGTGCGTCCCGGGGGAGCCGGTGGCCCGACGGGTGGCCCGCGTCGTGGAGGACTGTGACAGCACCCACCACTTCACCCCGAAGTGGACGCTGACCAAGTCCAGCGACCCGGCGAGCGGTTCGACCGTCGACCCCGGCAGCCGGATCACCTACCGATTGCAGGTGGAGAACATCTCGGACGCGGTCGTGCGCAACGCGGTCGTGACCGACGACCTGTCCGACGTACTGGACGAGGCCGAGGTGATCCGCATCGGTCAGGGAGGCACCCTGCGCGGCACGACCCTGACCTGGGCCGTTCCGACCCTGCGGCCCGGCGGCACCGCTGACCTGCGCTACGTCGTCGAGATCGACGCCGATGCCTATGCCGCGACCATCGGCAACGTCGCCACCCCCGGCGACGGCGGCAGCTGTGTGAAGCGGTGCAGCACCGACCACGAGACGCCGCCGAAGCCGGACGGCCCGACGCCGGACGGACCGACGCCGGACGGACCGACCCCACAGGGGCCGACCTCCCCGAACAACCCCTGGCTGCCGGACACCGGTGGACCGGCGTGGTGGCTGGGGCTGCTCGGCCTCCTGCTGCTCGGATCCGGGGCGACGCTCCTCATCCGTCGCCGGAGCTGACTTCGCTGGTCAGGCCGGGCCGCCTTCGCCGGTCCGGGGTTGGAGCATCTCGATGTCGACGCGCTCGCCGGCGCTGACCTGCCCGATCACCAGTTCCCTCTGGTCGTCGGTCAGCGTCACGCCGGCTTCGCGCAGAGCCCTGTCGAGTTCCGTGCCGATGGTTCCCTCGGGCGCCGTCTCCTGCCAGGCCGTCACCCGTTCGAGCACGCGACGGAGGGCTTCGCCGCGAGCGGCATCCTGATTCATCTCGTCCATGGTCCCGCCGTACCCGAATCCGCCGTGGACACTCGCGGGCACCTGGGCGGCGACGACGCGAGGCCGAGCGGGGCCTGCGACCGTGCGTGCGGCGTGGGGGAGATGCACCTCGCTCGGAATTCCTCTCCGCTCGCAGTGTGATCCTCCCCCGAATCGGGTACTGCACGGGTCCCCCGGGGGCACGGGGCAGCACCGAGGAGCGGAACGATGGATCGTGGTCTGGTCGAGACCTACTTCGTCCGAGGGTTGTGGCGCAATCGCGTCAGGGACGGGGATCAGCTCCCCGGCGAGTTCGAGTCCGTCCAGGAGGCCGTCGAGAACGGCCGGGCCGAAGCGCACCGGCGGGGCCTCCGACATCTCGTCCGGCTGCGTCAGGACCCGAACCAGCCCTCGGCCCCGGGGGCCGGGGGAGGATCCAGCGCGAGCGCGGTCGAGCCACCGTCACCCCGGCGGCCAGAGCCCTCTCGTCGCAGAGGCACACCCTGGCGTCGGGAGGCGGAGCAGTCGGGTACGCCGCCGCAGCGGGGACCCCGTACTCGCCCGCAGCGCACCCGCCCGCCCCGGTGAGGGATCCGCAGTATCCCGGCAGACATGGACGGGCCTGTCTGACACAGGCGCCATCGGGTACTGGCACGCCCAGGAGGTAAGAGATGTCGAAGATGGTCGTAGTGATGGTCGTGGTCCTGATCGCCGTCGCGGTGTTGCTGGTCCTCGCCGCCGTGGCGGACAGACGCCGGGGGCGTGAGGTCCAGAACGATCCCGAGCGGGTGTCCGGGGAGGGCCGCACCCGCGGACGCGGATCGTGGTGGCGCAAGGCTCGGTGAGACGCAGAGGGCTCCCTACGGGTGCGGGCGCCGGGACCGGGACGCACCCGAACCCGTGTGGTCACTGCTCCGCGGTGCCCGGCCCCTCCTGCTCGGCCTCCTCGACGGACAGGGGCTTGGCGATGTCCTCGAGTTCGGCCTTCTCGGCGCGGACGCCGAGGAACAGTTCGGCGAGGCCGCCGAGGGCCATCACGCCGGCGCTGACGTAGAACGCGATCGCCATGACGCCTCGGTCCCCGACCTCGATCAACTGCCCGAACAGCAGGGGACCCACGATCCCTCCCGCGGCCGTTCCGACCGCATAGAAGAAGGCGATCGCCAGCGCGCGGGTCTCCATCGGGAAGATCTCGCTGACCGTCAGGTACGCCGCACTCGCGCCCGAGGAGGCGAGGAAGAAGCACAGGACCAGGATGGCCAGGAAGAACCACGCATTGTCCGGCCCCACGGCCAGGAACACGCCGAGCACGGCGGCCACGGCAGCGGAGCCGAGGTAGGCCAGCGAGATCATCGGTCGACGCCCGACCGTGTCGAAGAACCTGCCGAGGGTGACCGGGCCCAGGAAGTTGGCGAGGGCCCAGATCACGATGAACACCGGGACCGTCGCCGAGGCGACCCCGTAGAAGGTGCTCAGCAAGGTGCCGAGGTTGAAGGTGACCCCGTTGTACATGAATGCCTGCCCGACGAAGAGCGCCAGGCCGAGCACCGCGCGGCGCGGATACTTGGTGAACGCTACCTGGGCGATCTGGCGGAAGCTGACCGTCCGGCGCTGGCGCACCGGGAGCCGTTCGGTGACCTCCGCCAGGTCGTCCCCGGTCTCGCGGCGCACCTCCTTCTCGATGTCGTCGACGATCCGCTCCGCCTCCTCCTCACGACCGTGGATGAACAGCCAGCGCGGACTCTCCGGGACGTTGCGCCGCACCAGCAGCACCACGAAGCCGAGCACCGCGCCCAGGCCGAAGGCCAGCCGCCAGCCGAGGTCAGGCGCGAACCAGGCGGTGTTCAACAACACCACCGCGAGGGCGGCGCCGCAGGTGGCGCCCAGCCAGTACGAGCCGTTGATGATCAGATCGACCCGGCCGCGCACGCGGGCGGGGATCAGCTCGTCGATGGCGGAGTTGATGGCGGCGTACTCACCGCCGATGCCGGCCCCGGTCACAAATCTGGCCAGATAGAAGAACCACGGAGCGAATGCGAACGCCGTCGCGACGGTGGCCACGACGTAGACGCCCAGGGTGAGCATGAACAGGCGCTTGCGTCCGAAGCGGTCGGTGAGCTGCCCGAAGAAGAGGGCGCCGAGGCAGGCGCCGACGATGTAGATCGCGGCGGAGACGCCGATCTGACCGGCTGAGAGATCGATCCCGCTGCCGCTCTCTGTCAGCCGGGAGGCCACACTGCCGACCATCGTGACCTCGAGCCCGTCCAGCAACCAGACGCAGCCCAGTCCCAGCACCACCCGCCAGTGGAAGCGGGACCAGGGCAGTCGATCGAGTCGCCCGGGGATCCTGGTCTCGATCGTGCCGAGTTCGGCGGCCCCGCTCACGACCGCCCCCTGCTCGACCCTGTGGCCGTCGAGCCCGAGCCGGTGGGGGAGGGCGTCGGCTTGAGCCAGCGTGCCACCCGCAGCGGCAGCAGGCCGATCAGCGGAGCACGCCGTCCCAGGGCCTCGGTGTCGCGCCGGTTGAACGCGGTCGCGTACCGAGCCGCGTCCTCGGAGCGGTCGTACCCCTTCGAGCCCTGGTGACCGCAGTCCCGGGCACAGGCCCAGCACAGCGAGCCGTCCTGGGCCCAGAACCTCACCTGATGGCCGAACAGACGACACCGCCACCTCGACACACCGTTCCGATCGGCGCGCCGCTCTCGCGGGCCGTCGTTCCTCACGACTCGTCCTTCCGGCCCGGAAGGAACTCCTGGGCCTTGATCCTGATGCCTTCGCGTACGACGCCCCAGCGGCTGGTGTCGCCCTTGATCAGCGCCTTGGCGGTCGCCGTCATCTGTTCCAGGTCGGAGTGCGGCGGGATGGGCGGTACGTCGGGATCGCACCGGACATCGAGGACGTAGGGCCGGTCGGCGGACAGCGCCGTCCGCCACGCCTCGGCTAGGTCCTCCGGGTCGGTGATGGACAGGGCGCCCAGCCCGCAGCCGGCGGCGAAGCCGGCGTAGTCGACGTCCGGGAGTGCCTGGGACTCGACGAACCTGGGGGTCCCGCCCATCGCGCGGAGCTCCCAGGTGACCTGGTTGAGGTCGTTGTTGTGCAGCACCGCCACGACCAGTCGGGGGTCACTCCAGCCCTGCCAGTAGCGGGAGATGGTGATCAGCTCGGCCAGCCCGTTCATCTGCATGGCGCCGTCACCCTCGAACGCGACCGCCGGTCGGTCCGGATGCGCGAACTTGGCGCCGATCGCGTAGGGGACCGCCGGCCCCATCGTGGCCAGCGTGCCGGACAGGGTGCCTCGCATGTCGGCACGGAACCTGACCTGCCGGGCGTACCAGTTCGCGGCCGAGCCGCTGTCCGCGGTCACCATCGCGTCGGGGGGCGACAACGCCGAGAACTCGCTGAAGATGCGCATCGGGTTGACCGGATCCGCGCTCACCCGGGCCTCGGCGTCCATCACCTCCCACCAGCGCTGGACGTTGCCGACGATCGTGTCCTGCCAGCTGCGGTCCGGCTTGTGCTTCAGCAGGGGGATCAGGGCCTGCAGGGTCCTGGCGGCGTCGCCCACCAGGTTGACCTCGTAGGGGTAGCGCATCCCGATGAACGAGGGATCGACGTCGATCTGGACCGCGCGGGCCTGGTCGAGCTCCGGCAGGAACTGGCTGTAGGGGAAGTTGCTGCCGACGGTGAGCAGCGTGTCGCACTCGCGCATCATCTCGTAGCTCGGGCGGGTGCCGAGGAGACCGATCGATCCGGTGACCCAGGGGAGTTCGTCGCTGAGCACGTCCTTGCCCAGCAGTGCCTTGGCCACACCTGCGCCGAGGAGGCCGACCACCTCCTCGATCTCGGCGGCCGCGCCCCGTGCGCCCTGACCGACCAGGATCGCGACCCGGTCCCCGGTGTTGAGCAGGTCGGCCGCCCGGCGTACTCCCGCGTCGTCGGGTGAGACCTGGGGCATGGTGATGTCCAGGCTGGAGGGGACCATCTTGAAGTCGTGGGTCGGAGGGGAGTAGTCCAGTTCCTGGACGTCGTTGGGGACGATCACGGCGGTGGGCACGCGTCGAGCCGTCGCGATGCGGATCGCCCGGTCCACGACATTGGGCAACTGCTCGGGGACGGTGACCATCTGGACGTAGTCACTGGCGACGTCCTTGAACAGACTGAGCAGGTCCACCTCCTGCTGGTAGGAGCCGCCGATGGCGCTGCGGTTGGTCTGCCCGACGATCGCCACGACCGGGACATGGTCGAGTTTGGCGTCGTAGAGCCCGTTGAGCAGGTGGATGGCACCGGGGCCGGAGGTCGCCAGGCAGATCCCCGGCCGGCCGCTGAACTTGGCGTAGCCGACCGCCTCGAAGGCCGACATCTCCTCGTGCCTGCTCTGGATGAAGCGCGGCTGGTCATCGGCTCGGGAGAAGGCGCCGAGGATCCCGTTGATCCCGTCGCCGGGGTAGCCGAAGACCTGCGTGACTCCCCAGTCCCTCAGCCGGGTCAGGAGGTGATCAGCGACAGTGGGCATGGCGATGCTCCTTCGGGACGGTTGCCGGCGCTGGTCGACGAATCGCCCCGGCCTGATCGGAATGGACCGCACACGCACGCCCACGACGGCCGCGGCCGTCGGGGTGGATCGAGGCTTCCATGGGGACGGCGTACCCAACGCGGACCGGAATCCACACCGGCCTTCCCGATGGGTGCGCCGAGCGGACTCGCGAAGTCGTGGGCGAGGGTACGACGAGGTCGGCGATGTCCCTCTGGGACCGGGTGCGTGCGCGGGGGTACTGGGCGTAAGGTTTGATGTGATCTGTCTGACTTACTGAGCGGTCGCTTTTTCGGGCGCGCCATGATCAGATCCGGCCACTGACCATCCCTGAAGCAGGAGGTGCACCGATGCAGCTGACCCTGTCAGCCGAGGACGCCGAGTTCCGAGACCAGTTGCGGGAGTTCTTCACGACGAAGATCCCCCAGGAGATCCGCGACGTCGTCCGGGACAACGGCGAACTCACCCGTGAGCAGCTCGTCCAGAGCATGCGGATCCTCAACGAGAACGGCCTGGCCGTGCCCAGTTGGCCGACCGAATGGGGCGGCAAGGACTGGACCCTCATGCAGAAGCACATCTGGCACGAGGAGTTGCAGCGGGCCTACGTGCCCGAGCCGCTGGCGTTCAACGCCTCGATGATCGGCCCGGTCCTCGCGCAGTTCGCCACGCAGGAGATGAAGGAGCGCTTCCTGCCCGCGACCGCCAACATGGACATCTGGTGGTCCCAGGGCTTCTCCGAGCCCGACGCGGGCTCCGACCTCGCCTCGCTGAAGACCCGTGCGGTCCGCGACGGCGACCACTACGTCGTCAACGGTCAGAAGACCTGGACCACGCTCGGGCAGTTCGGCGACTGGATCTTCACCCTGGTCCGCACCAACCCGGAGGTGAAGAAGCAGGCCGGCATCTCGATGCTGCTCATCGACATGAAGTCGCCCGGCCTCGAGGTCCGCCCGATCGAGCTGATCGACGGCGGCAAGGAGGTCAACGAGGTCTGGTTCACCGACGTACGCGTGCCCGTCGAGAACCTGGTCGGCGAGGAGAACCGGGCCTGGGACTACGCCAAGTTCCTGCTCGGCAACGAGCGGGTGGGCATCGCCCGGGTCGGCACCACCAAGGCGCGCCTGGCTCAGGCCAAGGAGTTCGCAGCCTCGATCAAGGTCGGGGACGGCACCCTCCTGGACGACCCGCAGTTCTCCACGCGCTTCGTGGAGCTCGAGACCGACCTGCTCGCGCTCGAGCTCACCGCGCTGCGCGTGGCCGCGAACTCCGCGGACGGCAAGCCCGACCCGGCTTCCTCGGTGCTCAAGCTCAAGGGCAGCGAGTTGCAGCAGGCGGTCACCGAGCTGACCGTCGACCTCGCCGGTCCGGCCTCGCTGGCCAGCGGCGCGGACGACGACTCGACGGTCCCGCTGTGGGCCCGGCGGTCGACGCCGGCGTACCTGAACACCCGCAAGACGACGATCTACGGCGGCTCCAACGAAGTCCAGCGTCAGATCATCTCGCGCACCATCCTGGGACTCTGAGGGGACAACGATGGACTTCAACTACGACGACGAGCAGCAGGCCCTCCGCGAGGCCGTCCGCGGCCTGATCGGCAAGGCCTACTCCGACTACGAGGAGCGGCGCCGTGCGGTCGCCGCGGACCCCGGCTTCAGCGAGCAGGTCTGGGGCCAGCTCGCCGAGATGGGCCTGCTGGGCCTGCCCTTCGAGGAGCAGTACGGCGGCATGGGCGCGAGCGCGATCGAGGTCGGGATCGTGGCCGAGGAGCTCGGCCGCGTGGTCGCGCCCGAGCCGTTCCTCACCACGGTCGTGCTGGCCGGTGGCGCGATCGCCGCGGCCGGCACCGAGGTGCAGAAGACCGAGCTGCTGGGCGGCATCTCCGCCGGTGAGAGCATCGTGGCCTTCGCCCACGCCGAGCCCGGCTCCCGCTGGGAGCCGACCGCGTCGGTGGTCACCGCGACCGACGGCGGGGACACCTGGACGCTCTCCGGCACCAAGGAGCCGGTGATCCAGGGCGCCCGGGCCGACGTCCTGATCGTGAGCGCGGCGCTGCCCGAGGGCGGCACCGGCCTGTTCGTGGTCGACCCGTCCGCCCAGGGCGTGTCCCGCGAGGGCTACCGCACCCACGACGGCGGGCGGGCCGCCCGGGTCGTCCT
The DNA here is from genome assembly GCF_000422825.1 of Nocardioides insulae DSM 17944. GTDB lineage: Bacteria > Actinomycetota > Actinomycetes > Propionibacteriales > Nocardioidaceae > Nocardioides > Nocardioides insulae. The sequence goes on along the minus strand of NZ_KE383929.1, from coordinate 471,170 downwards.
CGACGGCGCCGCCGCGACCCCGCTCGGGGCGGCCGAGGACAGGACCGGCGTGATCGCTCGGGTGCTCGACGGGGCCCGGATCGCGGCCGCCAACGAGGCGATCGGGCTGATGGAGGTCGCGATCAACACGACCTCGTCGTACCTCACCAGCCGCAAGCAGTTCGGCGTCCCGCTCAACACCTTCCAGGCGCTGACGTTCCGTGCGGCCGATCTCTACGTCCAGCTCGAGCTCTCCCGCAGTGTGGCCGTGTGGGCCTCGATGGTGCTGGCCGAGTCGTCGACCGACGAGTTTGTCGCCCAGGCGGCGGCCCGGGCGTCGCTGCGGATCAGCCGGGCCGGCCGACAGGTCGGTCAGGAGGCCATCCAGTTGCACGGCGGCATCGGCATGACCGCGGAGTACAGCATCGGTGCCTACACCAGCCGATTGACCGCCCTCGACCACCTCTTCGGCGACGGCAACCACCACCTCGGCCTGCTGGCTTGCCGGGTCGGCGACTACGCGGAGCTCGAGCCCGTCCCGTAGTCACTGGGCCGTGGTCCCGGGTCCTGGTCCCGGGTCCCAGTCCCGGGCGGTGGTCCCGGAGGAGCCTTCACGTACGGCGGTCCCTCGACCCGGTGGTCGAGGGGCCGCCGTACGTGCGTGCCGGGCCGGGCCGGGCATGGGGTGGGTCTCGCCGGATCGAGGATGAGGGGCCGGTTTGGCTCGTGTGACACGGTGGGACCGATGCGCATGAACTCGATCAAGAAGACAGTGTCGGGCCTGCTCGTGGCAGGGGTCCTCTTCGGGGCCGGAGCCTGCGGGGGCGACGACAGCGGTGACAGTGGTGGGGCCAAGTCCGGGTCGGCCTCGGCATCCTCCTCGCCGGAGGCTGCGAAGGCGGACCTGAGCGGTGTGCCGGACGTGGTGGCCAGCGTCAACGGGGAGAAGATCTCCAAGGGCGAGTTCGGCCAGATGTATGAGAGCCAGTTCCAACAGGCCTCCACCCAGGCGCAGCAGTCCGGCTCGCCCGTCGACCAGGACCAGCTGAAGAAGCAGGTCGCCGAGACCATGGTCGGCACCCTCCTGCTCACCCAGGAGGCCGAGCGGCGCGGCTTCACGACCTCCGCCGACGAGGTGGAGACGGCCCTGGCCGACCTGGCGAAGCAGAACGGGCTGAAGAGCGCGGACCAGTTCCTCGCAGCGCTGAAGAAGCAGGGCATGGACGCGGACGAGGTGCGCACCGAGGTGGGCGAGCAGAAGGAGATCGAGCAGTTGCTCGCCAAGGAGGGCGGCGACGCCAAGCCGACCGACGCCGAGCTGCACAAGATCTACGACCAGGCGAAGAAGCAGCAGCAGGCCAGCGGCCAGAAGGGCGGACTCCCCGCCTTCGACAAGGTCCGCTCCCAGTTGGTGGAGCAGGCCAAGTCGGAGAAGCAGAACGAGGTCGCGCAGAAGCTGGTGACCTCGCTTCGCAGCAAGGGCAAGGTCACGATCAACCTGTGACCGGCGCCTGAGTGCCCCGGGTGGGTGACAACCCACCCGCGGCCCGAGGCGAGCGGCCGCAGCGAGCCGGACACAGCCGGGCGCCGTACCGTGGAGCGATGCGCGCACCCGGCTGGATGCTCCCGGCAGTGATCGGCGCGCTGGCGGCCGGCTGCTCGACCGGCTGTACGACCAGTACGCCGGGCGACTCCTCGTCTCCGCCCGCCTCCCCCGGGGCGAGCACGTCGTCCGCGCCGGCGGTGCCACCACCCGACCCGCTGCCCGCGAACTCACCCGAGGCGATCAAGCCCCCGCCCCCTTCGGTGCCGCGGGGCCCGGTCTCGGTGACCCTGGTCGGCGACCTGATGCTCACCCGGGGTGTGCCCGACGCGTCGGACGCGCTGGCCCCGATGTCGCCCCGACTGCGCAACGCGGACCTCACCGTGGGAAACCTGGAGATGACACTCTCCACCGACGGCGCCCCGACCCAGGGCGATGATTCGTTCGGTTCCGGGCCGGCCGTGCTGGGGCCGTTGCGGCGTGCCGGGTTCGATGCGCTGTCGTTGGCCAACAACCACTCCGGCGACTACGGCCGGCGCGCCATGCTCGACACGGTCGCACGGATCAGGGAGAGCCCGATCGTGCCGTTCGGGGTCGGTCGGGATCTGGTGGCGGCGAGCCGGCCGGCGTACCTCCGGGTGGGCGGTACGACGTTCGCTCTGCTCGGCTTCAACGCGATCGGCGAGACGCCCCGCGCCACCAGCACGGACGCGGGAGCCCTCGGCGTCCGGATGCCGCCGCGGACCGGCCCGCTGGTCCGGGCGGACCTCGCCCACCTCGCCCGGGTGATCCGGCAGGCGGACCGGCAGGCGGATGCGGTGATCGTGCTGCCCCACTGGGGCACGCAGTACACCCACGAGCCCGAACCGATCCAGCGAGCGGTGTCGCGGCGGCTGGTCGCGGCCGGCGCGGACCTGGTGGTCGGCGGCCACCCCCACTGGGTGCAGGGCGTCGAGAGCGTCCGCGGGGTGCCGGTGGTGCACTCGCTGGGCAATTTCGTCTTCGACATGGACTTCATGGCCGAGACGATGCAGGGCATCGTGCTGGAGACGACCTGGCGCGGTGGTGAACTGCGGCGGATCCGGTTCGTTCCTTACGCGATGACGCCCGGCACGTTCGCGCCGCGGGTGGTGCGTGGGGCCCGCGCCGAAGAGATCCTGGCCGATCTACGAGGCACCTCCTCGGGCCGGTGGGCACCGTGAGCCCTCCCTGGAGCCCTCGGCCGGGAATCATCGGGCGAGCCAGGCCAGCGTGGTGCGGATGGTGCGGTCGAGCTGGTCGGGATCGACCACGGAGGGCACGTCGCCGGGGGAGTGGTAGTCGGCGTACGGCGTACTGCCGAGGCGGGCGGCGGGGAGGCCGGCCCGGGTGAAGGACCAGTGGTCGCTGGAGCGCTGCTCACCCTCGAACCGCGCTGGCACGCCGGCCCGGCCGGCTGCGGCGAGCAGTTCGCGGGCGACCCGGTTGCGACCCTCGGCCGCGCCGACCGGCAGGACGCCGCCCACACCCACCCGGTCCAGGGAGACCATGCCGCGCAGGCTGCGGCGCCGGGCGGGGGAGAGGGAATCGACGTAGAACCGGGAGCCGTAGTGGTGGTCGTCGTCCCCGGGCCCGCGGGGCTCCTCGGAGCCGAAGGCGACCAGCACGACCGGCAGGCTGGTCCGCCGGTCGGCGAGCGCCTCGGCCACCGCGAGCAGCGAACCCACGCCGGAAGCGTTGTCCTCGGCGCCCGGTGCCTGCGGCACGGTGTCGAGATGGGCGCCGACCAGCAGCCACCTCCGGCCCGGCGGGAGCCTCCCGCGGGTCGCGATCAGGTTGATCGAGTCGCCGCCGCGCACAGGTACGCCCCAGGAGACCCCGGGCGGCGTGGGGAAGGACTGGCCGCGCACCCGCCACCCGTACCGCCCGAACTCGGCCGTCGTCCACCGGGCCGCACGGAGGTACGCCGCCGAGGTGCCGGGTCGCGGCCCGATCGCCCCGGCGAGGTGTCGCACCGCGGCCATCGCCGTCGCCGGCCGGGCGTCCCCCGGCCGGACGAGCGGGGGCTCGGGGGCTGCGGGCGTGCTGGTCTCGGTCGGTGGTGCGGTCGGTGGTGCGGTCGGTGGGGCGGTCGGCCGGGCGGACGGCGGGGCGGGCGCGGCGGTGGCCGTGGCGGGCGGAACCGCGGGAGCCGATCCGGAGCCGGCGTCCTCGGCGTCCTCCCCGGAGCAGCCGGTGAGGAGCACCAGCACGAACAGCCCCACGACGGCCCGGGTCACGCAGACCAGTCTGACAGGCGTGAGGACGCCTGCGGGCCGAGGCGAAGGTCCCGCGAAGGTGACCCGGGGGTTGCCGGCGACCGGTGGCGTGCGACCGCCGTTGCCGCCTATTCCTCCGCGATGGCCTCGAGCACGTTGAGCCGGGCCGCTCGGATGGCCGGGATGACTGCGGCGAGGACCCCGACGATCACGGCGATCACGAGGAAGGCGGCCAGTTGGCCCATCGGTATGGCGAGGCTGGTGAGGTCCTCGCGCAACTGCTGGCGCAGGATCGTGCCGATCGCGACGCCGAGCACCAGGCCGAGGACGGCCCCCAGGACAGCGATCGCCACCGATTCCAGGGTGACCATCCGACGCAGACTCGGCCGATCGAGGCCCACCGCGCGGAGCAGACCGATCTCGCGGGTGCGTTCGATGACGCTCAGGCCGAGCGTGTTGACGATGCCGATCACGGCGATCACGATCGCCAGCGCGAGCAGGCCGTAGATCATGTAGAGGAGTTGGTTGACCTGCCCGCGGATCTGTTCGGCGAAGCTCTCTTTGTCGAAGACACCGACCACCGGTGCGGCACCCACCGCGTCCTCCAGATCGGCCTCCACGCTCGCGCGGTCGGCGCCGTCCTCGACCAGGATGCTCAGGGTGCTGTCCTGCCGGGTGAGGCCCTCCCGGGTGAGCAGTGCCAGCGGCACCGAGATGTCGGAGGTGGACGGGTTCTCCGCGATCACCGCCGCGACGGTGACCTCGGCGACGGCTCCGCCGGGGAAGGAGAGCCGGAAGGAGTCGCCGGGGTGCCAACCGTGGCGGGAGGCGGTCTCCTCGAAGACCAGCGCGCCGTTCTGCCCGAGTTCGGGGTCACCCTCGAGAACATCGAGGTCGTACACGTCGGTGAAGGCGTCGTCGTTGCCCGACACCACGACGAGGTCCCCGTCCAGGGTCGCCCCCGCCCACTGCTGCCGGCTGAGCGTCTCGACGCCCTCGACCTGCTCCATCCGGTCGCCGATCTCGGTCGAGAACGGCATGAAGGCGGTGCTCTGCACGAGGTAGTCGGCGGTGAACTCCTCGTCCACGAGGTCGTCGACGGAGGTGTTGAGCGAGGCCGCCAGCACCCCGATCGTCGAGACCAGCGCCAGGCCGATCATCAGTGCCGAGGCGGTGGCACCCGTACGGCGCGGGTCGCGCAGCGCGTTCTCGCCGGCGAGCCGGCCGGTGGTGCCGAAGAGGCGGCCGAACGCCGCGCGGCAGGCGATCAGCACGGGCCTGCCGACCACGGAGCTGATCGCCGCGACGGTGAGGATCCACAGGACCGCGCCGATCCCGATCAGAAGGGTGCCGTTCGGGGCGCCCGCCAGCCCCGCGGCCACGAAGCCGGCACCCACCGCGAGCGCGATCGCGCCGTACAGCGTGCGACGGCGCAAGGACCCCTTGTGGATCACCTGGTCGACCCGCATCGCCGCTACCGGGGCGACCCTGCCCGCCCGGCGCGCCGGCAGATAGGCCGCCACCAGGGTCACCAGCAGGCCGGCGGCGTAACTGGTGAGCACGGCGCCGGGGGTGAGGGTCAGGGCACCGCCGGCGATGTCCAGCCCGACCGCACGGAAGACCGCCGCCAGCCCGCGGGCGAGGGCCCAGCCGAGCAGGATGCCGACCGTGGAGGCGAGCAGGGCCAGCGCCGCGGCCTCGACCAGCACCGAGCGGGTCACCTGGCCCCGCGACGCTCCGAGCGCCCGGAGCAGAGCGAGCTCACGGGTGCGCTGGGCGACCAGGATCGTGAAGGTGTTGACGATGATGAACCCGCCGACGACGACCGCGATCACGGCGAAGACCAGCAGGAAGGTCGAGATCACGTCGAGGAAGGCCCCGATCGCGTCCTCGGACTCCTCCACCACATCATCGCCGGAGACCGCGACGAACCCGTCCGGGACGACCCGCTCGGCCGCATCCACCAGCTCCTGCTGGGACACGCCCTCGGCGGCGGTCAGGCTGACCGAGGTGTAGCGGTCCTGGCCGTCCAGGAAGAGCTCTTGCGCCCCTTCGGTGTCGAAGACCAGCAGGGTGGCGCCGGCGGTGCCGCCGCCGTTGAGCTCGGCGGTGCCGACCAGGGTCGCAGCACGCTCGAGCTCGCCGTACGGCGCGATCAGGCGGACCTGGTCGCCCAGCGCGTAGCCACCCCGGTCGGCGGAGGCGTCGTCCAGCACCACCTCGGTCGAGGAGTCGGGCCAGGCTCCCTGAGTGAGCTCGAGGATGGGCTCCCCGGCCATGTTCGGCGCCTCGTTGCGGTTGAAGGCCAGCGTCGGTGCGCCGGTCCCACCGACCAGCGACCCGTCGGAGGCCAGCAGGCTCATCCCGAAGCCGTCGACACCACCGTCGGCGCGTTCGACCTCGGGCAGCGCGGCCAACGCCTCGACGTCGCCCGGCGCGAGGGTGGCGGTGGCGGTGCCCAGGGCGCCGCCGGAGAACGACTCGCCGCCCTCGGCGCGCACCAGGCCATCGGGTGTGGAGCCGTTGATGATCCGGTCGAAGGTGGTCGAGAGCCCGTTGCTGAAGACCAGGACCCCGGACAGGAACCCCACACCGAGCACGATCGCGAGGCCGCTCATCAGCAGCCGCAGCTTGCGCGCGAACAGGTTGCGCAGCGTCAGGCGCAGCACGTCCTACTCGTTCCTGGCGGGCGGCGCGTCCGCCTCGCCCTCCGGCGAGACGGTCGGGGCGGTCGGGGAGGCCGGTGCGGTCGGGGCGTGGAGCTCGGCCATGTGGGCCAGGATCTCCTCCCGGCTCGGGGCGGTGATCTCATCGACGAACTTGCCGTCGGCGAGGAACACCACCCGGTCGCTGTACGACGCAGCGACCGCGTCGTGGGTGACCATCACGATCGTCTGCCCGAACTCGTCGACGCTGCGGCGTAGGAAACCGAGCACCTCCGCGCCCGAGGTGCTGTCCAGGTTGCCGGTGGGCTCGTCGGCGAAGACGATCGAGGGCTGGGCGATGAGCGCCCGGGCGCAGGCCACGCGCTGCTGCTGGCCACCGGACATCTCGCTGGGGCGGTGGTCCAGCCGGTCCCGCAGGCCGACGGTGTCCACGACCAGGTCGAACCACGCCGGATCGGGCTTGCGACCGGCCAGGCTCAGGGGGAGGGTGATGTTCTCCTCGGCGGTCAGCGTCGGGATCAGGTTGAACGCCTGGAAGACGAACCCGATCCGCTCCCGACGGATCCGGGTCAGCGCCTTGTCGCTCAGACTCGACAGCGCGGTGCCGTCCACGACCACCTCGCCGCCCGAGGGTGTGTCGAGCGCGGCCAGGCAGTGCATGAGCGTCGACTTGCCGGAGCCCGAGGGGCCCATGATCGCGGTGAACTCGCCGGCCCGGAGCTCGATGCTCACCCCGTCCAGGGCGTGCACCTCCGAGTCGCCGGAGCCGTAGACCTTGCGCAGATCGGTCGCGTGGGCGGCCACCGTTGGTTCCTGGGTCACGGTCCCAGCCTGCCGGATCCGGCGGGCGGCGTACATGGGAAATGACCCAGATGGTGTCCCTGGGCCCGCGCTGGCCGGATCGCGTGCGCGGGACCGCTGCGCCGGACCGTTGGGGTCAGTCGTGCGCCGCCTGCCACTGCCGCACCCAGGCCCGGCCGTAGTCGTTGCCGTGCGGGGTGCGTAGCACGGTGTGGATGTGGAAGGGCTGGGGCTGGTCGTAGTCGAGGAAGACACCGCAATGGTGGTCGAGTTCGGCGATGACCACGGGGGACTGGATGCGGTAGTAGAACACGTCCCCGGGAGCGTGCCCGCCGATCCAACTGAACCAGGTCTCCTCCAGGTGGCTCTCAAGCTCCCGCATCCGGGCGGCGCGAGGCCCCGCAGGCAGAAGCCGGTGGAACTCCTCGAGCAGGTCGAGGATCAGCCGGCGGGCCGGTTCGGGCATCGCCGCGACGGGAGTGCCCTCCAGCGGGATGACCCGGTTGTCCTGGAAGGCACCGGCCAGATGGCGCTCGTCGCCGGGGTGGACCCGGCCCTCGGGCATCGCCGGGTCCACCATCTGCTGATAGACCACCGCCGCGCGCCGCTGGTCCTCGGGTAGCGCGGCCATCAGCTCGATCGCCGGGGCGATCCGGGCGGCGAACGGCGAGCCGGTGGCGGCGTGGGGCCCCTCGTCGATCTGGTCCGGCTCGGCCCCCAGGAAGACCGGGCTCAGGCTCATCCGGCCCTCGACCACCAGACAGTTCAGCGCGGCGTGGTGACCGAACAGTTGCCAGCCCCACGGAGCGTGCTGGTCAGGAGTGCCGTAGAGCGCGATGTTGTAGCTGAAGTCGTTGAGGATCTCGGGCAGCCCGACCACGTCGCCGAGGAAGCCGTTGATCAGCATCATCCGGCGGGTGATCTCATACCCCTCCTCGCTCAGCGAGGCCCGCACCAGGGCCAGGGCGGCCTCCCGCACCTCCTCCGGCTGCTGGTCGAGCCGGAGGCCGGTGTCGAACTGCATGAACTCCGGGTTCGCCCAGGTCTGCCACTCCACGGCGTCCACGGCATGGCGCAGCCGTGCGCTGGTCGCCTCGTCGAGGAGACCCAGCAGATGCTCGGCCGCCGCGACCATGCCGCTGGTGGGCGCCTCCTCGCCGGGCCGGGCCGGCTCGAACGGGTGCAGCCCCTCGCGCACGGTGCCCTCCTCGGTCACGCCGACGAAGGGGTTGCGGTAGAGCGGGGTCCAGCCGCGGATCAGGCCGCCGGTGAAATCATCCTCGCGGGCCAGGTCGCGGTAGGCGTAGGCATCCACGCCGACGAGGTCGGCGATGCGCGGGTGGCCGGGGGGATAGAGGTAGCTACGGAACTCCGACATGTGGCTGACTCCCTGATACGGAACTGGGTGGAACTGGAAACCTGAGGACTACGACACAGGACTACGACCGCTGAGCGGTCGGGACCGGCTGGCGCCTCCCGGGGCCTGATCTGTCTCAGGACGGTGTGGCATGGCGCTCGACCGCCGTACGGACGCGTTGCTCGTCGCCGTCGGCGATCGCCGCGACCAGGTCGACATGGGCCTGGTGGCGTCTAGCGCGATAGGCGCGCGAGTCGGGGCCCTCGTCGTAGGCCGCCGAGGTGCTGGAGAGGTGGCCGAGTGTCCCGACGTACACGGCGCGGGCCATGGCGTTGGGGGAGACGGCGGCGATCCGCTCGTGCAGGGCCCAGTTGGCGGCCATGAAGCCGGCCCAGTCGGATGCCTCGGCCATCCGCGCGAGCAGGGCGCGCAGGGCCGTGACGTCCCGCTCGGTACGGCAGCGGGCGGCACCGAGGTCGATGAGGAGCTCGAGGTGGTCGCGCAGCTCGATCGCCTCGGTCACGGTGGTCGGCTCCTCGTCGACGGCCAGCAGCGTGTGCCGCAGGCGTACGACGGGGCCGCGCTCGGCCACGAAGAGTCCGCCGCCACGTCCCGGCTTGATCCGGACCAGGCCTCGGTCCCGCAGCACGCGGACCGCCTCGTTGACGGTGGGACGCGAGTAGCCGCTGGCGCCCTGGAGGTCCTCGAGCGTGCCGAGCGGGGAGCCCGGCGCGAGCGACTCCTCGCGGATGCGTCGCTCGACGGCGCTCGCGAGCTGCTCGGCACGGGACGGCGCCGCTGCGGTGCTGAGATCGCCGAGGACGGGACGGGTCGTGGCCACGACCCCAGTTCTACCACAAACCATCTAAATGTTTTAGTGTGAATGTCGCGCCGGTCCCGGCGCTGGAACGCGAGAGTGAGGACACGTCATGACCACGCGCATGGTGGGGTTCCGCCGCGCCGACGGTTCGGTGCAGGTTGGACAGCTGAGTGAGGACGGCCGCGAGGTCGCGGTGATCGCAGGGCTCGAGGAGTTCTGGGCTGCGCCGGCGGCGATGCTGGACCGGGCCGGTTCGGAGTCCGTGTCGTCCGAGCGGGTGGCTGTCGACGACGTCGAACTGGTCCCGCCGGTGCTGCCCGGCGCTCGGGTGATCTGCATCGGCCTGAACTACCTCAAGCACGTCGCCGAGGGGACCTTCGCCGGCGAGGAACTGCCGGAGTACCCCACTCTGTTCGCCCGCTGGCCGGCCTCCCTGACGGTGGACGGAGCCGCCATCCCCGTGCCCGCCGACGAGGCCGGGCTGGACTGGGAGGGTGAGATCGTCGCCTGGGTCGGAGAGACGCTCGTCGACTCCTCGCCGGAGGACGCGCTGGCCGCCGTGCTCGGCTACTCGACCTTCAACGATGTCACCGCACGCCGCGCCCAGAAGCTCACCTCGCAGTGGATTCTGGGCAAGAACGCGGACCGCTCCGGGCCGCTCGGTCCGATGGTGCCCGCCGCCGAGGTGGGCGACCTCCGTGAGGGGCTGCGGGTGGAGACCCGGGTCAACGGCGAGACGGTGCAGCAGGGGAGCACCGAGGAGATGGTCTACACCGTCGGCGACACCCTCGCGCTGATCTCGCGCACCTTCACCGTGCGTCCTGGGGACCTGCTCGCCACCGGTACGCCGTCCGGCGTGGGCTACGCACGCACGCCACCGTGGCTGATGCAGCCCGGCGACGTGGTCGAGGTCGAGGTGGAGAAGCTGGGCGTGCTGCGCAACCACGTGGTGGCCGGCTCTGCCCGCGCCGAGCTGGCCGGCGTGCCGGTGGCTCCCGGAGGGGCGACGGCGTGACCGGGCCGTCCCGCCCGCGGGTGGCCGAGGAGGTCTGAGGAGGCCTGAGGCGGGCCAGCTCTCCCGATGATCGGAAACCGGGGTTCTCGCTGACTGTGATCGCCGCCACCCTCGGGTCGTGCTGTGGCGCAGACCACGGCATCCCACCGCATCCCGTCGAGGAGAACCATGCCGACCAGCCATCGTTCGAGGATCCCCGTGTACGTGCTGTGCTGGTTGTGCCTGGTGGCCGACGGGTACGACCTGATGACCTACGGCGCCACCCTGCCGGCCCTGATCGGGGGTGAGCCCTTCCGGCTCACCCCCGATCAAGCCGGGCACATCGGCAGTCTCGCCCTGGCCGGGATGTTGGTCGGTTCGCTGCTCGCCGGCACCCTGACCGACCGGGTCGGCCGCCGGCGGATCTTCATCCTCAGCGTGACCGCCTTCTCCCTCGGCATGATCCTCACCGCTCTGGCCCCGAGCGTCGGCCTCTTCGTCACCTTCCGGGTGCTCACCTGCGTCGGGGTCGGTGGCCTGCTGCCGACCGCGGTCGCCCTCGCCAGCGAGTTCACCGACCCGGCCGTGCGGTCCCGCACGCTGGGTCTGGTCCTCACCGGGCCGCCGGTCGGCATGGTGCTGGCCAGCCTGCTGGCCTCGTGGCTGGTGCCCGAGCACGGATTCCGGCCGGTGTACGCCCTCGCGGGGTCGATGCTGCTGGTGGTGCCGTTCCTGGTCCGGCTGCTCCCGGAATCCCCAGGCTTCCTGGCCGTCCGCGGCGACCTTGCCTCCGCCGAGCGGGTGCGTGCGGCGTACGGACTGCAGGCACCGGCGATCGGCTCGGAGGGGCCGTCCGCCACGGGGGCGCGACGGAGTTCGGTGGCCACCCTGGTGTCGGGGCCGATGCTGCTCCCGACCCTGCTGATCTGGGGGACCACGTTCTGCAGCCTCCTCACCGTCTTCGGCATCACCACCTGGCTGCCCCAGGCGATGAGCGGGTCCGGCTACGGGCTGGGCTCCTCGATCCAGTTCCTGTTGGTCTACTGCCTGGGCGCGGTGATCGGCACGGTGGTCGCCGCCGTGGTGGCCGAGCGGGTCGGCCCCAAGCCGGTGGTCGTGGTCGGCTTCGTCGTCGCGGCGGCCGCGCTGCTGGTGGTCTCGCTGCAGCCGGCGACGGCACCCCTCGTCGTGCTGCTCCTGCTGGCCGGCTTCGGAGGCTTCGGTACCCAGAACATTCTCAACGACTTCATCGCCAGGTTCTACCCGGTCCACGCCCGCGCCAGCGGGCTCGGCTGGGCCCTGGGGGTCGGCCGCCTCGGCGGCATCATCGGCCCCACCTTCGGCGCCTGGGCGGTCGGATTCGCCCAGCCGCTCACGGCCACCGCGGTCGCGTTCGCACTGACCGCGCTCCTGGGCGGACTGCTGATGCTGTTCGTCCCGCGCACCGCGCCGTCGGCCTCCCTTGCTCGACCCCGTCCCGAATCCCCGTCCCAGAACAGCGAGATCCTCCGTTGACCCTGCACCACGGTCTGACCCCCCTGCCCGACGAGACCGACGTCCTGATCGCGGGCGGCGGCCCGAGCGGCCTCTTCCTGGCCCTCGACCTCGCCCACCGCGGGATCAGCTCGGTCGTCGTGGAGCCGCGCGAGGAGCTCGACTGGCTGCGGCCGCGGGCCAAGACCACCAACGCCCGCACGATGACCCACCTGCGCCGCCTCGGACTCGCCGACCGGCTCCGGGCGGCTGCCCCACTGCCGGTGTCCTACTCCGACAGCGTCGCGTTCTGCACCGCGCTCACCGGGCACGAGCTCACCCGGTTCCCCGAAGCCTTCCAGCTGTACGACGGCGCCTACCCGCACCAGCCCGAATGCGGCCAGCAGGTCGCCCAACCGGTGGTCGAGCAGGTGCTCCGGCAGGCGGCCGAGGAGAGCGACCGGGTGAGCCTGGTCCTCGGAGTCTCCTTCGAGGCGGCCGAAGGCGTGGCAACCGGGCGGACCCGGGCGACCCTCCGCGGGGCCGGCGGCGGCGTCCACCGGATCTCGGCCCGCTACCTGATCGGCGCCGATGGCATCTCCTCCGCGGTACGACGCGGACTCGGGGTCCGGTTGGAGGGCGGGTCGGCCAGCAAGTCGAACCTCGGCCTGCTGTTCCGCTCCGAACGGCTGGCCGACCTGGTGGAGCTCGCTCCCGCGGTGCAGTACTGGGTCGTGGGACGCCGCTACGCGGGCATGGTCGGCCAGATGGACCAGGACGGGCTCTGGTGGGCGATCATCCAGGGGTACGACGCGGACGCCCCGGCCTTCGCCGGCGTCCCCAGGGACACGATCCTGCGCGAGCTCATCGGTAGCCCGGCGGCCGGGACGGTCGACCTCGACGTCCTCGCCGAGGATCCCTGGACCGCCCGGATGCTGCTCTCGCCGACGTACCGGCACGGCGACACGTTCCTCGTCGGTGACGCCGCCCATGCCAACCCGCCCTGGGGCGGGCACGGCTTCAACACCTGCATCGGCGACGCCGCCAACCTCGCCTGGAAGCTCGCCGCGGAACTGCGCGGCTGGGCCGGACCGGACCTGCTGGACAGCTACGAGGCCGAGCGGCGCCCCGTCGCCCGCCGTACCATCGACGATGCGGCGACCAACGGCACCGCACTCGCCGACGACTTCATCGACCCCGCCCTGGACGCGGAGGACGAACGCGGCCGCGTCGCCCGCCGTCGTGCCGGCGAGGCGCTCGCGGTCAAGGAGTCCGAGTTCCTCTCCCTGGGTCTGGTCCTGGGCTACTCCTACCCCGACTCGCCGCTGGTGACGCCGGCCGGGAGCACGGCACCCGCGCCGCACCCGGTCACCTACGTCGCCTCCGCCGCGCCGGGCTGCCTGCTGCCGCACCACTGGCTCCCCGACGGGTCGGCTCTGTACGACCTGCTCGGCGACGGGTTCACCCTGCTCGTGGACGAGCAGCGCGACCTGCCGGACGCGGAGTTGGCGCGGGTCGTCGAGGCGGCCGAGCGGGTCGGCATCCCGCTCACCGTGCGCCGGGTCGGCGGAGCCGACGGGATCGGCGCGGGCGAGGCATGGGAGGCGGGTCTCGTGCTCGTGCGGCCCGACCAGCACGTCGCCTGGCGCGGCGAGAACGCCGGTGGACTCCTCGACGCCCTGCTCCGCGCCACGGGTCGGGAAGTCTCGGTACGCCGGGGGAGTGGAGCGCTCACGCAGCCCGTCGGGTGACCCCGGATGCGCCCGGGCTCGCGCCCGGGCGCTGGCACCGGCCACCAGGCCGGCCACCGCGTCGGCTCGGGGGTCGAAGGGGGTCCGCCGCGGTCACGTCAGCCCGATCGACCGGCGCGCGCCGAGGGTGCGGGAGATCGCGCGGGTGGCCATGTGCACCGGGGCGACCAGACGGTGCGCCTCGGCGTACTCCTCGGGCACGATGACCGACAGCGCGGCCACCACCTCCTCGTCCGCGCCGAAGACGGGGGCCGCGATGGTGACCAGGGGTTCGGGCACCCGGCGGTGGAGGACGGCGACGCGCTCGCGCCGGATGTCGGCGACCCGGCGGCGCAGGTCCTGCGCTGACACCGGGGTGTGCTCGGGCTCGTGGGTGTGCGGTCGGGCGAGGTAGGCCTCGCGGAAGTCGCGGTCGGCGAAGGCCAACAGCACCAGCCCGGCACCGGTCGAGTGCAGCGGCAGCCGGCCACCCACCCGGTAGAGCACCGGGATCGCCCGGTGCCCGGAGAGCCGCTCGACGAGCAGCGCCTCCTCGCCGTCCAGGACACCGAGCAGGACGTGCTGCCGGGTCACCTCGGCCAGGTCGCCCATGTAGGGGAGGGCCCGTTCGCGGAGCCCGTGCGCCCGGGGTGCCAGCGAGGCGACCTCGTAGAGCCGGAGGCCGACCGTGAAGCGCCCTTCGTCGTCCCGCTCGAGGGCGCCCCACGCGGCCAACCGGTCCGCGAGCCGATGGGTGGAACTGAGCGGGATGCCGCTCCGCTTGCTGAGCTCACCCAGGGTGAGTCGGGGGCGGTCGGTGTCGAAGCACTCCAGCAGTCGCAGCGCCCGGTCGATCACCGGGTCCCCCTGCTTCGGACGGCCTCCCCGCGAGCGGGGCTCGGGGCCGAGGTTCGAGGGGGCGCTCACTCCGCTCAGTCTAGACAGGACGAACGGACCCCTCCCGAGGTACGCCGCCGACGGATGAGCGGTCGGCGGCTGCCGGAAGGGGAGGCACGCCCTAGCCTGGACGGGCGGTCGGTGCGGCCGGGGGCCTGCGTGGAGGTGACGGATGAGGATCGGGATCGTGCTGCTGCCGGAGTTCGACTGGGTGGTCGACCGGGAGCGCTGGACGCGGGCGGAGGAGTACGGCTTCGATCACGCCTGGACCTACGACCACTTGGCCTGGCGCACCCTGGCCGATGGTCCGTGGCATGCCACCATCCCGACGCTGGTGGCGGCGGCGCTGTCCACAGAGCGGATCCGCCTCGGCACCCTGGTGACCACACCCAACTACCGGCACCCGGTCCCGCTGGCCAAGGACCTGATGACCCTCGATGTGATCTCCGGCGGCCGGCTCGACCTGGCCGTCGGCGCCGGCGCACCCGGGTACGACGCGTCCGTCCTGGGTCAACCCGACCTGGGGCCCCGGGACCGGCACGATCGCTTCGAGGAGTTCACCGCAGTGCTGGACCGGCTGTTCTCCCAGCGGGTGACCGACTGGTCCGGGCGGTGGTACCAGGTCACTCGGGCCCGGATGATCCCCGGCCCGGCGCAGTCCCCGCGACCCCCGATCCTGATCGCCGCGAACGGCCCACGCGGCATGCGGTTCGCGGCGGAGTCGTTCCGTCGCGCCGGCGACGGGTGGGTCACGGTGGGCATGCCCGGTGCCTCGGGAGTCGGGGACGACGAGTGGTGGGCCGAGACCGGCCGGCTGGCGGGCCGGATGGACGACGTCCTGGCCGCCGGCCCCGGGCCGGGCGCGGGGTTCGTGCGCCTGCTCAACATGGAGTCCCGCATCGAGACCACCACGTCGATCGAGCACCTGCGCGATCACCTGGGCCGGGCCGCGGCGCTCGGTTTCAGCGACGTCACCCTGGCCTGGCCGAGGTCGAGCGACCCCTACCGCGGTGATGTCCGCCTGCTCGACCGGATCGCCGAGGACCTGCCCGACCTTCGTAGGATCGGCTGAGTCCGGCTCAGCGGCCGGCGAGGGAAGGAGCGCCCGCATGGGTCTGCCATTGATCGAGGACGAGGCCGACATCCGCTGGATCACCCTCGACCGGCCCGAGATCCGCAACGCCCTGCGGGTCGAGGATCTCGACCACATCACCTCGGCGGTGCGGTCGGCCGGGCCGGAGGTCCGGGCGATCGTGCTCACCGGCTCCGGGGATCGGGCGTTCTCGGCAGGGATGCACACCGACACCTTCGCCGGGGCCACCCCGGCCGCCGCCCGCGAGAGCATCACGCGGGTGCGTGAGTGCGTCGGCGCGGTTCGCCTCTCGCCGCTGCCGACGATCGCCCTGCTCAACGGCTTCTGCATCGGGGCGGGATTCGAACTGGCCCTCGCCTGCGACCTCCGGGTCGCCCATCCCGAGGTGCGCTTCGGCCTCCCGGAGATCCGCCTCGGCATCCCGTCCGTGGTGGACGCCGCCCTGCTGCACCACTACGTCGGCCTGTCCAAGGCGAAGGAGATCATCCTGACCGGCGACCTCTACCCGCTGGCCGACTTCTCCCACACCGGGCTCGCCAACCGGGTCGTGGCTCCCGCCGAACTCCGCGAGACCGCGGTCGACCTGGCCACCCGGCTGGGTGCGCACACCGCGGAGGTGACGGCCGCTCAGAAGGGACTCTTCGAGACCTGGCTCAACCACGGCCTCCAGCACGGCATCGACACCAGCGTCGACGTGTTCGCCGAGCTCTTCGAGCATCCCGCCACGCTGCGGGCGATCGACGACTACCGTCCCGCGCCCCGCTGAGACCTCGCCTGGCGGGCAGGGGGCGGCGCCGAGAGGGCACCGCCGACCCTCGACTCAGCCGGTGGTGACCTTCTCGCGGGGCTGCTCGTCCTCCACCGGACGGCGGCGCAGGTACGCGGCCAGGATGGCCCCGGAGATGTTGTGCCAGACCGAGAACACCGCGCCCGGCAGCGCGGCGAGCGGGCTGAAGTACTGCGCGGCCAGACCGGCGGCAAGGCCCGAGTTCTGCATCCCGACCTCGACCGACATGGTGCGGCGTACCCGCTCCGGCTGCTTGGCCGCCGCCCCGAACGCGTAGCCGAGCAGGTAGCCGATCACGTTGTGTAGCACGACCGCGGCGAGGACGAGGAGACCGGCGTCCGCGATGGTGTCGGCACTGCCGGAGACGACCGCCACGACGACCAGGGTGATCGCGATGACCGAGACCCAGGGGAGTGCGGGCAGTGCGCGGGTCACCACGCGCGGCAGCAGCAGGCGGACGACGAGACCGAGTGCGACCGGGATCAGCACGATCTGGAGGATGGACTTGGCCATGCCCCAGCCGTCGACGGGCATGTACTCCCCGGCCAGCCACAGGGTCAGCAGCGGGGTCAGGACGGGGGCCAGCAGGGTGGACACCGAGGTCATCGTGACCGAGAGCGCGGTGTCGCCCTTGGCCAGGTAGGTGACCACGTTGGAGGAGGTGCCGCCCGGTGCGCACCCGACCAGGATCACCCCAGCGGCGAGATCGTTCGGGAGTTGCAGGGCCCAGGCCACGGCGAAGCCGACCAGCGGCATGATCGTGAACTGGGCGATGACGCCCAGCAGGACCGGCAGCGGCCGGGTGAGGACCACCTTGAAGTCCGGCAGGGTCAGGGTCAGCCCCATCCCGAACATGATGATCCCGAGCAGTGGGTTGATCACCTCGCCGAGCGGACTGAACGTGTCCGGGGCGAGGAACGCGATCCCGGCGCCGGCCAGGATCAGGATCGGGAAGAGGGTCACCGCGATCCGGGCGCTGCGGTCCTCGGCGCTCGTCGGGTGGGAAGAAGCAGCAGTCACGAGCGTCGATGGTCGTGCATCCGTCCGCTCGCTGGACAACTCGTCCGCAGAGTGAGATTTCAGGGCGGGCTCCGTGATCTGGGTCATGCCGAAACACGTCGGAGACAGCAGGCGGTCTAGCGTATCGGCGTTCCGTCGTCCCCGATCTCGGAGAGCCAACACCTCATGAACGATGCGATCACGACCGTCAGCGGCTGGGTCTGGAGTCCCGCGCTCGTCTTCCTGTGTCTGGCCGCCGGCCTGTATTTCACCGTCCGCACCCGCCTGGTCCAGATCCGGGCGGTCCCGCACATGGTCCGACTCATGTTCAGCGGCCACGGGTCCGACTCCGGGGTCTCCTCCTTCCAGGCCCTGGCGATGTCCCTGGCCGGCCGGGTCGGCACCGGCAACATCGCCGGCGTCGCGACCGCGATCGCCTTCGGCGGACCCGGGGCCGTCTTCTGGATGTGGGTGGTGGCCTTCCTGGGCGCCTCCACGTCGTACGTCGAGTGCACGCTCGGCCAGATCTTCAAGGAGAAGGACGGGAACGGGGAGTACCGGGGCGGTCCCGCCTACTACATCGAGAAGTGCATGCGGCAGAAGTGGTACGCCGTCGCCTTCGCCGCCGTGACCGTGCTGGCCACGGGCCTGCTGATGCCGGGCATCCAGTCCAACAGCATCTCCGCCTCGATGGAGAGCGCATGGGGCTTCACCCCCTGGGCGGTGGCGATCGGTGTCGTGATCGCGCTGGCGTTCATCGTGGTCGGCGGCGTGAAGCGGATCGGCACCTTCGCGGGGATCGTGGTGCCGTTCATGGCGGCGGCCTACATCCTGGTCGCGCTGGTCGTGGTGGTCGCCAACATCGGCGAGGTGCCCGACGTCATCTCGCTGATCGTCTCCAGCGCGTTCGGTCTCGAGGCCGGCGTGGGCGCGGCCATCGGCAGCGCGATCATGTGGGGCGTCAAGCGCGGCATCTACTCCAACGAGGCGGGCCAGGGCACCGGACCGCACGCCGCTGCGGCGGCGGAGGTCTCGCACCCTGCCAAGCAGGGCCTGGTGCAGGCCTTCGCGGTCTACATCGACACGCTCTTCGTGTGCACCGCCACCGCGTTCCTCATCCTCTCCACCGGGATGTACACCGTCTGGAGCGGCGAGTCGACCGACGGCGAGATCCTCTACGACGGACTGGACCAGGGCGGGGCCGCCGTGGAGGCCGGACCGGCCTTCGCCCAGACCGCCTTCGACACCGTCTGGTCCGGCGCGGGGGCGTCGTTCATCGCCGTGTCCCTGGCCTTCTTCGCCTTCACCACGATCGTGGCGTATTACTACATGGCGGAGACCAACATCACCTACCTGCTGCGTTCGGTGCGCAACCAGGGTGTCGTGCGCGGCTCGATCCGAGTCCTCCAGGCCGTCTTCCTGGCCGCCACCGCCTACGGCGCGGTCACCACCGCCGAGACCGCCTGGACGCTGGGCGACATGGGTGTCGGCCTGATGGCCTGGCTCAACATCATCGCCATCCTGATCATCTCCGGCCCGGCGCTCCGGGCGCTGACCGACTACGAGTCCCAGCGGCGCTCCGGCCTCGACCCCCAGTTCGACCCGGCCGCGATCGGCGTCAAGGGGGCGACCTTCTGGGAGGAGCGTGCCTCCGCGGTGAAGCTGGCCGGCTGACCGGCCCGCCTCCGCGCGGAGGGCGCCCTTCGCCGACCGGTGTCAACGACGACATCTGATGCGGGTCACCGGGAGGCGTGCTACCCATGATGCGGTCCACGACCAAGGCGTAGCTAGCGACAGCGCAGATCGCGGAGATCGATGGCCCCTGCCATCGCAGCGTTGCCGGCATCGTTGGGGTGGAGGCCGTCGCCGTTGTGGAATGCCGGTCGTAGCTGGGTCGGGTCGTCGGGGTCCCGGGTGGCGACGTCGAAGTCGACCACGTCGTCGAACTCTCGGCCGTGCCGGATGAAGTCGTTGACCTCCGTGCGGACGGTCTCACCCTCCGGGTCGATGAACACCGATCCCCCGAAGGGCATGATCGTCGCGGCAACGATGCACACGTCCTGGGCATGTGCCTGGGCGATGAGTTGGCGGTACCCCGCGATGATGTCGGCAGCCGAGGATCCTGCACCGATGTCGTTGACGCCCTCTGCGAGAAGGACGGTCTCGACACCGGGCTTGGTGAGAATGTCGCGGGTCAGTCTGGTCAGGGCGGCGTCGCCCGCGCCGCCGGGACGGGACACTCCGCTGAGCACGCGGTTGCCGGAGATGCCTTCGTTGGCGACACCCATCTGGAAGGGTGCGGGAAGCTTGGCGAACCTGTCGGCGAGGCGGTCGGGCCAGCGACGGTTGGCATTGATCGTGGTGCCGACACCAGCGGTGATGGAGTCACCCAGGGTGGCGACCGTCCCGGAGCTGTGGTGAGCCTCGACCAGGATGGCGTCGAGCCAGAACCACGCCGAACTCTCGGTCCCGAAGGGGGTGGCACTCTCGTCGGCCGCGAAGTCACCAGTGGTGGACTTCCAACTGTGCTGCATGGACCGGTTGTGGGCGGTCAGTGCACCGCTGTCTCCAGCGACGTGGATGCTGACGGCAAGATCCTGCTGCGCCGTGATGCGACCACGGAGCGGGTCGCTGAGCGCGATCGCACCCGGTGGGATGGTGACCGAGCTGGCACCTTGGAAGGTCACGCGGCGGTTCGTCCCTGCGCGTACGGCGGCGCCTCCGGCACTGGAGCCGACGTAGACACTGTCCAGGGTCAACGGCTGGTTGCCCTTCGCGTTGGACAACCGCAGGCGGAGGCCCTCGCCGCCGATCGAGGTGTGCACCACGTTGCGGACCGTGACGTTGCTCAGGGTGCCGCCAGCCATGTCCGCGCTTGCTGCCCAGGTGGTCACCGTGGAGGTGTGCCCGGGCCACGTGGGCGATGCCTGGTCCGTGCTCGATACGGCCGCTGAGGTCGGTATCCCGAGGATCAGTGCTGCGGAGGCGGCGACGAGGACGGTGCGCGATCTACTCATGCTTCTCTCCCGAGATTCGGTGATGCGGTTGGCGGCCGGTTCGCGCATGCGCGTGGGTGACCGTCTCCTGACTCGGAAGAACTCAACTGTGATCGCGGGATGTGAGCAATGCCACATCACTGTCGTGCGACGAGTGGCGCATTCAGAGCGCCGAAAGGAACGCCGGCGTGCGACGAACGGACGGGACGCCGGCGCAGGACGAATCGCCCGAGCGCGGTCGCTCAGTCCTCCGAGCCCCAGCCGAGCGGGAAGACCTCGAAGGGCGCCGCCAGGGCGCTGCCGAAGCGCTGACCCGTCTGTCGGGCGAAACCCTCGAGGAACTCCCCGGCGTCGAAGTGCTCCCAGCCCAGCCCCTCGATGTAGGCGCGGTGGGCCTCCAGGGAGGCGACCCCGTCGTCGAAGGTGTCGCCGATGTCGACCGCATGGCGCGACTCGGGTGAGCCGGCGGCCCAGACCTGCCGTACGCCGCCCCACGGCTCGAGCAGTCCCTGGAGTTGCTCGGGGAAGATCCAGCGGTTGCCGGCGTCGCGGACGGCATCCAGCACCGCCCGCCCCACGGCGATGTGGTCGGCCTGATTGAGTGCCGTGCCGCCGAAGGTGTCCCGGAAATTGCCGGTGATCACGATCTCGGGCCGGTGCCTGCGCACCACCTCGGCCAGCAAACGGCGCATCGGTACGCCGTACTCGAGGATGCCGTCGGGCTGCCTGAGGAACTCGACCTGGTGCACCCCGACCAGACGAGCCGAGTCGATCTGCTCCTGCTCACGCACCGCCCGGCACTGCTCGGGGTGCATCCCGTCGATCCCGGCCTCGCCGCTGGTCACCATGCAGTAGCCGATCTGCTTGCCCTGCCCGGTCCACCTGGCCACCGCGGCGGCGGCCCCGAACTCCATGTCGTCGGGATGGGCGACGATGCACAGCGCCCGCTCCCAGTCCTCGCGCAGCGGCTCCAGTTCTGCCATTCCTCGAGCATGGCAGCGTGGACGCCTCGGGAACAGGCCCGACGGGGATCGACGCGGAAGTGGGCCACCGAGGGCCGGGCCGAAGAGGGGCCGCAGTCGCGGACGGCGGTGCGTGCGAGCATGTCGGAGACCACGTCGGAGCGTGCCTCGACCACCCGGCCGCTCCGCGCCGGTCACCGCCGGACCCACGAACGAGTGCCGAGGAGAGCGCGTGAACAACGTCGGAGGCGACGTCCTCGCCCTGGTTCAGGCCTACGGTGTCGACACCGTGTTCGGGATCCCGGGCACGCACAACCTGGAGTTCTACCGCCACCTGGCCCCCTTGGGCCTGAAGACGGTCACGACGCGGCACGAGCAGGGGGCGGGGTACGCCGCCGACGGGTGGGCCCAGCAGACCGGTCTGCCCGGGGTGGTCATCACCACCTCCGGACCGGGACTGCTCAACGTGCTCTCCGCCGCCGGCACGGCCTACGCCGAGTCGCGTCCGCTGCTGATCCTCTCCCCGGGTGCCCCGCGGGGGAGCGTGTTCGGGAGCGGTGCGCTGCACGAGACCAAGGATCCGGTGGGGGCCGCGGGCGCCGTCGTCGAGTGGTCGCGCCGGGTGACCTCGGGTGCCGAGGCACTGGAGGCCGTACACGACGCCGTCGCTCTCTTCGCCGCGGCGAGGCCGCGGCCTGTGCACATCGAGATCCCGCTGGACGTGTTGGAGTCGGATTCGAAGGCTGAGGACGAGCTGCGCACACCACGGGCCGCACCGCCCCTGCGGACGGCTGCCGCCGATGTCATCGCCGGTGCCGCCGAGGCCCTGCGGGACGCTCGGACCCCGGTGATCGTGGCCGGTGGTGGCGCCGTCCGCGCGGCCGGGCAGGTGCGTGCCCTGGCCGAACTGCTGGATGCACCGGTCCTCACCAGCATCAACGGCAAGGGGGTGCTACCCGAGTCCCACCCGCTGGCGGTGGGGGCGGAGCTGCGCCTCGTGTCCGCTCGGAGGTTCGTCGAGGACGCCGACGCGGTGCTGGTGATCGGGTCGAAGATGGGCGAGGCCGAGACCTGGTTCGAACCCCTCCGGACACGCGGGACGGTGGTGCGCATCGACCTCAGCGAGAGCCAGCTCGACCTCAATCTGGCCGCCGACCTGCGGGTGCACGCCGACGCTCGTACGGCGGTGCCGCAGCTGATCAGCTCGCTCGCCGGCGTACGTGCTGCTCGCGACGGCGCGGCCAGGGTGAGCCGGCTCCGCACGGTGCTGGAGACCGAATCCGCGGAACTTGCCCCGGTCCTGGTGGCGCTGAGCGAGGACGTGGCAGCGGCGCTGCCCGCCGACGCCGTGGTCGCGGGCGATTCCTCCCAGGTGACCTACCTCGCCGCCTCCAGCAGCATCCGGGTCGAGCGCCCGGGGTCGTTCCTCTACATGCCCACCTACGCCACCCTGGGCTACGGACTGCCCGCGGCGATCGGGGCGAAGCTGGCCTCACCCGAGAGACCGGTGGTCTGCCTGCTCGGTGACGGTGCCTTGATGTTCTCCGTCCAGGAGCTGATCACCGCCGTCGAGCAGGGCCTGGATCTGGTGGTCGTCTGCGTCGAGAACGGCGGGTACGGCGAGATCAGGCAGAACGAACTCGACCGCGGCATCCCCCCGGTCGGGGTCGAGCTGGTCCAGCCCGACTGGGCCGCCCTGGTCGAGGCGTTCGGCGGCACCGGCGTACGGGTGCGGAGCCGTGCCGACCTCGGCCCGCAGCTGCGCTCCGCCCTCGAGGCCGGTGGGCTCTGGCTCCTCCATGTCTCCGTCGCGCTCTACACCCGCTCCGCACCGTCCGCCTGAGCCGACCGGTGGACTGACGGCTTGTCCCGGCGCAGCATGCGCGCCACAATTGTGGTCATGAGTGTCGAGTCGCTGCGCGAGGTGCGAAACCACTTCAGTGAGGTCGTCGACCGGGTCGAGCACGAGCACGAGCGTGTGACGATCACTCGCAACGGCCGGCCCGCCGCGGTGCTCCTGAGTACCGAAGACCTGGCCGAGCTCGAGGAGACATTGGCGGTCCTCGGCGATCCCGAGGCGCTGGCGGACATTCGCGAGGCCGACGCCGCGTATCGCCGTGGCGATGTGGTCCGGAGCATCGACGCCATCCGCGCCCTTCGTCCGGGGTCGTGACCGCTGCCGAGCCTTACGAGCTCGTCGTCACTCCACCGGCGGTGCGGGCGATCCAGACGGCGTTGCCTGAGAGCGTTGCGACCGCGGTCATCGAGTTCCTCACGGGGGCGCTTGTGGAGGACCCTCGTCGTGTGGGCAAGCCGCTAAGAGGAGACCTCTCGGGGATCCACTCCGCGCGACGTGGCACCTACCGGGTCCTGTACCGAATCGATGAGGAGCAGCGTGAGGTCGTCGTGCTTCGGATCGAGCACCGGGGCACGGTCTACCGGAAGGCGTGAACGCCCGCCCAGCGGCAGATGAGTGTGTCCTCATCGAGATGCCGAAAACCGTCTCGGGGTGACCCGGCGGCGTCCTAGGATGGCGCCAGCACGTCAGGCCCGCTCCGACCGATCGGTGACTCGGAATCGTGCACGCCCGGGAGTGAGGTGGCCGAGTGACCCGTCGGCGAGTGAGCGCGCTGCTGCTTACCTTGGCCGTGGCCACCGGTGGCTGCACCGCCCGCGCGGATTCGGAGACGGTGAGCCGGACCTCGGCGTCCGACCCTTCGGGCGACGTGATCGTGGCAGGGCCTCACCTCGGCGACGGGCAACCGGTCGCTGCGCCTCAAGACACCCATACCGACATCGTCCACACGATCGTCGAACACCGAGCCGACACCGTCGCCTTCGAGGTGCGATTCAGGGGCCTGCGACCCAACCGATACTTGGATCTGACCGCCGACATCCGAACGGACAAGACCGGCTCGCGTGCATGGCAGTTCAGCGCTCTCACTTACAACGGAGAAGTCCAGGTCGACCTCTATGGTCCGCACGGGTCGAAGTGCCCCGCCGCTAGCACCGAGTACGACTACCCCGCGAACACCGTGAGGATGAGCGTTCCGCGAGGCTGCTTGGGCGACCCCGCCTGGATCCAGACCACGGTGACTGCAGCGAGCATGACATACGAGGCCAGTTCTCCCGCTCGTCATGCCGAGGCGGTCTGGGAGGATGACGCCGGCCAGGACGGACTCACGACCCCGGCCGAGAAGCGGACGGGCCCACGACTCCACCATCCGTGAGTGGCTCTCCCCGCCCACCGCGGCAGATGCGTGCGCCGGGATCAGGATCAGCGTCCGCCCGATCCTCAATTCATCACGTGCGCAGGAGCGAACGAACCCGACCCATGCAGGCCGCCGTGCCGACGACGACAACCGCGACATAGGCGGTGGTGGCGACGTAGAAGCTCAGCATCATCGCGCGGTCGGTCTTGGCTGTGGCCATCCCGAGCAGTTCGGCCTCATCGAATCCGACTCCCCACCACCACCAAGTCGAGCCGACCGCGATCGCGAGGATGACCGAAAAGCCTCCCGCCAGCCACACGGATACCGACTTCACGGTTCCAGACGGGGCAGCCAGAACCGACCAGAGCGCCAGACCGTAGACAACCGGGGCCAACGGCAAAGCCATCATGAACGCCACATCAGTCAGAGAGCCACGCGGTGAGCATAGGACGTGAAGACGCTGCCAGACGCGCGGATGCTCGGGCACGCCTCGGCAGCGATGACGCTCGACGTCTACGCCGGCCTCTTCGGGGATGACCCCGACTCGGTGGCGGACCGCTTGGACAGGGCCGCTTCGAGGGCCCGTGCGGACCATTTGCGGACTGAGGCAGGGGACGGCGACGTCCTCCCACTCGATCTGGGAGGCGCCGATGCCGTCTGACCTGCACGAACTCTCGGTAGGGCGGGTGGGGCTTGAACCCACGACCCAAGGATTATGAGTCCTCTGCTCTGACCGACTGAGCTACCGCCCCTGGCCGGGTCAGGGTATCCGCCCGCGGTCGGGCGCGGACGTCGGGGGATGGGTCATGGTTCGAGCGCGCGGCTACCGGCAACCGGGCGGCGGGCCGGGGTCGATCAGCCGGCTCCGGCGATCAGGTAGGTGCCGTCGGAGTAGGTGAGGTCGAGGTGTACCTGCTCGGTGTGGCGCTCGCCGCTGTCCATGCGATACGTGTACTTGTAGTCGACGCCGAGGCCGTTGCCGGATCCGTCGCCGAGCTGCGGCTCGATCCAGGCGATGTCCTCGATCTCCGCGACGCCGCCCCAGAAGCTCTCGTACCCCGACAGGCCG
Organism: Nocardioides insulae DSM 17944; assembly: GCF_000422825.1. GTDB lineage: Bacteria > Actinomycetota > Actinomycetes > Propionibacteriales > Nocardioidaceae > Nocardioides > Nocardioides insulae. Next base: position 445,555 of record NZ_KE383929.1, on the reverse strand, counting down.
CCGCTGGCGTCCTGGTACTCCGGCGTGAGCATGGCGAAGCCGGCCGGCGGTTCACTCGCGGCCGTGCGGAGATAGGTGTCCACGAAGCTGGTGACGCCCTCGGCGGTGGGTCCGTCCGTGGCCGACTCACTGGGTGATTCAGTGGGCGATTGACTGGATCCACTGGGCGAGGGCGAAGCAGGGGCGGATGAGGCGGCCGTCGTCGGGTTCGCCGACCGGTCGTCGTTGTCCAGACCGAGGAGCAGCGCACCGGCCGAGGCGACCACGACCAAAGCCAGGAGGAGGACGGGGAACAACCAGCGTCCGCTGCGTCGGGCGGGTGCCGGCGAGGCAACCGGGGCGGGCTTCACCGCGGTCGTCGGCGTCGGCGTCGGCGTCGGTACAGGGGCCGGAGCAGGCGGGGGTACGGCGGCTGGGACCGGCCTGGCCGGGGCGGTCATGACCTGGGTGGCCTCGGGCCCGGACGGCATTCGGCGCAGCGTCAGGGCGTCGTGGATGCGGGGGAGCTCCCAACGCTGCTGGGGCTCGCGGACCAGCGTCCCGTCGAGCACCGGAGCCAGCCAGCCGGCCAGCGGGGTGCGCGGCGGCTCCTCGTGAACGATCTTGTAGAGCGCGCCGAGGACGTTGTCGGAGGCGTCGTACGGCGCCCGCCCGGTGACTGCGAAGTAGAGGGTGGCCCCGAGGGACCAGACGTCGCTGGCGGGGGTGGCGGATCCGCCAGCGGCCACCTCGGGGGAGAGGTACGCCGGCGACCCGGTGACCAGACCGGTCTGGGTCAGCGTCATGTCGTTGCCGACCCCGCGCGCGATACCGAAGTCGGTGAGCTTCACCCGCCCGTCCGGCGCGACCAGGATGTTGGAGGGCTTGACGTCGCGATGGATGACACCCGCCTCGTGGGCGGCGCGGAGACCGTCGGTGACACCTGCCAGGATCCTGGCCGTCTCGTCGGGGGACAGCGGACCACGCTCGGCCACCAGACCACTGAGGGTGGGTCCCTCGATGTACTCCATGACGAGCCAGGGGAGCCCGTCGTCCTCCGCGAGGTCGAAGACGGCGACGATGTTGCGGTGGTTGAGCCGGGCGGCGAGCTTCGCCTCGCGCTGAGCCCGCGACGCGGTGGCGCCGCCGGCCTCGACGGGGGTCAACTGCTTGAGCGCGACGCTGCGGCCCAGCACCTCGTCGGTGCCCAGCCAGACGGCACCCATCCCGCCGCGGCCGATCTCTCGGATCAGCCGGTATCTACCTGCGATCACTCGGTTCCTCCTCGCACTGACCCTAGGTGAGAGCCGGTGAGTGCCTGGAATCGCAGAGCCCGGGCCATGCGGGTCGCGGGCGGCTCGGAGCGTGACTGGGTGATGGTCGTCCCAGTTGTGGGCGCGGGACATCCCCGTGGATCACCGACGAGACCTGCCACTGCGCCGACCCCGCGCCGACCCAGCGTCCGGCAGCCCGAGTCGTGGCTGCCTGGATACGCCACTGTCGGACCCGTGCACGACGCACGGGTCCGACAGGGCGATGCAGCGCTACCGATCCGGGTAGGGATCAGAAGCTGCCGAAGGCGACCGCGACGTTGGCGCCGCCGAAACCGAAGGAGTTGTTGAGCGCGGCGACCTGGCCGTCGGGCAGCTTGCGGGCCTCGGTGGCGATGTCGAGGTCGACAGCGGGGTCCTTGTCGTCCAGGTTGATGGTCGGCGGAGAGACCCGGTCGCGCAGGGCCATCACGGTGGCCACCGACTCCAGGGCGCCGGCGCCGCCGAGCAGGTGCCCGGTCATCGACTTGGTGCTGGTGACGACGACGTCGGAGACGTGGGCCCCCAGCGTGGCGTGCAGCATCAGGCCCTCGGCGATGTCGCCCTGCGGGGTGGAGGTGGCGTGCGCGTTGACGTGCACGATCGCGGAGGGGTCGATCTCGGCCTCGCGGAGCGCTGCCCTGATCGCGCGAGTGCCGCCGCGGCCCTCGGGGTCGGGCTGGGCGATGTCGTGGGAGTCGGCGGTGACGCCTGCGCCGAGCACCTCACCGTAGATGGTGGCGCCGCGGGCCTGGGCGTGCTCGAGGCGCTCGAGCACCAGGATGCCGGCGCCCTCGCCGAGCACGAAGCCGTCGCGACCGGTGTCCCAGGGACGGGAGACCGCGGTCGGGTCGCCCTGCTTCTTCGACAGCGCCATCATGTTCGCGAAGGCCGCCATCGGCAGCGGGTGGATCGCGGCCTCGGTGCCGCCGGCCAGGACGACGTCGGCCCGGCCGAGCCGGATCTGGTCGACGGCCAGGGCGATGCCCTCGTTGCCGGACGCGCAGGCCGACACAGGCGTCTGCGCGGCGGCGCGGGCGCCGACGTACAGGCTGATGTTGGCCGCCGGGGCGTTCGGCATCAGCATCGGTACGGCGAGCGGCGAGACCCGGCGCGGACCCTTGGCCTTGAGCACGTCGTAGTTGTCCAGCAGGGTGGTCACGCCGCCGATGCCGGAGGCGACCGCGACACCCACGCGGTCGCCGTCGAGACCGCCGTCCTGCACCGCACCCTCGAGCCCGGCCTGGCGCCAGGCCTCCATGGCCGCGACCAGCGCGAACTGCGCCGACCGGTCGAGCCGGCGGGCCTTGACACGCTCCAGCACCTCGGTGGGCTCGACGGCGATCCGGCCGCCGATCTGCACCGGCAGATCGGCAGCCCACTCGTCGGTGAGGGCCCGGACGCCGGAGCGTCCGGAGACCAGCGCTTCCCAGGTGGACGCGACGTCCCCGCCGACCGGGTTGGTGGTCCCCAGCCCGGTGATGACGACTCGTGTGCGGCTCATGGTGCTCCCTTGAGGATGGTGTGGGACGGCGGTCCCGGACGGACTCAGTGGCTGGCGCCGGGCTGGATCAGCCCTGGGCCTTCTCGATGAAGCTGACGGCGTCGCCGACGGTCTTGAGGTTCTTGACCTCGTCGTCGGGGATGGTCACGCCGAACTTCTCCTCCGCGGCGACGACGACCTCGACCATGGAGAGCGAGTCGACGTCCAGGTCGTCGACGAAGGACTTGTCCAGCTGGACGTCGTCGACCTCGACGCCGGCCACCTCGTTGACGATCTCGGCGAGGTCGGAGCGGATCTCTTCGGTGCTGGGCATGGTGTTCCTCTCGATGTGGTGATGCGGGGTGGGTGCTGCGGGGATGAGGCGGCTGCCTCGTTGGCCTCGCGGCCGATCAGGGTACGACGACCACCTGGGCGGCGTACACCAGGCCCGCCCCGAAGGCGATGAACAGGGCGAGGTCTCCCGACTTCGCCTGCCCCTCGTCGAGCATCCGGTCCAGGGCCAACGGTACGGAGGCTGCCGAGGTGTTGCCCATGGTGGCGATGTCGCGGGCGATCTTCACGTGCTCGGGGAGCTTCATCGACTTGGCGAGCGCGTCGGTGATGCGCATGTTGGCCTGGTGCGGCACGAAGATGTCGAGATCCTCCGGCTTGATGCCGGCGAGCTCGAGCGCCTCGTGGGCGACCTCGGCCATCGCGAATCCGGCCCAGCGGAACACCTTGTTGCCCTGCATGGTCAGGCGCGGGGTGAGCTCGATGTCCGAGTCGGCCCAGGAGAGCCAGTCGTCGGTCATGGTGATCAGGTCGGCCTGGTCGCCCGAGGACCCCCAGGCCACCGGGCCGATGCCGGGGGTCTCGCTCGGGCCCACGACCACGGCGCCGGCGCCGTCGGCGAAGATGAACGCCGAGCCGCGGTCGTTGATGTCGGTGATGTCGGAGAGTCGCTCGACGCCGATCACGAGCACGTGCCGCGCGCTGCCGCCGCGCACCATGTCGGAGGCCAGGCCGATCCCGTAGCAGAATCCGGCGCAGGCGGCGGAGATGTCGAAGGCGGCGGGCTTGTCCGTGCCCAGCTCATCGGCGATCTGGGTGGCGATCGCGGGAGTCTGCTTCATGTGGCTCACGGTGGCCACCAGGACGCCGTCGATGTCGCTCGGCACGAGACCGGCGCGCTCGATCGCCGTACGGGCCGCGGCGACCGACATCATCGCGACGGTCTCCTCGTCGTTGGCCCAACGTCGCTCGGTGATGCCGGAGCGGGTGCGGATCCACTCGTCGGAGGACTCGATGGCCTCGACCAGGTCACTGTTCGGGATGACCCGGGAGGGACGGTAGGAGCCGACCCCCAGGATGCGAGCGTGGGCGGACCCGGCCGGGGTGTTGAGAACGGCCATCAGCGGGCTCCTTCGGGGTCGGCGTGCTTCGCACAGAACTCCTGCGCGGCCGCGATGTCCTCGGGGCCCTTGAGGGCGAAGGTCTCGACCCCCTTGAGCGCCCGCTTGGCGATGCCGGTGAGGGTGCCGGCCGGCGGCAGTTCCAGCATGCCAGTCACGCCGAGTTCGCGCATGGTGTCCATGCACAGGTCCCACCGCACGGGGTTGGCGATCTGGCTCACGATCCGGGTGAGTACGTCGGCGCCGGAGGCGACCACGTCGCCGTCCGCGTTGGAGAGCACGCGGGTACGAGGAGCCTTCACCGTCACGCTGCGGGCCAGCGACGTGAGGTGTCCCACCGCCGGAGCCATGTGCTCGGTGTGGAAGGCGCCGGCGACGCTCAACGGACGCACCCGGGCCTTCTCCGGCGCGTCCGCGGCCAGCGCCTCGAGCTGGGCGATGGTGCCGGCGGCCACGATCTGGCCGGGGCCGTTGTCGTTGGCAGGGGTGAGTCCGTGCCGCTGGATCGCGGCGAGCACCTGCTCGCGGTCGCCACCGAGGACGGCGCTCATCCCGGTGGGCTGGACGGCTGCGGCCTCGGCCATCGCCTTGCCCCGCTCGCGTACGAGGACCATCGCCTGCTCGGCGGTGATCGCCCGGGCGCCGGCGGCGGCGGTGAGTTCGCCGACGCTGTGACCGGCGACCACCCCGACCTGGTCGAAGGCCTCCGCGGGGCGCGGGAACAGCTGCAGTGCGGCCACCAGTCCGGTCGCGACCAGCAGCGGCTGCGCGATCTGGGTGTCACGGATGGTGTCGGCGTCCGCTTCGGTGCCGTAGTGGACCAGATCGAGACCGGCGACGGCGGAGAGCCAGCTGAAGCGGGCCTCGAAGTCGGGGTCCTCGAGCCAGGGGGTCAGGAATCCGGGGGTCTGGGCTCCCTGCCCGGGAGCGACGATGGCGAGCACGCTGACAGCGTGCCGGATCGAGGGGTCGGTGAGGGTGGTCGTCCAGCACGAACTGGGCCGACGAAGTTTGTAGGAGACCTACAATGTCGTGGGCTCCCACGTGTCGGTCGTCACCTCATGTTGTCTGCCGAGCACCAAAGCGATACGGAGGGTGAAGGCCTCCCTCGGATCGGTGGGCGCCAGCCCCGTCGTCTCGGTGATCTGTCGCAGGCGGTAGCGCACCGTGTTGGGGTGGACGAAGAGGCGACGCGCGGTGGCCTCCAGCGAACCACCGCACTCGAAGTACGTCGCCAGCGTCTCCACCAGCGGCCTGCGCCCTCCCGCCAGCGGTCGGTACAGGTCCTCCACCAGGTGCGCCCGCGCGACCGCATCGCCGGCCAGGGCCCGCTCGGGCAGCAGGTCCAGGCTCAGTACAGGTCGCGGGGCCTCCGGCCAGCCGCTGGCGGCCCGGTGGGCGGCCAGCGCCGCCCTCGCCGAGGCGTGCGCCCCGGTGAGGTCGGGGACCACCGGACCGACCACCACCGGTCCGGGTCCGAAGAGGGGGACCAGCGGCTCGACGTCCACCCGCGGGTCGGAGACACCACCGAGCAGGACGACCAGTTGCTCGCCCTGGACGGCGCACAACGCCTCGTGTGCGCGGCTGTGGCCGCGGATGGTGCGTCGTACCTCGTCGAACAGATGCGTCTCGTTGGCGTGCTCGGGGAGGTGACCGAGCACGACCGCTAGCTCGCGCGAGGACCAGCCGAGCGCGCTGGCTCGGGACAGGAGCGCGTCGTCGGTCTCCCCGCGTAGCACGGCGTCGACCACCAGCGCCTCCAGCCGGGCGTCCCAGGCACCACGCTCCTCCGCGGCCCGGGCGTAGACCTCCGCGGTCGCGAAGGCGACCTCACGGGCGTAGCGGGAGATCGACTCGTGGACCTCCGCGGCGGCCTCGGGAGCGAGCAGGGCATCGATGTTGGCCTCCACCACGTCGATGGAGAGGCGGATCAGGTCGACGGTCTTGCGCAGCGTGATCACCCGGGCTAGCGCTCGGGGTGCGGTGCCGTAGACCGCGCCGGCCACCTCGGTGCCCACCCGTGCGTCCGGACCGGCGGCGTACCACTCCACGAAGCCGCGCACGCCGGCCTGCACGATCAGGCCGACCCAGGACCGGTCGTCGGCGGACAGGTCCCGGAACCAGCGGAAATCGGTCTCCATCCGGGCCATCGCCGAGGTCGAGAGCTGTCCGCTCGCCCGAGTCAGGGTGCGAGCGGTCGCATCCCGGGTCGCCGACGGGCCGGTCCGGGAGGCGGTGGACGGGAGATCGGGCACTTGTCCATCCTGCCAGTGCTGCCGACGATGGGCGTGAGGATGGTTGAATGAGTGACTCCCCGTGCCAGGAGGCGACATGTCGGATCTCGAGTTCGTCACCATCCACGGTCATCGTCGCGCCTACGTGCTCGCCGGGCCACGGCTCGGCACTGCGCCGGTCCTGCTGTTGCTGCACGGGCTCGCCTGCGACCACACCACCTGGGATCCGGTCATCGGACAGCTCGCCGAGACCTACACGGTGATCGCACCCGACCTGCTCGGGCACGGCCTCTCCGACAAGCCGCGAGCCGACTACACCGTGGCCGGGTATGCCAACGGGATGCGCGACCTGATCACCCTGCTCGGAGTCTCCAAGGTCACCGTGGTGGGCCACAGCTTCGGCGGCGGGGTGGCGATGCAGTTCGCCTACCAGTTCCCCGAGCGCACCGAGCGGCTGATGCTGGTCGACCCCGGCGGTCTCGGGCGGGAGGTGACGGCGTTCATCCGGGCGATCTCGTTGCCCGGCTGGCAGCACGTGCTCGCAGGTCTCACCCTGCCCGGGGTCCGGCAGGTCAACGTCGCTGCCCTGCGGGCGCTGGCGCATCTGCCCGGCGCCCAGACCCGCGACATCGCCGAGATCGCAGCCATCGTGGAGTCGTGGCGGGACCCACGGGCGCGCCGCGCGATCGTTCACCTGGTGCGGGCCGTGATCGACTGGCGCGGCCAGATCATCTCGATGCGCGACCGGGCCTACCTCACCGAGGAGATGCCTGTCTACGTCGTGTGGGGAGCCCAGGACCACGTGGTTCCTGCGAGTCATGCCGGGGTGGCGGCCCGACTGGCCCCGCACGCCCGGGTGACCGTGATGGACGACGCCGGCCACTTCCCGCACAAGGACCACCCCGCGGCGTTCGTCCAGCTGATGCAGGAGTGGATGGCGGCCACCGAGCCGGCGTCGTACTCCCGCGCTCGATGGCGGCGACTGCTGCGCTCGGGCGGACACGTGCCCCCGATCACCGCCGTGCCCAGAGCCTCGACCGCCTGACGGGCCAGGCCGCCGAGCCCGTCGAGGCGGCGACCTCGACAGGCTCGGCGAGGCTCAGGCGTCGCCGCCCTCCTGAGCCACGCCGGCGGTGGCCGTGGGGTCGTCGATGCGGTACTGCGCGAACGCCTTCTCCACCTGCGACCGGTCGATCTCGCCGGCGTCGGCCAGAGCCTGCAGGGCCTGCACGACGACCGACTCCGCGTCGATGTGGAAGAAGCGCCGCGCGGCCGGGCGGGTGTCGGCGAAACCGAAACCTTCGGCGCCCAGGACGCGGTAGTCGCCGGGCACCCACTTGGCGATCTGGAGCGGGACGGCTCGCATGTAGTCCGACACCGCCACCACCGGGCCGTGGGAATCGCCCAGCTTGGTGGTGACGTACGGCGTGCGGGCGCTCTCGCCCGGGTGGAGCAGGCTCCACTCCTCGCTGGCGTAGCCGTCGCGGGCCAGCTCGTTCCACGAGGTGACCGACCACAGGTCGGCCTGGACCCCCCACTCCTCGCGGAGCATCCGGGCGGCGTCCTCGATCCAGGGGAGGGCGACACCGGAGGCGAGCAGCCGGACCCGCGGGCCCTCTCCACCGGCTCGGGCGACCTGGTGGATCCCCTTGAGGATGCCCTCGACGTCGACGTCCTCCGGCTCGGCTGGCTGAGCGACCGGCTCGTTGTAGACGGTCAGGTAGTAGATGAGGTCCTCACCGTGGCCGTCGGGGCCGCCCTCGCCGTACATCCGGCGGAGACCATCCTCGACGATGTGCGCGATCTCGTAGGCGTACCCGGGGTCGTAGTGCACGACCGCGGGGTTGCTGGCGGCGAGCAGCGGCGAGTGACCGTCGGCGTGCTGCAGGCCTTCGCCGGTCAGCGTGGTGCGGCCGGCGGTGGCGCCGATCAGGAAGCCGCGCGCCATCTGGTCGGCCATCGCCCAGATCGAGTCGCCGGTCCGCTGGAATCCGAACATCGAGTAGAAGATGTAGAACGGGATCATGTGCTCGCCGTGCGTCGTGTACGCCGAGCCCGCGGCCGTGGCCGAGGCCAGCGCGCCCGCCTCCGAGATGCCTTCGTGCAGCATCTGGCCCTTCTCCGACTCCCGGTAGGACAGCAGCAGTTTGCGGTCGACCGGCTCGTAGGTCTGCCCGTGCGGGTTGTAGACCTTGGCCGAGGGGAACATCGCGTCCATCCCGAAGGTGCGGTACTCGTCCGGGGCGATCGGGACGATGCGGGGGCCGATGTTCGGGTCGCGCATCCACTCCTTGAGCTGGCGGACCAGCGCCATCGTGGTGGCGATCTTGTTCTTGCCCGACCCCTGCTTGAGGTCGGCGTAGGTCTCGGGGGCCGGCAGGGTCAGCGGCTTGGCCCGGTTGATCCGGCGCGGGATCGAACCACCGAGCTGGCGACGCCGCTCGAGCATGTACTCCGTCTCGGGGGCGTTGGCGCCGGGGGTGAACAGCGGCGGTACGCCGGTGCGCTCGTAGGTCTCCTCGAGCTCCTTGTCGGAGATCGGCAGGTACAACCGGTCACGGAACTTCTTCAGGTCCGCCATGGTCAGCTTCTTCATCTGGTGGGTGGCGTTACGACCCTCCAGTGCCTCGATGGTCCAGCCCTTGATGGTCTGGGCGAGGATGACCGTCGGCTGGCCGACGTGCTTGGTGGCCGCGTCGAAGGCGGCGTACACCTTGCGGTAGTCGTGACCGCCGCGCGGCAGCTTGCGGATCTGCTCGTCGGACATGTGCTCGACCATCTTGCGCAGCCGCGGGTCGGTGCCGAAGAACTTCTCCCGCGTGTAGGCGCCGTCCTCGACCGAGAAGGTCTGGAACGCGCCGTCGGGGGTGGCGTTCATCTGGTTGACCAGGACGCCGTCGACGTCGCGGGCGAGCAGGTCGTCCCACTCACGGCCCCAGATGACCTTGATGACGTTCCAGCCGGCTCCGCGGAAGTTGGACTCCAGCTCCTGGATGATCTTGCCGTTGCCGGTGACGGGACCGTCGAGCTGCTGCAGGTTGCAGTTGACCACCCAGACCAGGTTGTCGAGCTCCTCGCGCGCGGCGATGCGGATGGCGCCGAGCGACTCGGGCTCGGCCATCTCGCCGTCGCCGAGGAAGGCCCACACACTCTGCTGGTTGGTGTCCTTCAGGCCGCGGTTGTGCAGGTAGCGGTTGAACCGGGCCTGGTAGATCGAGTTGATCCCGGTGAGGCCCATCGAGACCGTCGGGAACTCCCAGAAGTCCGGCATCAGCCGGGGGTGGGGGTAGGACGACAACCCGGCGTGCGGACCGTGCTGGACCTCCTGCCGGAACCGGTACATCTGCTCTTCGCTGAGCCGGCCCTCGAGGAAGGCGCGGGCGTAGATGCCGGGTGAGGCGTGCCCCTGGATGTAGATCTGGTCGCCGCCGCCGGGGTGATCCTTGCCGCGGAAGAAGTGGTTGAAGCCGACCTCGTAGAGGCTCGCGCTGGACTGGTAGGTCGCGATGTGGCCGCCGACCTCGAGCCCCTTGCGGTTGGCGCTGGAGACCATCACGGCGGCGTTCCAGCGGATGAACGCGCGGATGCGCCGTTCGATGTCCTCATCGCCGGGGAACCAGGGTTCGCGCTCGGTGGGGATGGTGTTGATGTAGTCGGTGCTCCGCAGGGCGGGCACGCCGACCTGGGCCTCGCGGGCGCGCTCGAGGAGGCGCAGCATGACGTACCGGGCTCGCTGACGGCCGCGCTGGTCGAGCATGGCGTCGAAGGAGTCCAGCCAGTCCCGCGTCTCTTCCGGGTCGATGTCCGGAAGCTGAGTGGGGAGTCCCTCGTGGATGACCGCCCGCGTGCCCGGGGTCGGGTCGGGATTGGGATTGGATTGGGTCACGAGTTGCATCGTGTCACGCACGGACGAGCGACGGAATCTACTCGTCGGTTTCCTGCCTCCGCGCGCGCTGCGGGGGCGGCAAGGCTTGCGTCCCTCGATGAACTCCGATGGACTACCTCCACCGGATGTGCTTATCGGCCATCCGGCCCCGCGGCGACCCGTTGCGGAATGACGATCAGATGGAGGAATACGTGAGCTCGACCGCGGGTGGCGGGTCCACCCAGACAGGCACCACAGCAGGCGCCGGGCAACGGCTCGGCTTCAAGCCCGGCATGGTGATCCAAGAACTGGGCTGGGACGACGACACCGATGATGAGCTGCGCATCGCCATCGAGGACACCATCGACGCCGACATGGTCGACGGCGAGTACGGCAACGACGTGGACGCCGTCGTGCTGTGGTGGCGCAGCGACGACGGCGACCTGGTCGACGGGCTGATGGACTCCCTGACCGATCTGGTCAGCGGTGGCGTGATCTGGCTGATGACCCCCAAGGTCGGGCGGCCCGGTGAGGTCGACGCCGCCGACGTCGCCGAGGCGGCGCCACTGGCCGGGCTCACCCAGACCACGACGGCCACCGTGAGCAAGGACTGGGCAGCGACACGTCTGGTCACCCCCAAGCAACCCTGAGCCGAGGCGGGCCGGGGTCGCCCGGAGAAGGGCGGCCCGGCCTCCTCCTCGCGCGTGCGCGGTCCGCTGACGGCGGACGCCGGGTGCGTGCCGGTGACGGCAACGTGCTCGATCGACACCTCGCCGGGCATCATGGAGCGACCCCGCCCGGGACGGCCCGGACCGGGGTGAAGGCTGGGACCGACCTGAACGGAGAACCACCAGCGTGAGCGAGGACAACGCGACCCCTGCTGCGGGTCTGCGTCTCGGGGGACCGGCCCCGGACTTCACCCTGCGCGACCAGTTCGGTCAGGACCACACCCTGTCCGACTACCAGGGGCGCAAGTCCGTCGCGTTGTTCTTCTACCCCTACGCCTTCTCGGGGGTGTGCACGGGGGAGATGGCCGAGATCCGCGACCGGCTCGACGACTTCCTCACCTTCGACACCGAGATCCTCGCGATCTCCTGCGACCCGGTCTACTCGCTGCGCACCTTCGCCGACACCGATGGCCTCAACTTCTCCCTGCTCTCCGACTTCTGGCCGCACGGCGAGGTGGCTCGGGCCTATGACGTCTTCGACGAGTCCTCCGGCGCGGCCCGGCGCTCGTCGTACATCGTCGACAAGCAGGGACGGTTGAGCTGGTCGGTGCACAACGCGCTCCCCGAAGGGCGCGACCTCGACGAGCATCTTCGTCACCTCCGCTCGGCCGCGGAGTGAGTGGGCACCTCGGTCGGGCGGGCGCGGTGAAAATTCTTGCCGCGAAGGTCTGTACGGACCGACTCCCATCAGATACTGTCTTCCCAGCGAGCCGCTGGTGACCCGAGACGCCAGCGGCTCGCTGCTTGTCTGGGTGGCCCTCTGCGTGGCCGGGCGTCGGGTCGCTTCGCGCTCACTGCCCCGGCTCGCGTAGGGTGTGCCCCGCTCCGGGCGCATAGCTCAGCTGGTAGAGCGCCTCCCTTACAAGGAGGATGTCAGGGGTTCGAGTCCCTTTGCGCCCACACTGTCCCGGTCCTCGCTGCGCTGCCCGTCACCGGGTCGGCGAGGGCACCTTCGGCCGGCCCCCGACACGGGGGCGCGGCACGCTCGGGTGGGTCGTGGACCCGGGGGGCCGGCCGGACTACGGTGTTGGCGCAGGCGTCCCGCGGGACCGTCGTGGTGGTCCCGGCCGAGTCCGAGCAAGGAGCCGACATGCCCGAGAGCCCGTCCAACTCGCGACAGATGCCCAGCGCCAAGGCCATCACGGCGATCGTGCTGGTCGTGCTCGGGGTGATCTTCGCGCTGTCCAACCTGAACGAAGGCACCGTGAGCTTCCTCGGCATGGACTTCACCATGCCGGTGTGGATCTGGGTGATCGTGGTGCTGGCGGTCGGCGTGGTGGCCGGGTCGCTCTACCCCTGGGGTCGGCGCAAGCGGCGCTGATGACCGGCGGGCGTGCGGGGATCAGCTGCGCGCCAGCGGGACCACCATCGGCGTACCGGCCTGGGGGTCGGGCCCGATCTCGCACTCCAGCGAGAAGACGTCCCGCACCAGGTCCGCAGTGATGACGTCGGACGGCATCCCTGAGGCGGCCACCTGCCCCTCGCGCATGACGACCACGTGGTCGGCGTAGCGCGCGGCCTGGTTGAGGTCGTGCAGCACGGCCACCACGGTCCGGCCCCGGTCCCGGATGTCCTGACACAGGTGGAGGACGTCTATCTGGTGGGCCAGGTCCAGGAACGATGTCGGCTCGTCCAGCAGGACGTAGTCGGTGTCCTGGGCCAGCACCATCGCGATCCAGGCGCGCTGGCGCTGGCCCCCGGACAGTTCGGTGAGCGACTCGTGCGCCAGGTCGGTCACGCCGGTGGCGGCCATCGAGACGTCGATCGCCTCCTGGTCGCCGGGCACCCACTGCCGTAGCGCGGAGTGGTACGGATGACGCCCCCGAGCCACCAGGCTGCGCACCGTGACGCCGTCCGGGACCACCGGGCTCTGCGGCAGCAGCGCCACGCGCTGGGCGATCCGCTTGGGCTTCCACCGTCCTAGGGGGACCCCGTCGAGCAAGACCTCCCCGGAACGGGGGAGCAGGGTGCGTGCGAAGGTCCTCACCAGGGTGGACTTGCCGCACCCGTTGGGGCCGATGACGGCCGTGAACCGGCCGCGGGGCAGGGTGAGGCTCAGATCGGAGAGCACGACGTGCGTGCCGTACCCGACGGTGACCCTCTCTGCGCGCAGGGACGGCTGCGACACGGAACCGTTCACGGACCCGGTGACGGGCTCAGATTCGGGCTCAGACACTGGCCTTCCTCCATTCCTGGACGAGTAGGTAGCCGAGGTAGACGCCGCCCACTCCGGCCGTGATGATCCCGACGGGCATGCCCTCGAGGACCGGGAGATGCTGGGCGAGGAAATCGGCCGCGACCATGATCAGGGCACCGGTGAGGGCAGCGACGGCCAGGTTGGGCCCCGGCGCTCGGGTCACCCGCCGGGCGATGTGGGGCGCAGTCAGTGCCACGAAGGCGATCGGCCCGGCGACGGCGACGGCGGCCGCGGAGAGCAGAACGGCAAGGACGATCGCCCAGGTCCGGGTGTGAGTGGCGCGACCCCCCAACGCCTCGGCCAGTTCGTCGCCCAGGTCCATCAGCCTGAGCCGGTGGGTGAGCACTCCGACCGCGGGGACCAGCACCGACAGGGAGATCCAGATGATCGCCGCCTGCTGCATGGTGCGCGTGCCCAACGAGCCCACCAGGTAGGCCGCCAGGCCCTCGGCACTGTCGCGCAGGGCCACCGCGACGACATATTGGGTCAGGGCCGTGGCCATCGCGGCCACGCCGATGCCGGTCACGATCACCCGAGCTGGAGAGGCGAACCCGAGGCCGGTGGACCAGTGGACCACTGCGATGGCCACACCTGCTCCGGCCACCGCTCCCAGCGGAGTGGGTATCGCACCGTTCCACAGCAGGGTCGTCATCGTCGCACCGGCACCGGCCCCGGCGCCGAGCCCGATCACGTCCGGGCTGCCCAGCGGATTGCGCGTCACCGACTGGAAGAGCGCCCCCGAGAGCCCGAGCGCCAGGCCCACCCCGATCGCGACCAGGACCCGGGGTCCGCGCAGCCGTTCCAGGACGAAGGTGACCTTCGTGTCCGCGGCCCCGCGAGCGGCGTCGAGCAGGTCACCGGGACCGACCCCGAGATCACCCCAGGCGAGGGTCGCCAGGGACAGGAACAGGCTCAGCAGGGCGATGACGGAGCCGACCACCAGCGACCGCCCACCGACGGGAATCGCGATCCGGTCCGTGATCCGCAGCAGTCGGTGCTGGTCACCGGCCCGGCGGGGGACCGCGCGTGCGGTCCGGGCGCGAGTCTGCGGGGCGCTCACGTGGTCACCTTCCCCCGTCGTACCGCCGCGAGCAGGAAGGGGGCGCCGACGAAGGCGGTGACGACACCGACCATGAGTTCCTGGGGCCAGGCCACCAGGCGCGCTGCGACATCCGAGGCCACCAGCACCGCCGCCCCGAGCACCAGCGCGACCGGAAGTTGCGCTCGGTGATCGGCCCCGACCAGGGCGCGCACCAGGTGCGGCACGGCCAGGCCCACGAAGGCGATCGGGCCCACCGCGGCCGTGGCGCCGGCGGCGAGCAGCGTGGCCCCGGCGATCGAGCCCAGCCGCACTCGGGCGACCGGTACGCCGAGCGCGACAGCGACGTCCTCGCCGAGCGCGACGGAGTTGAGACCGGAGGTGCACACCCAGGCCAGGACGACGCCCAGCAGCAGCGCCGGTAGCACCGCGCGCAGGGTGTCGAAGTCCGCGCCCGCCAGCGACCCCACCACCCAGTGCCGGTAGGAGTCGAAGGTCGTCGGGTCGACGAGGATCATGGCTTGCACGTAGGCGCCCAGCACCGCGGAGACGACCGCGCCGGCCAGCACCAGCGGGATCACGCTCTCGCTGCCCGACTGTCTGCCCAGCAGGTAGGTGACGGCCACCGCCAGTACGGCGCCCGGCAGGGCCACCCAGACGGAGGCGAAGCCGCCGGTGAACCCGAACAAGGCGGTCGCGGTGACCACGGACGCCGAGGCACCCATCGTGACCCCGAGCAGCCCGGGCTCGCCGAGCGGGTTCCGGGTCACCCCCTGGATGAGAACGCCGGACACCGCCAGGGCAGCACCGACGACGGCCCCCATCACGGTGCGGGAGATGCGGGCGGCGACCACGTCGCCGGCGTATTCGTCGGCTCCGCCGAGCAGGACCATGCCCACCCGGTCGAATCCGATCTGGCCGTTGCCGACGACGAGGCTGACCGCGCCGGCCACGATCAGCAGGCCCGTCGCCAGCACGATGGCCGAGACCGGTGTGACCCGGCCGGACCGGTTCGCCCGGGTGGGCGGGACCTCACTCCGCGTCGAGCTGGCCAATGGCCTCATCGATCATCGGCTCGTAGCGGTCGATGACCCACGGGACGGTGAGCGGAGTGATGATGGATGAGGCGGTCACGAAGGACTGGTCCTCGGGTGCGACGACGGAGCCCCGCTCGATCGCCGGAATGCTGGCGTACAGCGGCTGCGACTCGGTCTCCTGCCGGTTCTTCGCGTCGGAGTAGAAGGTGAAGACCAGATCCGAGTCCGTGAGCATGTCGGCGTTCTCCAGGCCGATCATCGCCGAATCGGTGCCTTCGACCTCGTACTCCTTCATGTCCTCCACGGCGGGGTCGACGGTCAGCCCGAGTTCACGCACCATCGCGACCCGCTGCTCGTCGGGGAAGAAGGCGCCGAGCGTGCCGGGGCCGTCGTTGTAGATGTAGGAGAAGGTGAGGTCCTTCCACTCCGGCCTGCGCGCCTCGCTGAACTCGTCCTCGATCTCGGAGATCAGGTCGTCGGCCCGGTCGGCCTCGCCCAGGGCGGTGGCCACGGTCTCGATCTGCTGATCCCAGGTGGTGACCCAGGGCTCCTCCTCATAGGCCACGGTGGGAGCGATGTCGGAGAGGACGTCGTACTGCTCCTGGGTGATACCGGACCATGGCGCCAGGATCACGTCCGGCTCGAGGGCGAGGATGGCTTCCACGTCGAGTTCGGTGCTGCCGGTGAAGAGTTCGGGCAGCTCGTCGCCCCGCTTGTCCACCGCCTCGTGGATCCAGGGCAGATAGCCCGTCTCGTCGGCTCCCCAGGGGTACTCCTCCATGCCCACGGGGGTGGTGCCGAGGGCGATGGCGGTCTCGGCCGACCCCTGCCCGAGGGTGACCACTCGTTCGGGCTTCTCCTCGATGACGGCCTCTCCGAGTGCGTGCTCGACGGTGACCGGGCTGAAGTCCTGCGTGGAGGTGGAGTCCCCGCCGGATTGGCCGGAATCGCCGGATTCGTCGGCTCCGGAGGAGCCGCACGCGGACAGGGTGAGCGCGGCTGCGATGGTCACGGCCGGGGCGGCCGTGCGCAGTCGGTGGAGCTTCATCGGTGAGTACCTCCGAACGAGAGACGGTCGCAGGTGAGCCTAGCCTGTCCTAAGTCGTCCATCGGTGGTGCGGTGGCCGCTCCGCGCACAGGCGGGGCTTCGGTGCGGTGGTTTCGGTGGGGTGCTTCGGTGACCGGCGGTGCTGTCGTGTCGGGGCCCTCGGGTCCGGGCTGCTGCCCCGGGCAGGCCCCCGGACCGGGCACCGCTAGGGTGAGCCCACACGTCTCGTGGAACAGGAACCCGGTGTGACTCCGGGGCGGTTCCGCCACTGTGAGGGTCGCGTGCGACCCAAAGCCAGACACTGGACACGGGACATCCGACGACGAGGGGCGAGAACCCCGAGGAGGAGCACGACCCGATGTCCCGACGCATCCTGCTGCTGTCCACATCCGACACCGACCTGCTCTCCGCTCGGGCCAGCGGTGCGGCGTACGCACTCGGCAACCCGGCGCGGCAGGACCTCGAGCCACGGCTCGAGGGTGCCGACCTCGTCGTACTGCGCATGCTCGGTTCGCCGGCCGAGATCGAGCACCAGCTCGAGGTGCTGCGTGCGTACGGTCGACCCCTGGTGGTGCTGGGCGGCGAGCAGAGCCCGAACGCCGAGCTGATGGAGCTCTCCACCACTCCGCTCGGGGTCGCCGCCGAGGCCCACCGCTACCTCGCCGAGGGCGGGCCCGGCAACCTCGCCGCGCTGCACGCCTTCCTCTCCGACACGGTGCTGCTCACCGGGGAGGGGTTCGAGCCGCCGTTGGCGGTGCCGTCCTGGGGGTACGGCGCCGCCAACGGCCCTGCCGGGCGCTCAACCGGCGAGCCGGTGGCGGGCGGTTCGGGTGAGGACGGGCTGCCCCGGGTGGGCGTGCTGTACTACCGCGCGCACGAGGTGAGCGGCAACGCAGGCTTCGCGCACGGACTGGTCGCCGCGATCGACGCGACCGGGCAGGCGGTCGGCGTACCGATCTTCGCGGGGTCGCTGCGTTCGGCCCCGGACGAACTCTTCGAGGTGCTCGGCGGGCTGGACGCGCTGGTGGTCACCGTGCTGGCTTCCGGCGGAGCCACCCCCGCCGCGGCGAGCGCCGGGGAGGACGACGACTCCTGGGACGTCGAGCGGATCGCCGCCCTGGACATCCCGGTGCTCCAGGGTCTGTGCCTGACCTCCTCGCGGGCCGAGTGGGAGGCCTCCGATGACGGCGTCACCCCGCTCGACTCGGCCAGCCAGATCGCGATCCCGGAGTTCGACGGCCGGATCGTCACCGTGCCGTTCTCCTTCAAGGAGATCGATCCCACCGACCAGTTGCCGCGCTACGTCGCCGACTCCGAGCGGTGCGACCGGGTGGCCGGGATCGCGGTCAAGCACGCCCGGCTCCGTCACGTGCCCAACGCCGAGAAGCGGATCGTGCTGATGCTCTCGGCCTACCCCACCAAGCACGCGCGGATCGGCAACGCGGTCGGCCTCGACACGCCGGTCTCGGCCGTGCGCGTGCTGCGCCGGCTGCGAGCGGAGGGGTACGACGTGGGCGACGGCTTCGGCGTTCTCGACGCGGAGGAATCGGCGACCTCCGACACCGAGGCCGGCGACGCGCTCATCCATGCGCTGATCGCCGCCGGCGGGCAGGACCCCGATTGGCTCACCCAGGATCAGGTCGAGGGGGCTCAGGTGCGCATCACACCGCAGCAGTACGCCGCCTGGACCGCCGACCTGCCCGCCGACCTGCGCTCGGCCATGGCCGAGGCGTGGGGAGAGGCCCCCGGGTCGCTGTTCGTCAACGAGCAGGGCGAGGTCGCGGTCGCCGCATTGCGGTCGGGCAACGTGGTGCTGATGATCCAGCCGCCGCGCGGCTTCGGGGAGAACCCCGTGGCGATCTATCACGACCCCGACCTCGCGCCGAGTCATCACTACCTCGCGGCGTACCGCTGGATCGCGAGCGCTCCGGAAACCGGCGGCTTCGGGGCGCACGCCATCGTGCACCTGGGCAAGCACGGCAACCTGGAGTGGCTGCCGGGCAAGAACGCCGCCCTCTCGGCGTCCTGCGGCACCGACGCGGCGCTGGGCGACGTGCCGCTGATCTACCCGTTCCTGGTCAACGATCCGGGTGAAGGTGCCCAGGCGAAGCGGCGGGCGCACGCCGTCGTCGTCGACCACCTGGTGCCGCCGATGGCACGGGCGGAGACCTACGGTGACATCGCCCGACTCGAGCAGCTCCTCGACGAGTACGCCAACATCGCGGCGATGGATCCCGCCAAGCTGCCCGCCGTCCGGGGCGAGATCTGGCAGCTCATGCACGCCGCCGAGATGCATCGCGACCTCGGCCTGGAGGAGCGGCCCGAGGATGAGGAGTTCGACGACTTCCTGCTGCACGTCGACGGCTGGCTGTGCGAGATCAAGGACGCGCAGATCCGCGACGGCCTGCATGTGCTCGGCGAGGCCCCGACAGGGGAGGCCCGGGTCAATCTGGTGCTCTCGATCCTGCGGGCCGCCCAGGTGTGGGGCGGTCAAGAGCACGCCGTGCCCGGCCTGCGGGTCGCGCTCGGGCACGCGGAGGGATCCGAGCAGCGGGCCGAGACCGACGCCTACGAGGCTCAGGCGCGCGCACTCGTGGAGGAGATGGAGAAGGCCGGGTGGGATCCGCTAGAGGTCGAGCGGCTCCACCCCGACGAGGAGGTCCGCCGGGTGCTCGGGTTCGCGGCGACCGAGGTGGTGCCGCGCCTGGCCGGTACCACCGATGAGCTGGACGCCGTCCTGCGAGCCCTGGCCGGCCGCTTCGTCCGCCCGGGCCCGTCCGGCTCGCCCCTGCGCGGCCTGGTCAACGTGCTCCCTACCGGACGCAACTTCTACACCGTCGACCCGCGCGCGGTGCCCTCGCGGCTCGCCTGGCAGACCGGGCAGGCGATGGCCGACTCGCTGCTGGAGCGACACCTGGCCGACACGGGGGAGTACCCCGGATCGGTCGGCCTCTCGGTCTGGGGCACCAGCGCGATGCGTACCTCGGGTGACGACATCGCCGAGGTGCTCGCCCTGCTCGGCGTCCGGCCCGAATGGGACGAGGCATCGCGACGGGTGAGCCGCCTCGACGTCGTACCGCTCGAGGAACTGGGCCGGCCGCGGATCGACGTCACGGTGCGCATCTCGGGCTTCTTCCGGGACGCCTTCCCGCACGTCGTCTCGATGCTCGACGACGCCGTCCGGCTGGTCGCCGCTCTGGAGGAGCCCGACGAGGACAACTTCGTGGCCGCACACGCCCGGGCAGACCTCGCCGAGCACGGCGACGAACGCCGGGCGACCACCCGGATCTTCGGCTCGGCCCCGGGCTCCTACGGCGCCGGCATCCTCCAGGTGGTCGAGTCAGGGAACTGGCGAGATGACGCCGATCTCGCCGAGGTCTACACGGCCTGGGGCGGGTTCGCCTACGGCCGGGACCTCGAGGGGCGGCCCGCCGCCGATGACATGCGGACCAACTACCGCCGGATCAAGGTGGCCGCCAAGAACGTCGACACCCGCGAGCACGACATCGCCGACAGTGACGACTACTTCCAGTACCACGGCGGCATGATCGCGACGGTGCGGGCGCTCACCGGTGTGGAGCCGGTGGCCTACGTCGGCGACTCGACCTCGCCGGACGCCGTCCGCACGCGCACGCTCGGGGAGGAGACGTCGCGGGTGTTCCGGGCACGGGTGGTCAACCCGCGCTGGATCGCAGCGATGCGCCGGCACGGTTACAAGGGTGCCTTCGAACTGGCCGCGACCGTCGACTATCTCTTCGGTCTCGACGCCACCGCCGGCGTGGTGCACGACGGGATGTATGAACAACTCGCCCAGGAGTACGTCCTCGACCCCGAGACCCGGGAGTTCCTCGAGCGATCCAACCCGTGGGCCCTGCACGGTATCGTCGAGCGACTGCAGGAGGCGGCCGACCGGGGGTTGTGGGCCGAACCGTCCCCGGACACGATCGCTGCGTTGCACGAGGCCTACCTGGCCGTGGAGGGCGACCTGGAGGCCTCCGCAGCCGACGCGGGCGATGATCGAGGTCAGGCTGGATGAGAGCAGGATGAAGGTCCACATCATCGGCATCGGAATGGGACCGCAGCACGTCACCCCCGAGGCCGCGGCCGCTCTGCGCGCCTGCGACTACGTCGTCGCAGCGGAGAAGTCCGGCGACGACGCCCTCCTGGCCCTGCGACGCGAGGTCGCCGACCACTACGACCTACCGGTGGTCGCGGTCCCCGACCCGTCCCGGGACCGCGAACCGGTCGGGGACGGTGGCTACGTCGGCGCGGTCGCCGACTGGCACGCGGCGCGGGTCGCGGCGTACGAATCCGTGCTGGCCCAGCGGCAGGGCAGCGCGGCCTTCCTGGTCTGGGGCGACCCGGCGTTCTACGACTCCACCATCCGGATCATCGAGGCGATCGCGGCACGCGGCACGGTGTCGGTCGACTACGACGTCCTGCCTGGGATCAGCGCGCTGCAACTGCTCGCCGCGCGTCACCGGATCGTGCTGCACGACGTGGGACAGCCCTTGCACGTCACCACCGGCCGGCGGTTGGGCGAGGCGGTCGACGCCGGGCTGACCAACATCGCGGTCATGCTGAACCGCACCCTGCGACTCGACGGCCTCGAGGAGTGGCGGATCTGGTGGGGCGCGAACCTGGGACGCCCCGAGGAGGCGCTGGTGGCGGGGCGGGTCCGCGACGTCCTGGAAGAGATCGAATCCGCCCGTGAGCAGGTGCGCGCGGCGACCGGCTGGGTGATGGACATCTACCTGCTGCAGGCACCGTGACCGCGCTGCTGATCGCCGGCACCACCTCGGACGCCGGCAAGAGCGTGGTCACGACGGGGTTGTGCCGCGCGTTCGCACGGCGGGGGCTCGCGGTAACGCCGTACAAGGCGCAGAACATGTCCAACAACTCGATGGTGGTCGCCGGTCCCGACGGGCCGGGTGAGATCGGGCGGGCGCAGTGGGTGCAGGCGCGCGCGGCGCTGGTGGCGCCCGAGGTGGCGATGAACCCCGTCCTGCTCAAACCGGGCAGCGACCGTCGCAGTCACGTGGTGCGAAGGGGACGGCCCGACGGGGAGCTGAGCGCCCGCGACTTCACCGGCGGGCGGGAGCGGTTGGCCCGCAGCGCGTTCGCGGCCTTCGACGACCTCCGCTCGCGGTTCGACCTGGTCGTGGCCGAGGGGGCCGGCAGCCCGGCCGAGATCAATCTGCGGGCCAGCGACTACGTCAACATGGGCCTTGCCCGGCACGGCGAGGTGCCCACGCTGGTCGTCGGCGACATCGACCGGGGCGGCTGGTTCGCATCGAGCTTCGGCACGGTGGCGCTGCTCGATCCTGAGGACCAGCGGTTGGTGGCGGGCTTCGTGGCGAACAAGTTCCGCGGCGACGTCGGACTGCTGCGGCCCGGGCTCGACGACCTCGAACGACGTACCGGACGGCCGACGTACGGCGTCCTGCCGTGGCACCCCGACCTGTGGCTGGACTCCGAGGACGCCCTCGACCTGGACGGTCGCCGGTCCCCGGATCCGATCGGCGTGAAGCGGGTGGCGGTGGTGCGGCTACCGCGGATCAGCAACTTCACCGACCTCGACGCGCTCGGGCTGGAACCCGGCCTGGACGTCGTCTTCGTCTCGGATCCTCGGCGGCTCGCCGACGCGGATCTGGTGGTGCTGCCCGGCACCCGGGCCACCATCGCTGACCTCGCCTGGCTGCGGAAGCGTGGGCTGGACGAGGCGATCGTGCGGCACGCCCGCGCCGGTCGGCCGGTGCTGGGTGTCTGCGGCGGATGTCAGATGCTCGGCGCCTGGATCGCGGACCCCGACGGGGTCGAGGGGACCGCCGGGGTCCGCGTCGAGGGGCTCGGACTGCTCGAACTCACCACCACCTTCGAGGTGGAGAAGAACCTGGTGCTGCACGAGCCGGCCGGCTACGAGATCCATCATGGCCGGGTCACGGGAGAGACCCGCTCGGGTGCGGTGACCGGCACGATGGTGCACGGCAGCCTCGAGGACGACGCTGCCCGGTCGGCGTACCTCACCGAGGCGCTGGGGGTGGCCTCCACGGCCTCCTTCCCGGCCGCGCGGGAGCGGCGGCTCGACCTGCTCGGCGACCTGGTCGAGGAGCACCTCGACCTGGACGCCCTGCTCGCGCTGGCCCGTGACGGCGTCCCGGGCCTGCCCGTGGTCGGGGGTGCGCGATGAGGGTGCTCCTGCTCGGGGGCACCTCCGAGGCGCGGGAGCTCGCCGCCCGGTTGGTCGCCGACGGGGTGGACGTGACGAGCTCCCTGGCCGGACGGGTGGCCAGACCCCGGCTGCCGGTCGGCCCGGTGCGGATCGGTGGCTTCGGGGGCGTGGCGGGGCTGCGGGACGCGCTGGCCGAATTCGACGCGGTGGTCGACGCGACCCACCCCTTCGCGCTCGGCATGAGCGCGAACGCGGCTGCCGCCTGCGCTCTCGAGGACCTGCCGCTGCTGCGGCTGGAGCGGCCCGGGTGGCCCGACCCGGAGGGACGGTGGCACTGGGTCGACGACCACGACGCGGCCGCCAGCCTGGCCGCGGAGCTGGGGCGGCGTCCGTTCGTGACGGTGGGCCGCCAGGAGCTCGGCCGGTTCGTGCCGGCGCTGGGGGAGCACGCCGTCCTGGCCCGGGTGGTGGACCCGCCGACCCTGGAACTGCCGCTCGGGTGGCGGCTGGTCACCAGCCGCGGACCCTACCGGCTCGACTCCGAGGTGGACCTGTTCCGGGAGCATCGGGCCGACGTCCTGGTCACCAAGGACTCCGGCGGCACCTACACCTGGCCCAAGCTGGAGGCCGCCTCGCAGCTCGGCGTCCCGGTCGTCGTCGTACGCCGGCCGCCCGGTCCGGCCGGCGTACGGACCGTCCACGCGGTCGAGGACGCGCTCGCCTGGCTACGCCTGAGGGGCGTCTGAACAGCCAGCTTTCTTGCGTCGGCGGCGAGAATGTCGGTGACGTGCGGCAAGATTCGACCCGTTACCTTCACTCTGAGCCAGGAGTCCCTCCGATGTCTTCGCCCACGCCCCCGCCGCCGCCGCCCCAGGGCCCCGACGAGCAGTCCGGGGCGGTGCCGCCGCCCCCGCCGCCGGGGGCCGTGCCGCCGCCCCCGCCGGGAGCCCCTGGGCAGCCCGAGTGGTCGGGTCAGCCTCAACCTCCTGCCTATTGGCAGCAGCCGGTGTACGGTCAGCCGGGATACGGTCAGCCGCCGGCATACGGTCAGTGGCAGCCGCAGCAGAACGCCTCCAAGGGCAGCGGACTGGCGATCACCGCCCTGGTGCTCGCGATTCTCGCCCTGCTGATGTGCTGGATTCCCATCGTCAACCTCTTCGCGGCGCTCCTGGCCGTGGTGGCCCTGGTGCTCGGCGTCATCGGGTTCGTGCGGGCCCGTAAGGGCAATGCGGGCGGCAAGGGGATGGCGGCCGGAGCGATGATCATCAGCGTGATCGCGCTCGTCGGCGTGATCGTGGTGAACGTGCTCTTCGGCGCGCTCCTCGACAGCGCGGGCGACGCCATCGAGGATGCCGCGGACGGCAACACCTCCCAGAGCGACGACCAGCAGGAGGCCGCAGCGGAGGCCGCGCCGCTGGGCACCCAGGCCGACGTCGGCGACTACACCGTCTCGGTCGACCGGGTGGTGCTCGACGCCACCGACCAGATCGCTGCGGCCAACGAGTTCAACGAGCCGGCCGAGGGGCAGTACGTCTTGGTCAGCGTCACCGCGACCTACGAAGGCGACGAGACCGGCACTCCGTGGCTCGACCTCGACGTGCAGCTGGCTGGCTCCGACCACCGGATGTACTCGACCAGTACCTGCAGCGCGACCCTGGAGAGCGAACTCTCCGCTGAGCCCGATCTGCAAGCCGGCGGGACCGCCACCGGTGACGTCTGCTTCGACGTGCCGCCGGCTGCGCTGGACGGCGCCACCATCGCCGTGGAGGAGTCGTTCTCCTTCGACGACGAGGAAGCCGAGTACTGGCAGGTGCAGTGAGCCCCGCTGGGTAGGTGCTCAACCGCACCGACCCAGCGAACGGTCGAGCCGGCGCACATGTGCGCCGGCTCGACCCTTCTCACCCGGGTCTCGGATGCGGGTCAGGCGTCGAGTGGGCGCAGACGTCGGCGGGCGGTCCGGCCCAACCCACCGGTGACCAGGCCCGCGACCAGCCCGGCGCCCACTCCCGAGGCAACCCCGACCCGGGTCGCGAGTCGTCGTACGCGGGGGATGTCGGCCGGTCGGGGCGGGCGGCCGTCGCCGAGGACGGGGCGGTGCTCGACCCGGTGCGGGTAGACAGTGCGCCCCCCGAGCCGGAGCCCGAGTGCTCCGGCGAAGGCCGCCTCCACCACGCCGGCGTTAGGGCTCGGGTGGGCCGCCGCATCGCGTCGCCACGCTCTCAGCGCGCCCCGTGGATCAGGACCGAGCGCCGTGGCCAGGATCGCGGTGAGCCGGGAGCCGGGGAGGCCGAGGAGGTCGTCCAGGCGGGCAGCGGCCCAGCCGAAGCGTTCGTAGCGCGTGCTGTGGTGGCCCACCATCGCATCGAGCGTGTTGGCGGTGCGGTGGAGCACCAGACCGGGTACGCCGAGGAGGGCGCCCCACACGAGGGGCGTCACGACGGCGTCGGAGGTGTTCTCCGCGACCGACTCCACGACCGCGCGGGCCACCCCGTCGGCGTCCAGTGCGCTCGGATCGCGTCCGACCAGGTGGGTCAGCTGCCGCCGGGCCGCGTCGAGGTCGCCGGAGGCCAGATGGGCCGTCACCCGGGCGGCCTCCCGGTCCAGCGAACGACCACCGAGCACCGCCCAGGTGACGGCCGCGGTGACCATGGTCCTGGCGCACCGGTGTCCGCCCCGACGCTCGGCGAGGGCCGCAGCCGCGGTGGTGCCCCCGACGAGCACGAGCACGTACGCCGCGCCTCGGCTCCGCCGGTCGGCGTACATCGCTGTCTCGAGACCGGTCGCGAGTCGACCGAAGCCGGCCACCGGATGCCACCGGGCAGGGTCCCCCAGGATCCGGTCCGCAGCCACCCCCACCATGATCCCGATCGCCCGCTCAGCGCTCACGATCCCGTGACCTCCACCCGTTCACCCACCGACTCGTTCCTCCCGGACGGTTGAGTCGGGCTTCCCGGACGGTTGAGTCGGGCCTCGTGGATCGTCGAGTCGCGCGTCGCGGGTCGTTGAGTCGGCCCTCGCGGACGGTTGAGTCGGCTCTCCCGTCGCGCCGACGTGGGCGTCCGGGGCCGTCGATCCAATGCGCCTCGAGGCACCCCTCACCCCGACCGTTCGAGACGACGAGGCGGAGGAGGGGAGCCGGTCGAGAGCAGCGAGAAGGACGGCGACCTGTTCGGGCGGACGGGCCGCGATCCGAACCCAGTTGCCATCCAGGCCCGGGAAGGTGTCGGCGCGACGTACCGCCACACCGAGTCCGCGCAGCTGCGCATGGGCGTGCGGGCCCACCCGGGCCAGGACGAACGGGGCGACCCCAGCCACCACGGGGATCCCTCGTGCGGTCAGGGCGGCGGCCAGGTCGACGCGCCAACCAGTGAGCGTCTCGGCGCGACGCCGTCCTTCGGCCGCGGCAGTCTCCCCGGAACAGACGACCATCGCGGCCAGCGCGGTGGACGACACCGACCAGGGGGTCTGGCCACGCTCCGCATCGGCGAGGAGGTCGGGATCGCCGAGTAGGTAGCCGGCCCGGATGCCGGGGATCGACCAGTGTTTGGTGAGGCTGCGAGACACGAGCAGGCCGTCGGCGCGTTCCCCGGCGAGGGACTCGGACTCGCCGGGGACGGCGTCCAGGAACGCCTCGTCGACGAGTACGACCCGTCCCGGCCGGAGCAGACCGCGGATGGTTTCGGCCGGATGCAGGACGCCGGTGGGGTTGGTCGGATTGCCGATGACCACCAGGTCGGCGTCGTCGGGCACCAGGCCAGGATCCAGCGCGAAGCCGTCCTCTTCTCGGCAGTGCACCGGGGTGACCGCGGTGCCGGCCTGTTCGAGGGCCGCGTGCGGCTCGGTGAACTGCGGGTGGACCACGACCGCACGCTGCCAGCGCCTGAGGCGGGCGACCAGGGTGAAGGCCTCGGCCGCTCCGGCGGTCGGCAGCACCTCCGCAGGTGGGCGTCCGTGCCGGGCCGCGATCGCGTCCCGCGCCCGACCCGGATCCGGGTAGCGGGCGGCCTCGTCGAGCGAAGCGAGCAGGGCCTGGTCCAGCCAGCGCGGCCGCGGTCCGGCGTACACGTTGACCGCGAAGTCGAGCAGACCCGCGCCGGTCTCCCGGTCCCCGTGGTGGCGGAGGGGGTCCGCCGGACCCCGCGATGCGGGGGCAGCGGGCGGCACGCTCTCGGACGGTCCGGGAGGTCCGATTCGACGGTCAGTGAGGTCCGACTCGACGGTCCGGGAGGACCGACTCGACGGTCTGGGAGGACCGACTCGACGGTCCGGGAGGACCGACTCGACGGTCCGGGAGGACCGACTCGACGGTCCGGGAGGACCGACTCGACGGTCCGGGAGGACCGACTCGACGGGATGCAGGTGCACACCAGCGGGGCGGGCGACCCACTGGTGGACGGTGCGGGCGAAGCTCGCGACGGTGTCGGGGTGGCCGGCGGGGTGCAGATGGAGGTACGACGCATGCAGGGTCGGCCCCGCGAAGCCCTCCGGTCCGCCGGGGAGCCGCCAGGCGGTGCCGTGGCGGGAGTGGTCACCGGGCACCACCCGGGTGCGGTGGAACTCGTGCCCGTGGACCCGCGTCCCGCCCGGGGCGAGAGGGCTGTCGGTGAGAGCGGTGGCCTCGCGGTAGCCGAGGGTGAGGCGGGGGCTCATCGCGGCGGTCGCGTCGAGGACGCCGGCCATCGGGTGCCCGTCCAGGGAGCGGCACAGCGCGAGCATCCCGGCACACTCCGCCGTGGTGGGGAGGCCGGCCAGGATCGCGTCGCGGAGGGCTTCGAGCAGGCCCGTGTTGGCGGCGAGTCGGGCGGCGTACTCCTCCGGGAAGCCGCCGCCCAGGATCAGGCCGACGGTTCCCTCCGGCAGGGAGCGGGCGGTGAGCGGGTCGAAGAGGACCGGTTCACACCCCGCGGCTCGCAGGAGTTCGGTGTGCTCGGCGTAGCCGAAGGTGAAGGCGGGGCCCGAGGCGATCGCGACGACGGGGCGTGGTGCCCCGGGAGCTTCGGCCGTCGGGAGGATCCCGGTGGGGGTCGTGACCGCGGGGCCGGCATCGACGCATTCTGCCGGCGGGACGACGGCGGCCGTCGACGTGGGCGGAAGGGCGATCTCGGCGACGGGGTCCCAACGCGGGGTGTCCAGTGGCGGGGCGCTACGCCCCAGGTCGAGGACGGCGTCCAGGTCGACGTGCCGGGTGACCACCTCGGCCAGGCGGGTCACCAGGTCGGTGGAGGAAGCGCGTTCGGCGGCGGGGATCAGACCGAGATGCCGGGAGGGTGTGTGCAGGTCCGCGTCGCGGGGGACCGAACCCAGCACCGGGATGCCGAGGTCGCGGATGGCGCTGCCGACCTCGTCGGCGTGCCGGGCGGAGCCGGCCCGGTTCAGGACGACGCCGCCGATCCGGATGCGGCGGTCGAACGAGGCCAGCCCGGCCACCGCGGCCGCGTGGGTGCGTGCGGCGTGGGAGACGTCGACGACCAGGATCACCGGAGAGTCCGTGAGCGCCGCGACGTGGGCGGTCGAGGCCTCTCCGCCGGTGCCGAGGCGGCCGTCGTAGAGGCCCATCACGCCCTCGATCACGGCGAGGTCCGCCGTACGCGCACCGTGGAGGAGCAGGGGGGTCACCCGGTGCTCACCGACCAGGAACGGGTCCAGGTTGCGCCCGGGCCGCCCGGTCGCGAGCGCGTGGTAGCCCGGGTCGATGTAGTCGGGGCCGACCTTGTGTGGGCTCACCCGGAGCCCCCGGGCGGCGAGCGCGGCCATCAGGCCGGTGGCGACGGTGGTCTTGCCGTGGCCGGAGGCGGGGGCCGCCACGACCAGTCTGGGGAGGACGGTCACCACTCGATGCCCCGCTGTCCCTTCTGCCCGGCGTCCATCGGGTGCTTGACCTTGGACATCTCGGTGACCAGATCAGCGGCCTCGAGCAGGCGCGGGTCGGCGCGGCGTCCGGTGATCACGACGTGCTGGCGTCCGGGGCGGTCGCGCAGGGTCGAGACCACCTCGTCGACGTCCACCCAGCCCCACGCCAGCGGATAGGTGAACTCGTCGAGCACGTACAGGTCGTGGGTCTCCGCGGCCAGGCGGCGTCGGATCTCCTCCCAGCCTTCCCGGGCCGCCTCCGCGTGGTCGGACTCCTCGCCCTGTTTGCGGCGCCACGACCAGCCCGACCCCATCTTGTGCCACTCCACCGGGCCGCCCTCGCCGGTCTCCCGGTGCAGCTCGCCGAGCCGCTCGAGGACGGTCTGCTCCCCGATCCGCCACTTGGCCGACTTCACGAACTGGAAGACCCCGATCCGCCAGCCCTGGTTCCAACCCCGCAGGGCCACGCCGAAGGCCGCGGTGGACTTCCCCTTCCCATCGCCGGTGTGGACCATCACCAGCGGACGGTTGCGTCGCTGCCGGGTGCTGAGCCCGTCCTCGGGCACGGTCAGCGGCTGTCCCTGCGGCATCAGGCCGCTCCCGCCACGAGCTCGGTCAGTGCCTCGGCGGTCACCCGGGCGAGAGGCACGTGCTCGGCCCCCAGCTGGACGGCGAGTTCGCGGGCGAGCCCCAGCCGCATCCGGCCGGACTCGCAGTCGACGACCACCGCCGTCAGCTGCGAATCACCGCGAAGGTGCGCCGCCACCTGTCCGGCCCGAGTGACCGCGTCCCGCCCCGCGGTGGCGCGGCCGTCGGTGACCACGATCAACAACGGACGTCGGGAGGGATCGCGCAGCCGCTCCCGGCGGATCACCTCGGCGCTGGTGAGCAGCCCCTCGGCGAGGGGGGTGCGGCCGCCGTGCGGCAGTGCGTCCAGGCAGGCGGCGGCCACGTCGACGGATCCGGTCGGGGCCAGGGCCACCTCTCCCTGTTGGCCGCGGAAGGTGACCAGACCGACCCGGTCGCGGCGGCGGTAGGCGTCCATCAACAGGGACAGGACGGTACGTCGTACCTGCTCCACCCGGTCGCGGGCCGCCATCGAGCCGGAGGCGTCCACGCAGAACAGCACCAGGTTGGCCTCGCGGCCCTCCCGGATCGGTCGGCGCAGGTCGTCCGACCGGAGGCGGAGCGCACCGGAGAGACGGCCGCGGGCGCGTTGGTGGGGGATCGCCGCCCGAACGGTCTCGACCAGGTGGATGCCGCCTGCCGGTCCGGCGGAGGGGTGGGAGGCGGACGCGGACCCGACCCGACGCCCGGACGTCGACCGAGCCCGGCTGCGGCGTCCGGCCTGGCCCTCCCCCACCCCGGCGACCGAGAAGAGCTGCACGGGGGCCGGGTCGCTCCTGCCGGGTTCGGGAGCGGGGACATGATCCGGCGTCGGCTGTTGGGACTCGGGGTGCTGGTTCTGGACCCCGGCCGGCTCAGGGTCGGCAGCGTTATCGGCAGCGTTCTCGCCGGCGGGTCCGGTGGGGCCGGTCGGCTCGGGTGCCTGGTCCGCACCGGTCGAGTCGGACCGTGCCCCGGGCCCGCCGTCGGGGTCCGGATCGTGATCGGGATCAGGCTCCGGATCCTCGTCGGGGGGCAGCAGGTCGTCGAGACGGTCCTGATCCATGCCGGGGGCGTCGAACGGGTTGCGCCGGCGGCGGTGCGGCAGCGCCAGCCGGGCCGCGACCCGAAGGTCCGCGGTGGTGACGTGGTCGCGGCCCTGCCAGGCGGCGTGCGCGACGGCGGTGCGGGCGGTGACGATGTCGGCACGCAGCCCGTCCACCTCGAAGGCGGCACACAGTTCGGCGATCGCGAGCAGGGTGGCGTCCTCGAGCCGCACCCGGTCCACCAGGACGCGTGCGGTGGAGATCCGCGCGCGCAGGCGGTGCTCGGCCTCGGCGTAGGAGGAGGCGAATCCTTCGGGATCGCGGTCGAAGGCGAGTCGCCGGCGGACGACCTCGGCCCGCTCGGCGGGGTCGCGCGGCGCGGCCACCTCGACGGAGAGGCCGAAGCGGTCCAGCAGCTGCGGACGCAGTTCGCCCTCCTCGGGGTTCATCGTCCCGACCAGCACGAACCGGGCGGGGTGGCTCACCGAGACGTTGTCGCGCTCGACCGTGACCCGGCCGGTGGCCGCCGCGTCCAGGAGCTGGTCGACCAGGTGGTCGTGCAACAGGTTGACCTCGTCGACGTACAGCACGCCGCGATGTGCCCGGGCCAGCAGCCCGGGGTCGAACTCGACCGCGCCCTGGCTCAGTGCCCGCTCCAGGTGGATGGAGCCGAGCAGTCGGTCCTCCGAGGCCCCCACCGGGAGTTCGACGAGCCGAACGGCGCGGGTCATCACTTCGGCGGAATCATCGAAGGGGCCGTCGGGGGAGTGGCCCTCCGGCGAGGTCGGCAGCGCCGGGTCGACCGAGAAACGGTCGCCGGCGTACACGTCGATCGGCGGCAGGACCCGGGCCAGCGCGCGCACCAGGGTCGTCTTGGCGGTGCCCTTCTCGCCGCGGGCGAGCACCCCACCGATCCCCGGTGAGACGGTGGTCAGCACCAGGGCCAGCGCCAGGTCGTCGAGGCCCTGGGGGGCGTCGGGGTCCGCGCCGAGAACGGCGGGGAAGGGATACAGATGTGCCAAGACTGAGGCTCCGCTCGGGTTCGCCGACCGTGGTCGGGCGGGCGCGAGGCCGGTCTTCGGACTGACCGGGTCCTGCTCGTCGAGCAGGCTCGGTTCACCGCAGCGGGCCTGTGCCGGAATCTCACCGGCTTCCCAGATTCTCCTCGCTCGCCGACCTCGCCGTTTCCGACGGTGCCGACCCACGAGGCACCTCGTGCCTGGATGGACTTGTCTCCGCGCGCCGCCGCCCGGAGGGTCGGTGACGTGCGCGGTCACGCTAGCATCGCGGCTCGTGACCAGCTCCGCCGCGTTCCTCACCGTGATCGGCCTCGACGCCGCCGGACGCTGCGGCAGCGAGCAGGCGGAGGCCGAGGTCGCAGCGGCGGAGGTGCTGCTCGGCGGCCGGCGGCACCTGGCCCTCACGCCCGCCGTGCCCGGCCAGGTGCGGGTGCCGTGGCCCTCGCCGCTGCGCGCCGGCCTGCCCGCCCTGCTCGAGGAGCACGCCGGCCGCCGGGTCGTCGCGCTGGCCTCGGGGGACCCGATGAGGTCGGGGATCGGGACCACCCTGGTCGGGCTGCTCGGCGAGGACCGGGTGCGGGTGCTCCCGGCCGTCTCCTCTGTCGCGCTGGCCCGAGCCAGGCTCGGCTGGTCGGCCGAGTCGTGTGCGGTGGTGACGCTGGTGGGCCGCGACGTCCATGGCGTCCTGCGGGAGTTGGCACCGGGACGGCGGGTGATCGTGCTCGCCAGCGACGAGCACACCCCCGGGCAGGTCGCCGCCCTGCTCGTCGACCGGGGGTACGCCGCCAGCCGGCTGGTCGTGCTCGGTGACCTCGGCGCTGCCGACGAGTCGGTGATGGAGACGACCGCGTCGGCGTACGCCGGTCCGGCACCACGGCTCAACGTGCTGGCCCTGGAACTGGCCGGACCGCCGGTCGGCGGCTGGGTGGCCGGCCTGCCGGACGACGCCTTCGAGCACGACGGCCAGCTCACCAAGCGCGACGTGCGCGCCAGCGCGTTGGCCAGGCTCGCCCCGGTGCCCGGTGAGCGGCTCTGGGATGTGGGGGCGGGTGCCGGCTCGGTCGGCATCGAGTGGATGCGTGCCCATCCCACCTGTCGCGCCGTGGCCGTGGAGAGCCGACCCGACCGGGCGGCTCGGGTCCTCCGTAACGCGCGGGCCCTCGGCGTACCTGCCCTGGAGGTCGTCGAAGGTCGCGCTCCCCAGGCCCTGACCGGGCTCGCGTCCCCGGATGCAGTCTTCATCGGCGGCGGTGCCACCAGGACCGGCGTCCTGGACGCCTGCCTGGACGCCCTCCGCCCCGGAGGCCGGCTCGTGGTCCACGGCGTCACCCTCGAGACCGAGGCGATGCTGGCCGCGGCCCATGCCGCGCACGGTGGAGAGCTCACCCGACTGGCGGTCGAGCAGACCGCCCCGGTCGGCACCTTCACCGGCTGGACGCCGGCCCGCACCGTCACGCAGTGGTCCCTCGTCCGCTGACCCGCTGACCCGGACCGGCGCAGCCGGAGGTACCGGTCAGCGGGGCGAGTAGCGCTCGGCGTGGAGGGCCGTCGAGAGGGGAGTACGTCGGCGCCAGCCGGCCCGTTCCAGGTCGGGGACCTCGGGGCGCTCGGCGATGGCGCCCAGGCAGAGCCAGGCGACCGGGCGGACGTGCGCAGGGAACCCGACCAGGTCGCGGAGGAACTCCTCCCGGTAGAAGCTCACCCAGCCCACCCCGAGACCTTCGGCGGTGGCGGCGAGCCAGAGGTTCTGGATGGCCAGGCAGACGCTGTAGAGCCCGGCGTCGGCGATGGCGTGCCGGCCGAGCACCGCCGGCCCGCCCCGGCTGGGGTCGTACCCGACCACCACTCCGAGCCCGGACTCGCGGATCCCCTCGACCTTGATCCGGTCGAACGTCCGGGCCCGCTCACCGGACAGCGAGGCCGCGAAGGTGTCGCGCTCGAGGACCACGTGCTCGCGGAAGGCGGCGAGGGTGCCGGGGGAGCGGACCAGCACGAAGTCCCACGGCTGGGACAGCCCGACGCTGGGGGCGGCGTGGGCGGCCTCGAGGACCCGGGTGAGGACGTCGTCGGGCAGCGGTTCGCCGGTGAACTCGCGGCGGGTGTCGCGGCGTGCCCCGATGGTCTCGTACAGGTTCACGCTCGGAGGCTCCGATCGCGGGCGGGATCGTAGAGGAAGGAGTCCCCACCCTCGCGGGCGAGCGCGCGTCCCACCAGGATCACCGCGGCCTGCCGCAGCCCCGCCTCCTCAACCTTGTCGGCCAGGTCGGCGACGGTGCCGATCAGGACGAGTTCCTCGGGCTGGCTGGCACGGTGGACCACGGCGGCGGGGCAATCCGGGCCGTAGGACGGCTCCACCTCGGCGAGGAGTTCCCGGACCCGCGTGATCGCCAGGTGCAGGACCAGGGTGGCGCCGGTGGCGGCGAAGGCGGTGAGCGACTCAGCCGACGGCATCGCCGTCGACCGCGCCTGGGTCCGCGTCAGCACGACCGACTGGGCGATGAGCGGCACGGTGAGCTCGCGCCCGATCCGGGCCGCCGCGGCGGCGTACGCCGGGACCCCGGGGACGACGGTCCACGGCACCGACGCCGCATCCAGCCGGCGGGTCTGCTCGGTGAGTGCCGAGTAGAGCGAGGGATCCCCGGAGACCAGCCGCAGCACCCGGCGTCCCGCCCGCTGACCGTCGACCAGGTGAGCCAGGATCTGGTCCAGGTCCAGTCCCTGGGTGTCGACCAGGTCCGCGGCAGGGGAGCAGTGCCCGAGCACGTCGGGATCGAGGTAGGTGCCGGGGTAGAGGACCAGGTCCGCCTCGGCGAGCAGGCGGGTCGCCCGCACGGTGAGGAGATCGGCCGCTCCGGGACCGGCTCCGACGAACGTCACCGGGCTCATCG
Organism: Nocardioides insulae DSM 17944; assembly: GCF_000422825.1. Classification (GTDB taxonomy): domain Bacteria; phylum Actinomycetota; class Actinomycetes; order Propionibacteriales; family Nocardioidaceae; genus Nocardioides; species Nocardioides insulae. The sequence goes on along the minus strand of NZ_KE383929.1, from coordinate 411,642 downwards.
CACCCACCTGGGGGTCCAGACGCGGCCCCGGGCGTCGACGCGGGTGCCCGAGGCACCCACGAGGAGCAGGCACTTCATGTCGATCGAGGCGGGATCGAGGGCGCCGAGGGTCGTCACCGTCAGGGATTCCTCCGCCCGACCGACGTCGCGGCCGACCACCACCACGGTCTCGGCGGACCGGTGCTCCAGGAGGACCTTCTGGGCCAGGCCGATCTGGTCGGGCCTGGCCCGGGAGGCGGGGTTGTAGACGGCCAGCGCCAGGTCGGCCTCGGAGACCGCGCGCAGCCGTTGTTCGATCACCTCCCACGGCTTGAGCCGGTCGGAGAGACTCATCACCGCGAAGTCGCCGCCCACCGGCGCACCCGCCCGGGCGGCGACCGCCTGGAGGGCCGAGATCCCGGGCACGACACGGACGGGGACACCGGCGTACGCCGGATCCTCGGCCGCCTCGAGCACGGCGGTGGCCATCCCGAACACGCCCGCGTCACCGCCGGAGACCACGGCCACCCGCTCGCCGCTCCGCGCGAGGTCCAGGGCGAGCCGGGCCCGGTCCAGTTCCACGGTGTTACCCGACGCGTGCCTGGTGAGCCCCTCGCGTTGGGGCACCCGGGCCACATAGGGGGCGTAGCCGACCAGGTGGTCGACCTCTCCCAGCACGGCCTCGGCCTCCGGGGTCAGCCAGTGCGCCGGGCCGGGACCGAGGCCCACGACGAGCAGTTCGGCGGGCTCGCTCGGCGTGGCAGGATCCGAGCCCGGGCGCCCGACAGGCTCGGCCGAGGTCCGACGAGCAGGGGCGGGGGAGGCCGCACCAGCGGTGTCGCGGGAGCGGGGGCCGTGGAGGGAGTCGCCGTTGACCACGATGATGGAGAAGTAGGGGACCGAGTCCGGGTCGACGTCCGCCACCGGGAGCCAACGCTCCTCCGGCATCGAGGCCCGCTCCACGTAGAGGGCATGCTCAAGCCGGCCCGCGGCGGCGAGCGCCCGGCGTACGGCGGGGAAGGTGCGGCCGAGCTTCATGATGACGGCCCCGTCGGTGTCGGCCAGGCGCCGGGCCAGTTCGGCCTCGGGCAGTGTGCCGGGCAGGACGGTGAGGACGTCGGTCTGCCGCACCAGCGGCGAGGCGGTGATGGCCGCCGCAGCGGCGAAGGCCGGGACGCCGGGCACGATCTCGGTCGGATACCGCTCACCCAACCGGTCGTGCAAGTACATGTAGGAGCCGTAGAACAGCGGGTCGCCCTCGGCCAGGAGCACCACGTCGCGCCCGGCGTCCAGATGGGCGGCGAGCCGAGCCGCGGAGGACTCGTAGAAGTCGGCCAGCGCGCCGACGTACCCGCCGGGATGGTCGGTCGTCCCGGTCGTGACCGGGTAGGTGAGCTGCTCCTCGATGACTCCGTCGGGGAAGAGCCCGGCCGCGATCCGTCGCGCGTTGGAGCTCTTGCCGACCCCGGCGTGGTAGGCGATCACGTCGGCCGAGCTGATCAGGCGAGCGGCCTTGAGGGTGATCAGTTCGGGGTCGCCGGGGCCCAGACCGACCCCGTGGAAGTGCCCGGTGACCGGGTTGTCAGGGGTGGTCATTCCGCCTCCGAGGCGAGCGCGTTGATGGCCGAGGACGTCATCGCGGACCCTCCGCGCCGACCCCGGACGGTGACGAAGGGGATGTCGATGCCGTGGTCGGCCGCGAACCCGGCGAGTGCCTCCTTGGACTCGGCGGCGCCGATGAAGCCGACCGGGCAGCCGACGATCGCCGCGGGCCGCGGTGCGCCGTCCAGGATCATCTCGAGCAGATGGAACAGCGCCGTCGGCGCGTTGCCGATCGCGACCACGCTGCCGGCCAGCAGCGGTTCCCACAGGGAGACGGCGGCCGCGGTGCGGGTGGTGCCGAACTCCTTCGCCAGAGCGGGGACCCGCTCGTCGCGGAGCAGGCAGTGCACCGGGTTCTCGGCCGGCAGCCGCGAGGCGGTGATCCCGGTGGCGACCATCCAGGCGTCGCAGAGGATCGGCGCGCCGGCGTCGAGCGCGGTGCGGGCCGCCTCGACGACGTTCGGGTGCAGGACCAGATCGGCGGCGAGGTCGGTCTGCCCGGTGCCGTGGATCATCCGTACGGCGACCCGCTCGGCCTCCGCCGGGATCCGGCTCAGGTCGGCCTCGCGCCGGATGGTGGCGAAGGAGTCGGTGTAGATCGCCGGCCCGTCGTCGACGTACTCGTAGATCCTGGGCGGGCGCTTCATCGGGCCTCCGGGGTATGGGGTTCGTTGGTGGTGGGGATCAGTACGCCGCGCCACGGGGTGATCACCAGATCGGTGTGCCCGTCCAGCAGGGCGGCCGCGTCGGCGCGGGTCAGGATGCCGCCGGGGAAGGTCAGGTGGGTGCCGCCCGGCACCGGACCCGCCGGCAGTGCCTCGCAGGGGGCCGGCAACCTCGGGTCGGGGGCGCTGGGGATGACCAGGGGGACGGCCAACTCCCGGACGTGCCAGGGTGCGGCCGGGCCCCCACCACGGGTCTGGAGGAACCGTCCGGCCAGTTGGATCAGGGTGTCGGCGGCCCGGGAGACAGGGATGGCCCCGGTCCACCCGCCGCCCACCCGGAGCTGCGCGGTGTCGCGGTCCAGGGCGGCCAGACCGAGGTCGCAGGTCCGCTCGAGAAGGTCCCGCAGGTCGCCACGGCCGTCGTCGAGCACGAACAGGAAACGACCGGGCAGCTCGGCCAGAGCAGGGTCCTGCTGGAGCCGCGCGTCGAGCGCGGCGACGACCGGGCGCAGGTCGGTGCGCCCGCCGACCAGCCCGCTCTGGGGCGACATCACGATGTTGCGCACCAGGTCATGCCGGAGCGAGGGGACCAGCCCGGTCGCCCGCAGCCCGGCCACGACCTCGGGAAGCAGCCTGCCCTGGACGCCGGGCAGGCCCCGCACCTGCAGATTGGCCCGGCTGGTCAGCTGGACCGCCCCGTCGCCGTACTCCTCACTGAGCGCGAGCAGCCTGTCCAACTGGGCTGCGGTGATGCGCCCGCCCGGTACCCGCAGGCGCACCAGCAGGCCATCCTGCGCCGGCCAGGGGCGCAGGACACCAGGGCAGAGATCCCGCCGGGTGCGGCCGCCGGTGGACCCGATGTCGGACCCGATGTCGGACCCGATGTCGGACCCGATGTCGGACCCAGTTGGGGTCGGAGCGTCACCAGGCGTGGGGGGTGAAGCCATCGGAGCCCTTCGAGGTCAGGACCCGTGCGCGGGGTCCGTGGTCGACCTCGCGGCGGTCGCCGCAAGGGCCAGCAGGTCTTCGGACTCGGGTTCATCCGGCCAGGACGCCTTCCCGGGCAGCTGCCCAGTGGCTGCCGCCGGTCTCCCGGAGGCATGTCCTGCCCGTCACCCACACCGCTGCGCGTCAGCCCCGGATTCTCACCGGGTTCCCGTGACTGGCGGCGCCACGATACCTCCCGAGCCCGGCAGCGCCCCTTCGGTGGTCGCTGACCGGGCGTCATGGCCGGTTGCCGGCGTCGATCGGGCGACACGGTGGGCCGGCGATGCCACACTGAGCGCCGTGACCGATATCTCAGCCGCCCGCCATCAGCTCTCCGACGTCAACGGCATCCGGATCCACAGTGTGGAACTCGGCCCCGAGGAGGGGCCGATGGTGCTGTTCGTGCACGGCTTCCCGGAGTCGTGGTACTCCTGGCGTCACCAGCTCCCCGCCCTCGCCGACGCCGGCTACCGGGCGGTGGCCCTCGACGTCCGCGGCTACGGACGCAGCTCCAAGCCCGCCGCGATCGAGGACTACCGGATGGTGCGGCACGTCGCCGACAACCTCGCCCTGGTGCGGGCGCTCGGCGCCGAGACCGCCGTGATCGTCGGGCACGACTGGGGGGCACCGATCGCCTGGACCACCGCCCAGCTCCGGCCGGACGTGTTCACCGCCGTCGCGGGGCTCTCGGTGCCGTTCGCGCCCTCCGGGCCGACCCGCCCGACCGACGGGTTCCGGGCCATGGGCGGCGAGGACGAGTTCTACATCAACTACTTCCAGCGACCGGGTCGTGCCGAGGCCGAGATCGAGGCCGACGTACGCCGGTGGCTGTTGGGGATGTACTTCACCAGTTCGGGCGAGGGCGGCCTGATCGCCCGGAACGCGGGGTTCACCGGGCTCGCCGCCATCGCTCCGGGCGGACTGATGAGCGACCGGTTCGTCTACCCCGACCAGATGCCGGAGTGGATGGACGAGGAGGATCTGGACTTCTACGCCGCCGAGTTCGAATGCGGCGGCTTCTCCGGCCCGCTCAACCGCTACCGCAACGTCGACCGCGACTGGGAGGACCTCGCCGCCTTCGGCGACCGGCCGATCGAGGTGCCGGCGCTGTTCGTGGGCGGCCAGTTCGACGGGCCGACCGTGTGGGGTAAGCGCAACATCGACCGCTTCGAGAAGACCCTGCCGCACCTGCGTGGCAGCCACATCCTGCCGGGCTGCGGACACTGGGTCCAGCAGGAGCGCGCCAAGGAGGTCAACGACCTGCTCCTGGAGTTCCTGGGCTCCCTGCGGTGAGTCCTGCGGTGAGTCGTGGCGTGACCCGAGCGGTGAGTCGGGCGGTGAGTCGGGCGCCGGGCGCCGGGGGACACAGCGTGCTGGTCGTCCCGGTGCCCGCCCTGGAGGAGTACGTCGCTGCGCGCACCGCGCACTACGACGACTCCTGCCTCTCCGCCGACCCCGCCTGGGTGCACGCCCACATCACCCTGCTCGGTCCCTGGCTGCCCGACCCGGCCCCAGCCGATCTGGCGCGGGTCGGTGAGGTGCTGTCCGGGGTGTCGCCGTTCGAGGTCAAGCTCGGCGAGGTCTCCGTGTTCCCCGACGGCCTGATCCACCTCCGTCCCTCGCCCGACGAGCCGTTCACCGCGCTCACTCGCGCGCTGGCGGCCGCCTTCCCCGGCTACGCGCCGTACGCCGGGCGGTTCCCGGATCCGGTCCCGCACCTGACCCTCGACCAGGTCGGCGGAGCGGTCAGCCTGTCCTCGGTGCGTGCCGACCTGGCCGACCTGCTTCCCGTCACCCTCACCGTCGACCGGGTCGACCTGCAGTGGTGGGCCAACCATGCCTGTCGCGTGCTCCACAGCTGGGTCCTGACCGGGCGCAGCCGGGACCACCCGTCCGTCTAGGGTGCGGGCATGCGGATCCTGGTGACCGGCGGCGTGCGCTCCGGCAAGTCCCGGCACGCCGAGGCGTTGCTCCCGGCCGACGCGGCGGTCACCTATGTGGCACCCGGGCGACCGGCCGACGGGACCGATCCCGACTGGGACGCGCGTGTCGCCGCGCATCGCGAGCGTCGCCCGGAGGGGTGGCGGACCGTCGAGACCGCCGAACTCCCGACAGCCCTGACCGGATCGCCCGGTCCGGTCCTCATCGACTGCCTGGGCACTTGGCTGACCGCCCGACTCGACGCCGGCTGGCTGTGGGAACGTCCCTCGGCGGAGGCCTTCCAGGCGGTCTCGGCCGAACTCGACGAGCTCTGCGGGGTGCTGGCCACCGTGCCGGTGGCGGTGGTGGTGACCAACGAGGTCGGCCTCGGCGTCGTACCCGCGCATCGCTCGGGGATGCTCTTCCGCGACCTGCTCGGCACCGTCAACCAGCGGGTCGCCGAGGTGTGCGACGAGGTCCACCTGGTCGTCGCCGGCCGGGTCCTCCGGCTCTGAACCCACCTCTGCGACGTACCTGTGCGACCGCCCGCCCCCGGGCGTGTTGCTGCCGTTGAGTCGGTCGTGGTGGGCGGTCGAGTTGGCCGTGGTGGACCGTTGAGTCGGTCGTGGTGGACCGTTGAGTCGGTCGTGGTGGACCGTTGAGTTGGTCGTGGTGGGCGGTTGAGTTGGTCGTGATGGACGGTTGAGTCCGTCGTCCCGTACGGCATGTCCCCGGGAGGCACGACTCGACGGTCCGGGAGCACCGACTCGACGGTCCGGGAGCACCGACTCGACGGTCCGGGAGGCGCGACTCAACCGCCCACCACGACCGACTCAACGGTCCGGGAGGCCCATCTCGACCGGTGGGGGTCAGGTGAGGGCGAGCAGGATGGTGGCGAGGGAGAGTTCGACCGAGGCGCCGAAGACGTCGCCGGTCACCCCGCCCAGGCGACGCGTGGTGTGGCGGATCAGCAGGCCGACCACGGCCGCGGCGAGGAGCATCGCTAGGAGTCCTCGCCACCAGGGCAGTCCGGCGACCGGGGCCAGCGCGGCGAGTACGGCGGCGGCCACCGCCCAACTGACCAGCACCCCGGTGCGCGGGACCGAGCCGGAGTAGAGGTCGCCCAGTCCGCCCGGACGGGCCGACGGGATCCCGCGGGCGCAGCACAGCGCGAGGGAGCACCGCGAGACGAGCACGGCCACGCCGGCGAGGAGCGCCCCCGCGAGCGGCGTACTCCCTGCGGTGGAGAGCGATCCGAGGGCGGCGGCCTGGAGTCCGAGCACCACCACGAGTGCGACCACTCCGGCAGGGCCGGCGGTGCCGGTCTTCATCACGGCGAGGGAGCGTTCCCGGTCGTAGGAGGCGGTGAGCCCGTCCACGGTGTCGGAGAGGCCGTCGAGGTGGAAGGCCCGACTGCCCAGCGCGAGGGCGCCGACGGCGAGCAGTCCGATCACCGGCGCGGGCAGGCCGAGCAGGCCGCCCGCAGCGAGCACCGCGGCGACCGCCACACCGAGCGGCAGCACGGCGAGCGGCGCGATCAGCATGGCGACCCGGGCGGCGGCACGGTCGACGGTGCGCGGTGCGGGGACGGGCACCGCCGTCAGGGTGCCGGCGGCGAGCAGGACCCCGTCACGCATCACGCCGGGCCGAGGTCGCTGAGCAGCCCGACGTCGCGGAGCAGGACGGCGGCGCTGCGGAGCACCGGCACCGCTGCGACGGCGCCGGACCCTTCGCCGAGCCGCATCCCGAGGTCGAGCAGCGGGGTGAGCCCCAGCTTGTCGAGGACCAGGCTCTGCGCCGGCTCGGGGGAGCGGTGGCCGGCCAGGAACCAGGCGGCCGCACCGGGCGCGAGCCGGTCGGCGGTGAGCGCGCAGGCGACCGACATCAGGCCGTCCAGCAACACCGGTACGCCGGCCCGGGCGGCCGCGGCGAGGTAGCCGGTCGTGGCCGCGAGGTCGGCGCTGCCGAGCGCGGTGAGGGTGGCGACGGGGTCGTCATGGCGGGTCCGGGTGCGGTCGCAGGCGGCCTCGATCACTGCCCGTTTGTGCTCCATCGCGGCATCGTCGAGCCCGGTACCGCGCCCGGTCACCGCGTCGGCGTCCAGGCCGAGACCGGCCGCCACCAGGGCCGCGGCCGGAGTGGTGTTGCCGATGCCCATGTCGCCGCTGATCAGCAGATCGGCACCGGCAGCGATCTCCTCGGCGGCGACCTGTTCGCCGGCGGCCAGGGCGGCGCGCACCTCGGCGTCGGTGAGGGCGTCCTCGAGGTGGATCGCGCCGCTGCCGCGGCGGACCTTGTGCGCCTGGAGCGGACGACGTACGTCGTCCGGGAGGTCGGCGAAGTCGTCGTCGACGCCGAGGTCGAGCACCCGGACGCTGACGTCGTGGGCGCGGGCCAGGGCCGACACGCCGGCCCCGCCGGCGAGGAAGCTGCGCACCATCGCCCCGGTGATGCTGGCCGGGAAGGCCGAGACGCCGTGCTGGGCGACGCCGTGGTCGCCGGCGAAGATGACCAGCCGCACCCGGGACGGCGGTGCCGGCGGCACGGTCCCCTGCGCCGCGGCGAGCCAGACCGCCGCCTCGCCCAGCCGGCCCAGCGCACCCGGCGGCGTCGCCAGGGCGGCGAGTCGCTCGGCGGCTGCGGAGGCGGTCTCGGCGGAGGGCGGCTTCACGGAGGTCATGCGGCGAGGCTCCTGGCTGTCGGCGAGGCGGGTGGGGCCGAGCGGATCGGCAGGGACACGGTACGCGGCGGGACCTCGCTGCCGGAACGCACCGGCCTTGCGAGGGCCTCGCCCTCCCGCTACGGTCGACCGCAATCCAGCACGGGAGTCCGCGGCAGCGGGCTGAGATGGGGCTGACGCCGTCCCGACCGTCGAACCTGCACCGGGTCATTCCGGCGAAGGAAGCGAGGAAGAGATGCGTCCTGAGAGTGCTGCGCCCCCACCGCCGTTGCCCAGGGTGTGCGCCCTGGTCTCCGCCGCCGACGAGATCGCCCTGCTGCCGGCGTTCGCCCGGGCGGGCGTGGGGATGGTCCAGGTCCGGGCGAAGGCGCTGCCCGACCGGGAGGTGCTCGAACTGGTCGCCCGGGTACGGCGGGCGCTCGCCGGCACACGAACCCTCGTGCTGGTCAACGACCGGGTCGACCTCGCCCTGGCCGCCGGCGCGGACGGCGTGCACCTGGGGATCGACGACCTGCCCGTGCCTCTCGCCCGGCAGATCGCCCCCGACCTGCTGATCGGAGCGACCTGCCGGGATCGCCGCCAGGTCGAGCAGGCGGCTCGGGACGGCGCCGACTACGCCGGCTTCGGGCCGGTCTGGGCGACCGCGTCCAAGCAGGGGCTGCCCGACCCGCTGGGCACCGCGGCGGTCGGCAGCGCCACCGGGCCACTGCCGCTCCTGGCCATCGGCGGCGTCGACGCTCCCCGAGCGCGTCAGGCCCGAGCCGCCGGCGCGCACGGCGTCGCCGTTCTCGGGGCGTTGTGGCGGGCGCCGGATCCGGTCGCCGCCGCGAAGGAGCTGGTCGCCGCGGTCGCGTGAGCAGCGTGCGGACCACGACGCCCCTGGTGCGGATCCTCGGGGCCGGCATCATCGGGCTCTCCTGCGCGGAGGAACTCTCCCGGCGCGGGTACGACGTCGAGGTGGTCGACCCGGCGCCCGGGTCGGGCGCGTCGTACGCCGCCGCGGGGATGCTGAGCCCGCACGCGGAGGTCTGGCACGGAGAGCCCGAGATCCTCGGACTCGGGCGACGCAGCCTCGCCCTGTGGCCGGCGTACGCCGGACGGCTGGGGGTGTCGCTGCACACCGCCGGGACGGTGCTCGCCGGGCTGGACTCCGGTGACCTCCAGGAGATCGAGCGGCAGTTCGCCCTCGCCGATGGGAGCGGGCGGGCCCGGCCGCTGGACCGGAGGGAGCTTCGCGACCTCGAACCCGGCCTCGGCGAGCGCTTGGCCGGGGGAGTCCTGCTCCCCGAGGACTGGTCGGTGGACCCCCGCGCGCTTCTCCGCGCCCTACTCGCCCGGACGACGGTGCGGGCGAGGCCGTCCGGGCGAGCGGCCGCGACCACCGTGCTGGCCACCGGGGCCAGGCTCCCGGCCGAGGCCGGTGGGCTGGTCGAGAGCGTGCGCGGGGTGCGTGGCGAGATCCTCCGGGTGCGGAGCACGGACCCGCCGCTCCACACGGTGCGGGGCTGGGTGCGGGGCGAGCAGGTCTACCTGGTGCCGCGCGCGGACGGCGAGGTGGTCGTCGGCGCCACCACCGAGGAGCACGAGGCGCCGGCGGCGGTCACCGCCGGTGGCGTGCTCCGGCTCCTGGCGGCCGCTCGGGAACTGTGGCCGGCGCTGGAACGGGCCGAGTTCGTCGAGGCGACCGCCCGCGACCGGCCGGGTACGCCGGACAACCTGCCGCTGGTGGGCCCGGCCGGCACCCCCGGTGTCGTGCTCGCGGCCGGGCACTTCCGGCACGGCGTGCTGCTGGCGCCGCTCACCGCCGTGCTCGTCGCCGACCACCTCGACCACGACCACGTGGAGGCGGCCTTGGATCCACGCCGCTTCTCAGTACGCATCAGCGAAGGAGACACACCATGAGCCGAACCAGCAGAACCCTCCCGCTCCGGGTGACCGTGAACGGCGACCCCCTGGAGTTGCCCGACGGTGCGACCGTGGCGGACCTGGTGGACCGGGCACGCGGCACCCGCCACCCTGCGGGGGTCGCGGTGGCGGTGGCCAGCAGCGTCGTGCCTCGGGGGGAGTGGGAACGCAGGGTCCTGCGCCCGGGCGAGGCGGTCGAGATCGTGACGGCGGTGCAGGGCGGATGAGCACCCTCACCATCGCCGGACGAGAGTTGGACGCGCTCTGGCTGGGCACCGGCGGACTCCCGCGGCTCTCCCTGCTGGAGCCGGTGCTCGATGCCGCCCGCCCCGGCCTGGTCACCGTGTCGATCCGGCGGACCTCCGGTCAGGGGGAGGGAGGCCTGCTCGGCCGGCTGGCCACCGCCGGCGTACCGGTGCTGCCGAACACCGCCGGTTGCCTGTCCGCCCGCGAGGCGATCCTGACCGCCGAACTCGCCCGGGAGGCGCTCGGGACCGATTGGGTGAAGCTGGAGGTGATCGGCGACGAGACCTCCCTGCGGCCCGACGCGATCGCGCTGGCGGAGGCCGCCGAGGAACTGGTCCGCCGCGGCTTCACCGTGCTGCCCTACTCCACCGACGACCCGGTGCTGGCCCGCCGCCTGGAGGACGCGGGGTGCGCCGCGGTGATGCCGTTGGGCTCGCCGATCGGCTCGGGCCTGGGGGTGCTCAACCCGCACGCGATCGAGGCGGTGGTCGCCGCCGTCTCGGTGCCGGTGGTGCTGGACGCCGGGGTCGGCACGGCCTCGGACGCCGCGCTGGCGATGGAGTTGGGCTGTGCTGCCGTGCTGGCGGCGACGGCGATCACCCGGGCGGAGGACCCGGTAGGGATGGCCGCGGCCATGAGGTACGCCGTCCTGGCCGGTGCCGCCGCCCGCGCGGCCGGCCGGATCCCTCGGCGTACCGCCGCCCGGGCATCCTCGCCGATGGCGGGGCGGATCGCGGGGGTCCCGGCATGAGACTGCCCCGCGTCCTGTTGCTCACCGACCGTTCCCAGCTCCGGCTCGGTCGGGGCCTGGTCCGGACCATCGCCGAGTGCAGGCAGGCCGGCCTGACCCATGTCGTCCTGCGCGAGCTGGACCTCTCCCACGACCGCCGCGCGGCGCTGGCCGCCGATCTGGCGGCCACCGGGGTCCGCGTGATCGCGGCCCACCGTGACCTGCCGGCTGCGGACGGGGTCCAGCAGCCGACCGCCGGGTGCGGGGATGAGGCCGGGCGACTCCTGGGACGCAGCGCTCACACGCGGGCGGAGGCCGAGCGGGCGGCGGCCGACGGTGCGGCGTACGTGACCTTGGGCCCGTACGCCACCACCGCGTCGAAGCCGGGCTACGGACCGCTGCTGCCTGACGGCGCCTTCACCGGACTCCCGGTGCCGGCCTACGCCCTGGGCGGGATCACCCCCGAGAACATCGGCGAGGCCCTGGCCGAGGGTGCCCACGGGGTGGCGGTGATGGGCGCGGTCATGCGCGCCGCCGACCCGGCGCGGGTGATCGCGGAGCTGCTCGGCCGTTGCCCTGCCGGAGCGATCCGATGACGCCGCCGGTCTGCCTGACCGTCGCGGGCACCGACTCGGGGGGTGCCGCCGGCGTCGCCGCCGACCTGGCCACCTTCGCCGGACTCGGCGTGCACGGCGGCTGCGTCGTCACCGCCGTCACCGCCCAGGACACCACCGGGGTCCACGACGTCCACCCGGTCCCGACCGCGTCGGTCCAGCGGCAGTGGGAGGCGGTGCTCGGCGACCTGTCGGTGGCGGCGGTCAAGACCGGCATGCTGGGCACTGCCGAGGTGGTCGAGTGGTTGAGCCACCGCCTGGCCGGGCTCGCCACCTCCCAAGGAACCTCTCGCGGGGCCTCCGTCGTGGTCGATCCGGTGCTGGTGGCCACCTCGGGTGCGGTGCTCGGCGACGCCGAGGTGGCCCGTGCCTATGTCGAGGCGCTGCTGCCGGTCTGCACCGTGGTCACGCCCAACCTGGAGGAGGCCAGGGCCCTGGCCGGCGATCCCACCGCGGGGCCGCGCGAGCTTGCGGGACGGCTCAGCGAACTCGGGCCCGCGGTGGTGGTGACCGGCGGCCCCGACGGCGCCGCCATCGACGGTCCGTGCCGTGACTGGCTGGCCGAGCCGGGCCGGGAACCGGTCGCCCTCACCCACCCGGCGGTCGACACCGAGCACGACCACGGCACCGGCTGCACGTTCAGCGCGGCCCTGGCCGCGCACCTCGCCCATGGACTCGCCCTCACCGGGGCGGTCGAGGCCTCCGCCGACTTCACCACCCGCCAGCTGCGACTCAGCCGGGACTGGCGGCTCGGCCGAGGGCGCGGGTCGATCGCCCATCTGACCACGACCGGTCCCGTCGCCGGGACCCGACTTCCCACCACCAGCCTCCGAGGAGCGAGATGACCATCCACCCCGCCCACACCCGGATCGAGCGCGGCGACCTGCGGGTCCCTGCCACCCGGGTCAGACTGACCAACGGCGAGAGCTTCGACCGGTACTGCACCACCGGGCCGGGCAGCGACCCGGCCACCGGCCTGCCGCCGCTCCGCGAGGGCTGGATCGTCGAGCGCGGCGACAGCGCGACGTACGCCGGACGCGAGACCCGCCTGCTGGACAACGGCCGGTCCGCCGTACACCGTGGCACCGCGCGCGAGGAGTGGCAGGGAGACCGCCGCCCACCGCGCCGTGGCGAGCGCGTCACCCAGATGCACTACGCCCGGCGGGGGCAGGTGACCCGCGAGATGGAGTACGTCGCGGCCCGGGAGGGCTGCGAGGTCGAACTCGTGCGCAGCGAGGTCGCCGCCGGTCGGGCGATCATCCCGGTCAACCTGAACCACCCGGAGAGCGAACCGATGATCATCGGTCGTCGCTTCCTGGTGAAGATCAACGCCAACATCGGCAACTCCGCGGTCACCAGCAGCATCGGCGAGGAGGTGGACAAGCTCACCCACGCGGTCACCTGGGGTGCCGACACGGTGATGGACCTCTCCACCGGCCAGGACATCCACACCACCCGCGAGTGGATCCTGCGCAACAGCCCGGTGCCGATCGGGACGGTGCCGATCTACCAGGCGCTGGAGAAGGTCGACGGGGAGGCGGACAGGCTCACCTGGGAGATCTTCCGCGACACGGTCGTCGAGCAGGCCGAGCAGGGCGTCGACTACATGACCATCCACGCCGGCGTACTGCTGCGCTACGTGCCACTGACCGTCGACCGGATCACCGGCATCGTCTCCCGCGGCGGCTCGATCATGGCCGGCTGGTGCCTGGCCCACCACGAGGAGAACTTCCTCTACACCCACTTCGACGAGCTCTGCGAGATCTTCGCGCGCTACGACGTGAGCTTCTCCCTCGGCGACGGGCTGCGTCCCGGATGCACCGCCGACGCCAACGACGAGGCCCAGCTGGCCGAGCTCCGGACACTGGCCGAGCTCACCGAGCGGGCGTGGGAGCACGACGTCCAGGTGATGGTGGAGGGACCGGGGCACGTGCCGCTGAACCTGGTCGAGGAGAACGTCCGCCTCCAACAGGAGTGGTGCCACGGCGCACCCTTCTACACCCTGGGCCCGCTGGCGACCGACATCGCGCCGGGATATGACCACATCACCTCCGCGATCGGTGCCGCGGCGATCGCGATGCACGGCACCGCGATGCTCTGCTACGTCACCCCCAAGGAGCACCTCGGCCTCCCCAACCGCGAGGACGTCAAGACCGGCGTGATCACCTACAAGCTCGCCGCGCACGCGGCCGACGTCGCCAAGGGACACCCGGGCGCTCGGGCCTGGGACGACGAACTGAGCAAGGCCCGCTTCGAGTTCCGCTGGCACGACCAGTTCGCGCTCTCGCTGGACCCGGTGACCGCCGAGCAGTTCCACGACGAGACGCTGCCCGCCGAGAACGCCAAGACCGCCCACTTCTGCTCGATGTGCGGCCCGAAGTTCTGCTCGATGCGGATCAGCCAGGACGTCCGGGACCGCTTCGGCGCCGAGGCCGGGATGAAGGCGAAGTCACGGCAGTTCGTCGAGCTGGGCGCGAGCGTGTACGTCGAGGGCTGAGGGCAGCACGATGTCGGGGGGTCACCGGTCGCTCCAGGTCGGTAGGGGGAGGCGATAGGCGGGCCCGGGTCGGATCATTAGAGTGAGCCGCATCACCATCGCCTGGGAGGTAAGACGTGTTCGTCCCGTTCAGTGTCACCGACTTCATCGACCGAGCCGTGCAGGTGTACGGCGACCGGGTGGGCGTCGTCGACGAGCCCGGCCAGCCGGCGCCCTCGCTCGGCTCGCTCACCTACCGTGAGATCGGCGCCCTGGCCCGGCGCCAGGCGGCGAAGCTGGACGAACTCGGCATCGCACCGGGGGACCGGGTGGCGGTGGTCAGCCACAACAGTGCCCGGCTGCTGACCAGCTTCTTCGGGGTCTCGGGCTTCGGGCGGGTGCTGGTGCCGATCAACTTCCGGCTGAGCCCCGACGAGGTGCAGTACATCGTGGAGCACTCCGGCGCCCGGGTGCTCTACGTCGACCCGGAGATCGACCAGGCCCTGGCCGGGGTGCGGGCGGAGCACCGGTTCGTGCTCGGCGAGGACGAGCAGATGTTCGCACCGATCGGTGCCGAGCCGCAGCCGTGGGAGCACGACGAGAACGCCACCGCGACCATCAACTACACCTCCGGCACCACCGCCCGGCCCAAGGGCGTCCAGATCACTCATCGCAACATCTGGACCAACGCTGTCACCTTCGCGCTGCACGCCGGCCTCACCGACCGTGACGTCTACCTGCACACCCTGCCCCAGTTCCATGCCAACGGATGGGGCATGCCCTTCGCCGCCACCGGGCTCGGGATCAAGCAGGTCATCCTCCGCAAGGTGGACGGCGCCGAGATCCTGCGCCGGGTGCGGGATGAGGGCGTGACCTTCATGTGCGCGGCGCCGGCCGTGGCTGCGGCGGTGCTGGAGGCCGCACAGACCTGGGAGGGCGAGATCCCCGGGCGCGACCGGGTGCGGATCATCATGGCCGGAGCGCCCCCGCCGACCAAGACCGTCGTACGGGTCGAGGAGGAACTGGGCTGGGAGTTCATCCAGATCTACGGCCTCACCGAGACCAGCCCGCTGCTCACCATCAACCGCACCCGCCAGGAGTGGGACGATCTGGAGCCCCTCGAACGCGCCCAGCGACTCACCCGCGCCGGTGCGCCGGCCCTCGGGGTGAGCCTGGCCGTCGAGGAGTCGGACGCCGCCGGGGAGGGCGGCGGCGAGGTGCTGGCCCGGTCGAACGTCGTGCTCGAGGGCTACTGGGAGCAGCCCGAAGAGTCCGAACGGGCCCTGCGCGACGGCTGGTTCCACACCGGGGACGGCGGCGAGCTGGGGGAGGACGGCTATCTCACCATCAGCGACCGCAAGAAGGACGTGATCATCACCGGCGGCGAGAACGTCTCCTCCATCGAGGTCGAGGACTGCCTGTTCTCCCACCCCTCCGTCGCCGAGGTCGCCGTGATCGGCGTCCCCAGTGAGAAGTGGGGCGAGACCATCCTGGCCCTCGTCGTCCTCGCCGAGGGAGCCGAGGCCACCGAGGCGGACCTGATCGGGTGGTGCAAGCAGCGCCTGGCCGGCTACAAGTCGCCCACCGTGATCGAGTTCCGCACCGAACTGGCCCGCACCGCCACGGGCAAGTTGCAGAAGTTCAAGCTGCGGGCGCCGTACTGGGAGGGCATGGACCGCCAGGTGAATTGAGTGCCGCTGGTGGCACTGCGCGAGCGTGTCTCCGCCGCCGTGCCGGAAGACAGAAGCGTGGCACCGGCGGCTCCCGCCACGCTGCCGCGGTGGCACTGCGCGAGCGTGTCTCCGCCGCCGTGCCGGGCGGGGCTGATCGCGCGAGATGAGAGGCGTCTCATCTGCGACTCATGGTGGGCTCACGCCGGATCGGCAGAGTCGTCCTCGTCAGTTCAGCGAGGGGTCTCCGGGCCCGGGGAAGGAACACCATGCGCACCATCACCAAGGTCGGACTCAGGAGCCTCACCGTCGCCACCGCACTGGCGGTCGGAGCGGGGCTGTTGACGCTCAGCGCGGCGGGGTCCGCGGACTCCGAGGGCGACCTCGCCTTCAAGCGGGACGACGACGCGGTCGACGTGATCATGACGGTCGACGACGACGACGAGGACGACACCAACGACCGAACCAAGAGCACCAAGGACACCCGGAGCCGGGAGAACGGCACCAGCCGCGACCGGACCGGGGTGAGCCGCTCCCGCGCGGACGCCACCAACAGCCGTAAGACCAAGGTGAGCCGCGACCGGGACCGCAGCCGGGCCGACCTGACCCGGGACATGACGCGGGACGGGAAGAACAACAAGCTCAAGCGGGACTGGTCGAAGAACTCCACCAACGACCGCAGCCGCAACGACACCCGCGGCTGACGCAGGTGACCCGACCCGAGGACGAGTGGGGCTTTCAAGCCGGCGCCCCCATCACCCCCGAGTTGACCGCGATGCGGCTGCTCGGGGGCGGTTCGGCGTACGAGGCGTATCTGGCCTTCGACGAGATCACCTATGCCCCGGTGGTGGTCAAGGTGGTGCGCCCCGGGCAGGCCGGTGACGCCACCTCCCTGCGCGGACTCCGCAGGGAGGTCGAGGCCCTGGCAACCATCAACCATCCGGGCGTCGTCCGAGGGCTGCGGCACCACCTGGAGGGGGAGCGGCCCCACGTGGTGCTCGAGGAGGTCGACGGACCGCGCCTCTCCAGCCTGATCCGACGCCAGGGGCCGTTGCCCCCGCAGCAGTACGTCGCCCTCGCGATGGACCTGGCCAGCGTGCTGCACTACCTGCGGCATGTCGGCTGGGTGCACCTGGACATCAAGCCGAGCAACGTGATCATGGGTGCCCCGGCCAGGCTGATCGACCTCTCGGTGGCACGCCCGGTCGAGGCCGCACGCCCCCTGACCTACGAGATCGGCACGGACGCCTACATGCCGCCCGAGCAGTGCGTCCCGGGCGGGCCGCAGGTGCCCGACTTCGCCAGCGACGTCTGGGGCCTGGGGGCCACGGTGTATCACGCGGTCACCGGATACCGCCCCTTCGACGAGGGCGATCCGGACGCCGAGGACCGAATCCGCCGCTACCCCCAGCTGGTCGACCCGCCCTACGAGTTCCCCGACCGGACACCGCCGCAGATCGTGGACCTCCTGGTCAGCACCCTGGACGCCGACCCTGCCGCCCGGCCGGCACCGCACCAGATCTCCGAACTGCTCGCCCCCGTGATGGAGGCGCTGCCCCGCGCCCGCCTCGGCGGTCTGCGGGCCCGCTGACCCGACCCGGCGGGCCGGCCGCGGGTGCGGGTCAGCGTCAGAACCGGAAGCGGTAGCCCATGCCCCGCACGGTCTCGATCGTGTGGGCGCCGAGCTTGCGGCGCAGGTAGCCGACATAGACGTCCACCACGTTCGAACCGGGGTCGAAGTCGAAGCCCCAGACGTGGTCGAGCAGTTGCTCGCGGGAGAGCACCTGGCCGGCGTTGCGCAAGAAGATCTCGGCGAGGGCGAACTCCCGGGCGGACAGCTCGACCGGTTGCCCACCGGAGCTGACCCGACGGGTGCGCAGCTCGAGCCGCACCCCGCCACCCTCCAGGACGTCGGCCGACCCGTCGTCCCCGACCGCAGGCTGCAGTTGGCGCAGCCGGAGTCGGACCCGGGCCTGCAACTCGGCGTACCGGAACGGCTTGGGCATGTAGTCGTCGGCGCCGCCCTCCAGGGCGCTGACGGTGTCCTCGACCGAGTCCCGGGCGGTGAGCACGATGACGGGCAGGACCGACCCCTGGCCGCGGAGCTGGTCGAGCACCTCGAAGCCGTCCAGGCCGGGGAGCCCGATGTCGAGGACCATCAGGTCGTAACTCCCGCTGAGCGCGTGGTCGAGGCCGACGAGGCCGTCGTCGACCACGGTGGCCTGGTGACCGTCGGCGCGCAGTCCCTTGGCGACGAAGGAGGCGATCCTGGCCTCGTCCTCGACGATCAGGATGTGGGCCATGGGTGCTCCTTGCGGGTGGGGCCGGCAGGGCTTCGGGGAGGGTCGGGGTGACCCGGATCGTGCCCCGCCTCGGGGGCAGGGAGGTCGAGTACGACGAGTGCACCCGGCGGGTCGGCCTCCTCGACCCGCACGGTGCCCCCGTGCGCGGCCACGATGGCGCGGACGATGGAGAGGCCGAGGCCGAAGCCGTCGTCGCCGTGCGGGACGTCCGCGCGCCCGAACCGCTCGAAGACCTGGTCGCGCTGCGCGGCCGGGATGCCGGGTCCCGTGTCACGGACCCACAGGGTGAGCCGACCCCGTCCGTAGGCCGACCCGAGGGCGATGGTGTCGCCCTCGGTGGTGTGCTTCACGGCGTTCTCGGTGAGTTGCAGCATCGCCTGGGTGAGCCGCTGCGAGTCGGCCAGCACGACCACGGGGGCCACCTCGTCGATCACCCAGGACCGTGACCCGAGCGCGGTGGCCTTGGTGAGGACGCCGCGGGTGAGCGCGGCCGCGTCGACCGCGTCCACGGTGAGGAAGCCCGGTCGGGCGCTCTTGGTGAGCAGGATCAGGTCGCGCACCAGGCGGCTCATCCGGTCGACCTCCTCCAGCACGAGGTCGCGGGTGGCGCGGACCTCGGCGGGGTCGTGGGGGTCGAGGAGTTCGAGGTGGCCGCTGATCACGGTGAGCGGGGTGCGTAGCTCGTGGCCCGCGTCGTCGAGGAAGCGCCGCTGGCTCTGGAAGGAGGTGTCGAGCCGGTCCAGCATGCCGTTGACGGTGTGGGTCAGAGCGGTGAGGTCGTCGTTGCCGGTCTCGGGGATGCGCCGGGACAGGTCGGTCGCGCTGATCTCCTCGGCGGTCTGCTGGAGGGTGCGCAGCGGGCGCAGCAGCCAGCCGGACTGCAGGTAGGCGACCAGTACCACGACGATCAGGCACAGCAGCGCCACCACCGCATAGGTGCGCATCGTGGTCTGGAGTTCGGCGAGGTCCTCGTCCAGATAGCCGACCACCAGCAGCGCCCCGGTGGTCTCGCCCTGGGCGACCGGCTGGCTGGTCATCACGATCTTCCCCCAGTCGCTGTCGAAGCGCGTCGTACCACCCTGGGCGACCAGCGGTTCGGCGGCCTCGAGGAAGGCCGGGTCGTGGACCAGTTCGTCGTCGGGGAACCAGTGCTCGGGGCCGTTGCCGACCCAGGCGACCAGCAGCTCGTCGTCGTCGGGCACGTTGCGCTGCAAGAAGGTGAACAGCAGTGCGTCGACGTCCGTCCAGGCCTCACCGGTCTGGGGGTCGACCCCCTGCTGGAGCTTGGCGAACTCATCCAGCTCCTGCTCCATCTCCTGCTGGACACTGGCCTCGATCCGGTCGGCCTCGACCAGGTAGACGATCAGCCCGGCGCCGATGAGGGTCGCCGCGACGATCACGGCCATGGTCGCGGCGATCCTCGTCCGGACGGTGAGTCCGCGCTTGGGTCCGCCGGCTGCCGCCGGCTGCGGATCAGTTGTCCCCGTCGTCATCGTCCCCATCGTCCGAGTCGTCCCCGCCGTCATCCCCGTGGTCGTCTCCGCCGTCGTCATCGTCGTCCCCATCATCGTCGGAGTACGGCGTGGGCGGGACGACCGTGTCGGCCGGAGGTGAGGGCCGAGCCGACTTCGTGGCGGAGCCGCCCGGCCCGGAGTCCCCGGGGCGCGAGTCCGCCGGAGGGGAGGGCGACCCGGACGGTGCGGCCGAACGCGACGCGGTCGGCGAACCAGGTGCGCCCGTGTCGGCTGCGGGGGAGGTGATCTCGATGACGGGCCGGGGGGCGGGGTCGGGCTCGCTCCCGATCCAGCTGCCGATGAAATAGGCGCCCAGGGGCAGGAGCAGCGCGAGCGGGAGGATGACCTTCCACGGCGTCGTCATGTCCCGATCGTGCCGCATTCCGGTGTGGTCGGGATGAGCCGATCATGAGAGACCTCTCATCGGCCGTGGCGGCATGCCGGGTCTGCACCCCGGCGCCGGTCCCAGGGGACGTCCCGGGCGCATCACCCTAGGGTGATCCCATGCCGCTGCTCGCCGACGTCGTGACCCTGCTCGACTCCTGGTATCCGCCGCACACCGCCGACTCCTGGGATGTCGTCGGGCTGGTCGCGGGCGATCCCACGGCGGAGGTGGAGCGGATCATGTTCGCGGTCGACCCGACCTTCCCGGTGGCCGAGGAGGCGGCGGTCTGGGGCGCGGATCTGCTGGTGGTGCACCATCCACTGTTCTTGAAGGCCGTCCACGACTTCCCGGCCTCCTCGCCGAAGGTGCGCACGCTGAGCACCCTGATCCGGGCCGACTGTGCGCTCCTGACCGCGCACACCAACGCCGACCAGGCCGCCGGCGGGGTCTCCGAGGCGATGGCCCAGGCGCTCGGCCTCACCGAGGTGACGCCGCTGCTGCCCTCGATCGGGAACACCCCCCGGGACAAGGTGACCGTCTTCGTCCCGCTCACCCACGCACAGGCGGTGCGCGATGCCCTCGCCGCGGCCGGCGCGGGACGGATCGGCGACTACGAGTCGGCGTCGTTCTCCGGCCGGGGGGAGGGGCGCTTCCGCCCCCTCCGAGGTGCCACGCCCCACCTCGGTGAGATCGGCCGGCTCGAGGTCGTGGAGGAGGAGCGGATCGAAGCGATCGTGCCGCGTCATCGCCGGAGCGCCGTGGTGCGGGCGATGCTGGCCGCCCACCCCTATGAGGAACCGGCCTGGGATCTGGTCGAGCTGGTCGACCTGCCCTCGACCAGCGAGGGCACCGGGCGGATCGGCACCCTCCCCGAGGGGATGACGCTGCAGGAGTTCGCGGCCGCGGTGGCTGTCGCCCTGCCCGAGACGGCCGGTGGCCTGCGGGTCGGCGGCGACCTCGACCGGGAGGTACGCCGGGTGGCCCTGTGCGGCGGCGCCGGTGACTTCCTGCTCGACCGGGTGGCCGGGAGCGACGTCGACGTCTATGTGACCAGCGATCTTCGTCACCATCCGGCAGCGGAGTTCCTGGAGAAGGACGGCCCGGCGCTGATCGACGTACCCCACTGGGCCGCGGAGTGGACCTGGCTGCCCGTAGTGGAGAGGAAGCTGCGCGCGGCGCTGGGAGATACGGTGGAGACCCGCGTCAGCACCACCGTCACCGACCCCTGGTCGCTGCGGCTCTGACCGCACTCCGTCCGATCGCCCGTTGCACATCCACTCAGCCCAGGAGCCCACGCTGAAAGCCGATCCCCGCGCGCAGCGCCAGCTGCTCGAGGTGCAGGAGCTCGACTCCCGCATCGACCAGCTTCGACACCGCCGCGCCGCCCTGCCCGAGCACGTCGAGCTGGAGAACCTCGCCGCCCAGCGCAAGCATCTCGACGACCGGGCCCGCGATGCCCGCATCAAGGTCGACGACCTCACCGTCGCGCAGCGGAAGGCCGACGCCGACGTCGAGTCGGTGCGCGCCCGCCGGCGCCGCGACCAGGAGCGGATCGACGCCGGCCTGATCAGCAACCCCAAGGACCTCGAGCGGATGCAGAAGGAGATCGAGAACATCGATCGGCGCATCGGCGTACTCGAGGACGAGGAACTGGAGGTCATGGAGCAGCTCGAGGAGTCCCAGGGCACCCTCGACGAGCTCACCGCTCAGCTCGCCGAGCTCGATGGCCGCATCGCCGAGGTCACCGCCGCCCGCGATGAGGCGGCCGGACGGATCGACTCCGAAGGACGGGTGGCCGTGGCCCAGCGGCCGAGCACCGTCGAGGGGACGCCCGCCGACCTGCTCGCCCTGTACGAGAAGCTCCGCTCGCAGAAGGGCGGCGTGGGCGTCGGCCTGCTGCGCGCCCGGCAGTGCGGGGGCTGCGGGCTCAGCCTCGACCAGGCCGAGCTGTCCCGGATCCGGAGCGCCCCGACCGACGAGGTGATCCGCTGCGAGGAGTGCTCGCGGATCCTGGTGCGCACCGACGAGTCCGGCCTGTGACCGCATCCGGCGCGGGGCCGGCCGCCGTCCTGATCGAGGCGGACGGCGGCTCCCGCGGCAATCCCGGCCCTGCGGGTTACGGGGCGGTGCTCAAGGACGCCGCCACCGGCCGGGTGATCGCCGAGGACGGCACCCCGATCGGAGTGGCGACCAACAACGTCGCCGAGTACAACGGCCTGATCGCCGGGCTGCGGCTGGCCGCCGAGTTCGCGCCCGAGGCCGACATCGAGGTCCGGATGGACTCCAAGCTGGTCGTGGAGCAGATGTCCGGGCGCTGGAAGATCAAGCATCCCGACATGAAGCCGCTGGCCATGGAGGCCAACCGGCTGGCGCCCTTCGGCACCGTCTACACCTGGGTGCCGCGGGAGCGCAACAAGCACGCCGACCGGCTGGCGAACGAGGCGCTCGACGGCGTCCGCAACGGCGTGACCGCGGCGGGTGACTCAGCGCCGTCCGAGCCGGAGTCGCTGGTCGAGCCGGAGCCGGCGGACCAGACCAGCACCCCCAGCCGCGGCTGGAGCGGGGCCCGTACGGCGACCACCCTGGTGCTGGTCCGGCACGGCGTCACCGCGCACACCCTGGACAAGCGCTTCTCCGGTGGCCTGACCGGGGCCAACCCCGGACTCTCCGAGGAGGGGCGGGCCCAGATGCGAGCCACCGCCGAGTGGCTGAGCCCGCTGGGCGAGCACGCCGCGGCCGTGGTGGCCTCGCCGGTGCGTCGTACCCGCGAGAGTGCCGACCTGCTCGCCGCCCGGCTGGACCTCGACGTGGTCGAGGAGGCCGGCTTCGCGGAGATGGACTTCGGCTCCTGGGAGGGCCTCACCTTCCCCGAGGTGCAGGCCCGGGACCCCGAGGCGATGCGGCGCTGGTTCTCCTCGGTAGACGAGCCGGCCGGTGGCGGGGAGTCCTTCCGGGCCGTGCAGCGGCGGGTGCTCCGCGGCCTGGGCACCGTCCTGGGCAAGTACGCCGGCCAGACCGTCGTCGTGGCCACCCATGTCACGCCGATCAAGACCCTCGTGGCCGACGCGATGGGGGCGCCGCTGGACTCGCTGTTCGCGATGGAGCTCTCTCCGGCCTCGGTCACCGTGGTCTCCTACTACGCAGACGACCGCTCCTCGCTGCGCCTGTTCAACGCCGTCCCCACCGGGGAGACAATCGGCGGCTGGTGAGCCGGGGTCCGGCCCCCTCAGAGCTCGGCGACGACCACGTCGAGCTGGGTGCCGGCCCGCCCGGGGGCCCCGGCCTCGACGTACCAACCGAGGTCTCGCAGGGCGTCGGCGAGCTCGGTCGGGGTACGCGGGGTGGCCCCGTCCTCGAGCAGGGCACGGGTGATCCGGCCCTTGGTCGCCTTGTTGAAGTGGCTGACCACGCTGCGGCGTCCGTCGGTCTCGTGCAGCACCCGCACGGTGGCGACCCGTCCGCCGAGCGCGGCATCGGGCTTCCAGAAGGCGGCGTACGTGCCCGAGCGCAGGTCGATCAGGAGTCCCTCGCCCAGCGCCTCCTCGGCGGCGGGGCCGAGGTGCCGGCGCCAGTAGGAGGAGACCCGCTCGCCCTGCGCCATCCCGAGGCCGGGCAGCCGGGTGTCGCCGGAGAGGCGGTACGCCGGGATCCGGTCGGCCGGCGAGACCAGGCCGAAGACGGAACTGGCCACCCGCACCCGCCGGGTGAGCCGGCGCTTGGCGGCACTGGAGAGGCTGGCGGCGTCCAGGGCGTCGTACAGGACGCCGGTGTAGATCCGATCCGCGCGCGCGGTGGCCCGCTCGCGCAGGTGGGCGTTGAGCTCGACCAGTTCCGGCTGGGACGCCGGCACACCGAGCGCCGCCGAGGCCCGCACCGGATCGCCCTGGCACAGCGTCCGCAGCGCGTCGATCACCTCGGCGCGGGCGTCGGTGAGGCCGGGCATGGTGAGCGCGGCCAGGTCGAGCCGGGCACCGCGCGTGGGCGCGGCCTTGCCTTCGCTGGGCGGGAGCAGGATGAGCACGGTGCCCTATCGTGCCGGTATGCCCAGCCAGCGCGTGATCCGGGTACGCACCGTCCATGACGGTGTCGCCGCCACGTCGCTGCGGGAGGGGATCGCCGCCATCCGGGCCGAACAGGGGATCCGTCCCGAGTTCGCCCCCGAGGTCGAGGAGGCGGCCGCGGCCGCCGCTGCCGCGCCGCGGCTGCCCGACCTCGACCGGACCGACCTCGACCTGATCACGATCGACCCCGAAGGCTCGCTCGACCTCGACCAGGCCGTCCACCTGACCCGCGCCGGGGACGGGGGAGGCTTCCTGGTCCACTACGCGATCGCGGACGTCGCGGCGTTCGTCTCGCCCGGTGACCCGGTCGACCTCGAGGCCCAGCGACGCGGCGAGACCTACTACGCGGCCGACTCCAAGGTGCCCCTGCACCCCACGGTGCTCTCCGAGGATGCCGCCTCGCTCCTGCCCGACCGGGTCCGCCCGGCCCTGTTGTGGACCATCCGGGTCGACGCGAGGGGCGAGGGCACCGGCGTGCAGGTGGAGCGGGCGCTGGTCCGTTCCCGTGCCCGGCTCAGCTACCGGGAGGCACAGCGGATCATCGACCTCGACGGCACCGCCGGCGAGACGCCGTACGCCCACACCCTGGGGCTGCTGCGGGAGGTCGGCGAACTACGGCTCGCCCGGGAGGCCGAGCGCGGCGGTGTGAACCTGCCGCTGCCCGAGCAGGAGATCGACATCGACGGGGACACCTGGCGTCTGGAGTTCCGCAGCCAACTGCCGGTGGAGCAGTGGAACGCGCAGATCTCGCTGCTCACCGGGTTCGCTGCCGCCACGCTGATGACCCAGGCCCGGGTCGGCGTACTCCGCACCCTGCCGCCGGCCGACCCGCGTGACCTCCAGCGCCTGCATCGCACCGCTCGCGGACTCGGGCTCAGCTGGCCGGCCGAGCAGCCCCATCCGGAGTTCATCCGTTCCCTCGACCCGGCCGACCCGGCGCAGGCGGCGATGGTGGTCGCCTGCACCCGGCTGCTGCGGGGGAGCGGGTACGCCGCCTTCGAGGGCCGGCTCCCCGAGCTGACCGGGCATGCGGCGCTGGCCTCGGACTATGCCCACGTCACCGCCCCGCTGCGGCGCCTGGCCGACCGGTACGCCGGCGAGATCTGTCTCGCGCTGTGCGCCGAACGACCGGTCCCCGAGTGGGTGCGGAGCACGCTGCCGACCCTGCCCGATCTGATGCGGTCCTCGGGTTCGCGCGCCGGAGCCTACGAGCGTGCCGTGCTGAACCTGGTCGAGGCGGGCACGCTCGCTCCGCACGTCGGTGAGCACTTCGAGGGCGCGATCGTGGAGATCGACGAGAAACATCCCCACCGCGGCCAGGTGAACGTACGCCGCCCCGCGGTCGAGGCACGGGTGGAGGCCGCGGAGTCGAGGACCCTGCCCCTCGGCGAACGGGTCCGTGTCCGCCTCGCCGAGGCCGACCCAACCACCCGCTCCGTCCGCTTCACCCTGTCCTGACCTCTCCCCCCTTCCCCCTCCTCCTGTTGAGTCGGCCCTCGTGGCACGTTGACTCGGGTCTCGTGGCATGTTGAGTTGGGGCTTGTGGCACGTTGAGTGGGGTCTCCTGGCACGTTGACTCGGGCCCTGTGGCACGTCGACCTGTGCGTGGTGGGTCGTTGAGTTTCGCTGTGTGGCACATCGAGTCGGCCCTCGTGGGACGTGGCGACATCGGGAGCCGCCTAGGGTGAGGCGCATGGACGTGGTCATCACCGCAGACCGGCTCGCTGATCTCCTGGCGAGCGAGGTCCCGCCAGTGCTGCTCGACGTACGTTGGCGACTGGGCGGTCCTCCTGGGCGGGAGGAGTACGCCGAGGGGCACCTGCCGGGGGCGGTCTACGTCGACCTCGAGACCGAACTCGCTCGGCACGGCACACCCGAGGAGGGCAGGCACCCGCTGCCCGACCCGGTCGACTTCCAGGCGGCGGCTCGCAGCTGGGGCGTCTCGCCGGGTCGGCTGGTGGTCGCCTACGACGACAATGGCGCGATGTCGGCCGCGCGGGCGTGGTGGCTGCTGCGCTGGGCAGGGCACGGCGACGTACTCCTGCTCGACGGCGGACTCGCCGCATGGCGCGCCTCCGGGCACGAGCTGACGAACGATTCGGTGGACCCGGCGCCCGGCAGCTTCGTCGCGCGGCCGGGTGCACTTCCGGTGCTCGGACCCGACGACCTGCGTCCCTACACGGGCGTCCTGCTCGACGCACGCGCCAGCGCCCGGTTCCGTGGTGAGACCGAGCCGATCGACCCGATCGCGGGCCACGTACCCGGCGCTCGCAATCTGCCCTCGACCGATCTGCTCGCCGAGGACGGCACCTTCCTTCCGCCGCGGGAGCTGCGCCACCGGTTCGCCGCTGTCGGCGTGGCCGGTGGCGACCCGGTGGGGGTCTACTGCGGGTCCGGGATCAGCGCCGCCCACGAGGTGGCGGCGCTCGCCATCGCCGGCCTGGACGGCGCTCTCTACCCCGGCTCGTGGTCACAGTGGAGCAACCTCGGGCTTCCGGTCGCCACCGGCGACTGAGCCCGGGGCCGGGCACCTCGCACCGAATCCGGCGTGCCGCGACGCGCACGTCGACGTGCCACGAGGCCCGAGTCGACGTGGCGCAGGACGGCGGACCCGGGGTGTCGGAGCGGACGTCTTCCGCCGCGCCCGGCTCCGGGACATGGCCTAATAGTCATGTTAACCACTACGCTTTGTGTGCATGAGTAGCTCAGCGGATCGACGTCCTCCGGACTTCTTCCTGATCGGCGCGCCGAAGGCTGGCACCACCGCGCTGCACGCGGCACTCAGCCAACACCCCGGGATCAACATGTCGCGCGTCAAGGAACCGAAGTACTACATGTGCGGGGACAGCCCGCCGCCGGCGTACAAGGGCCCGGGGGATGCCCACTCCAATCAGGAGTGGGTGTGGCAGCGCGAGCGATACCTGGATCTGTTCGACGACGCACCCAGCGACCGGCTACGCGGGGAGAGCACGCCCTTCTACCTCTACAACCGGGACGCCCGCCGCCGGATCGCGGCGGATGTGCCCCAGGCCAGGGTGATCGCGGTGCTGCGAGACCCCGTCGATCGGGCCTACTCCAACTGGATGCACCTGTGGATGGACGGTCTCGAGCCGTGCGCGGACGTGCTCGAGGCGGTCCGGCGGGAGCCGACGCGGATCGACCGCGGCTGGGCGCCGTTCTGGCACTACCAGTCGCTCGGGATGTACGGCCGCCAGGTGGCGGATCTTTACGACCACCTGCCTCGCGAACAGGTGCTGCTGGTGCGCTATCGCGAGCTGGTCGACGAGCCATCCCTGACCCTCGACCGGGTCTTCGGGTTCCTCGGTGTCGGGCGCGCCGAGATCGACACCATCCCGTCGGACAATTCGCGACGCTTCGTCCAGGACGGCCCGCGCGTGCGCGCCATCGCGCCCGTGATCAGGGCCGGTGCGGCGCTGGGCCAGTTCCTGCCGCCCGAGGTGTGGCGCAGGATCAGTCGACCGCTGGTCGCCCAGTTGCACAGGAACGGCACCACCTCGCGGCCCAGGCTCACCCCCGAGCAGCGGGCCACGCTGCTGGAGCCGCACCTGCCTGACATCGAACTCCTCGAACGGGTCACGGGGGAGTCCTTCGCGGACTGGAAGGGCTATCGCGACGGTGGCTCCTTCGAGACCCGACGCTCCGGCGACGGAGCCGCCGTGCCGCGGCCGCGCTCGGCACCGGGCGAGGCCGAGCTGACCGACGGTGTCGAGCGGCCCGCGCTCAGGGGCTGACGCTCGTGAGCAGGTCGTGCGCGCCGTCCGGTCGGGCCGCCTCGAAGTAGTAACGGATCCGACCGTCCGCGAGGCGTACGGCGCTCGCGTAGCGCAACGCCCCGTCCGAGTGCGGGGACCGAGCCACCGGGCCACCGACGTCGGCGCTCAGGACGCCGTCCCCGAGGTCGCGGGCGACCCCGGTGACCTCGTGCCAGTTGTCCTCCGCCCGCGCGCGACCGTCGTACAACACGACGAGTGGGCTCAGGGTCAGGACGGCGGTCACCCGCGCGCCGCGCGCGTCCCAGTCTCCGGCTCGGGGCAGGAGCACGGTGTCGTGTCGGGTCCAGGACAGCCCGTCGCGGGAGGTGGAGTACGCCGTCCGCATCCGATCCTCGTGCCCTGCCTCGGTCAGCGGGTGCTCGGTGGTCCATAGGTGCCACACCCCGTCCTGGACGAGGACGACCGGGTCCTTGACGCCCACCGCGTCGTCCCCGGCCGCCACGACCGTACGTCGTCCGCTGGGGAACCCCGCAGGCGTGTCGGCGTCCACGGCCTCGATCCACCAGTGCTTGGAACCGGGCGTGGCGCAGCTGAGGTAGAGCCGCCAGCCGCCGTCGGGGCGGCGCAGGACGACGGGCCGTTCGAACGACTCGGCACCGAAGTCGTCCCTCCGGATCCGGGTCACCGTCTCGAAGCGGATCCCGTCGTCGCTGCGCGCCACGATCGTGGAGACGCCACGCCCTGCGTCGATCGGCCGGCGGACCCGGTAGGCCAGCCAGTACACGCCGTCGATCAGGGTCGCGGTGGCGGCGCCGGCCCAGTTGCCGGGGCCGGGCGCCGGCGCGGGCACCACGACCTCGGCGTCGTCGACGCGGGGAAGGGGGAAGGTCGCGGTCACAGTCACGCGATTAGTCTACTCACTCACTCGACAATTCTCGGGCAGGTCGAGCCGTGAGCGGTCCCCGGTGCCGGCCGGGTCCTGGCCGGCACCGGGGATGCGCAGGGGGTGCGCCCGGATCAGCCGCGGCGCGGCGGCCCGGCGATGACGCGCAGCTCGGTGAAGCCGTAGAGGCCCCAGGGGCCGTTCTCCACTCCGATGCCGCTCCACTTGTGCCCGCCGAAGGGAAGGTCGGGGCGGACCGCGCCACCGTGCACGTTGATCGACACCTGGCCGGCGTCCACCTGCTCGGCGATCTTGGCCGCCTCGTTCGGGTCCTCCGACCACACCGAGGCGGTCAGGCCGTAGTTGCTCCGGTTGGCCCGAGCGACCGCGTCGTCCACCTCGTCGTAGGCGATGACCGGCAGGGCGGGGCCGAACTGCTCCTCGTCGACCAGGGCGGTTCCGTCCTCGATGTCGGTGAGGATGGTCGGGGCATAGAAGTAGCCCGGTCGGTCGAGCGGTCGGCCACCGGCGGCGACCCGTGCGCCTCGGCTGACGGCGTCCTCGACCAGACCCGTGACGCGCTTCCACTGTGGCTCGTTGTTGAGCGGGCCCAGCTGGGCGCCCGGTACGGTGCCCTCGTCGACCACGATCGAGTCGGCGATCTGCGCGAGCGCGTCGACCAGGGCGTCACGCTGGCTGCTGTGGACATAGACCCGCTTGGTCGCCAGGCAGATCTGGCCGTTGTTACCGAAGGCGCCCCAGAACAGCGTCGGTGCGATCTGCTCGATCGGTGTGCCGGGCAGGACGATCGCGGGGTCGTTGCCGCCGAGTTCGAGGGTGACCCGCTTGAGGTCGGTGGCAGCGGCGGCCATCACTCGCTTGCCGGTGGCGGTCGAGCCGGTGAAGCTGACCTTGCGCACCAGCGGGTGTTCGACCAGGCGTGCCCCGAGGGGGTCGGCGCCGTCCTCGCCGGTCACCACGTTGAGTACGCCGGCGGGCAGCACCTGGCGCAGCACGTCGGCCAGCACCAGCGTCGCCAGCGGGGTGTACGGCGACGGCTTGACCACCAGGGTGTTGCCGGCACGCAGGGCGGGCGCGATCTTCCACACCGCCAGCGTCAGCGGGAAGTTCCACGGAGTGATCGCGCCGACCACGCCGAGCGGGCGGCGCTGGACCTCGGCGTACCCCTGGTCGTCGTCCTGGACGACCTCGGGCTTCAGATCGAGCTCGGCGTAGTAGCGCAGCCACATGGCGGCGACGGCGACCTCGGTCGCCGAGTCGGCCAGCGGCTTGCCCTGCTCGGCGGTGAGCACCGTGGCGAGGCGGTCGGTGGCGGCCTCGAGCGCGTCCGCGGCGGCGTGCAGGGCGGTGCGGCGTACCTGCTCGTCCTCCCGCCAGGGGACGAAGGCCTCATCGGCGGCGCGCAGGGCGGCCTCGAGGTCTTCCGGGCTGGCGGCGGGGGCCTGCGCGAAGACCTCGCCGGTGGCGGGGTTGATCACGCCGAAGCTCTGCTTGGTCTCGACGATCTCACCGCCGATCACGAGTCCGTTGACGAGTCCGTCCAGTGAAGCTGTGGTGTTCATCGGGTCTCCTGCTGTTCGGGCGAAGGGATGAGGATGACGGGCTTGACCACGGCGCCCGAGACGCTGTCGGCCTCGGCCCGGTCGATGTCGGCGAGCTGATAGCTCTGCACCAGCCGGTCGAGCGGGAACCGCCCGTTGCGGTAGTGCTCGACGAGTTCGGGGATGAACAGCTGCGGCACCGCGCTGCCCTCGTAGACGAAGGTGACGTGGCGGCCGATCAGCGCGGTGGGAGCGATGCTGAACTCGTCCTGTCCGGCGCCGACCAGCACGCACAGCCCCGGGCGGGCCAGGGCCTGGACAGCGACCTGCATGACCGATCCGACGCCGGTGGTGTCGAAGGTGAAGTCGAGGCCGCCGGTGTCGCCGACGACCTGCGCGAGCACGTCCTCGTCGCGACCGTTGACGACGCGGGTGGCGCCGAGTTCGAGGGCCAGGTCGAGTCGGGAGGTGTGCACGTCGACGGCCACGATCTCGCGTACGCCGGACAGCTTGGCCGCCATCACCGCGGCGAGGCCGACCGCGCCGGCCCCGAAGACGGCAAGGTTGTTGCCTGGGCCGGGCTTCATCTCGTTGAGCACCGCGCCGGCGCCGGTCTGGATCCCGCACCCCAGCGGCCCGAGCAGTTCGAGGGGTACGTCGGAGGGCACCTTGACGGTGTTGCGCGCGGTGGTCAGGGCGTACTGGCCGAAGCTGCTCTGGCCGAACCAGCGGGCGGACACCTCGGAGCCGTCGACGAGCCGAGCTCCGGTGCTGCCGTCGACCCGTCGTCCGGACATGTTGCGCAGCTCGAAGGTCGCGCAGTACGCCGGCCGCCCGGTGAGACAGGGGGAGCAGTGTCCGCAGCTGTCGAAGCTGAGCACGACGTGGTCGCCGACCGCGAGCCCTTCGACCTGGCTGCCGACCGCCTCGACCACCCCCGCTCCCTCATGTCCGAGCGCCGCCGGAAGGAGCGCCTCCAGTGCGGGGAGCCGGGCCAACATGTCGGTGTGGCACATCCCGGCGGCGACAACCCTGACCAACACCTCGTCGGGGCGGGGCTCCTCCAGGGTCACCTCCTCGATCGAGAAGGGTCCGTCGGACTTGCGGAGGACAGCACTGAGCGAGGTCACCATCGGCGTCGCTTCCTTTCGGTGTGGGCAGGCAGGTGGGTCACGGGATGCGCACCTGCAGGCGTCGGATGCCGTGGATGAACTCGCTCTGCAGCAGCTCCGGCTCGCCGACCTCCATGTCGGGCAGCTTGGTGAGGATCCGGCGGAACATCGCGCTCAGCTGGCTGCGGCCCACTGCGGCGCCGAGGCAGAAGTGGATCCCGCCGCCTCCGAAGCCGCTGTGCGGGTGCGGCTCGCGGGACAGGTCGAAGCGGTGTGCGTCGGCGAACTCGTCCTCGTCGCGGTTGGCCGAGCAGTAGAACATCACCAGCTTGTCGCCGGCCGCGATGGACTGACCGTTCAGCTCGGTGTCCCGGGTCGCGGTCCGAGCGAACTCGAGCACCGGCGAGGCGTGCCGGATGAACTCGTCGATCGATCGGTCGATCCGGCCGTCGAAGTCCTCGGCCAGCCAGGCGCGCTGCTCGGGGTTGCGCCACAGCTGCAGCACGGTGTGGGCGGTCGTCTGCTTGGTCGTGTCGTTGCCGGCCACGCTCAGCAGGAGCATCACCGACTGGATCTCGTCGTCGCTGAGCGGCTTGCCGTCGATCTCGGCGAGAGCGAGGGCGGTGGCGACGTCGTCCTGGGGGTTCTTGCGGCGGTCCGCGATCACCTCGAGGCCGATCTCGCGGAGCACGCCCAGCTGCTGGATGAGGAACTCCAGCGGGTCGACATCGGGGTTGATGTCGGGGTCCCGCGCGCCGATCGCCTTGTCACCGGCCTCCGCGAAGGCGTGGCTGAGCTCGTCGGGTACGCCGATCATGTCGGCGACGGTGAGCATGGGGAGCTTGGCCGCGACCTCGGTGACGAAGTCGATCTCGCCCGCGCCGACGACACCCGCGACGATCTCCTCGGCCCGCTGCTCGATCTTGTCGGTCAGTCGGCGTACCGCACTGGGCTTGAACGCGCTGCTCAGGATCTTGCGGTAGTAGGTGTGGTCGGGCGGGTCCATCTCCAAGAAGTGCGGGGCCATCTTGAAGTCGGGGTGGTTGGGGCGGAAGTTGATGCCCCAGAAGGTGCGCGCGTCGGAGCTGAACAGCTCGTGGTTGCGGCTCACGTAGGAGATGTCGTGCGCCTTGACCACCGCCCAGTAGCCCGGCTCGCCGTGGATCTCGGGCGGCATGCCCGCGACCTCCAGGGACGGGTGCCAGCTCACCGGCGCCTCCCGGCGGAGGGTGGCGAAGGCCTCGTCGCGACGGTCGAAGGGGAGGTTCCAGAAGGCGGTGCTGGAGATGTCGACGTCGCTCAGGCGACGCTCATCGGTGGTGGGGGTGGCGGTCATGACCTACTCCTCGGGGGCCAGAGCACCGCGGCCCGTAGGGGCTGGTGCACGCTCGGCGCCGACGACCGGATGCGCCCGGCGCATCCGGCCCGCGGGCGGTGGACCGCCCGTCGGCGAGTGTGAGCGTAGTCACGCCAACCCGGGCTGTAAACAGATTCCGGGACCAAATCGTAAGTTTGGTTATGGCAGTCCGTTCGGCTCCACGCGGACCGCTCGTGCCGAGCCCGGAGCGGGGCCGATTTCGCGTTCCCACCGAGAATGTCGGTGCAGCGACCTACCGTTCTCCTCATGGTTCAACCCCCGCCGATGATGGGCCCGCCCGCGCCACGCCAACGCACCCCTGCCTGGCTGTGGGCCGTGCCCGTCTTCACCTGTGGTCTGCTCGGCTTCCTGCCGGCCGTCGTGATCGCCGCGAAGTGTCGGACCCGCTCCACGATCCTGTGGGCCGTGGGGTTCGCCCTCACGTCCTTGGTCGGGTTCCTGCTGACCGGGATGCAGTCGAGCAACGCCGACAACCTCGCCTCCGATCTGGGCGCGTTCCTGCTGCTGGCAATGATGGTCGGCGGTGCCTGCTACGGCGTGATCGCCGGCGCGAAGGTCCACTGGGCCACGGCACCTCTGGTCGACCTCCCACCACCCCCGGGGTACGTCGGCCCGCCGGTAGACCCCAACGCGCAGGCGATCGCCGGCGTCATGGCCGCGAGGCAGAAACGAGCGGAGGCGCGCACCCTGGCCCAACGCGACCCCCACCTGGCCCGGGATCTCCGGATCGGTCGCCCCGACCTGCCCCGCCACTACGACGACGGCGGCCTCGTCGACATCAACAGCGCACCCGCCGACGCCTTGGTCAGGGGCCTCGGGCTGACTCCGGCGCTCGCCACCCACGTCATCGACGTACGCCGCCAACTCGGCGGGTTCGAGCGGGTCGACGACCTCGTCAACCTGGCCGGCGTCCCCGACCCCGTCTACGACCAGGTCGTCGAGCGCATCATCGTGTTGTGACCCCCGCACCCGCGTCTCGACCCTCGGCGCCGGGCACCCGCCTCTCGGTTCCTGTACGGGGCGGAGAGTGCGGCCGAAGTCTCTCGGGGACCGCATCGGCCCGGATGGCCCTCGCACCTCGGTCTCCGGGTTCGCAGCCGCCGCGGTCGGGACCGCACCCCACCATGGGGTGCTGTTCTCCCCAGCATCGCCCCGACCGAGGGTATGCCGAACACGAGAGTGACCGTGGCTGCGGTGCAGGGAGCCCTGTTGTGCGGACGGGCTGGCCTATAGGCCGGGTTTTGTCTCCGGGACCCTTGCGGGTCACCGGTGGGCGACCATCCATCTAGGGCCGCCGTTGCCGACGGTCTCCAGCAATCTACCCGTGCGCTCGGGCGGGCCGCCCTCGGTCGCACACTGTCTGATCTTGCTCCGGGTGGGGTTTACCGAGCCGATCCGGTCTCCCGGGTCGCTGGTGGTCTCTTGCACCACCGTTTCACCCTTACCGCCCGGCCGGAGCCGGGAGGCGGTCTGTTTTCTGTGGCACTGTCCCGCGGGTCACCCCGGGTGGGTGTTACCCACCACCCTGCCCTGTGGAGCCCGGACCTTCCTCGCCTTCGCCTCCCGAGGGAGGCTCCGCCGCGGTCGCCCGGCCAGCCCATCCGCAAACAGTGAGCCTAGAGCATCCAGGGGCCGGGCCCGTAGCCGACGGGAGGGAACACCTCGACCGGTCGGACGGTTGCACGATCATGACGTACGACGAGCACGTGAACGGGCCGGGGGAGTTCGAGGATCTGGCTGCTCCCGTGGTGGTGTTCCCAGGGCAGCGTGGCCCGGAGTCGGCGTACCGCACCGCCCACGATCTGCTCGCCCGCCGGGCCGCCCACGAGGCGATCGACGTCCTCGACAAGGCGCTGGCGGAGGATCCGGACAACACCGGGCTGCGCACCCTGCGGGCGTGGGCCTACCTGATCCGGGTGCAACTGGGGAGGGCCGAGGAGGAGTTGCGGGCACTGGTCGCGGAGAACCCCTCCGACGCGTGGGCGCAGCACGCGCTCGGGCGGGCCCTGGAGCGGCAGTCCCGCCCCCAGGAGGCGCTGCCGCACCTGCGGCTCGCTGCGGTGATGAGCGACGACTACGACCACCTCGCGGCCGTCTACCGCGTCGAACGCCAGCTCGGCGGCGACTGACCCGGACAGCCGACGGGGGCGCCGGTCGAATGACCGGCGCCCCCGCTTCGCATCCTGCCCAGAGGAGCCCAGAGGACTCCAGAGGAGCGCTGAGAGGGTCAGCCCTTCTTGTAGACCAGCTGCTTGTTCACGAACTCGTCCATCGCCAGCGGGCCGAGCTCGCGCCCGACGCCGGAGCGCTTCACGCCGCCGAAGGGCAGGAACTCGCGCGAGGTCTCCGCGGTGTTGAGGAAGACCATTCCCGCCTCGATCTGCGAGCCCACCCGCTCGGCCCGCGCCAGGTCGTTGGAGAAGACCGCCGAACCGAGGCCGAAGGGCGTGTCGTTGGCCAGCTTCACGGCCTCCTCCTCGCTGCCGACCTTGAACAGCATGAACGCCGGGCCGAACAGCTCCTCGTGGTAGCCGCGCTTGCCGGGCTCGACGCCCTCGAACACGACCGGCTGCACGTAGGCGCCGGGGGTGTCGTAGTGCTCGCCACCGGCCAGCACCTTGGCGCCGTCGGCCCTGACCGCCTCGACCTGCTCCATGAAGCGATCCCGCGCAGCGGGGGAGGAGAGCGGTGCGAGCGGCGAACCGTCCGCGGTGGGGTCCAGCGGCGTGGCCGCCTTCGCCAGGGCGGTCAGCTCCGCGGTGAACTCGTCGTAGATGTCGTCCATCACGATCATCCGCTTGGGGCTGTTGCAGGCCTGCCCGGTGTTGCCCATCCGGGTCTGGAAGAACATCTTGGCCGACTTCGCGACGTCGCTGGAGTCGAGCAGGACGTAGGGGTCCGAGCCGCCGAGCTCGAGCACGACCTTCTTCAGGTTCCGGCCCGCAGCCTCGGCGACGGCCGAACCGGCCCGCTCCGATCCGGTCACGGACACGCCGTGGTTGAGCGGGGAGGGCAGGATGATGTCGGAGACCTGCTCGTTGCTCGCGTAGATGTTGATATAGGCGTCGGTGGGCACGCCGGCCGCGTGGAAGATCTCCTCCATCACCGCCGAGGACTTCGGGTCCTGCGGCGCGTGCTTGAGCAGGATGGTGTTGCCCAGGGCCAGGTTCGGCGCCGCGAAGCGGGCCACCTGGTAGTAGGGGAAGTTCCACGGCATGATGCCGAGGATCGAGCCGACGGGCTTACGCCGGACGTAGGCCTGGTCGGCCCCGGACGTCCCGCGCAGCGGCTCGTCCTCGAGGAACTTCTCGGCGTGCTCGGCGAAGTAGCGGTAGATCAGCTCACAGATCTTGACCTCGCCCAGCGCCTCGGGGACCTTCTTGCCCATCTCGAGGTTGATGATGCCGGCCAGCTCCTCGGCCCGCTCGGCGTAGGCGTCGGCGACCTTGGTGAGGATCTGGGTGCGCTCCGCGATCGAGGTGGCCGCCCACGGGCCGAAGGCCCGGTGGCTGCGCTGCTGCGCGTCGAGGATCTGCTCGTCGGTGGCGGTGGGGAACTCCTCGACGACCTCGCCGGTGGCGGGGTTGAGGATCTGGTACAGAGACACGGGTGCTCCTTCGGATGGCCTTGTTCTGCTCTGCAGCCGGCTCGAGGCCGGGTCGCGGGCACACCGAACCGTCGCCCGGTGCGGGCCGGTTCGGTGGCGCTCTCATGCGTACCCCGCGGTGAGCCAACACACAAGCTCGACCGGACAGCGAGACACCGCGCACGCGGGGTGCGGACGGTGTAGGAGATGCTGGGGTCGTGCTCGGTACGCCGTGGCGCGGGCGACGCCGAGGGCGGTCCCGTCGTCGTTGCGGTGTGCATCGCCGATGCGCCGCCGTCCGTCCCGTCACCCCTTTGGAGTCGTCGTGAGCGCCGTCGCCTCGTCCTGGCCGCCCGAGCAGTCCGTACGGCAGGTCCTGCGCTCGCCACGGCTTCTGCGCACCGAGGTCCTGGCCGGCCTGGTGGTGGCGCTGGCGCTGATCCCCGAGGCCCTGTCCTTCTCGATCCTCGCCGGGGTTGACCCGCAGGTGGGGCTGTTCGCCTCGTTCACGACTGCGGTGACGATCGCCATCGTGGGTGGTCGGCCGGCGATGATCTCGGCCGCCGCCGGCTCGGTCGCCCTGGTGATCGCGCCGGTGATGCGCGACCACGGTTTCGACTACTTCATCGCCACCGTCCTGCTGGGTGGCCTGATCCAGGTGGTGCTCGCGGTGCTCGGGGTGGCCAGGCTGATGCGCTTCATCCCGCGGTCGGTGATGGTCGGCTTCGTGAACGCGCTGGCGATCCTGATCTTCAGCGCGCAGCTCCCGCATCTGATCGGCGTGCCCTGGCTGGTCTACCCGATGGTGGCGGTCGGGATCGCGGTGATCGTGGTCCTGCCGCGGTTCACCCGCGCGGTGCCCTCGCCGCTGGTGGCGATCGCGCTCCTCACCGGCGCCGTGGTGCTGATCGGCTGGGATCTGCCCAACGTCGGCGACGAGGGTGAACTGCCGCACGGACTGCCCTCGCTGTTCCTCCCGGACGTGCCGCTCGACCTCGACACGCTGCGGATCATCGCGCCGTACGCGCTGGCGATGGCGCTGGTCGGGCTGCTGGAATCGCTGCTCACCGCGAAGCTGGTCGACGACATCACCGACACGCATTCGGACAAGACCCGCGAGTCCTGGGGGCAGGGCGTGGCCAACCTGGTCACCGGTTGCTTCGGGGGGATCGGCGGGTGCGCGATGATCGGCCAGACCATGATCAACGTGAAGGTCTCCGGGGCACGCACCCGGATCTCCACCTTCCTGGCCGGCGTCTTCCTGCTCATCCTGGTCGTGGGCCTGGGCGACGTGGTCGCGCAGATCCCGATGGCCGCGCTCGTCGCGGTGATGACCATGGTCGCGGTCGCCACCTTCGACTGGCACTCGCTGCGCACACTGCGTCGGATGCCGAGGTCGGAGACGACCGTCATGCTCGCCACCGTGGTGGTCGTCGTGGCCACCGAGAACCTGGCCATCGGGGTGGTCGTGGGTGTGCTCGTCGCCTCGGTGCTGTTCGCCCGCCGGGTGGCCCACCTGGCGAACGTGCAGCGCGAGGTCGTCGAGGACGAGGACGGCGCCAAGGCGGTCTACACCGTCACCGGCGAGCTCTTCTTCGCCTCCAGCAACGATCTCTACAGCCAGTTCTCCTACGCCGAGGACCCTGCCCGGGTCGAGCTCGACCTGTCCGCCTCGCACATCTGGGACGCCTCCACCGTCGCCGCCCTCGACAGCGTCACCGACAAGTACGCCCACCGAGGCACCACCGTCGACATCCACGGCCTGAACCCCGAGTCCGAGGCGATGTACCGCCGGCTCGCCGGGCGACTGGCAGGGGAGGGCTGAGCCACCCGGCACCAGCGCAGGAAGCCGGGGACCCGCCGCGGTCACGGGGGTGGGCCGGGCTAGGCTCGAGCCATGGACGGCGAGCCCGAGGAGTTCTTCTTCTGCCTCAAACACCACCGGGTCGAGGGCACCGAAGGGTGCCGCGGCAAGGACCGGCTGGGGCCCTACCCGACCAGGGCCGAGGCCGAGCACGCCCTGGAGAAGGTGGCCCAGCGCAACGACGAGTGGGAGCACGACCCCCGCTGGAACGACGACGAGGACGACGCCTCGAGCACGCCCGGGTGACCCGTCACCGCAGGACCACGAAGCCGGACGGCTGAACCCGCGACGACGGGCCCGTGCCGAAAAGCGCGGACCCGTCGTCTGTGTGGGACAACCCCCCAATGCCGTCCCACGACGATTTTGTACCCGAGGCGGCTGCGTCCGCACCCCCTGTTCGGAGAATGGTCACCCTGCCCGAGACCGAGGATCCGTGCTGGGGACCGTCTCATGTCTCCCCTGGGCTGTCCGGACGGTCAGAAGGTGTGTTCGGGGCCCGGGAAGGACCCGGCGCGGACATCGTCGGCGTAGGACCGTGCCGCGTCCAACAGGACGCCGTGCAGGTCGGCGTACTTCTTCACGAATCGAGGGGTGCGCCCGGAGTTGAGGCCGAAGGCGTCCTGCCAGACCAACACCTGGCCGTCGGTGTCCTTGCCGGCGCCGATACCGATGGTGGGGATCGCCAGCTCCTTGGTCACCGCCGCGGCGAGGTCACCGGGGACCATCTCCATCACGACCGCGAACGCACCGGCCTCCTGCACCGCCCGGGCGTCGTCGAGCAGCTTGTCGGCGCCGGCGCCCCTGCCCTGCACGCGATAGCCGCCCAGGGTGTGCTCGGACTGGGGGGTGAAGCCGATGTGTGCGCACACCGGGATCCCGCCACGGGTCAGCAGCGCGATCTGGTCGGCCATCTCCACGCCGCCCTCGAGCTTGACCGCGGCGACACCGCCCTCCTTCATCAGCCGGGCCGCGCTCTCGTAGGCCTGCTGCGGGGAGGCCTGGTAGCTGCCGAAGGGCAGGTCGCCCACCACCAGCGCCCGATGCGCGCCGCGGCTCACCGCCCGGGCCAGCGGGATGAGCTCGTCGAGGGTGACGGGCACGGTGGAGTCGTAGCCGTAGACGGTGTTGGCCGCTGAGTCGCCCACCAGCAGTGTGTCGATGCCGGCCGCGTCGAAGATCTGGGCGCTGAAGACGTCGTAGGCCGTCAGCATGGTGAACTTCTCGCCCTCGTTCTTCCACGTGGCGAGATGGTGGGTGCGGACGCGCTTGACCGCCGCGGTGCCGCTGGTCGGGGCGCTGTAGGGCGCCGCCTCTTCGTTCTGGTCGCTCATCTTCGAGCCCTTTCCTGACATCTCGCGGCTCCCGAATGGAGTCCACGGACCGTCTTCGAGGCTAGTCCCGCTGACCCGACCCGCGGGTGTGGTCCTGATCACTGTCCGCGGGACGGTCGGGAATCGGGTTGCGCTGGTACGCCGTCCGCACCGAGCGTGGAGGACATGTTGATCCGACCCGAGCGGGCCGCCGATGTGGCCGCCATCCGTGCCGTGACCGCGGCCGCCTTCGCCGCCGCCGAGCACGCGGCCCCGCCGGTGGAGGCCGACGGGGTCCCTGGCGAGGCGACCCTGGTCGGCTGGCTGCGCGCCGACGTCGGTTGGGAACCACGCCTCTCGCTGGTGGCGGAGGATGAGGGCGAGATCATCGGGCACGTGGTCGGCACCCGGGGCCGGCTCCAGGACCGCCCCGCCCTCGGACTCGGGCCGCTCAGCGTCGTACCCGCGCGACAGGGGCAGGGGATCGGATCGGTGCTCGTGCACTCCGTGCTCGCCGCGGCGGACGCGCTCGGTGAGCCGGTGGCGGTCCTGCTCGGCGACCCCGGCTTCTATGCCCGCTTCGGCTTCGTCCCCGCCTCATCGATGGGGATCGAGCCACCCGACCCGGCCTGGGGCGACTACTTCCAGGCCCGACCGCTGGCCGCGTACGACGAGTCCTGGCGCGGGCGCTACACCTACGCCGCCCCGTTCGACCGACTCTGAGCCTCGCGACGCCGGTATCGGTCAGTGGTTCCCTACACTCACCGCGTGGACTTCTACTCGGCCTACGCCCACGGCTTCGCCCGTGTCGCGGCAGTCACGATCCCGATCCGCGTCGCCGACCCGGAGGCCAACACAGGGGCGGTGCTGGAGCAGGCCCGGGCCTGCGATGAGGACGGTGTCGCGGTGGCGGTCTTCCCGGAGCTGTGCCTCAGCGGGTACGCCGTGGACGACCTGGTGCTGCAGGAGAGCCTGCTCGACGGCGTACTGGCCGGCATCGAACGGATCGCGCAGGCCTCGGCGGACCTCGCCCCGGTGCTCGTCGTCGGCGCCCCGCTGGTCTACGGGCATCGGGTGCTCAACGCCGCCGTCGTGATCCACGCCGGCCAGATCCTGGGGGTCGTGCCCAAGTCCAGCATCCCGACGTACCGGGAGTTCTACGAGCGCCGCTGGTTCGCGCCCGGTGACGATGTGGCCGGCTACCTCACCCTCGCCGGGGAGGAGGTGCCGATCTCCGCGGAACTGCTCTTCTCGGCCGCCGACGTGCCCGGGCTGGTGTTCCACGTCGAGATCTGCGAGGACATGTGGGTGCCGGTGCCGCCGAGCGCCAGGGCCTCGCTCGCCGGCGCGACGGTGCTGCTCAACCTCAGCGCCAGCCCGGTCACGGTGGGCCGTTCGGAGGCACGTCGCTCACTGGTGGCCTCGGCGAGCGCGCGGTGCGCGGCGGCGTACGTCTACACCGCCGCCGGGCCGGGTGAGTCCAGCACCGACCTGTCCTGGGACGGCCAGACGATGGTCTACGAACTCGGCGAGTGCCTGGGGGAGTCCGAACGGTTCCCCGACGGTCCGCGGCGCACGGTCGTGGACGTCGACCTCGGGCGCATCCGCGCGGAGCGGCTGCGGCAGGGCACCTTCGACGACAACCGCCGGACCCTGGCGGACCGGGCCGGCGACCGGGCCGACGGTGCGGGCGGCCGGTGGCAGACGGTGGAGTTCGAACTCGAGCCGCCGGCGGGAGACGTGGGACTGCGGCGCGCGGTGGATCGCTTCCCGTTCGTGCCGAACGACCCCGACCGCCTCGCGCAGGACTGCTACGAGGCCTACCACATCCAGGTCGCCGGCCTGGAGCAGCGACTGCGTGCGATCCCGGGAGAGCCGAAGGTCGTGATCGGGGTCAGCGGCGGCCTGGACTCCACCCACGCGCTGATCGTCGCGGCGCAGGCGATGGACCGGCTCGGCCGCCCGCGCAGCGACATCCTGGCCTTCACCCTGCCGGGGTTCGCCACCAGCGCCGAGACCAAGGGCAACGCGCTGCGGCTGATGGAGGCGCTGGGCACCACGTCCGAGACCATCGACATCACCCCTGCGGCCACCCAGATGCTCCGGGACCTCGGCCACCCCTTCAGCGACGGCAGCCCGGTCTACGACGTGACCTTCGAGAACGTCCAGGCCGGGCTCCGCACCGACTACCTCTTCCGGGCGGCCAACCAGCGGGGCGGCATCGTGCTCGGCACCGGCGACCTGTCCGAGCTCGCCCTCGGGTGGTGCACCTACGGGGTCGGCGACCAGATGTCGGCGTACAACGTCAACGCCGGCGTCCCCAAGACCCTGATCCAGCACCTCATCCGCTGGGTGGTCTCGACCGAACAGTTCGAGGCGCACACCGACGAGGTGCTGATGCGGATCCTCGGTCAGGAGATCTCGCCCGAACTCGTCCCCGCCGCCGAGGGGGAGAAGCCGCAGAGCACCGAGGCCGTGGTCGGTCCCTACCCACTGCAGGACTTCAACCTCCACCACCTGGTGCGGGACGGCGTCCGGCCCAGCAAGATCGCCTTCCTGGCCTGGCACGCCTGGCGCGACCTCGACCGCGGCGGCTGGCCGCCGGCGTACCCGGTCGAGGAGCGGCGGGACTACGACCTGGCCGAGATCCGGCACTGGCTGGAGGTCTTCTTGAAGAGGTTCTTCGCCAACCAGTTCAAGCGTTCGGCACTGCCCAACGGCCCCAAGGTCAGCAACGGCGGGACGATGTCGCCGCGCGGGGACTGGCGGATGCCCTCCGACGCCTCCGTCGCCGCCTGGCTGGCCGACCTGGCCGAGGTGCCGTTCTTCGAGGAGTCCGATCGCGGCTGAGGCGGATCCGTTCCAGGTACCGACCGGGCGCGACGGCCCACCGTGGCGCCGTTAGGGTTCGTGTCATGGGTAAGCAGGAAGACTTCGTGCTCCGCGCTCTCGAGGAGCGTGAGGTCAGGTTCATGCGGCTGTGGTTCACCGATGTGCTCGGCTTCTTGAAGTCGGTGGCCGTCGCGCCGGCCGAGCTGGAGAGTGCCTTCAGCGAGGGCATCGGCTTCGACGGCTCGTCGATCGAGGGGTTCGCCCGGGTCTACGAGTCCGACATGCTGGCGATGCCCGACCCCTCCACCTTCCAGATCCTGCCGTGGCGGGACCAGGGACCGGCGACGGCCCGGATGTTCTGCGACATCGTGATGCCGGACGGGTCGCCGTCGTACGCCGATCCGCGCTACGTCCTCAAGCGGACCCTCTCCAAGGCGGCCGAGAAGGGCTTCACCTTCTACACCCACCCGGAGATCGAGTTCTACCTGTTCAAGGAGCACCCGGAGGACGGCCGCGAGCCGATCCCGGTCGACCAGAGCGGTTACTTCGACCACACCGCCCAGTCGATGGGCTCCGACTTCCGGCGGGAGGCGATCACCTACCTGGAGGCGATGGGCATCTCGGTGGAGTTCAGCCACCACGAGGCCGGCCCCGGGCAGCAGGAGATCGACCTGCGCTACGCCGACGCGCTGACCAGTGCAGACAACATCATGACCTTCCACACGGTGATCCGGGAGGTGGCGCTGAGCCAGGGCAGGTGGGCCTCCTTCATGCCCAAGCCCTTCACCGACAAGCCGGGCAACGGCATGCACACCCACCTGAGCCTCTTCGAGGGCGACAGCAACGCCTTCTACGAGCCGGGCGCCGAGTACGGCCTGTCGACCACGGGTCGCCGGTTCATCGCCGGCCTGCTCAAGCACGCACCCGAGATCAGCGTCATCACCAACCAGTGGGTCAACTCCTACAAGCGGATCAACGCCGGCGGGGAGGCCCCCTCGCACATCTCGTGGGGGCACAACAACCGCTCCGCGATGGTGCGGGTGCCGATGTACAAGCCGCTCAAGGGGCAGTCCACACGGATCGAG
Source organism: Nocardioides insulae DSM 17944 (assembly GCF_000422825.1). Lineage (GTDB taxonomy): Bacteria > Actinomycetota > Actinomycetes > Propionibacteriales > Nocardioidaceae > Nocardioides > Nocardioides insulae. The sequence goes on along the minus strand of NZ_KE383929.1, from coordinate 368,559 downwards.
ATCCGCAGTCCCGACGCCGCCTGCAACCCCTACCTGACCTTCGCCGCGCTGCTTGCGGCCGGGATGAAGGGGGTCGAGGAGGAGTACGAACTCCCGCGTGAGGCGGAGGACGACGTCTGGTCGCTCACCGACCGGGAGCGGGCCAGCCTCGGGCTCGACCCGCTGCCGGTGGCCCTCGACCAGGCGATCGCGCTGGCCGAGGATTCCGAACTGCTGGCCGACACGCTCGGCGAGCAGGTCTTCGACTTCTTCCTGCGCAACAAGCGCCGCGAGTGGGCCGAGTACCGCGCCGAGGTCTCGGAGTGGGAGCGCCGCCAGCTGCTGCCCATCCTGTGAGCCGTACCCCCGGGCCGATCGGCCCCACCGCCTGTCCGAGTCAGCCGGCCTGAGCACCGACGGAGAGCACGCATGGCGAGGAACGTCACCGGTCGCACCAGGCTGATCCAGCTGGGATTCCTGGACTCCCGGGCGGCCGAGGACGGACTCGCCCGGCTCGGGGAGTGTGCCGAGCCGATCCTGCCGATGTTCGGCCGCGCGGCGGACCCGGACCTCGCGCTGAGCTCCCTGCTGCGACTCCTGGAGGCGATGGCGGAGACCGGCGAAACGGAGGAACTGATCCGCGTCCTCGCCGACGACGAGGGTACGGCGATGCGCCTGACCGCCGTCCTCGGCGCCTCGGTGGCGCTGGGCGACCACCTGGTGCGACACCCCGAGCAATGGCACGAACTGCGTGACCCCCTGCTCGGCAGCACCCGGCCGCCGTCGTACCACCTACGGGCCGAGCTGATGCGCGCCGTGGGCGCCGACCCGGACGCCGAGACGCCCGTCGCCACGCTGCCCGACCCCGAGGCGACCGACCAGCTGCGGGTGCATTATCGCCGGCTGCTGCTCCGGCTGGCGGCCCGCGACCTGGGCCATCACGTGTCGTTGCAGAACGTCGCAGCGGAGCTCTCCGATCTGGCCTGCGGCACCCTCGACGCGGCGCTCGCGGTGGCGCGTGCACGGGTCGGCGACGCGGCAGGCCAGGTCCGGCTGGCGGTGATCGCGATGGGCAAGACCGGCGGGCACGAGCTGAACTACGTGTCCGACGTCGACGTCGTCTTCGTCCACGCACCCGCCGAGGGGAGTGGTGAGCCGGCCTCCGACGAGGTCGTGGGTCGGGTGGCCAACCGGTTGGCCGCCCAGCTGATCCAGGTCTGCTCGGAGCACACCGCGGAGGGCAGGATCTGGGAGGTCGACCCGGGTCTGCGACCGGAGGGGAAGAACGGGCCGCTCAGCCGCACCCTGGCCAGCCACGCCGCCTATTACGGCCGCTGGGCGAGCACCTGGGAGTTCCAGGCCCTGCTCAAGGTGCGCCCCGCCGCGGGCGACCGCGCCCTGGCCCGCGCCTACGACGAGCTGACCGAGCCGCTGGTGTGGAGCGCCGCCGAGCGGGACGGCTTCGTCACCGACACCCAACTGATGCGCCGCCGGGTGATCGACCACCTCCCCGCCAAGGAGATGACCCGGCAGCTCAAGCTCGGCCCGGGCGGGCTACGGGACGTCGAGTTCGCGGTGCAGATGCTCCAGCTCGTGCACGGCCGTTTCGAGCCCGGTATCCATCTGTCCTCCACCCTGGAGGCCCTGGCCGCGCTCACCCGGCTCGGCTACGTCGGGCGGGCGGACGGCGAGGCGCTGCAGTCGGCGTACACCTTCCTGCGCACCCTCGAGCACCGCATCCAGTTGTACCGACTCCAGCGCACCCATGTGGTGCCCGATGACGAGGAGTCGTTGCGGCACATCGGCCGGAGCATGGGCTATTACTCGAAGCCCGCCGAGACCCTGGTGCAGACCTGGCAACATCACCGTCTCGAGGTGCGTCGGCTGCACCAGAAGCTCTTCTACCGCCCCCTGCTGACCGCCGTGGCCAGACTCCAAGGGGAGGAGGCGCACCTGACGCTGGAGGCGGCGGGAACTCGGCTGGCCGCTCTCGGCTACGAGGACCCGAAGGCGGCGCTGCGGCACCTGGAGGCGCTGACCGCGGGCGTGTCGCGGCGCGCAGACATCCAGCGCGCCCTCCTGCCGGTGATGCTGCAGTGGTTCGCCGAGGGGCCCGACCCCGACGCCGGGCTCTTCGGATTCCGCCGGATCAGCGAGGCCCTGGGCACCACGCCGTGGTACCTGCGGACCCTGCGGGACGAGGGGCAGGTCGCCGAGAACCTGGCGCGGATCCTCTCGACCTCCCGCTACGCCACCGCCCTGCTCGAACGCGAGCCGGAGGGGGTGCGGATGCTGGGCGGTTCCCTGGCCCCCCGGACGGCCGCCGAGATCCAGTCGGAGATGCTCGCCGGCGGTGCCCGACGCGAGGACCCGGCCGCGGCCGTGCGGGCGATCCGGGCGGTACGCCGACGCGAGCTGTTGCGGATCGCGGCGGCCGACCTGGTGGGCGAGGTCGGCGTTCTCGACGTGGCCGCAGGCCTGTCCCGGCTCACCGACGCCACCCTCGAGTCGGCGCTCAACGCGATCGGCGCGGGGGAGCGACGCAGGCGCGGCCTCGACGAGGCACCGACCCGGATCGCGGTGATCGCGATGGGGCGCTACGGCGGCTTCGAACTCTCCTACGGCAGCGATGCCGACGTGCTCTTCGTGCACCGCCCCGAACCGGGCGTCGACCCCCAGTTGGCCGCGGGCTACGCCCAGTCGGTCGCGCACGAACTGCAGCAGCAGCTGGGGGTGGCCGGGCCGGACCCGGCCCTCAAGGTGGACGCGGACCTGCGTCCCGAGGGACGCCAGGGGCCGTTGGTCCGCACGCTGGAGGCCTATGCCGGCTACTACGCCAAGTGGTCTGCGGTGTGGGAGGCCCAGGCACTGCTCCGCGCCGACGCGGTGGTGGGCGACGAGGAGCTCCGGGCCGCGTTCACCGAGCTGATCGACCCGCTGCGCTATCCGGCGGAGGGCCTCACCGAGGATCAGGTGCGGGAGGTACGCCGGATCAAGGGTCGGGTGGACAGCGAGCGGCTCCCGCGCGGCGCCGACCCGAAGACCCATCTGAAACTGGGCAGGGGCGGGCTGGCCGACATCGAGTGGTCGGTGCAATTGCTGCAGATGCGCCACGGCCACGAGTTCGCGCAGCTGCGCACGCCGCGCACCCTGGCCGCCCTCGCCGCGGCGGCGGAGGCCGGGCTGGTGGAGGTCGAGGACGCGGCCGTTCTCGAAGAGGCCTGGCGGATGGCCAGTCGGTTGCGCAACGCGATCACGCTGGTGCGCGGCAAGCCCTCCGACCAGATCCCGGCCGGGATCCGCGAACGCAGTGCGATGGCCGCGGTGCTCGGTTATCCGCCCGGCGGCAGCGAGGAGATGGTCAACGACCACCTGCGGCTGTCCCGCCTGGCCAAGGGCGTCGTGGACCGCGTCTTCTGGGAGTGACCCGCCGAACCGGGTGGGAGTGATGCGTCCCGCCCACCCGGAGGATGTCGCCGGCCTCGCGTCCTGAACCTCAGCCCGTTCGAACGGGGGCGGTGGGGCGGCCGGACGGGGGCGGATGGGATCATGGGCGGCCGGCCGAGCGCCGGACGGACCGGATCGTGGGAAGAGGAGCATGAGCGAGATCGCCGCCGAGCTGGCGCGGGTGCAGAGCGCCTTCGACCAGCCGACGTTGACCCTGCTCCACCAGCGCCAGGCGGCTGTGGTCATCACCGTCTTCCGCCAGGCGTTCGGGCGCGACAACCGCCCGGTCCCGACCGCTCGACTACATACCTTGGTGGAGGGCTACCTGGCCGAGCTCAGGGACACGCCGGGGGAGACGCCGGAATCGATCCCCTCCGGCAGCGGACGCGAGCTCTGCCAGCGATGGATGCGCGGGCAGTGGCTGGTGCGCTCGCTGGACGAGACCGACCAGGAGGTCTACACCCTCACCTGGCATGCGCAGCAGGCGGTGGAGCTGGTCAAGAGTCTCGCCCGTGACCGCGCCACCTTGAGCCAGCACCGGATCTCGACCATCGTCGACACCGTGCGCCGGTTCAACGCTGACGCCAATCCCGACCCGCAGGCCAGGGTGGACATCCTCGACCAGGAGATCGCCCGGCTCGCCGCCGAGCGGGATCGGCTGCTGGGCGGCGGAGACCTGCCCGCGCCCTCGGAGGACTACCTCGACGAGGGCTTCACCGAACTGCTGTCGTTGGTGGCCGCGCTGCCGAGCGATTTCGCCCGGGTGGAGGAGCGGTTCGCGCAGATCAGGGGCGAGATCCTCGCGGCCTTCCGAGCCGAGGACCGTCCCGCGGGAGAGGTGATCGACGGCTACCTCGCGCGCGCCGACGAGATGATGACCACCACCCCCGAAGGGCGCGCCTTCGAGGGCGCCTTCACGCTGCTACGGGACAACGAACTCGTCGGCCGCCTCCGTGCCGACCTCGCCGCCCTGCTCGATCACCCGGGGGCCGACCGGCTGCTCAGCGACGCCGACCGCGCCGAGTTGCGGGGCACGGTCCGGCTGGTGCGCGAGGGACTCGACCGGGTGCTCTCGCAACGTTCCCGGGTGACCGCGGCGCTCAAGGAGTACATCGTCAGTCACGACGGGGCACGCGACCGGGAGCTGGAGCAGACCCTGCGCCAGATCGAGTCCGAGCTGACCGCCTGGATGGGCTCGACCGGGCCCCGGGCCACGGTCGAGGTCGCGCTGCTCCCCGCCCGCCCCGGGGTCGAACAGCTGCGCGAGCGGTTCCACGACCCCGCCGACGACCTTCCGCCGGAGCGCCTGCGCACCGAGCCGACCGCACAGTCCGGGCCTGAGCTCGGCGAGCTCCTCGCCCAGGGTGGGCCGACGATGCCCGAGCTCGCGATCCGACTCGGCGACGCGCTCGATCGTGCGCGATCCGGCGGTACGCCGTCCCTCGGCGGCCTCTTCGACCAACTCGAGGACGAGCTGCGACGGCCGGTGGAGATCTTCGGCCTGCTGCAGCTCGCCACCCAGCGCGACCTGGCACCCGGGGACGGCGAGGAGGAGTACCGCGCCGTCCGGCCGGACGGCACCGGCCGCGCCTTCGCCGTACCCCGCCTCGAGGTCGGCCCGGCGACCGCGCCTGCCGACGGCGGCCCCCGACCGACCCCCAGCTCCGAGGAGAGCCCCGCATGACCAGTCTCGACGCCGGAGTCGACCGCGACCTCGACGAGGGGCTCGCCCCGGGATCGACCGACGACCGGCCCTACGACGACGAGACCGACCTCGACGCCGGCACGGTGAGTCTGTGGGAGGGCGACGAGGGCACCCTCGACCTGGCCCAGCGCCGGGCGCTGCTGGTGCTGGTCAAGCAGCGCTTCATCTCGGGCCGCACCCACCCGCGCGAGTGGCAGACCCTGATCGCCCACCGGACCCTGCTCACCGGTCGCCTCAACGACCTCTTCCTGGACCTGCACGTGGACCCCGTCCGCGAGGTGGCCTGGAAGCGTCAGGCGACCGGCGAGGCCGGGCAGCGCTTCCCCACCCTGTTGCACGACACCGCGTGGACCCGCGAGGAGACCGCCGTCCTGGTGTTCCTCCGCGACCGGTTCCGGGCGGGGACGACCGCGGGGGAGGACCGGGTCTTCGTCGACCGTGAGGACATCGTGAGCTACATCGCCGACTTCCGCCCCGCGCACGCGACCGACGTCTCCGGTGACGAGCGGCGCGCCCGCAACGCGGTGCTGGCGGTCAACCGGATGGGCCTGCTGATCGGCACCGCCGGTGAGGAGCGCTTCGAGATCAGCGAGGCGATCGAGTCGCTGCTCCCGCTGGAGACCCTGCGCGAGCTGCTCACCGCACTCCGGACGGCGACCAGCAGCGCACCCGAGATGCCCGAGGCCGACCTGTTCGAGACGGAGGAGCGCGCGTGAGTGATCTGACCCAGGAGACCGGCCGCGCGGCGTACGCCGGAGCCGGGCCCGAGGCACTGCCGGAGGACGCACCCGCCGAGCCGGACTTCGCGGCGGACGCCGAACCGTGCGCGCCGGAGGGGGACCGGGACCTCGAGGGACTCTTCGAGGAGACGGTGGTCTCGCTGCCCACCGACGACACCCTCCAGTGGCGGGCCGAGGTGCTGCAGTTGGTCAACTGGGGCGGCTTCGAGGGCCACACCCGGATCGAACTGCACGCCGACGCCACCATGCTCTCCGGTGCTTCGGGCGCTGGGAAGTCCACCATCCTGGACGCCTACACCGCCCTGCTGATGTCCAGCGACACCCGATTCAACGGCGCCTCCAACGCCGCCGTCGCCGGCCGGGCGCGCAGCGAGGGTCAGCGCAACCTGGTCTCCTACCTGCGCGGCGCCGTCGACGTGATCGACGACCCCCGCACCGGGCGACCGGTCGAGCAGCTGCTCCGCGGACGTGGCGTGGACACCTGGGGTGCGGTGTCGATGACCTTCGTCAACGACCAGGGCCGCCGGTTCACCGCGCTGCGCACCTACTACGTCCCGCGCCGGGCGACCCGGTCCGGTGACGTCTCGATGCAGCTGGTCACCCTCGACGGCGCGCTGGAGCTGAGCGAGCTCGAGGCCGCCGTACCCGACCGGTTCCATGCCAACACCCTCAAGAAGCTCAGCCCGGGACTGCGGGTGCACCGCTCCTACGCCGAGTTCGCCGACCTGCTCTACGCCCGGCTTGGCATCGGCGCGGGCGGCGACGGGGCGAAGGCCCTCCGGCTGCTGGCCCGGATCCAGGCGGGCAATCAGGTGCGGTCGGTCGACGAGCTCTACAAGGAGATGGTGCTCGAGCGGCCGGCGACCTTCGCCGCCGCCGACCGGGCCATCGGGCACTTCGACGACCTCGAGCAGGCCTATGCCGCGATGCGCACGGAGGAACAGAAGCAGGAGGTGCTCGCGCCGATCACCGAGCTGCATGCCCGGCATCTGGCTTCCGGACGTCGGCTCGCCGAGCTGGACGCGTACGGCGTCACCGCTCCCGGCCACACGCCGATCACGGCGTGGCGGCTGACCACCCACCGGCGTCTGTTGGCCGCCGCCGTGCGCGACAACCGTGCCGGCCGCGCCCGGGTGTCGGCCGAGCTGGCCGACAGCACTCGCGACGAGGCCGCCCTGCGCGCCGACATCGAGGCCGCCCGCGACGAGCACCGCAGCTCCGGTGGCGCCGCGCTCGAGCGGCTGGCCGCCGAGGTCGAGCAGGAGAAGCTGGTCCGCACCGAGCGCGAGCTTCGGCGCGGCGTGCTGATGGAACGGATCTCGCCGCTCGGCGAGGTCGCGCTGGGCACCCGGGAGGAGTTCGAGCAGCGCCGGCGCGAGGCCGGAGCCTGGCTCGAGGACCAGCCCGCCGCCCGAGCCGAGCTGCTCCGTCGCCGGGATGAGGCCGTGGGCCGGCGGTACCCGCTGGCCGCGAGGAAGGCCGCCCTCCAGGGGGAGCGTTCCTCGTTGGCCGGGCGGCAGAGCCGGATCCCCAAGCACCTCGACGACCTGCGCGCGGTGGTGTGCGACGCGACCGGCTTCCCGGTCCACGAGCTGCCCTTCCTGGCCGAACTGGTCGACGTCGCCCCCGAGGAGGCGCGCTGGCGGCTGGCCGTCGAGACCGTCCTGGGCGGGGTGGCCCGGCAACTCCTGGTGCCGGCCCACCGGCTCGAGGAGTTCTCCCGCCGGCTCGACCAGGTCAAGCTGCGCGGACGGATCACGTTCGTCGCCGCCGACCTGGACCTGCCTGCTACCGCCCCCCAGGATCCCGACACCGTGGCCGGCAAGCTCGTCCACCGGGACTCGCCCTTCTCCGGCTGGGTGCAACAGTTCGTCGCCGAGCCCCGCCGCAACGCCCGTTGCGTCGAGGACCCCGCCCAGCTCCGTGGCGGCGGGTACCGCGTGACCCTGGCCGGCCAGACCCGCCAGGGCGGCCGCGGATCGCACGGCCGCGCCGAGGCCGGCTCGCTGCTCGGCTTCAGCAACACCGAGGCGTTGGCCGACCTGGACGCCGCGCTCGCCGGCGTGGAGGCCGAGCTGGGCACCATCGACCAGCAGGTCGCCGAACTCGAACGCGAGGCGCGGACCCTCGACACCGTCCGTGACGCGCACGAGGCGATCCGGGCCGCGGCCTACGACGAGGTCGACCTCGCGGCGAGCGATGCCCGGATCGCGGAACTGGCCGCCCGGCGTACCGAGATGCTCACCTCCGAGGACCACCTCGGCACCCTGGCCGACCAGGTCGAGGCCCTGGAGGCCAAGCTCGACGAAGTCCGCAATCGGCGCTACGCCCTGGGGCTGGAGAAGGACCGGCTCGACACCGAGCACGCCCGCCTGGTCGAGGACGAGGACGCCCTCAGCGCACTCCTCGAACCGATGGAGGACCGGCTCCCCGAGATCCTCAGCGAGGTCCAGCAGGCCAGCCTCGACGCCGAGTTCGCCGCCGCCGTCGAGCCGGCGGACTCGGAGGACCTGGGACGGTTCACCGAGCACCTCGCCCGGCTGCAGACCCGGCTGACCGAGCAGATCTCCGGCGCGCATGACGAACTGGTGGCGACCCGGCGGGAGCTGTGCGGCATCTTCGCCGCCTACCAGCGGCTCTGGCCGGACCCCAACCTCGGCAGCGCTGTGGAGTCGTACGCCGACTTCGAGGCCATCCTCGAGTCCATCCGGGCCACCGGCCTGGCCGAGCGCCGTGCCGAGTGGCGGCGCCGGGTCACCCAGTGGTCGGGTCAGGACCTGGTGCCCCTGCTGGGCACGATGAACGCCTCGGTGGAGGAGATCGAGGACCGGCTCGAGCCGATCAACGCGATCCTGCGCCGCCTGGAGTTCGGTGCCTCCAAGGATCGCCTGCGGATCCGGCTGCGCAAGCTCGCCCCGGCCCACGTGCAGGCGTTCGTGCGCGAGCTCCGGCTGCTCTCCGCCGGTGCCCCGGACGACCTCACCGAGGAGCAGTTGGAGGCACGGTTCGACCGGCTGCGGACGTTCATGGCCCGGCTGCGCACCCGCGACGACGCGTTCGGCAGTGCCGAGCTCTCCGAGCGTGACCGGCTGCTCGACGTACGCCGGCATGTGGAGCTCAGCGCCGAACGCTACGACCAGCACACCGGCGAGCTCCGCTCGACCTATCGGACGCTGGGGGAGAAGTCAGGTGGTGAGTCGCAGGAGCTGGTCGCCTTCATCGTCGGGTCCGCGCTGCGGTTCCGGCTCGGCGACGAGCTGCGCTCCCGGCCTCGCTTCGCCCCGGTCTTCCTCGACGAGGGTTTCGTCAAGGCCGACTCGGAGTTCGCGGGCCGGGCTGTGCGGGCCTGGAAGGGCCTGGGGTTCCAGCTGGTCATCGGCGTCCCGCTGGACAAGGTCACCGGTCTCGAACCGCACATGGACGAACTCCTGGCCGTCACCAAGAACACCGAGACCAACCTCTCCTCGGTCTTCCGCCTGCGCGACGCCTGAGCCCCCGGGCCGCCCACCCCGAACCGCTCGCCCCTCCAGACGGTCGAGTCGGGCGTTGTGGGCGGTTGAGTTGCTCGTCGCGGAGGGTTGAGCCGAGCCTCCGGGACGGTTGAGTCGGGCGTCGCGGACGGTTGAGCTGGGCGTTCGCGGACAGCCGGTCCACGGGGACCGACTCGACGTGCCACGGGGACCGACTGGACGTGCCACGGGGACCGACTCGACGTGCCACGAGGCCCGACTCGACGTGCCACGAGGCCCGACTCAACAGATGGGGAGCGGGGCGGGTGGGCTCAGTGAACCGGGAGGGGAGTGGCGGAGGGGGCGGGGCGGCGGATGAGGAAGGACAGGGCGGCGGCGACGAGTGCGAGGGCGCTGCCCCACAGGAAGGCCTCGTGGATGCCCTCCGCCTGGGCGGAGACGGGGTCGAGCCCGGAGGCGGCCGCGGCGGTCGCGCCGGTGGTCATGACGGTCACGAACAGGGCGGTACCGGCGGCACCGGCGAGCTGCTGGAGGGTGTTCAGGATGGCGCTCGCATGCGAGTACAGCTCGGCAGGTACGGCGCCCAAGGAGGACGTCATCAGCGGCGTCATCAGCATGCCAAGGCCGAGGCTGAGGAGTACGTGGATGCCGACGATCAGGCCGACCTCGCTGTCGGTGCCGAGTCGGGTCAGCAGGCCGAGGGCGGCGGTCACCACGAACGCGCCCGGGATCACCAGCGGTCGCGGACCGAACCGGTCGAATAGCCGGCCGACGAACGGCGCGATCAGACCCATGACCAATCCGCCCGGCAGCAGCACCAGCCCGCTCTCCAGGGTGGTCAGACCGAGCACACCCTGCAGGTAGAGCGGAAGCAGGATGATGGTGCCGAACAGCGCGCCCATCGCCACCAGCAGCATGATCACGCCGACGACGAACGACCTGGTCCGGAAGGGTCGCAGGTCGAGCAGGGGCGCCCCGGAACGCTGGAGCACGGTCTGGCGCCACACGAACAGGGCGAGGGAGAGCGCGCCGAGAGCGATGGGTACGGCGGGCGCCACCGGTGTGTGTCCGGCGGCGGCCTCACCGATGCTGCTCAGCCCGTAGATCAGTCCGCCGAAGGCCACCGCGGACAGGATCACCGAGGCGACGTCCAACGGGATCCGCTGCGGGTCGGAGATGTTGCGCACCAGTGCGGCGCCGGCGACCAGGGCGATCAGGGCGATCGGCAGCATGATCAGGAACAACCAACGCCAGGAGAGGTCGGCCAGGATCAGTCCGGAGATGGTCGGGCCCACCGCCGGCGCCACTGCGATGACGATCGAGATCAGGCCCATCGTGCTGCCCCGGCGGTTGATGGGCACGAAGGTCAGCACGGTCGTGATGAGCAACGGCAGCATCACCGCCGTACCGCTGGCCTGGACGACGCGGCCCGCCACGAGCACCCAGAACGTCGGGGCGGCCGCGGCGACCAGGGTGCCCGCCGAGAACAGCGTCATCGCCGCGATGAACACCGCGCGGGTGGTGAACCGTTGCAGCAGGTAGCCGGTCACCGGGATGACGACCGCCATGGTCAGCATGAATGCGGTGGTCAGCCACTGTGCGCTCGCCGCGGTGACCCCGAAGTCGGTCATCAGACGGGGTACGGCGACGCTCATCACGGTCTCGTTGAGGATCATCACGAAGGACGCGGCGAGCAGCAGGATCAGGACCAGCTTCACCTGGCCCGGGATGCGGTCTGAGGATTCGGGGGCGACGGTCGTCGCGGAGGTCTGGTCGACGCTCACGTGCGGCCTTTCGGCGGAGATCGGGTACGGCCTCGGCTGCAACGTGTTCGCAGGTGTGTTCTATTCCTGTGCGTTCCGGTCGGTCCGGTGAGAGTTGGGCCTCACCGGACCGACCGGAACCGCGCCTCGGACGGGTCAGGGCGAGACGATGGCGAAGCTGCCGTCGAACTCGTCGCACAGGCCGAGCAGGCTGCGCAGGGTGGCGCCCGCGTCGGACGTTTCGATCAGTCCCTCGGACAGCAGGTCGTCGACGGTGCGGGCCCCCATCGAGAGCAGCGCGAGGGTGTGCTTGGCCAGCGCGACGGTGGCCGGCTCGTCGACCGCGACGAGGTGCCCGCGCTGGGTCAGGACGCCGTGCCTGACCCGGACGAATCGCTCGTCACCGGTGTCGGAGACCACGATGCGTAGGGAGAGATCGGCGTTGCCGGCCCGCGGGCCGTTGAGCCGGATCGCGAGGTAGTCGACCAGCATCTCGGCGGTCATCGCGGTGACCGTGTCGGCCTGGACCGAACCGGCCCCTCCACGAGGTGCCGCGCCGCGCAGTTCCATCGCGGCCGTGAGGTAGGAGTTGCGCCAGGTGCCCGCCTCGGACTGGTAGCCCAGTTGCTCATAGGTGTCGGCCTGCAGGGCGCGGGCGGCGTGGTTGTCGGGCTCGGCGAAGACGAGGTGGTTGAGCATCTCGGCGACCCACCGGTAGTCGCCGGCCTCGAAGTACTCCCGGGCCTTGGCGAGGACGGCGTCGGCACCGCCCATGCAGTCGACGTAGCGTCGTCCGGCCTCGGTGGGCTCGTGCGGGTGCAGGTGCGCGGGGTTGCCGTCGTACCAGCCCAGATAGAACTGGTAGACCGCCTTCACGTTGTGGTTCAGGGTGCCGTAGTAGCCGCGGTTGGCCCAGAACGACGACAGCGCCTCGGGCAGCTCGACCCGCTCGGCGATCTCGATCGGCGTGTAGCCGTGCGCGGCCAGTCGCAGGGTCTCGTCGTGGAGGTAGCGGTACAGGTCGCGCTGCTTCTCCAGGAACTCTCGCACCCGGTCCTGGCCCCACACCGGCCAGTGGTGGCTGATGAACATCACGTCGGTCTCGTCGCCGAACTCGTCCAGGGCGTCGCGGATGTAGTTGCTCCAGGCCGCGGCGTCGCGCACCTGGGCACCGCGGAGCGTGTAGAGGTTGTGCATGTTGTGGCTGACGTTCTCGGCCATGCACAGGGCGCGCAGGTCGGGGAAGTGGAAGTTCATCTCCGCCGGTGCCTCGGCATCGGGGGTGTACTGGAAGACGATGCGGACGCCGTCCAGGGTGAGCTCGGTGCCGGTCTCCTCGATCAGGTCGGTCGGCGGGAGCAGCGAGATGGTGCCTGCGGCCAGCGCCGCGCCCAGGCCGATGCACACCTGGCCGCTCTCGCCGGCGGGGAGCCGGGGGCCGAACATGTACTGGCTACGACGACCCATGGCGGTGCCGGCGTACACGTTCTCGCTGATCGCGTGCTCCAAGAAGCCCGCGGGCGCGACGATGCGCACCCGGCCCTCGGCGAGGTCCTCCTCGGACACGATGCCGCGGACGCCGCCGAAGTGGTCGGCGTGGCTGTGGGTGTAGATGACGGCTGTGACGGGGCGGTCGCCGAGATGCTCGCGGACCAGATCCAGACCGGCCCGGGCACCCTCCACGCTGGTCAGCGGGTCGATCACGACGAAGCCGGTCTCGCCCAGGATCACGGTCATGTTCGCGATGTCGAAGCCGCGGATCTGGTAGATGCGGTCGGTCACCTCGAACAGGCCGTGATGCAGGTTGAGCTTGGCCTGCCGCCACAGGCTCGGGTGGACGGTGTCGGGGGCCTCGCCCTCGACGAACCCGAAGCGCTCCAGGTCCCACACCTTCCGCCCGCTCTCTGCGGTGATCCGGATCGGGTCGAGGGTGGCGATGAAGCCGCGACGGGCGTCTGCGAAGTCCTGCCCGTCGTCGTGGGGCAGTTGCTCGGCGGCGAGCTTCTGGGCGGCGAGCGTGGCCGCCGTGGGGGGCTGGGGCACGGTCGTGATGTCGGGCATCGGTGGGTCCTTCGGGTCTGGGACGGGTGGTCGGTACGTCGGTGGTCAGCGGCCGGGGTCGAGTTCGAGCAGGGCCAGCGAGGCATCCACGAGTTCCTCGCCGACGAGGGCTGGATCGCGGCCACGCGCCTCGGCGAAGGCGAGGGTGACCGTGACCAGGGACATCACCTGGTCCACCCGGGCACGCGCGGTGGTCGAGGGGAGCGGGCAGGCTTCGACGAGGAGGGCGCCCGCTTCACGCAGGCTGCCCGCGCGGTAGTGGCTCCACACCGGCGCGGCCAGTCCCGGGTCGAGCAGCACCTGGGCCATGAACCGCGCGTAGCGGCTGCCAGGGGTCCCGATGCTCGCCTCGACGAACGGCAGCACCAGGGCCTCGACCAGGCGCCGGGGGGTCGGACCGTCGGTGTTCTCGGCGAGGGCGGAGAGCAGCGCGCGGCGGGAGGCATCGGCGGTGCTCATCCGGGCATCGATGACTGCTTCGACCAAGCCTGATCGGGAGCCGAAGTGGTACTGCGCGGCCGACTTGTTCGCCTGCCCGGAGAGCTCCTGGACCTGCCGAAGGGAGAGGGCAGCGAGTCCGCGCTCAGCCACCAACTGCTCCGCCACAGCGATCATGGCTCCCTTGGCGCTCTGTCGGGTCACCGCGCCAGATTAAGGCGACTGCCTTAAATCGGTCAACGACCCGAGCGTGGTCGTTGCTACGGTCGGGGGATGAGCCTGGATCTCTTCGCGGGCGTGCCCGTCAGCGAGCTCGGCGCCGCGATCGACTGGTATTCCCGGCTGCTGGGCGGGGAGGAGGCCTTCCGGCCCAATGAGGTGGAGGCGGTCTGGGAGCTGGCCGAGCACCGATACCTGTACGTCGAGCTGTTGCCCGAGAGTGCCGGTCATGCCCGGCACACCCTGTTCGTGGGGTCGCTCGACGAGCTCGAGGAGCGGGTGGCCGCGATCTCCGCGCGCGGGATCGAGCCCGCGGACCTGGAGACCTACGACAACGGCGTACGCAAGGTGACCTACCGCGACCCGGACGGCAACGAGATCGGGTTGGGTGGCGGCCCGACGCAGTGAGGGGGTAGCGCCCGGATTTGTCCGGGGAAGTGGGCGAGGTCTTTCATGAGCCCATGATCAGTGCTGCTCTCGTGAATCCCGTCCGTCTCCACAGATCGATCACCGGTCATCGAGACGCGGCAACGACGGGAGCCGGCCGATGAGCGCGCTGCTGCACGAGCGACTGGAGTCGCACTTCGAGACCGTGCTGGCGCGCAACGCGGGGGAGCGGGAGTTCCACCAGGCCGTGCGCGAGGTGCTCGAGTCGCTCGGCCCGGTGGTCGACAAGCACCCCGAGTACGTCGATCAGGCCGTGATCGAGCGGCTCTGCGAGCCGGAGCGCCAGCTGATCTTCCGGGTCCCGTGGACCGACGACCAGGGCCGCGTCCAGGTCAACCGCGCCTTCCGGGTCGAGTTCAATTCCGCGCTCGGGCCGTACAAGGGCGGCCTGCGGTTCCACCCCTCGGTCTACCTGGGCATCGTGAAGTTTCTCGGCTTCGAGCAGATCTTCAAGAACGCGCTGACCGGACTGCCCATCGGTGGCGGCAAGGGCGGCTCCGACTTCGACCCGAAGGGTCGCAGCGACGCCGAGGTGATGCGCTTCTGCCAGTCGCTGATGACCGAGCTGTACCGCCACCTGGGCGAGTACACTGACGTGCCCGCCGGTGACATCGGCGTGGGCGAGCGGGAGATCGGCTACCTGTTCGGTCAGTACAAGCGGATCACCAACCGCTACGAGTCCGGCGTCCTGACCGGCAAGGGACTCGCCTACGGCGGCTCCCGGATGCGCAAGGAGGCGACCGGCTACGGCACGGTCATCTTCACCGAGGAGATGCTGGCCGCGACCGGCCGGAGCATCTCCGGACGCCGGGTCGCGGTCTCCGGCTCGGGCAACGTCGCGATCTACGCCGCCGAGAAGGCGATCCAGCTGGGCGCCCACGTGGTCGCCTGCTCCGACTCCGGCGGCTACGTCGTCGATGAGGCCGGCCTGGACCTCGACCTGCTCCGGGAGATCAAGGAGGTGCGCCGCGGCCGGCTGACCGAGTACGCCGAGGCCCGCGGCTCGGCCCGCCACGTCGCCGGCGCGAGCGTGTGGAGCGAGTCCTGCGAGGTCGCGCTCCCGTGCGCCACCCAGAACGAGCTCGACGCCGAGCAGGCCGCCGGCCTGGTCGGCAACGGCGTGATCGCGGTCGCCGAGGGCGCCAACATGCCCTGCACCCCCGAGGCGGCCCGCATCTTCCAGGACAAGGGCGTCCTGTTCGGCCCCGGCAAGGCCGCCAACGCCGGCGGGGTGGCCACCAGCGCTCTGGAGATGCAGCAGAACGCCTCGCGCGACTCGTGGAGCGCGGCGTACACCGAGGAGCGCCTGACCCGGATCATGAAGGGCGTGCACGAGCGCTGCGCGGTGGCGGCCGACGAGTACGGCCAGCCCGGCAACTACGTCGCCGGCGCCAACATCTCCAGCTTCCTCCAGGTCGCCGACGCGATGCTTTCCCACGGAGTGATCTGACGCCGGACCGCGCACTCCCTCAGTAGGAGCATTTGCTGGGGGTTGCCACGGACCGGGAGTGCACGCATCACCGCTCGACCGGTGATGCGTGCACCTGGGCCACCCTCACGCCGCCGGCTCGGCCTCGCGCTCGGCGTACTCGACGGCGCGGTCGAACTCGTCCTCGATGGTGGGGTCGGGCTTGTACGTCGCCAGGCTGACCAGCACCGCGACGATCAGGTTCAGTGCGAAGCCGGGGACGATCTCGTAGAGGTTGTCGGTCAGCACGTCGACGTTGCCCCAGATCACCACGGTGACCGCTCCGACCACCATGCCGGCGAGCGCGCCGGCGGCGGTCAGCCGTCGCCAGTACAGCGCCAGCAGGATGACCGGGCCGAACGAGGCGCCGAAGCCCGCCCACGCGTAGGCCACCAGGCCGAGGATGGTGTCGCTCTGCTCCCAGGCCAGCGCCGAGGCGATGATCGCGACGACCAGCACGCACATCCGGCCGAGGAACACCAGTTGCTTCTGCGACGCGTTGGTCTTGAAGACGGCCTTGTAGAGGTCCTCGACCAGTGCCGAGGAGGTGACCAGCAGCTGAGAGGAGATGGTGCTCATGATCGCGGCCAGGACGGCGGCGAGCATGATGCCGGCGACCAGCGGGTGGAAGAGGATCTGACCCATCGCCAGGAAGATCGCCTCTGGATCGTCCAGGGTCTCCTCGGGGTTCTGCTGGAAGTAGGCGATACCGACCAGGGCGGTGCCGATCGCGCCGAAGAGGCTGATCAGCATCCAGCCGATCCCGATCCGGCGGGCCTGCTTGGCCTCCTGCGGGGTCCGCAGGGCCATGAACCGCACGATGATGTGCGGCTGCCCGAAGTAGCCGAGTCCCCAGGCGAGGGAGGAGATCACCCCGAGGCCGGTGACTCCGGCGACCATGCTGAGGCGGTCGGGATCGACCGCGCGGATGCTGTCCGCGGTCTCGGCGAAACCCCCGGTGACGAACACGCCCACCACCGGCACCATCACCAGGGCGAGCACCATGATCGTGCCCTGGACGAAGTCGGTGTAGGAGACGGCGAGGAACCCACCGAAGAGGGTGTAGGCGACGACCACCGCGGTCACCACGATCATGCCGGTGTGGTAGCTCGCGTCGAAGGAGCTCTCGAAGAACACACCTCCCGCAACGACTCCCGAGGAGACGTAGAAGGTGAAGAAGAGCACGATGATGATGCCGGAGGCGATCCGGAGGAGGCGCGAGCGGTCCTTGAGCCGGTTCTCCAGGAAGCTCGGGACGGTGATCGAGTTGTTGGCGACTTCGGTGTAGGTGCGCAATCGCGGTGCGACGAACTTCCAGTTCAGCCAGGCACCGATCGTCAGGCCGACGGCGATCCAGGCCTCACCCAGACCGGAGACGTAGATCGCCCCCGGGAGGCCGAGCAGCAGCCAGCCGGACATGTCGGAGGCGCCGGCGCTCAGGGCCGAGACGGCCGGCCCGAGCCCGCGGTCGGCGAGCATGTAGTCGTCCAGGCTGCTCGTGCGGGAGTAGGCCCAGGCGCCGATCGCCAGCATGGCGACCATGTAGATGACGAGCGCAATCAGCTGATAGGCGGTATCGGACATTCCATCCACGCTAGACCCTTCGCGGCGCCCGGAGGTGGAGGAGCGGGCCGCCCGGGACCGGGAGTACGACGTACGACCGGTCGCCAGGAGGCCGCCCGGCCGCACGGGTGGCCCGGCGCTCGCCGGAGGAGCAGACTGGTGAGTCTCGGCTCAGCCGTTCCCGCGAGGAGGGGACCCAGATGACCACGAAGACATGGACCATCGAGGTGCGGATCGAGGAGGAGGGCGATGTGACGCTCGCCGACGCGGTCTGGAGCATGGAGAACAAGGCGGAGTTGCGCGGCCACGGCACCAGCCGGCGCAATCCGCACGACCACTCGGTGCCCCGCATCGGTGACGAGCTTGCGGTGGCCCGGGCCCTGTCCGATCTGGCCTATCAGTTGCTCGGGGCTGCGGCCGACGACATCGAGTCCTACACGCACCGCAAGGCGCGTTCACTGGCGCTGTGAGGCTGGCGCGGCCCGCGTGCCGCCGGTCGCGGCGTGCGGCGCGGCGGGGCGGGCCGGTCCGGCCAGCAGCAGCCTGAGCAGCCCGGCCAGGCAGACCGCGGCGACGGCATACCACGCACCCGTGACGGCGGAGGACAGGTCGGGGGCGGGGTAGGGCGAGTCGACGTCCAGGAACATCCCGGTCACCAGCGGCGCGGTGCCCACCAGGACCACGGCCGAGGCCACGGCGCTCCCGGGTCGGGACACCCCGCGGCTGGCCACGGCCAGGGCGGAGACCAGGACCAGGGCGCTCAGACCGCACAGGACGGGGATCCAGTCGCCTCCGGACGGACCGGGCGTGGTGGTCGCGAGCAGCACCGCGCCGAACAGGGGTACGACGGCGGCCGTCAGCCGGGCCGAGCGCGCCCAACGGTCCCCGCGCGGGGCCACGGCCGCGACCGCGGCGGCCGGCTCGTCGAAGACGAAGGCCGCCCCCGCGATCGTGACCAGGACCAGCACCGGGCCAAGGGTGCTCCCCGTGTACTCCCACCGCTGCACCACCAGGGCGACGACGGCGCCGCAGGCCAGGCAGCCCAGGACCGAACGCCACGGCACCGCTCGTCGCAGGTACCAGCCGGTCACGGTCAGCCCGCGTTCGCGGAGGGCAGCGGCTCGGAGATCATCAGGTGCTCCACGCCGGTGAACATGGCGAGCAGGAGGAAGACGACCGTCAGCGCGAGCAGGCCCCACAGTGCGAGCCGCAGCCGCTGGGTGCGTGCGGCACGGTCGTGCCAGACCGCTGCGCCGACCGCCAGTGCACACAGTGCCAGGAGATAGAGGAGGTACCAGCCGGGGTTGCCCGCCATCACGCCCTGGCCGTGATCGGGGATGCCCTGGTAGTCGCCGTCATCCATCGTGCCGGAGTGGAACATCGCCCACGGCACCCACAGCCGGTACTCGTTGTTCTCGCCGTACTGCACGATCCCCTGGCCGGCCAGGTCGAGGACCACGACGGCGACCACCGCGACCGCGGGGGCACCGGGGAAGCGCAGCCACCGGCCGACCAGGACGCCGAGCAGTGCCCCGCCGAGACAGGCCACCGGGGCGAGGGCCAGCAGGATGCACCACACCTGGAGGTCGTTCATGGTGCCGAACCACAGCTCGTTCGCGTGGGTCCCGTTCAGGGCGAGGATCGCGAAGATCTCACCGATCCATAGCAGGCCGGCGGTCAGCGGGACGACGCACGCACCCGCCACCGCGAGCGTACGGCGGGCCTCGCCCCCGGGCGCGGTGCCCACGGCCTCGACGGCGACCTCGGTGGACCGGGTCAGCCGAGCCGCGACCACCAGGCTGGGCAGTCCGATGAAGAAGGCGGGGATGATGGTCATCGCCAGGACCGCGTCGGTGTAGTCCTTCGTGTTGGCCAGGTGGAGGTAGAAGGTCAGGCCGAAGGCGACCAGCACCCCGATGATGAACACCGGGTGCTTGGCGAAGCGCTTGGCTTCGATGGCGACCATGGCTCCGAGGCTGCCATGGCTGGTTTCGGGCAGGGTGGAATACACGATCGGCTCCTTGCGGTGATCGGAATGGTGCGGCCGGACGACGCGTCCGGCCGGGATGCACGTGCGGATCCGGGAGGATCAGACGGGGTGGGCCGCCGGCTCCGGTCCGAGCATGAGCAGGTAGGCGTCCTCGAGGGTCGGCTCGGCCGGGAGACCCTGCTCGGGGCGTGGACCTCCCACGACCCGGTGTCGCCCGGTGCCGGTACGCCAGGTGACGATCGCCCCGGGCACCTCCTCCTCGCTCAGCCAGACCTGGCCCGCGGCGGTGGCGACGAGGTCGACGACCGCGCCGTCGAAGCGGATGCGGCCCCCGGCCAACACGATCACCCGCTCGCACAGCGCCGCGACGTCCTCGGTCTGGTGCGTGGAGAGCAGCACCGTCGAGTGCTGGGCGACCGTGGAGAGGGTGCGTCGCAGGAGCGCGCGCTGGGTCGGGTCGAGTCCAGTGGTGGGCTCGTCGAGGACGAGCAGCGCCGGATCTCCGAGCAGTGCCTGGGCGAGACCGACCCGGCGACGCTGGCCGCCGGAGAGTCGGGCCACGCGCTTGCCGGCGAGGTCGCTCAGGCCGACCAGGTCGAGCACCCGGCGCACCTCGCGGTGGCGGGCGCGCCGCTGGTTCCACTCCTTGAGCACCGCAACGTACTCGAGGAACCCGAAGACCGACATGTCGCTGGGGTAGCCGAGCTCCTGGGGCAGGTAGCCGAGGCCGCGGCGCACGGTGACGAGGTCGTGGTGGGCGGCGAGCGGGTCATGTCCCAGCAGCCGGATCGAACCCCGGTCCGCGGAGATGCTGGTCGCCACCACCCGCAACAGAGTGGTCTTACCGGCTCCGTTGGGGCCGAGCAGACCGGTGACGCCGGTGCCGAGTCGCAGGGTGATGTCGGTGAGGGCGGCCGTGCCCCCGTAGGACTTGCCGACCGAGTCGAGGACGACGTTCACAGGGCTGCTCCGATCCTTCGGCTGCGCTGGGAGCGCAGGCCGAGGATCGCGAGGGATGCCAGGGCGAGCGCGCTGTAGAGGAGTTGCTGGTCCACTTCCACCGGCCAGGTGTTCGACGCGGTTCGCAGGGAACCCAACACCAGGCCGCACCAGGCCAGCGCGACCACCGGGGCCGCGAGCCGGGGGCCGATGAAGCTGGCCAGCGCCATCATCACCGGCACCAGGGCCAGGGCGGGGCCGAACCACGCGGCCGCCACCCAGAGCGGTCCGGGCAGGAAGAGGCCGAGGACGCCGGAGACGGGCAACACGCTGATCAGCACGGCCAGGGTGCGGACCAGGATCAGCCGGCCACGCCCGTACGGCGTCGCCACGGCCAGCGCGTCGAAGGCCTCGTCGTGCGAGGGGTAGGCGGCGGCCACGCCCAGCACGGGGATCATCGGCGCGACCAGCAGGAACGGCCACAGGACGCCGTCGCTGAGGGTCGTGGCGGCGGTGGCGAATCCCAGCGCGACGATGGCGCTGGAGAGCCACGCGACCCGCATCGAGGCGGCCGCCGCCAACAGGATGGCGGTGGGCTCGGGCAGCCCGAGCCCCCTGGCCCAGCGCAGCGGCGCGGGGAGGCGGAGGGCCTGCGCCTCCGAGCGGACACCGTCCCACACGTCGTCGAGCCACGCTGGCTCGAGCACGGCGCCCACGGCCGCACGGCACCGGGTGCACCGGTCGACGTGACGTTCCAGCGAGGCGGAGGTGACGGCGTCGAGCCCACCCCCGGCGTACTCGCGCAACAGCGCGGGGGAGGCGTGCCACTGAGCGGTCGTGCTCATGAGAGTCCCTCCAGACGTCGGTCCGCCAGAGCTTCGCGGAGTTGCGCCTTGGCGCGGTGCAGTCGGGTCTTCAACGTGTTCGGACGGACGCCGAGCAACCGGCTGGCCTCACGGGTGGTCAGACCGTCCAGGACACAGGCCTGCACCACCGCTCGGAACTCCGGCGACAGCCGTCGCAGGGCCTCGCCCAGGTCGCCGTACTCGACGCCGAGGAGCACCTGCTCCTCGGCGGCGGGGAGGGTACCGGTGGTGGCGGTCTCCCAGTCCGGGACCAGCACCACCTGGCGGCGCTGCCGGAGCCGCGAGACCATCCGGCGGAAGGCGATGCCCCACAGCCAGCCGGCCACCTCGCCCTCGTCGCGCCATTTGCCGGCGTCGCGCCACATCGCCACGAAGGTGTCCTGCACGACGTCGAGGACGACCTCGCGATCGTTGCACCGACGCATCAGACGGGCCGAGAGCCACGGGGCGTGCCGGTCGTAGAGCTCCCGGAGCGCGGCGAGGTCGCCGTCCGCTGCCGCACGCAGCAGGACGGCGTCCTCGACCTGTTCTCCGTCAGTGCCCACAACTTCCCTGTCGCATCCGGACGGGCGATCGGTTCCCGTCCGGACCACGAGGATTCTGCGGTCGGGGTGTGGCTCCCGCGTCCTCGGGAGACGGGGAGCCACACCGAGGTGGGTCAGCCGGCCTTCATCAGCGCGCCCGGTCCGAACATCGGGCCGGTCACGTAGATCTCCCGGCCGTTGACGTCGACCCCACCGGGCATGATGAGCTGGTCGGTCAGGAGTTCCTTGGTGTAGGTGCGTCCCTTCCGCTGACCGACGAGGAACAGGCCGCCCACCTCCGATCCGGGCACTCCGAACTCCATCGACAGCCACCCCATCTTGGACAGCGACATCGCGTAGATGCCGTACGGTCCGCTGGCGAGGTCGGTCACCGAGGTCAGCCCGTCGGCGTACCTGGTGCACTGCCGGTTGCGCGGCCGCTCCGGGTCACAGGTGGCGTTGACCGAGCCGGGCTTGATACGCCAGATCTGCGAGGTTCCCGGCGTTGCGGGGAAGCCGCGCAGTTCGCCGACGTACCAGTAGCCGTCCTTGCCGACCGTCACGGACGTGGTGACCGCTTCGGCCGGTAGTTCCAGACCGGCAGGCGGTAGCGGACCGCCCTCCTCCTCAGGAACGTCGGGCAGACCCTCGGGCACGGTCACCGTCCGTGGCAGGACCCGGGCGACCGTCCGGATCTTCCCGTTCGGCCAGACCCGGAGCAGATCGTTGCCGGCCGCGTCGGCGACCAGGACGGTGCCGTCGCGGAGCGCGGCGAGGCCGTAGGGATTGCTCTCCTCCGGGTTGTCCTCCAGGTCGTACGGGTCGACGTCGTCGGCCTGGTAGGCGCCGATGTCCGCGACCGGCTTCGGCTTGGACCAGCCGGGGCGCCACTTGAACAGCGTCGCCCCCGCAGCGGGACCGGGCTCGGTCGGCTCGAGCGCCTCGGGCGCGGGTGTTTCGTCCTCGGGCGGACCTTCCGCGGCGCCGGTGAGCAGGTAGACGCTCCCGTGGCTGCCGGCCGCGATCGCCGGTGGTAGTCCGCCGGGCAGTGCGCCCAGGGGGATGACCTTCGCCGGTTTGCGCCGCTGTTCGACGACCAGGCTGAACGCGCCGCCGGTCTCGGTGACGAGGGTGCGGCCGTGGCCGAGGGCGTCGACGCCGCGAGGGCCGTCGAGCGCCGTGATGGTGCGCAGCGCGGTGGAGGAGCCACCGCCGTGTCCGTTGCCCGCGATCGCGGGGGCCGCCACCAGCGCGAGCGCGACGGTGACCACCCCCGTCCCGATGCGTCTGGTGGTCGTTTTCATCCGGTCCCCTTTGACCTGTGGGGGGTCTTTCCCTCCCACCCAGAATGGAAGACCCGTCGATCAGGCCGTGTCATGCCCCATTTGAAGGCGGCTGATCTCCGGCCGGACCGGGACGGTCGGGGTTCAGCGCCAGCTGACCTGCATCTGGTCGCGCCACTGGGTGAGGAAGCCGGGGTCCGAGGAGGTGGGGCCATCGCTGCGGTTCCAGAGGCCGAGATAGAGCTCGACCGCCGTGCCGGAGAGGACGACGTCCGCGCTCGCCTCGCCGCCCCGGACGGTGGTCACGGGCTCCGCGGAGACCGACAGGGTCCAGGCCTGACCCGTGTCCGTGCTCTCGACCCGGACCGTGATCGGGGACTCGGAGCGGAGGCGGTGCCGGCGACGCGGTAGGAAGCCGGTGAGCAGTTCGTCGACCCCGTCGGCGGCCAGCCGCGGACCCAGCCAGGTCTCCGCCGGGAGCGGTGCGCGGCCGAAGGAGGCCGACATCGCGTCCACGGCGTGGATGGTGGTCTCGTGGCACTGTCGACGGGCCCAGCCCATCAGGGGCGGGGGATCGCCGGCCAGGAAGAACGGCACGTCGAGGTCCTCGGGTGCATCGGCCAGCGCCTGGAGCAGTGCGCGGGCGCCCTCGTCGAACCAGGTCAGCTGGTCCGGATCGGCCAGCCCCTCCGCGAACGAGGCGTCGGCGTCGACCGTGTCGAGCGACCCCGTGCGGATCACGCCGGCGGCCCAGCGGTGCACGGCGCCCTGGTGGGCGACAAGGTCGCGCAGCGTCCAGCCGGGACAGGTGGGGACCGCTGCCTGCGGTCCGTTGCGGTTGGCGTGTTCGCGCAGCACCGTACCGGCCGCGCCGAGCCCGTCGCCGTACTCCATGAATTCCAGCACGACCCGACCCTACTGGGCCGAGCGTGGACGGTACGCGGCTCTACCGGACGATCGGGCACACCTGCCCCGACGCCTCAGCCTCGGGAGGCCTCGGCCCGACCGGCCGCAGAGCCGTTGACATGTGACTAAATGGTCACCTATTGTGGGGCGATGGATGAGGACGACGTCTTCAAGGCGCTCGCGGATCCCACCCGCCGGGCCCTGCTGGACGCGTTGTTCGCCGAGGACGGTCAGACCCTGACCGCGCTCGAGCAGCGGCTACCGATGTCGCGATTCGGAGTCATGAAGCACCTCAAGGTGCTGGAGGCGGCTGGCCTGGTCGTGTCCCGCAAGCAGGGCCGCGAGAAGCTGCACCACCTCAACCCCATCCCGATCCGCCTCATCCACGATCGATGGGTCAGCAAGTACGCCGAGCCGTGGACGGCCACCCTGTCCCAGCTCAAGAGGAGTCTCGAGGAGCCCTCGTGAACGACACCATTGCGCCCGTCTCGTTCCAGCGCGGCACCGCCCCCGTGGGCGACACCGCCGTGTTCGAGATCTACATCAAGACCACGCCCGACCGCCTGTGGCAGGCGATCGTCGACCCCGATCTTCGCGCCACGTACAGTTTCGGCGTCGGGGTCGAGTCCGAGTGGACCGCCGGATCGACCTACCGCGCCGGCGTCCCGGGCACCGCCATCAGCGAGGGGGACAACCTCGTCGTCGAGCCGCCGCACCTGCTCGTCCAGACCTTCACCGCGCTGTGGAGCGACCAGGTCAGGTCGCTCGGTGCCACCCGGGTCACCTGGGAGATCGAGCAGGTCGGCGACTCGTGCCGCCTCACCGTCATCCACGACCAGCTCCCCGAGGCGGCCAACGCCGAACTCTACGGCGGCTGGCCGATGATCCTCTCCGGGCTCAAGACCCTCCTGGAGACCGGTCAACGCCTCACCACCCCCGGTTCCCTGATGTACGGCAGGGAGTGAGGCCGGGGACGATGTGCCCTCCCTGCCGGCTCAGCCGATCGAGCCGAGCGTCTCCACGATCCGGCGTCGGGCCGCGGCGCCCTCGGGGGTGGGGGTGAGCGGATAGACGTGCAGCAGGCCGGGGGCCTCCTGGAAGTCGACCTCGACACCTGCCGCCCGGGCGCGGTCGCGCAGCAGGCGGGCATCCGGGTTGAGGATGTCCCGGGTGCCGGTGAAGACGCTCAGCGGGCCCAGCCCGGCGAGGTCGCCGAAGAGCGGGCTCACCAACGGGTCCCGCCAGTCACGGTCCCCGCGCCAGACATCCGCGAAGAACACGCCGCCCTCCCGCCCCAGCCACGGGTCGCTCGGCTGCACGAGGTCTACCTCGGGGTTGGTCAGTTCCAGGTCCAGCGCCGGCGAGATCAGCAGGGACGGGACGGCGGCGTCGTACTCGTCCCTCAGCAGGATCGCGGTGGACAGTGCGATCTGCCCGCCGGCGGAGTCGCCGGCCAGCGCCGTCGGACCGTAGCGCTGCGCGGCCTCGAGCCACAGCCGGGCGCTCGTGGTGACCACCTCGGCCGCCTGGCCGAAGGGGATCAGCGGATAGATCGGCACCGTGACGGCGAGGCCGGCCTCGGCGGCGATCTGGGTGATCAGCAGCCAGTGCTCCCGCACGATCTGGTTCACCCACCCACCTCCGTGGAGGTAGACCACCCCGCCCCGCGGTCGCCCGGTGCGGGGGAGCACCGTGTAGACGGGCCACCCCTCCCGCTGCTCCACCTCGACGGTCACGTCGCCACGCAGCCTGCGCGGAGGCCCGTACGTCGCCGGCCGCATTGCCGAGGCGGCCAGATGCTTGGCCGCCTCCGAACGGGAGGCGAACTTGCGCTGCGCGCCGATCAAGCGGAAGTACGCCGGCAACACCCGGCTGGGGACCTGCACCATCGTCGTTCCTCGGGGGCGGGTGCCCGCCGGCGGTCCGGCGGGACGTCTCGGGCCTGGCACGCGGCGATCGGGGGTTTCACCGCTCCCGCAGCGCGGCGGCCAGGACGCGCAGGCGGGGGTAGGCGGACGTGGGATGGGGGGTGAGGGTCACGGTGCCGGGGGCGAGCAGTACCTGCCACCAGGTGTGACCGGCGGAGACGAGCAGCTCGGTGCCGTCCGCGCCCACCCGGACCGGGCGCTCGACCAGGACGGGAGGGCCGAAGGCGCGTAGCAGCACGGCGACCGGCTCCTCGGCCTCGAGGGCGGTGCGGGCCCGCAACAGTTCCTCCGCCCCCAGCGTCGGCAACGCGGTGACCCGGAGTTGCTGGATGCGCGGATGGGCCTCGGGGCTGAGCAGCAGTTCGAGCTCGTAGTGCCCCTCGGCGGCCGGCAGCACCCATCCCGCGTGCGCCATCGCGCGGCTCCACACCGCCGGAGTGGCGTCCGGCGGATCGACCGTGCCGGCGCGTGCGTGGGCCGCCTCGAGCAGTCGGTGGCGTTCGGCGTCCGGCACGTCCTGTTCGACGTTCTCGGCGAAGTGGTCCGGGTCGGCGAAGGGCGTGAGGGCCGCCCCGGTGGCGTGCGCGGCCAGCCGATCGGAGGCCGCCACCACGCTGTCCAACGTCGCCGGTACGACGGGCGCGGGCCCGCCCCGAGCGGCCCCCCGGACCAGCAGCCTGAGCGCGTCCATGGCCTGGTCGTAGGCGCCGGCATAGGTGGCGTTGCTGAGGGTCACCACTCCCAGCCCGGTGGCGGGATGCCACAGCATCCGCGAGCCGTAGCCGGGGTAGCCGCCGGCGTGGTGGACCAGGTGCCCGAGGTCGGAGTCGTGGGTGACGAACAGGCCGAAGCCGTAGCCGTTGGCGGTCGCGCCGAGGCTCGGCACGGCGTGCGCCGCCGGCACCGTGAGTTCGCCGTTCACGCCGGCGAACCGGTGCAGTTGCTGCATCTCGCGCCGCGCGGCCTTGGACAGCGGGTGGTCATCCGGAGCGGGGTCGAAGGCGCTGACGAACCCGCCCACCCAGCGGGCCAGATCGCCCAGCGTGCTGTGCAGCCCACCCATCGCGGAGAAGGCACCGGGCGGGGTCGGGGCCAGCTCGACCCACTCCTCGGCGCGTTTGACGTGGCCGGCCACCAGGGCGGGACCGACCGCGGCTGCGTCGTACCGGGTGGCGGTCATGCCGAGTGGGGCCAACAGCTCCCGCTCGATCAGGATGCGGTGTGCACCCTCCGGCGGGATACCGCTGGTCTCGGCGACCACCTGCTCGATCACCCGGCCGAGGATCGCGTAGCCGAGGTTGGAGTACTCGAACCGGGTGCCGGGGTGGGCACCGATGGTGAACCCGCCGTCGAGGAAGGTGCCGAACTCCGCATGGCTCAGCGACTCCTGGCGGTCCCCCCACGGGTCGTCGGTCAGCAGCCCACCACTCATGGTGAGCAGATGCCGCAGGGTCAGGGCCGGGCTGTCGGGCGCGTACGGCGGTTGGTCGACCAGTTCCGGGACGTACTGCGCCACCGCGTCGTCCAGATCCAGGTGCCCGCGGTCGCGGAGGAGCAACAGGGCCGCCGCGGTGAACGACTTCGACATCGAGGCGATCCGAAACACGTGGTCGGGCCCCGGCAGCACGCCGCCCGCCGGGCCGGGTCGCGTCGTACCCGAGGAGCCCACGTGGATCAGCGCCGAGCCGCGCACCACCCCGTGCACCTGGCCCGGCGTCAGCCCCTCCGCGAAGCGTCGGGCGAAGAGCGCGTCCACCGCTCCGGTGTCGAGGGCGCTGTCGGGACTGGCATCCATGGATCCTCCTCGGCAGGGGATGGGTGATGGGAGCCGTGGTCGCACCCTCGGACCGAACCGTCGCACGAACCGGCTCCCGGCTGGCACGCTACCCACTGCCGCCCACACCGGTGCGCGAGTCGGCTACAACTGGACCATGCGACTGCGCAACGGCCCGCACGGCTACGGCGCGGTGACCAAGACCCTGCACTGGTCGACCGTGCTTGCCTTCGCTGCCCAGTTCGGCGTCGGCTACCTGATGTCGACGGAGACAGACGTGCCGGAGGTCGAGTGTGACCCGCCGGGTGAGGGGCGCAGCGGCGGCGACACGACCGATGCGGAGCAGGCCCGCCTGGATCGACTGGAGGAGCGCTGCGAGGCCGGGCAGGACCGCCTCGAGGACGAGGCCGACGACACCCTCGGCACCGCCTGGGCGGAGCTGACCTCGGGCGGTGACGGGTTCGCCGACGGGCTCTCGCTCCCGGAGACCCACATCCTGCTCGGACTCCTCATCCTCGGGTTGGCGTTGCTCCGGCTGGTCTGGCGGGCGAGCACCCCGCTCCCGCCCTGGTCTCCCCGGCTGAACCCGACCCGAAGGCGCCTGGTCCAGGTGACGGAGCGGACGATGCTCAGCCTCCAGGTCGCGGTCCCCGTCACCGGACTCGTGCTGATCGCCGGCGGGCCCGTGTGGGTGCACATCGGCGGCCACCTCGCCTTCTTCGCGGCGCTGGCCGTGCACGTCGGCACGGTGGTCGGCAACCGATTGCTGCCGCGGATGCTCCCCGGCGGCGGGACGTCGTACCGCGCTCGCGAAGCCGGGGAGGTCGCGCGCTGACCCGGAGAGGCGAGCCTTCCGGCGGGCGGCAGCGCGGAACGGACTCGGACTAGAGCCCGTCGGTGGGAAGGATCGCGTCGGGATCCAGCCGCGGGGGTACGTGCGCCAGGGCGGTCTGCACGAGCGCGATGCGGGACTTGATGAGTACGGCGCGGCGCAGCCTGCCGTGCTCCTCACCCACCAGGTCGGTCACGGTGTCCTTGACCTGCTGCTCGGTGAAGGTGGGCCGGGTGCCCGGCTCGACCTCGACGTCCGGCAGCGCCACCAGGACCGGCAGGATCTGGCTGCCGAGCGCGTCGAGCATGGTGAAGCGCTGGTAGCGGTCCATCCCGTCCCAGACCTCGTCGATGTCGGCGCCGCGCTTGCGGTGCTTCCGGTCCGCGGCCACCACGGCCTTCGCCGCGCCCGTCAGCGCCGCGGTGAGTTCGTTCTCGGTGAATCGCACCCCTCCAGGATGCCCGGTCCTCGATCCGGTCGGGTGGGTGGGCCGGTGCCGTGTCGAGGCCGGATCGCCGTCGAACACGTCGCCGCGACGGCTTCGGGCGCCACTGGTCTGGACGCCCGAAGCCTGAGCCGAATGTCGGTGTGCGCACTCTGCTTCGACCTTGGTCCCGAGTACCCAGCCAGGCAGGTGCCATGCACGTCCGGGGCATGACAAGATCACTGCGCCACTGGTTGGTCTGGAAGCGGCCGGGTGGGAGAATTCAGGTGCGCTCCAGGACCAGGAGAAGACGGATGAGCTCAGATCTGAACGCCGAGGAGTTCGCCAGGCTCGCCGCCGAACTGCACGCCGCCCCTTCCGTGACCGAGACGGCCGAGCAGGTGGTGGGCTACGCGCGGGAGCAGCTGGACGCCGACCATGCCGGGATCACGCTCATCCAACGTGGCGGGCGGCTCAAGACGGTGGCACCCACCTCCGACGTCGTGGTGAAGGTGGACGAGCTGCAGTACGAGCTCAAGGAGGGCAGCTGTGTCGACAGCGCCTGGGAGGGAGAGACCCTTCGGGCACCGCGACTCGCCACCGACCCGCGCTGGCCGAAGTGGGGTCCGAGGGCGGCCGCCCTCGGTGTCGCCAGCGTGCTGGCCATCTCCCTGCCCGATGTCGGCGGCCGCCGGGTCGGCGCGCTCAATCTGTTCTGGGAGCAGAGCCGCGAGTTCTCCGAGGACGAGGTCGCCTTCGCCCACGTCTTCGGGAGGCACGCCGCGGTGGCGCTGGCCACGACTCTCCAGGAGACCAATCTGCGGATCGCTCTGGACACCCGTAAGCGGATCGGGCAGGCGCAGGGCATCCTGATGGAGCGGTTCGGCCTCGACGCCGACCAGTCCTTCCAGGTGTTGCGGCGCTACTCCCAGGACCACAACCGCAAACTCCGCGAGGTGGCCGAGGACCTGGTCCTCACCCGTCGGCTGCCCAGCCAATCCCCGCCCGCCTGACCGGCACGCGCCGCCGCCGAACTCCGGTCGCCTCGCGCGGTGGATCGCCTCCGACCGGGCCGCGTCCGGACCTCGCGCGGGTCGGATCCGAGGCAGCCCGATCAGGCCGGATTGAAGTCGGCGTGCCTGGGTAGCCTCGCGACGTACGCACCGACCGAGGGGAAGCCATGTCCGACAACCCGCTGCCGCCACCGCCCGCAGGCCCACCGCCCGCAGGCCCCCCGCCCGCAGGTCCGCCTTCCTCCAGGGCGCCGTTGGGAGGGCCGATGGGCCCGCCACCGATGGGTCCGCCGCCCGCGGGTCCGGCGTACGGGCCCCCGCCCGGTGGTGGCGCCGGCGGAGGACGAGGCCGACGTCGGGGCGCGACGATCGCCGTGATCGCGGGATCCGTGGCCGGGGTCGCCCTGATCGGCGGCGGTGCCTGGGCGGCGATGGCGTTCCTCAGTACGGGTGCTCAGCCGGCCGAGGCGCTCCCGGCGGGCACGATCGGCTACGTGGGTGTCGACCTCGACCCGAACGGTGGCCAGAAGATCGCGGCACTGGAGACACTGAAGAAGTTCCCGGGGCTCGACGAGCAACTCGACCTGGGCGCGGATGACGACATCAGGAAGTGGCTCTTCGAGAAGATCCAGGCCGACTCCTCCTGCGAGGGGCTCGACTACGACCAGGACATCGAGCCGTGGCTCGGTCACAGGGCCGGTGCGGCCGCGGTGGACCTGGGCGGGGAGGAGCCGGCGACTGCGATCGTGCTCCAGACCGATGACGAGGAAGCCACCGAGGCCGCGCTGACCACCTGCGCCGCTGATGGTGACTCCGGATGGGCCTTCAGCGATGGCTGGGTCGTCCTGGCCGATAGCACCGAGGTGGCCGAGGAGATCGTGGCGGCGACCGCGGACGGCGACCTCGCCTCCGACTCGGACTTCCAGCACTGGACCGGTGAGGCGGGCGACCCGGGGATCGCGACGGTGTACGCCGCACCCGCCGCGAGCAAGTACTTCGAAGATCTCGGCGGGATGGGGCAGGGGCTCGGTCTCCTCGGGGAGAGCCCCGTCTCCGACGAGTCGACCGCCGACCCGGCCGACTCCTTCCAGGGGTTCGCCGGCACGCTGCGCTTCGCCGACGGCGGCGTGGAGATCGAGGTGGCCTCGGGCCTCGAAGGCGCCGCGGAGGAGTCGCTCTCCTCCGGGCGGGCTGGCGACATGGTCGCCACCCTCCCGGAGAGCACGTCGGTGGCGCTGGGGGTGGGGCTCGCCGACGGCTGGGTGGACCAGGTCCTCGACTCCCTCGCGGAGTCGACCGGTATGTCCGCCGACGAGCTCCTCACACAGGCGGAGGCCGCGACCGGCCTCGACCTCCCCGACGACGCCGAAGCGCTCCTCGGCGAGTCCGCCGCGCTCGCGCTCGACGGTGACATCGATCCCGAGGCCCTGTCCGGAGCCACCGACCCCTCCGCCCTTCCCATCGGGCTGAAGGTCGAGGGTGACCCGGCTGAGATCGAGGGGGTGCTGGACAAGGTCCGTCCCCAGATCGATCCCACCGGGAGCGTGCTCGGGTCCAGCGGGGAGGGCGACGTCGTCGCCATCGGACCCGACCCCGACTACCTCGCCATGCTGCTCGAGGACGGCGGGCTCGGAGACACCGACGCCTACCGCGACGTCATCCCCGATCAGGGCGACGCCACCGGCCTGCTCTACGTCAACTTCGACGCGGCCGATGGCTGGCTCACCGACGTGCTGGAGAGCGGCGGAGCTCCGGCCGAGGTGATCGCCAACGTCGAGCCGCTCGACGCACTGGGCGCGAGCAGTTGGGCCGACGGCGACGTCACCCACGGCCTGCTGCGCCTCACGACCGACTGAGCGCGACCCTCCGGCACCCCGTCGCACCACCTCGGGCGGCTCACACCCAGGTGTGGACGGGGTCGCCGGTGTCCGCTCTGCGGCAGTACTCCAGGAGGGCGGCGCGCTGAGCGGTGTGCCGGTCCTCCCCGGCATCGAGCCGCTCACGCACACGGCCGACGAACCAGGCCGCGCCGTTCGTCCGGCGCTCGCAGCGGCCCTCGATGACACCCAGCAGACGCCCGGCGGTGGCCTGATCGACGCCCCAGGAGCTCAGGCCACTGTGGGCCAGCGGGAGCAGTTCTCGGAGCACGATCTCGGTGGCGGGGGCCTGGCCGTGCTCCGGCCAGGCCAGTTGCGCGTCGACTCCGAGCCGCGCGGCGAGGTGGAAGTTCTGCTCGGCGATCTCGAAGGGCATCCGGGTCCACACCGATCGGGGCGCCTCGGCGAGGGCGCGCACGAGGCCGAGGAAGAAGGCGTGGTTGGCCATCGTGTCCAGGACGGTCGGGCCGGCCGCGAGTACCCGGTTCTCGACGCGGAGGTGCGGGACCGGCCCGTCCCCGTCGTCCACCACGTCGTAGACGGGTCTGTTCCACCGATACACGGTGCCGTTGTGCAGGCGCAGTTCCGGCAGGGTCGGCACCCCGCCGTCGTCCAGCACCGCCACGGGGTCCTCGTCCTCGAGCACCGGCAGGAGCGCCGGGAAGAAGCGCACGTTCTCCTCGAACAGGTCGAACACGGAGGTGATCCAGCGCTCCCCGAACCAGACCCGCGGGCGTACCCCCTGGGCCTTCAACTCCTCGCGCCTGGTGTCGGTCGCCTGCTCGAACAGTGGGATCCGGGTCTCGCGCCACAGCTCCTGGCCGAGGAGGTACGGCGAGTTGGCGCCCACCGCGAGCTGGAAGCCGGCGATGGCCTGCGCCGCGTTCCAGTACTGGCCGAACTCCTCCGGGCGCACCTGGACGTGGAACTGCGCGCTCGTGCATGCGGCCTCGGGCATGATCGTGTCCGAGGTGAGATCGACCCGCTCCCGGCCGGAGATCCGGATCCGCAGGTGTTCGCCGCGGTCGCGGAGGATCTGCTTCTCCAGCAGTCGGTAGCGTGGGTCGTCGCTGAGGTATCGCTGCTGGAGATGCTCCTCGCGGAGCGTCGGCAGGATGCCGATCATCACCGGCTGGGAGTCGTGCGCCCGGGCATGACGGGCGGTCCGGGCCAGTCGCCGGAGCAGCCCGGCCTCCAGCGTGCCGAGGCCGCCCTCGCCGGGAGGCACCGGCGGCAGGTTGATCTCGAGGTTGAACTGCCCCAGCTCGGTCTGGAACTCCTCGTCGTCCAGCGTCTCCAGCACCTCGGCGCTGGTCGAGGCTGGGTCGCCGTGGCCGTCGACGAGATGGAGCTCGACCTCCATCCCCGTCATCGGCCGCGCTGACTCGAACCGCTCCGAGCGCAGCAGCCGGGCCAGGACGTCCAGGCTGCGACGGATCTTCTCGCGGTGCCGGGTGCGGTCCTCGGAGGAGAAGGCTCGCTCCTCGACCTCATCGCCCATGGTGCCCCCTCGATCAGCCGTGCGTGGTGCTCGCGGAGCCCGATGCTATGCCGAGCGGGTCGAGACTCCCGGCTCCCGCGCGCCACGGCGGGGCACGTGGCCGGCGATGGACGCGGGCTAGTGCGGGACCGGCAGCCCCGGATCGGCGGAGGCAGGAGCGCCGCTGAGCACGCGGACCGCCAGGTCGGTCGTCTCCTGGATGCCGAGGTGCCCCACGACCCGCCTGACCCGGTCGATGTCGAGTGGCAGCAGTCCGGGAGTGCCCGGCACGTCCGGGGTGATGCCGAGATCCACGTCGAGGTGACCGGCCATCATCTCCAGGTTGAAGTCGTAGCGCTCGCGGGCGCCGGGGGCGCTCAGGCGCTTGAGCACGGTGGCGCCCATCCGGCGTGCGCCGGTCTCCTCGCACCACGAGTCGAAGGCGGCGACCACGCCCCGACCCTCGTCGTGCTCGATGTCGGCCCAGATCGCCTCCATCGGCGCGACCTGGGTGAGGAGGGCCGCCGCGGTCTTCTCCCCGATGCCCGCGATGCCGGGAAGGTTGTCACTGGCATCCCCGCGGACGGCGGCGAACTGGAGATAGTCCTCGGGGGCCACGCCGTACATGGTCACCAGTCGCTCGGGGGTGATCAGTGGCGAACCGTTGATGCCCCCGTCGATCAGCCGGAGCACCCGGGTGTGGTCACTGATGTGGGCGAAGGAGTCGCGGTCGGAGGTGACGATGGTGCAGTCCCACCCGTGCCGACCGGCCCACGCGGCCGCGGAGGCGTTGACGTCGTCGGCCTCCAATCCGGGCGGGGTCACGGTGGCGAGCCCGAGTGCGTCGAGCATCGCGCCGGCGCGGGAGAGTTGGTCGACCAGGTCGGGGTCCTTCTCGGCGCGGCCGGCCTTGTAGTCGGGGTAGCGATCCCTGCGTACCGATCCGCCCCGGTCGTCGAGTCCGAAGATCACGGCGTCCGGTGCGAACCGGTCGATCGCGTCGAGGATCTGGCGGAGCATCCCGTGCAACGCCCAGGCAGGGCGGCCGTTGCGGTCGGTCATCCGGGTGTACGCGCGGGCGTGGTGGTGGCGGTGCAGCAGGGAGGGCGCGTCGACGGTCAGCAGGAGTCGGCGTGCCCGCGCCGATGATGGTGAGGACATCCGCGGTCGCGGACTCAGCGTGGCAGTGGTCGGTAGAAGACCAGGCCGTTGCCCTGGTTGTCGTATACGACCGCTCGGCGCTCGTGGGCGTCGTCGTAGGGAGCCTTCACGACGGCACCGCCGTTCTCCTCGATGGCCCGGGCGGCACCATCGACGTCCTCGGTGCGTACGCCGACCACCACCTTGCCCGGCAACGGATGATCGATCGAGGTGGCCAGCGCCAGCGTCACCGGTCCGCCGTCCAGCGCGGCGAAGTGCGCGCCGTCGCGGAACTTGAGGCTGAACCCGAGCGTCTCGGTGTAGAACGCGATCGACTCATCGAGGTCGTCGGTGGACAAGATGATCATCTTCACCTGCTGGTCGCTCACGAGGCGTCCTTTCGTGTGATCGCTGGGCGGCGGCGCCCGCTCGGAATGCTACGCCGGAACGGCCCCTCCGGATCCCCCCGATCGGTCCGCGTGCAACCACCGCCTCGGCTCATGGCGCCGGCGTGAGCGGGGGAGTCACCGGCCCCGGGCTGCCACCGGCGGCGAGGCCGAGTGTTGGCACCGCTGCCGGCCAAGGAACCTCCGGCGGGGCCTCGCCTCGAGGGCGAAGGTGAGGTGTCCCACCACCCTCGAGTGGTACTTCCACGCCTCCAGGAAAGGTGGGAAGGCCGAGCCATGCCGACAGAGCCGAAGCCAGCATCGTCCACCATCACCCAGCAGCAGGAGACACTGCGGTCACAGTTGCCCTTCGCCGACACCACCGACTTCGACGACGTCGAACGCGGGTTCCTGGGCCGTCGCAGCCCGAACGCCGTCACCTCGGCCGACGGGAAGCTCGTGTGGGACAACGACACCTATGACTTCATCACTGGTGACGCGCCGGCCACCGTGAACCCGAGCCTGTGGCGGCAGTCGACCCTGGTCGCCTCCGACGGTCTGTTCGAGGTCGTCCCGGGCGTGTACCAGGTTCGCGGGATGGACCTGTCGAACATCAGCTTCATCGAGGGGGAGACCGGGGTGATCGTGATCGACCCGCTGATCTCGGTCGAGACGGCCGCGGCCGCCCTCGCGCTCTACCGCGAGCATCGTGGTGACCGGCCGGTCACCGGGGTGATCTACACCCACTCCCACGTCGACCACTTCGGCGGGGTCAAGGGGGTCACCACCCAGGAGGACGTCGACGCGGGCCGGGTCCCGGTGCTGGCTCCTGAGGGCTTCGTCGAGCACGCCGTGTCGGAGAACGTCTACGCCGGCACCGCGATGGGCCGGCGAGCCGGCTACATGTACGGCGCCGCGTTGCCGCGCAGCGCCGAAGGTGCGCTCGGCGCGGGGCTCGGCCAGACCACCTCGACCGGCACGGTGACCTTCATCGCGCCGACCCTCGAGATCACCACCACGGGTCAGGAGGAGGTCGTCGACGGGGTCCGCATCGTATTT
This sequence comes from Nocardioides insulae DSM 17944, assembly GCF_000422825.1. Taxonomy (GTDB): domain Bacteria; phylum Actinomycetota; class Actinomycetes; order Propionibacteriales; family Nocardioidaceae; genus Nocardioides; species Nocardioides insulae. The sequence goes on along the minus strand of NZ_KE383929.1, from coordinate 332,838 downwards.
CAGATGGCGCCCGGCACCGAAGCGCCCTCGGAGATGCTCTTCTACTTCCCCGATTTCAAGGCTCTGTGCGCCGCCGAGGACGCGACGCACAACCTGCACAATCTGCTCACCCTCCGTGGCGCGGTGGTTCGTGATCCTCACGTCTGGGCGAAGTACCTCACCGAGACCATCGACCTGTTCAGCTCCGACATCGAGGTCGTCTTCGCCTCCCACCACTGGCCGACATGGGGCAACGGGCGGGTGGTCGAGTTCCTTTCCCTGCAGCGCGACCTGTACGCATACCTGCACGACCAGACCCTGCGGATGCTCAACCAGGGCCTGACCGGTCCGGAGATCGCCGAACAGATCGTCCTTCCGCCGGCGTTGGAGAACTCCTGGTCCACGCGGGGCTACTACGGCTCGGTCAGCCACAACGTGAAGGCCATCTACCAGCGCTACCTCGGTTGGTTCGACGGCAACCCGGCTCATCTGTGGGAGCACCCTCCGGCGGAGAAGGCGAAGCGGTACCTCCAATTGGGCGGTGGCGCCGACGCGGTCCTCGCGAACGGCCAGGCCGCCTTCGACTCCGGCGACTTCCGCTGGGCCGCCGAGGTGCTCAGCCACGTGGTCTTCGCCGAGCCCGGCCATGACGCGGCACGAGGGCTGCTCGCCGACACCCTCGAACAGCTCGGCTACGGCTCAGAGAACGGCACCTGGCGCAACTTCTACCTCTCCGGAGCCTATGAGTTGCGCAACGGCCAGTTCGGAACGCCGACGGTGACCAACTCGCCCGACATGGTCGCCCAGCTCAGTCCCGAGATGCTCTTCGACGCGATCGCCATCCAGGTCAACGGTCCGGCGGCGTGGGACGTCGAGCTGAGCATCGACATCGTCGTCACCGACACCGACCAGCGCTATCGGCTCCGGCTCGCCAACGGCGCGCTGACCTACAGCCCCCGGCCGCAGGCCGGTGCCGCGGACGCCACGATCACCACCACGCGCCACCAGCTTTCGGCGCTGGTGCTCGGTGGAGGCGCCACCGCGGACGGCGTGGAGGTCAGCGGCGACCGGACGGCATTGGAGCGGCTCACGGCCATCCTCGACCCGGGCAACCCGGACTTCGCGATCGTGACCCCGTGACCCCGTGACCCTGCGTCTTCTCGGTCGCACGATGATCTGAGACGGAGTCGCGCAGGTCAGCAGCCGGTCGCCCGATCCTCGACTCGGGCACCGCTGCTGACCCGCGCGAACGTCGGAGATCGCCAAGAAGCAAAAATGGCCGATGGCCCCGGGGCGACCCGGGGCCATCGGTGGTGAATCTGAGCAACCGCTGAGACTCAGATGTCGTAGTAGAGCTCGAACTCGTGCGGGTGGGGGCGCTGCTGGACAGGCGCGATCTCGTGCTCGCGCTTGTAGCTGACCCAGGTGTCGATCAGGTCGGGGGTGAACACGTCGCCCACGGTGAGGAAGTCGTGGTCGTCCTCGAGGGCGTTGAGCACCTGGTCGAGCGAGGTCGGGACCTGGGCGATCTCGGCCATCTCGTCCGGCGGGAGCTCGTAGATGTCCTTGTCGATCGGGGCCGGCGGCTCGGTCTTGTTCTGGATGCCGTCGAGACCGGCGAGCATCAGCGCGGAGAACGCGAGGTACGGGTTGGCCGACGGGTCGGGGAAGCGGGCCTCGACGCGCTTGGCCTTCGGGTTGGAACCGGTGATCGGGATCCGGACCGAGGCGGAGCGGTTGCGCGAGGAGTAGACCAGCGAGATCGGGGCCTCGAAGCCCTTCACCAGACGGTGGTAGGAGTTCACCGACGGGTTCGTGAAGGCGAGCAGCGCCGGGGCGTGCTCGAGGATGCCGCCGATGTACCAGCGGGCGATGTCGGAGAGACCGCCGTAGCCGACCTCGTCGTAGAACAGCGGGTCGCCGTCCTTCCAGAGCGAGGAGTGCACGTGCATGCCGGAGCCGTTGTCACCGAAGATCGGCTTGGGCATGAAGGTGACCGACTTGCCCTGCTGCCAGGCGGTGTTCTTGATGATGTACTTGAACTTCATGACATCGTCGGCAGCCTTGAGCAGCTTGTCGAAGCGGTAGTTGATCTCCGCCTGACCGGCGGTGCCGACCTCGTGGTGGGCACGCTCGACCAGCAGGCCGGCCGCCTCGAGGTTCTTCACCATGTCATCGCGCAGGTCGCCGTAGTGGTCGTACGGCGCCACGGGGAAGTAGCCGCCCTTGAACCGGGTCTTGTAGCCCAGGTTGGGGTTGTTGGCGTCCTGGCGGCCGGAGTTCCACCAGCCCTCGACGGAGTCGATGTGGTAGAAGGCCTCGTGGGCGTCGGTGTTGTAGCGCACCGAGTCGAAGATGTAGAACTCCGCCTCCGGCGCGAAGAACGCGGTGTCGGCGATCCCCGTGGTGGCCAGGTGGCTCATCGCCTTGCGGGCGATGTTGCGCGGGTCGCGGGAGTAGGCCTCGCCGGTGATCGGGTCGTGGACGAAGAAGTCCAGGGCCAGGGTCTTGGCCTGGCGGAACGGGTCGATGAAGGCGGTGGTCACATCGGGGAACAGCGCCATGTCGGAGTCGTTGATCGCCTGGAACCCACGGATCGACGAGCCGTCGAAGGCCAAGCCGGTCTCGAATACATCCGGCGTGAACGACGACACGGGAACGGTGAAGTGCTGCTGGATGCCCGGAAGGTCCATGAATCGGATGTCGACCATCTCGACACCCTGGTCCTTGATATAGGCGAACAGCTCGTCGGGGTTGCTGAACATTCGTCCTCCTTGGCGGTCCGCGTCTGGACGCGCCAGCTCTTGCGAGATTGCATCGGGGGTCCTGTCCCCGACGTGTGAGCAACCTAGGTCGCCGGGATTGCCTCACCGTCACCGCAATGTTTCAGCGATGTTACAGCTTTCGGGTCGGCCGGACGCCGGCGTCCGGGTTGCGGCTCCTAGGCTAACCCGGTGAGCACAACGCCTTCCCATCCGACCACCGGCGCCGGTGCGCTGCCCTTCGAGACGGCGTCCTGGCCCCGGCGGGCGCTGGCACTCCTGGTGGACTGGGTGGTGTCCTCGCTGGTCGCCGCGTTCATCCTCGGCTGGTCGGAGTTCCTCAGCCCCGGCGGGCCGGAGCAGGGGGTGGTGCTGCTCGTGTACGTCGTCGAGTCGGCCCTGCTGACCGCGACCGTGGGCGGGTCCTTCGGCAAGCTCGCCACCCGCCTGCGGACGGTCCGAGTCGTCGACGATCCGCGGCCGCTCGACCTGCTGCGCTCCCTGGCCCGACAGGTCCTGGTGATCCTCGTCGTACCGCCGTTGGTCTTCAAGCCGGACGGGCGTGGCCTGCACGACCTCGCAGTGGGTACGGCGAGCGTGACCCTGCAGACCTATCGCGCGCGGTTCGTCACCGGCCGCTGAGGGTGGACCGGGTGCCCGTTGCTCGAGGCATGTAGCCCAACGGTCACGTCCCTGGTGGAGGTCCGGTAGAGGGGCGCACATCCAGCGACATACCTTTGCCGAACGAACACAACGCCCCCGGTCCGACCACCGAGGTGGCAGGACCGGGGGCGTGTCAGGCAGGCGACTCAGCGGCCGCGCAGGTTACCCCGCATGCCCTTCATGCTGGTGGGGACCGGCCCCTTGGGCAGCGGCACCTTGCCGCGGACCGTGTCGATCGCCTTGAGCCGGTTGAGCACGTCGGTCTGCTCGGCGGGCTTGATCCTGCGGCCCAGCTTCTGCACGTGCTTGAGCAGCTTGTCCAGCGCGATCTCGCCCTCTTCGTCCCCGCAGATCAGCTCGTGCACGGGCACGTCGACGACGACCCGCTCGTGCTTGCGGCGCTCGCTGATCAGGAGTCCCTTGACCCGGTTGTGGTTGCCCTCACCGACCAGGACGATGCCCGGGGGACCCACGACGCGGTGAACGACGTCCTGCTGCTTGGTGAAGCCGACGGCGGGCTCGACCTTCCACCCCTTGCGGAGCATGCCGAGGGCCGCGGCCGCCGAGCCGAGCTGGCCGTGCATGCGGGTGTAAGCGGCCTTCTGCGCTCGCCGGCCGAAGACGACCATCGCACCGAGGGCACCGAGGAGGATCGCGCCGATGATCGAGAGCACCCAGCTGAGCAGCCCGCTGCCGGGCAGGATCCAGAAGATGCCGAAGCCGACCGCGGCGCAGACCACGAACACGGCGAGAAGGATCAGACCGATCTTGGGGTCGGTCGTCTTGGTGAGCCGGTAGGTCTCGACGAACTGCTGACGTCGGCTCATGTTGCTCGGGTCGAGCTGCGACATGCGGGTGGTGCCTCTTTCGGGAGCAGAAGGAAGGAAGGGCGGGCGGTCAGACGGCGGCCGACGCGCCTTCGCGCGCGTCCATCGCCTGACGGTACAGGCGGCCGGCACGGTAGGACGAACGGACGAGGGGTCCTGACATCACGCCGGAGAAGCCGATCTGGTCGGCCTCCTCGCGGAGCTCGACGAACTCCTCCGGCTTGACCCAGCGCTCCACGGGGTGGTGCCGGACCGAGGGGCGCAGGTACTGCGTGATCGTGATCAGCTCGCAGCCGGCGTCGTGGAGGTCGTGCAGGGCCTGGGAGATCTCCTCGCGGGTCTCGCCCATGCCGAGGATGAGGTTGGACTTGGTGACCAGCCCGAACTCCCGGGCCTGGGTGATGACGTCCAGGGAGCGCTCGTAGCGGAAGGCGGGGCGGATCCGCTTGAAGATCCGGGGCACGGTCTCGACGTTGTGGGCCAAGACCTCGGGACGCGACTCGAAGACCTCGGTCAGGAGTTCGGGCCGGCCATTGAAGTCGGGGATGAGGTTCTCCACCCCGGTGCCGGGGTTGAGCTCGTGGATCTGCTTGACGGTCTCGGCGTAGAGCCACGCGCCGCCGTCGGGGAGGTCGTCGCGGGCGACGCCGGTGATGGTGGCGTAGCGCAACTCCATCTTCTGCACGGACTCGGCGACCCGGCGAGGCTCGTCGCGGTCCAGCGGCTGGGGCTTGCCCGTGTCGATCTGGCAGAAGTCACAGCGTCGGGTGCACTGGTCGCCGCCGATGAGGAAGGTGGCCTCGCGGTCCTCCCAGCACTCGAAGATGTTGGGACAGCCGGCCTCCTGGCACACGGTGTGCAGGCCTTCGGACTTCACCAGCCCTTGGAGTGATTTGTACTCCGGGCCCATCTTCGCCTTGGTCTTGATCCAGGCGGGCTTTCGCTCGATCGGGGTCTGGGCGTTCCGGACCTCCAGACGGAGGAGCTTCCGGCCTTCAGGCGCTGGGGCATCGGTCACAGATCAAGGGTACGACGCAGCGCGGCCGGTCACCTGATCGGTGTCGCAGGGCCCGGTCAGGTGCTCGGGCGCAGCAGCTCGACGCGGGGGTGGTGACCCGGCTCCGGCTTCGGCGCATAGTCGGGGGTGCGGGTGTAGGGCTCCCAGGCGAACATCTCGGCGAGCCGGCGATGGAGCAGCGGCAGTGCGTCGGTGACGGTGACCTCCCGCCCGGTCTCGTGGGTGAGGGTGGTGACGCCGGCGTCCGAGATGCCGCAGGGGACGAACCTGTCGTACCACCCCAGGTCGACGTCGCAGTTGAGAGCAAGGCCGTGCATCGTGACGTGCTGGCTGACCCGGAGACCGATCGCGCCGATCTTGCGCTCGGGACCCTGCTCGCTCTCGGCCAGCCAGGTGCCGCTGCGGCCGGGAACGCGGGCAGCGGCGATGCCGTAGTCGGCGCAGACCCCGATCATGGCCTCCTCCAGGCGACGCACGAAGTCGACGACCCGCACCTTCTCGGGGAGCCGGATGATGGGATAGGCGACCAGTTGGCCCGGGCCGTGGAAGGTGATCTTGCCGCCGCGGTCGACGTCGACCACCGGGGCGCCCCCCGGGTCGAGCGGACGCTCGTGCGGATCGGTGCGCTTGCCCGCGGTGAAGACCGGCGGATGCTCGAGGAGGAGGACGGTGTCGTCCTGCTCGCGGGCCACGACGCGCGCGTGCACCTGCTTCTGCAGCTCCCAGGCGTCGAGGTAGTCGACGCGGCCGAGCCACTCGAAGCGGACCGTGCCGTGCCGTGAGGTGACGCTGGCGAGGGCGGCGGGCTCCGCGGTCTGGCTCATGCCGAGAGGGTACGCCCGAGGTAGGACAACTGATCGGGGAGGACCCGTCGCCAGAACCACGCCACATGGGCACCGGGCGTGAAGCCGCCCTCGATCGGCCGGGTGAACCCGTCCACGTAGGAGCGGGTCGCCTGAACGAAACGGTCGCGGGTGCCGCAGTCGATCCGCACCGGGATGCCGTCCAGATCCGACTGCCGACCCAGGACGGAGTAGCGGCGGTATTCGCGGGCGCTGCTGAAGCCTGCTCGGCTGGCCAGGTGCGGGTCCTGCCATAGCGCGGGGCTGACCGCGCACAGCGCCGCCACCCGGTCCGGGCCGAGGATGCCGCCGAGCCGGAGGGCTCCGTACCCGCCCATCGACCAGCCGAGCAGTCCGATCCGATCGGACGGCGCCGTGGCCAGACCGGTATCGGCGAGGCGGGGGAGGAGTTCGTCGATCACCATCGCGCCGGCGTCCTCGCCCTGGTGCGGGTGGTAGTACGACGTACCGCCGTCGACGGTGACGATCCGGAACGGGGGTACGCCGGCGGCGACCGCCTCGGTGAGGAACCGGCCGAGCTGGAAACGCTGGCCGAGCAGCACCCGATGGTCGTCCCGCCATCCGTGCAGGGCGATCACCACGGGCAGGACGGAGGTCGGGGCGGCGCCGGGTGGGTGCAGGACGGCATACCCGGTGGGCCCGCGATGGACCGAGCGGAAGCGATGCTCCTCGATCACTGCGTCACCCTGCCAGTAGGACTGCTGGGGCGAGGGCTCCCGAGTGGGCGAGGGCGGAACCAACGGGTCGCCCTGGTGAGCGCGGATGTCGCGCCACACCGCGACCGCGGCGGTGGAGGCGCCGGCGGCCACCAAGCCGGCACCGGCCGCGGCGAACAGCCCGCGCCGGGTGACCCGCCGGGGTCGTCGAGGCCCCTGTGGAGAACTCCCGCGGGCGACCTCGGAAGAGGGTAGGACGTCAGTCATGACCTCCACCCCTTCCCGCCATGCGGCCCGTGGCCCCCGGCCTCGACTCGGACACCTGTTGCTCTTCGCGATGCTCGTGACCGCGATCGCCGTGGCAGCGCCGATCCTGGCGCGCTCGGGTGATCGGCCGGTGGCCGAGCGAGAGCATCCTGACACCTCGCCCGCCCCGATCGTGGGAGCGCCCTCGACACGCACGGCCGTGAGAGCGGCCACAGTGCTGCGCGGCTGGGATCGGGCCCGCGCCCGGGCATGGGCCCGAGGCGACCCCCGCACCCTGAGGGGGCTGTACGTCGCACGCGCGCCCGCCGGCCGCGCGGACGTGGACCAGTTGCGGGCCTGGCGGGCGCGCGGACTTCGGGTCGAGCACCTGCGCACCCGGATCCTCGAGGTCGAGGTGCTCGCTGGGTACGGCGACCGGGGCTGGACCCTGCGCGTACGTGATCGGCTACTCGGGGCACGGGTGGTCGGCGGTGTGCGGATGGTGGCGCTGCCTGCGGGTCGGATCTCGACGCGGCGGATCGAGCTGCGTCGGGTGGGGGCCGGCTGGCGGGTCAGCTCCGTGCGGAGAGTCCGGACCTGAGGATCTCCTCGACCCCCGGGTCGAGGAAGAGATAGCCGGCCTGCTCGAGCGCGGCGGGCCGGGCGTTGACCGAGCCGAGCAGCTCGGGCGCCATCGGGCCGGCGGCCACCTTCAGCGCTGCGCCCGGGGCGAACAGGAACGCCGGCCGATGCACCTGCCGCGCGAGGGCCGAGGTGAACTCGGCGTTGGTGGGCAGGCGTGGTGCCGCCAGGTTCACGGCCCCGGCGAGCGAGTCGTGCTCGGCCGCGAACACCACTGCGCCGACCCAGTCCCGCAGCGAGATCATCGGCATCACCTGCTGCCCGTTGCCGAGGCGAGCGCTGAGCCCGGCTCTGGCGAGGAGGCGCAACTGGGCCAGTGGGGGGTTCTGCCGATCCATCACGGGAGCGGTGCGCAGCCAGCACACCCTGGCTCCGGCCTCCACCGCCGGGGTCGCGGCGAGCTGCCAGTCACGGCACACCTCGGTGAGCAGGGCATGGCCCCGCGAGTCGGACACCTCGGTCAGTGGCTGGTCGCCGTGGTCGCCGTACCAGCTGATGCCGTTGCCGGCGAGGAACGCCGGAAGCCGGCCGCCCTCCTGGCCCGCCTGCGAGATCGCCTCCGCGAGCAGACGGGTGGTGCGGATGCGGCTGCTGCGCAGCTCCTCGCGCCAGCGTGCCGAATGCGGGTTGCCGATCAACGGGCTGCCGGCGAGGTTGATCACCACGTCGGCCCCGGCGATCAGATCCAGGGGGAGGGCGGCGGCCGGCGCGCCAGCCTCGGGATCCCACTGTGCCTCGTGGGGGCCATCGGCGCGACGGCGTACCAGTGCGGTGACCCGGTGGCCGCGATCCACCAGGGCGGAGCTGAGGTGGGTGCCGAGGAAGCCCGACGAGCCGGCGATGACCGCGTGCAAGGACATGTCGCCACTGTGCCACCCATCGGGGTCGAGCGGACACCGCACGCAACGGATCGGGCCGGCGTACGTGTACGCCGACCCGATCCGTGGGTGACCGGCTCAGCCGGTCGTGTGGTGCTCGGGGTGTCAGACCTCGAACTGGCCCGCCTCGAGGCGCTTCTTGACGTCCTGGAGGAACCGGCCGGCGTCCGCGCCGTCGACCAGGCGGTGGTCGTAGGTCAGGGCGAAGTAGACCATGTGACGCACCGCGATCGTCTCGCCGAGCTGCGGGTCGTCGATGACGACCGGGCGCTTCACGACGGCACCGGGACCGAGGATGGCCACCTGCGGCTGGTTGATGATCGGGGTGTCCCACAGGGCACCCACGCTGCCGAGGTTGGTGATCGTGAAGGTGCCGCCGGAGAGTTCGTCGGGACCGATCTTGTTGGTCCGCGTGCGCTCGGCCACGTCGGCGATCTTCTTGGCCAGACCGGAGACCGACAGGTCACCGGCGTCCTTGACCACGGGGGTGATCAGACCCTTGTCCGTGTCGACGGCGAAGGCGATGTTCTCGCGGTCATAGTAGGTGACCTCGTCCTTGTCCAGGTCGATGCCGGCGTTGAGCTTCGGGTGCTCCTTGAGCGCGTCGATCGCCGCCTTGGTGAAGAACGGCAGGTAGGAGAGCTTGACGCCCTCGCGCGCCAGGAACTCGGCCTTCTTCGCGGTCCGCAGTCGCGCGACGTTGGTGACGTCGATCTCGACCACCTGGGTGAGCTGGGCCGCGGTCTGCAGCGACTCGCCCATCCGCTGGGCGATGATCTTGCGCAGCCGGCTCACCTTCTCGGTGGTGCCCCGCAACGGGGAGGGGGCGACCGGGGCCGGCGCCTGGGCACCCGAGGCGGCCGGCGCCTGCGCGGCCGGAGCAGCCTTCGCGGCGGCCGCGTCGAGCACGTCCTGCTTGCGGATGCGGCCGCCGACGCCACTGCCCTCGACCGAGGCCAGGTCGACACCCTGCTGCGTGGCGAGCTTGCGCACGAGGGGGGTCACGTAGCCGGCCGAGTCGGTGGTGGGCGAGGAGGCAGCGGGAGCCGCGGCAGCGGCGGGGGCGGCGGGGGCGGCCTGGGGCTCCGGCTCCGGCTCGGGCTCCGCGGCGGGGGCGGCCTGGGGCTCCGGCTCGGGCTCGGCCGCTGGCGCCGCCTCAGGCTCGGGTTCCGGAGCGGCCTGGGCGGGAGCCGCGTTCGCGTCGCCCACGACCGCGAGTTCGGCGCCGACCTCGACGGTCTCGTCCTCGGAGACCTTGATCTCCAGCAGGGTGCCGGCCACGGGGGAGGGGATCTCGGTGTCCACCTTGTCGGTGGAGACCTCCAGCAGGGGCTCGTCGACGGCGATGGTGTCGCCGACGTTCTTCAGCCAGCGGGTCACGGTGCCCTCGGTGACGGACTCACCCAGCGCGGGCAGGGTCACCGACGTACCGGAGCCACCGCCCTGGGAGGGCGCAGCGGAGGCACTCTGGGCCTGCTCGCCACCGGCCTGCTGGGCCGGCGCGGACTCGGCGGGGGTGGGCTCGGGGGCCGGGGGAGCGGCGGGCGCCTCGGACTGGGCGGGGGCCTCGGGCTCGGCCGGGGCGGAACCAGCCTCATCGGCTGCGCCCACCAGAGCGAGGACGGCGCCGACCTCGACGGTGTCGTCCTCGCCGGCCTTGATCTCGAGCAGGGTGCCGGCCACGGGGGAGGGGATCTCGGTGTCCACCTTGTCGGTGGAGACCTCCAGCAGGGGCTCGTCGACGGCGATGGTGTCGCCGACGTTCTTCAGCCAGCGGGTGACCGTACCTTCGGTGACGGACTCGCCGAGTGCCGGGAGAGTGACTTCGGTGGCCATGGAGTTCCTTCGCTCGCTTCTTCTGTGTCTGGTGATGATCGGCAGGGTCAACTGATCGTGCGACGGCCGAGGGTGATCGGCCGCGTGGACGGGGTGAGCACCACGCTCGGCTGCGCGCCACGGTGCACGCGTCGCAGGCTGATGAGCCTTCGCTTGCCGGGGTGGCCACGGCCGCAGCGGCGGCTGGTGGCGGTGAGAACACCGGGTCTGGGTGCGGTGCGGCCCCGGGTCACCCCGATGGGGGTGAGGACCTCGGAACCGGCATCGGACACGGGGACCATCTTGGCACCTCCGACCCAGGAGTCCAGCGCCGGGCCGTGTACTCACCGGTCATGGCGCGTCGTGGGAGACATCTGGCCGCCCAACCGTCCCTGCCCCCGGGGGTTCGTGGTGGCATACGGCACACTGGAGGCATGTCGTTCCTGGAGAGGTTCCGTCGGCGCTCGGGTGTGAAGATGAGCGGACCCGCCCGCGAGGCCGCCCGGACGGGGTCGACCCGGGTCCGCGCCTCCGATGCCACCGATCGCGAGCACCTCCAGCAGTTCGTCGGTACCCGGCGCGGCGTGGAGGGCTTCGTCGAGCCGCGCACGGCGGTCAGTGAGGTGACCCTCCTCCTGGTCGCGCACGACGGCGAGTGGACCCGGCGCAGAGTGCAGTCGGTGGCTTGGGCACACGACTTCTGCAACGACCACGGCGTCCCGTCCTACGACGCCGGCCTGGTCGGCATCCCGCAACGGATGCGGGACTACAACCACCGGGTCACCCAGCAGCGCAAGCAACGTCGCGGCTGAGCCGACCCCTCTCCGTGCCGACCCGGCCGACCCGAGGCGGCCCGCAGGTACGCCGACCCGGCGCGGCTGGGTCGTGGCGGCCCCGCACCCCCCGCGAGCTCAGCGACCTGTCCGCGAGGACCGTGGAGCGCACCGACATCCCCCAGCGGGGAGCGGCTCCAGCGCCCGACCGACGTACTTCCTGGGACCGAACGGATCGCCGGCTCAGGCGGACTGGGCCCGGAGGTAGTCGACCAGGGTGCCGACCCCGACGCCGGTGCCGCCCGGCGTGAGGTGTCCGTTCGACCCACCGCTGTTGAACGAGGGCCCGGCGATGTCGAGGTGGGCCCAGGACAGGTCGGCGGTGAACTCGCGCAGGAAGGCAGCCGCGAACAGGCCGCCGCCCCAGCGGATCCAGTCGTGCTGGGCGAGGTCGGCGATCTTGCTGGACCGGACCCGCTCCGCGATGGGGTCGGGGATGGGCATCGGCCAGCTCTCCTCTCCGGCCTGCTCGGCCGCTGAGAGGATCGCCTCGACGATCTCGGGAGAACCCATCACGCCGGTCACCCTGTCGCCGAGCGCCATCACCATGTGACCGGTGAGGGTGGCCACGTCGATGATCGCGTCGGGCCCAACCTCGGTGGCGCGCACCAGGGCGTCGGCCAGCACCAGTCGTCCCTCGGCATCGGTGTTGGACACCTCCACGGTGGTGCCGCCGTAGATGCGCAGGACGTCGCCGGGACGGGTGGCGGCTCCGGAGACCATGTTCTCGGCCATCGGGACGAAGGTGGAGATGGTGACCGGGAGGCCGAGCCGCGCGGCGGCCAGGGTGGCCGCCACCACGGCGCCAGCACCACCCATGTCGGACTTCATCGTGCTCATGCTGCCGCCCGGCTTGATGGTCAGGCCGCCGGAGTCGAAGGTGATGCCCTTGCCCACCAGTGCGATGTGACGAACGGCGTCCGGGTGGGTGTAGGTGAGTTCGACCAGGCGTGGCGGGGCCGCGGACCCCGCACCGACGCCAAGGATCCCCCCGCAGCCGAGGTCGGCGAGGGCAGCCTCGTCGTGGACGGTGACCCCGATGGCGGGGACACCCTCGGGCAGGGCGGTGGCGGCGACCGCCGCGGAGACCTTGTCGGCGAAGGCGGGCGGGGTGAGATCACCAGGGGGGATGTTGACCCAGTCACGGCACAGCGCCACCGCGTCGGCCAGCACCTGACCGCTCTCGAAGGCGGCCACCATCTCCTGCCGACGGGCGCCCTCGCTGAGGATCACCACGTCGGACGGTGAGGTGTCCTCGCCGGCGGCCCGGTAGTCGGTGAAGGTGTAGCCGCCGAGCCGGTAGCCCTCGGTGACGGCGCGCAGCAGTTCGGGAGTGTGGGCCGGCAGGGCGATCGCCACGGAGGCGGCGTTGGGCACCGAGCGCGCGGCCACCCCGGCGGCCCGTCGGACGGCATCGGGGGTCGCTTCCGTCGAGCCCAGCCCGACCAGGACGAGGAGCGAGGTGGCGACCTTCTCGCCGGCCGGGATCCGGGTGACCTCACCGGGCTTGCCCTTGACCCCGAGCGTGGAGAGGAGCGGCCGGAGGCGGCGCCCGAAGACGTCGGCGATGTCCTCGGCACCGGGCGCGAGCTGCGGACCCTTCGGCCCGGCGAGGACGCCGACCACGACGGCCTCGGCTCTGGTCTTGGCGGGGCTGGCGGAGCGCAGCGAGTACGACGTCACGGGGAGAGGTTACTGCGAGCCGGCATCGACCATGGCAAGGTGACCTGGGGAGGTCCTCAGCCACCGGCCGGGTGTCTCCCGCTTCGCTGCCGCCCACGAGCCCCCGGAGTTCCGATGAGCCTGCCCGAACCACCGTCCGTGTTCCATCCCACTCCGGCCCGCGAATCGGTGTGGTGGTGGCGGCTGCTCGGGGGGGACGGAGCCGAGGTCGAGGTACCCGAGGAGTACGCCGACCAGCGCTTCCCGAGCCAGTCGGACGCCGAGTCCTGGATCGGGGAGTTCTACCCGGAGCTGACCGAGGTGGGCGTGGAGTCCGTCGTGCTGCTCGAGCACGACCGCGAGGTGTACGGCCCGATGTCGCTGAGCGCCTGAGCCCCGGCGTACCGACCCCCGGCCGGTGAGGCCCACAGAGGAGAGACATGGACCGCTTCTTCCGGATCAGTGAGCGTGGCAGCAGCGTCAGGACCGAGGTCCTTGCCGGGCTGGTGACCTTCGCGACGATGGCCTACATCCTGGTGGTCAATCCGGCGGTGCTCGGCGAGCTGCCCGACTCTGCGGGTCTGGTGCTGCCGCACGACCAGTTGGTGACCGTGACCGCGCTGGTCGCGGGCGTGATGACGATCGCGATGGGTCTGATAGCGAACGTGCCGATCGCGCTGGCGGCCGGCCTGGGCATCAACGCCTTCGTCGCCTACACCCTGGTGGGCGCCAACGGTCTGAGTTGGGCCGAGGCGATGGGCGTCATCGTGATCGAGGGCGTGGTGATGCTGATCCTCGTGGTGATCGGCCTGCGCGAGGCGATCATGCGGGCGATCCCCGACGCGCTCAAGCGGGCCATCGCAGGCGGCATCGGCCTGTTCATCGCGCTGATCGGGCTCTCCGGCTCCGGCATCGTGGCGACCGGGGAGGGCACCATCTTGGCGATCGGCCCCGACTTCGCCTCCTGGAACACACTCGTCTTCTGCTTCGGGCTCGTGCTGATCGGCATCCTGATGGCCTGGCGGGTGCCGGGGGCGCTGCTGATCGGCATCGTGGTGGCGGCCTTCCTCGGCATCATCGTCAACGCCTCTGCCTCGGGCACCCCCGTGCCGGGGGCCGAACTGCCGAGCTCGATCGTGGCGGCGCCCGACTTCGGCCTGGTGGGGGAGTTCGACTTCAGTGTCTTCGAGGTCGTCGGGTACGGCGCCGCGCTGGCCCTGATCGTCACCGTGCTGATGGCCAACTTCTTCGACGCGATGGGCACCGCGCTCGCGGTCGGTCGCGAGGCCGGGCTGACCGACGAGCAGGGCCAACTGCCGCAGATGCGGAAGGTGCTGCTGGTGGAGTCGGCCGGCGCGGTCGCGGGCGGTGCGGCCTCGGCCTCCTCCAACACGATCTTCGTGGAGAGCACCGCAGGTGCGGCTCAGGGCGGCAAGACCGGTCTGGCGAACGTGGTCACGGGCGCGGCGTTCCTGCTGGCGATGTTCCTGGCCCCGGTCGCGGGGATGATCCCGGCGGCCGCCACCGGCCCCGCGCTGGTCGTGGTGGGGTCGCTGATGATGAGTCAGATCGCGGACATCGAGTGGGGCGACATCGGCCTGGCGCTGCCGGCCTTCGCGACCATCGCGATGATGCCCTTCACCTACTCGATCGCCAACGGCATCGGCGCCGGGATGGTGCTCTACACCCTGATCGCCCTGGGTCGCGGCCGGTGGCGGGAGATCCATCCCCTGATGGCGATCGTGTCGGCGCTGTTCGTGTGGTACTTCGTGCGGGGACCGATCTGACGTGCTGGACGGCGTGGCGCGGACCCGACCCCGGAACGGTGTGGTCGGCTGAGGAGTCGGGGCGGTGCGAGCGCCGCGGGCCAGTGGTGCTGCCGGACCAGGAGCTGCGATGTTCGAGACGGATCTGACCGACGTCGAGCAGTCGGCCTTCACCGGAGGACTGCCGGGCGAGGAGCGGTTGGAGGCCCTCGTCGCGGGGGCCCTGCGCAGGTACGCCGACCTGGACGAGGGCCAGGTCGCCGACTACATCCCGGTGCTCGCGGCCGCGGACCCGCGCTGGTTCGGGGTGGCCCTGGTCGCCGTGGACGGCAGCACGTACGCCGCCGGCGAGGTGGCCCGCACCTTCTCGATCCAGTCCATCTCCAAGGCCTTCGTCTTCGCTCTGGTCTGTGAGGCGATCGGTCATGAGGACGTGCACGAGCAGGTGGGCGTGAACAACACCGGGCTGCCGTTCAACTCGGTGATGGCCGTGGAACTCAACCGGGGCAGCCCGATGAACTCGATGGTCAACGCCGGCGCACTGGCCACCACAGCTCTGATGCCTGGCGCGACTCCGGCCGAGCAGTGGGAGAACATCCGCACCGGCCTGTCCAGGTTCGCGGGGCGAGCCCTGGAGCTCGACGGGGCCGTCTACCACTCCGAGATCCTCACCAACCAGCGCAACAAGGCCATCGCACGACTCCTGGAGAGCTACGGCCGGTTCGACATGGACCCCCTGGACGCGGTGGACATCTACACCCGGCAGTGCTCCCTCGCGGTGAACGCGACCGACCTCGCGGTGATGGGTGCGACGCTCGCCGATGGCGGGGTCAACCCGCGCACCGGTGAGCAGGTCGTCTCCGCGGAGGTGGCGCGAGACACCTTGGCGCTGCTGGCCTCGTGCGGCCTGTACGAGCGGTCCGGGGAGTGGCTCTTCGAGATCGGGCTGCCGGCCAAGTCCGGCGTCTCCGGCGGCATCGTCGCCGTGTCGCCCGGCAAGGGCGGCCTCGCCACCTTCTCACCCAGGCTGGACACCGCCGGCAACAGCGTCCGGGGCCAGCGGGCGTGCGCCTACCTCTCCCGCGCCCTGGGGCTCAACCTCTTCGCCTCGGCGGCCCATCCGGCCGCCCGGACCACGAAGGAGAACCGCTGACCATGTCGACCTCCGCTGCCCTCACCGATCCCGTCCAGGAGCGACGGTCCTGGGGACCGATGGTCGGACTCTTCCTCGCCCAGGTGCTGATGTCGTTCAACGTCGCCGCGCTGCCGATCTCCATCGGTGGCATGGTCGAGGACTTCGAGGTCCCGCCTACCGTGGTCAGTTCCACCATCGTCGCCTACGGACTGGCGGTTGCTGCCCTGGTGATGACCGGGGCCAAGCTGGGCCAGCGGGTCGGGTGGGTGCTCATCTTCCGCGTCGTCGTCGTGGTGTTCGCGACGTCCTCGGTGATGATGATGCTCGCGCCCAGCGTGGGGTGGGCGATCGGCGGCCAGGTGCTCGCCGGTGGTGCGGCCGCGATCATCGTGCCCGCGCTGGTCGCCCTCATCGCCGAGAACTACAAGGGCGACCAGCAGGCCACCGCGGTCGGTTCGCTCGGCTCGGCCCGCGCCTTCTCCGGCGTGAGCGCCTTCCTCATCGGCGGCACCCTGGGCACGCTGGTCGGCTGGCGCCCCGTCTTCGCCATCACCCTGGGACTGGCGGTGGCCGTCTTCGCGTTCAGCTTCGGCCTTCGCGCCGACCGCGGTGACCGCACCATCCGGATCGACCTGTTCGCCTCGGTCCTCGTCGGCGCGGCGGTCGTCTCCTTGACCCTGGGGTTCAACAACCTCAACGGCTGGGGGATCCTGCGCGCCGAGGACTCGGCGCCGTTCTCCATCGCTGGCGTGTCGCCCGCTCCGGTGCTGGTGGTACTCGGGATCATCTTCGGGCAGGCCTTCTTCGTCTGGACCGGGCGGCGGATGCGCCGGGGCCAGGTCCCGTTGGTCGATCTGAGCGTGCTCGCCCGCCCGACCGAGCGCGCCGCCGTCTACGCGATGTTCGTGATCGTGGCGATGGAGGCGGCGGTCAACTTCACCGTCCCGACCTACATCCAGGTCGTGCAGGGGCGTACGCCGTTCGACACCTCGCTGGCGATGATGCCCTTCAACCTCACCGTCTTCGTGACCGCGACACTGGTCGTCCGCTTCTATCAGCGGTTCGCCCCGCGCACCATCGCGCTGTTCGCGTTCGGTCTGACCACGGTCGCCCTGGTCTGGCTCGCCCTGGTGGTGACGAACAACTGGGAGACGCTTCCGACAATCGTGGGGCTGATCGCCTTCGGGATCGGGCAGGGCGCCCTGGTGACCCTGGTCTTCAACGTGTTGGTCACGGCTGCGCCGAAGAGGCTGGCCGGTGACGTCGGCTCGCTGCGCGGGACCGCGCAGAACCTCGCCTCGGCGGTCGGTACCGCGGTCATGGGTGCGGTGCTGGTGACCACGCTGAGCGCAGGCATCGTCTCGTCGGTGCAGGAGCACCCCGAACTGCCACCGGAACTGGTCGCTCAGGTGGACCTGGACAACGTGAACTTCGTGAGCAACGACGACCTGCGCGAGGTCCTCGCGACGACCTCGGCCACCCCCGAGCAGGTGGAGGCCGCCGTCGAGCTGAACGAGGACCAGCGGCTGCAGACCCTGAAACTCGGGTTCCTGATCCTGGCCGGCATCAGCGCGGCGGCCGCGCTCCCCGCCTCCCGACTGCCGCGGTACCGGCCCGGCGAGATCCCGAGCACGGACTGATCGACCCGACCCACGCCCACCCGAACCCGATTCCGATGGCCCGCACGTCGTGTGTCTCGGCCGGGTGGGCACCGCCTAGGGTGGGGATGTGCGCCCGTACCTCGACCTCCTCCAACGCATCCTCGACGACGGAGCGGAGAAGGGTGACCGTACCGGCACGGGCACGCTGTCGGTCTTCGGTCACCAGATGCGCTTCGACCTGACCGCCGGGTTCCCCCTGGTGACCACGAAGAAGATCCACACCCGGTCCGTGTTCGGTGAACTGCTGTGGTTCCTGCGCGGCGACACCAACGTGCGCTGGCTACAGGAGCGAGGGATCTCGATCTGGGACGAATGGGCGGACGAGGACGGCGATCTGGGGCCCGTCTACGGCGCCCAGTGGCGGAGCTGGCCGGCCCCGGACGGACGCCAGATCGACCAGCTCGCCCAGGTGATCGACCAGATCCGGACCAACCCGGACTCGCGGCGTCACCTGGTCTCGGCCTGGAACCCCGCCCAGGTGGACGACATGGCGCTCCCGCCGTGCCACAGCCTGTTCCAGTTCTACGTCGCTCCCCAGCAGGACGGCCCGGGAAGGCTCTCCTGTCAGCTCTACCAGCGATCCGCGGACGTGTTCCTCGGCGTCCCCTTCAACATTGCCTCCTACGCGCTGCTCACCCACATGGTGGCGCAGGTGACCGGTCTCGAGGTGGGTGACTTCGTGCACACCCTCGGCGACGCCCACCTCTACCTCAACCACCTCGACCAGGCCCGTCTCCAGCTCGGCCGCGAGCCCAGGCCGTTGCCGACCCTGTGGCTGGACCCCGAGGTCAAGGAGATCGACGCCTTCGAGCTCGAGCACATCGCGGTGGAGGGCTACGACCCCCACCCCGGCATCAAGGCACCCATTGCGGTCTGAATCGGCGTCGGGTGGGGGAGTGCGCGTCGTCCTGGTTGCCGCCGTCGCCGAGAACGACGTGATCGGCAACGGTCCGGACATCCCGTGGCAGGTGCCCGGCGAGCAGAAGCAGTTCAAGGAACTCACCTGGGGGCACACCCTGGTGATGGGACGAACCACGTTCGAGTCGATCGGCCGGCCGCTCCCCGGTCGTACGACGGTGGTCCTCACCCGCGACCGCGCCTGGCACGCGGATGGCGTCGAGGTAGCCCACGACATCGCTACGGCGCTCCGGGTGGCCGCCGGGCTGCCCGGCGACATCATGGTGGCCGGCGGTGCCCAGGTGTACGCCGCGGCGCTGCCGTACGCCACCGAGCAGGTGCTCACCCGGGTGCCGCTGCGTCCGGAGGGCGACGTGCACTACCCCCGCTTCGACCCGGCCGCGTGGACCGAGTCGAAGCGGGAGAGGTTCGAGCACTACGAGCGGGTGTGGCTCACCCGTCCTCGGGGCGAGAAGCCCGTTCCCTAGCCCGCTCCGCGGCCCCGGCCCGGGCACGCTGGTTGGCGCCCAGGATCTGGTCGAGGGCCAAGAAGAGCAGCAGGCTCACACCGAGCACCGGCATGAACCAGGCGATCACCAGCGTGCCGGCGGCGAACAGGGTCAGCTGGAGCGGCGATGCCGCTCGCCACGCCTCCCGCAGCGGCGGCGTCCCAGGCCGGCGGGAGCCGGTGGGACGGCGCAGCCACCACATCCGGTAGCCCCACACGATCATGGTGACCAGTGCTCCGGCGAGCAGCATGAGTCCCAGCTGGTTCCAGACCCCGAAGAGGGTGCCCATGTGCAGGTCGATGCCCCAGCGCGCGAGCTTGGCCATGAACGGGTAGTCGTCGAAGCGCACCACGTCCACCACCTCGCCGCTGGCCGGGTCGACCGCGGCCGCGTCGACCTGGGTGGGCCAGGCGCGATGGATCTCGGTGACGACATAGGTGCCGGTCGCGCCCGCCGGTGGCGTGATCTCGGCGTCAGCGGTGAGGCCCTCCGTGCGGGCGGCGTCCCAAGCGGTCTGGTAGCCGACGCCGGGGGAGTCCTCGGGAGGCATCTCCATGCCCTCCATGCCGTCCATGTCGCTCATGTCATGTCCGGCGTGCCCGGCATGTTCGTCGACCGGTACGTCGGACTCGAGGTCGGCGGTGACCGCGGGGGTCGACCAGTTCAGCGCCGTGCGCAGTTCGGTGACGTTGGCGCCGGCGAACTGGGACCAGGTGAGTCCCGTGGCCGAGAGCATCAGGAAGCCGAGCACCACCCAGGTGCCCACCGCGCCGTGCCAGGAGAGGGTGCGGCGACGCGGGCTGCCGCTCCGCGTCGGCAGGAGGCGTGCGCGGGCACGCTCGCCTGCACGTTCCTTGCGGCGGGGGGAGGTCCACCACAGCGCGACCCCGGCCAGGGCGATCACCCACAGCCAGGAGGCGGCCAGTTCCGAGTAGACCCGGCCGACCGAGCCGAGATGGAGGCTGCGGTGGAGTTCATCGACCCAGGTGCGGAGCGGAAGCGAACCGGAGGTGCCGTAGACGGTCAGTTCGCCCTGCGTCTCGCCGCTGGCCGGGTCTACGAAGACGGCGAGGTGCCGGCTCTCGGCGCTCTGGCCCATGTCGAAGAGCACCCGGGTGGTGTCGCCGTCCTCCGGTGCGGGGCGTACGGCGGCGATCGGGAGATCGGGCTCGACCGCCCGCGCGGCAGCGATCTGGTCGTCGAGGGAGATCGGGGGGCCGGAGGTGGCGGCCTGGAGCTCATCGGCGTACACCAGCTGCTCGATCTGGGGTGTGGCGGCATAGAGGAATCCGCTCGCCGCGGCGACGAGCAGGAACGGCGCCACCAGGACGCCGGCGTAGAAATGCAGCCGAGACAGCAGCGGCCGCAGGCTCCGAGGCCGACCGGAGGGTGCGTCGGGCGGATCGGAACCGGGGGGTCGGGACGGGTCGTGTTCGATGGTCGTCATCGTGGTCCTCGCAGGTCTGAGGGTCGGCGGCAGCACGCAGCGTCCGTCGCGGTGGACGCGAGGGCGGCGTGGTGCCCGAGAGAGTGTGTGTTCAGACCAGGGCGAGCGGTGGACCGCGCCGGGTGGCGGGTGAGGGAGCCGGCCGCAGGGCCGGCGTGGATCGGTCACGCAGCGCGGGTGGCCGCTGAAGGACCAGGAGCCGCAGCCGGATGCTTGCGTGCAGGGGCGTGAGCCACTCGATGAGCATTCCGAGGACGGCTCGGTCTGCGCCCTGGCAGACCACGACGGTCACCAGCGCGACCACCGCATGGGCGATCAGCATCGAATGGTCGGAGCCGGAGTGGGTCATCGGATCCGCGCCGGACATCCCGGGCTGCATGCCGCCCATCTCGTGGGACATCCCGAGCGCCATGTCGTGGTGGGCCATCCCGGGGTGGTGCATCCCCGACATGCCCGAGCCGGTGCCGGGGAGGGCCATGATCAGGTGCCACCCCAACTGCGCCGCCGCGGCCGCGAGGACGGCGCGGGTCACGCTCAGGCCGCCTCGGGTCACCAGCCAGGTGCACAGCAGCACCGAGGCCGGCCAGATCAGGGCGGCCGACCAGTGCGGAACCGTCCCACCGGCGACCTGGTGAGCGACCACTGCGCCGAGGCCGCACACGGTGCCCGCGATCGCGCCACGGGTCGCGCGTAGAGGAGGCCGTGCCGGCGTACGCCTCATGGGTCTCCTCTCGCGCGCTCGACATGATCCCAGACCTGACCGTGACCGGCCAAGACCTCCGCGGCGCAGACCGCTCGGGCGGGCGGCTCCAGGGCTGTGGCACAGTGCCCGCATGGAGCTGCGCATCTTCACCGAGCCCCAACAGGGCGCCACCTACGACGACCTCCTGGCCGTGGCCAGCACGGCCGAGGACCTCGGGTTCGGAGCCTTCTTCCGGTCCGACCACTACCTGGCCATGGGGGGCGACGGGCTGCCCGGTCCGACCGACGCGTGGACGACGCTGGCCGGCCTGGCCAGGGAGACCTCCACGATCCGGCTCGGCACCCTGGTCACCAGCGCCACCTTCCGGCACCCGGGCCCGCTGGCGGTGCAGGTCGCCCAGGTCGACCAGATGTCGGGCGGACGGGTCGACTTCGGCCTCGGAGCCGGTTGGTTCGAGGCCGAGCACCGGGCCTACGGGATCCCGTTCCCCGGGGTCGGCGAGCGTTTCGACCGGCTCGAGGAGCAGCTCGCCGTGATCACCGGGCTGTGGGGGAGCGAGGGCGGGTATGCCCACGAGGGCGTGCACTACCAGGTCAGCGACAGCCCCGGGCTGCCCAAGCCGACGCAGCGTGCCGGCCACCGGGGCGGCCCGCCGATCGTGATCGGCGGGAAGGGCAAGGTGCGCACCCCCGCCCTGGCAGCGGCCTACGCCGACGAGTTCAACCTCCCCTTCGGCCCGCTGGAGTCGGTGCGGACCCAGTTCGAGCGCGTTCGCGCCGCCGTCCAGCGCGCCGGCAGGCCGGCCGACTCGATGACCTACTCCGCGGCGCTGGTCCTGTGCGTGGGCAGCGACGAGAGCGAGGTCGAGCGTCGCGCAGCAGCGATCGGGCGGGACAAGGAGGAGCTTCGGACCAACGGCGTCGCCGGCACGCCCGAGGAGGCGATCGCCAAGCTCCGGGCCTACGCCGATGCCGGTGTGGAGCGGGTCTACCTCCAGGTGCTCGATCTGAGCGATCTGGACCACCTCAAGCTGGTGGCCACCGAGGTGATGCCGCGGGTGTGAGCCCGCCGGTCCGTAGCCGAGCGGTCCGGGCCGGTCCGGGCGGATCCGGCCGATCCGGGCAGGGCACGGCGTCCGCATCCGCCGAGCCGGGCCAAGCGCCTGACGGTTCGGGCGGACGCGCGGGCCATCCAGGCAGTGCGCATCGGGTGGTGGCGGGATGGCGCCACCCGCTGGTACCGAGCGACGACGCGCAGGCCTACCGGAGCGGTGGGACGGGGAACTGGGCGATACCCTGGGCCCATGAGTTCTGCTGCGCCCTTCGGCACCGTCCTGACGGCGATGGCCACCCCGTTCCAGACAGACGGCTCGGTCGACCTCGAGGGCGTGCAGAAGGTCGCCCGGCATCTGGTCGCGCACGGCCACGATGGTCTGGTCGTCTCGGGCACGACCGGCGAGTCCCCGACGACCAGCGTCGTCGAGGACGGCGAGATCCTCGCTGCGGTCAAGGACGCCGTCGGCGGTGAGGTCAAGATCGTCGCCGGCATCGGCACCAACGACACCCGCACCAGTCTCGAGCTGGCCCGTCAGGCCGAGAAGATCGGCGTGGACGGGCTGCTCCTGGTCACCCCTTACTACAGCAAGCCCGGCCAGGCCGGGGTGCGCGAGCACTTCCGCCAGGTCGTCTCCGGCGTCGACGTGCCGGTGATGCTCTACGACGTGCCTGGGCGCACCGGCACCGCGATCGGCTACGACGTCTACCGCGAGGCCATCGGCTGGGACACCGTCGTCGCGGTCAAGGAGGCCGCCGGAGATCTCGCCCGCGGCACTCGGCTGATCGATCTCGGCTACACGGTCTACTCCGGTGACGACGCGCTCAACCTCGCCTGGCTGGCCCACGGTGCCGTCGGCATGGTCAGCGTGGTCGGCCACGTCGCCGGCGACCTGCTGCGTGCCATGGTGGACGCCGTCGCCGCCGGCGACCTGGCGGCCGCCCGGGCGGCGTACGCCCGCACCCTCCCGGTGATCGACGCGATCATGGGCGCCCCCAATTACGGCGCCACCGCCGCCAAGGCGGGCCTCGAGCTCCTCGGTGTGCTCGACAACCGGCGGGTCCGCTCGCCGCTGCTGGCCCTGGACGAGACCGAGGTGGCCGCGGTGCGGTCCGGTCTGCAGGCCAGCGGCATCCTCTGATTCCCGACCCTCACGGTCCACGACGAGGCGACTCGGCGCTGACCCGGAAAGGCCTTCATGTCACATCCCCATCCTGAGCTGACCGCTCCCGGTGAACTCCCCGAGGGCGGTCTGCGGGTCACCCCGCTGGGCGGCCTCGGCGAGGTCGGTCGCAACATGACCGTGTTCGAGTACGACGGCCGGCTGCTGATCGTCGACTGCGGCGTGCTCTTCCCCGAGGACCACCACCCGGGCGTCGACCTGATCCTGCCGGACTTCGAACCGATCCGGGACCGGTTGGACCAGGTCGAGGCCCTGGTGCTCACCCACGGGCACGAGGACCACATCGGCGCCACGCCGTTCCTGCTGCGTGAACGCGGCGACATCCCGCTGGTGGGCTCCAAGCTGACCCTCGCGCTGGTGGCGCCGAAGCTGCGCGAGCACCGGCTCAAGGAGACGGTGCGCCACGAGGTCGCCGAGGGCGACACCATCACCTTCGGTCCCTTCGAGCTCGAGTTCGTCGCGGTCAACCACTCGATCCCGGATGCGCTCGCGGTCGCGATCCGTACCGGTGCCGGCGTCGCGCTGCACACCGGTGACTTCAAGATGGACCAGCTGCCCCTCGACGGCCGGATCACCGACCTCCGGGCCTTCGCACGGCTAGGGGAGGCCGGCGTGGACCTGTTCCTCACCGACTCCACCAACGCTGAGGTGCCCGGCTTCACCACCGGCGAGAAGCAGATCACCCCGGTCATCGACCGCGTCTTCCGCGAGTCCGACCAGCGCATCATCGTCGCCTGCTTCGCCTCCCACATCCACCGGGTGCAGCAGGTGCTCGACGCCGCGGCCGCGCACGGCCGCAAGGTCGGGTACGTCGGCCGCTCGATGGTCCGCAACATGCAGATCGCCTCCGACCTGGGCTATCTCGACGTTCCGACCGGGGTGATGGTCGAGGCGAAGGAACTGGCCAAGCTGCCCCCGGAGAAGGTGGTGCTGGTCTCGACCGGCTCCCAGGGGGAGCCGCTCTCTGCGCTGTCGCGGATCGCCAACGGCACCCACAACTTCGTGCACATCGAGCCCGGCGACACCGTGCTGCTGGCATCCTCGCTGATCCCCGGCAACGAGAACGCCGTCTACCGGGTGATCAACGGTCTGGCCCGACTCGGTGCCCACGTCGTGCACAAGGGCAACGCCCTGGTGCACGTGTCGGGTCACGCCTCCGCCGGTGAGCTGCTCTACTGCTACAACATCGTCCAGCCGCGCAACGTGATGCCGGTCCACGGCGAGGTGCGTCATCTTCTCGCCAACGGCGAGGTGGCCGCCTCGGCCGGGATCGACAACGTCGTGATCGCCGAGGACGGCGTGGTCGTCGACCTGATCGACGGGGTCGCCCGGATCACCGGCAAGGTCGACGCGGGCTACGTCTTCGTCGACGGCACCTCGATCGGCGACGTCACCGAGAGCGAGCTCAAGGACCGCCGCATCCTCGGCGAGGAGGGGTTCATCTCGGTGATCGTCGTGGTCGACTCGGTGAGCGGCAAGGTCGCCGCGGGGCCGGAGATCCACGCCCGCGGCCACGCCTGGGCCGACACCGCCTTCGACGACATCAAGCAGCCGATCGCGGACGCCGTCAACCGGGTCGTCGCCGAGGGGACCACCGACACCTACCAACTCCAGCAGACCGTGCGTCGCGTCATCGGCCGCTGGGTGGCCGAGAAGCACCGCCGCCGCCCGATGATCATCCCCGTCGTGCTCGAGGCCTGATCGGCCGAAGGTCGACCGCCCCGCTCACGATGGATCAGGCCCCGCCGGGAGATTCCCGGCGGGGCCTGATCGTCTCCGCGACTCACCGTGGCGAGGCGCGGTGGGGTGGCCTCACGAGTGCTTGTGACCGTGCCTCCAGCCGCGCAGGACGCGGACTTCGAAGCCGTCCTCGGCGGGGGCGTAGGTCTGGTCGCCGGAGTAGGCGGCGATGAGCCTGTGCTTGCCCTCGTCGAGCCCGGACACGCGCACGGTGGCGTACCCGTGCCTGCCGAGCTCGGCACTGCCGAGCACCCGGCCACGCTTCGTGGTCACGGTCACGGTGCCGGTGGCCCTGCCTTCCCGACCGACCACGAGCACCCGCACCTTCGCGGGACGACCCTCCCAGGTGAGCGCCGGTGCGGCGAACACGCGTGCGTCGGCGAGGTCGGCGACCTCGTCACAGGACTCGACGGAGACGTTGTCGACGTACCAGCCGTCGATGCCGTTGCAACCGTCGCGTCCCATGTCGAACCGGATCTGCACCGTGTCGCCCGGCTGGGCGACCGCGGACAGGTCCACGATCGAGGTGCCCCACGACCCGGTCAGCTCGCCGCCGTCGGTGCCGGTCCAGGCGATCTCACCAGCCATCGGGCTGGTGTTGCCGGCCGCCGCCGTCTCCAGCGTGCCGCCGGGGGCGTTGAAGAGGTAGGCATCCGCGGGGATGACCGCGAAGTCGCCGCCGTTGACGCTGACCTTGACGTTGCCGCCGTCCCAGCCGGCCTCGGTCGCCACGTAGTGGTCGAAGGACAGCCGGGGCGTCTCGCCCGCGGGCACGGTGATGTCCGGGCTCGTCAGGCCGCTCCGACTGGAGATGTCCTCGGCGTCGGCGGCACAGGAGCCGGAGGTCGGGTCGGGGGCGTAGGCGACCGCGCTGTCGTGCCCACCGGGGACCTCGGCGGCGGCCTTGCCCTCCCACGGGATCTCCTCGGCGCCGTAGACCATGTCGGAGTCCTGGGTCCAGCCGGCCAGGCCGTCCTCGAAGTCCTCCTCGTAGCTCACCACGGAGCTGGTGCCCTCACCGCAGTTCAGCTGCGGAGCACCATCGGCGAGGATCGGCTCCCAGGCGCACTCCGCGGTGGGGTCCAGGCGCAGTTCGGTGGCCGCGATCGCTGCGGTCACGGCGCTGCAGTCTGCCGCGGTGATCGGATCGGCGAGCTCCGGCGTCATGGCGCCGTCGGAGCCGTCGGCCGCGGTCGGGTCGCCGAGGGTGACCTGGTTGATCTCGGCGCCGGTCAGGTCGGCGCAGGAGGACTCCAGGGCGTTCGCGAGGTCGGGGAAGAACGAGGACGGCGTGAGGTACTCGCTCTGGGCACGCCAGAACAGGTTGGCCGCCTTGTCCAGCCCGATAGGCTCCACGCCCTCACCGGCGCTGCCGTCGACCAGGACCGCGAAGGTGCGGTTGACCACGCCGGAGTTGGTGTGGACGCCGCCGCCGTCCTCGGCGGAGCAGTGGTACTCCTCATCGGAGACCTTGCCCGGGTCGCCGTAGCAGTTGGGGTTCCACATGTCGCGGATGGCGCCGCCGAAGGCCGGGTCGGACTCGCCCGAGAGCCAGCGGTAGGTGTCGTCCTTGGCGTCGGTCGAGGAGTCCCAGACCCGGAAGTCCACCGGCCCACCGGCGGTCTTGAACTTGGCGCCGTCCGCCTGGGCGACCATCACGCCGTAGATGTCGGCGTCGCCGGACATCGAGATCGGCGCGTCGGCGTTGGTGTTGCCGACCACGATGCCGCTCGCGCCGGCCGCCTCGGCGTTGGCGGCCTTGACCGCGAACCCGCAGGTGCCGCGGTCGACATAGGCCCAGTTGCCGGCGATCTCGGCGGCATTGTCGAAGGCCGAGCAGCCGTCGGTGGCGCTCGGACCGGCATCGTCTGCCGGGTCGGTGGCCACCACGGCGGTCGCCTCGATCGGCTCCTGGGTGATGACCGGACCGAACGACGCCGGAGCCGAGGTGCAGGGGCCGGCGACCGTGGCGGGCTCGGTGATCTCCAGCGAGATCGCCGAGCGGGTGTAGGCCGAACAGGTGCCCTCGGTGCGGAGTACGGCGTCCTCAGGGGTCTCGCCGCCCTCGTTGTGTCGGGCATTGAGCATGTCGACGGTCTCGCCCCAGATGTCGGAGTAGGCCTCGTTCATGGCGCCGGCCTGCCACTGGTAGATCAGGCCCGAGGTGTACTCGGTGTAGGCGTGGCCCCACTCGTGGGCGACGGTGTCGTCACCGGTGACCCCGGAGCAGTAGTTGGTGGTGACGCCGTTCCAGTTGGCGTTGGGGCAGCTGATCCTCGGGTCGTTGTTGACCGTGATCATCGGCGAGCCCTCGCCGTCGTAGGAGTCACGACCGAAGGTGTTCATGAACATCCAGTACGCCTCGGAGGTGCCGAGCACCTCGTTCTGGTGGTCCTGGTTCAGGTCGGCGGGGAAGGCATCGCCCTCGCTCCAGACCGGCGCGTCCAGGCCTCCGACGGTGTCATCGGAGGGGTCCTCGGGCGTGCCGTTGTCGTCGCGGTAGGCCTCGTAGAGATGACGGTCGAGGGCGTGCGCCATCATCGAGTAGCGGTTGAGTGCCTTGCCGGTGAGCGCGTCGAGGATCACCGTCTCGCGGACGCTCTCGTCGTTGCTGACCTCGAGCACCCAGGCGAGCTTGGCCTCGCCCTCGATGCCCCGGGTGGTGCCCATCCGGTAGATCATCAGCTCGTTGGACTTGACCTCCAGCCCGCCGGTGTCGATCTTCCCCGCCTCGGGGTCGTGCCCGACCGGCAGCTCCCGGACCGTGGCCAGCGCCCGCTCGGCCGCCTGGTCCTTGGTGAAGGACGGCGTGGTGGAGAGCCCGAGATCGGGGACGAGGAAGCCGTTGACCGAGGTCAGCTGCCCCTGCTGGTCGACCCGCGCGAGCAGGTCGGAGGCGAAGACCGGTACGCCGTCGTACTCCTGGGTGTACTCGACCGTGTAGCCGGTGGGGTTCTCCCGCACCTCGGCGTCGACGAGTTGGTCGGCGGGCGCACCGAACGCCGGCGCGAACTCGGTCAGGAAGGCGTCCGTCTTGCGCTCCGCCGCAGCCGCCGGCGCGGCCGAGCGCAGGCTCGGGCCGGGGAACAGGTCGCCGTCAGTGCTCACGAAGCCGATCTCGCCGGTGGCCGGCTGCTTCGAGACCTCCACAGCGCTGGTGGCGTTGGTGCGTAGCTCCGCGGTCCAGTCGGGCGGAGCCGAGCTTGCGGATGCGGGTGTAGGTGACAGGAGTGGAGCGGCCGCGAAGCCCGCCCCGAGAACTGCGAGGGCCAAGCCCTGCCTGAGCTGTTTCACGAGAGGGATCTCCTCCGAGTCGGATGGTCGGATGGCCCACAGAGCCATCCAGGTGAAACTAGGGACAACAGCGCAGGGGGGTCCAGTGCCGCGGAGGTGATCGTGGATAACGAGTTGGCACCGATTCCTCCGGGAAAGTTCCCGCCTGCCCTGTGATCTCGGTCATTCCAGCAGCGGGTGTGTGCATCCGTCGAGGGTGGCGAGACGGTTGGGGAGCGACACGACGCGTGTGATACCTGTGGCTGGTGTGACGATCGCCTAGGTTGGGCGGCATGGCGACCCGTACGTCTTCCCCGCCGGGGTCGCGGAACAGTGCTGCGTCCAACGCAAGCAAGTCCCGATCCCGGAGTACGTCCACCACCCGACCCGCGCCCCAGACCAGGGCGCGCTCCAAGGCATCCCCTGCCAAGGGGTCGAAGAAGGGATCGAGCACGGCGAAACGGTCCGGTGCCGCGAAGGGTTCGGCCGGCGCCCGACGGCCCGCACCGCGGGCGGTCCGGACCGGGCGCGGACCGATCGCCCGTCTCTTCGACGGGATCTTCCGACTGATCGCCACGGTGTGGCTCGGGCTGGCGCACGGCGTCGGGGCGGTCGCACGAGGGGTGGGTCGCGGTGCGCGGGATCTCGACCCCGAGCACCGTCGGGACGGGGTGGGACTCTTCGTCCTGGCTCTGGCAATGATCGTGGCGGCCGCGGTCTGGTTCCAGCTTCCGGGCGGAGTCTTCTCCTTCACCCGGGCCGCGATCGAGGGCAGCGTCGGCAAGGTCGCCTGGCTGGTGCCGCTGGCGCTCCTGTACGTGTCGGTGCGCACCATGCGCGACCCCATCCACAACGGCCCCGCCGGCCGACAGGTGATCGGCTGGACGGCGTTCGCGCTCGGCGTGCTCGGGATCGTGCACATCGCCAACGGCAGCCCCGAGCCGGTCGCCGGGGACGCCTCCAACCTGCGCGATGCCGGCGGCGCGGTCGGGTTCGTGATCAGCTCGCTGCTCCTGGACCTGCTGCGGACGCCGTACGTCGTGGTGCCGCTGCTGGGGCTGCTCGCCTTCTTCGGGGTGCTGGTCATCACCGCGACCCCGCTCTACCAGATCCCGGACCGGCTCGCCGAGCTGCGCGACCGGGCACTGGGCCGCAACCTGGACTACTGGGACGGGGTCGACGGCGCCGAGCGCGTCCACGGTCGTGCCCTGGACGACACCATCGACCCCGACATGGGCGACCCCGCCTACGACTCCCCGATCCTGGAGGAGGCGCCGGCGAAGAAGAAGGGCCGGCGCAAGGACTCCCTCGACCTGGCTCTCGAGGAGGGCGAGGACGAGATCGCGCCCGACGCGGGCCACAGCATGCTCGAGCGGCGCGGCCTGGGCAGGCGCGGCAAGGCCGCCGCAGACACCGGGGCCACCGCAGACACCGAGGACACCGGCCCCGTCGGCGGCGATCCGAACCGGGACACCATGCCCCGCCTCAAGAAGATCGATCCGGACGCCGAGGAGCCCCAGGACCACGTCGAACCCCCGCCGCACGCGGACCTGCCCCAGCGGGTCGAGCAGCTGGCCCTGTCGGGCGATGTCGTCTACTCCCTACCCGGCGGCGACACGCTCAAGCAGGGCACGCCGCACAAGTCGCGGTCCAAGGCAAGCGACGACGTGGTGCAGCGGCTGGCGAACGTGCTGGACGAGTTCAACATCGACGCGCAGGTCACCGGATACACCCGTGGCCCAACGGTGACCCGCTACGAGGTGGAGCTCGGCCCGGGTGTCAAGGTCGAGAAGATCGGCAACATCCAGAAGAACATCGCCTACGCCGTCGCTTCGGCCGACGTGCGCATCCTCAGCCCGATCCCCGGCAAGTCCGCGGTCGGGGTGGAGATCCCGAACACCGACAAGGAGATCGTCACCCTCGGCGACGTGCTCCGATCCAACGCCGCCCGGGGCGACCACCATCCGATGGTCACCGGTGTCGGCAAGGACGTCGAGGGTGGCTTCGTGGTGGCCAACCTGGCCAAGATGCCGCACCTGCTGGTCGCCGGCGCCACCGGTTCGGGTAAGTCCTCGTTCATCAACTCGATGATCACCTCGATCCTGATGCGGAGCACTCCCGACGAGGTGCGGATGATCATGGTCGACCCGAAACGGGTCGAGCTGAACGCCTATGAGGGCGTCCCGCACCTGATCACCCCGATCATCACGAGTCCGAAGAAGGCCGCCGAGGCGCTGCAGTGGGTCGTGCGCGAGATGGACATGCGCTACGACGACCTGGCCAACTTCGGCTTCCGACACATCGACGACTTCAACAAGGCGGTCCGCGCGGGCAAGATCGAACTGCCGCCGGGGAGCGAGCGGGAGCTCGCGCCGTACCCGTATCTGCTGGTCATCGTCGACGAGCTGGCCGACCTGATGATGGTGGCGCCGCGCGACGTCGAGGACTCCGTCGTCCGGATCACCCAGCTGGCCCGCGCCGCCGGCATCCACCTGGTGCTGGCCACCCAGCGCCCCTCGGTCGACGTCGTGACCGGTCTGATCAAGGCGAACGTGCCCTCACGGCTGGCCTTCGCGACCTCGTCGCTGGCCGACTCGCGGGTGATCCTGGACCAGCCGGGGGCGGAGAAGCTGGTCGGTCAGGGTGACGGCCTCTTCCTGCCGATGGGCGCCTCGAAGCCGATGCGTGTGCAGGGGTCGTGGGTGACCGAGGGCGAGATCGCCACCGTGGTCAAGGCCTGCCGGGAGCAGCTCGAGCCCAGCTACCGCGAGGACGTCACCGCCCCCGTGGAGAGCAAGAAGGTGCTCGACGACGACATCGGGGACGACATGGACCTGGTGGTCCAGGCGATCGAACTGGTGGTCTCCACCCAGTTCGGGTCCACCTCGATGCTGCAGCGAAAGCTGCGGGTGGGCTTCGCCAAGGCCGGCCGCCTGATGGACATCTTGGAGTCCCGCGGTGTGGTCGGCCCCAGTGAGGGCAGCAAGGCCCGGGACGTACTCGTCAAACCGGACGAGATCGACAGTGTGATCGCCGTGATCCAGGGGGAGTCATGAGCAGGATCCGTGAGACCGACGACAACATCGACCTGATCGCGGGAGCCGAAGGGCTCGGCGAGGACGTGCAGGGCCACGAGGCCCCCGCCGTCCCCGAGGACTCCGCGGAGCGCAGCGGCAACCCGAGCGTCGAGGTACGCCGCAACGGCCGGCTGGCCATCGTGCTGGGCCTGGTGTCCGGCGCCTTGTCGCTCGCCTTCCTGATGCGGGGACAGGGCACCGTGGACTGGGTCCTGGGCGGAGTGCTGGCGCTGGTCGCGCTGGTGTGGGCCTGGGTCGCGGCCGACGCCCGGACCCCGCTCCTGGTCGCCGACGACCACGGCATCCGGATCCGGCTCGGCCGGGTGTGGAACGGCATGCCCTGGTCGGAACTCGACGAGGTCGAGCACCAACCCCGCAAGGGCATGCTGCGCGACGGCAGGCTGGTGCTGCTGCCGCGTGATGCCGACGCCCAGGACGCCGCCATCCCCGCCGCAGCCCGGCGCCGGGCCGCGCTCTCCCGCAGGTTGTACGGCGTCTCCTTCGCAGTGCCGCTCGGCATGACCACCCTGGTCAGCAGCGGCAGCCGCGACCTCACCGAGCGACTCGCCGGGCTGGCGGGCGAACAGACCACGATCGTCGAGATCGACACCTCGCTGGCGGAGGACGCCGGCGCGGAACCCGCCCCCGACGCCGTCAGCGACGGGGGTGCCGCCGAGGCGTCCGCGGATTCGGCGGGAGACGACGCGGTCTCCGGGATGAGCCCGGAGAGGGCCGTCGAGCCCGGTCCGGATCGCGTCGTTGAGACCAGTGTGGACACCGACGTGGACACCGACGTGGAGCAGCGGCCCACCACCACATCGCCGACTCCGTTGCCGGAGTGGCCGCTGGTCGCTGCCCACCGGCCGGCGTCGGTTCCCGAGTCCGCTGTTCACAGCGCTGTTGAGACCGCTGCCGGGTCCGCTCCCCAGCCCGGTCCTGAGTCCGCTCCCGAACCCGCCGCTGCGGCCCCAGAGGCGCAGCCGGATCGGGAGGACACCCGGCCGGTGGCGAGGCCCCGCATCCTGCCCACCGCGACTCCCGGACCCCAGCGGACCCCCGTGGACGCCGTACGGGCGCAGATCGTGCGCGACCATCAGCCCCGGGTCGGCACGATCGGCGCGACCGCGCTGCAGGCCGACTTGCACTCCTCGGTCGTCACCGCACCCGGGGTCACCCCGATCGCACGACCGGGCGAGGCCGTCGAGCCGATCGTCATCGAGGAACCCGACGTGGAGCCCGCACCCGAGCCGGTGATCGGGCCGCAGCTCGCCGCGGCGCGGACCAGGCTGGGACTGACAGTCGACCAGATCGCCGACCGGACCCGGATCCGGCCGCACGTGATCGAATCCATCGAGGTCGACGACTTCGCCCCGTGCGGCGGCGACTTCTACGCGCGAGGCCACCTGCGCACGCTCGCTCGTGTCCTCGGCGTCGAGGGGGCCCCGCTGCTGGAGGCCTACGACGCCACCTACGCGGATGCCCCGCTCGATCCGCGGGCCGTCTTCGAGGCCGAACTGGCCACCGGGTCCTCGGGCACCATCCGACGGATGCGCGGCGGACCGAACTGGTCGGTGCTGGTGGCCGCCGTGATGGCCGTGGTGTTGCTGTGGTCGGTGGCCAGGCTGGTGATGGACGACTCGCGCCCGAGTGCGCCAGACGTGGCCGGCCTCGCCGGCGACTCCCATGGCATGACCAACCCCTACGGCAGGACCGCTGCCCCCGTACCCGTCTCGGTGACCGCCGCAGGCGGCGGCTCCAACGTCGTCGTACGTGACGGGACCGGGGACGTGGTCTTCAACGGCGACCTCGCCTTCGGTCAGACCAAGCACCTCAAGGCCTCGCCGCCGGTGCGCGTGCAGAGCTCTGACGGCTCCGTCGAGGTGTCGGTCAACGGCGAGGACCCGGCGGCGATCGGGGCTACCGGCGAGCAGGCCCAGAAGACCTACACCGCCCGCTGACCGCCCGCTGCTCGCATGGTCCCGGCCGGGGCCGGAGGATTCCGGCGCCCGGCCGCGCGACTGCCATACTCGAAACGACATGACCACATCTGCCACCGCGCCCCAGCACACCCCTGCCCCCGACCCGGAGCGGGGGGAACCCGAACTCTCCGTCGCGATGGTGACGCTCGGGTGCACCCGCAATGAGGTCGACTCCGAGGAGTTGGCCGGCCGGCTGCGCGCCGGCGGGTTCCGGCTGGTGGCGGATCCCGAGGACGCCGACACCGTGGTGGTCAACACCTGCGGCTTCGTCGAGCAGGCCAAGAAGGACTCGGTCGACACCCTGCTGGAGGCGGCCGACCTCAAGGTCGAGCATGGTGGTCGGGCCCAGGCGGTCGTGGCGGTCGGGTGCATGGCGGAGCGGTACGGCAAGGAGCTCGCCTCCTCGCTGCCCGAGGCCGATGCGGTGCTCGGCTTCGACGACTACCCGGACATCGCCGCCCGCCTGCGCGGCATCGTCGCGGGCGAGACGCACCACCCGCACACGCCGAAGGATCGGCGACTGCTGCTTCCGATCAGCCCCGCGGAGCGGGACGCCGGTTCGCTCTCGGTCCCCGGTCTGGCCGGCGCGGACGTCACCGACTTCTCCGAGGTGCGGGCCCGGCTGGACGACGCCCCCTGGGCACCGCTCAAGCTCGCCAGCGGCTGCGATCGACGCTGCACCTTCTGCGCCATCCCGAGTTTCCGCGGCTCGTTCGTGAGCCGCCGGCCCTCCGATGTGCTCCATGAGGCGGCCTGGCTGGGTCAGCAGGGGGTCAAGGAACTCTTCCTGGTCAGCGAGAACTCCACCTCCTACGGCAAGGACCTCGGTGACCTGCGGCTGCTCGAGACGCTGCTGCCCGAGCTCGCAGCCGTCGACGGCATCGCCCGCGTGCGGGTTTCCTACCTGCAGCCCGCCGAGACCCGGCCGGGCCTGGTGGCCCGGATCGCCGACACCCCCGGGGTGGCGCCGTACTTCGATCTCTCCTTCCAGCATGCGAGCAACGCCGTACTGCGCCGGATGAAGCGCTTCGGCGACCCCGACAGCTTCCTCGGCCTACTCGACCAGATCCGGTCGCTGGCCCCCGAGGCCGGCATCCGGTCGAACGTCATCGTTGGCTTCCCCGGCGAGACCGAGCAGGACCTCGAGATCCTGTGCGACTTCCTCGAGTCCGCCCGGCTCGATGTGACCGGCGTGTTCGGCTACTCCGACGAGGAGGGCACCGCTGCGGCCGGGTTCACCGACAAGCTCGACGAGGACGAGGTGCGGGCGCGCACCGAGCACGTGACGGCGCTGGTGGAGGAGCTCACCGCGCAGCGGGCCGAGGAGCGGATCGGGCAGACCCTCGACGTACTCGTCGAGTCGGTGGAGGACGGCACCGTGACCGGACGCGCCGCCCATCAGGGGCCGGAGGTGGACGGCGTCACCACCCTCGTCGAGTGCTCCGCGAAGGTGGGTGACATGGTGCGGGCGAGCGTCGTCGCCACCGAGGGCGCCGACCTGATCGCCCGAGCCGAGGAGGCCCGTTGAACGAGCACCAGAGCGAGCCGGTGACCAAGCCCAGCAACTGGAACCTGCCCAACGTCCTCACCATGTTCCGCATCGCGATGGTGCCGGTCTTCGGCTTCGCGCTGCTGCACGACGGCGGCGACTCCAGCACCTGGCGCTGGTTGGCGGTGGGCATCTTCGTGCTCGCCATGATCACCGACAAGATCGACGGCGACCTGGCCCGTGCCCGGGGGCTGGTGACCGACTTCGGCAAGATCGCCGACCCGATCGCGGACAAGGCGATCACCGGCATGGCACTGATCGGTCTCTCCATCGTCGGTGACGTGTGGTGGTGGGTCACCATCGTGGTGCTCCTGCGGGAGTGGAGCGTGACGGCGCTGCGACTCTCCGTGCTCAGCAGGCTGGTGATCCCCGCGGACCAGTTGGGCAAGATCAAGACCGCCGTGCAGGCGGTCGCTCTCACCGTGCTCACCATGCCGCTGCCGCACGGCGACTCGCACGGCGGCGCCTTCGACGCGCTGGGCATGCCCGGCGAGATCCTCTTCTACGCCGGTCAGGTGCTCCTGGCCGTGGCGGTCGTACTCACCATGTGGTCCGGCTTCGAGTTCTACCGGAGCGTGTGGCAGCAGCGGCATCACCTGCGCGGCTGAGACCTCCCGACAGTTCTCGGCCTGCGGTTCCGTCGATCCTCGTGCGGGACGTCGAGCAGGGGCCCCCGGACCCGATCGGAGCACCCCACCGCATCGGCGGGCCGATGGTCACCGGGCGTTCACCGTGTCGTCCGGAGCGGACGTTCAGCAATCGTTAGGGTCGGGTGATCGCGGGTACCGCTCGGCGGTCGCCTGCGCCCACCCCCTCAGCGAAGGTCGTGCTCATGATCTCTGCTCGTCACTCCCTGATCGGTGCCCTGGCCTCGGTCCTGGTCACGGCCCCGTTGGCCGTGGGCGCGGTCGCCGGGCCGGCGCACGCCGAGGCGGTGCCGATCAGGCTCCTGGACATCAACGACTTCCACGGCCGCATCGACGCCAACACCACCGCGTTCGCCACCACCGTGGAGCAGCAGCGTGCCGAAGCGGGGGAGGCCAACACCCTGTTCCTGTCCGCCGGGGACAACATCGGTGCGTCCTTGTTCGCCTCCGCAGTGCAGGAGGATCAGCCCACGATCGACGTCCTGAACGCGCTCGGCCTCACCGCCTCCGCGGTCGGCAATCACGAGTTCGACAAGGGCGTCGAGGACCTCACCGGCCGAGTGGGCGCGGCCGCGGACTGGAGCTACCTCGGCGCCAACGTCTATCAGGCGGGCACCACGACACCGGTGCTCGATGCCTACACCACCCGCGAGATCGGCGGGCTCACCGTCGGCGTGATCGGCGCGGTCACCCAGGAGACACCCAGCCTGGTCTCCCCGGACGGTGTCGCGGGCCTGGAGTTCGGGGACCCGGTGGAGGCCGTCAACCGGGTGGCCGCCGAACTCAGCGACGGTGAGGATGCCAACGGCGAGGCGGACGTGATCGTGGCCGAGTACCACGACGGGGCGTCGGCAGGCACCCCGGAGGAGGCCACCCTCGAGGACGAGGTGGCCGCCGGCGGTGCGTTCGCGCAGATCGTCAACGACACCGCGCCGGAGGTCGACGTGATCTTCACCGGCCACACCCACAAGCAGTACGCCTGGGACGCCCCGCTGCCCGGAGGCGGCACCCGGCCGGTGGTCCAAACCGGCTCGTACGGCGAGTTCGTCGGCCAGGTCGACATCACCGTCGACTCCGAGAGCGGCGAGGTGACGGCGTACGCCGCGAGCAACGTCCCGCGGGCCGCCCAGGCGGACACCTCGCTGCCCCGGGTGGCCGAGGTCGACGGCATCGTCAAGGCCGCTCTCGCGCACGCCGACGAGGTCGGGAGCCAACCGGTCGGGGAGATCACCGACGACATCACCACCGCGTTCAACGCCGGGGTCCGCGACGACCGGTCCGCTGAGTCCACCCTCGGGGGCCTGGTGGCCGACGCGCTGCGCGAGGGTGTCTCGGACATCGCCGACGTCGACCTGGGGATCACCAACCCGGGTGGTCTCCGGGACGAACTCCTCTACGCCGGGGACACCGCGGAGAACCCTGCGAACACGGACGGCGTGGTCACCTACGCG
Organism: Nocardioides insulae DSM 17944; assembly: GCF_000422825.1. Lineage (GTDB taxonomy): Bacteria > Actinomycetota > Actinomycetes > Propionibacteriales > Nocardioidaceae > Nocardioides > Nocardioides insulae. The sequence continues at coordinate 295,924 of NZ_KE383929.1, read as the reverse complement.
GAGGCCAACCAGGTCCTCCCGTTCAACAACACCGTGTCGCTCGGTCAGCTGACCGGCGCCCAGATCGTCTCGGTGCTCGAGCAGCAGTGGCAGCCGGCCGGTGTCGCGCGGCCCTACCTGCAGTTGGGGCTCTCGCAGAACGTCTCGGTGACCGCGGACGCCGGTGCACCGGCGGGCGAGCGGATCACCTCGGTGCGGGTCGACGGCGAGCCCCTCGACCCGGCACGGAGCTACACGGTCTCCACCCTCTCCTTCCTGTCCGCGGGCGGCGACAACTTCACCGCCTTCCAGGAGGGGGAGTGGACCGACACCGGGCTGCTCGATGCGGAGTTGTGGCGCGACTACCTCGCGGCGAACTCGCCGGTCAGCCCCGACTTCGCCCGGCGCCAGGTGTTCACCAGCGGCCTGCCGGCCGAACTTCCCGCGGGTGGGCCCAGCACCTTCGTCCTGGGTCCGGACGCTGAGTCGCCGTCCCAGCCCTTCACCGGTGAGACCCTCGACCTCACCTCCCTCGGTGCCCCGTTCAACACCTCGCTCACCGCGACCGGCACCGGCGCAGCGGGCCAGCTGCTCGAGCTGGGGAGCTTCCCGGTCGAGGCCGGCACCGCGGAGGTGTCCCTCGATGTACCCGCGGAGTTGGCCGGCGGCGAGATCCAGTTGGTGGCGGAGCCGTCGGGCACCGCGGTCACCGTGCCGGTGGGGGCGGCGGCGCTCGAGCCGGCCACGATCCGGGCACTGGCTCTCCCCGTCAAGCAGGGGAGGACCGGCCGGGTCGTGGCGCACGTGCGCGGTCCCGAGCCGACCCTGCGCGGCACGGTCGAACTCCGCGACGACGCGAGGGTGCTCGACCGGGCTCGGCTGCGTGGCCCGGCCGCCGTGCTGCGCTTCGACACCCGGGGCTGGAAGCCCGGCCGTCATCGCCTCACCGTGGCGTACGCCGGCGACGAACACACCGGCCCGGCCGAGCGCTCGGTCACCGTCTGGGTGCTGCCCGGGCACGGACAGTCGTGACCGCCGCCGACGGCGCCGCTGAGCGTCTGCATCGAATCCTGCTCAGTGGCGGCGCCACGGTGGCGACCGCGGAGTCGTTGACCGGGGGGCGGCTCGCGGCCAGAATCACCGACGTGCCGGGTGTCTCGGCCACCTACCGGGGCGGAGCGGTCACCTATGCCACCGAGCTGAAGGTGTCCGTGCTCGGCGTGCCCGAGGACACCGTCGCCAGGCACGGCGTGGTCTCGGCAGAGTGCGCGGCCGCCATGGCCGAGGGCGCGAGGTCGCTCACCGGGGCGACGTACGCGCTCTCCACCACCGGGGTGGCCGGGCCGGACCAGCAGGAGGACAAACCGGCGGGCACCGTGTACGTCGGTGTGGCCGGGCCGGACGGGGTGACCACCGTGTCACTCGGACTGAGCGGCACCCGCACGCAGATCCAGGAGCAGACCTGCGACGCGGCCCTGGCAGCACTCGCGGAACTGCTCGACCCGCGGACCTGAGCCGCCGTGTACGACGTACTCGCGGCGTGAGCGACCGTCTCAGCAGCGGGTTGCCCGACGCACCCCGACCCGAGCGACGAGTCACCTGAGCGGGAAGAACCACCCCTCGGGTAGCGTTGCCTCTACGCATTCGAGCGAGATCGATGCTCGACCCCACGGACACGCCGTCCCGGGGCAAAGGAGGAAGGGAGTGCGCATGGTTCTGTTCCGTCGGCTTCTCGGCGAAGTGCTCCGCTCCCAGCGGATGGAGCGCGGCATGACCCTGCGCGAGGTCTCTGCCGAGGCGCGGGTCAGCCTCGGTTACATCTCCGAGATCGAGCGGGGTCACAAGGAGGCCTCCTCCGAGTTGCTCGCCTCGCTGTGCAGCGCCCTGGACGTTCCTCTCTCCCAGGTGCTGGTCGAGGTCTCGGATGCGGTCGCGCTCGAAGAGGCCGCGCTGCTGCCGACCCCGATCCCGGTGCGCACCGGCCCGGAGCGGACCCGCGAAGTCGTGGCCTCCGCGGCCTGAGCCCCTACCGCCTACCTGCTGGCACCGCGCAGGCGGAGCCCGCGCGGGGTGGTCACGAAGCCGGCCTCCTGCAGGGCACGGCGCAGGGGAGTCCCACCCGACCCCAGCAGGGCCGCTCCATCGGCCCGCTCAACCGTCAGCCGACCCAGCACGCCGCGGTGGACGGCGTCCGCGAGCGCTGTGGCGGCCGCGGCCAGGGCGGTCTCGTCCTCCGACCAGGTCAGCAGTGTGCGACCGCCCCGCTCGACGTACATCACCAGCGAGCCGTCGACGAGCACGACCAGCGCGCCGGCCTTCCGCCCGGGACGGTGCCCGGTCCCTGCCTCCTCCGAGGACTCTTCGGAGACCCCGGCCGACGACGGTGCCGGCCAGGGGAGCGCCGCGCCGTACGGGTTGGCCGGGTCGGTGGCGGCCAGGGCGAGGGCAATCGGTGACGCGGCCCTCTCCGCCCGGTCGGGCCCGAGGGTGTACGTGCGTAGCCGATCGACCGCCCCGGACGTGCCGAACTGGGCCGCGCCCAGCCCCTCGATGAAGTAGCCCCGCCGGCAGCGCCCGGACTCCTCGAAGGCAGTGAGCACCCGGTAGACACCGGAGAACCCACCCGGGACCCGCTCACTGGCGACCGCACCCCGCGTGAGCACCCCGTGACGCTCCAGCAGGGTCTCCGCCAGGGCGTGGGCGCGCCGGGTGGGGTCGGTGTCGACCGGGGGCAGCAGGCTCCAGCGACCTGCCGTGGTCGGATCGCCCGCGACCGCAGACACGCCCGGGCGTGCCGGAGGCAGGCCTCGCCGACCCGGCCTGGCCATCCGGCTCCGAGGCGGGGGCCGTCGGCTGCGATGGCTGGGCGTGCCGGTGCGGGTCAGCGCCCGTAGCGGAGCAAGGGTGTCGTTGCCGACCCGACCCGACCACACCAGCTCCCACAGCACGCGGCTCAGCTCCCGGTCGTCCTCGGACTCGACGGCGTCGGCCAGTTGGCGGAAGAACCAGGCACCGCCGGGAGCCAGGGCGGCGAGCACCCGCTCACTCAACTCGGAGGACTCCACGGGCAGCGGCTCGGGGAGGGTGAGCTCGGCACCGTCGCTCAGGTGCAGCGAGACCCACCCGTCGCTGCCCGGAAGCGAGCCGTGCCCCACCCACAGCACCTCCCCGGTGGCGGTGAGTTCGTCCAGATGGGCGGGCTGATAGTCCTCCACCCGCGCGGCGAGCACCAGCGGCTCGAGTGCGCTTGCCGGCAGCGGGGCACCCGCGAGCTGCTCGATGGCGGCGTACACCCCGTCTGGCCCACGCAGCCTCCGCCCGGAGACGGCGCCGGAGACCTGCTGCCAGGCCGGGAGGAACCGCCCGACCGCCACCGGCTCGACCGGCTCGATCTCCCGTCGTAGGCGGGCCAGGGAACGACGCCGCAGGGTGCGCAGGACGTCGACGTCGCACCACTCCTCGCCGCCGGCGAAGGCCGCGCCGCCTGCGGGGCGGAACTCGCCGCTGAGCAGCCGCCCCTGGGTCTCGAGGCGCTCGAGCGTGTGCCGCACCACGGCCGGGCCGAGTCCGAGCCGGTCCGCCACCTCGGCGGCGGTGAACGGGCCGTGCGTGCGGGCATGGCGCCCGACCAGGTCACCGACCGGGTCCGCGACCGGCTCGGTGAACGCCGCAGGGATGCCCGGGGGGACCGGGACGCCCAGCCCGTCGCGGAGCCGACCGACATCCTCGATGACCGCCCAGCGTTCTTCACCGGCCATCCTCACCTGAACCACTCGCCGGGAGGTGACCAGCGCGTCGACCCACCCCGGGACGGCGTCCGACTCGGTGGTACGGGCGAGGACCTCGACGGTGGTCAGAGGGCCGAGGAGACGGAGCAGATCGGCCAGCCCCTCGGCGTCGCGGATCCGCCGGTCGGGCACGATGCGTTGGAGCTGTCCCTCCAGCTCGTGCAGCACGTCGGGATCGAGGAGTTCGCGCAGTTCGGCCCGACCCAGCAACTCGGCCAGCAGGCCCTGGTCCAGGGCGAGCGCGGCCGCCCTGCGCTCGGCCAGCGGGGAATCGCCCTCGTACATGAACTCGGCTACGTAGCCGAACAGCAGGCTGCGGGCGTAGGGGGAGGGCTGGCTGGTGGCCACCTCGATGACCCGCACCTCACGACGCTCGATCCGGCTCAGCAGGTCGACCAGCGCGGGGAGGTCATAGACGTCCTGGAGGCACTCCCGCACCGCCTCGAGCACGATCGGGAAGGAGGGATAGCGGGCGGCGACCTCCAACAGTGCCGCGGATCGCTGCCGCTGCTGCCAGAGCGGACTCCGTCGCCCGGGATGCCGGCGCGGCAGGAGGAGCGCCCGGGCCGCGCACTCCCGGAACCGGCTGGCGAACAGCGCCGAGCCGCCGATCTCGCGGGTGACCAGACCCTCGATCTCCTCGGGGGAGAGCACCACCACCTCGGCGCCCGGCGGCTCGGCCTCGGTGTCCGGGACCCGGATCACGATGCCGTCGTCGGAGGCCACCGCCTGGCCGTCGAGCCCGTACCGCTCCCGGAGGCGGGCGTTGACCGCCAGCGCCCAGGGTGCGTGCACCGGCGTGCCGTAGGGGGAGTGGACCACCAGCCGCCAGTCGCCCAGCTCGTCCCTGAAGCGCTCGACCACCAGCGAGGTGTCACTCGGGACGGTGCCCGTCGCCTCGCCCTGCTCGTGCAGATAGGAGACCAGGTTGCCGGCCGCCCACGCATCCAGCCCCAGATCGCCCGCCCGCTGCTCGGCCTCGGCTCGAGGCATGGCGGCCAGCTCACGGCCGAAGGCGCCCACCGCGGCGCCCAGCTCCGCCGGCCGGCCCAGCGTGTCACCCTTCCAGAACGGCAGCCGGCCGGGGATCCCCGGTGCGGGCGAGACCAGCACCCGGTCATGGGTGATGTCCTCGATCCGCCAACTGCTGGCTCCCAGGGCGAACACGTCACCCACTCTGGACTCGTAGACCATCTCCTCGTCGAGCTCACCCACCCGGCGGCCCTGCTCGGCACCGACGAGGTAGACGCCGAACAGGCCGCGGTCGGGAATCGTGCCGCCGCTGGTGACCGCCAGACGCTGGGCACCCGGCCGGCCACTGACCAGGCCGGTGACTCGGTCCCAGACGACTCGGGGTCGCAGCTCGGCGAACTCGTCGCTGGGATAGCGCCCGGCCAGCAGATCCAGGGTCGCGTCGAAGGCGCTCCGGGGGAGCCGCGCGAACGGCGCCGACCGGCGTACCAAGGTGAACAGATCCTCGACCGGCCACTCCTCCAGCGCGGTCAGGGCGACGAGTTGCTGGGCCAGGACATCGAGCGGGTTGGCGGGCACCCTGAGCGCCTCGATCGCACCGGTGCGCATCCGATCCACGGCCACCGCGGTCGGGGCGAGGTCGGCGCGGTGCTTGGGGAACAGCACCCCGCGGGAGACCTCGCCCACCTGGTGACCGGCGCGGCCGACCCGCTGGAGGGCACTCGCCACCGACGGCGGTGACTCGATCTGCACGACCAGGTCGACTGCGCCCATGTCGATGCCCAGCTCGAGACTGCTGGTGGCGACCACCGCGGGGAGACGGCCGCGCTTCAGGTCGTCCTCGATGAGCGCCCGCTGCTCCTTGGAGACCGACCCGTGGTGCGACTTGGCCAGCACCGTCTCGGTGCCCGCCTGCTCGGTGGCGATCTCGTTGAGCCGAGCCGTCAGCCGCTCCGCCAGCCGGCGCGAGTTGGCGAAGACGATGGTTGAGCGATGCTCCCGGATGAGCCCGGCGATCCGCTCCTCGACGTGCGGCCAGATGGAGCGCTCGTCGTTGTCGAGCTCGGTCATGTCGGGCACCGGCACCGCCACGCTGAGATCCCAGCGCTTCTCGCTGGCCGGGGTGACCAGCGCGACGGGAGCCGTGCCGCCGAGGAAGCGCGCCACCTCCTCCACCGGCCGCACGGTCGCGGAGAGCCCGATCCGCTGGGCAGGCTGCGGCAACATGGCGTCGAGGCGCTCCAGGGTGAGCGCGAGGTGCGCGCCACGCTTGGTGCCCGCCACCGCATGCACCTCGTCGAGGATGACGGTCTCCACCCCCTGCAGAGCCTCGCGCGCCCGGCTGGTGAGCAGCAGGAAGAGCGACTCCGGGGTGGTGATCAGGATCTCGGGCGGATGGGTGGCGAATCGCCGCCGCTCACTGGCGGGGGTGTCACCGGACCGGACGCCCACCCGCACCTGCGGCAACTCGGCGCCCAGCCGCTCGGCGGTGTGCCGGATGCCGGTGAGGGGCGCCCGCAGGTTGCGCTCGACGTCGACCGCCAGCGCCTTGAGCGGGGACACGTAGAGAACCCTGGTGCTCGGCGGGGTCGCCTCCGGTGGAGGAGTGGTGAGCAGTCGGTCGATCGACCACAAGAACGCGCTCAGGGTCTTGCCCGAGCCGGTCGGGGCCACCACCAGTGCGTGCCGACCTGCGCTGATCGCCTCCCACGCGCCGGACTGCGCGGCGGTGGGGCTCGCGAACGCCGCCGAGAACCACTCCCGGGTGGGTTCGCTGAAGCGAGCGAGCGGATCGGTCATGGAGACATCCTGGCAGTCGGCACCGACAGTCTCGGAGGGATCGGTCGGCCCGGGTTGACAGTCCGGGTTGACGGTCCGGACGGCCAGATCGGCGGGGACTCTCGTGGGCCAGGTGAGATTCCGCGTCGCGGACTGTCGGCGAGCGGCCCTAGAGTCTCGCTACATGTCGGCAGAGCTGATGATCTCGGCGCGCGGGGTGCGCAAGTCCTTCGGCGAGGTCGAGGCCGTCCGGGGCATCGACGTGTCCGTGCAGCGTGGCGAGGCGTTCGGCTTCCTGGGGCCCAACGGCGCCGGCAAGTCCAGCACCATGCGGATGATCAGCGCGGTCAGTCCGGTGAGTGCCGGCGAGCTCCGGATCCTCGGCCTGGATCCGGCCACCGACGGTCCCGAGATCCGGGCCAGGATCGGCGTGTGTCCCCAGGAGGACACCCTCGACACCGAGCTCAACGTCCGGGAGAACCTCTACGTCTACGGTCGCTACTTCGGACTGCCGCGCCGGGAGGTCCGGGCACGGGTGGACGAGCTGCTGGAGTTCGCCCAGCTCACCGAGAAGGCGACTACCGTGGTCGACCACCTCTCCGGCGGCATGAAGCGGCGGCTCACCATCGCGCGCAGCCTGATCAACCGGCCGGAGATCCTGATCCTCGACGAGCCCACGACCGGGCTCGATCCGCAGGCCCGGCATGTCATCTGGGATCGCCTGTTCCGCCTCAAACAGCAGGGAGTCACCCTCATCCTGACCACGCACTACATGGACGAGGCCGAGCAGCTCACCGACCGCCTGGTGGTGATGGACAAGGGTCGGATCGCGGCCGAGGGGTCGCCCCTCGGGCTGATCGAGCAGTTCTCGACACGGGAGGTGGCCGAGCTCCGGTTCGGGGTCGGACAGCACGAGGCACTGGCCGAGCAGGTCCGTGACCTGGCCAAGCGGGTCGAGGTCCTGCCGGACCGGCTCCTGATGTACAGCGACGACGGCGAGAGCGTCGTCGCCGGCGTCCACGAGCGTGGCCTCACGCCGTTGGTCACGCTGGTGCGACGGGCCACCCTGGAGGACGTCTTCCTGCGCCTCACCGGCCGGACCCTGGTGGACTGAGGGCCGCCCGCCATGACGGAGATCTCCGCGGACGGACCGCGCGCGGCCGCCCCTCGCACCGTCCTGGAAGGAGCCTGGCGGCTGGCCGACTTCTGGGCGATCAGCTACCGCCGTACCTGGAAGGGGAGCGTCATCTCGTCCTTCGTCGAGCCGCTGCTCTACGTCGTGGCTATGGGCGTGCTGCTGGGCGGGTTCGTCGACGCGTCCGACGACAGCCTCGAGGGGGCGGGCTCCTATTTGGCCTTCGTGGCCCCGGGCCTGTTGGCCGCACACAGCATGACGACGGTCTTCGGCGAGGCCAGCTACCCCGTTCTCGGCAAGATCATCTGGGACAAGGCCTACTTCTCCATGGTCGCCAGCCCACTCGGCATCGGCTCGGTGGTGCTCGCCCACGTGGGCTTCATGCTCCTCCGCGTCGCCGTCTCCGGGGCGGTGTTCACCGCCGTGATGGCACTGTTCGGTGTCTATGCAGGTGTGGGCGGTGCGCTCGGTGCCTGGCTGGTGCAGGTGTTGATCGGGGCCGCGTTCGCCACGCCGCTCTACGCCTACGCCGTGAGTCTGAAGACCGACGTCGGATTCGCACCCGTGTTCCGGCTGGGCATGATCCCGATGTTCCTGTTCTCGGGTGCCTTCTTCCCGGTGGCCAACCTCCCCGTCCCGCTGGAGGTCGCGGCCAGGTTCACCCCGCTGTGGCACGGCGTCGACCTGACCCGGATGCTGAGCCTCGGCACGTTCGAGCCCCTGGCCACCCTGGTGCATCTGGCCTTTCTGACGGCGTTCGCGGTGGTCGGGTGGCACCTGTCGGTGCGGCAGTTGACCCGGAGGATGATGACCTGATGCCGGTGCTCTCCGCGGCCGCCGGACGTTCGATCGCCCGATCGCCGGGGCCGGTCCAGGCCACCGGCCTGTTGGTCCATCGCAATTTCCTCTCCTACCGCCGGGCCTGGCTGGTCTTCCTCACCGGGTTCTTCGAGCCGCTCTTCTACCTCCTCTCGATCGGCATTGGAGTGGGGTCGCTGGTCTCCGGTTTCGAACTCAACGGTGAGGAGATCGCCTACGCCGATTTCGTCGCGCCCGGGATGCTGGCGGCCTCGGCGATGAACGGCGCGGTCCTCGACTCGACGTACAACTTCTTCTTCAAGATCCGCTATCTCAAGCTGTTCGATCAGATCCTCGCGACCCCGATGACCACCGGAGATGTGGCGCGCGGTGAACTCACCTGGTCACTGCTGCGCGGCGGGATCTACTCGGCGGCCTTCCTCGTGGTGATGCTCCTGATGGGGCTGGTCGACTCGTGGTGGGCGTTGGCCGCGGTGCCGGCGACTCTGCTGATCGGGGCCGCCTTCGGCGCGGTGTGCATGGCACTGACCACCTACTTCACCAGTTGGCAGCACTTCGAGTACATCACTCTGGCGACCCTCCCGATGTTCCTGTTCTCCGCCACCTTCTTCCCGGTGACGACCTTCCCCGATTGGCTGCGCTGGATCGTGGAGGTCACCCCGCTCTACCGAGGGGTGGTGCTCTGCCGGGAACTCACCACCGGTGCCCTGTCCTGGGATTCGGCCGTCTCTGTCCTCTACCTCGCGGCGATGGCCGCGGTCGGGTTGGTCCTGGTGCGCCGGCGACTAGACACCCTGCTGCTCACCTGAGCGGTCCCCAGGCTCCCGATGCGGGCTCGGACCGGGGTTCCGTGGCATGCTGGCCGCCGTCGAGGACCATCTGGGGAGGGGCGATGCGTCACACCGAGTTCTGGGCCCGGATGGAGGGCGCCCTGTCACCCGGGTACGCCGGGGTCTGGGCCGACCAGCAGGTGCTCGCCGCCCTGGGCGGACGTACGGTCCGCGAGGCCCTCGACGCGGGCCACGCGCCCAAGGAGGTCTGGCGTGCCGTCCACACCGCCCTCGACCTGCCGGCCAGCGAACGCTGAGCGTTGCTGCCCCCTGACCGGTCCCCGCGCTGCTGACCGCGAGTGCTGACCGCGAGTGATCGTCGATGGACCTCCCGGAGTCGATCGGTCGGATCCCGATCGCCCGGGGTCTGGTCGTGCTCTCGTCCTGGCCTGGTTCCGGGTCTGGACCTGGCCTGTGCGGCGTTCGCAACACGCCACCACGACCAACCTGGATCGAACATCTGTTCGGGCTAAGGTGGCGGTGTATCGCACATCCGCGGGCCTCATCCACAGGCTCCGTTCCAAGACTGTCGGTGGCCTCCTCTAGCGTCCAGGATTGATGGCGACGACACGACGAAAAGCTAAGACGACCGGGGCCAAGGGGTCCGAGGGAAGGAACATCATGGCTGGTGGTGACCGCGAGAAGGCGCTAGACGCTGCACTCGCCAACATCGAGAAGTCATTCGGCAAGGGGTCGGTGATGCGGCTGGGCGATGAGGCCCGTGCGCCGCTGGAGATCATCCCGACCGGAGCGATCGCGCTCGACGTGGCTCTGGGCCTGGGCGGGTTGCCTCGGGGCCGGGTCGTGGAGATCTACGGTCCGGAGTCCTCGGGTAAGACCACGGTGGCCCTGCATGCGGTGGCCAACGCCCAGCGGGCCGGCGGCATCGTGGCCTTCATCGACGCCGAGCACGCACTCGACCCGGACTATGCGAAGAATCTGGGCGTCGACACCGACGCCCTGCTGGTCAGCCAGCCCGACTCGGGGGAGCAGGCGCTGGAGATCGCCGACATGCTGATCCGGTCGGGCGCGCTGGATCTGATCGTGATCGACTCGGTGGCCGCACTGGTCCCGCGGGCGGAGATCGAGGGCGAGATGGGCGACAGCCACGTGGGCCTTCAGGCGCGGCTGATGAGCCAGGCCCTGCGGAAGATGACCGGCGCTCTGAACGGCGCGGGCACCACGGCGATCTTCATCAACCAGCTTCGGGAGAAGATCGGCGTGATGTTCGGTTCGCCGGAGACCACCACCGGTGGCCGGGCGCTGAAGTTCTACTCCTCGGTGCGTCTCGACGTGCGCCGGATCGAGTCGCTCAAGGACGGCCAGGAGGTCGTGGGCAACCGCACCCGGGTCAAGGTCGTGAAGAACAAGGTGGCCCCGCCGTTCAAGCAGGCGGAGTTCGACATCATGTACGGCAAGGGCATCAGCCGCGAGGGCGGGCTGATCGACGTCGGTGTCGAAGCTGGCCTGGTCCGCAAGGCGGGCGCTTGGTACACCTACGAGGGCGATCAGCTCGGCCAGGGCAAGGAGAATGCGCGCAAGTTCCTCTCCGACAACCCCGACCTCGCCAACGAGCTGGAGAAGAAGATCCTCGAGAAGCTCGGGGTCGGACCGACAGTGGACGGCGAGGAGCTCTCCGATGAGCCGATCGGCGTCGACTCCTTCTGATCCCTGGCAGGGCGAGGCAGACCCGTGGGCGTCGTCCGGGCCACCCCCAGCGTGGCTCGGCGACGTCACCAGCGGCGTCGAGGCCTGGACTCGAGGCACTGGCGACACCGCTGACCGTCCGGCAGCGGATCGCTCCCGGCGCAGCGGTGATCGGACCGGCAGGGCGAAGTCGGGTTCCCGGGGTCGGGCCGGGCGAGCCCAACCCGCACCGGCGGCGGCACCCACGGACGAGGAGGCTCGGGGGCGCAAGATCCTGCTCGATCAGCTGACCGCTCAGGCCCGCAGCCGCCGGCAGTTGGCCGACAAGCTGGCCCAGCGCGAGATCCCCGATGAGATCGCGACGGCCCTGCTCGACCGCTTCGAGGAGGTCGGGCTGATCGACGACGCAGCCTTCGCCCGGGCCTGGGTGAGCGGTCGCCAATCAGGCAAGGGGTTGGCGCGCAGAGCCCTGGCACAGGAGCTTCGGCGCAAGGGCGTCTCCGACGAGGTCGCCCGAGCCGCGCTCGACGAGCTCGATCCTGACGACGAGCGGGAGGCGGGGCGAGCCCTGGTCCGCAAGAAGCTCCGGACGATGCACCGGCTGGATCAGCAGGTCAAGGTCCGTCGACTCGTGGGGATGCTCGCTCGCAAGGGCTATTCGCCCGGGGTGGCGTACGCCATCGTCCGCGAGGAGGTCGACGCCGACCCTGACGAGGGGATGCTTGAATCGGGGCTGTGAGCACCGAGCGAGAGATCGGCTCGTGACCGTCCCCGTGCAGGTGCGGGTCGACGGCAGGTGGCGTACCGGCACGGCGGAGCCGGGGGAGAGCTGGTACGCCGCTGCCGGCCGCATCTCGGGGAGCCCGGCGGCGGCGGTCTGGGCGATGGATCTCTCCGGCGAGGTGAAGGAATTCAGCGCCGATCCCGAGCCCCGGGTGGCGCTGCGGCCGATGGTCACCGGCGACCTGCGGGTGCTGGCGGGCTGGCTCGCCCAACCGCACGTTCGGCGGTGGTTCGGCGTCGACGGCGAGCCCACCCTGGCCAACATCACCCAGCGCTACGCCCCAGACCTACGCGCCGGCAGCGGCACCGATCTGTGGGTCGTCGAGGCCAACGGAAGGTCGGTCGGGTTCTGTCAGGACTACCTGCTCCGCGATCATCCGGACTATCCGGTCCTCACCCACGATCCGGACTCGCTGGGTCTCGACTACGCGATCGGACCCCCGGCGATGGTCGGAGGTGGGCTCGGCACCCGGATCCTCTCGCACTGGTGCCGGCATGCGCGCGAGCGCCATCCGGGGGCACGCTCGTTCTTCGCCGCGCCGGATCATCGCAACCTCGCCTCCCGGCGGGTGCTGCGCAAGCTGGGCTTCACCGAGGAGGTGTGGTTCGACGAACCGGAGCCCGACGGCTCGGTGAGCACGGTGGTCGGGCACACCTTCGACGTGGTCCGAGTGCTCGGCGGGGAGGACACACTGGGATACTCGCGCCATGACTGCTGACTTCGGCGAGCTCGGCGCGGATGGGCTCGCGCGGGTGCGCGTCACGCGCTATGTCACGCCCCTCAGGGAGGGCGGAAGCCTCCCCGGGATCGTGGAGGCCGATGACCTGGGCACCTATGTGTGCAAGTTCCGTGGTGCCGGCCAGGGCGTGCGGGTGCTGGTCGCCGAGGTGATCGTGGGTGAGCTGGCCCGACGCATCGGGCTGCACACGCCGCGACTGGTGGTCCTCGACCTCGACCCGGAGATCGCACGCTACGAAGCCGACGAGGAGGTCCAGGATCTGCTCAATGCCAGCCCCGGCCTCAATCTCGGCATCGACTTCCTCCCCGGCTCCTTCGGGTACGACGGGGATCCCGGGCCCGGTAGCGCAGACCCGGCCAAGGTGCTGTGGCTGGACGCCTTCACCGCCAACGTCGACCGGTCCTGGCGCAACCCCAACCTGCTCCTGTGGCACGGAGACCTGTGGGTCATCGACCACGGCGCCTCGCTCTACTTCCACCACGCTTGGCAGGGCGGGTCGCTGGCCAAGGAGGGTGGACCGGAGCGGTTCGCGCAACAGCCGTGGAACTCCGATGACCACGTGCTGCGGCAGTACGCTGACCAGCTGCCCGCCGCCGACGCGGAGATCCGCCGGCAGTTGGACGAGTCGGTCTTCGCCGAGGTGCTGGCCACCGTGCCAGACGAGTGGCTCGAGCCGGTCCCCGGCGCCGAGACCCCGGCGGCACTGCGGTCGGCGTACGTCAGCTTCCTGACGGCCCGCTTGCGGGCCTCGCAATGGCTCCCGGTCGCGGAGGTCTCGGCATGAGCGCGCGGCTGTCCTACCAGTACGTCGTGCTTCGTTGTGTGCCACGGGTGGACCGCGAGGAGTTCCTCAACGTCGGCGTGGTGCTCTACTGCGAGGCGGCCGGCTTCCTCCGTGTCGGGTGGCGGGTCTCGGCCGACCGGCTCTCCGCCGCCTTCCCGACCCTCGATGTCGACCAGGTGTGCGAGGCGCTGGCGTTCGTCGACGGGGTCTGTGCCGGCGATGCGCGCGGCGGGGCTGCGGCGCAGCACCCCCTCGGGCAGCGGTTCGGGTTCGTCCGTGCACCGAAGAGCACCGTGCTCCAGCCCGGGCCGGTGCACGGCGGGGTCGCCGCCGACCCGGAGGCCGAGCTCCAGCGGCTCGTGGAGCAGCTGGTCAGCTGATCGGCACGATCGGCCGACCGGACCGGGCTGCGGCCCGGGTGAGAGGGCGTAGCTGTCGACGGCTGGCCCTCGCAGCACGCCGACTCGGCGGAGAGTGGATCGAGCCGGCGTCCAACGACGCCGGCTCGATCTTGGGTTGCAGGAGCGGAGGCTCTCAGACGGGGACGAGTTCGACCGCGCCGACGGCGTAGCGCGCCAGGACGGTGCGGGCCACCTCGGGGTGGGCGCCCAGGGGGTCGGAGACGGCGACGGCGCCGGCTTCGAGGGCGAGTTCGGCGGCCCGGTCCGGGAGCAGACCCGGGGCGAGGAAGAGCGAGGCGACCGCGATGTGCCGGCGTCCCTCCGCCCGGAACTGGCGGACGGCCTCGCCGGTGGCAGGGGGTGCGGAGGAGGCATAGGCCGCCACCACGGGGAGCCGATGGTGCGTGCCCCACACCCTGGCCAGACGGGCGACCGCCTGGTTGGCCAGGGGGTCGCTCGAGCCGGCCGCGGCCAGGACGAGCGCGTCGAGCTCACGCACCCGGGCCTGCTTCAGCGCCGCCCGCAGTCGTACGTCGAGCACCTCCAGGAACCGGGTCTCCAGCCCGAGGACGTCGGTCGCCTGGATCTTCACACCCTGGTGCCGGGCCTGGGCCTCGGCCACCACGGAAGGTACGTCGACCTTGGCGTGGAAGGCGTCGGTGAGGAGCAGGGGCACCACCACGATCTCCTCGTGGCCCGCCTTGACCAGACGGTCGATGACGGTCGTGAACGAGGGCCGCGAGAGTTCGAGGAATGCGGGCTCGATCCGCAGATCGGGCCGCATCGCGCGGACCTCCTCGACGAGAGCGGTGATGGTGGCAGAGGAGCGCGGGTCACGACTGCCGTGAGCCAGCGCGACCAGTGCAGGAGCGGCCATGGTGCTCGGGCCTCCCTTCGGAAAGTGCGTGATGCTGGGGGTGGGGGGTGCCGACGACGATGTCGGCGGGGGATGGATGGACGTGGGTCAGGTGTGGATGCCGCACTCGGTCTTGTTCATGCCGGCCCACCGGCCGGAGCGCGGATCATCGCCGGGAGCGACCCGACGGGTGCAGGGCGCGCAGCCGATCGATGGGTAGCCGTCGTAGACGAGCGGATTGACCAGGATCCCGTTCTCGGCGATGTACTGGTCGACCTGCTCGTCGGACCAGCGGGCCATCGGGGAGACCTTGACCTTCTGCTTCTTGGCGTCCCAGCCGATGACCGGGGCGATCACCCGGTTGTGGGTCTCGGCGCGGCGCAGCCCGGTCGCCCAGGCGTCGTACCCGCTGAGGGACTCGGCCAGGGGCTTGACCTTGCGCAGCTGGCAGCACAGGTCGGGGTCGGTCTTGTAGAGGTCCTTGCCGTAGGTCTCGTCCTGTTCGGCGACGCTCTGGACCGGTGTGATGGTCAGCAGGTTGACGTCCATGGTCGCGGCCACGGCGTCGCGGGTGCCGATGGTCTCGGCGAAGTGGTAGCCGGTGTCGAGGAAGACCACGTCCACCCCGGGTACGACGGTGCTGGCCAGGTGGGCCAGGACGGCGTCGCCCATCGAGGAGGTGACGCAGAAGCGCTCTCCGAAGGTGGCGGCTGCCCACTCGATGATCGTCTCCGCGGGTGCGAGCTCGAGCTCGGCACCCCAGTGCAGGACGAGCTCGCGCAGCTCCTCGGGGGAGCGGCCGGCGGTCTGGACGGCGCGGTTGGCCCGCGCCGCCGCGGTGGCCACACTCATGACTGACCTCCTCGGGTCGGTGACGGTGTCATGCCCAGGCTTTTCAGGACGAAGGCGCGCAAGCAGGAGCGGCACTCCCAGGCGCCGTGCGGCGAGGTGACCTCACCCGTGTCCGCCACCACCTCATGGGGACGGAGGTCCTCGTCACCGCAGTAGGGGCAGTGGAACGGAATCGCGCGCTCGCTCATGTCGCCGCGGGTTCCAGGATCTGCTCGCCACGGAGCAGGTTCTCCTCGGCGCGGGCGACCCAGGTGGCGAAGGACTCTTCCGGCGACTCCCGGTCGGACAGGTAGTTGGTCGCCAGCGTGGTGACGTAGTCGCCGAGGCCCGCGGAGGTGACCTTGTGCGCACGCAGCTTGCGGCCGAAGTTGGCCTGCAGTCCGGTGGCGCCGCCGAGGTGCACCTGGAATCCCTCGACCTGGTTGCCGTCGGCGTCGAGGACGAGCTGACCCTTCAGCCCGATGTCGGCGACCTGGGTGCGGGCGCAGGCGTTGGGGCAGCCGTTGAGGTTGACGGTGATCGGTGCGTCCAGTTCGGGGACCCGCTCCTCGAGCTCGGCGATCAGGTCGCGGGCACGATTCTTGGTGTCGACGATGGCCAGCTTGCAGAACTCGATGCCGGTGCAGGCCATCGTGTTGCGCCGCCAGTTGGAGGGACGGCCCGAGAGGCCGATGGGCTCCAGGGCGTCGAGCAGCCCGTCGACGGATCCGGGCTCCACGCCGAGCAGCACGATCTTCTGGTACGGCGTGAGGCGGGCGGCCGGCACGCCAAACCGCTCCATGACCTCGGCCAGGGCGATCAGCATGGTGCCCGAGACCCGCCCGGCGACGGGTGCCAGGCCGACGTACTTGTTGCCGTCCTTCTGGTCGTGGACGCCGATGTGGTCGCGGTGGGCGACGGGCGCGGGCGGAGACTCGAGCGAGACCATCGGCTTGCCGAGGTATTCGTTCTCGAGGACCTCCCGGAACTTGTCCTTGCCCCAGTCGGCCACCAGGAACTTCAGCCTGGCCCGGCTGCGGAGACGGCGGTAGCCGTAGTCGCGGAAGATCCCAGCGACCCCGGACCACACGTC
Organism: Nocardioides insulae DSM 17944; assembly: GCF_000422825.1. GTDB lineage: Bacteria > Actinomycetota > Actinomycetes > Propionibacteriales > Nocardioidaceae > Nocardioides > Nocardioides insulae. The sequence continues at coordinate 279,487 of NZ_KE383929.1, read as the reverse complement.
CGGGACCTCGTCGAGGGGGATCCACACGCCCAGCTTCTCGGCGAGGCGGGGGTTGGTCGAGAGACCGCCGCCGACCCAGACGTCGAAGCCGGGCCCGAGCTCGGGGTGGACGGTGCCCACGAAGGCCACGTCGTTGAGTTCGGGCGCCACGTCCTGGCTGGGGTGACCGGTCAGGGCGGTCTTGAACTTACGGGGGAAGTTCGAGAACGCCGGGTCACCGAGGTACCGCCGCTTGATCTCCTCGAGAGCGGGAGTGCCGTCGATGATCTCGTCGGCCGCGACGCCGGCCACCGGCGATCCGAGGAAGGGGCGAGGAGAGTCGCCGCAGGCCTCCACCGTGGAGAGCCCGGCCGCCTCGAGGGTCTCCCAGATCGTCGGGACGTCCTCGACGCGGATCCAGTGGTACTGGATGTTCTCCCGGTCGGTGATGTCCGCGGTGTCGCGGGCGTAGTCGCGGCCGATCTCACCCAGCGCACGCACGGTGGCCGGGGCGAGTCGGGCGCCGTCCGAGCGGACCCGCATCATGAAGTAGCGGTCGTCCAACTCCTCCTCGGGCACGCTGCCGGTCTTGCCGCCGTCGAAGCCCGGCGCACGCTGGGTGTAGAGGCCCATCCAGCGGAAGCGTCCACGCAGGTCGGAGGGGTCGATCGAGTCGAAGCCCCGCTTGGAGTAGATGTGCAGGATCCGGTCGCGGACGTTGAGGGCGTCGTCGTCCTTCTTGTTCTGCTCGTTCTTGTTCAGCGGCTCGGTGAAGCCCAGGGCCCACTGGCCTTCGCCGCGCTTGGGGCGCGGGATCTCGGTGCGGGTCGCGGTCTTCGACTGGAAGCGCAGATCAGGCATGGAGGGCAGGTCCTCGGAATGTCAGGGCGTGGCTCGATCGCCGCGCCCGGGGGAATGGAGTCATCTCGGGCGGCGGGCCGGCTCGTGGCTCAGGATGAGCGATGAGCGGCCGCGGTCAGCGAGGCCAACACATCGCGCTGCGGGTACGCCCGAGGTCCACGTGGCGACGTACCACGAGGTGGGCGTGAGTTGCAGCGGTGACCATGTCAAGGAGTCTCAGCCCTCGGAACCGACGACCACAAGCGCCTGTCTCATGCCGTGAGACGCATGTCCGAATAGTGATACGAGAATCCTGTTTCCCCGGAGGGGAGCCGACCTCGGTGAGGCCCAGGTCACACCGGCGACCGGATTGGGCGGCGGAGGTTCGGTGGGCCTGGCCTGTCGGTCGCCGTCCGCGCCTCGACGACTGATTCGTGCCGGGGTCGCCGGGTCACTAGCATTCCAGGCATGGCCGACCTGAACTCGCTCACCAGCAGCGCCTACCGCCACGCTCTCGAGGTCATCGCCTCGGTCGAGCCCCGCATCGCCGATGCCACGCGCCAGGAGCTCGCCGACCAGCGAGCCAGCCTCAAGCTCATCGCCAGCGAGAACTACGCGTCCCCGGCCGTGCTGATGACCATGGGCACCTGGTTCAGTGACAAGTACGCCGAGGGCACCGTCGGCCACCGCTTCTACGCCGGCTGTCAGAACGTCGACACGGTCGAGGCCCTCGCCGCCGAGCACGCGCGCGAGCTGTTCGGTGCCGAGTACGCCTACGTCCAGCCGCACTCGGGCATCGACGCCAACCTGGTCGCCTTCTGGTCGATCCTGGCGCACCGCATCGAGTCGCCGGCCCTGGCCGAGCACGGCGTGCGCAACGTCAACGACCTCACCGAGGCGGACTGGGAGAAGCTGCGCCGCGAGCTCGGCAACCAGCGCCTCCTCGGGATGAGCCTGGACGCCGGCGGCCACCTCACCCACGGGTTCCGGCCCAACATCAGCGGCAAGATGTTCCACCAGCAGCAGTACGGCACCGACCCCGAGACCGGGCTGCTGGACTACGACGCCCTGGCCGCCAAGGCGCGCGAGTTCAAGCCGCTGGTGCTCGTCGCCGGCTACTCGGCGTACCCGCGACGGGTGAACTTCGCCAAGATGCGCGAGATCGCCGACGAGGTCGGCGCCACCCTGATGGTCGACATGGCCCACTTCGCCGGCCTGGTGGCGGGCAAGGTCTTCACCGGCGACGAGGACCCGGTGCCGCACGCCCACGTGGTCACCACCACCACCCACAAGTCGCTGCGCGGTCCGCGCGGCGGCATGGTGCTGGCCACCGAGGAGTTCGCCCCCAGTGTCGACCGCGGTTGCCCGATGGTGCTCGGCGGCCCGCTCAGTCACGTGATGGCGGCCAAGGCGGTCGCTCTGGCCGAGGCCCGCCAGCCCGCCTTCCAGACCTATGCGCAGCAGATCGCCGACAACGCCAAGTCGCTTGCCGAGGGTTTCCTGCGGCGCGAGGCGAACCTGGTCACCGGGGGCACCGACAACCACCTGGTCCTGCTCGACGTGACCTCCTTCGGCCTCACCGGTCGGCAGGCCGAGTCGGCGCTGCTCGACGCCGGTGTGGTCACCAATCGCAACTCCGTGCCGGCAGACCCGAACGGCGCCTGGTACACCTCCGGCATCCGGCTCGGTACGCCGGCGCTCACCACCCGGGGCTTCGGCGCCGCCGAGTTCGACCGGGTCTCCGAGCTCATCGTCGAGGTCCTGTCCAACACCACCCCGGGCACCACCAAGGCCGGCGGCCCCTCGAAGGCGTCCTACCGGCTCGCCGACGGAGTTGCCGATCGGGTGCGCTCCGCCAGCGCCGAACTGCTCGAGAAGAACCCGCTCTACCCCGGCCTCGAGCTCGCCTGAGCTGCTCGACGACCACGACGCCGGCGCCCCGATCAGGGGTGCCGGCGTCGTCGCATGTGGTGCCCGGGTGGTGTGCGAAGGCCTCCTTCCCGGGCGCTCGTTCGGTCACCCGGTCAAGGCAGCGTCAGTCACTCGACCCAGAGCCGACAGCGACTTCCTGAATCGAACAGATGTTCGATAGACTCTCCTCATGCCTGCTTACGCTCCGCCCGGGTGGCCGGACCAGGTCCGTCCACCCGACGCGCCGGGATGGGAGGAGACCGCGGCGTCCTGGCTGCTCGACCGCTGCCCCTCCGACTACCGCCGCTATACGGGCCTGCGTCGTCACCTGGTCGTGCTCGCCCGGTTCGCCGTGCTCCACGTCGAGGCCGACCAGGCCGCGATCCGGCGCGGTCTCTCCGAGGCCCGGGCGGATCTGGGGCAGGTGGCCACCCCTGCCGTGGTGGAGGCCGCCGTCCAGACGCTCCTGCTCGAGGACGCCCGGCTCTCCGCCGTACGCCGGGAGGTCGGGCTCGTCGAGGACGCCATCCGGGGGCGCCGCTATGTTGCGCGGCTGTGACGCGACGAGCCCAGCGAACCCACGCACACCCGGCGTGAGGAGGCGGCACAGTGCGACACCGGGTTGTAACCTCCCGTCCATGGCTGTTCTCCCATCGGTGACCTCGCCCGACGACCTCCGGGGTCTGAGCGAGGACCAGCTGACCGAGCTGGCCGTGGAGATTCGCGATCTGCTGGTCTCCAGTTGCGCGGTCGGCGGTGGTCATCTCGGGCCCAACCTCGGGGTCGTGGAGCTGACCCTGGCCATCCACCGGGTCTTCGACTCCCCGACGGACCGGGTCATCTTCGACACCGGCCACCAGGCCTACGTGCACAAGATGCTGACCGGCCGGGCCGGCGAGTTCGGTGGCCTGCGTCGCGAGGGCGGCCTCTCCGGCTACCCGAGCCGGGCCGAGTCCGACCACGACGTCGTGGAGAACTCACACGCCTCCACCGCCCTGTCCTACGCCGACGGCCTGGCCAAGGCCTATGCCATCCGCGGGGAGCAGCGGCACGTGGTGGCCGTGATCGGCGACGGTGCGCTGACCGGCGGGATGGCCTGGGAGGCGCTCAACAACATCGCGATCGCCAAGGACAGTCGGCTGGTCATCGTCGTCAATGACAACGGCCGCTCCTACACCCCGACGGTGGGTGGGCTGGCCAACGCCCTCACCTCGCTCCGCACCGACCCGCGTTACGAGCAGACCCTCGAGACGATCAAGAAGCGGCTCCACCAGGTGCCGGGGGTGGGTGCGGCCACCTACGACGCGCTCCACGCCATCAAGAAGGGGGTCAAGGACGCGCTGGCTCCCCAGGGGCTCTTCGAGGATCTCGGCCTCAAGTACGTCGGCCCCGTCGACGGGCACGACCGGGTCGCGATGGAGCAGGCCCTGGAGAGGGCGAAGCGCTTCGGTGGGCCGGTGATCGTGCACGCGATGACCCGCAAGGGATTTGGGTACGACGCCGCCGAGCGGCACGAGGCCGACCAGTTCCACTCGCCGGGGCCCTTCGACGTCGTGACCGGCGCGGAGACCCCGAAGGGGAGGATCTGGACCGACGTCTTCGCCGACGAGATCGTGGAGATCGGCCAGCGGCGCCAGGACATCGTGGCGATCACCGCCGCGATGATGCACCCGGTCGGGCTGCACCACTTCGAGGCCCGCTTCCCCGAGCGCACCTTCGACGTGGGGATCGCCGAGCAGCATGCGGTGACCTCCGCGGCCGGCCTCGCGATGGGGGGCCTCCACCCGGTGGTGGCCGTCTACGCGACCTTCCTCAACCGGGCCTTCGACCAGGTGCTGATGGACTGTGCCCTGCATCGCTGCGGCGTCACCTTCGTGCTGGACCGATCGGGCGTCACCGGCGACGATGGCGCCTCGCACAACGGCATGTGGGACATGTCGATCCTCGAGGTGGTGCCCGGGCTGCGCCTGGCCGCGCCACGCGACGCGACGCGCCTGCGGGAACTGCTCAACGAGGCCGTGGAGGTCGACGACGCTCCCACGGTGGTGCGCTTCCCCAAGGGGCCGCCTCCCGAGGACCTCCCCGCGATCGACACCGCGGGCCGCGCCGACGTCCTGTTCCGGAGGGGCGATCCCGACGTCCTGCTCGTCGGCGTCGGCGCGATGGCCGGTACGGCGGTCGCGGCCGCCGAACTCCTGGTCGCGCAGGGGCTGGGGGCGACCGTGGTGGACCCCCGCTGGGTCAAGCCGGTCGACCCCGCCCTGGTCGACCTGGCCGGCCGATACCGGCTGGTGGTGAGCGTCGAGGACAACGGGGTCGCCGGAGGCGTCGGCGCGAGCCTGCTGCAGGCGCTGTCCAAGGCCCGGGTGGACACGCCCGTGCGGATCCACGGGATCCCCCAGGAGTTCCTCGACCATGCCAAGCGGGCCGCGATCCTCGAACGGATCGGCCTCACCCCCCAGACCGTCGCCCGCAGCGTCATCGAGGAGATGGCCGGTCGCGCACTCGAGGGTGACGTGGCTCCGCGGAGCCACCCGAGCAGCCGGTACTGACCCCTGCGCGCAGCACGCACGCCGTCCCCGGTGGGTCGCCGACCGTTGAGTCCGGAGCTGGCTCGCCAGGTGGCCGATCGGACGATGGCCGTGCTCCGGCACAACGTCAACGTCATGGACTCCGACGGCGTGATCCTCGCCTCCGGTGATGGTGATCGGATCGGCGGCGTCCACGAAGGCGCGTTGCTCGCCGCGCAGCAGCAGCGGGTCGTGGAGATCGGTTCGGAGGAGACGGGCGCGCTCCGCGGGGTCCAGCCCGGGGTGAATGTGCCGATCCGCAGTCGGGGCGAACTCATCGGTGTCATCGGCATCACGGGTGATCCGGCCGAGGTGCGGGTCCTGGGCGATCTGATCCGGGTGACGGCGGAGCTGATGGTCGATCAGGCCCACGCGGCCGAGCAACAGCACTGGCGACGGCACGAGCGCGAGGAGTTCGTGGCACAGGCCGCGACGGGTGCGGTCGAACGCCGGGACCTGGCGCCGTGGGCAGCGTCCCTCGGGATCGATCTGGACGTCGCCCGGTTGTCCGTGGTCGTCGTACCGACCGGCACAGGCGAGGGGATGGGGGGTCTCGGAGAACTGCACCGTTCCCTGGCCGGCATCCGCGGCGTCCTCGTCGGGCGTACGTCGCCACGGGAGTTGGTGCTCTTCAGCACCGCCCATCGTGCGGAGCGGCTGCCGATCTCGGTCTCCGAGCCACTGAGCGATCGTCGCGAGACGATCCGGTACGCCGTGGGCCGGGCGTTCTCCGGCGAGCTCGCCTTCGAGCGGGGCTACCTCACCGCACTCGACGTTCTTGCGGTCGGGCGTCTGATCCGGGAGGACACCTCGGCCTACACCTTCGATGACCTGCCCCTGCTCGCGCTGCTCTCCGGCCTGCGGCAGGACTGGCGGGCAGAACTCGTCGCCGAGCCGTGGCATCGGCTGGAGGCGTCCGATCCCACCGGGGAACTGCGCGCCACCTTCCAGGCCTACGTGCGTCACCGGGCCAGTCCCACGGCCACGGCGAACGCGCTCCACGTCCATCGCAACACCGTCCGCTACCGGCTCGGCCGGATCGGGGAGATCACCGGTCTACAGCTGGACCGGCTGCCGCACGTGATGTGGCTCTATCTGGGTCCGGTGGTGGCCACCGGAGGCGACATCGGCGGGTAGCTGTGCGATCGCACAAAGCGGCGGCGCAGAATCTGGCCAACCGCCTGTGGACCGCGTCACAGCCCGCCACCATCCTTGGTCCGAGTGACTCTGGCCGCCCGATCTCGTGGACCGGCCACTCGACGAAAGGCTCTCCGTGGTCGACCTGCTCATCCTGATCGCCCTGGTCGTGGGGCTGGTGCTGCTCACCGCAGCCGCCAAGATGCATCCCTTCCTCGCGCTGCTGATCACCGCCCTGGTCGGAGGGGTCGCCTTCGGGCTGCCGCTGCTGACCGAGGGTGATTCGCTCGGTGTCGTGTCGGTCGTGACGGCCGGGTTCGGCACGACCCTGGGGAACATCGGCATCGTGATCGTGCTCGGCACGGTGATCGGGGTCTTCCTGGACCGTTCCGGGGCGGCCATCACGATGGCCGACGCCATCATCAAGATCTTCGGCAAGCGGTTCCCGACGCTGACCATGAGTGCCATCGGCTACGTCGTCTCGATCCCCGTCTTCTGCGACTCCGCCTACGTCATCCTCAACTCCCTGAAGGAGTCGATGGCAGCTCGCACCAAGACCAGCCCGGTCGCCATGTCGGTGGCCCTGGCCACCGGCCTGTACGCCACCCACACACTCGTGCCCCCGACGCCGGGCCCCATCGCGGCCGCCGGCAATCTTGGTCTCTCGGACAAGCTCGGTCTGGTGATGGCCGTGGGCCTGGCGGTCGGGATTGTCTCGGCGGCGGCCGGCTCGCTGTGGGCGCTGCGCTTCTCCCACGCCCAGCCGGAGGGCGAATCGAACGAGCATCTCGACCGCCGGATGGCCGAGTTCGCCGAGGTCGCCGCGTCCACCCACCGGCCGGGCACGTGGGCGTCGTTCGCCCCGATCCTGGTGCCGATCGTGCTGATCATGCTCGGGTCGGCGATGGCGCTGCCGTTCCTGCCGGCCACCGACTCCGTCGTCGCGGACGCGCTGAGGTTCGTCGGTCAGCCGGTCATCGCGCTGCTGGTCGGTGTCGCACTCGCGATCTACTCACTGCACTCCAGGAACGGCGAGAAGACCGTCTCGGACCGGATCGGGGAGGGCATCGTGGACGCCGCCCCCATCCTGCTCATCACCGGTGCCGGCGGTGCGTTCGGAGCCGTGATCGCGGCCACGGACCTGGGCAGCTACCTCGGCGACAAGCTCTCCGCCCTCGGGATCGGCATCCTGGTGCCCTTCCTCATCGCCGCGGCGTTGAAGACCGCCCAGGGCTCCTCGACGGTGTCGATGGTGACCACCTCGGCCCTGGTCGCGCCGCTCCTCGGCGATCTCGGACTGACCGGTGACCTCGGGGCGACCCTGGCGGTGATGGCGGTCGGCCTCGGCGCCATGACCGTCTCGCACGCCAACGACAGCTACTTCTGGGTGGTGAGCCAGTTCAGCCGGATGAGTGTGGGCCAGGCCTACCGCGCGCAGACCACGGGCACCCTGATCCAGGGTCTGGCGGGCATGCTCGTCGTCCTTCCGCTCTCGCTCCTGGTCTGACCGGCATGACCAGGCATCTCGTCATCGCCCCCGATTCCTTCAAGGGCAGCTGCTCCAGCCCCGACGTCGCCGCAGCCCTGGCTCGCGGCTGGCGCAGGGGAGCCCCGCAGTGGCGGATCACCGAACTGCCGTTGGCGGACGGGGGCGAGGGCACCGCCGCTGCGCTCGTCGCGGCTCTGGACGGGACCATGGTGACCGAGCAGGTCGATGGCCCGCTGGGGGAGCCGCTGCCCGCTCACTACGGACTACTCCCGCATCTCGGCGACGACGGACCGCCGACGGCAGTGATCGAGATGGCGGCGGCGGCCGGGCTGGACCTGGTGGACCCCACTCCGCGGAGCGCAGGTCGGGCGTCGACCTACGGCGTCGGACAGTTGGTCCGGGCCGCCCTGGAACGGGGCGCGAGGAGGATCGTGCTCACCCTCGGCGGCAGCGCCACCACCGACGGTGGGGTCGGGATGGCGCAGGCGCTCGGCGCCAGTTTCACCGACCACTCGGGGGCAGAACTCGATCGCGGAGGTGCCGCGCTGGCCGGACTCCGGACGATCGACCTGAGCGGTCTCGACGAGCGGCTGAGGGGGTGCGAGGTGCTCGCGGCGTGCGACGTCGACAACCCGCTGAGCGGTCCGAGCGGAGCGGCTGCTGTGTTCGGGCCCCAGAAGGGCGCGGACGGACCGACCGTGGAGATCCTCGACCTCGGACTGCGTCGGCTGGGGGAGACCCTCGCCGAGCACGGGGAGGACCATCGCGACCGGCCCGGCGCCGGCGCGGCCGGTGGCCTCGGTTTCGGTGCTCTGGTCTTCCTCGGAGCTCGGCTGACCGGCGGGTTCGATCTGGTGGCCGACGCGGTCGGGCTTGATGCCGTGCTGCGGGACGCCGATCTCGTGCTGACCGGAGAGGGTGCCCTCGACGTCCAGTCCATGGGTGGGAAGGCCCCCGTCGGTGTGCTCCGCAGGGCACAGCACTTCGGCGTGCCCGTGATCGCGCTCGCCGGGTCGGTCGCGGAGGGGTCCAGACCGGCCGTCGAGGCCGGCATGACGGCCGTCCTCTCCGTCGTACCCGGCCCCGGGACGCTGGCGGAGGCGGTCAGCGGAGTGGAGCAGAATCTCGAGCGCACCGCCGAGCAGGTGGCACGGCTGTGGAGTGCGGCGGACGGCGGCCGCGGCTGAGCACGCGCCCCGACGGGCCCGGCAGACGTGTGCCGGGCCCGTCGACGTGACCGCTCAGTGGAAGGTTCGACCGAGCACAGCGGTCGAGATGCCCTCCCTGTCCAGCAGCATCGTGAGGCCGCCGTTCCAGAAGCAGAAGCCGGCACCGGTGATCATCGCGAGGTCGATGTCCTCGGGGGCGGAGGCGACTCCCTCCTCGAGCATCCGGGAGGTCTCGTCGGCCAGCGCCTCGAGCGTACGGCGGCGGACCTGCGTCTCGTCGAGCACCGTGGTGCCGATGGTCATGAGCTCGGCGACGGCGGGGTCCACCTCGAAGGTCCCGGGCGCGTAGAAGCCCGGCTTCCCGGCCTCGACCACCGCTCGGAGGTTGGCCGAGACGTGGAACCGCTCCGGGAAGGCCGCGTGCAGCGTCTCCCCGTTGTGCAGCGCGATCGCCGGGCCGACCAGGGCGATGAGCAGATAGGGCGGCATCGGCGTCACGCCGGCGAAGGCGCGGTCGACGACCTCGATGGGCGTGCCGTCGTCCGCGATCCTGGCCACCTCTCCCATGAACCGGCCGAGCAGGCGGTTGACGATGAAGGAGGGGCTGTCCTTGACCAGGACGGCGGTCTTCTTCAGCGCCTTGCCGGTCGCGAACGCGGTCGCCAGGGTGGCCTCGTCGGTCTCCTTGCCGCGGATGATCTCCAGCAGCGGCATCACCGCCACCGGATTGAAGAAGTGGAATCCCACCAGCCGCTCGGGGTGATCGAGGTCGGCCGCCATCTCGGTGATGGAGAGCGAGGAGGTGTTGGTGGCGAGGATCGTCTCGGGCGAGACCACCTTCTCCACAGCTGCGAAGACCTGTCGCTTGACCGACAGTTCCTCGAAGACCGCCTCGATCACGAAGTCGGCGTCCGCGAAGGCACTGGCCTGGTCGACGGTGCCGCTGACCAGGGCCTTGAGCCGGTTGGTCGCATCGGGGGATGCCTTGCCGGCAGCGAGGCGCTTGTCGAGCTCGGCGTGGACGTAGGCGACACCCTTGTCCGCCCGCGACTGGTCGAGGTCGGTGAGCACCACCGGCACCTTGAGCCGCTGCACGAACAGCAGGGCCATCTGGGAGGCCATCAGGCCCGCGCCGACGATCCCGACCTTGGTGACCTTGCGTGCCAGCGCCCGGTCCGGTGCACCCGCGGGCCGCTTGGCCCGCTTCTGCACCAGGTCGAAGGAGTACAGGCTGGCCAGCAGTTCCGGCGTACGCGACATCGCCTCGAGGGCGTCGTCCTCGGCTGCGAAGCCCTCGTCGCGGCTCGCGGCGCGGGCGCCGGCGAGCAGGTCCACGGCCCGCACGCCGGCGGGGGAGGCGCCGCCGGTCCTGCCCGCGACCACGCCCTCGGCGCGGCGTACGGCGGCGTCCCAGGCCTCGCCCCGGTCGATCTCGGTGCGCTCCACCGTGATCGTGCCGGTCAGGACATCGCCGGCCCAGGAGAGCGAGCGTTCCAGGAAGTCGGCGCCGGTGAACATCGCGTCGGCGATGCCGAGCCCGAACGCCTGCGCGCCGGTGAGGGTGCGGCCGTTGTTGAGGGGGTTCTCGATGAAGACGGTGGTGGCCCGCTCGGGACCGATCAGGTTGGGCAGCAGGTGGCTTCCGCCCCAGCCCGGCACCAGGCCGAGCATGACCTCGGGCAGGCCGACCGCCGCCGCGGTGTCCAGGATCGTCCGGTAGGTGCAGTGCAGCGCCACCTCGAGGCCGCCACCGAGGGCGAGCCCGTTGATGAAGCCGAAGGACGGCTTGCCGCCGTCGATCAGCCTGCGGAAGACGGCGTGGCCCAGTTCCGCGATGACCCGTACGCCGTCCGGCCCGGCCGCGGCGAGCGTGGTCAGGTCGGCGCCGGCGGCGAGGATGAACGGCTTGCCGGTCACGCCGAGGGCGACGATCTCGTCGTCGGCCAGGGCGGCGTCGATGGCGGCGTCGAGCGAGATCAGGCCACGCGGGCCGAACGTGTTCGGGCGGGTGTGGTCCAGGCCGTTGTCGAGGGTGATCAGGCCCATCACACCGGCGCCGGCGGGAAGGGCGACCTTGCGCAGACGGGCGGTGGTGACGACCTCGTCCTCGGACGCGAGCGCGGTGGCCCTCTCGATCAGGGTGCTGAGTTCGGTCATGGTCAGGCCACCTTTCCGGCGGAATCGATGATGGCGGCCTCGCCCTGCTCCTGGTGCGCGGACCAGTGCGGGTTCTCCCAGATCACGGTGCCGCCCATGCCCAGGCCGATGCACATGCTGGTCAGGCCGTAGCGGGCCTCTGGGCGCGCCTCGAACTGTCGGGCGAGCTGGGTCATCAATCGGACGCCGGAGGAGGCGAGGGGGTGGCCGAAGGCGATCGCGCCGCCGTACGGGTTGACCCGTTCGTCGTCCTCGGCGAGGCCGAAGTGGTCGAGGAAGGCGAGCACCTGGACGGCGAAGGCCTCATTGATCTCGAAGGCATCGATGTCCTCGATGGACAGTCCCGCCTTGGCCAGCGCCTTCTCCGTGGCGGGGATCGGGCCGACGGCCATCACCTCGGGCTCGACCCCGGCGAAGGCGAACCCGACCATCCGCATCCGGACCGGGAGGCCGAGCTCGCGGGCGGTCTCCTCGTCGGCGAGCAGGCAGGCGGTCGCACCGTCGTTGATGCCGGCGGCGTTGCCGGCCGTGACGCGGCCGTGCGGCCGGAACGGCGTCTTGAGGCCGGCGAGCTGCTCGACCGTCGTCCCGGGACGCATCGGCTCGTCGACGGTGGCCAGCCCCCAGCCCTCCTGCGCCGATCGGGTCGCGACGGGGACCAGGTCGGGCTGGATGATGCCGGCCTCGTACGCCGCAGCCGCGCGTTGCTGGGAGCGCACCGCGAGCGCGTCGCAGCGCTCCTTGGTGATGGCGGGGTAGCGGTCGTGCACGTTCTCCGCGGTGTTCCCCATCACCAGGGCGTCGGGGTCGACGATCCGCTCGGCGACGATGCGCGGGTTGGGGTCCACGCCCTCGCCCATCGGGTGCCGGCCCATGTGCTCGACCCCGCCGGCGATGACGACGTCGTAGGAGCCGAAGGCGATCCCGCCGGCAGTGGTGGTCACGGCGGTCATCGCCCCGGCGCACATCCGGTCGATGGCGAAGCCGGGCACACTCGCGGGCAGGCCGGAGAGCAGCCCGGCGGTACGGCCCAGCGTGAGGCCCTGGTCACCGATCTGGGTGGTCGCGGCGATGGCGACCTCGTCGATCCGCTCGGGCGGAAGGTCGGGGTTGCGACGGAGCAGGTCGCGGATGCACTTGATGACGAGGTCGTCGGCCCGCGTCTCGGCGTACTGGCCCTTCGCCTTGCCGAAGGGGGTGCGTACGCCGTCGACGAAGACGACCTCTCGCAGCTGTCGGGTCACCGGATCTCCTGGAGCGTGGACGACGGATGGGCGGTTGCCCGCCAGTAACGTTACTAGGGGGTAACAAGAGATGCGATGTGAAGAGCGTGTGCGCCCACTCACGTCGGCCCCGACGGGGTCAGGCCGCGTCGGCTCAGGACGGGGGAATATCGTGGAGGTCGTGGACGCTGGGCCTGCGCCATGTGGAACCGCAGACCCTGGAGACGCCGTCCCGCCCTGCCGCCTGAGCCCCAGGCGGACCATCCGGAGAGGAAGAACCCTGTGCCCCAGTCGCGCCTGGTCCACATCGTCGACGAGGTCCCCGAGCTCGCCGACCACGACGGGCCGCTGTCGATGCTGGTGGTGCTGGATGGATTCCTCGACGCGGGCAAGGCGGGGGAGCACGCCGTACGCCACCTGCTCGCCCAGGCCGCGGGCCAGGCCCCGGTGGTGGCGACCTTCGACGTCGACCAGTTCCACGACTACCGCGCCCGTCGTCCTCCGGTGTCCTTCGTCCGCGACCACTACGAGTCCTACGACGCGCCGCGGCTGATCGTGCGGGTGCTGCGGGACCTCGGTGGCACGCCGTACCTCCTCCTCAGCGGACCCGAGCCGGACACCCGGTGGGAGGCCTTCACCCACGCCGTGCGCGATGTGGTGGAGCGCTTCGACGTGGACCGGGTGATCGGATTGAGTTCGGTGCCGATGGCGGTGCCGCACACCCGTCCGATGACCCTCACCCAGCACGCCAACAACCCCGACCTGATCACGCGGGAGTCCCCGTGGAACGGCGAGATCCGGGTGCCCTCGAGCGCTCAGGGCCTGCTCGAGATCCGCCTCGGCGAGTGGCAGCACGACGCGATGGGGTACGTCGCCCACGTGCCGCACTACCTGGCCCAGCTCGACTACCCTGCCGCGGCGGCCGGGCTGCTGGAGCAGGCCGAGATCTCAGCGCGCCTCACCATCGACCTGGCCGACCTGCATGCCGAGGCGCAGCAACGCGAGCAGGAGATCGAGCAGTACCTCCGTGACAACCACGAGGTCGGAGACGTGGTGGCCGCCCTCGAACGGCAGTACGACGCGTTCCAGCGGGCCGAGGAGTCCGGGTCGAGCCTGCTGGCACAGGACCAGCCGCTGCCGACGGGCGAGGAGCTCGGGCGAGAGTTCGAACGCTTCTTGGCGGGGCTGGAGGGACCCGAGGGGCCCGAAGGTCCCGAGGGCCGCGGCGGCCCCGAGGGCGAGGACCGGTGAGCACTTCCGCGGGCGCGGCCGAGGCCGTGCAGCGGCTGGTCGCCACCCTCGATCTCGAGCAGCTCGACCTCGACCTCTTCCGCGGTGCGCCCGCACCGAACGACCGCGGTCGGGCCTTCGGCGGACACGTGGCCGCACAGGCCCTCATCGCGGGAGTGCGCTCGGTCGAGGAGCAGTTCACCGTGCACTCCATGCACTCGTACTTCCTGCTGCCGGGCGACTCGGACGCTCCGATCATCTACGACGTCGAGCGGATCCGAGACGGCCGCTCGTTCCTGACCCGCCGCGTGGTCGCTCGCCAGCACGGCCGAGCGATCTACTACCTCACCGCGAACTTCCAGCGCCACGAGGAGGGCTACGAGCACCAGGACGCCATGCCTTCGGTCCGGCCGCCCGAGAAGGGCCTCGACATGATCGCGCTGATGGCCTCGATGGGCGGCGCGGAGGGCGCCGCCCTGGCCCGCGAGTGGGGCGCGGTCGAGATGCGCGCGGTGGGCAACTCCCAGCGCGGCCTCACCCCCGACCCGACCCGTCCGGCTCAGCAGCGGATGTGGCTCCGGATCGCCGCCCCTCTGCCCGAGGATCCGCTGGTCCACCTCGCGGCCTTCACCTGGGCCAGTGACATCACCCTGCTCAGCGCGTCGATGGCGGCTCACTCGCTCGACACCTCGCGGGTCCAGATGGCCTCGCTCGACCACACCCTGTGGTTCCACCGCCCCTTCCGCGCGGACCAGTGGTGGCTCTACGACCAGGAGTCACCCTCCGCGCAGGGCGGACGCGGGCTCTCCCTCGGCCGGGTCTTCGCCCACGACGGCACCCTCGTGGCCACCGCGGCGCAGGAAGGGATCATCCGCCCGCCTCGCGGCTGACCCCCGCCCGCGCACCAGAAGGGCCCGTGCCGGGAGGTCGCTCGCCCGCGCGGGGCACGCGAGGGCACCTGCCGGGGCTCCGCGGCCCGGGGTGGTCACCCCTCCAGGGCCCGAACGGCGCCGATCGTGTCGGCGTCCTCGGCACGCTTGTCGTCGCGGTAGCGGACGACCCGCGCGAACCTGAGCGCGAGACCGCCGGGGTAGCGGGTGGAGCGCTGGAGGCCGTCGAAGGCGATCTCGACCACCTGCTCGGGCCGCACGTGGACGACGTGCCCGTCGCGCCCGGTCTCGAGCTCGAGGAAACGCTCGGTCTGCCAGGCGAGCATCTGGTCGGTCATCCCCTTGAACGTCTTGCCCAGCATCACGAAGTCGCCCGTGTCGGGGTCGCGGGCACCGAGGTGGATGTTGGAGAGCCAGCCCCGGCGGCGCCCCGAGCCCCATTCGACGGCCAGGACGACCAGGTCGAGGGTGTGGACCGGCTTGACCTTGATCCAGGCGGCCCCGCGGCGGCCGGCGGCGTACGGCGCGGCGAGGTGCTTGACCACGACGCCTTCGTAGCCGGCCGAGACGGCGTCGTGGGCGAAGGTCTCGGCCGCCTCCGGGTCATCGGTGATGAGCCGGGCGACGCGATGCCGCTCGGGGACCAAGGCGTCGAGCGCGGCGAGTCTGTCGGCCAGGGGACGGTCGACGAGGTCGCTGCCGTCGAGGTGGAGCAGATCGAAGAAGAAGGCCCGCACCTCCTCGCCCTCGCCATGGGTCGCCGTCCGTGAGGCGGTCTCCTGGAAGGCGCGTGGTCGGTCGTCCTCCCCGAGCAGCATCGCCTCACCGTCGAGGACCAACCGGGTGGTGGGGAGCTCGCGGACGAGGTCGGCCACCTCGGGGAGCCGGGCGGTGATGTCGTCGAGGGTCCGGGTCGCGATCCGCACCTCCTCGCCGTCCCGATGGACCTGGATGCGGATGCCGTCGAGCTTGGTGTCGACCGCAGCCCCACCGGGGTCGGCCACCTTGGCCAGCGCCTCCGTCACGGAGGCCGCACTCGAGGCCAGCATCGGGAGCACGGGCCGACCGACCTCCAACCGGAACTCGGCCAGGGCCTCGGATCCGGCGAAGGCTGCTGCCGCGATCGCCACGGTGGACCCGGCCATCATGGCCGCCCGCCGGACCGCGACGAGTGGTACGGCGGCCGCCTGGGCCAGGCCCTCCTGGACCAGCGAGTCCAACGCGCCCTGGCGGAGTTCCCCGGTGACCAGGCCGCTCAGGAACCCCTGCTCGGCTGCGGTGGCCCGGCCGAAGAGCTGGTCCACCGCAGCCCTGCGCCGGCCCTGCGACCCGGCGCCGGAGAGTTCGGAGATCAGCTGGAAGGCCCCATGCACCTCGCGCACCTGGAGCGTCGGCACCTCGGCGGGCTCGGGCAGCTCGGTCAGGCCGCGCCAGCCGAGTCCGGTACGTCGTTGCAGCAGGGTGCCGCCGAGATAGGCAACCACGATGGCGAGGTCGTCGGCATCGGCGGCCGACAACCGGTCGGCCAGGGCGGCCGACTTGGCCTTGCGCGACCGGGTGGCGGCCACCGCGGCATGGGTCTCCACGAGGTCGGCGAGCAGCATGGGAACAGTCAACACCCGACCACGGACAGTCCCCGACCGTTGCACCGGCCGGCGAGGCCCGGACGGGCGGCTGTTGGCGGGACGGCCTAGATTCGTGGGGATGGAGCGGGGAGGCACGACACGCAGCATCGAACTGCACCGACCGGTGCGGCTCGCCGCGATGCTGGGCCCCCTGCGGCGGGGCAGCGGCGACCCGACGTACCGGATCGAGGGGGCGGGTGCAGGCGTCGAGCACTGGCGCGCGGTCCGGACCCCCGACGGCGTCGCCGCGTGGAGCGCCAGTCAGGACGGCGACACGGTGCGGGTCACGGCCTGGGGGGAGGGCGCCCAGTGGGCGCTGGACGCGATGCCGAGGCTGTTGGGGCAGGACGACGAGCCCGACGGCTTCGCGCCCGAGCATCCGTTCCTGCGCGAGGCGGTCCGGCGCCACGGCGTACCCCTGATCGGTGCGACCGGCCTGGTGATGGAGGCCCTGGTGCCGGCGATCGTGGAGCAGAAGGTGACCGGGCAGGAGGCCTTCGCGGGCTACCGCCGACTGGTGACCCGGTTCGGCGAGCGCGCCCCGGGCCCGCGTGAGGACCTGTGGCTGCCGCCGTCCCCGGAATCGTTGCGTGCGATCCCCAGTTGGGCCTGGCTGAGACTGCCGGTCGACCCCGCCCGCTCCCGGGCCGTCGTGACCGCGGCCCGGGTCGCGCCGAGCCTGGAACGCACCCTGGGCCTTCCCGGCGACGAGGTCGAACGCCGGCTGACCAGCCTGCCCGGGATCGGCGAATGGACCGCGGCCGAGGTGCGCGCGCGTGCCCACGGGGACCCCGACGCGGTCTCCTTCGGCGACTACCACGTGGCGAAGGACATCGGATGGGCGCTCACCGGCGAACCGTGGGACGACGAGCGACTGCGTGAGTTCCTCGAACCCTTCAGACCGCACCGCGCGCGCGTGGTTGCGCTGGTGTACGCCGCTTCCGGCCACCGCCCCCGACGTGGGCCGCGGATGGCTCCGCGCACCCACCTGCCCGGCCGATGATCCCGATCACAGGAAGGGACGCAGCGGGGTGAGGACCAGCTCGGTGAACTTGCGGTGCAGGTCGCGCGCCTCCCATTCGTGGGCGGTGAGCTCGAGTGAGTTGCTCTGGTCGAGCTCGAAGAGCTCCTCCATCACCGTCGCGAGGCCGGCGTCGATGACCTCCACGTTGATCTCGTAGTTGCCGGTGAGGCTCATCCGGTCGATGTTGGCGGTGCCCACGGTGGTCCAGAGCCCGTCGACGGTGGCTGTCTTGGCATGCACCATCGCGTCCTTGTAGCGCATGATCCGGACCCCGGCCTCCAGCAGCTGGGTGAAGTAGCCGCGGGAGAGCCAGTCGGCCACGATGTGGTTGGACTTCAGCGGCAGCAGGATCCGGACGTCGACCCCGCGGCGGGCCGCCAGCACGAGCGCGTCGACGAAGTCCTGGTCGGGCAGGAAGTAGGCGTGCGTCATCCAGACGTTGCGTGCCGCGCGGTGGATGGCTTCGAGGTACATCCCGCGGATCGGGAACATCCACAGCCTCGGCACATTGCGATGGAATCGCACCGCGGTCTCCCACCTGATCTCGGAGGTGCCGAGCAGGAGCGGTCGCCGGCTGGGGCCCAGCAGCCGACGGCGGTGCAGGTTCCAGAAGTCCGCGAAGGCCCGCTTGAGATCCCACACGCCGGGACCGGTGATGCGCACATGCGTGTCGCGCCACTCGGTGGCGTAGGCCGAGCCGATGTTGTACCCGCCGACGTACCCGACCTTGTCGTCGACGACCAGGATCTTGCGATGGTCGCGGCCGTACCGACTGAGGTCGAAGAACCGCCAGCCGGCGCCGTAGACCGGGAAGCGGAGCACCTTGACGGTGTCGGGGAACCGGAGGAAGCGCGGCGAGACCACCAGGTTCGCGAAGGCGTCGTAGATGATGTGTACCTCGACCCCCCGGGCGGCGGCGTCGGTGAGGGCTTGCTTGAACCGCTCGCCGATCTCGTCGCCCTTCCAGATGTAGGTCTCGAAGAGGACCAGCCGCTCGGCGCTCTCGATCGAGGCGATCATGTCGTCGTACAGATCGGCACCGAAGCTGTACGTCGTGATCTCGCCGTGGCCGACGCGCGCGCTGGTCGGTTGCATGGTGGGGAACGGACGGGAGCGCTTGCCGCGGCGGCGGTATGAATCCACCACGCTCATCACGACGGCGAGCAGCGCCGGGACCCCGAAGAACACGAGCAGTGCCCGGCGCAGCCAGAGCCAGAGCCGGGCGACGGGCGGGCGGAATCGGGTCACGCGGCCAATCTAGCGGCCGACGTTCCCGCCGCGCCGTAGCGTCGGCGTCACCTTGCGGACCGTAGCTGTCCGCTCGTGTCGGCGTGGCCCCGTAGGCTCGGACCCATGCGTCCCGTCACCGATCTCGAGCGCCGCGTGGCCCCCTTCACGGTCGTCTCCGACTATTCACCCTCCGGTGACCAGCCCGCCGCGATCGCGGAGATCAGCCGGCGGATCGAGGGCGGCGTCGAGGACGTCGTCCTGCTCGGTGCCACCGGCACCGGCAAGACCGCGACGGTCGCCTGGGTGGCCGAGCAGGTGCAGCGTCCGGTGCTGGTGCTCCAGCCCAACAAGACCCTGGCCGCCCAGTTCGCCAACGAGTTGCGGCAGCTCTTCCCCCGCAACGCCGTGGAGTACTTCGTCAGCTACTACGACTACTACCAGCCCGAGGCGTACGTCCCGCAGACCGACACCTACATCGAGAAGGACTCCTCGATCAACGAGGAGGTGGAGCGGCTCCGGCACTCGGCGACCAACAGCCTGCTGACCAGGCGCGACGTGATCGTGGTGTCCACGGTGTCGTGCATCTACGGCCTCGGCACACCGCAGGAGTACGTCGACCGGATGCTGCGGCTGCGGGTCGGCGAGGAGCACGACCGCGACTCCGTCCTGCGCCGACTGGTGGAGATCCAGTACACCCGCAACGACCTGTCCTTCACCCGGGGCACCTTCCGGGTCCGGGGCGACACCCTGGAGATCTTCCCGGTCTACGAGGAGCACGCGGTGCGGGTGGAGTTCTTCGGCGACGAGATCGAGCGTCTGATGACCCTGCACGCCGTGACTGGCGAGGTGCTGACCGAGGACTCCGAGCTCTACATCTTCCCCGCGAGCCACTACGTCGCCGGTCCGGAGCGGATGGAGCGGGCGATCAACGGCATCGAGTCCGAGCTCGACCAACAGCTGAGCGCCTTCGAGAAGCAGGGCAAGATGCTGGAGGCCCAACGCCTGCGCATGCGCACCACCTACGACATCGAGATGATGCGCCAGATCGGATCCTGTTCGGGCATCGAGAACTACTCGATGCACATCGACGGCCGCGAGCGGGGCAGCGCCCCCAACTGTCTGATCGACTACTTCCCCGAGGATTTCGTCCTGGTCGTGGACGAGTCCCACGTCGCCGTACCGCAGATCGGCGGCATGTACGAGGGCGACATGTCCCGCAAACGCAACCTCGTCGAGCACGGGTTCCGACTGCCCAGCGCGATGGACAACCGGCCGCTGCGCTGGGAGGAGTTCCTGGAGCGGATCGGCCAGACCATCTACCTCTCGGCCACTCCGGGTGACTACGAGCTCGACAAGGTGACCGGTGCCGACGGCCGGCCGGACGTCGTGGAGCAGATCATCCGACCCACCGGGCTGATCGACCCCGAGGTGGTGGTGAAGCCGACCAAGGGTCAGATCGACGACCTCATCCACGAGATCAAGGAGCGGGTGACCAAGAACGAGCGCGTGCTGGTCACCACGCTCACCAAGAAGATGTCGGAGGACCTCACCGACTACCTCCTCGATGCCGGCATCCGCACCCGCTATCTGCACTCGGAGGTCGACACGCTCAAGCGGATCGACCTGCTCCGCGAGCTCCGGATGGGCGAGTACGACGTCCTGGTCGGCATCAACCTGCTGCGGGAGGGGCTCGACCTGCCGGAGGTCTCGCTGGTGAGCATCCTGGACGCCGACAAGGAGGGCTTCCTGCGCTCGGACAAGTCGCTGATCCAGACGATCGGCCGGGCCGCGCGAAACGTCTCCGGGCAGGTGCACATGTACGCCGACCGGATCACACCCTCGATGGAGGCGGCCATCGACGAGACCAACCGCCGCCGCGCGCTCCAGGTCGCCTACAACACCGAGCACGGGGTCGACCCGCAACCGCTGCGCAAGAAGATCGCGGACATCACCGAGATGTTGGCCCGCGAGGACGAGAACACCCAGGCGCTGCTGCAGACCTGGGCCGATGTGGGGGAGAAGGGGCGCGCCGGGGGCGTCAAGCCGGCCGCGGGCAAGGGCGGCAAGGTCGCGCCGACCCCGGTGCTGGGCGATGCCGCGGCGGAGGCTCGCGAGCACGGGCTGGTCGGGCTGCCCAGCACCGACCTCGCCCAGCTGATCCAGGAACTCACCGAGCAGATGAAGGGTGCCGCCGCCGAGCTCCAGTTCGAGGTCGCCGCCCGCCTGCGGGACGAGATCGGCGATCTGAAGAAGGAGCTCCGCCAGATGATGGAAGCGACCAAGTGAGCGGCAGCGCCG
This sequence comes from Nocardioides insulae DSM 17944, assembly GCF_000422825.1. GTDB lineage: Bacteria > Actinomycetota > Actinomycetes > Propionibacteriales > Nocardioidaceae > Nocardioides > Nocardioides insulae. Next base: position 258,715 of record NZ_KE383929.1, on the reverse strand, counting down.
AGCGAGGAACGAGCTCTGGTGTTTCCGACGAGCGAGGAGCTGCGCGAGCGGAGCGAGCGCCGGCGACCAAGCGAGCGGCAGTGAGGGCAGCGGACAGCACCTGTCCGGCCGGGGGCCTAGCGTGAGGTCATGACGACGATCCGCGAGGTCCAGATCACCTTCGACTGCGCCGATCCGCGCGGCCTCTCCCAGTTCTGGAACGAGGTGCTCGGCTACGTGCTCCCACCTCCGCCACCGGGCTTCGCCTCGTGGGATGAGTTCTCGGCATCCCTTCCGGCGGAGCAGCGCAACGCCGCGTCCGCCTGTGTCGACCCCGACGGTGCCGGGCCGCGGATCTTCTTCCAGCGGGTTCCCGAGGCCAGGACGGTGAAGAACCGTGTCCATCTCGACGTCCGGGCCGCGCCGGGCCTGGAGGGAGAGGAGAGGATGAGCGCCCTGGAGGCGGAGGCCGAGCGCCTGGCCGCGCTCGGGGCCACCCGGGTCTCCCGCTTCGAGCCGGCGCCTCCGATGAGTGCGGGCTGGATCGTGATGCAGGACCCGGAGGGCAACGAGTTCTGCCTCGACTGACCTCCCCTTCGCGGTGACCGGCCCCCGGGAGGGCGATGACCGACCCATGGAAGGATGCCGGTCCGACAGCGGGCCCAGAGTAAAGTCCGGGCAGTGACATCTACGCCCGAGCGAGCAGAACGACGGGCCTGGATCGTGTGGGGCGTGGGCCTGGCGGCCTACTTCCTCGCCATCTTCCACCGTTCCTCGCTCTCGGTGGCGGGGTTGGAGGCCACTGACCGGTTCGGGCTCTCCGCCTCGGGGCTGGCGACCTTCACGATGCTGCAGTTGCTGGTCTACGCCGCGATGCAGGTGCCGGTGGGTCTGCTGATCGACCGGTTCGGCTCACGCAGCATCCTGTTGGGCGGCGTGCTCGTGTGCAGCGCGGCCCAAGCCGGGTTCGCCTTCGCGGAGAGCTATCCGCAGGCCCTGATCGCGAGGTTCTTCGTCGGGGTGGGCGACGCGATGACCTTCATCTGTGTCATCCGGCTGGTCGCCGCCTGGTTCCCGGGCCGGCAGGTCCCGCTGGTCACGACGCTGACCGGGACCATCGGGCAGGGTGGGGCGATCGTGGCCGCCGTACCCGTGACCCTGGCGCTGCGGCACTGGGGCTGGACCTCGACGTACCTCACCGCGGCCCTGCTGGGACCGTTGGTCGCCCTGCTCCTGGCCCTGCTGTTGCACGACTCACCGGAGGGCAAGCACCTGCGGGGAGCACCGATGAACCTGCGGTCCGTACGCCGCAGCCTGGGCGCGTCGTGGGGTCACCCCGGCACCCGGCTGGGCTTCTGGATCCACTTCACCACCTGCTTCAGCACGCATGCGATCTCGCTGCTGTGGGGGCTGCCGTTCATGGTGCGCTCGGAGGGCCTCTCGGAGGAGGCGGCCGGAACGCTGCTCACCCTGTTCGTGGTCGTGGCGATGTGCTCGGGCCCGGCGATCGGCTGGAGCATCGGTCGCTACCCGTGGCAGCGTTCCACCATCGCCCTGGGCGCCTGCCTGGGCGTCGTGGCGGCTTGGACGCTGGTGCTGTGCTGGCCGGGGGAGGCCCCGGTGTGGACGCTGGTCGTGCTGATGGTGGCGCTCGGGGTCGGCGGCCCGGCCTCGATGATCGGCTTCGACGTGGCGCGCACCTCCAACCCGCCGGAGCGGCAGGGCAGTGCCTCGGGGCTGGTCAACCAGGGCGGCTTCATCGCCGCGCTCCTCACCGTGCTGGCGATCGGCTGGATCCTGGACTGGCGCAGCCCGGCGGGTACGGACTACGCCGCCTCCGCCTTCACCTGGGCGATGTCCTTCCAGTACATCCTGTGGGCCATCGGCCTGACCCAGATCCTGCGTTTCCGTCGCCGGGCCCGCACATCGCTCATCGAGGAGCACGGCGGGCGGCCCACCGCTTTCGACCGGGTGTGAACCGACCACGGCCCCGGACCAACCGGTCCAGGGCCGTCGGTGGATCAGGCGTCGACGGTGGCGATGAGCAGCCCTCGGGCGGCCGTCTTGAAGGTCAGGTTGAAGTTGACGAACGCCGGCGTGGTGTCGGCGTCGACCCCGAGCTTCTCCTCGGTGACCGCGTGGACCGCGAAGTAGTAGCGGTGCACCATGTCGTTCTTCGGCGGCGCGGCACCACCGAAGTCGCGGGTGCCGAAGTCGTTGCGGACATGGAAGGCGCCCTCGGGCAGCCCGGCGTCGCCGAGCACGCCGGCGCCGGCGTCCAGCGAGGTGATGTGGGCCGGGATGTCGACGGCCAGCCAGTGCCAGAACCCGCACACGATCGGTGCGTCCGGGTCGAAGCAGGTCACCGTGTAGCTCTTGGTGCCCTCGGGGCCCGGCTCCCAGGAGATCTGGGGCGAGGTATTGGCACCGGCGTAGACCTGGGCCTCGCCGAGGGGCTGGCCGTCGGTGAGTTCGGTGCTGGTCACGCGCAGGGAGGGAACCTGCGGCAGCAGTTCGTACGGGTCGGGGTGGACCGGACGCTCGAGGGACATCTCACTCCTAATTGATGATCGGTCGTTCGCCCCGAACCTATCTGGCCAGTGGACCCACTCACATCCGGTCCCGATCCCCGGTTGTCCAGGCGATGACCTGAGTGCCGGTCCGCGAACCCGGCACGACACAATGTGGGGGTGAGCGACTTCCCGCCGTACCCCGCCGGCCTCCGTCTCGCCGGCCGCCGCACCGTCGTCATCGGGGGCGGACACGTCGCCCAGCGGCGCGTGCCCGGCCTGATCGCCGTCGGCGCCGAGGTCCACGTCGTCTCACCCGAGATCACCCCCGCACTGGAGGGCCTGGTCGGGGCGGGCGAGATCAACTGGCACGAGAAGGAGTTCGACCCCACCGACCTCGATGGTGCCTGGTACGTCATCGCGACCACGGCCACCCCCGAGGTCAACGAGGCGGTGCATCTGGCCGCGGAGGCGCGTCGGGTCTTCTGCGTTCGCGCCGATGACGCCCGCGACGCCTCGGCGTGGACCCCCGCCGTGGGGCGGCACGCCGGCATCACCGTCGCCGTGCTCGGCAACCGCGAGCCGCGCCGCTCGGCTGCGGTCCGGGACTCGATCCTGGAGGCGCTGCGCGAGGGCGTGATCCTCAGCAGGGAGGACCGGGAGCGTACGCCGGGCGTCGTTCTCGTCGGCGGCGGGCCCGGGGAGCCGGACCTGATGTCGGTGGCCGGGCGCAAGGCGGTCATGGAGGCCGATGTGGTGGTGGCCGACCGGCTGGCGCCCCGCGAGATCCTGGACGAACTGCCTGCCGACGTGGAACTGATCGACGTGGCCAAGCTGCCGCGGGGACGCTCCGCCCAGCAGGAGGAGATCAACCGGATCATCGTCGAGCGGGCCAAGGCCGGGCAGTGCGTGGTGCGCTTCAAGGGCGGGGACAACTTCGTCTTCGGTCGTGGCTACGAGGAGGTCATCGCCTGTCGCGAGGCCGGTGTGCCGGTGACCGTCATCCCGGGGCTGACCTCCCCGGTGACGGTGCCCGGCGTCGCGGGTATCCCCGTCACCCACCGCGGCGTCGCGCACGATTTCACGGTGATCTCGGGCCATCTGCCGCCGGGGCACCCGGAGTCGCTGACCGACTGGTCGGCCGTCGCACGACTGCACGGCACGGTGGTCCTCATGATGGCCGTCCAGAACGCGCCCGCCATCGCCGAGGCGCTGGTGGCCGGAGGACGAGCGGCGACCACCCCTGTCGCTGTCATCTGCGACGGCACCATGCCGACCCAGCGCACCGTGCTGGCCACCCTCGGCACCCTGGCCGAGCAGCTCACCGCACACGCGGTCCGGCCCCCGGCGATCATCGTCGTCGGCGAGGTGGTCCGCGTCGCCCACCCGGACGCGTTCTCGGACTGACGTGGCCGAGTTCATCGAGATCACCGACCCGGACGACCCCCGTCTGGCCGACTACCGAGACCTGCGTGACGTCGAACTGCGCAAGCACCTGGAGTCGGAGCACGGGCTCTTCCTCGCCGAGGGGGAGAAGGTCGTCCGTCGGGCGGTGGAGGCCGGGTTCGAGGCACGCTCCTTCCTGATGGCGCCGAAGTGGCTGGACGGTCTGGCCGACCTGCTCGACGGTTCCGAGGCGCCCTGCTACGTGATGTCGGAGCAGTTGGCCGAACGAGTCACCGGCTTCCACGTCCACCGCGGCGCTCTGGCCTCCCTCTCGCGCCGGCCGCTTCCGACGGTCGAGGACGTGCTCGCCGGTGCCCGATCGGTGCTCGTGCTGGAGGATCTGGTCGACCACACCAACGTGGGCGCGATCCTGCGCAGCGGTGCGGCGCTGGGGTTCGACGGCGTACTCCTCGCTCCGCGGTGTGCCGACCCGCTCTACCGACGCTCCATCAAGGTCGCCATGGGTGCGGTCTTCTCCCTGCCGTGGACCCGCCTCCCGGACTGGTACGACGCTCTCCCGATGCTCTCGGCAGCCGGGTTCACCACGGTCGCCCTCACCCTCGCCGATGACGCCACCGAGATCGAGACCGCGGTGGCCGGCGTGGAGCGGGTCGCCCTGGTCCTGGGCTCGGAGGGCCACGGGCTCAGTCCGCGCTGGGAGACCTCGGCCGATCGGCGGGCCATCATCCCGATGAGTGCCGGCATCGACTCGCTCAATGTCGCCGCGGCCACCGCCGTCGCCTGCTACGTCACCTCCCGCCGCTGACCCTCCCCGCCGTTGAGTTGCGCCTTGCGGATCGTTGAGTTGGGTCTTGCGGACGGTTGAGTGGGGTCTTGCGGACGGTTGAGTCGGCCCTCCCGGACGGTCGAGTCGGGTCTTGCGGACGGTCGAGTCGGGTCTAGCGGACACATTGAGTCGTCTGTCCCGAAGGCGGTGTCGTTCGTCGCTGCGGTAGGGCGAGCGGTGCGTGCGGAGGCCGAGCGATCGGTAGCGATGGTCGCTCACCATCGCCGTGAAGAGTAGGACGGGTTCTGGAGCGCTTCGCGCAGTTTGCGGAGCCATGCGTCGAGTCGGTCGCCCGAGAAGTCCCCGCGCCGTACGACGATGACGAGCCATCCCTCGCGTCGCAGGTTCTCCCGCCGCTCTCGGTCATGCAGACGCTGGGCCTCGGTCGACTCGTGTGCCTCGCGGCCGTCGTACTCCACGCAGACACGCCGGGACGGATACGCGAAGTCCACTCGGTAGGCCAGCACGCCGTCGATCTCGACCCAGAACTGAGGTTCGGGCAGAGGGAGGCCCGCGTCGATGATCGCGAGGAGCGTCCAGGATTCACGAGGCGATTCGAGCCGCGGGTCGACGTACGAGATGAGCTCTCGTGCCTGGATCACTCCTCGCCGTCGGCGGAAGCGTCCGATCTCCACCGCCAGTGCGGCTGGTGTGACAGCGTACGCACGAGCGAAGTCGTTGAGGGCCGCGTAAGCCTCCCCGCGACGGAGGTGGCAGGCGAGGTCGAGGGACGTGCGCAGCGGGGTCGTGACCGTGACCCCGCCGATGACCATCATGTCCCGAGGCAGGAGATCCCGAGAGCCTCCGCGCAGGTCTCGCCGTCGGGTGGGGGCGTTACCGCGACGCGCACAGGTCTCGATCGGAGGAAGATGCTGGAGTTCATCGGGCGCGAAGGTATCGATGCCGAGCAGCCAGGCCGCCGTGCGGTCGACGACCACATGGTGGGGAGTCACCACCAAGGCTGCGGCTCTTGCCCGGAGTTCGATCCCATCGGGGATGTCGGACCGTGCGTAGACCCCTCTGAGGAGACGACGCACCTGGCCGGCGCGCAGCCGGCGTCGAAGTCGGTAGTGGTCGTGCCCGAACTCTCGTGCCTGGACGGCCGTGAACGGGAAGTCGGGAAGTTCCTTGGTGAACAGGGTGCTGGACGATGTCATACCTCGGCAGGTTGGAGCATTCCGAGGTGCCTCGCTTCCGCAGTTCAACCGCCTGTGAATAGGCATTGTTGAGAGCGGCGATGTGGGACCGACGAGGCCCGACTCGACCGTCTGCGGGGACCTACTCGACCGTCTGCGGGGACCCACTCGACCGTCCACGGGGACCCACTCGACCGTCCACGGGGACCCACTCGACCGTCCACGGGGGCCGATTCGACGGGGTCCGAGGGGAGGAAGCAGGTCGGTCAGGACGGCCAGTCGAGGGGGTAGTCGGCTGCGAGCTTGTCGTGCTGCTTGCTCAGCTTCTTGCGTGCCTTCTGGGAGAGACGATCGCCGAAGACGGTGCCCCGGGTGTGGTCGGTCTCGTGCTGGAGACAACGCGCCAGCAGGCCGTCGCCGCTGAACTCGACGGGGGCGCCGTCCAGCCCCTGGCCACGGACCGAGGCCCGGTCGGGGCGGGCACAGGTGACGAACGCGCCGGGGAAGGAGAGGCACCCCTCCTCGTCCTCGTCGAGACGGCGATCGGTGCCTTCCGGGAGGGTGAGTTCGGGGTTGCACACCACGCCCACGACCCGCTGACCACGTTCGTCGGGGCAGTCGAAGACGAACATCGCAACGTCCTCGCCGATCTGGCAGGCGGCCAGGCCGACCCCGTCCGCGGCGTACATGGTCGCGACCATGTCGGCGGCGAGTGCCCGTAGAGACTCGTCGAAGACCTCGACCCGCTGCTGCTCCCGATGCATCACCGGCTCCCCCCAGCGGGTGATCGGCCGGACGGTGCCGTCCTCGGGCAGGGGACCGTGGGGGCTCAGGGCAGGAGCGTCGGACACAGCGACACCCTAGGCGGTGACCCGGCGCGATGCGGAACGGAGGAGGCCCTGGGGGAAGGAGAAGGTAAACGAGCAGCGCAGCAGGGACGCGAAACCAGCGGTGGCGGCGCCCGGTGCTCTCCTGGAGGTATGCGGGCGGCTAGCGAAGGCAGTTGCTGGCGCGGTGGGTTCGGGCCCAAGCGCCGAGGCGTTACGGGGCCGGCAGAGAGCTCATCCTCCGTCGCCGGGTGCCGGGGCCGAGCCGCGCTGGGCTGAAGTAGCCTCCGGCCCGTGACCACACTCGTCGTCTCCGCCACCCGCGTCGAGGCCGCCCACCTGCCACCCGACATCCCGCTGCTCGTCACCGGCATCGGGAAGGTGCCTGCCGCGGCCGCCGTCGCCCGGGCCCTGGCGCAGTCACCCGAGGTCGACCAGGTGATCAACATCGGCTCATGCGGGGCCCTCCGGGAGGGGCTCTCCGGAGTGTACGAGGCCGGCCGGGTGCTCAGCCACGACATCTCGGCCGAGGTGATCCGAGGCCTGGGGCATGACACCCGGGAGTGGCTCACCGTGGCGGACACGCCCTGGCTGCTGGCCACCGGTGACCAGTTCGTGCACGAGACCACCGAGCGGATCCGACTGGCCGAGGTGGCGCACCTGGTCGACATGGAGGGGTACGCCGTCGCCTGGGCGTGCGAGCAGGCCGGGGTGCCGGCCCGGCTGGTCAAGCACGTCTCGGACAGCGCCGACGAGACCGCGCTGGACTGGAACACCGCGGTCGACCGCAGCGCGCGCGACCTCGCCGATTGGGTGAGCGCGCACCTGTGAGCCGAATCGGCGCCGGCCCTCAGCCGAGGTAGTTTGCGCCCCCCGACGGCGTCGCCAGCAGGTGGGCCGGGGAGGGGTGGCCCGCGGCCGCGTAGGCGACGTCGATCGCCCGCGCCACCCCGTCGACCCGGTCGGTGGGCACGATCGCGACCGACGAACCACCGAAGCCGCCGCCGGTCATGCGTGCCCCCACCGCGCCGGCCTCCACCGCGGTCGCCACCGACAGGTCCAGTTCCGGGGTCGAGATCTCGAAGTCGTCGCGCATGGAGGCGTGCGAGGCGGCGAACAGTTCGCCGAGCCGCGCCCAGTCCTGGTGCTCCAGCGCCGCCACCGTCGCGGTGACCCGGTCCAGTTCGGTGACGATGTGCCGTGCCCGGGCCCGGATCCTGGCATCGGGCAGTTGCTCGACGTCGGCGACGGTCGCCGCCCGGAGGCTCGGCAGGCCCAGCGCGGCGGCGGCCTCCTCGCAGTCGGCCCGGCGGGCGGCGTACCCGCCGTCGACCAGCGTGTGCGTGACCCGCGAGTCGGTGACCAGCAGCACGTGATCGTCCGCGGGCAACGGGATCGCGGTGTGGGAGTCGTCGTCGAAGTCGATGAGGACGGCCTGGCCCTCGGCGGCGAAGACGGACACGGTCTGGTCCATCCCACCGGTGGGCGCCCCCGCGACCTCGGTCTCGGCGCGGATGGTCGCCTCGACCACGAGCCGGCGGACGTCGTCGTCGAGGTCGACGTCGGTGACGCCGAGCACCGCCATCGCCACCGCGCACTCGATCGCGGCGGAACTGGACAGGCCGGCGCCCAGCGGCACCGAGGTGTCGATGTACACGTCCATCGGCGGTGTCTGGAAGCCCGCCTCCGAGAGCGCCCACACCACGCCCGCGGCGTACGCCGCCCAACCGGTCACCCGGCCGGGAGCGGCGTCGCCGAGCGCGCCCGTCCAGACCTCGCTCTGCTGAGCACTGGCGATCCGGAACCGGGTGCCCTCGCGTCGAGCCGCTGCGGCGTAGGTGGCATGGGGGAGAGCCACCGGGAGCACGAGCCCGCGGTTGTAGTCGGTGTGTTCGCCGATCAGGTTGACCCGACCCGGGGCTCGACCGACGCCCGTCGCGGGCGTGTCGAAGGTGGCCTCGAGCCCCTGCCGCGCACGGACGTCGTACTCGGCCGCGGTGCCGGGGGACACGAAACTCATGCGTTCAGGGTAGGGACCGGCTCGGCGGGTCACCGCTTCGGCGCTCAACGGGATCAGCGGGCGGCGGACCGGTAGGGCTCAGCGGCGGCTCGAGTTGGCGGTGCGGCCGCGGACGATGCCGATGAAGGTCTGCACGCGTTCCTCGGCGGCCGGGTCGCGGTCCTCGTTGATCGGCCAGGCCAGCCCGATCCGGGTGGGCTCGAGGTCGGTCACCACCCGGTAGGTCGCGTCCTTGCGGTGATAGAGCCGCGCGACCGACATGGGTACGACGGCGACCCCGGTGCCCGCGGCCACCGTCTCGATCGCGTCCTTCTCCGTCATCGCGGGCCAGGTCAGCTGTTCGGCCCGCGGCGTCCATCCGGACCGGTGGGGCAGCACCAGCTGCTCCTCGTCGAGGTCGGCGGTGCTCACCTCATCCAGGAGCGTGAGCACGTGCTCGTGACCCATCACCGCGACCGGCAGTTCGTCGTACAGGGGGATGCAGTGCAGCCGGGATCGGTCCACCGGCAGGCGCAGCAACGCCATCTCCAGGCTGCCGTCCAGGAGCCCGGTCTCCTGACCGGTCTCCTCCAGCGGCTCGAGCTCGAGTCGCTCGCGGGAGCGTTCCCGCCAGGCCCGGGCCCATTTGTCGGGGGTGGCACCGGTGACGAATCCGACCCGGAAGGTCATGGCTGACTCCGCACTCTCTCGGCGTCACCCGGCGTGGCCGGGCGAGGCAGACTGGATGGGACGACCTGCCCCTGGGCACCAGCCTACGGACCCTCGTCCCGACGACAGGACCGGAGCATCGCCGGTAGGGAGGCAGGAGTCGACCCCGATTCGTCTCGTGCCGGGGTGGCTGTTAATGTTCATCTCGCACTGCGCGGGTGGCGGAATAGGCAGACGCGCTAGCTTGAGGTGCTAGTCCTCGTATAGAGGGTGGGGGTTCAAGTCCCCCCTCGCGCACGCAGTGCTTCGGGCCCCGACCATCGGTCGGGGCCCGAAGTCGTTCCGGACCGCTGACAGCGCGGGTGCCCGCATGACCCGACGACGCAGGTGTATGACAGGTGCTGGCACGATCGGGCGCATGCAATCGATCGCGATGCTGGTGCTGGTGGCGCTGATCCTGTTGGTGTTCCTGGTGGCAGGCGTCCTCATGGCTGTGCGGCCTCGCCGGGTCCAGCGGTTGGATGTGGCCCGATCCGGCGCGGCGCGGTCCGGGGTGGCCGCCTGGGCGCGCGAGAACGGCTACCGCGTCTTCGAGGAGCACGAGGTCACCGATCGCGAGTTCCCGGATCGGGTGCGCACCAGCCAGATCCGGCACGAACGCTGTTTGCTGGTCCTCGACGGGTCGCCGGATCTCGTCGTCGAGTCGTGGGTGGCGACCCGGTTCAATCGGTACGCCGTCGTGGGCCTCCCCGTCGCGTTGCACCTGGTCAGGCTGCCGTGCCGCTGGGCGGGCGCGCCCACCGTGCTGGCGACCCCACCGGCGATGGTGGCCGGACCCACGGGGTTCGCCGCGCCGTTCCTGATCCCCGATGGGGTGGAAGGCGAAAGGTACGGCGTGCACGGCATGCTGGCGGCGGGCGTCGACGCGACCACGGTCGGCGTTCGGCTGGGCCCCTTGCTCCCCAGGGTCCGGGAGCTGTCCGCGTCCCTCATCCTGGGCGCGGGGGAGCTCACCCTGGTCACCACGACGGAACCCGACGTCTCCGCGCTCACCGACCGGCTGGAGTTGGCCCGATCCGTCGTCCGGGCGCTCACCGCGACACCCGCACCGGAGAGCCGTGATCGTCCGGATGAGGTTTGAGCTCGGTCGAGACGGGAACGACACGGACCGTTCACGAGTCACTGGCACAACGAGGGATGGCGAAGCATGAGTGGGTTCGACGTCACACCAGGCGACCTGAGGCGGCACGCCGGTGAGGTCAGGGACGTGAGCAGTCGGGTCGGCGAGATCCAGAGCGCCGGGTCGACGGTGACCGGGATGAGCCCCCAGGCCTTCGGCCTGCTCTGCTCGTTCTTCACTCCTCCCGTGCTGGCGATGAGCACCATCGCCCTGGGCAGCATGGAGGCACTCGCCGGGCTGGCCGACGCCGAGGCGGGCGGGCTGGACGCCGTGGCCACCATCTTCGAACTCACCGACGGACAGGTGGCGGAGCGGTTCGACCCCAAGTGGGTGCAGGTCTGATGACCGACGACATCATCGCCGTCGACCCCATCGACTTCGCGGGCTCCTCGTACGCCAAGATCGCGGACGGCGACTACTCCGGCCTGGCCCAGGGGATCCCCGGTGGTTCCGACCTCGTCAGCGCCGCGACGGCACTCGGCGACGGCGACTGGGCGAGCGCCGCGATCAGCGCGTTCGGCTTCGGGGCGTCGGCCTTCGCCGCCGTGGTCGACCCGCTCGGAACGCTGCTCTCCAGTGCGGCCGGGTTCCTGATGGACTACATGCCGCCGCTGCCGCAGGCCCTGGACGCGCTGGCCGGGAACCCCGCACTGGTCGAAGGCATCGGCCAGACCTGGGAGAACATCGCCACCCAGACCGAGGCCGCGGCCGAGCAGCTGCACGCCGTGGTCCAGAAGGCGTTGGCGAACTGGACCGGTGTCGCGGCGGATGCCTACTCCGTGCTGACCAACGCGTTGATCAGCGGGATGTACCAGGCGGCGCACGGGTATCGGTGCATCGGCCTGGGGCTGGCCGTGGCCAGCGGGGTCGTCGACGCGGTCCGCAGCTTCGTGAAGTGGATCGTGTCGGAACTGGTCGGTCAGCTGATCAGCTACGTCATCCAGGCCAGCGCCACCTTGGGGATCGGACTCACCTGGGTGATCCCGATGGCCACGGCGCGGATCAGTATCACCGTGACCGACAGCGCCCGGGCCACCACGACACTGACGACGACCATCACGCGCGCCACCAGCAGCGTGGACGACATCGCGGCTGCGGTCGGATCGTTCGCCGAGATCATCAAGTCGATCGCCGGCGGCGTCCAGCGCGCCCAGCCCGGCGGCTGACCGGCCGAGTTCTGAGGAGAGGACACCCATGCCACCAGCCGACGTACCCGACCCAGGCACCCAGCCCGGCCTCAACCTGGGGCCGATCCGGCCGCCGAGCAACCCGCTGGACCGACCCCACCCCCACGCCGCGATGTTCGCCGAGCTGATGGAACAGACCGCGCGCCGACTCGAGAGCGCGGTGGCCGCGGACGCCGAAGCACGGGCCGATGCGGAGAGCCGTCCGCAGTCCGCGCAGGGCGAGGGGCTGGAGGGCGAGATCAAGGTGCGGGTCAACGGCAAGGGGATGCTCGAGTCGGCCGAGTTCGGCCCGGAGTGCGCCTACCTGTCGCGGGATCAGCTGCGCGAGGAGACGATGACCGCGATCAACGCGGCTCGAGACGAACTGGGCGGCGGGCGGTCGATCTCGCCGGAGGACACGGCCAAGCTGTTCGAGCGTCCGATGGCCGCCGCCGTGATGCGGCTGCTGGGGGAGGAGAAGTGAGATGGCCGACGAACTGATCACCGACTTCACCCCCGAGAACCTCCCGCGGATCATGGAGCAGCATCAGCGCCGTGCCGAGGAGGCGATGCAGGCGGCGAACGAGCTGCGTGAGATCCGCGGCACCGGCCGCTCCGACCGTGGGCTCGTGACCGCGACCGTGGACGGCAGCGGACTCCTGGTCGACGTCGTGTACGCCCAGGGGGCCCCGTCGGCGTACGCCATGCTGGGGGCGGCGCTCAAACAGGCCCACGACCGTGCTCTCGCCGACTGGCAGCGGCAGGTCACCTCCATCACCGAGGAGAAGCTGGGCCACCAGCCCGACCTGCAGCGCACCATCCGCGCGCAGAGCGAGGCGGATCTGGCCGCGCACATCGACCCCGACAACCTGCGGGACGATCCGGAGACCCCACGGCGCTGACGGCGCGGTCGGTGACGCGGGTCACGCGGGTCCGATACTGTCGATGGGCCCCATTCCGCCTTCGGGAGGACTCTCGTGGATCCCTTGGAACCGGCGTACAGCACCCCTGTGATGTTGCTCATCGCGGCGGCCGCGGTAGCGGTGCTGTTGGTGCTCATCATGGCCGTGAAGCTGCACGCCTTCATCGCCTTGACCCTGGTCAGCACGGTGACCGCGGTGGCGGCCGGCATCCCACTGGCCGACGTACCGGATGCCTTGCTGGTCGGGTTCAGCGGCACCTTGGGGTCGGTGGCCCTACTGGTCGCCTTCGGTGTGATGATCGGCCGACTGCTGGAGGTGACCGGTGGAGCCCAGGTGCTCGCCGACACCCTGATCACCAGGTTCGGGGAGAAGCGCGCACCGTTCGCCCTCGGCGTGGCGGCCCTCATCTTCGGCTTCCCGATCTTCTTCGATGCCGGCCTGGTGGTCTTCCTGCCGATCATCTTCACCGTGGCACGCCGCTTCGGCGGCCCGGTGCTGATCTACGCGCTGCCCACCGCGGCCGGCTTCGCAGCGATGCACGCGGTCGTGCCGCCCCACCCGGGCCCGGTCGCGGCGGTGGCCAGCCTGGGCGGCGACATGGGGCTGACCCTGTTGCTCGGAATCCCGGTGGCCGTCCTCGCCTGGTTCGTCGGCGGCTACCTCGTCGCGGTCCGCATCGGTGCGGACGACACCCTGGCGCACCCGCCGTTGCTGGCCGACGACGCCGGCGACACCCCCAAGTACGGACCACCGCCGTCCTTCGGCACGGTGATCTGCATCCTGCTGCTGCCGATGCTGCTGATCGGGCTCAACACCGTGGTCAGCACCCTCCGTACGACGGGCACCCTCGCCGAGGACTCCGCCTTCGGTGACTTCCTGGTGCTGATCGGGCAGACGCCGATCGCGCTGCTGCTCACCACCCTCGCCGCCATCTTCCTGCTCTCCCCGGGCCGGTTCCCCGTCCGTGAGTCGGCAGGGATAGTGGACCAGGCCCTGGGCCCGGTGTGCGCGATCATCCTGATCACCGGTGCGGGTGGCATGTTCGGCGGCGTGCTGCGGGCCAGCGGGATCGGGGAGGCGCTGACCGACTCGCTCTCCGGGCTCGGCCTGTCCCTGATCCTCCAGGCATTCCTGATCGCCACCGCGCTGCGGGTGGCCCAGGGGTCGGCGACCGTGTCGATCACCACCACCGCCGGGCTGATCGCCAGCCAGGTCGCCTCGGAGGGGCTCGGCGACTTCGACATCGCGCTGGTGGTCTTCGCCATCGCCGCCGGCGCGACCGTGCTCTCCCACGTCAACGACTCCGGCTTCTGGCTGGTCAGTCGGTTCTTCGGGATGACCGAGGCGGTCACTCTGCGGACCTGGACCGTGCTGGAGACCACCCTGGGGCTGTCCATCTTCGGGCTCGCCCTGCTGCTGTGGCTGGTCGTGCCATGAGGCCCCGTCACCTGGTCGTGATGGGTGTCTCCGGCACCGGCAAGACCACCATCGGCGAGACCCTCGCGGCCCGGTTGGACAGCGTCTTCGTAGAGGGGGACACCTATCATCCGCGGGCCAACGTGGAGAAGATGTCCAAGGGGATCCCCCTCGACGATGATGACCGGCGGCCGTGGCTCGACGTGCTGGGCACCGAGATCCAGCGCCAGGAGGCACTCGGCCGTACGTCGGTGACGGCCTGTTCCGCGCTCCGCCGCCGCTACCGCGACTGGCTGCGCGACGGGTACGCCGACCTGTTCTTCCTCCACCTGGACGCCGACTACGACACCCTGCACCGCCGGATGGAGCGTCGCGAGCACTTCATGCCGGCCTCCCTCCTGCGCTCACAGTTCGACACGCTCGAGCCGCTGGAGACGGACGAGGCCGGCGCGGCCATCGACGACACCCGCCCGATCGACGCCGTACTCACCCAATGCCTGGACGCGGTCGCCGCCCAGGGAGATCGGAGCTGAGGGCCGACCGGCCCGTGGAAGCGAGCGGCGGCCGGCCGGGTCGACCGGCCTGCCGCCCGTTACGGTGGGCCCATGGCCACCGAACCCCGCAGCAGCGACGTCCAGGACGAGGTCGTCGACCTGTGCCGTGACCTGATCCGGATCGACACCAGCAACTACGGCAGCGACGACGGGCCGGGGGAGCGGAAGGCCGCGGAGTACGTCGCCGGCCTGCTCGACGAGGTCGGCATCGCCAGCACGCTGCACGAGTCCAGCCCCGGCCGCACGAACGTGATCGCGCAGTGGGGCGGTGACGGCACCCGCACCGACGGCCTGCTGGTGCACGGGCACCTCGACGTCGTACCCGCCGAGGCGGCGGACTGGCAGGTCGACCCGTTCTCCGGCGAGATCCGGGACGGGTACGTCTGGGGCCGTGGCGCGGTCGACATGAAGGACTTCGACGCGATGGTGCTCAGCGTCGTGCGTGCCCGTCAGCGCGCGGGCAGGATCCCGCAGCGGCCGGTGACCCTGGTCTTCACCGCGGACGAGGAGGCCGGCGGCCTGCGCGGCGCGGGTCCGCTGATCGAGTCGCACCGCGACCAGTTCGAGCACTGCACCGAGGCGATCGGTGAGGTCGGTGGGTTCAGCGCGACCGTCCGAGGACGCCGGATGTACCTCATCGAGGCTGCGGAGAAGGGGATGGCGTGGATGCGCCTCACCGCCCGCGGCAGGGCCGGGCACGGGTCGATGATCAACGACGACAACGCCGTCACCCGGCTCGCGGCCGCGGTGGCGAGGATCGGCACCCACGAGTGGCCGGTGACGCTGACCCCGACGATGCGCACCCTGCTCGCCGCCGTGGCCGATCTGGCCGGCACCGAGGCGACGCCGGAGAACGCCGAGCGACTCGTGGACGAGTTCGGCCCGGCGGCGCGGATGATCGGGGCGACCCTGCGCCAGGTCAGCAACCCCACCCAGCTCCAGGCGGGCTACAAGGTCAACGTCATCCCCACCGAGGCCACCGCCTATGTGGACGGTCGGTTCCTGCCGGGCCACGAGGACGACTTCTTCGCCACCCTGGCCGAGCTGTGCGGAGACGGGATCGACATCGACTTCCTCAGCCGGCAGCGGCCCTGGGAGACGCCGTACGAAGGTGATCTCGTCGACGCGATCAGCCGGTCCCTCCTCGCCGAGGACCCGGAGGCGGTCGTGGCGCCGTACCTCATGAGCGCGGGTACCGATGCCAAGCACTTCGGCAAGCTCGGGATCCGGACCTACGGGTTCGCCCCGCTGCGGCTGCCGGACGACCTCGACTTCACCGCGCTCTTCCACGGTGTCGACGAGCGGGTGCCGGTGGACGCCCTGGAGTTCGGGACCAGGGTGCTTGATCGCTTCTTCGACGACGTCTGAGCCGTGGTCACGACCCCGCGAGATAGGCGGCCAGGTTGGTGAGCGACGCATCGAGCCCCCGACGGTGGGCGGCCGCCTCGATCCCGGGCGGTACGTCGTCGGCCCGCACCTCGACGTGGGTCGCCTCGGGCTGGGCGTAGTAGCTCCAGGTCATCGTCATCACACCGGCCAGCGCCGGATCCGCGGAATCGAACTCCACCTGCCACACCACCCGCTGGTCCGGTACCACCTCCAGGATCCGCACCTCGGTCACGTCGCGGTCGGGCGCGGTCTTGCCGGGCGAGTCACTCGGGTCGAGGTGGACCAACTCCATCCGGAAGGACCCACCGACGCGCAGGTCGTGCTCGAGCAGCCGACCGGTCATCCCGGCAGGCGGCAGCCAGCGCTCCAGCGCGACCGCGCTGAGCAGGGCGCGGTGCACGGCCGCCGGCGAGGTCGCGATGTTCAAGGTGGCGCTGTCGGTGCGTCCCACTGCCCGGTGACCTCCTCTCGCTCCGCCTCAGGCGGTGCGGACCGCCCGGATGATCTTGCGGCGCAGGACCACCCGGCGGGTGCCGTCGGAGGTGATGCGCACCCGATCCAGCTCCCAGCCCCCGTGCTCGGCCCGCTCGACGAGCAGCTTGGTCACCACGCCTCTGGGGAACTCGCGGTCGAAGGTGACCCGGTCGAACTCCCACTCCACACCACGCGCCGGCGGCCGCCGATCGTGTCGGGCCAAGGTGAGTACCTCCTGTTGTCGTGGGGCCTGGGTCGCTGCCTCAGGTTCCGGGCAGCCTATTCCCTCGCTGGGCGGATCCGGTGGTCATGCGGAGACGTCATCGAGAGCGGCGACGATCTCCGGTGGGAGGACGAGGCCGTCGGTGGCCAGTCCGAGACGCAGCTGGGCGGCATTGCGGGCGCCCAGGATGGGTGCGGTCACACCCGGCCGATCGCGCACCCACGCGAGGGCCACCTGGAGCGGATGCCAGTCCAGGCCCTCGGCGGCACGGGCGACCGACTCGATGATCCCGCGGCCGCGGGCATCGAGATAGGACTCGATCCGGCCGGTGAAGTCGCGCTGGGCACCCCGCGAATCGGCGGGAGTGCCGCCGCGGTACTTGCCGGTCAGCGCCCCGCCGGCCAGCGGTGACCAGGCCAGGACACCGAGCCCCAGCGCGGCACAAGCAGGCAGTACGTCGTACTCCACCTCGCGGGCGAGCAGGGAGTACTGCACCTGCGTGGAGGCCAGCGTCGCCCGCCCCGGTACGGCGCGCTGCCAGGTCGCCGCCTGCGCGGTCTGCCAGCCGGTGTAGTTGGAGATCCCGACGTACGCCGCCCGACCCGTGCTGAGCGCGGTGTCCAGCGCACCCAGGGTCTCCTCGATCGGCACGGTGTCGTCCCACACGTGCACCTGCCACAGATCGACGTGGTCGGTGCCGAGCCGGGCCAGCGAGGTGTCCAGGCTGCGCAGCAGATGGCCGCGGGAGGCGTTGATCTCCCGTCGTCCGCGATGCCGGGCGATCCCGGCCTTGGTGGCCAGGACGACGTCGTCGCGGGCGACGACGTCACCGAGCAGGGAACCGATCATGCGCTCGGCACCACCGTCGGCGTACCCGGAGGCGGAGTCGATCAGGGTGCCCCCGGCCTCGACGAAGGCGATCAACTGGTCACGGGCGTCGTGCTCATCGGTGGCCCGGCCCCAGGTCATCGTGCCGAGCCCGAGACGCGAGACCTTCAGCCCGGTGGCTCCCAGAGGTCGCAACTGCATGGGGGTGAAGATAGCCGCCCGCTCGACATCGCCCGACGGTGGCTCGCCGCTGGCCGGTGACCACGTAGGCTTCGCGGGGCCCGACGGCGCGCGGACGACCTCACCGAGGCGTTCGTCGCAGGCCGGGCCGGCGTCACCACCTCGAGTAGAGAGCAGTCGATGGATTACCTGCAAGCGATCGTCCTGGGCCTGATCCAGGGTCTGACCGAGTTCTTGCCGATCTCCTCCAGCGCCCACCTGCGGATCTTCCCGGAGCTGTTCGGCTGGGGTGATCCCGGTGCTGCGTTCACCGCGGTGATCCAGATCGGCACCGAGGTGGCGGTGATGCTGTTCTTCTGGCGCGACATCTGGCGGATCGCGGTCACCTGGATCCGCAGCCTCTACACACCGGAGCTACGCGGTCACCTGGACGCCCGGATGGGGTGGTACATCATCGTGGGCTCGATCCCGATCGGGATCCTCGGCGTCACCCTCAAGGACACCATCGAGTCCGAGTTCCGCAGCCTGTGGCTGATCGGCACCACCCTGATCGTCTTCGGCATCGTGCTCGGTCTGGCCGACCGGTACGGCCGCAACGTCAAGGAGCTCAAGCAGCTCAACCTGCGCGATGCCGTGTTCATGGGGTTCGGGCAGGCGCTGGCACTCATCCCGGGCGTCTCGCGCTCGGGGGCCACCATCTCGGCCGGTCGCCTCCTCGGTTACGAGCGGGCCACCGCCACCCGTTACGCCTTCCTGCTCGCCATCCCCGCGGTGTTCTCCGCCGGCCTCTTCGAGCTCCCCGAGATCCCGCACGGCGACAACAGCTACGGCTGGGGGCCCACCATCCTGGCCACCCTGGTCTCCTTCGCCGTGGGGTACGCCGCGATCGCGTGGCTGCTGCGCTACATCTCCACCCACTCCTACCTGCCCTTCGTCATCTACCGGATCCTCCTCGGCGGGGCGACGCTCGTGCTGGTGTCCACCGGCGTGCTCCAGGCCTGATCCGGCCTGCCTGGAAGGGCGCTCAGAAGCGCGCTCAGAACCAGCCGGAACGACGGAAGAAGATCCACAATCCGACCACCGTCGCGGCCATGAGGATCAGGGCGTAGGGATAGCCGAAGGCCCAGTCGAGCTCGGGCATGACCCTGAAGTTCATGCCGTAGACCCCCGCGATGAGGGTGGGTACGACGATCAGGGCGGCCCCGGCCGAGATCCGTCGCATGTCCTCGTTCTGCTGAAGGCTGAGCTGCGCCAGATGGGCGTCGAACGCCCCGGACAGCAGCGTCTCCAGCGAGTCGACGGTGTCCGCCGCCCGGGTGAGATGGTCGAGCACGTCGCGGAAGAACGGCTCGACGCCGGCGTCCACGTAGACGCCACCCGAGGCGAACCGCTGGATCGGCTCCAGCAGCGGCTGGACCGCTCGGCGTACCTCCGCGAGCTCGCGGCGCAGGGTGTAGATCCGGGTCGAGTCCTTGGTGCGCTGCGGGGAGAAGACCGAGGTCTCCACCTCGTCGACGTCGGTCATCAGGTCCGCAACGACCTCGAGATAGCCGTCCACGACCAGGTCCACGACGGCGTGCACCGCGGCCGAGGGCCCCAGCCCACCGGTGGCGATCCGACCGTCGAGAGCCGCCCGGGCCGCACCCAACGGCATCCCGGGACCATGCCGCACGGTCACCACGAAATCCTTACCGAGGAAGACCGAGATCTCGCCGGTCTCGACCGTGTCGTCGGCGGCGTAGCGCAAGGTCTTGAGCACCAGGAAGAGGGTGTCGCCGTACTGCTCGAGCTTGGGCCGCTGGTGGGCCGAGAGCGCATCCTCGACCGCGAGCGGGTGCAACTCGAACTCCTCGGCGACCCGGGCGACCTCGTCCTCGCCGGGGTCGTGCAGGCCCAGCCAGACGAAGTCGCCCGGCTCCCGCACGCCCGCTCGCAGGTCGGGGATCCGGTGCGGCGCGGTGCTCGGGACGATGCGCCGTCCGCCTCGGTACAGGCCGCTGTCGACGATCACGGACCTACGGTAGGCGTCGCCGGACTCCCGTAGGGTGAGCGACATGGCCACCGTGATCCTGCTCCGCCACGGCCGATCCACCGCCAACACCGGGGGGATCCTCGCGGGACGGATGCCGGGTGTGGACCTGGACGACACCGGTCGTGAGCAGGCCCGTCGGGCGGGGGAGCGGACCGTCGGCGTGCCCCTGGCCCGGGTGGTCTCCAGCCCTCTGGAGCGGTGCCGCCGGACCACCGAACTCGTGCTCGCGGCCCGTGGGGAGGACGCCGAGATCCGGACCGAGCCGGGACTTGCCGAGTGCGACTACGGCGACTGGCAGGGCCGCGCCCTCTCCGCACTCACCAAGGAGCCGTTGTGGCGGGTGGTGCAGAGCCAGCCCTCGGCGGCGGTCTTCCCGGGGGGCGAGTCCCTGGCGGCGATGCAGGCCCGTGCGGTCGAGGCCGTACGCCGACACGACGCCGAGGTCGAGGCCGCGCACGGCGCCGCCGCGGTGTGGCTGGCGGTGAGTCACGGCGACCTGATCAAGGCGATCCTGGCGGACGCGCTCGGTATGCATCTGGACCTGTTCCAGCGGCTGCACGTGGACCCGGCGTCCCTGTCGGTGGTGCGCTACACCGAGGCGCGCCCGCTGGTGCTCGGTTCCAACACGCATCGGGGCAGCCTGGACTGGCTGGCCGCGCGCACCGAGGAGCCGGACGATGCGGCCGGGGCGGCCGCGGCCGGCGACGCCGTGGTCGGTGGAGGCGCCGGACCCGGACTCGGGGCGTCCTGACTAGAGTCTTGTCGGCCGGCAGGTGCGGGCGTGCCCCCAGCACGCTCACCCCTGCCTTCTCCGGAGAGGCGGATCGACGGCGGCGTCGCGAGCCGCGCGCGGCGAGCGCGTCCGGCAAGCCTCGGGAGCGAGGGCATGTCGGAGCCCGTCCGCGAGCCCGGCGCCGTCGGCGTACCGCATCGCGGCGCGCAACGCACTGGATCGATCAGCGGTTGCCTAGGGTGGGGGGCATGCCAGTCGTGCATTCATTCGATCCGCCCGAGCGATTCGTGGTCGGCACCGTCGGCGAGCCCGGCGCGCGGGCGTTCTTCCTGCAGGCGCGCAGCGGCCCCCGCATGGTCAGTGTCGCCTGCGAGAAGCAGCACGTGGCAGCCCTTGCCGAGCGCATCGACGAACTCCTCGACGAGGTGATGCGTTCCTCGACGACGGTCGTGCCGGCCGTGGCGCCGTGGGACATGGACGACAACGACCCGTTGGAGCAGCCGATCGAGGAGGAGTTCCAGGTCGGCACCCTCACGCTCTCCTGGGATCCCGGTGACGAGCGGGTGGTCATCGAGGTGCTTCCCCTCACCGAGGTCACCCTGGTGGACCCCGAGGAGTCGGTGACGGGGGAGGAGATCGCCGCGCTGGCCGAGGCCGAGGACGAACCGGAGGAACTCGTCATCGTGCGGATGCCGCCGGCGGCGGCTCGGTCCTTCGTCAAGCGGGCCCGGCAGGTGATCGGGGCGGGGCGTCCCGACTGCCCCTTCTGCGGCCGGCCGGTCGACCCCCAGGGACACCTGTGTGTGCGGGCCAACGGTTTCAAGCGCCGTGATCCCTCCGGGGAGTGACCCGGTGACCGACCCGTTCGGAGCGGATCCCGGGTGGGAAGAAGGGGGCGACGTCGATCTCGCCGAGGGTGAACTCCGCCTGCACGGCCGAGTGATGCCCGCGTCCAACGCCACCTTCGTGGGCACCATCGGCGAGGTCACGGTGGTCTACAAGCCGATCGCCGGTGAGCGCCCGCTGTGGGACTTTCCCGAGGGCAATCTGGCCCGCCGGGAGGTGGCCGCCTACCGGGTCTCCGAGGCCACCGGCTGGGGACTGGTGCCCACCACATGGCTGCGTGAGGGGCCGCACGGGCCCGGCATGGTCCAGCGCTGGATCGACACTGCCGACGAGCACGAGGCCGTGACCCTGGTGCCCGAGGGGCGTACCCCGGAGGGCTACCTCCACGTATTCGACGGCCTCGACGCCGAGGACCGTCCGATCTCCCTGATCCACGAGGACACCCCGGCGCTTCGCCGGATCGCCGTGCTCGACACCATCATCAACAACGCCGACCGCAAGGGCGGGCACGTCCTGGAGGGGCAGGCCGGCCACCGCTGGGGGATCGACCACGGGATCGCCTTCCACCGGGAGCCCAAGCTGCGTACGGTGCTGTGGGGTTGGGCGGGCGAACCGATCTCAGAGGACGAGCGCGACGCGGTCACCGCCGTACTCGTGGCGCTGGCCGGTGACCTTGGGGAGTCGCTGGCCCCCCTGCTCGCCGACCCCGACCTCGACGCGCTGGAACGCCGGTGCGTGGCACTACTGCAGGAGGGCACCCTGCCGATCCCGACCGGTGAGTGGCCGCCGATCCCCTGGCCGCCCTTCTGAGGCCCCGGACGCGGACAGCATTCTGCGCGTTGGGCGCGCGCCAGTAGAGTGCGGGCATGCGTGCCTGGCCTGCCCCGGAGTTCCCGAAGCTGCCTGTCCAGGGGCCGGAGGTGACGCTCTACGACACCTCCAGCCGTGGACGGGTCGAGACCCGGCCCGAGGGGACCGCCGGGCTCTACGTCTGCGGGATCACGCCGTACGACGCCACCCACATGGGCCACGCCAACACCTACGTGGCCTTCGACCTGCTGCACCGCGCCTGGCGCAACGCCGGTCACGCGGTCCACTACGCCCACAACGTCACCGATGTGGACGACCCGCTCCTGGAGCGTGCCGACAAGGTCGGGGTCGACTGGGTAGAACTGGCCGAGCGCGAGACCGAGCTCTACCGGCAGGACATGGCCGCTCTGCGGGTGCTGCCCCCGCAGACCTTCACCGGTGCGGTCGAGTCGATCCCGCTGGTGATCACCCTGATCCAGCAGTTGCAGGAGGCCGGCGCGGTCTATCGGGTCGACGACGACCTGTACTTCTCGGTCACCGCCGACGCGGCCTTCGGCGAGGAGTCGGGGCTGGTCCGCGACGTCATGCTGGAACTCTTCGCCGAGCGGGGCGGCGACCCCGAGCGGGCAGGGAAGAAGGACCCCCTCGACGCGCTGGTCTGGCGCGCCGAGCGGCCGGACGAGCCGGCCTGGGAGAGCCCGTTCGGGCGGGGTCGCCCCGGCTGGCACATCGAGTGCGCGGCGATCGCCCTGGACGCCCTCGGCACCGGGTTCACCGTCCAGGCCGGCGGGTCGGACCTCGTCTTCCCGCACCACGAGATCTGTGCCGGCCACGTCCAGGTCGCCCGGCCGGGCGAGCGCTTCGCGCAGCTCTACAGCCATGCCGGCATGGTCGGCTACCTCGGCGAGAAGATGTCCAAGTCGCGCGGCAATCTGGTCTTCGTCTCCGCCCTGCGCAACGCCGACATCGACCCGATGGCGATCCGTCTGACCCTCCTGCGGCATCACTACCGCACCGACTGGGAGTGGACCGACGACCAGCTGTTCGCCTCGGTCGACACGATCGCGCAGTGGCGCCAGGCCCTGGCCCTCGGCGCGGGTGCCCCCTCCGCCCCGGTCGTGGCCGACGTGCTCGCGGCACTGGCCGACGACCTCGATGCTCCGAGCGCGGTGGAGCGGGTACAGACCTGGGTCGACCAGACCCTCGGCCGGGCCGGACATCTCGCCGACGCCAGCGATCCCGATGCCACCGTCGCCGTGGCGACCATGCTCGACGCCGCACTGGGCCTGCGTCTGTGATCCTGTCCGGCGCTCGCCGGACCGATCGGGGCTGAGCCACCCCTGAGCCACCCCTGAGCCACCACCGCCGAGCGGTGGCCTGGCTCAGGCGTCGCCCTGGCGACGCTTCAGGTAGCGCTCGAACTCGCGGGCGATCGCCTCGCCGGAGGCCTCGGGGAGCTCGGCCGTGTCGCGGCTCTCCTCGAGGGCGCGCACGTACTCCGCCACGTCCTCGTCGTCCTCGGCGAGTTCGTCGACGCCACGCTCCCAGGCCCGTGCGTCGTCGGGCAGGTCGCCGAGCGGGATGCTGCACTGGAGCAGCTCCTCGAGCCGACCGAGCAGCGCCAGCGTCGCCTTGGGGCACGGCGGCTGGGCGACGTAGTGGGGAACCGCAGCCCAATAGCTGACCGAGGGCATGTCCAGCTTCGTGCAGGCGTCCTGGAAGACCCCGACGATGCCGGTGGGTCCCTCGTAGGAGGACTGCTCGAGGTGCAGCCGGTCGACGAGCTCGGGTTCGCTGGCCGATCCGGTGACGGGGATCGGGCGGGTGTGGGGCGTGTCCGAGAGCAGCGCCCCCAGGGTGATCACCAGCTGCGCGTCCAGCTCCTCGCAGGCGGCCAGCAGTTCCGCGCAGAACTGCCGCCACCGCATGTTCGGCTCGATCCCGCGGATCAGGACGACGTCACGACCGAGACCGGGTGGGGAGGCCACCGAGATCTGCGTGCTCGGCCAGGTGAGCTTGTGCATGCCGGCATCGTCGATACCCACGTGCGGGCGGTTCACCTGGAAGTCGTAGAAGTCCTCGGGGTCCACCGCACCCACCACCCGGGCCTGCCAGACGTCGAGCAGGTGGTCCAGCACTCCGGAGGCGGCGTCCGCGGCGTCGTTCCAGCCCTCGAAGGCGGTGATGACCACCGGGTCGATGAGGTCCGGCGCTTCCTCGATCTCGATCACCCGACCAGCCTAGGAGACGCACCTGCCCGTCGTGGCAAGGCGGCACCGGTAGTGGCCCCGAGCGGATTTCGGGGTGCCTCGGAATCGGTGTCAGGATTCGGGAACGAAGTCCGTCCCGCGGACGCCGCCGCCTACGCTGGACGCGTCGCCCGCCGTATGGTCGGACCGCCACTGAAGGAGACCGCGCCTTGACCCGTCCCACCCCGATCCCGCCCCTGGCCGACGTCTCGGTCGGCTGGCGTCCCGACGCCACCGAGGAGCTGGCCCGGGCGATGCGCGAGCGGATCCTGGTGATCGACGGTGCCATGGGTACGGCGATCCAGCGGGACCGTCCGGACGAGGCAGGCTATCGGGGCGAGCGGTTCGCCGAGCACCACGTGGACGTCGTGGGCAACAACGACCTGCTCACGCTCACCCAGCCCGACATCATCGCCGGCATCCACCGGGAGCACCTCGAGGCCGGCGCCGACCTGATCGAGACCAACACCTTCAACGCCAATGCGGTCTCGCTGGGCGACTACGACATGGTCGACCTGGCCTACGAGCTCAACCTGGCCTCGGCGCGGCTGTCCCGCGGGGTCGCCGACGAGTTCGCGACCACCGACCGGCCCCGCTACGTGGTGGGCACGCTCGGGCCGACGACGCGGACGGCGAGCATCAGCCCCGACGTCAACGACCCGGGGGCGCGCAACGTGTCCTACGAGCAGTTGGTGGCCGCCTACCTCACCGCGGCCCGCGGGCTGGTCGACGGTGGCGCCGACGCGCTCATGGTCGAGACCATCTTCGACACGCTGAACGCCAAGGCGGCGATCTTCGCCCTGGAGACCCTCTTCGAGGAGGCCGGCCGACGGTGGCCGGTGATGATCTCGGGCACCATCACCGACGCCTCCGGCCGGACCCTCTCGGGCCAGGTGACCGAAGCGTTCTGGAACTCCGTACGCCACGTCCGCCCGCTCACGATCGGGCTCAACTGCGCGCTCGGCGCCACCGAGATGCGTCCCTACGTCGCCGAGCTGTCCCGGGTGGCCGACACGTTCGTCTCCTGCCACCCCAACGCCGGCCTGCCCAACGCCTTCGGCGAGTACGACGAGGCGGCCGCCCAGACCGCCGAGGTGATCGCCGAGTTCGCCGACGCCGGGTTCGTCAACCTGGTGGGCGGCTGCTGCGGCACCACCGCCGACCACATCGCCGCGATCGCCAAGGCCGTCTCGGACAAGGAGCCGCGGGTGCCCGCGGAGGTGCCGGCGGTCATGCGGCTGGCCGGCCTGGAGCCGTTCACCCTCGCCGAGGACAGCCTGTTCGTCAACGTCGGCGAGCGCACCAACATCACCGGCTCCGCGCGCTTCCGCAACCTGATCAAGGCCAACGACTACGACACCGCCCTGAGCGTGGCGGCCCAGCAGGTCGAGAACGGCGCCCAGGTCATCGACGTCAACATGGACGAAGGCATGATCGACGGCGTCGCGGCGATGGACCGCTTCTTGAAGCTGATCGCCTCCGAGCCCGACATCAGCCGGGTGCCGCTGATGATCGACTCCTCCAAGTGGGAGGTCATCGAGACCGGCCTGCGGACCGTGCAGGGCAAGCCGATCGTCAACTCCATCTCGCTCAAGGAGGGCGAGGAGAAGTTCCGGGAGCACGCCCGCCTGTGCCGCAAGTACGGCGCCGCGGCGGTCGTGATGGCCTTCGACGAGGACGGCCAGGCCGACAACCTGGAGAAGCGGATCGCGATCTGCCAGCGGGCATACCGGATCCTCGTCGACGAGGTGGGCTTCCCGGCCGAGGACATCGTCTTCGACCCGAACGTGTTCGCCGTCGCGACCGGCATCGAGGAGCACGCGTCGTACGGGCTCGACTTCATCGAGGGCGCGCGCTGGATCAAGGCGAATCTTCCCGGGGCGAAGGTGTCCGGCGGCATCTCCAACGTCTCCTTCTCCTTCCGGGGCAACAACCCCGTCCGCGAGGCGATCCACGCCGTCTTCCTCTACCACGCGATCGCGGCCGGCCTCGACATGGGCATCGTCAACGCCGGTCAGCTGGTGCCTTACTCCGAGGTGGACGCGGAGCTGCGCGAGCGCATCGAGGACGTCATCCTCAATCGTCGCCCGGACGCCGCGGAGCGTCTGCTCGAGATCGCCGACGCGCACAACAAGCAGGGCGAGCAGGCCGAGGCGAGTGCCGAGGAGTGGCGCTCGCTGCCCGTCTCCGAGCGGATCACCCACGCGCTGGTGAAGGGGATCGACACCTACGCCGAGTCCGACACCGAGGAACTGCGCGCCGAGATCGCGGAGCGCGGTGGTCGCCCGATCGAGGTCATCGAGGGTCCGTTGATGGCCGGGATGGACGTGGTCGGCGACCTGTTCGGAGCGGGCAAGATGTTCCTCCCGCAGGTGGTGAAGTCGGCGCGGGTGATGAAGAAGGCGGTCGCCTACCTCATCCCGTTCATCGAGGAGGAGAAGGCCGCCAACCCCGAGTTCGCCAAGGCCAAGGACACCAACGGCACCGTCGTGATGGCCACGGTCAAGGGCGACGTCCACGACATCGGCAAGAACATCGTCGGCGTGGTGCTGCAGTGCAACAACTTCGAGGTGATCGACCTCGGCGTGATGGTGCCGGCGCAGAAGATCCTCGACACCGCCCGCGAGGTCGACGCCGACCTGATCGGCCTCTCCGGGCTGATCACGCCGTCGCTGGACGAGATGGTCGGTTTCGCCGCCGAGATGCAACGGCTCGGCCTGGAGATCCCGCTGCTCATCGGCGGGGCCACCACCAGCCGCGCCCACACGGCGGTGAAGATCGACAAGCAGTACGACGGCCCGGTGGTCTGGGTCAAGGATGCCTCCCGGTCCGTGCCGGTGGCCTCCGCGCTGCTGCACGAGACCAAGCGCGAGCCGCTGCTGGCCGAGCTCCGCGCCGACTACGACGCCCTGCGCAAGCGTCACGCGGAGAAGTCCGCCCGGCCGATCATCACCTATGCGGCGGCTCGTGCGGACGCGACCAAGGTGGACTGGAACGACTACCAGCCCCCGCAGCCCAAGACCCCCGGCGTGCACGTCCTCGACGACTACGACCTGGCCGAGTTGCGCGAATACATCGACTGGCAGCCGTTCTTCAACGCCTGGGAGATGAAGGGGAAGTTCCCCGACATCCTGAACAACCCGACCACGGCGGAGACGGCGCGCAAGCTGTACGACGACGCGCAGGACATGCTGGACCGGATCATCGCGGAGAAGTGGCTGACCGCGCGCGGCGTCTACGGCATCTTCCCCGCGAACGCCATCGGCGACGACACCATCGTCTACACCGACCAGGCCCGCACCGAGCAGCGCGTCGTGCTCCATCACCTCCGCCAGCAGGGCGAGCACCGCTCCGGCGTACCCCACAAGTCGAACGCGGACTTCGTGGCGCCGCTGGAGACCGGGCTGCCCGACCACGTCGGCGCGTTCGCGGTCACCGCCGGACTGGGGGCCTCGGAGCGGATCCAGGCGTTCAAGGCGGACCTCGACGACTACTCCGCCATCCTCCTGGAGGCGCTGGCCGACCGGCTCGCCGAGGCGTTCGCCGAGCGGCTGCACGAGCGCGTGCGCACCGAGTTCTGGGGGTACGCCGAGGAGCAGCTCAGCAACGAGGAGCTGATCGCGGAGCGCTACTCGGGCATCCGCCCCGCGCCGGGCTACCCGGCCTGCCCCGACCACACCGAGAAGCGGACCATCTGGGAGCTCCTCGATGTCGAGGCGGTCACCGGGATCGAGCTCACCGAATCGATGGCGATGTGGCCGGGCGCCTCGGTCTCCGGCCTGTACTTCAGCCTGCCCGAGTCGCAGTACTTCGTGGTGGGCCGGCTGGGCCAGGACCAGGTCGCCGACTACGCGCGCCGCAAGGGCTGGTCGATGGCCGAGGCCGAGCGGTGGCTGGCACCCAACCTGGGCTACGAGCCGGACAGCTGAGCCTCACTGGCGGCGGAGCGTCGGGATGGTTCCGGGGCCGAAAATGCCGTTCCCGGGGCGAGAATCCCGGTCACCTCGTCGGCCGGATGGACGGGCCGAACGAGCCCGGGAGGAGACCTGCGGGCTCACCCGGACGTGGGGCGGTCCGAGCGCAGCACCGCGTACATCACCATGTCTCGCCACTCACCGGCGCGGAAGCAGGCACCCCGCAGGATCCCCTCCCGGGTGAATCCGGCCCGCTCGAGGGAGCGCTGTTCGGCCAGGTTGTCCCGGTCGGTGCTGGCCTCGATGCGGTTCACCCGGGTGTGTGCGAACAGGTAGTCGGCCAGCTGGACCTGGGCCTGCGTGCCCACCCCGCGGCCGCGCTCGGAGCTCAGCAGGGCGATGCCGATGTTCCAGCACGGCGAGGCCGGTCCCTGGAACACCTCGTGCCACTGCACCTCGCCCAGGAACCTGCCGGCTGCGTCGGCGATCGCCAGGCGCCCACCGGTGGGGGAGAGGAAGCCCTCCTCGAACCACAGTCGACGGAGCCGGCCGGGGTGCCGGAAACCGTAGAAGTCGTGCTCGCCCGCCTCGACCGGGTCCTCGTGCAGGCGCTCGAGGAGATCGAGGTCGCCCTCGTCGATGGGACGCAGGCGGATCTGGCCGGTGTCAGGCATGGGAGGAGCGTAGGGCCCGCGTGCCGTTGGTCCCTGGGCGCCTCGCACCACCCACGCTCGCCCGACGCTGGGGTTGCGTGGAGTTCGCCCCGCTGATGGTGGACCCGGAGCCTCCGCGTTCTAGGCTGAGTGGTCGCATCGCAGGCGGCGTCGAGCTTCCGGAGGGCATTCTGAGCACTGCACATTCCCGTCGGCCTGGAGGTTCCGCGGGCGAGGGAGTGCGTCTCCCCGCCGGTGTCCTGTGGGACATGGACGGCACTCTGGTCGATACCGAGCCCTTCTGGATCGAGACCGAGTTCGCGATGGCGCACAAGTACGGCGCCACCTGGTCGCACCAGGACGCCCTGCATTTGGTCGGAAGCGACCTGCTCGACTCGGCGCGCTACCTGATCGCACGGATGAGCCTGGAGCGCACGCCGGAACAGGTCGTCGAGGAACTCCTCGACGGCGTGGTGGCTCGGATCGAGGAGCACGTGCCGTGGCGCCCGGGGGCCCGCGAGCTGCTCGCGGAGCTGCAGCAGGCGGGCGTGCCGTGCGCACTGGTGACGATGTCGTGGCAGCGCTTCGTGGCCCCGGTGCTGGCCGCTCTCCCACCCGGGACCTTCGCCGCGGTCGTCACCGGCGACCAGGTCAGCCGGGGCAAGCCCCACCCGGAGCCGTATCTGGCCGGTGCCGCCGCGCTGGGGCTGGCCCCGACCGAGTGCGTCGCCATCGAGGACTCGGGCACCGGTGCCGCCTCAGCCGAGGCGGCCGGGTGCCGGGTGCTCGTCGTCGAGAACCACGTCTCGGTGCCCGCCGGCCCCGGCCGGGTCTTCCGTGACACCCTCACCGCGCTCGGTCCCGCCGACCTGGGGGCGCTCGCCGCCGAGGACTGACCCGGGGTCGATCGTCCCGGGGTCCTCCACCTCACGGACAGGCAATGGCGGCGGCGTGCCGCCGTACGCCGGGCAGACCGCCCGGTGGGCGCAGAACCGGCACAGCGGACCGGTGCTGGGGCGCCAGTCCCCGGACTCCTCCGCGACCCTGATCGCCGCCCAGATCGCCTCGACCTTGCGCTGGGTGGCCAGGAGATCCTCGACGTCGGGCCGGTAGCTGATGATCTCGCCGTTGCCGAGGTAGACCAGCTGCAGCACCGTGGGGACGACGCCCCGGGTGCGCCACAGGATCAGTGCGTAGACCCGCAGCTGGAACAGCGCCTTCGCCTCGAACCGCTCGCTGGGGGAGCGGGAGGTCTTGTAGTCGACGACCCGGAGGAGTCCGTCGGGGGAGACGTCGAGCCGGTCGATGAACCCGCGCAGGAGAAGCCTGCTGTCGAGCACCGTCTCGACGTACGCCTCCCGCTCGGCCGGCTCGAGCCGCCGGGGATCCTCGAGGGTGAAGTAGCGAGCCAGCGAGGAGCGGCAGGAGCCGAGCCACCCCGCGATCTCCGGGCCCTCCGCCCCGAACAGCTCCTCCAACGCCGGGTCCGCCGCGCTCAGAGCGGCCCAGGTCGGCTCGACCATGGCCGCAGCGCGATCCGGCGTGCGATCACCGGCCGGGAGGTCGAAGAGATCCTCCAGGACCTTGTGCACCAGGGTGCCGCGCAGGGCATCGACGGAGGTCGGCTCCGGCAGCCGGTCGATGGTGCGGAAGCGGTAGAGCAGCGGACAGCTGAGGAAATCGCCGGCCCTGCTGGGGGAGAGCGCGCCGAGCACGTCCACCCCGTCGACCGGCGTGGAGATCCGCTCGGCCGGGGAGGGGGAGATCGTGGACATGGGACCACCCTAGTGTCGGGGTCGGACAGTTCCGGTCCGCTGCGAGGCCGGGGTCCGGAGGGGCTCACCGGACGGGTCGGCAGCCCTGGGTAGGCTCGGAAGGTGCCCGAGACCACGCCTCCGCCGGAGGCCCAGCAGTCCAGCCGTCCGCCCGGCACCTTCCGGATCGGGTCCATCGCGGGTGCCGACGTGCTGGTCTCCTCCTCGTGGTTCCTCATCGCCATCCTGATCGCGGTGCTGGTCTCCCCCAGGGTGGAGGAGGTCACCCCCGGACTCGGGATCTGGAAGTACGTCGCCGGGCTCGCGTTCGCCGTGGTGCTCTACGGCTCCGTGCTCCTGCACGAGGTGTCCCACGCCTACGTGGCCAGGCACTACGGCTATCCCGTCCGCACGATCACCTTGCACTTCCTCGGCGGCGCCACCGCGGTGCAGGGCGAGGCACGGCGGCCCAAGGAGGAGTTCCTCATCGCCGTCGTGGGTCCGCTCACCTCGATCGGGGTGGGCGTGATCGCCCTGGGGCTGTGGTTCGTGACCCCCGAAGGCCTGCTGCAGGTCGCCGTGGAGGGCCTCGTCCTCGCCAACCTCTTCGTGGGTGTGCTCAACCTGATCCCGGGCCTGCCCCTCGACGGCGGCAGGGTCCTCAAGGCCGGCGTCTGGGGACTGACCAGGGACGCCCACCGCGGCACCCTCGTGGCGGGCTGGGTGGGCCGCGGGGTCGCGGTCCTGGCGTTGCTCTGGCCGGCGGCACTCCCGTGGCTGCTCGGGGTCCGGGCCGACTTCTTCGACTACGTCCTCGCCGTGATCGTGGCGGTGTTCCTCTGGACCGGGGCGACCCAGGCGATGGCTTCGGCCCGGTTCCGCTCCCGGCTCCCACAACTGGAGGCGCGACAGCTGGCCCGCCGTACGCTCGCGGTGCCCGGCGAGCTTCCGCTGGCCGAGGCGGTACGCCGCGCGAACGAGGCGCACGCCGGCAGCATCGTCACGGTCGCCACCGACGGACGACCGGTGGGACTGGTCAACGAGTCCGCGGTCCAGGCGACCCCCGAGGACCGCCGCCCCTGGGTCGCCACCGCCTCGGTGGCGCGCACCCTCGAGCGCGGCCTCGCCCTGCCTGTCTCGCTCAGCGGGGAGGCCCTGATCGTCGCGCTCACCCGCACCCCGGCCGAGGAGTACCTCCTGGTCGAGGAGGACGGTGCGGTGGCCGGCGTTCTGGTCACCGCCGACGTCGACGCGGCCTACCGCGCCGCAGGGCGCTGAGCGGACCGTCCATCCCTGATGCTGCTCCGCAATGCGGCGATCGGGTCACGGGCGCACTAATCTGGACCGCTGTGTCCGATGAGCGAACCCCGCAGCCCGAGACCGCGAGCGACGTGACCGATGTGCCGGCGGAAGCCTGGTCGGGCGTGCACCGCGGCCCGCTCCGTGCGGGTGAATGGGTGCGCCTGGTGGACCAGAAGGGACGCAAGCACAACTTCGAACTGGTGCCCGGCAAGCGGTTCTTCTCCAACAAGGGACACCTCGACCACGACGAGCTGATCGGTCGCGAGGAGGGGTTCACCGTCGTTTCCTCTGCCGGGGGCGAGTACCTCGTGTTCCGGCCGCTGCTCTCCGAGTTCGTCGTCTCCATGCCGCGCGGGGCTGCTGTCGTCTACCCCAAGGACGCCGCCCAGATCGTCGCGCAGGCCGACATCTTCCCCGGTGCCCACGTGGTCGAGGCCGGTGTCGGCTCCGGTGCGTTGACCTGTTCGCTGCTGCGCGCCGTGGGACCCTACGGCCGGGTCACCTCCTTCGAGCGCCGCGAGGAGTTCGCCGAGGTCGCCACGCGCAACGTCCGGCAGTTCTTCGGTGTGCCCGAGGGCGAGTCCCACCCGTCGTGGGAGCTCAACCTGGGCGATCTGCAGGAGGAGTTGCCTGCCTCCGGGCGGCGCTGCGACCGGGTCATCCTGGACATGCTCGCGCCGTGGGAGTGTGTCGACGCGGCGGCGAGTGCGCTGCTCCCGGGCGGGATCCTGTGCGCCTACGTCGCCACCACCACCCAGCTGTCCAGGTACGTCGAGACGGTTCGCGCGCACGGCGGGTTCACCGAGCCGCAGGCCTGGGAGTCCCTGGTCCGTGATTGGCATGTGGAAGGACTCGCCGTCCGGCCGGGCCACAAGATGATCGGCCACACCGCCTTCCTGGTCACCGCCCGCCGGCTCGCCCCGGGCGCACGCGCGCCGCGCAAGACCCGTCGTCCCGCCCCCGGCGCCTACGGGCCGGACTACACCGGGCCCCGCCCGGACGGCGTACCCGCCGACCCGACCGAGTAGATCGGTCGAGGGACCTGCACCTGCGCCGCGAGGACGGGTGCGGCCCCGCCACCGTGCGTTTCGCGTCCAAATCGTGACAATCGCCGCGCGATCTCCCCTTCCGCCCCTCCGTTTCATGGGTAGGGTCACTGGCACAGGAGGTGACGCGCATGTCGCAGTCCGATTTTTCCGGTGGTGGGCGGAGTCCCGAGGAGATCGCCAGTCACGTCCGTCTGCTCGAGGCGGAGATCGATGATCTCCGTCGTCGCCTGCTGGAGCGCGCCGAGGGCGTCGTGGGGCAGGAGACGCGTGGGCTCGAGCTCCGGCTCGCCGAGACCCAGCGCTCGCTGGCGGCCGTGACGGCGCAGAACGAGCGGCTCGCAGAGACGCTCCGCGATGCCCGTGACCAGATCACCAAGCTCAAGGAGGAGGTCGACCGGCTGGCGGAGCCGCCGGCGGGGTTCGGCACCTTCCTGGAGGCTCACGAGGACGGCACGATCGACGTCTTCACCGGAGGCCGCAAGCTTCGGGTCAACGTCTCGCCGAACATCGAGATCGACTCCCTGGTGCGCGGTCAGGAGGTTCTGCTCAACGAGGCGCTCAACGTCGTGGACGCGTTCGCCTTCGAGCAGCTCGGCGAGGTGGTCATGTTCAAGGAGCTGCTCGCCGACGGCGAGCGGGCCCTGGTGATCGCGAACGCCGACGAGGAGCGCGTCGTGCGCCTGGCGGCGCCGCTGCGCGGCGAGACCATCCGCGCCGGTGACTCCCTGCTGCTCGAGCCGCGCTCGGGGCATGTCTATGAGAAGGTGCCGAAGTCGGAGGTCGAGGAGCTCGTCCTCGAAGAGGTGCCCGACATCGCCTACGAGTCCATCGGCGGTCTGGCCGGTCAGATCGAGATGATCCAGGACGCCGTCGAGCTGCCCTACCTGTATCCCGACCTGTTCCGGGAGCACCAGCTCAAGCCGCCCAAGGGTGTCTTGCTCTACGGTCCGCCGGGTTGCGGCAAGACACTGATCGCCAAGGCGGTGGCCAACTCGTTGGCCAAGAAGGTCGCCCAACGCAGCTCCGGGGGAGTGGAGGCCAAGTCCTACTTCCTCAACATCAAGGGCCCCGAGCTGCTCAACAAGTACGTCGGCGAGACCGAGCGGCACATCCGGCTGGTCTTCCAGCGGGCCCGTGAGAAGGCGTCCTCGGGCACCCCGGTGATCGTGTTCTTCGACGAGATGGACTCCTTGTTCCGCACCCGCGGCAGCGGCGTCTCCTCCGATGTCGAGAACACCATCGTGCCGCAGCTGCTCAGCGAGATCGACGGCGTGGAGCTGCTCGAGAACGTGCTGGTCATCGGCGCCTCCAACCGGGAGGACATGATCGACCCGGCGATCCTGCGGCCCGGCCGACTCGACGTGAAGATCAAGATCGAGCGCCCCGACGCCGAGTCCGCCCGCGACATCTTCAGCAAGTACCTCACCATCGACCTGCCGCTGCACCCGCACGACGTCGGTGAGTTCGGTGGCAACCCGCAGGCGGCCGTGGACGCGATGATCCGGGCGACCGTCGAGCGGATGTACACCGAGTCCGAGGAGAACCGGTTCCTGGAGGTCACCTACGCCAACGGCGACAAGGAGGTCCTCTACTTCAAGGACTTCAACTCCGGGGCGATGATCCAGAACATCGTGGACCGGGCCAAGAAGATGGCGATCAAGGCGTTCCTCGACTCTGGTCTCGACGAGGCGCACAAGGGCCTGCGGGTCGGGCACCTGCTCCAGGCCTGCGTCGACGAGTTCAAGGAGAACGAGGACCTCCCCAACACCACCAACCCCGACGACTGGGCCCGCATCTCCGGCAAGAAGGGGGAGCGGATCGTGTTCATCCGCACTCTGATCACCGGCAAGCAGGGCACCGAGCCGGGTCGCTCCATCGAGCAGGTCGCCAACACCGGGCAGTACCTCTGACCCCGCACCCACACCGGGCCCCGACGGGCTCGGCCGACGTCGATCCACGGATCCGCGCCCTCGGCCGAGCCTGTCCAAGCCGGTGGCGTGCCGCGGGGTTTCGCGCTGTCTCGGTCGCGCACCCTGCGTCTAGGCTCAACACATGAGCGTACGACGGGTGATGGGCACCGAGGTCGAGTACGGCATCTCGGTCCAGGGGCAGCCCACGGCCAATCCGATGGTGGCCTCCTCCCAGGTCGTCAACGCCTACGCCTCGGCGACGCTGACCGAGCGGCGGGCTCGGTGGGACTTCGAGGAGGAGTCGCCGCTGCGTGATGCGCGCGGGTTCGACATGTCGCGTCAGGTCGCCGACCCCACCCAGCTCACCGATGAGGATCTCGGCCTGGCCAACGTCATCCTCACCAACGGCGCGCGGCTCTACGTCGACCACGCCCACCCGGAGTTCTCCACGCCCGAGGTGACCAGTCCGCTCGACGTGGTGCGTTTCGACAAGGCCGGCGAGCAGGTGATGCTGGACGCGGCCCGGCTCGCCCGGGCGCTGCCCCAGGCGCCCGGCATCGTGCTCTACAAGAACAACACCGACAACAAGGGTGCCTCCTACGGTGCTCACGAGAACTACCTGATGCGTCGTTCCACCCCGTTCGGGGAGATCGTCCAGCACCTGACCCCGTTCTTCGTGAGTCGTCAGGTCGTCACCGGCGCCGGCCGGGTCGGGATCGGCCAGGACGGCCGCGCGAACGGGTTCCAGCTCAGCCAGCGGGCGGACTTCTTCGAGGTCGAGGTCGGTCTGGAGACCACCTTGAAGCGTCCGATCATCAACACTCGCGACGAGCCGCACGCGGATCCGGAGACCTACCGCCGGCTGCACGTCATCCTGGGCGACGCCAACCTCGCCGAGGTCTCGACGTACCTCAAGGTCGGCACCACCTCGCTGGTGCTGGCCATGATCGAGGCGCGGTTCCTGACCCGTGACCTGGCCGTCGACGGTCCGGTGGCGGCGCTGCGGGCCGTCTCCCACGACCCCGGCCTGCAGACGTTGATCACGCTCAAGGACGGCCGCCGGCTCACCGGCGTCCAGCTCCAGATGGAGTACCTCGAGCTGGCTCGCAAGTACGTCGAGGACCGCTACGGCACCGACGCCGACGCCCAGACGGTCGACGTCCTGGACCGGTGGGAGTCGGTCCTGACCCGCCTGGAGACCGATCCGATGCAGTGCGCCGGCGAGTTGGACTGGGTCGCGAAGCTGAAGCTGCTCCAGCAGTACCGCGATCGTGACGGTCTGGACTGGGACGACGCCAAGCTGCACCTCATCGACCTGCAGTACGCCGACCTGCGCCCGGAGAAGGGGCTCTACCACCGGCTCGTCCGGGCCGGTCGGATCGAACGCCTCCTCGACGACGAAGCCGTGGAAAGGGCCATGCACGAGCCACCCGCGGACACGCGCGCCTACTTCCGCGGCACCTGCCTGGAGCGGTATCCCGCCGAAGTGGCGGCGGCATCCTGGGATTCGGTGATCTTCGACCTCCCCGGGCGGGAATCGCTGCAGCGGGTGCCGACGATGGATCCGTTGCGCGGCACCAAGGCCCACGTCGGCGACTTGATCGACCGTTGCGACACCGCCTCGGCGCTCGTCGCAGCGCTGACCTCGAATGGATAGGTTGAAGCCATGGCACAGGAGCAGAAGCAGCCCCGCCGCTCGTCGGAGTCCGACGAGTCGGTAGAGGAGACCCCGGAGACCGATGTCGCCGAGCGCAAGGAGTCGCTCGACGCCGATGTGGACGACATCCTCGACGAGATCGACGACGTCCTCGAGACGAACGCGGAGGACTTCGTGAAGTCCTTCATCCAGAAGGGCGGGCAGTGATGGCGGCGGTCGGCGCCTCGCGTGAGCACGCCCCCGAGCGGGGCCGCGCATGAACGACGCGCGCCTGCCTGCCTCCTTCCTCGCTCCGGGCACGTCGTCCTTCGCCGATTTCCTCAACAGCCAGTCACCCGACCTACTGCCCGGTCCCCGGTTGAGCGGGCACGGGGACGGGGTCGAGCTCGCCCCGCACGGCACCACGATCGTCGCGGTCACCTTCCCGGGCGGGGTCCTGATGGCCGGCGACCGGCGGGCGACGATGGGCAACATCATCGCCCAGCGCGACATCGAGAAGGTCTTCCCGGCCGATGAGTACTCCTGTGTCGGCATCGCCGGCTCGGCGGGGCTGGCGGTCGAGATGGTGCGGCTGTTCCAGACCGAACTGGAGCACTACGAGAAGATCGAGGGCACCACGCTCTCCACCGAGGGCAAGGCCAATCGACTCTCCGCGCTGATCCGGGGCAACCTCGCGATGGCGATGCAAGGGCTGGCCGTCGTACCTCTGTTCGCGGGCTACGACCTGGACGCCGACCAGGGCCGGATCTTCAGCTACGACGCGACCGGCGGACGCTATGAGGAGACCGCGTTCCACTCGGTCGGCTCGGGCTCCCTGTTCGCCCGTGGGGCACTGAAGAAGCTCTATCGCGAAGACCTCGACGAGGAGGGCGCGGTCGCGGTGGTGGTGCAGGCGCTCTACGACGCCGCGGATGACGACTCCGCGACCGGAGGGCCCGACCTCACCCGTCGGATCTTCCCGGTCGTGCACGTGATCACCGCCGACGGCGGTCACCGGATGCCGCAGGACGACGTGGCGGCGATCGCCGACCGGGTCGTGGCCGGCCGGATGGTGCGTCCCGACGGTCCCTATGCTCCGCTGGAGCGTCCCACGAGCGAGGGGGGTCCCCGATGAGCATGGGCTTCGGTTACGTCTCGCCCGAGCAGTTGATGAAGGACCGGGCCGACTTCGCCCGCAAGGGCATCTCCCGGGGCCGCTCGGTCGTGGGTCTGCAGTACGCCGACGGGCTGCTGTTCGTGTCTGAGAATCCCTCCCAGGCGCTGCACAAGGTCTCCGAGATCTACGACCGGATCGCGTTCGCGGCGGTGGGCCGCTACAACGAGTTCGAGAACCTCCGGATCGCGGGGGTCCGGCTGGCCGACATGCGCGGCTACGCCTATGACCGGCGTGATGTGACAGGGCGCGGGCTCGCCAACGCCTACGCCCAGACCCTCGGCACGATCTTCTCCTCCGGGGGCGAGAAGCCCTATGAGGTGGAGATCTTCGTCGCCGAGATCGGCGATGCTCCGGCCGAGGACCAGCTCTACCGCCTCACCTACGACGGTCAGGTCGCCGACGAGCACGGTTACGCCGTCATGGGCGGTGCCGCGGATGTCGTGGCCGACTACCTCAAGGAGCATTACTCCGATGGTCTCCCGCTCCAGGAGGCGCTGCGCTTGGCGGTGGCCGCGCTCGGTCACTCGGGCAACGGCACCCAGGGCTCCGATCGGGTGATCCCGTCCGGAGACCTCGAGGTGGCGGTGCTCGACCGCACCCGCACGCAGCCCCGGAAGTTCTCCCGGATCAAGCCGAGCCGGCTCGAGACGTTGCTCGGTGAGCCGGACGCATCGGCGGCCGAGCCGATCGAGGGATCCTCGAAGGACGAACCCCCGGTCGCTCCGCCCGGGTGATCCGCCGGCCGCGGGGTCGGCGTGGATGGTGGAGACCCACCAGCTACGGGACTCCCGCGGGTGATCGGGGGATCAGAGCCAGCCGCGCTCCTGGGCGGTGCGGGCGGCCTCGGTCCGGTTGGACGTGGCCGTCTTGCCGATCGCGGCCGAGAGGTGGTTGCGCACGGTGCCGGGGGAGAGATGGACCCGTCCCGCGATGGCGGCGACGGGCGAGCCGTCCAGCGCCTCCCGCAGGATCTGCTGCTCTCGCGTGCTGAGCGGGTTCGCCCCGGAGACCAGTGAGTCGGTCGCGAGGGCCGGGTCGACCACGCGCAGGCCGTCGTGCACCCGGCGTACGGCGTCGGCGAGCTCGGTCGCGGGGGTGTCCTTGACCACGAAGCCCGACGCCCCTGCCTCGAGCGCGCGGCGCAGGTAGCCGGGACGCCCGAAGGTGGTGACCATGATCGAACGGGTCTGCGGCAGCTCCTCCCGCAGGGCCGCGACCACTTCGATGCCATCGGCGCCGGGCATCTCGATGTCGAGCAGACAGATCTGGGCGCCACTGGCGCGGGCGGCCTCGACCACCTCGTCGCCGCGCCCTACCTCGGCCACGACATCCAGGTCGGGTTCGAGGCGCAGCAGCGCCGCCAGCGCGCCGCGCACCAGCGCCTGATCGTCGGCGAGCAGGACCTTGATCACCAGTGCACCTCCAGGGTCGTGCCGCGTCCGTCCGGTCCGGGAGCGAACCGTACCGACCCACCGGCCGCGCCGACCCGCTCCCTGATGCCGCGGAGCCCGTTGGACTCGGCGGCTCCCGCGCAACCGGTGCCGTCGTCGGTGACGGTGAGCGAGGTCGCGGTCAGCCGCACCCGGCACAGGGTCGCGTGACTGTGTCGTACCACGTTCGTGACCGCCTCGCGCAGGACCCAGGCGAGCACGATCCGGTAGCGCGGATCGGTGGCCGCCACGGCCGTGTCGGAGTCGGGGAGGTCGGCGGTGATGTCCGCTCCGGCCAGCGCCGCCCGCGCCGCCTCCAGCTCGTCCCCGAGCCGGGCGACCCGCAGACCGGAGACGGTGGCCCGGATCTCAGCCAGGGCCTCACGGGAGAGAGAACGGATCTGGGCGAGCTCCTGCTTGGCCGCCGCGGGATCCAGGTCGACCAGGCGCTCGGCCAGCTCGGCCTTCACGGTCACCACGGTGAGGCTGTGGCCCAGCACGTCGTGGACGTCGCGCGCGACCCGCTCCCGCTCGGCGAGGACGTCGAGCTCGCGTCGTACCGACTGATGGGCGTCCTCGTTCTCCTCGAGCCAACGGATGAACCCGGTCAACAGCGCCACGCCGATGTTGATCACGACGATGATCCATCCACCGGAGTCGCCCCCGAACATCACGACCGCCACCGTCAGGGCGATCCAGCCGGCCGCGAGCGTGCGCCCTTCCCGCACGGGCAGCGTGGCCATGCCGAAGGCGATCAGGAAGGTGACCATCGTCAGTGCCTCGCCGCCCAGGGCAGGGGCGCTCGCCGCGGCGAGCACGATCAGAGCCGCCAGGAGCAGCCTGCTGAGCCGCAGGTCGGCGGCTCGGTTGGCCCAGACACTCCACAGGACGAATCCGGCCGTGTACAGCCCCGCGAAGGCGACGATGTCCAGGACCAGCAGGGCCCGGACCACGGGTGGTGCGTCCACTTGGAGGGCGGCCGACACGGGGAAGCCGAGGAAGACCAGCCAGCACACACCCATCACCCAGGAGAAGCGGTCGCCGGGGGAGCGCAGCGGTGGCCGCCCCGGCTCGGTCTCCCCGGTCATCGCCTGTCCTCCCTGCCAGCCCGCACGCCACGCGGGCAGAGACCGCACGTCCCACGCCTCACACCGGTCACACCGCCCAGGCAATAGTGGCACTACCTGGCCGATTTTTCGGCCGGGTAGTGGACGTTTCCCCGGTGAACCGGGGAAACGTCCGGCCACACCCCGCCGCCTCGACACCGCGCTGCCTCGGTCGTCACTGCCGGCCGCGTCCGCGGCGCACCAGCCACACCGCCAGTCCTGCGAAGATGATGGCCCATACGACCAGGTTGAGGACAGGCAGCCACAGCGGGTCGGTCTCCGAGGTGGGACCGGTCGCTGAGACGAGCTCGCCGCCGGTGATCGGGTAACGGGCCAGGGCGACGTACCCGTAGAGCGGGGTGAACCGGGCGATGTCGAGCATCAGGCCGCTGAGCGGGAAGAACACGTTGCCCAGGAAGGCCAGGATCACCAGTGAGCCGCTGGCCGCGCTCACCGCTCCCTCGCTGCGGAACATGAGTCCGACGGCGAGACCGTAGAGGGAGAAGACAGCCGCACCCGCCAGGACGACGAGTCCGGAGATCAGCCAGCTGCTCGGGTCCGCCTCGGCCCCGGTGAGGCCACCGAGCAGGTAGATGAGCGCGATCGGTACGACGGCGATGGCGAAGGACACGAAGGTCTTCACCACGACGAAGCCCGCATCGCTCATCGGGGTGAGACCCAGCTGCCGGCCCCAGCCCTGCATCCGCTCGACGGCGGCCATCCCGCCCACACCGGTGGTGGCGGTCACCGCACCGTAGGCCGCCATCGAGACCATCACGTAGAAGGCGACGTTGCCGTCGCCGACCCTGACGGCGGAGTCCTCGGCGGAGGACCCGAAGATGAGGTAGAGGACGGCAGGGAGGCCCGCGATGAAGAACAGGGACACCAGGTCTCGCGAGACCCTGCGCAGCTCGATCGCGGCGTAGGTCGTGTTGAGTACGGCGGCGGGACGATTCATCGGGAGACCTCCTGGGTGAGAGCGGTGAAGGCGTGGTCGAGGGACCCGGAGGTGATCTCGAGGTCGGAGGCGGCGTGGCCGAGCAGGAGCATCCGGGCGACGGCGTCGGAGTCGGTCGTCTGCACCTCGACCCGGTCCCCGTCGACCTCAACCCGCAGGCAGGCGGGATGATCGCGGAGTTCGCCCACCAGGCGGTCACCGCCGGGGCTGAGCCGGGCACGCACGGTACGCCCCGAGACCCGGGAGCGGATCTGGTCGGTAGGGCCGTCGGCGACCAGCCTGCCCCCCGCCACCATCACGATCCGACGGGCGAACCGATCGGCCTCCTCCAGGTAGTGGGTGGCGAAGACGACCGTGCGACCCCGCCCGGCCTCCTCGTGCATGGTCGCCCAGAAGTCGCGTCGGGCGGTGACATCCATGCCGGCGGTCGGCTCGTCCAGGATCAACAGGTCGGGATCGGGCAGCAGCGCGAGGGCGAACCGCAGCCGCTGCTGCTCACCGCCCGAGCACTTCGACACGCGGCGGCCGGCCAGCCCGGTCAGCCCGGTCCGCTCGAGCACCTCGTCCACGGGCGCCCCGGTGGGGAAGGTGGAGGCGATCAGGCGCACCGTCTCCCGGACGGTGAGGTCGCGCAGCAGCCCGCCGGTCTGGAGTACGGCGGACACGCGCCCGGTGCGCACGGCCTCGCGGGGAGGCAGCCCGTGCACCCGGACGGAGCCCTCGCTCGGGGCGGTCAGGCCCAGCACCATGTCGAGCGTGGTGGTCTTCCCGGCGCCGTTGGGCCCGAGGAAGGCCACGATCTCGCCGCGACCGATGCTCAGGTCGATACCGTCGACCGCGCGCACCGGCGGTCCGTGAGGCGTACGGAACCGCTTGACCAGGCCGTGGAGTTCGATGGCCGGCGCCCTATCGGGGCCCGTGGTGGAGTTCATGGTCCGAGCCTCTCGCCGTACCTGGGAACCGACCATCGAGCTGCGTCACGTTCCCGGCATGACAGTTGTCATGGACCCGTTCGCCACCACTTCGGGGATCTTCGTGTCGAACAGCGCTGCGGGTGTGCATCCTGGGTCTAGTGTGGCCGCATGGAGCGGCGGATCTTCGGGATCGAGAACGAGTACGGCGTCACGTGCACGTTCCGTGGCCAGCGTCGGCTGAGCCCCGATGAGGTGGCGCGGTACTTGTTCCGCAAGGTGGTCAGCTGGGGGCGTAGCAGCAACGTCTTCCTGCGCAACGGCGCGCGTCTCTACCTCGACGTCGGCAGCCACCCGGAGTACGCCACCCCGGAGTGTGACGACGTCATCGACGTGGTGACCCACGACAAGGCCGGCGAGCGGGTCCTGGAGGGGCTCCTCCTGGACGCCGAGGACCGGCTCCACGCCGAGGGCATCGCCGGCGAGATCTACCTGTTCAAGAACAACACCGACTCCGCCGGCAACTCCTACGGCTGCCACGAGAACTACCTGGTCGGGCGCGCGGGCGAGTTCAGCCGGATCGCCGACATCCTGATCCCGTTCCTGGTGACCCGCCAGCTCATCGTCGGCGCCGGCAAGGTCACCCAGACCCCACGCGGGGCGTCGTACTCCATCTCCCAGCGCGCCGAGCACATCTGGGAGGGCGTCTCCAGCGCGACCACCCGCAGCCGCCCGATCATCAACACCCGCGACGAGCCGCACGCCGACGCCGAGAAGTACCGCCGGCTGCACGTGATCGTCGGTGACTCCAACATGTCGGAGACCACCACGATGCTCAAGATCGCCTCGTGTGACCTGGTCCTGCGGATGATCGAGGAGGGGGTGGTGATGCGCGACCTCACCATGGAGAACCCCATCCGGGCCATCCGCGAGATCGCCCACGACACCACCGGTCGTCGAAAGATCCGGCTGGCGAACGGTCGCGAGGCCAGCGCGCTGGACATCCAGCACG
Source organism: Nocardioides insulae DSM 17944 (assembly GCF_000422825.1). Classification (GTDB taxonomy): domain Bacteria; phylum Actinomycetota; class Actinomycetes; order Propionibacteriales; family Nocardioidaceae; genus Nocardioides; species Nocardioides insulae. The sequence goes on along the minus strand of NZ_KE383929.1, from coordinate 215,547 downwards.
AATACCTCAGCAAGGCCCGCGACTTCGTCGACCGTCGCCAGATCGCCACCCCGACCATCGAGCGGGCGCTGGACCTGTGGGAGCGCGGACTGAAGGCGGTGGAGTCCGACGACCTGTCGCTGGTGGAGCGAGAGATCGACTGGGTGATCAAGTGGAAGCTGATCGAACGCTACCGCGCCACCCACGGTCTGCCGTTGGGGCACCCGCGGGTCGCCCAGCTCGACCTCGCCTACCACGACATCCATCGCGGGCGCGGGCTCTACTACCTCCTCCAGCGCAAGGGGGCGGTGGCCAGGGTCACCGACGATCTGGCCACCTTCCGGGCCAAGTCGGTGCCGCCCCAGAGCACCCGGGCACGGCTGCGCGGCGAGTTCATCCGCAAGGCTCAGGAGCGGCGCCGCGACTTCACCGTCGACTGGGTCCACCTCAAGCTCAACGACCAGGCCCAGCGCACCGTCTTGTGCAAGGACCCCTTCCGGGCCTACGACGAGCGGGTGCAGCGGCTCATCGACGGCATGTGAGTCGCTCTCCGACGCCCACGGGCGGGGGGCTGGTCTGACCCGGTTAGGGTGTCCCTGCCCAGCCCCCGATCGCCGAAGGAACCTCCGTGCGTCCACGTCTGCGTCACGCCCTGGCGGCCACGGCCGCCTCTGCTCTCCTGATCCCCGCCCTGGCCGCGTGCGGCGAGCCCGAGGTGGGCCTGGGCGAGGACACGGCCACCGGCTTCGACGCAGTGGAGATCGCGGGCGACCAGGGCAAGGCCCCGGAGGTCACCTGGAACGCGGTCATGGAGGTCGACGAGCCCGAGCAGGAGACGCTCGTGGAGGGCGACGGGCCGGAGATCACCGGGGACACCAAGGCGAGCGTCTATGTCTACATCGGCAACGGCACCACCAAGTCCAAGGCGTACAGCGACTGGGACAACGGCCAGCCCATGGAGATGTCGCCGGGGGACGACAGCGTCAGCGAGGCCTTCTCGAGCCTGCTGGACGGCGCCGCCGTGGGTTCGCGGGTCGCCTCGGTCACCGACGCCAGCGAGGTCTTCGGAGAGGCGGGCAACGCCCAGTTGGGCGTCGGGAACGCCGACACCGTTCTGATCGTGATGGACGTGATGGAGGAGGTCGTGCCGCCCGAGCCGGTCGACGTTCCTGCCTCGGCGATGCCGAAGATCGTCGAGAAGGGCGGTGAGCCCACCGGCTTCGACTTCTCCGGGATGGCTGCACCCGACCCGGAGGGTGACCTTCAGCGGACCGTGGTGAAGCAGGGCAAGGGCCCCGCCGCGACCCTGGACAGCACGGTCAAGGTCAACTACCTCGGTCAGGTCTACCAGGGCGAGAAGCCCTTCGACGAGAGCTACTCGAAGGGTCAGCCCACCGAGTTCGCGCTGAACAGCGTGGTCCAGGGCTGGACCTACGGGCTGGAGGGGATGAAGCAGGGCAGCCGCGTCATCCTGGGCATCCCACCGCGCTACGGCTACGGCGAGAGCGGGAATTCCCAGGCCGGGATCAAGGGCACCGACACGCTCTACTTCGTGGTCGACATCGTCGAGGTGAAGTGAGCCGGGCGCGGTAGTCTCGCGCCGTCGACAAGGACGGGGGTAGCCGGTGTCAGCGGCCAAGACCGAGCGATTGATGAATCTGCTCATCACGCTCCTCGTGCAGCGGCACTACATCACCAAGGAACGCCTCCGGGAGCTGCTGTACCCCGACTCCTCCGTCGAGGCCTTCGAGCGGATGTTCGAGCGTGACAAGGAGGAGCTCCGCAGCCTCGGCGTGCCGGTCGAGACCGGCGCGGTCGACCCGCTCTTCGACGACGAGGTGGGCTATCGCATCCGCCCCGACGAGTTCGCGCTGCCCGACATCGAGCTCACCCCGGAGGAGGCCGCCGTCGTGGGCGTGGCCGCCAAGGTGTGGGATCACGCCCGGATGGCGGAGGCCGCCACCGAAGCGATGCGCAAGCTGACCGCCGCCGGCATCGAGCACGACGCGCAGGCCCTCGAGATCGTCCAGCCCCGGCTGGGGGCCGAGGAGGCCAGCTTCGACATCTTCTGGGAGGCCGCGGTCACCCGCCGCCCCGTCACCTTCGACTACGCCCGCCCGGGCGGCAGCGCGACCCGGCGCCACCTCCAGCCGTGGGGAGTGGTGCGCTTCTCGGGACGCTGGTACGCCGTCGGCCTCGACACCGACCGCGGCGCCGAGCGCGTGTTCCGGCTCAGCAGGGTCCGGGGGCGCCCGCGCGTCGGCGACCCGGGCAGCTTCCAGGTTCCCGAAGGGGTCGACCTGCGGGAGGTGGCGGCCAGGCTGGCACCCACGGTGCCGGCGGTACAGGCCGTCGTACTCGTCCGTCCCGGGGCCGGACACACCCTGCGCCGGATCGCCGAGGTGGTCGAGTCCGGCGTGGCGCCGACGGGCGGACCGGCGGGGGAGTGGGACCGGGTGCGGCTGACCCGTCCGGTCGGCGAGCTGGCCGACGAGGTGCTGGCACACGGTCCCGACGCGTATGTCGTGAGCCCCGCCGAGTTGCGCGACGAGGTCGTTGCGAGACTTCGTGCGGTGGTGACCCCATGAGCGCACGGACGGCGCACAACGCCAAGGAGCAGGTCGGCCGGCTGCTGGCCCTGGTGCCCTACCTGCACCGGCACGGCATCGTCGGGCTGGAGGAGGCCGCGGCCGATCTGGGGGTGCCGCCGCGCCAGCTGGCCAAGGACGTGCGGGTGCTGTTCCTCTGCGGGCTCCCCGGGGGCTATCCCGACGACCTCATCGACGTCGACCTGGACGCCCTGGAGGATCCGGACGACGCGGTCATCCGGGTGTCCAACGCCGACTACCTCTCCCGACCGATGCGGCTCACGCCGGTGGAGGCCAGCGCCCTCATCGTGGCGCTGCGCGCTCTGCGCGACGGTGCCGAGAGTTCCTCCACCCGCGAGCTGGTCGACCGGACCCTCGCCAAGTTCGAGCGTGCCGCCGCCGAGGGGGCGGCCCAGGTCGAGCCGGGTGTCGAAGCCCCGGATCTCGCCCTGGTGCGGCTCGCCGACCGGCTCCGCGACGCCGTGGCGCGCGGCGTCCAGGTGCGTCTGGACTACTGGGTGCCGGCCCGGGACGAACGTTCCACCCGGCTGGTCGATCCGCAGGGGGTGGTGACCCACCAGGGGCAGCACTACCTGGACGCCTGGTGCCACAGCGCCGAGGCCCCGCGGCTCTTCCGCCTGGACCGGATCGAGACGGCCGAGGTGCTCGACACCCCGGTCAGTACGCCGCCCGCGGGTCCGCGGGATCTCGGGGAGGGCTTCTTCGGACAGGCCGACGAGCTCACCGAGGTCACTCTCCGGGTGGCCCCGGGGGGCCAGTGGATCACCGAGTACTACCCCGTCGAGGACACCCGTGCGCTCCCGGACGGCGACCTCGAGGTCGACCTGCGCGTGGCCGACCAACGATGGTTGCTGCGGCTGCTGCTGCGCCTGGCGCCGTACGTCACGGTGGTCTCACCACGCGTGGTTGGCGACGCGTTCATCTCCCAGGCCGGCGAGGCTCTCGACCTGTACACCTAGTCGTGCCAGAGTGTGCGGGCAAGATGTGCCCCGGCCCCGCACAGACGCGGGGTAGCATGGAACACGTTGTAGACAGCATCTAACTGACAGGATTCCCCTCATGTTCGGACTTGGAACACAGGAACTGGTCCTGATCCTTCTCGTCTTGATCCTCCTCTTCGGAGCCACCAAGCTGCCCGAGTTGGCGCGTGGCGGCGGCCGAGCACTTCGTATCTTCAAGTCCGAGACCAAGGGTCTGCTGGACGACGACGAGGACGAGAAGAAGACCTCCACCTCTGCCTCCGACCCGGGGGAGCTGCCGACCAAGCGCTCCGAACCGGTCGACGCCGAGATCGTGGAGGACACCCCGCAGCACCACGGCCGCAGCGACAACGCCTGATCCTGCGTTGTCGATCACGGGTTTCGCCGACCTCTTCCGGGGGCGGCCTCAACACCCGATCGGTGCGGACGGCCGGATGGCCCTCTCCGACCACCTTCGGGAATTGCGCGCACGTCTGCTCCGCTCTGCTCTGTTCCTGATCATCGCGTTCATCGTCGCGCTCGTCTTCTACGACCAGTTGCTCAGCCTGGTCATGGATCCCTATAACGACGCGCGCGCGATGCTCGGCGACGACGTCCAGACCGAGGCGTACATCAAGAGTGCCACCGGACCGCTGCTGCTTCAGCTGAAGCTGTGCGGCGTCGCTGCACTGGTGGCCTCCAGTCCGTACTGGCTCTACCAGATCTGGGGCTTCATCGTCCCCGGCCTGCACGACAACGAGAAGCGCTGGTCCTACGTGTTCGCCGCGGTGGCCGGACCCACGTTCATCCTGGGTGTCCTCACCGGTTACTACGTGCTGCCCACCGGCCTGGAGGTACTGATCGGTTTCACCCCGGAGGGGATGCAGAACCTCGTCGAGTTCGGGGAGTACTTCTCCTTCCTCACCCGGATGCTGCTGGTCTTCGGTGTCGCCTTCGAGATCCCGCTCTTCGTGGTGATGCTCAACCTCGCCGGTGTGGTCTCGGGCAAGCAGTTGGGGCGCTATCGCGCCTGGCTGATCCTGGGATCGTTCGTCTTCGCGGCGATCGCGACCCCGTCGACCGACCCGTTCTCCATGTTGGCGCTCGCCGTGCCGATGGTGGTGCTGTTCATCGTCGCGGAGATCATCGCTCGTCTGGTCGACCGGCGCCGCGGCAGGTCCGCGATGTCCGAGGTCGGGGATGACGAGCTCTCCCCGCTCTGAGCACCCCCAGCAGATGAGCGTCGCCTCCGGGGCATCGTCCGGCGGGCTCCACGGCTCGGACCTCGATCCCTTCGACCTGCCGGAGTGGCTCGGCACCGAGCAGGTGGCCTGGTCCGGCACCGGCCCCGGTGCCGGGGTGCGGCTGCTCGCCGGCGTTCTCACCGGCCCGGCCGGCCAGACCGAGGCGTGCGACCTGCTCGCGGTCGACGTGGCCTACCCGCAGCCGGTGGTCGACGAGGCAACCAGGATCAAGGCCCACCAGCACTGGGTGCGCGGCGAGGTGCTCACCGTCGAACTGAGCGATCGGCTGACCCTCGCGGTGCCGGGCACCTCCTTCCATGCCGAACGGCTCCTCGAGGCGCTCAACCGGCTCGCACGCGCCGTCGGCGCCGACCCGCACCGGTACGCCGCGCTGCTCAGCGTCGGGGGCGACCACCGCGACACCCACTGACGCGGCTTGTCAGGCGTAGCGCCCGACGTAGCGCCGGAGCGTGCCCTATCCTCTGGCGCGTGATGCCCGCCCGCGAGATCGCCCTGCTGCACAACCCCGCGGCCGGGTCGGGGCGCGGAGGGTCCGCGCTGCCCGCGGTGGTGCGCCGGTTCCGGGACGCGGGGATCGCGGTGCGTGTGCTGACCGGTCGTGACGCCGTCGAGGCCGCCGAGCTCGGCCGGCGAGCGGTCCTGGACGGCGTCGAGGCGCTGGTGGTCTGCGGCGGAGACGGGATGGTGGGTCTGGGCGCCCGGGCCCTGGCCGGGAGCGGCCTGCCGCTCGGCATCATCCCCACCGGTACCGGCAACGACGCCGCCCGGCAGTTCGACCTGCCGCGGGGCGACCCGCTGGCGGCCGCCGACCGGGTGATCGCGGGCCGTACCCGCACCATCGACCTGGCCCGCTGCGGGGACCGTTACATCGTCACCGTGCTCGCAGCCGGCTTCGACGCCCTCGTCAACGAGCGGGCCAACACCTTGACCTGGCCACCCGGACGGCTGCGCTATACGAGGGCACTGATCCAGGAACTGCGCGCGTTCGAGCCGCTGCGCTACACCTTGGACCTGGACGGCGAGGTCCGGGAGGTGGAGGCGATGCTGGTCTCGGTGGGCAACACCGAGTCCCTCGGTGGCGGCATCCGACTCACCCACGGAGCAGACCCCGCTGACGGCCTCCTGGACGTCGTCCTGATCAAGCCGGTGTCCAAGGCCGAGCTGGTCCGGGTCTACCCGTCACTGTTCCGGGGCGGACACGTCCGGCACCCCCAGTACGAGCGGATCCGAGTGCGCCGCCTCACCCTGGCTGCCCCCGGCGTGGTCGCCTATGCCGATGGCGAGCGGGTCGGCCGGCTGCCCCTGAGCGTCGAGGTGGTGCCCGGAGCTCTGCGGGTGTTCGCCTGAGCCTGGCTCCGGGGCTCGGGGCGGGCAAGTAGGTTGGGGCCCATGGATACGGGGCGCACCGGAAGCACGGGCGAACAACTGTCACCGGCCGAGCGTTACGCGGCGCATCGCCGTAACAGCCGGCACCCGGTCTTCTCCGACTTCACCTCGATGTACGACTTCGAGCTGGACGACTACCAGGCCCATGCCTGTCGCGAGATCGAGGAGGGCCGCGGCGTGCTCGTCGCGGCGCCGACCGGCTCGGGCAAGACGATCGTGGGCGAGTTCGCGATCCACCTCGCACTGGAGACGGGTCGCAAGGCCTTCTACACCACGCCGATCAAGGCCCTGTCGAACCAGAAGTTCCATGATCTGGTGCGGCGCTACGGCGCAGACCGGGTCGGCCTTCTGACCGGCGACAACGTCGTCAACGGCGAGGCACCGATCGTGGTGATGACCACCGAGGTGCTGCGCAACATGCTCTACGCGGGCAGCAGCACCCTGACCGGCCTCGGATTCGTGGTGATGGACGAGGTCCACTACCTGGCCGACCGATCTCGAGGGGCGGTGTGGGAGGAGGTCATCATCCACCTTCCGGAATCGGTGACGCTGGTGTCGCTGAGCGCCACCGTGTCCAACGCCGAGGAGTTCGGCGAGTGGCTCGAGACCGTGCGCGGTGAGACCACCACCGTGCTCTCCGAACGTCGTCCGGTCCCCCTCTTCCAGCACGTCATGGTGGGGCGCCGGCTCTACGACCTGTTCGCGTCCAGCGACGTTGATGCGGCCTCGGGCTTCGTCCAGGAGGGCGCCCCGGTCAACGGCGAGCTGATGCGGGTGGCGCGCGATGACTGGGCATCCGCCAAGATGCGCGACCGACGCAGCCCCAAGGGCTCCGGACGGCGCGGCCAGGGGAGGGACGGCGGCCGCCAGGTCGGCAACGGGCGACGGGTGTGGATCCCCTCGCGCCCCGAGATCGTGGCGGCACTGGAGCGTGATGACCTGCTTCCGGCGATCGTGTTCATCTTCAGCCGGGTCGGCTGCGACGCGGCGGTGACCCAGTGCCTGGCCGCGAACGCGCGTCTGACCACCCCCGAGGAGCGCGACACGATCTACGACTACGTCGAGGAGGCCTGCCGGGAGCTTCCCGATGAGGACCGGCACGTGCTGGGCTACCACGACTTCCTGGACGGGCTCACCCGCGGTGTGGCCGCTCACCACGCGGGCATGCTGCCGGCCTTCAAGCAGGTCGTCGAGGAGCTCTTCCTCCGCGGCCTGGTGAAGGTGGTCTTCGCCACCGAGACCCTGGCGCTGGGCATCAACATGCCGGCCCGGACGGTGGTGATCGAGAAGCTCGCCAAGTGGAACGGCGAGACCCACGCCGACATCACGCCGGGGGAGTACACCCAGCTCACCGGCCGGGCCGGGCGGCGTGGCCTGGACGTCGAGGGTCACGGCGTGGTGCTCTGGCAGCCCGGGATGAACCCGCGTGAGGTCGCCGGCATGGCCTCGACCCGCACCTACCCGCTGCGGAGCAGTTTCCGGCCGTCGTACAACATGGCGGTCAACCTGGTGCACCAGTTCGGCAGGGAGACCGCTCGCAAGCTGCTGGAGCAGTCCTTCGCCCAGTTCCAGGCGGACCGGGCCGTGGTCGGGCTCGCCCGCCAGTTGGGCAAGGCCCAGGACGCCTTGGAGGGCTACCGCGATTCGGCGACCTGCGACCGGGGCGACTTCATGGAGTACGCCGGGATCCGCCGCCGGATCGGCGAGGTCGAGAAGGAGGCCAGCCGGTCCCGCCGGGCCGATCGGCGGGCCGAGGTGGTCGAGTCGCTGGGCCGGCTCCGGCCAGGGGACATCATCGACGTCCCGTCCGGCAAGTTCGCCGGGTACGCCGTGGTGATCGACCCCGGCTACGACGAGGACAACCCCCGCCCATCCGTCATCACCCTGGACCGGCAGGCCCGACGGCTGGCGATGATCGACTTCCAGACGCCGGTCGTGTCACTGGCCCGGATGCGGGTCCCGAAGAACTTCAACGGACGCAACCCGCAGATGCGGCGAACGCTGGCCGGAGCGCTGCGGGACCGCACCCACGCGCTGGACCGTGACGGATCGGACCGTCGTCGGCCGGTGAAGGGCGGCCTGCCCGCGGGCGCGGAGGCCGAGATCGGCGAACTGCGGGCGCAGATGAAGGCCCACCCGTGCCACGGCTGCCCCGACCGCGAGGACCATGCCCGCTGGGCGGAGCGGTACTTCAAGCTGGACCGGGACGCCGCCACCCTCGCGCGGCGGGTCGAGTCGCGTACCAACACGGTGGCGCGTCAGTTCGACCGGGTCTGCGACGTGCTGACCGCCCTCGGCTATCTCTCCCATGCCGAGGCGGGGCCGGTCGAGGTGACCGAACGCGGTGCCCACCTGCGCCGGATCTACTCCGAGTTGGATCTGCTCGCCGCCGAGTCGCTGCGCGAGGGCTTCTGGGACGACCTGTCACCCTCGGAGCTGGCGGCGGCGCTGTCCACACTGGTCTTCGAGGCCCGGCGACCCGATGACGCTGCGCCGCCGAGGCTGCCGGGAGGCCGGGTCCGCGACCGGATCGGCGCGATGGTGCATCTGTGGGCCCAGCTCGACGCGCTGGAGCGCGACAACCACCTGGACTTCCTGCGCCAACCCGACCTGGGCTTCGCCTGGGCGGCCTACCGCTGGGCCGAGGGCGACGACCTCGACGACGTACTCGGGGTGGTCGACCTGGCCGCTGGAGACTTCGTCCGCTGGATGAAGCAGCTGCTCGACCTGACCGGCCAGATCGCCGACGCGGCCGGCGACACCCCGCTGCGTCGTACTGCCAGGGAGACGATCCGACGGCTCAAGCGCGGCGTGGTCGCCTACACCGGACTGGCCGAGGAGTGAGCCGAGGACCAGCCTCGGAAGGAACCGGGATCAGCTGACGTCGCCGGCGGGTGCGGCATAGGTGTTGCAGTCCGCCGGGCTGCCGCGCTCGGCGCCTCGCTGCCACCAGGACTGGTAGTGCTGCGGGGTGCCGTGATCCCGGCTCTGGCCCGACCAGTCGCCGCGCCGGCCCTGGTCGGTCTCCGCCTCGAGCAGCATCTCGTTGGAGATGCTGCCCCGACCGGCATGGGCCCGGAAGAAGATGCCGGCGAAGCACTGCGCCTGCAGCTCCATCCGCCGGTTGTACCGCAGCCCGGCCGGGGTCGAGGGCCCGGCTCTGACCTCTCGGTCGGTCGACTCGGGCAGGATCCCGGCCAGCTGCTGGACGTGGTGGCCGTACTCGTGCGCCATCAGCGAGAGGTGCACCGCGGGCTGATTGTCGTAGAAGTCGGTCTGGAGCCCGGCGAAGGGCAGGTAGATGACCCCGTCGCAGTAGAACGCGGCTGCCACCTCGACGTCCTTGCGGCCGCACGAGGTCGGATAGGTCCGGCTCCCCTGCGGGAAACGCAGCTCGGGTGGGGAGAAGGGCAGGGCGAAGTGGGCCAGCGCCGATCCCCAGGAACGGTCCAGACAGGTCGCGGCGGCCCGGAAATAGGCCTCGGCGGCGGCGGGGGTGTCGCTCCAGATGGGGAGCTGGCAGGTCCGGGGCGAGAGCGCCACCTGCTCGTCGGTCACGAGCGGATTGCGGGCCAACAGGTGCACCGGCGTCGGCGAGGGTTCTTGGAGCCCCGGCGGTGTTGTCGACGGGGAGGGCGGCACCCCTTCGGCCGAGGAGGTGGCGGTCGGGGAGGGCGGCTCAGTGGGGCCGGTCGGCTGAATCCGCTCGGTGGGCTGGTTGGGCTGGGTGGTCTCGGTGGTGGTTGCGGGCGGCGGCACGTCGCGGCCGGTGCCGGCCTCGGGGAGTTGCGAGCCGCGGGTGGCCACACCGATCACCAGTGCCAGGCCGGCCACCAGCACCAGGGCGAGACCGCCACCGAGCAGGGCCATCAGCAGGCCGGTGCTCTGTCGGCGGGCAGGAGGGTGCTGCCGAGGTGGATCCGGCGGTGGCCCCGGCGGCGGCCCTGGGGGCGGCCCCGGCGGGGGAGGGGGGTGGCTCATGCGTCCACCCCGGCCAGGGCCCGGGTCAGACGGTCCACCGGACCGCCCAGGTTGTAGCGCTCGGCCAGGTCGGCCAGGGTCGCGGGGTCGGCGGGGGCCCGGGGCAGATCGAGGTCCGCTCGGGGGAGGTCGAGGTCGCGGGCGACCGCCACGACCGTCGGTGCGACCTCGAGGTACGCCGCGGCCGCGGTGATCCTCCGCCTGGGTGCCGGTGCCATCTCGGACTCCGGATCGGCGGCGGCCGCGATGATCGTGCGAAGGTCCCCGAACCGGGCCAGCAGGGTCGCGGCCGTCTTCTCGCCCACGCCCGCCACTCCGGGCAGGCCGTCGGACGCGTCGCCGCGCAGGGTGGCGAAGTCGGCGTACTGACGTGGCTCGACGGCGTACTTGGCACGCACCCACTCGTCGGTGACCCGCTCGTGCCGACCGACCCCGCGGGCGATGTACAGCACCCGGACATCCTGGGCGTCGTCGACAAGTTGGAACAGGTCGCGATCGCCGGTGACCACGTCGACCGGTCGTCCGGCACCGGTCGCGAGCGTGCCGATCACGTCGTCCGCCTCGTAGCCGTCCGCTCCGATCACCGGGAAGCCGAACGCCGCCAGCGTCTCCCGGATGAGGGGCACCTGGATCTGCAGCGGGTCTGGCACCTCCTCGATGTCGGGAGCGTCCTCCCGGGTGGTCACGACCCGGTGTCCCTTGTACGTCGGCACCAGGTCCACCCGCCACTGCGGGCGCCAGTCGTTGTCCCAGCAGCAGACGAGTTCGGCCGGGGAGTACTGCTCGACCAGTCGGCTGATGAAGTCGAGCAGGCCGCGCACGGCGTTGACCGGCGTCCCGTCGGCGGCCCGGATCTCGGGGACACCGAAGAAGGCTCGGAAGTACATCGAGGCGGAGTCGAGGAGCATCCGGCGGCCTGGGGCGGGCGTGGTGGTCACCAACTCATCCAATCATCGTGAGCCGATTCCGATATACCCCGGATGGGAGCACCGTTCCGCGCCGTCGGCGTGTCGTGCCGCGACACGCCGACGGGTGCTGAGGGCCACAGAATTAGGTTGACTTCCGAACCTGTCCCTGACCTGCACAAACGCCCCGTTCATGCAGGTCAGGGCCGGGTTGACGAAGGCACCTCCGCTTGACCAAGGTGGACCCGTTGCCCCGGAAGGGCCCGGGCCTCCTTAGACAACGGCCGGTGTCGGCAGCCCGTCGGCATCGTGCACGGACCGAAGTGTGTCAGGGTCCTTCCGGGTGCGCGGTTCACCATCGCCACCTCCGCAGGCATCCGTCCTCGCCTCCGGCCCGGCAGAGCTCGCGGTCACCGTCTAACGTTGTCCCGTGCTCCCGCGGTTGCTCCTCGCTCTGGTCTCCGGTCTCGGCCTGACCGCGGCGTTCGAGCCCTTCGCCCTCCCCGTGCTGCTGCCCTTCGCGGTCGCCGGCTACGTCGGCTCGGTCCACGGTCTGCGGGCGAGGGCAGCGCTACTGCCGGGAGCGGTGTTCGGGATCGCGTTCTACTTCACCCACATCTGGTGGATGAAGTCCTCGGTCGGCGCCGATGCCTGGCTCGCGCTCTCCGCCGCCGAGGCAGCCTTCTACGCGCTGCTCGGACCGGTGGTCGCGGTGCTGCGCCGGGCACCGGCATGGCCACTGTGGACGGCGGCAGCCTGGGCGAGCATGGAGGCGATCCGCAGCGGCTGGCCGTTCAGCGGGATGCCCTGGGGCCGAGTGTCGTACGCCGTCGTGGACACCCCCGTGGCGCCGCTGCTGCCCTACGTCGGCGTGGCCGGTCTGGGCTTCCTCGTCGCCCTCGCCGGCAGCCTGCTGGCCTGGGTGGTCCTGGAGCGAGGCCGGCGGCTGCGCGGTGTGCTGGGCCTGGTGCTGGTGGTGGCGCTGGTCCCGGTCGTGATGCTCGCGCCCTGGCAGGTGGAGGAGACCGGTGAGGCCACCGTGGCCGCGGTGCAGGGTGACGTCCCCGGACCCGGCAACGACATCCTCTACGACCACCGCCAGGTGACCCGCAACATGGTCGAGGCGACCGTCGACCTGGCCGAGCGCGTCGAGCGCGGCGAGGAGCAGGCCCCCGACTTCGTGCTGTGGCCCGAGAACGCCACCGCGGTCGACCCCTTCCTGGACCGTTCCACCAACGAGGCGATCTGGGAGGGCGTCCGCGCCGCGGGAGTCCCCGTGCTGGTCGCCGCCATCGTCGACGCCGGCGAGAGCCACATCATGAACCAGGGCATCGTCTGGGATCCGGTCACCGGCGCCGCCGACCGCTACACCAAGCGACACCCCGTCCCGTTCGGCGAATACATCCCGTTCCGTTCGGTCTTCGAGGGCTGGAACTTCGGCCGGCTCACCGAACTGGGCAGGGATCAGGTCAGCGGCACCCGCACCGAGCCTCTTCCGATCGCGGGGATCCGGGTCGCCGACGCGATCTGCTTCGACATCGCCTACGAGGATGTGCTCCACGACCAGGTCCGTCGGGGCGCAGAGCTGGTCACCGTGCAGACCAGCAACGCGATGTTCATCCACACCCATCAGATCGACCAGCAGTTCGCGATCACCCGGCTCCGCGCGATCGAGACGGGCCGTTACGTCGCGGTGGCCTCGCCGAACGGGCTCACCGGGATCATCGGTCCCGACGGATCGGTGATCGCCGAGGCGGAGCCGCGCACCACGAGCGTGCTCGTGGAGCGGGTGGGGCTCAGCACCGGGCTCACCCCCGCGGTCCGGATGGGCGCGTGGCCGGCCAGAGTTCTCGCGCTGCTCACCCTCATTGGCCTGTTGTTCACCCTGCGCTCGTACGCTCGCTCGCGGCGCGGGCAGACTGCCCCTGCCCCCGCGACCGCTGCCCCGACCACCGATGCCACGACCGCTGCCGCCGTACCCGATCGGGACGACCCGGCCACCGAACTGGAGGAGACGAAGAGCCCGTGAGCCACCGTGCCGAAGAGGCGAAGTCCCACTCCGGACGCGCCGTGATGGTCGTCCCGACCTACAACGAGGCCGCCAACCTGCGCTGGATCGTGGAGCGGGTACTCCGGGCCCAGCCCGGCGTCGACGTACTGGTCGTCGACGACGGGTCGCCCGACGGCACCGGTGAGATCGCCGAGGAGCTCGCCTCCGAGCACCCCGAGGTCCAGGTCCTGCACCGGACCGAGAAGGCCGGCCTGGGGGCGGCCTACCTCCATGGCTTCCGGTGGGCCCTGCACCAGGGCTATGACGTGATCGGGGAGATGGACGCCGACGGCTCGCATCAGCCCGAGGAACTGCACCGGCTCTTCGCCGCACTCCAGGACGCGGACCTGGTGATCGGGTCGCGCTGGGTGCCCGGCGGCTCGGTGATCAACTGGCCGCTCAGTCGACATGCCCTCTCCCGCGGTGGCAATGCCTACGTCCGTCTCCTGCTCGGGATCCCGGTACGCGATGCCACCGCCGGCTTCCGGCTGTTCCGGCGCTCGACCCTCGAGCGGATCGACCTGGCCGGGGTCGAATCGACCGGCTACGTCTTCCAGACCGATCTGGCCGTGCGCACGCTGAGGGCTGGTCTCGTGGTGCGCGAGGTCCCCATCGAATTCGTCGAGCGGGTCCGTGGCGACTCCAAGATGAGCCCGGCAATCGCCTTCGAATCGATCCGCCGGGTGACCCGGTGGGGGATCGAGCAGCGCCGCGCGGGTCGGGCCACCAACCGCGCAGAAGACACCGCTTGGAGCGGCACGCGATAATAGGCCCCATGAGCCGCCGCCGTCGCCCGTGGGCCTGGATCCTGGTCATCGCCTTCGTGGTGATGCCGCTCCTGGAGCTCTACGTCCTCATCCAGGTCGGACAGGTGATCGGCGTCGGCTGGGCGCTGCTGCTGATCGTGATCGACTCGGTCATCGGCGCCTGGCTGGTCAAGCGCGAGGGCATTCGGGCCTGGCGCGAGCTCACCCAGACCCTGCAGCAGGGCCGCTCTCCGCATCGGGAGTTGGCCGACGGCGCGCTCGTCCTGCTCGCCGGCTCCCTGATGCTGGCCCCGGGCTTCGTGACCGACGCCTTCGGGGTCATCCTCCTGCTGCCCTTCGCCCGGCCGATCGCCCGCAAGGTGCTGAGTGCGTTCATCGCGCGCCGGATCGCGCAGGGCGGCTTCGGCACCGCGGAGGGGTACGTCGTCGGCGGGTTCGGCCCCGGAGGTTTCGGCGGGTCCGCGGGAGCCCCCTTCGGATACTCCGGCGACCCGCGCGGCCGACACACCTCACCCGGGACGGCGTCCGGCGACGTCGTCGAGGGCAAGGTCGTCGACGACTGAGACCTTGCCCCGGCGAGCCTCCACGGGGTGAGTCGGGGGACTTGAACCCCGCATGTCCCGGCCTCGTCGCGCCGTGGTCGTCGGCAGTTCATCCGCGTCCGATGCGATGCCGGAGTCACATCCCATCTGTCTCGGAGGACTGTCACATGCGGTTGGACCATCGCGGGGTACGAGCCCCGCACCCCTCCCATCCGTCACTGTCGCGGCGAGGTGTCGTGGCCGGCGCGGGCGCTGCAGCTGTGTGGCTCGGTGCCGGCGCCTCGCTGACCTCACCCGCCTGGTCACGGGCGCCCTTCAGCGACTACCCGTTCCGGCTCGGCGTGGCCTCGGGTGACCCGCTGCCGTTCTCGGTAGTGCTGTGGACCCGCTTGGCCGTCGATCCCCTCGCCGCCGACGGCAGGGGAGGGATGTCGCAACGGTCCTATGCGGTCCGGTGGGAGCTGGCGGAGGACGAGCGGTTCAGGCGCGTCGTTCGGCGCGGGGTCGTCACGGCCACTCCGGATCTCGGCCACTCGGTCCACCCCGAGGTGTGGGGGCTCCGTCCCGGGCACGAGTACTTCTACCGCTTCTCGGTCGGCAGTGAGGTCAGCCCGGTGGGCCGCACCAAGACGGCTCCGGCGCCATGGGAGTTCCGGCGCCGGCTGGACTTCGCCTTCGCCAGCTGTGCCAGCTTCGCGGCCGGCTACTACACCGCCTATCGGCATCTCGCCGAGGAGGACCTCGACGTCGTGCTGCATCTCGGCGATTATCTCTACGAGTACGGGATGGACGAGTTCGGCGGAGCCCGGAGCCTGTCGGAGTCGATCGGAACCCAGTTCGCCGGGGAGACCCTGGACCTGGCTCGCTATCGACTGCAGTACGGACTCTACAAGTCGGACCCGGATCTGATGGCCGCGCACGCGTCGGCTCCCTTCATCGTGACCTTCGACGACCACGAGGTGGAGAACAATTGGGCCGATGAGATCCCGGAGGCGAGCTCGCAGACTCCGGGGGTGGCGTTCCTGGCCCGCCGTACGGCTGCCTTCCAGGCCTACTACGAGAACCTGCCGCTGCGGTCGGGGCAACTCCCGTCCGGTCCGGACATCCAGGTCTACCGCTCGCTCAGCTACGGGCGCCTGCTCGACTTCAACGTGCTCGACACCCGGCAGTACCGCGACGACCAGCCGTACGGCGACGGCGTCGCCGTACCCGGTCCCGAGACCACCGACCCGAACACCACCATGATGGGATGGGAACAGGAGGCCTGGCTCCGACACCGGTTCCGGCGCAACCAGGGCCGCTGGCAGGTGCTGGCCAACCAGGCACCGATGGCCGAGACCGACCGGGATCCCGGCGAGGGGAAGCTGGTGTGGACCGATCCCTGGGACGGGTACGACGCCAACCGGCGACGCGTGTTGGAGAGTGCCCGGCAGCTCGGGGTCGACAACCTGGTGGTGATCACCGGGGACAGACACACCAACTACGTGAACGACCTGCAGGTCGAGTACGGCGCTCCCGACGGTGACGTGTTCGGCACCGAGTTCGTCGGTACCTCGATCACCAGCGGTGGCGACGGTGCCGACATGATTCCCGCGGGGGAGCAGTACCTCGCCTCCAACCCCCACATGAAGTTCTTCAACAGCCAGCGCGGGTATGTGCGCTGCCGCGTCACCCCGGACACCTTCACCAGCGACTACCGGGTGGTCCCGTTCGTGACCCGACCGGGAGCGCCGATCAGCACCCGGGCCTCCTGGGCCGTCGAACACGGTGTCCCGGGGGCCACGCTGGCTTACGAGGGCGGGGTGACGGGCCGGAAGTTCGGCCGGAACATGCCGTCCGAGGCAGATCTCGATACCCGCCGGGCCGGCGACCCGGCGAGACTACCGGGCTGACCCCGATGGCGTGGTAGCCCGCTCGGGCGGTGCTGGCGACGCCAGCCGGACAATCGCGAGGGGCGGACGCCGTGCGGCGTCCGCCCCTACGCAGTCGATCATGGACTGCCGGTGGGTACCGGCTCAGCTCAGACCGAGGTCTTGCGGCGCTTGGTGTTGGCCCGGTGCAGGTGCGCCGGACCGATCTCGCCGCCGCGAAGCAGCTCGAGCCGCTCCTTCAGCAGGTCCTCGAGCTCGCCCTCGGAGCGACGCTCGAGCAGCATGTCCCAGTGCGTACGGGCCGGCTTCTCGGCCTTCTCCTCGGGCTTGATCCCCGAGATGCTGAGCGCCTCCGCGCCGCAGCGCGGGCACTCCCACACCGCCGGGACATCAGCCTCCACCGACATCGTGATCTCGAACTCGTGGGCCTGCGGACAGCGGTAGCCGACCTGCTGCCTGGCCGCGAACTCGATGCCGCGCTCGTCCTCGAAGCTCTGGCCTCCGAGTCGCGCTCCGCGTAGTGTGCGTTCGGCCATCAGGGCACCTCCTGGTCGTCGTTCCCCCGCCGTGTGAGGGCCCGCCACCGCGCTCGTGACGCGGATGAGGTCCTCGAATTCTTCAACGGTAGCGAGCGGGCGAAGATTCCGACAATCGAGCGACGTCGGTCACTTCACAGCTGACTCTCAGGTGGTGGGGAACCCTTCGCGCGACCCCGCCACGACGACTCAAGGGCGGGTGTTGCCGGCCTGCGCGATGCCCTTGGCCGTGTCGACGAAACAGAGCAGGATCCCGCCGATCGCGAAGAACGCGATCAGCGCGAAGACGGCCGGCCGGTAGGAGTCGGTGAACTGGAAGACGAGCCCGAAGACCAGGGTGCCCAGCCAGGAGGTGCCGCGGTCCATGGCGTGGTAGAAGCCGAAGTACTCGGCCTCCTTGCCGGCGGGGATGAACAGCGAGAAGTAGGACCTGGCCAGTGCCTGGGTGCCACCGAGCACCAGCCCGATCGCCACCCCCAGGGCGAGGAAGCCGGGCAGGTTGCCGGCCGGCACGAACCAGGCGGCGGACACGATCAGCATCCAGATGCCCAGCCCGATCAGGATTGTGCGCTTCGCCCCGATCCGGCCGGCGACCCTGCCGAAGACCAGCGCCCCCAGCACCGCCACGAACTGCACCAGCAGGTAGGTGCCGAGCACCGAGCCGGTGCCGAACCCGAGCTCCTCGGTGCCGAACGTCGAGGCCGAGGCGATGACGGTGGAGATCCCGTCGTTGAAGAAGAGATAGGCCACCAGGAAGGTCAGCGCGACGGGGTAGCGGCGCAGGTCCTTCAGAGTGGCCCACAGCTGTCCGAAGGAGCGCGCGAGCAGCCCGCCGACCGCCGGCTCGACCGCGCGTGGCGCGTGCCGGCCGAGACGCCGGAACGGGATCAGCGTGAACGCCGCCCACCACACCGCCGCCGAGAGCAGGCTCAGGCGCACCGCCAACCCGGTGCCCAGGCCGAGTTGGTCGGCGAAGGTCACCACGACGAAGTTCACCGCGAGCAGGAGCCCGCCGCCGGCGTACCCGTAGGCCCAGCCGATCGAGGAGACCCGGTCGCGCTCCTCCTCGGTGGAGATCAGGGGGAGGATCGAGTCGTTGACCACGATCGAGGCGACGAAGCAGCCGTTGGCCACCAGGAACGTGAGCGCGCCGAAGAGCCACTCGTCGCCGGTGACGAAGAAGAGCAGGGCCGCCGCGGCCGCGCCGGTCCAGGCGAAGAGGGCCAATAGTTGCGGTTTGCGTGAGGTCCGGTCCGCGATCGCGCCGACCAGCGGCAGCAGCAGCGCTGAGATCAGGGTCGAGAGGGTGATGACGTAGGAGGGCAATGAGCCGGGAGCGATCGCGAGCCCGAGCACGGTGAGCCGATCGGTGCCGGCATCCTCGGCCGCGGTCTCGGCCACGGAGATCAGGTAGGGCGCGTAGAGGACGCCGGCGACGGTGGTGGCGAAGGCGGAATTGGCCCAGTCGTAGAAGTACCAGGCGCGCTGCTCCCGGTGCCGGGACGCAGCCCTCGGCACCGCGGACGGCGTGGCGGGTGGCTGCGCCGACTCGCTCATCTGGGGTCCTCCTGCGGATCCGCATCCGGCGGCTGTGGCGAGTCTTCTCGCCACAACCCCTCCGCTTCGAGAGTCTGCCGTAGCAGATCGGTGCGGTCGGTCATCAGCCCGTCGACACCCCGAGCGATGAGCGCACGCATCTCCGCGGGGTCATCGACGGTCCACACGTCGACGCGTACGCCGACCCGATGGGCCCGCCGGATCAGTCCCCGCGTGGCGACGGTGAGGCGACCGCGACGGTGTGGGATCTGGAGTGCGGCGACCCTGCGCCTGGTGACCTGGTCGGCGAGCCGAGCGGAGGGCAGCAGCCGGAAGGCGGCCACCTCCGCCGGGTGTGCCGAGGTCGCCACCCGGCCGCGGGTGAGCCGACGGAAGCGGGCCAGCCGGGCGGCCGAGAAGGAGCCGACGAGCACGCGGTCCCACGCCTCCCGCGCCATCAGGAAGTCGGCGAGCGGACGGACCGCGCCGGCGGCCTTGAGATCGAGGTTGAACCGGGCGTCCGGGAAGCGGTCGAACAGCTCGGCGAGGGTCGGCACCTGGTGGGCCCCACGGATCCGGGCGCCGCGCACCACCGAGTACGGCAGGTCGGCGATCGCGCCTGCGCTGTCGCTCACCCGGTCGAGTCGTTCGTCGTGCAGGGCCACCAGGACGCCGTCCCGGGTGGCGTGGACGTCGGTCTCGAGCAGGTCGTAGCCGAGGGCCACGGCGTGCTCGAAGGCCGGCAGGGTGTTCTCCAGCCCGATCAGGTCGGGGTGGCCGGCCCCGCCACGATGGGCGAAGGCCGCGACCCGGGGTGCATCCGGGCCGACGACTCGCGCGGCGCGGGCCGGCGCACGGCTCACGCGGAGCCTTGGAGCCAGTCGCGGATCTCGGCGTTGTGCTCGCCCAGCCGCGGTGGCGGGGAGTAGCTGGTCACGGGGGTCTCGGAATAGGTGACCGCGTGCCGGATCTGCGGGGTGGCACCGTCACCCACCTCGACCACCGGCTCCAGGCCGAGCCCGGCCGCCAGCGTGATGGCGTCGCCCACCGATCCGACCTTGCCGGCGGGCACGCCGACCTCCGCGAGCCGTGCCGCCCAGTGGTCGGCGGTGGCGTCGCCGAGGCGCTTCTCCAGCTCGGTCACCAACAGGTCGCGATGGGTCACCCGAGCACCGTTGGTCGCGAACTCGGGGCGATCGGCCAGCTCGGGTGCCCCCACGGTCGTGACCAGGCGCCGGAACTGGCCGTCGTTGGCCGCCGCGACGGCGAGCTGTTGGTCGGCGCAGTGGAAGAGCTGATACGGAGCGACGGACGGGTGCGCATTGCCCATCCGGCCGGGCGCGACCCCGGTGGCGAGGTAGCCCGAGGCCTGGTTGGCCAGGGAGCCGAGCAGGCTGGAGAGCAGATTGACCTCCACGTGCTGCCCGGTGCCGGTCGACTCACGTGCGCGCAGGGCGGCCAGGACGCCGATCACGGTGTCCTTGGAGGTGAGGACGTCGACCAACGCCACCCCGACCTTGGTGGGCTCGCCGCCCTCGGTGTCGGGGGAGCCGGTGATGCTCATCAGCCCGCCGACCGCCTGCACCAGGAAGTCGTAGCCGGGCAGATCGGCGCCCCCGACCGACCCGAACCCGGTGATCGAGCAGTAGACCGCCCGGGGGTTGAGGGCGCGGACATCGGCGTACCCCAGCCCGCGTCGGTCGAGCGTGCCGGTCTTGAAGTTCTCGACGACGACGTCGGCGCGGCGGACCAGTTCGCGGGCCAGGGCCAGGTCGCCCTCGTCGCCGAGGTCGAGCTCCACGGAGCGCTTGGAGCGGTTGGCCGACTCGTAGTAGGAGCTGGAGTTGTCGGTCCAGGGAGGACCCCAGTGGCGGGTGTCGTCGCCGACACCGGGCCGCTCGACCTTGATCACCTCGGCTCCCAGGTCGGCCAGCACGGCCGTGGCCAGCGGGCCGGCCAGCACCCTGCTGAAGTCTGCGACCAGGATGCCCTCGAGGGGACGGGACGGGCTGCTCACGGGACGCTCCTCCGGCTCGACTGCTGATCTCGCTACTACACCGCGAACCGTAGCGGCTGGGGTAGTGCGTCGACCCGGCACCCGCGAACTCGCGCCGCAACCGCGCGGCAGCGTGGTCGGAGCCACCGGGTCACGCTTCTGACTTCCGACACGGTGGCGGAGACGCGCTCGCGCCCGATGGACTAGATGTCGCGGAAGGACTCGATGTTGGCTCCCAGCATGTTGAGCCGCTCGGCGAGGTCCTCGTACCCGCGGTGGATGACGTAGGTCGAGCGCAGCACGGAGGTGCCCTTGGATGCGAGCATGGCCAGCAGTACCACGACCGCAGGGCGCAGGGCCGGTGGGCAGACGATCTCGGTGCCGGAGAAGTGCGTGGGCCCCTCGATCATCACCCGGTGCGGGTCGAGCAGCTTGACCTGGCCGCCGAGCTTGTTGAGTTCGGTGAGGTAGATCGCCCGGTTCTCATAGACCCAGTCGTGCAGCAGGGTCTGCCCCTGGGCGACCGCCGCGATGACCGCGAAGAACGGCAGGTTGTCGATGTTCAGGCCGGGGAAGGGGAGGGGGTGGATCTTGTCCAGCGGCGCCCGCAGCACCGAGGGATGCGTGGTCAGGTCGACCAGCCGGGTCTTGCCGTTGAGGGCGGGGTACTCCTCGCTGCGCTCGTAGTCGAAGCCCATCTCCTCCAGGGTCGCCAGCTCGATCTCCAGGAACTCGATCGGCACCCGCCGGATGGTGATCTCGGAGTCGGTGACGATCGCGGCGGCGAGCAGCGACATCGCCTCGATGGGGTCCTCGGAGGGGGCGTAGTCGACGTCCACGTCGATGGTCTCCCGGCCGGTGACGGTCAGGGTGGTGGTGCCGATCCCGTCGACCTCGACCCCGAGCTTCTGCAGGAAGAAGCAGAGGTCCTGGACCATGTAGTTGGAGGAGGCGTTGCGGATGACGGTGGTGCCCGGGTGCAGGGCGGCGGCCATCAGCGCGTTCTCGGTGACGGTGTCACCGCGCTCGGTCAGCACGATGGGGCGGCCGGGGTGGACCCGCGGGTTGACGGTCGCGTGGTAGCTCCCGTCGGTCGCCTTCACCTCGAGGCCGAAGGGACGCAAGGCCGACATGTGCGGCTCCACCGTGCGGGTGCCGAGCTGGCAACCCCCGGCGTAGGGCAGTTCGAAGCTCTCGAAGCGGTGCAGCAGGGGGCCGAGGAACATGATCACCGAACGGGTACGCCGGGCGGCGTTCTCGTCGACGTTGTCGAGCCGCAGCTCCTTGGGCGGCACGATCTCGAGATCGTTGTCGGCGTTGAGCCAGCGGGTGTGTACGCCGAGTGAGTTGAGCACCTCGAGCAGGCGGTTGACCTCCTCGATCCGGGCGACCTTGCGCAGGGTGGTGCGCCCGCGGTTGAGCAGGCTGGCGCACAGCAGCGCGACGCCGGCGTTCTTGGAGGTCTTCACGTCGATCGCACCCGAGAGGGTGGTGGGGCCGGTGACCCGGAGATGGGTCGGGCCGGCGCCCAGGGCGACGATCTCGGAGTCGAGGGCCTCGCCGATGCGGGCCATCATCTCCAAGGAGAGGTTCTGCTGTCCCTTCTCGATCCGGTTGATCGCACTCTGGCTGGTGGCCAGCCGGTCAGCGAGCTGGGCCTGGGTGAGGCCACGGTGCTTGCGGGCGTCTCGAATGAGGTTGCCGATGCGTCCTTTGTAACCGTCGGTCATGCGCACCAAGGTAACTCACATATGAGATACGGCCGAATGTCCGGTGTCCCGGGCGTGGCGCCGGACCGATCCGGCAGACTGGCCGCATGCGCGCCGCCACGGCTCATGCCGCCTACGACGTCCGCCTCAGCGAGGTCCCCGACCCGGTCATCAAGAAGCCTACCGACGCCATCGTCAAGGTGGTGGCCGGCTGCGTGTGCGGGTCGGACCTGTGGACCTACCGGGGCGAGAACGAGATCGTGCCGGGGCGCACCATGGGACACGAGTGCATCGGGGTGGTGGAGGAGGTCGGCACCGGCGTACGACGGGTGCGGCCGGGCGACTTCGTGATCGTGCCGTTCGTGCACTGCGACAACACCTGCGCGCACTGCCGAGCCGGTGCTCAGTCCGCCTGTACGAACGCCGGCTTCACCGTCACGGGCCAGGGGGAGTACGCCCGCGTCACCCAGGCCGACGGCAGCCTGGTCACCGTGCCGGAGACCCCCGAACCGGCCCAACTGCCCGCACTGCTCGCCCTGACCGACGTGATGGCCACCGGGTGGCACGCCGCGGTCTCGGCCGGTGTCCGGGAGGGTGGGACCGCTGTGGTGATCGGCGACGGTGCGGTCGGTCTGTGCGGCGTGCTCGCCGCCGCCGTACAAGGAGCCGAGACGGTGATCGCGATGTCGCGCCACCGCAACCGGCAGGTGCTCGCGACCAGGTTCGGCGCCACCCACCTGGTGCCGGAGCGTGGCGAGGAGGGGGAGCAGGCCGTGCTCGAGCTCACCGGGGGTCTGGGGGCCGATGCCACGCTCGAGTGCGTCGGCACCGACCAGTCCATGCACAGCGCGTTCCAGGTGGCCAGGCCCGGGTCGACGGTCGGCTTCGTCGGGGTGCCGCACGGGATCCAGGTGCCCATCCGCCGGCTCTTCGAGAGCAACGTCGGTCTGCGCGGTGGCATGGCTCCGGTACGCCGCTACCTGCCCGACCTGCTCGAGCTGGTGCTCAGCGGCCGGATCGACCCCGGTGCCGTCTTCGACCGCACCCTCCCGCTGGAGGAGATCTCCGAGGCCTACCGGCTGATGGATCAGCGGGAGGCGGTCAAGGTGATGATCACCCCGTGACGCTGGGCGGGCGGGTCAGGGTGCGCCGGTGCGGGCCAAGGACGGCACGCTCCGGCACGGCGCCAACCCTGAGCCACAACCCTGAGCGCCAACCCCGAACTCCGGTCAGCGGCGCAGGACCTTGCCGGCCAGGAAGTTGCCGAGGAACTGGACGACCTGGACCAGGATCACCAGCAGGATCACGGCCGTCCAGGTGACGACGTAGTCGAACTGTCGGTAGCCGTACTGCTGGGCGAAGGTGCCGAGTCCGCCACCGGCGATCACCCCGGCGACCGCGGACATGTCCACGACCGCGACGAAGGCGAAGGTGTAGCCGAGGATCAGTGGGCCCAGCGCCTCGGGCAGGACGACGGTGAGGGCGATGCGCATCCGGCTAGCCCCCATCGCGCGGGCCGCCTCGAGGACGCCCGGACGGACGGTGACCAGGTTCTGCTCGACCAACCGGCCGATGCCGAACATGGCGGCAAGGATGAGCGCGAAGGTGGCGGCCTGGGTGCCGATGCCGATGCCGATCACCGCCCGGGAGAGCGGCTGGACCGCGGCGATGAAGATCACGAACGGGATCGGGCGGAAGAAGTTCACCACCACGTTGAGCACGCCGAAGACCCAGCGGTTCGAGTAGAGGCCGTCGCGCCGGGTGAGGTAGAGCGCCATGCCGAGGACCAGGCCGAGGAGACCGCCCACCAGCATGGTCACCGAGACCATCACCAGCGTCTGCGTCGTGGCCTCCCACAGTTCGGGCCACAGTTCGGGGAGTCGGGTGTCCTCCATCAGTCCTCCTCGAGTCGGTCGAGGTCGGTGACCGGCACCAGTCCTCGTACGTCGGCGAGCGCCTGCTCGACCGCGTCGTCGGCGCCGACCAGGGCGAGGGTGAGGTTGCCGAAGGTCACGCCCTGGATCTCCTCGATGCCGCCGTAGATCAGCTCGAAGCCGACGCCGTGGCGGGCGAGCACGGCGTACACGTCGCTCTGCCGGACCTCGGGGTCGTGGAAGGCGAGGGTGACGAACCGGCCGGTGTGCCGGGCACGCAGGGCTTCGAGGACGGGGCCTGGGGGAAGGTCGTCGACGACCGTGCCGACGAAGCGCCGCGTCACCGGTTGGACCGGCTTGGAGAACACCTCGAAGACCGGGCCGGACTCCACGATCCGGCCGGCCTCCATCACGGCCACCTTGTCGGCGAGCTCGCGCACCACCTCCATCTCGTGGGTGATCACGACGATGGTGGTGCCGAACTCGGCGTTGACCCGGTTGAGGAGTTCGAGCACCTCCCCGGTCGTCTCCGGGTCCAGCGCGCTGGTGGCCTCGTCGGCCAGCAGCAGGGTGGGATTGGTGGCCAGGGCGCGGGCGATCCCGACCCGCTGCTTCTGGCCCCCGGAGAGGTGGCCGGGGTACACGTGCGCCTTGTCGGGCAGGCCGACGAAGTGCAGCAGCTCCGAGATCCGCTGCTGGTGCTCGCTCTTCGGTACGCCGGCCACGTGCAGGGGATAGGCGAGGTTGCCCCAGACCGTGCGGGAGTCGAAGAGGTTGAACTGCTGGAAGATCATCCCGATGCGCAGCCGCAGGTGGCGCAGCTGGCGCTCGCTGAGTCCCACCACCTCGGTGCCGTCCACGGTGATGCTGCCGGACGTGGCCGGCTCGAGCGCGTTGATCAGGCGGACGAGGGTCGACTTGCCGGCCCCGGAGTAGCCCACGATCGCCTGGATCTCACCGGGCATGACCTCGAGTGAGACACCGTCGACCGCAGTGACCGGGGACGACTGACGTCCCCGGCCCGGGTACACCTTGGTGACCTCCTCCAGCCGGATGAGAGGAGCCTGTGCGGTCGCGGGACTGGTCACTGCCCGTCCCTGATCTGGGCCTCCGTCTCCTCCAGCGAGGCCTGGAGCTTCTCCTGCGGCAGATCCACGATGGCCGCGGTGTTGCCGGAGGCTTCCTGCACGCCCTGGATGACGACGTCGGAGGAGTGGTAGATGTCGACCAGCTTGTTCAGCGTCTCGTCGTCCTTGTCATCGGCGCGGGCGACGAAGATGTTGACGTAGGGGAGGGACTTGGGGTCCTCCGGGTCGTCCTGCGCGAGCGCGTCGTCGAAGCTCAGTCCGGCGTCGAGGACGAAGTCGTTGTTGACGATCGCCGCGGCCACGTCGGGCAGCGAGGTCGGGATGAGGTCGGCCTGGATCGCCTTGACCTCCACCTTCGACTTCGCGGTGTCGACGTCGGCGACGGTGGAGAACGGGGTGGCGCCGCCCTTGACCGTGATCAGGCCCTGGCTCTCCAGGATGATCAGGCCGCGGGCCTGGTTGGTGTCGTCGTCGGGGACGACCACCGTCTCGCCGTCCTTGATCTGGGACACCTCGTCGTACTTCGAGGAGTAGAGGCCCAGCGGGTAGGTCGCGGTGGAGCCGATCGGGACCAGGTCGTCGTCGTTCTTCACGTTGTAGTCGGCCAGGTAGATGATGTGCTGGAACTGGTTGACGTCCAACTCACCCTCGCTCAGCGCCGGGTTGGGCTGGGCGTAGTCGGAGAAGTTCTCGACCTCGAGGTCGATGCCCTCCTCGGCCGCGACGTCGACGAAGTCGCTCCAGTACGGCTCGCTGGCGTTGGCCACGCCGATGGTGACCTTCTCCATCTCGGACGCGGAGTCGTCGCCGCCCTGGGTGAGCGCGAAGATCCCGCCGCCGATGGCGACCACGGCCACCACGGCGATGCCGCCGATCAGCGGCTTCTTGGACTTGGGGGCCTGGATCAGGTCACCGTTATCAGGAGAGGACGCGGACAAGGTGGTGCCTTTCTTTCGTCGTTGACCGGGGCACGCGTGGGTGACGTGGGCCCGAAGGACGACGGGTCTCAGGTTGTTCCGCGTCCTGGACGATGATCTCAAATCATGGACCGAGCGACGACATCGTCCCCTCGGCGTACGGCGGCGGTGTGGCCAGCGTCGCACGGCCACCGTGCGCTGACCAGCGGTGACGCCCCCGTGCGGGTCGCCGGTCAGCGCCGAACAGTCGCCGGGGTTGAGGTGCGGACGCGTCGGCGACGTCGCCGTCGGATCGTCGCGGGGAGGGTCAGGACCACGGCGATGAGGATGCCGATCGCCGCGCCGGCGGCGTTGGCGATCAGGTCGCGCTCGTCGGGCACCCGGCCGGGGATCTCGCGCTGCACGGTCTCGATCGCCAGGGTCATCGCGACCGAGGCCAGCCCGGCCAGCCACCACTGTCCGGTGCCGAAGAGCAGCAGCAGGAACATCCCGACGGGCACGAAGAGCGCGATGTTGGCCAGGAACTCGAGCCGGGCGTAGTCGATGCTCTCGAAGTGACCGCGGGCGTGCAGGGCGTCGAGCACCTGGATGATCAGGTCCTGGTCGGAGGCATCGATGGGCTGCGGAGTCAGGGTCAGCCAGGCCACGAACACCAGGTAGCCGCCGGTGAGCAGGCTCAGGAACGGATGTCGATGCAGCACCCAGTCAGTGTGCCGGTCCCGTCAAGATCACGAAGCGGTCACGAATGCGCCACCAGGACACCACGCGGAAGTGGGTCGGGCGCGGGGGAGTGCGCAGGCGCTAGATTGATATGTCCGTTTTCACTCGACTAGGAGCTGTCGTGAGTCATATCGACGCCAGTGAGACACAGGGTTCACGTGGTGCGTTCTCCTCCCGCCGGGTCTTCATCTTCGCCGCGATCGGCTCCGCCGTCGGGCTGGGCAACATCTGGCGCTTCCCATACGTCGCCTACGACAACGGTGGCGGCGCGTTCATGATCCCGTATCTGGTCGCGCTGCTGACCGCCGGAATCCCCTTCCTCTTCCTCGACTACGCCATGGGTCACCGGACCCGTGGCTCCGCGCCGCTCGCCTTCGCCCGAATGCGCAAGTGGACCGAGGGGCTGGGCTGGTGGCAGGTGGCGATCTGCTTCGTCATCGCCTGCTATTACGCCGCGATCCTGGCCTGGTCCCTGCGCTACATGATCTTCTCGGTCACCGAGGCCTGGGGCGATGATCCGAACACCTTCTTCTTCGGTGACTTCCTCAAGGCCGGCGACCCCGGCGTCTCGCTCGACCCCGTCTGGGGCGTCCTCCTGCCGATGGCCCTCGTGTGGATAGCGCTCATCGCCGTTCTCGCCCTCGGCGTGCAGAAGGGGATCGGCGCCACTGCGGCGTTCTTCATCCCGCTGCTGGTCGTCGCGTTCGTCCTGCTGGTGGTCCAGGCACTCTTCCTGGACGGCGCCAGCGACGGCCTGGACGCCCTTTTCACGCCGGACTGGGGCGCGCTGGCCGAGCCCGGCGTGTGGGCGGCGGCGTACGGCCAGATCTTCTTCAGCCTCTCCATCGGCTTCGGCATCATGATCACCTACTCCTCCTACGTCGGTCGCGGCACCGACATGCCGGGGTCCGGACTGGTGGTGGGGTTCGCCAACTCCAGCTTCGAACTGCTCGCCGGCATCGGCGTGTTCGCGGCCCTGGGATTCATGGCCCAGGCGGCGGGCACAGAGGTCACCGAGGTGGCCAGCTCCGGGATCGGCCTGGCGTTCGTCGCGTTCCCGACCATCATCAGCGAGGCACCCTTGGGCGGTCTGCTGGGTGTGCTCTTCTTCGGCTCGCTGGTCATCGCCGGGTTCACGTCGCTGGTCAGCATCGTCGAGGTGGTCATCTCGGCGGTGCGCGACAAGTTCGCCCTCTCCCGCATCACCGCCACCCTCGCGGTCTCCGTCCCGATCGCCGTGGTGAGCCTGGTGCTCTTCGGTACTGCCTCCGGGATCCACGTGCTCGACATCGTGGACAACTTCATCAACAACTTCGGCATCCTGGTCGTCGCCGTGGTGAGCATGGTCGTGGTCGGCTGGGTGCTCCGGGCACTGCCGCTGCTCTCCGGCGATCTCAACCAGCACACCTCGGTCCACGTCGGACTGTGGTGGACCCTCCTGATCGGGCTGGTGGCGCCGGTGGCCCTGACCGCGGTGCTCATCCGTAGCATGATCGACACCATCCAGACGCCCTACGGTGGCGATGGCTACTACCCGGCCTGGATGCTGGACGTCTTCGGCTGGGGCGTGGCGGCCGGAGTCATCCTGATCGGCTTCCTCGCCGCCCTCGTGCCGTGGCGACCGGGCACCTCACTGGCGCTCCCGCCGCTCGAGTCCGCGCCGACCCCCGGCGGCGGGGGTGCGCACGCAGCAGAGGAGGTGGAGTGAGATGAGCACGGCAGCGATCGTGATGATGGTGGTGGCCATCCTGCTGATCTGGGGTGGCCTGACGGCCGCGGTCCTCAATCTGAGCCTGCGCAGCCCCGAGGAGCAGGACTGAGGATCCTCAGGACGACCGCACGAGGCCGCTCAGGAGAGTTCCTGGGCGGCCTCGTCCGCGCTCTCACCCGTGATGTCGTGGGCGAGTTCGTCGTGACCCAGGTGGCCGCCCAGCGGATCGCTCGACCACCGGGTGAGGGTCCAGTCGCCCGGTCGGCCCTCGAGGAAGGCCGCCCCGGTGTTCATGATGCCCAGATGGAGAGCCTCGTCCTCGCCGAGGTGGGCCCGCAGCGAGACCCAGGATCGGATCGCGGCACCGTGGCTCACCACCGCGATCGTCTCGTCCGGTCCGTGGACCGCGGCGACCGCCGCCACCGCTGCGTCGTACCGCTCCAGGAAGGCGTGACCGTCGGGTGCGCCCGGCAGGGTGGCCGACAGGTCCCCGCGCAGCCAGGTGGCCACGCACCCGGCGTACGCCGCCCGTGAGCCGTCGTCGGTGAGCATCTCGAGGTCCCCGGCGGAGATCTCCTCGAACCCCTCCTGGATCTCGGGACGGTAGCCGAGGTGGGCGCCGAGCGGCTCGGCGGTCAGCTGGGTGCGGACCAGCGGGGAGACGTAGATGCCGGTGATCGCCTCGGCGTCCAGGGCGGCGGGGAGAGCGCGGGCCTGCGCATGACCGAGACCGGTGAGCCCCGATCCGGGGCGAGCGGTGTCGAGGGCACCGGCGACGTTCGCGGGGGTCTGGCCGTGTCGGATCAGGATGAGGCGCACGCCTACAGCCTAGGAGTCGCCCCGAATCCCGGTTGGCCGGGCCCGCCGCCGCGTTCCGCCTCGGCACGCCTGCGCGATGTGGTTCGGGACACATGGAAGACTCCCGGGCCGTGTCTACCCCCACCACTGATATGTCTCCACCGCGCTGGCGGCTCCTCGGCCCCGGTCTCGTCGTCGCCGCGACGGGTGTCGGCGGCGCGGACCTCGTCGCGACCCTGATCGCGGGAAGCAAGTTCGGCTACGCGCTGCTGTGGTGCGTGGTCATCGGCTGCATCCTCAAGATCGTGCTCGTCGAGGGCGCCGGCCGCTACAGCCTCGCCACCGGTCACACCATCTACGTCGGCTGGCGCTCCCTCGGAGTGTGGACCAGCATCTACTTCGGCCCCTACATCGTGGTGTGGGGCTTCATCTACGGCGCCTCCGCGATGGCCGGCACCGGTCTCGCGCTCTATGCGCTCACCGGCGGCTGGTCGGTCTCGGGCTGGGGGATCGTCTCCGGACTGATCGGCCTGGCCCTGGTGTGGAGCGGTCGCTACGGCATGTTCGAGAAGGTGCTCGCCGTCCTGGTCGGCATCATGTTCGTGACCATGGTCGGGGCAGCAATCCTGACCACCCCCAACCTGGGCGAGGTGCTCGCCGGCCTGGTCCCGACCATCCCCGAGGACGGGCTGGTCAACGTGCTCTCCCTCGCCGGTGGCGTGGGCGGCACCATCACCCTGGCTGCCTACGGCTACTGGCTGCGCGAGAAGGGCTGGACCACCCCGCGCTTCATGCAGGTCATGCGGATCGACAACACCATGGCGTACGTCGTCACGGGCATCTTCGTGGTGGCCACCCTGATCGTCGGCGCTGAACTGCTCTACTCCGCCAACATCGCGGTCAGCACCGGTGACCGCGGCCTGCTCGACCTCTCCCTGGTGCTCGAGGATCGTTACGGCCAGTGGGCGGGCAAGGTCTTCCTGATCGGATTCTGGGCCGCCGCGATGTCCTCCCTGGTGGGCGTATGGAACGGCGTCAGCCTGATGTTCGCCGACTTCATGGCCAATCTGCGCAACAAGTCCGAGGACGACCCCGAGGCGCAGGCCGGCGGGATCTGGTACCGCGCCTACACCCTGTGGCTGACCTTCCCGCCGATGATCTGGCTGTTGATGACCGACCAGCCCGCCTGGCTGATCCTCATCTACGGCGTCCTCGGTGCCTTCTTCATGCCGTTCCTGGCGATCACCCTGCTGTGGCTGCTCAACACCGACCGGGTGCCCCGGGAGTGGCGCAACAAGTGGCTGTCCAACTCCCTGCTGGTGCTGTGCACCGTGATCTTCGGCTGGCTCGCCTACGACCAGGCACGTACCGCCTTGACCAGCTTCTTCGGCTGATCCCGCCGCGCCTCGACTACGCCCCGCCCCCGCCCGACGCTCTGCCGGGCGAGGGGGCGGGGCGTTCGTCGTCAGCACCGATCCGGATCGGTGCGCTCCGCAGCCCTCGGGGCACAGCGGCGGCCAGGAAGGCGGCGAGGAACGCCGCGGCCCCCCCGATCAGGAAGCAGGCGGTGAAGCTGCCCTCGCTGGGCACCTCGAGGCCGCCGAGTGGCACGGTGTGCCCGGCCAGCACGGTCACCATCACCGCCGAGGCGGACGTGGTGCCCAGCGAGCGGGAGAGCCCGTTGACACCGACCGCGGAGGCGGCTTCGGCCACGGGGGCGGTGTCGAGGATCAGGGTGGGCATCGCGGCGTACCCGATGCCCACGCCCGCACACCCGATGCAGGCGGCGATGAGCAGTTGCCAGGGCTCGTGCATCGCGAAGACCGCGACGAGGTACCCGCAGCCCAGGACGGTCGCGCCCACCATCAGGGTGACCCGGGCGCCGGCACCGGCGATCATCCGGCTCGAGACCGGAGCGAAGAACATCATCATCAGCCCCGACGGGGCCAGCCACAGGCCGGCCGCCAGGGTCGACTGCCCGAGCCCGTAGCCGGTCTCCGCGGGGAGCTGGAGCAACTGCGGCATCACGATCATCTGGGCCATCAGCCCGAACCCGACCATCACCGCGGCGAGGTTGCACATCAGGATCGGCAGGCGGGCAGTGGTGCGCAGGTCGACCAGCGGCTCCGCCCGGCGCAGCTCGAAGGCGCCCCAGACCAGCAGGATCGCCACGCCACCGAGGACCGCCCCGAGCGTCCGGCTGTCGGTCCACCCCCAGCTGGGCGACTTGGAGACGCCGATCAGGAAACAGCTGAGGCCGAGGGCGAGCCCGATCGCCCCCGGTACGTCGAAGCGGCCGCCCCGGGCGTCGTCCACGTGGGGAACGACCACCGCGATCGCGACCAGGATCACCAAGGACAGCGCCGTGGCCACCCAGAACATCACGTGCCAGTCGCCCAGGCCCACGGCCCAGGCACCGAACGGGAGCCCGATCGCGCCACCCACTCCGAGCGTAGCGCTCATCGCGGACATGGCCGTGCCGGAGAGGTGGCGCGGGGTGATCTCCCGCATCAGCGAGATGGCGACCGGGATGAAGCCCATCGCCATCCCCTGGAAGGTACGGCCGACCAGCATCGGCACCAGCGAGGACGCGACCGAGCAGATCAGCGACCCGATCACCATCAGCACGGCCCCGGTGAGGACACCGCGTCGCTTGCCGACCATGTCCGAGAGCCGGCCCAACACCGGCATCGCGATCGCGCCGCCGAGCAGGGTGGCGGTGATCACCCACGACGCATTCGACACCGAGGTGTCCAGCAGCTCCGGGAGATCGGGCTGGATCGGAATCACCAGCGTCTGGGTCAGGGACACCGCCAGACCGCCGAGGCAGAGCACCACGACGGCCACCAGCGGATTGGATCGGGTGCCGGGCTGCGTCACGTGCTCTCCTTCGCTCGCTCGCACCTTAACTTTCCCTGAGAGCGGAGGCGCCGGCAGGGCGACAGGCGAGACGCGGACGGGCTCTGCGGCTCAGCCGGATCCCGGTTGCTCAGCTACGGAGGACCATCTCCAGTTCCTCACCCGCCGTGGTCGCGGTGCTCACCCCGGTGGTCTCGAAGCCGAGTCGGCGGTACGCCGCCTGGGCCCGCGCGTTGTCGGTGTGCACGAAGAGCCGGATGCGCGTCATGCCCTGCTCGGCCAGCCAGGTCGAGGCCGTCTCGAAGAGTCGGCCCAGGAGACCGTTGCCGCGGTGGTCGGGGTGGATGTAAACGCCGACCAGGTGTCCACCAGACGCGGTGATCGCGCCGATCGCCCCGCGCTCGCCGGGACGCTCGATCAGGGCGACCGTGGTGCCCACCCACTCGCCGGCCTCGGTGATGGCCACCCACTGGCGCGAGGCCGGCTCGGGGTTGTCGACGGAGGAGCCGTGGGCGCGCTGCTGCCAGAACTCGTCGGGCCGGACCAAGGCTTCGTCGTACGTGTCGAGGAAGGCGATCCCGGCCACCTCGTCCTGGAGGGCGGTCAGCCGTAGTTCACGGATGGCCCGCCACTCGGACGCTCGGATGGGTCGGATCTGGTAGTCGGTCATGGCCGGATCCTCCCAGTCGGCTCCCGGGGACGCATCCGGGTTCTGGTCTCACTCCTCCGGGGCGAGATAGGCGAGACCAGCGACGACGATCGCCTCGACGCCGGTGGTCAGCGTCGGATGCGGCACCGGGGCGAAGAACGGCGAGTGGTTGGGAACCCGCTCGGCGTCCTCGGTGAAGCCGCCCAACAGCCAGTAGGTGTACGGGGTGCCGAAGGCGTCCGGGATCCGGCTGAAGTCCTCGCTCCCGCTCAGCCGATTGGGCGCCATCACCCGGTCCTCGCCGAAATGGCGGCGGAAGGCCGTCGTCACGAGGTCGGTGACCTCGGCGTCGTTGTCGGTCAGCGGGAACTGGTCGTAGTACTCGAACTCCGGCGGCTCGGGGGAGCGGGCCGCCTCGCACTCCGCGTGCACGATCCGCTCGATCGAACTGAGCAGCCGCGAGCGCACCTTCTTCGAGTAGGCCCGGGTGTTGATCCGCAACGTCGCGAAGGCGGGAATGATGTTGCTCTTCGTACCGGCGTTGAGCGCGCCGACCGTGACCACGCCGAAGTCGTCGGGCGCGAGCTCGCGCGAGACGATGGCCTGGAGTCGCTGCACGACGTTGGCAGCCAGGAGCACCGGGTCGACGCTCAGCTGGGGCATCGAACCGTGGGAGCCGGTGCCGTGGAGGGTGACCTTGATGCTGTCGGCGGCGGACATCGCCGGGCCCGCCAGGGTGCCGACCCGGCCCGCGGGCGCGGGCATCACGTGCTGGCCGAGGGCGACGTCGGGGCGCGGGATCTTCCCGACGAGTCCGTCCTCGACCATCGCCGCGGCGCCTGCCGCGGTCTCCTCCGCCGGCTGGAACAGGGCGATGAACGTGCCCCGCCAGGTGTCCTCGGGGGCCTCGGCCAGGAGCCGGGCGGCGCCCAGCAGCGCGGTGATGTGGACGTCGTGACCGCAGGCATGCATCACGCCGACGGTGTCGCCGTCGGGATCGGTGCTGGTCGCCGTGGAGGCGTAGTCGAGCCCGGTCCGCTCGACCACCGGGAGCCCATCGATGTCGGCCCGCATCAGCACCGTCGGTCCCTGCCCGCGCGCCAGGACGCCGACCACGCCGCCGCCGATGTCGTGCACCTCGTAGCCGAAGCCGCCCAACTGGTCGCGGATGACACCGGCGGTGCGGGTCTCCGCCGAGCTCAACTCCGGGTGGCGGTGGAAGTCGACGTAGAGGTCCTCGAGCCAGCCCCGGTGGGCCTCCAGGTCGGCGAGCACAGTGGCGATCGCGGTCATGGCATCCTCCGGTCTCGACGGGCGGAGCGGCCCATGTCGCCCCTCCCACATCCTGCCGCATGACCGCGGCCGCCGTGCGGAGGGAGTCCAGCCGATCCGGCCGGCGAGGGCGGTCGGGGCGACGGCCCACCGGCCGTGGCCGGTCAGCGCCGGGCGCTCTGCACCACGGTGAAGCCGAGTGCGACCCCGAGGCCGGCGATCAGGGACCCGAGGAAGGACCAGGAGCCGCTGGTGGCCGACGAGTCGCCGAGGTAGCCCATGCCGGTCAGGGCCAGCCACCCCCCGAACAGCAGCATCAGGACGGCGACGACCAGGCCGAGGACGTGACGGGCTCGCATGCCGCGAAACCTACGCGGAGGCGGGTGCGGACGCCTACTCGGCCGGGGCGGGGACCGCGGCCGGACGGAGCACGTGCCGATCCTTGCTGGCGGCCACCCCGGCGACCAACTGAGCCACCAACAGCACGCCCAGACCCACGATCGGCAGCGTCCATGACCCGGTAGCGGTGTGCAGGGCTCCCACGGTGACCGGGCCGAGCGCGGCGATCAGGTAGCCCACCCCCTGGGCAAGGGTCGAGAGGTGTCCGGTGTGGTGGATGTCGGGGGAGCGCCACACGATGTAGGTCAGCGCCAGGCTGAGCGAGGCACCCTGGCCCAGACCGAGGAAGACCATCCACAGGTACGGCGCCTGCGCGGGCGCCGCCAGCATGCCGGCGTACGCACCCGAGGTGCAGGCGACCGCGACGGCGACCGGCATCCAGAGCGGACGGATCCGCCGGGCCAGACCGGGTGTGATCGAGGAGGCCACGATCCCGGGGAAGGCCGAGAAGGAGAGCATCCAGCCGGCCTGTGCCGCGGACATCCCTGCGTCCCGGAACATGGTCGGCACCCAGGTGAGCATCGTGTAGAAACTCAGGCTCTGCAGGCCCATCAGGAGCGTGACCGAGACCGCGACCCGGTCGGTCAGCAACCGCCGGAAGGTCGGCTCCCCGAACTCCGCGTCGTCAGCGACCGGGGAGCGGCGCGGAGCGGGGCCGCGGCGGAGCTGGGGCAGCCACACCACGAGAGCGAGCAGCGCGGGCACGGCCCAGACGGCGAGGGCGAGCCTCCAGTCCCCGTCGGTCGCGTGCGAGAGCGGCACGCTGAGCCCCGAGGCCATGGCAGCGCCGAGACCGAGGATCATGCTGTAGAGCCCCATCATCAGGCCGGCATGGGCAGC
This sequence comes from Nocardioides insulae DSM 17944, assembly GCF_000422825.1. GTDB lineage: Bacteria > Actinomycetota > Actinomycetes > Propionibacteriales > Nocardioidaceae > Nocardioides > Nocardioides insulae. The sequence continues at coordinate 180,329 of NZ_KE383929.1, read as the reverse complement.
GAAGTCCTGCTTGATCGCGGCCGGCATGGCGACGTTGCCCACCGCGATCGCGGCCCCCACGATCACGGTGCCCCCGAACAGGGCTGCCATGCTGGGGTGCAGCCGCAGCAGGATCCCGCCGGCGAGCACGAGCATCGCGGCCCCCAACAGACGGTGCAGGCCGATCGATCGGGTGAGGATCGGGGTGAGGAAGGCGAACACCCCGAAGGCCAGCACCGGGATCGTCGTGAGCAGGCTCGCCACCGAGGAGGACAGCGAGAGGTCCGCCCGGATCTCGTCGAGCAGCGGCCCGACCGAGGCCACTCCCATCCGCAGGTTGAGGCCGATGAGCAGCAGCCCCGTGGCGAGCAGCAGGACCAGGGTCCGCCGCTGCCCGGAGCCCCCGGTGGCCGGGTCAGATGCGGCGTCGGGGGCGGAGTCGGGGGCGGCCGCGGAGCCGGGGGGCGTGGTCAACGATCTCCTTCGTCGGGATTCTCGGGGCAGGCGCAGGCTACCCCGCGAAGATCGGGGCGATCCGCGCCCGGGTGGGGGAGCGGCACGTAGCATCGGGGTTCATGACCAGCAGCGGTGCGCCGGCGGCCCGGGTCGATGATCTGCGTCGGCTGCGCCGCATCCGGGACCGCATCGACCGGGAGTACGCCCAGCCGCTCGACGTGGAGGCGCTCGCCCGCGCCGAGCACATCTCCTCGGGCCACCTCAGCCGCCAGTTCCGGGCGGCGTACGGCGAGTCGCCGTACTCCTACCTGATGACGCGCCGCATCGAGCGGGCGATGACCCTGCTGCGGCGGGGCGAGCTCAGCGTCACGGAGGTCTGCTTCGCGGTCGGCTGTTCCTCGCTGGGCACCTTCAGCACCCGCTTCACCGAGTTGGTCGGGCTCTCACCCAGCGCCTACCGGAGGGAGGCGGCGACCTCCACCGACGGGCTCCCTCCGTGCGTGGCCAAACGGGTCACCAGACCGATCAGGAATCGAGAAGCGAGCGGGTCGGCCCCGCACTAGCGTGAACGGCATGGACATCACCATCAACGCAAGCTTCCTGCCGCACACCGACGCCGAGGCCTCGCTGGCCTTCTACCGGGACGGCCTCGGCTTCGAGGTCCGCAAGGACGTCGGCTACGAGAACATGCGCTGGATCACCGTCGGCCCGGCGGACCAGCCCGACACCAACATCGTGCTCTACCCCCCGACCGCCGACCCCGGCATCACCGAGGAGGAGGGTCGCACCATCACCGAGATGATGGCCAAGGGCACCTTCGCCAGCATCATGCTGGCCAGCAAGGACGTCGACGCCGTCTTCGACCGGGTGCAGGCCACCGGAGCCGAGGTCATGCAGGAACCGACCGACCAGGACTGGGGCTCTCGGGACTGTGCCTTCCGGGACCCCGCGGGCAACACGGTCCGCATCCAGCAGGTGTCCTGAGACCACCATGTGCTGGCAGACCACGGCCGCCGCGTACGGCGTACGGGTCCGGGAGGACACCACCGTCGAGGGAGCGCCGGAGCCGGCGGACACCGATCCGACATACTGCGGCAAGCCGGTCGACCACCCCGGCCGGACAGAGTCCCTGCAGACCGCCCTGGCGGTCCAGCACCGACGGATGGAGACACGATGAGCACGGCCCCGCACTCCGCTGCCGACGCCCACGACCTGATCCAGGTCACCGGTGCCCGGGAGAACAACCTCAAGGATGTCTCGGTCGAGATCCCCAAGCGACGGCTCAGCGTCTTCACCGGGGTCTCGGGTTCGGGCAAGAGCTCGCTGGTCTTCGGCACCATCGCAGCGGAGTCCCGGCGTCTGATCGACGAGACCTACTCCACCTTCGTCCAGGGCTTCATGCCGAACCTGCCGCGGCCCGAGGTCGACGCGATGACCGGCCTCACGACGGCCATCCTCGTCGACCAGGAACGGCTGGGGGCGAACCCGCGCTCGACCCTCGGCACGGTCACCGACGGGAACGCGATGCTGCGCCAGCTCTTCTCCCGGCTCGGGGAGCCCCATATCGGTGGGCCAACGGCGTTCTCCTTCAACATCCCGACCACGAAGGTCGGGGGCGTGTCGATCACCGAGTCCGGCAAGAAGAACGTGGTCAAACAGCAGATCTACCTGGGCGGCATGTGCCCCGCGTGCGAGGGGCGAGGCACCGTCTCGGATCTCGATCTCGCGGTGATCGTGGATGAGTCGAAGTCGCTCAACGAAGGCGCGATCCTGGTTCCGGGCTACAAGGCCGACGGCTGGATGGTGAAGGGTTTCGCCGAGACCGGGCTGCTCGACGGGGACAAACCGGTCAAGGACTACACCGACGCCGAGCGCCACGACTTCCTCCATCGCGAGAAGGGCAAGCTCAAGGCGCTCGGGATGAACATGACCTACCAGGGCCTCATTCCGAAGCTACGCGAGTCGATCTTCAGCAAGGACCCTGAGCAACTGCAGCCACACATCAAGGCCTTCGTCGAGCGCGCGGCCGTCTTCAAGCCCTGCACGACGTGCGAGGGAACCCGCCTCAACAACTCCGCCCGCTCGTCGAAGATCGAGGGCGTCGACATCGGCGAGGCGTGCGCGATGCAGCTCACCGACCTGGCCGGATGGGTGCGCGACATCGACCACCCCGGTGTCGCACCACTGCTCGGCAGTCTCCTGCATCTGCTGGAGTCGATGATCGACATCGGGCTCGGCTACCTATCCTTCGACCGTCCCTCCAGCACGCTCTCCGGAGGAGAGGCCCAGCGCACCAAGATGGTGCGCCATCTCGGTTCGGCGCTCACCGACGTCACCTACGTCTTCGATGAGCCGACCATCGGGCTGCACCCGCACGACATCGAGCGGATGAACAGCCTGCTGCTCGAACTGCGCGACAAGGGCAACACCGTGCTGGTCGTCGAGCACAAGCCCGAGACCATCGCGATCGCGGACCACGTGGTCGACATGGGTCCGGGCGCCGGCACCGAGGGGGGCGAGGTCGTCTTCGAGGGCACCGTCGAGCAGTTGCGGGAGAGCGGCACGCGGACCGGGCAGCACCTCTCCTACCGGGCCAAGCTCAAGGAGTCGGTGCGCTCACGCTCCGGAGTGCTCGAGATCCGCGGCGCCGACGAGCACAACCTGCGCGAGGTCGACGTCGACCTACCGCTGGGGGTCCTCACCGTCGTCACCGGGGTGGCCGGCTCCGGCAAGAGTTCGCTGATCCACGGGTCGGTCTCGGGCCGGGAGGGTGTCGTCACGGTGGACCAGGGGGCGATCAAGGGGTCGCGCCGCAGCAATCCGGCGACGTACACCGGGCTGCTCGAGCCGATCCGGAAGGCGTTCGCGAAGGCGAACGACGTCAAGCCGGCCCTGTTCAGTGCCAACTCCGAGGGCGCCTGTCCCTCCTGCAAGGGCGCCGGCGTGATCGTGACCGAGCTCGGCTTCATGGACACCGTGTCGACCCCGTGCGAGGACTGTGGGGGCAAGCGCTTCCAGGCGGCGGTGCTAGAGCTGCGGCTCGGTGAGCTCAACATCGCCGAGGTGCTGGATCTGCCGGTCGCCGAGGCGCACGAGTTCTTCGCCTCCGGTCCGGCCAAGACCCCGGCCGCGGCCTCGATCCTCGCCCGGCTCGAGGACGTCGGTCTCGGTTACCTCCGCCTGGGTCAGCCGCTGAACACGCTCTCCGGTGGCGAGCGGCAGCGGGTCAAGCTGGCGATGCACATGAAGGAGAAGGGCGGCATCTACGTCCTCGACGAGCCCACCACCGGGCTGCACCTCGCCGATGTGGACAACCTCCTCGGACTACTGGACCGCCTGGTCGACTCCGGCAAGACGGTGATCGTGATCGAGCACCACCAAGCCGTGATGGCCCACGCCGACTGGATCGTCGACCTCGGCCCGGGCGCCGGCCACGACGGTGGCCGAGTGGTGTTCGAGGGCACCCCCGCCGACCTGGTGGCCGACGGCTCCACCCTGACCGGCCGGCACCTCGCCGAGTACGTCGGGGGCTGACCGCCTGTTCGGGGGAGCGGCTGAGCGAGGCCCGGGCGAGGGGTGGGCGAGGGGTGGGCGAGGCGGCGTACCGCCTCGGGCCGAGGGTCTCGCCCGCCCCCGCCGGCAGCACGGTGCCCAAGGCGGCCCGAGCGGAGTAGTGTGAGGCGATCCTCACGCAGGGGTGCAGCATGGGCACACGCGCAATGTTCGGAAGTTATCGGGTCGCCGCAGAGACGGTCGTGGTCGTCGCCGTGATCGTCGGCATCCGGGCCATCCTGTGGAGTCTCGGCGTGACCGGGATGGAAGCCACCCCGCTTGCCTCCAGCATCATCGGTGGCGGCGTGTTCGTGATGGGGCTCGTGGTGGCCGGCACCCTGTCCGACTACCGCGACGCCGAACGTGCCCCCACCGACATCGCCGGCGGGCTCTACGCGATCCTCCGCGAGGCCGAGGGCATGCACCGGGTCTGGGGAGCGCCGGACCTCGACCGACTGCGCGAGCGGCTGGTCAGCGTGGTGGCCACCCTGCGCGCCGACATCAACGCCGGGAACACCCGCGAGTGCCAGGAGGCCGTGGAGGAGATCTCGACCGTGCTGGGGGAGTTGGACGAGTCGGAGGTGCCGGCCAACTACATCGTCCGGCTGCGCGCCGAGCAGGCCGGCATCCGCAAGGCGGTGCTTCGGATGTACCACATCCAGCGCGAGGAGTTCCTGCCCTCCGCGAAGGCGATGATCATGAGCCTGGTCGTGATCATCATGGCGATGCTCCTCTTCACCGACATGGGCGGGATGGTGGAGTCGCTGGTGACGCTGGCCTTCTTGTCGTTCTTCTTCATCTACCTGCTGCGCCTGCTCAATGTGATCGACCAGCCCTTCAAGGTCGGCTCGGAGCGCACCGACGACGACGTCAGCCTCTTCCTGCTCACCGAGTTCGTGCTGCACGCGCAGGGGCCGGGCAAGGTCGCCGCCGAAGACATCGCCGCCGCTGCCGAGCAGGTGGAGGAGCAACTGCTGGAGGCCGAGAACGTGGCCGATGCCGCCGACGACGACGTCGCCGAGGCAGTGATGGACGAGCTCACCGCTCCGATCGAGGACCTGCCCCGTTCGGAGGGCTCGAGCCGCTCCGATTAGCCCGCTCCGATCAGCCGGGCAACCGTGCGTGCGGCGGATCGGGTCGGCACACCCGGGGAGTCGGCCCGCTGCGAGGAACCCATGAGTGCGACAGGGAGCCCGGCGGAGGCGCGATACTCGCTGGATGAGCGAGATGGACTTCAGGTTCGCGGGCGGCGTGATCGAGTGGCGCGGTCCGGCGCCCTTCTACTTCGTCGCCATCCCCGAGGAGGAGAGCGAGGACATCAAGTTCGCGGCCAAGGGGATGGAGTACTGGGGGCAGGTGCCGGTCGTGGCGCTGATCGGTGAGACCGAGTTCACGACCGCGTTGTTCCCCAAGGACGGGCGGTACCTGCTCCCGGTCAAGGACGTCGTACGCCGCGCCGAGCAGGTCCAGGTGGACGAGGTCGTGACCGTCGCACTGCGCGTGGGACGCCGGTAGCCACCGTCTCTCCCTCACGCGCATGCTCGGCTGGACATCGACCGCTCAGGGGACGACTCCGGTGTCTGGGTCAGGATCACCGCCCGGTCCGATTTCGGGCTCCTGCCGGGCACCTCGCCGTAGGGTGTGGGCATGACCGATCGTGGCCCCGTGTTCGACGGCGTGAAGATCGGCCGGCCGGCGACCGGGGCGCTCATCGACGCCGGCTACCGCACTCTCACCGACCTGCCCGCCGACCTCCGCGACCTGTTGGCGCTGCACGGGGTCGGCCCCAGCGCCATCACGCGGTTGACCGAGGCCCGCGCGCGGGAGTCCGGACCCGACTCCGCACCGGCTCCCGATCCGGGGGCTGACCGCAAGACACGACCCACCGACACCGCGGCCGAGGCAGCGCTCGCGGGCGTCGGAGATCCGCGCCGGCGTACGGACGCAGAGGCCGTGCTCGCGATGATGCGCGAGGTGACCGGAGCGGAGCCGGTGGTGTGGGGGTCGAGCATCATCGGCTTCGGCCAGCAGCCGTACACCACCGCCGACGGCAAGGAACGGGAATGGTTCGCGGTCGGCCTGGCCGCGAGGAAGACCGCGCTGACGCTCTACGGGCTCACCTACTACGGCTCGCACACCGGGATCCTCGAGCGCCTCGGCCCGCACACGACCGGCAAGGGCTGCCTGTACATCAAGCGGCTGGACGCGATCAACAGCGAGGTGCTGCGCGACCTCATCGCACGCTCCTGGTCCGAGAACCACCGTCCCGCCTGAGCCCGCCTGAGCCCGCCTGAAACTGCCGAGCCCCGGGATGCGCCGGGACCTACCGGGACCCACCGGGGCCTGCCGGGGCCCGCCGGGGCCTGCCGCGGCCTACCGGGGCCTGCCGGGGCCTGCCGGGGGCGGGGAGGCGCCTCCGCCCCCGCGATCGTCCCGGCCGACCTCCCGACCCGGCAAACCGCACCCGGTCTACCGCGGACGTGACACCCGTGGGACGACGTAGCCGAGGACTCAAGTCGCACTCCAGTCGGACTCAAGTGTCGCTCGAGCGACCCGGGTGACGGTGGCTCCACCGATCCACCGAACCCACGGAGTCCGAGATGAACACGCTTCACCGAGTCGGCGCGGCCTGCGCCGCCCACCCCTGGCGCACGTTGGCCGGCTGGCTGCTGGTCCTACTCACCCTCGGCGGCCTCAGCACGGTCGCGGGAGGCGACCTCCGCGAGGACTGGGATGTCCCCGGCACCCGCGCCCAAGCGGGGGTCGACACGCTTCGCGAACACTTCCCCGACGCGGGTGGGGCCGCGGCGCAGGTCGTGCTCCACGACGATGCGCCGCTCGACGCAGCGGTGGTCGACGACGTCGTCACCGAACTGAGCCAGACGCAGCACATCGCCGGGGTCACGCCGCGGATCTCCGAGGACGGCGACACGGCGCTGCTCCAGGTCCGGTACGCCGTCGACGTCACCCATCCTGAGGTCCTGGGGAACACCGAGCCGCTCACCGCAGCCGCGGAACCCGCCCAGGAGGCCGGCTACCAGGTCGAACTCGGCGGCGAGGTCCCCGGAAGCGCCGGGGAGTTCGACGGCCGTGGCGAGCTGATCGGCGTCGGCATCGCGTTGCTGCTGATGGTCCTGGCGTTCGGCTCGGTCGTCGCGGCCGGACTGCCGATCGCCACCGCGCTGGGCGGGCTGCTCGCCGGCTCGTCCGGGGTGATGCTGCTGGCCGGGCTGACCGACGTGTCACCGACGGCCCCCACGGTGGCCACGATGGTCGGTCTGGGCGTCGGCATCGACTACGCCCTTCTCATCCTCACCCGGCACGTCGCTCGTCTGCGCGCCGGTGACACCCCGCGGGAAGCGGCCGCGAGGGCCACCGCGATCGCCGGTCGGTCGGTCGTCGGTGCCGGCCTCACCGTGTTGGTCTCCCTGTTGGGCCTGCGGCTGGCCGGACTGCCGACCTTCAGCGCCTTCGGCTTCGCCACCGCGCTGGCCGTGATCGGCGTGATGGCGGCTTCCCTGACCCTGGTCCCGGCCCTGTGCGCCCTGGCCGGCCACCGGCTGCTGCCGCGCCGGGTCCGCCGCGAGCGGAAGGCCGGTGGGGTGCCCATCACGGAGACGGACCTCGCGGAGGCGCGGGAGCCGCTCGCCGGCCGGTGGGCCCGGGTCGTCGCCCGGCGGCCCATCGCCTGGGGCACCCTCGCCCTGGTCATCCTGGTCGGGCTCGGCGCACCCGCCCTGGGCATGCACACCTGGCCGCAGGACGGGGGGAGTGACCCGCAGGGCAGCACCACCCGCGAGGCCTACGACCTGGTCAGCACCGAGTTCGGCGAGGGGACCAACGGTCCGATCACGCTGGTGGCCGACCTCGATGAGCTCTCGGGGGAGGAGGTGGCGGCGCTGCACGCCGAGGTCGACGCGCTGCCCGAGGTCGCCCTCTCCGGGCCCGCCGTCACCTCACCCGATGGTGCGGTCGCGGTATGGGACATCGAGCCGACCACGGCACCGATCGCGGAGGAGACCGCAACCTTCCTGGACGAATTGCGCGCCCACGTACTTCCGGACGGGGTGGAGGCCACCGGCTACACGCCGATCCTCGGCGACATCTCCGACATACTGGCCGAGCGGCTCTGGATCGTCGTCGGCTTCGTGGTCGCGATGTCGGTGATCCTGCTGATGATCCTGTTCCGCTCGGTCGTCGTCCCGATCAAGGCGGCGGTGATGAACCTGCTCTCCATCGCCGCGGCGTACGGCGTACTCGTGCTCGTCTTCCAGCACGGGTACGGCGCCGGACTGCTCGGCCTCGACCACGCCATCCCCGTGTCCAGTTGGGTGCCGATCCTGCTGTTCGCGGTGCTCTTCGGACTCTCGATGGACTACGAGGTCTTCCTGCTCTCGGCGATCCGCGACGACTGGCTCGACACGGGCGACGCGCGCGGCAGCGTCGTGCGCGGCCTGGCCTCCACCGGCCGGGTGATCTCGGTGGCCGCCGCGATCATGGTCGCCGTGTTCCTGGGCTTCGCCACCGAGCCGGGCGTGGTGGTGAAGATGATCGGCGTCGGCCTCGCAGTCGCGGTCGCCCTCGACGCCACGGTGGTCCGGATGATCCTGGTGCCGGCCACCATGACGCTGCTCGGCCGCTGGAACTGGTGGTTCCCGGGACGTGGTTTCGCCCACCCGGCGCCCTGCGCGACCGCTCCCGACGACGACACCGACACCGATCGTACGTCGGTCTCGGTCTGACCCACCGTGACGCACCACTCAGCACGACCCGTGACCACACCGAGGAGGAGAACCGAAATGAGCGCGACCGAAGCTTCCAAGCAGACCACCACCGAGGACCCCGAACCGCTGCTGCTCGCCGGCCAGGCGGCAGCACCACCAGGACCGGTCGACATGACCATGATGTACGTGATGCACCACGCCTTCCGGCGCGAACTGCACCGTTTCGCCGCCGCGGCCGAGCACACTCCGGCGGGGGACACCGCGACCTGGGCCGCCCTCGCTGACCGGTGGGCCTTCTTCGGCGAGGTCCTGCACGGCCATCACACCGGTGAGGACGCCGGGATCTGGCCCTACCTCCTGGAGCGGGCGGATCAGAAGGAGCGGGCGACCTTGGAGGCGATGGAGGCCGAACACGAACGGATTGATCCGCTGCTGGACATCTGCAGCAAGCGGTTCGCCGTCCTCGCCGATATCCACGCCGAGCCCCGGCACCGCGAGGAGACCCGGGCCGCACTTGCGGTGCGGTTGGCCGAGACCCGTGAGGTGCTCGGGCAGCATCTGGCCCACGAGGAGGCGGAGGCGCTGGTGATCCTCCAACGCCACATGTCGCCCGCGGACTGGGAGCGACTCGAGGCCGAGCACTTCCATGGGCAGCACTCGATCGGGTTCATGCTCTTCGTGGTGCCGTGGATCGCGGACGGGCTGCCGGGGGAGGCCCTCAACCGTGCCTTCGGGCTGGCCGGTCAGGCGATGCGGGTCGTGTGGTGGGTGGGCCTGCCCCGCTACCGCCGGGCGACGAAGCGGGCGCTGCGCTACCTGCCGGCCGGAGCCAGGTCGTAGGGGAGCGCTGACCGGTCCGCGCGGCACGCGAGACCGGTGGGGCGCCGGCCGCGTTCGCCTCCGTCGAGGCGACCCGCCGAGCCGGCACTCGCCGGCCCCGATCGGCACTGCGCTAGAACCCATGGCGTTCCCGCAGATCGAGCAACCAACGCTCGACCTGCGGGATCCGCCATGCCCGGATGAGCTCGAGCGCGGCATCGGCGTGCTCGGTCGCGAGATCGGTCTCCCCGGTGGCCGCCGCGGCCAGCGCCAGGTAGGCGTCGACCGGTCCGTGGGCGGGTGCGGTACCCGAGATCACGCAGGTCCCGCCGTACGGCGCGAGCCGGGTGTAGGCGCGTGCGGCGAGGTCGGGGCGCCCCAGCCCGAGCCCGATCTCGGCTCCCAGCGCCCACAGGAAGGGTGAGAACCAGTTGTCGGTCTCCAGCTCCACGCCGTAGGTGTCCAGGATCAGCCGAGCGGCGTCCGGCTGACCCTTGCGCAGGGCCATCACCGCGGCGGCGCCGCCGACCGGGAGCTCGGATTCCGCCAGGTAGGCGACCACCTCTTCGGCCGGCGGCGCCTCGGCGTCGGGGTCCCACAGCGGCACGAACAGCGCGGCGCCCCGCACCGTGTCCACCTTGTGTGAGGTGGAGACCCGGTCGAAGCAGGCGATGAGGCGCCCGAAGGTGCCCTCGATCTCGGCTCTGTCACCGGACATCGCGGCCCAGCTGTGGGCCAGGGTGAGCACGACCATCTCCACGAAATAGAGCTTCTGCGTGCGGGCGACCTCGACCAACGCGTCGAGCTCCGCGCGGGCCGAGCCCACCTCGCCGAGCTCGCACAGGATCGAGGCCAGCAGGGCCCGGAGATTGGTTCGGGCGCGCTGGTCACCGTGGGCGACGGCGAGGGCCAGCGCCTCCTCGGTCCAGGCGCGGCGACGCGGAGCAGTGCTGCGGCGGCAGGTCGCGACCGCGGCTCCCATCAGCGCCTCGATCAGCAGCCGTGGGTCCTCGATCCGGCGCGCGGTCGCGATCGCCTCCTCGCAGAGCGCGTCGAGCTCCTGGCTCTGGGCGGCGTAGTACGACTCCGCCGCGAGCGCCAGCAGCAGCCGCGCACGCAGGGCGCTGTCGCGCGGTAGTGCCGGGAGGGTCCCGCGGATCACGGCGATCACGTCGTCGTTGTGCTCGTGGTAGGAGCGCGCCGGCCAGAGCGCATCGGACGTCGCGATGGTCGCGGCCCGCACCACGAGTTCCGGGTCGTCGAGCCCACCGGCGAGGATGACCGCCTCGTCGATCGCCGCATGCATCTCCAACCGGCGGGTGCTCCAGCGGCAGGCCTCGGCGTACCGGACCAGCAGGTCGTAGCGCTCCCGTGCGAGCCCCGCGTCGTCCTCGTCGTACAGGGCGAGGGCCGCCGCGTAGTGGTCGCGTGCCTCGTCGGCGGCATGCGCGCTCATCGCGCGGTCCCCGGCGTACGCCGCTGCCGTGCAGGCGCGACGCCGGTGTCGTCGCCCGGCGGCCGTCCAGTGGCGGGCGACCTCGGCGGCACGGCGATCGGCATCGGGGGCGGTCTCGACCAGGCCGGCGACCGTGGCATGCATCCGCTCGCGGCGAGAGGCCGCCAGCGCGCTGTAGGCCCCGTCCCGGACCAGCGCGTGTGCGAACCGATAGCGATCCCCACCCAGGTCCGCGATGAGGTCGCCCTCCAGGGCGGGCTCCAACATGTCCAGGGCCGCGTCCTCCTCCACCCGGATCGCCCCGGAGAGAAGGTCCAGCCCGAACTCCCGGCCGATGACCGCCGCGGCCGTCATCGCTTCGCGGGTCCGCTCAGGGAGCTGCGCGATCCTCCGGTCGACGACCGCTGCCACGGTCGGCGGCACCTGGTCCAGCACCGTCCGCGGGTCGGCCCGTTCGTCCCGTGCCAGACGGCCGTACTCGATCAGGAAGAACGGGTTGCCATCGGTCCGCTGGTGCAGGGCGGCGGCGAGCCCCGGATCGGTCTGGCCGGTCACCTCGGCGATCAGCTGAGCCGTCTGGTCGACCGAGAGCCCATCGACCTCGAGATGGGTGGCATGGCGGCGGGCGAGTGCCTCAGCGGCCTCCGCGAGCGGCCGGAGGTGCACTCTCGCACCCCGCCGCCAGGTGCACACGATCAGCAACCGGCCGACGTCGAGGTGCGCGGCGAGGTGGCGCAGCACCCGGAGCGTGGAGGTGTCCGCCCAATGCAGGTCCTCCAGGCCCAGCACCACCGTCCGGTCACGAGCGAGGTCGGCGAGGGTGCCACGGATCGACTCGGCCACCGCGAACCTGGCGGCATCGTGATCGGGCTCGGCGTCGTCGAGACCGGCGACCGAATCACCGAGTGCCTGCAGCCAGGGCCACAGCGGGGGAGCGTCCTCCTCCTGGGAGCACCGACCGACCAGCACCAGGGCGCCGCGCTGCTGGGCACGCAGGGCGAACTCGGCCCCGAGCCTGGTCTTCCCGGCCCCGGCGGCTCCACGGATGGTGACGAACTGCGGGCTTCCACCCTCGGCCGCGGCAAGCGCGGCCTCCAGTACGTCCAGCTGAGCCTCGCGGCCGACCATCGACCAGTGGGGGAGCACGATCGTGGTCTGGGCGGGCTCGCCCACCGCCTCCGGCCGCTCCCTCCGAACCGTTCCGGCCTGTCCGGCGTGTCCCGTCGGTCCGGCCGGTGATCGCCGCGGGCGCGGCACGGGGAGCTCCTGACGGAGGATCGTGGTCTGGAGCTCGTGGACGGCGTGAGAGGGCTCCAGCCCCAACTCCTCGTCGAGCACGGACCGGAGGCTGTCCAGTGCCGCGAGCGCGTCGGCCTGGCGACCCGAGCGGGCCAGTGCGATCGCGAGGAGTGCCCGGGGTCGCTCCCGGAGAGGTTCCTCGATGGTCAGCGCCTCCAGCTCCGCTGCCGCTTCGGCGTCCCGTCCAGCAGCGACCAGCAGGGTCGCACGATCCTCGCGGGCCAGCAGCCACAGCTCGCGCAGCCGGCTGCGCTCGGGTACGACGAGGTCGGAGTCGGGCAGGTCGGCGTACGGTTCTCCGCGCCACAGGGCCAGCACGGCGTCCAACCGTTCCTGCAGGAGCGCGACCTCGCTCGGGTCCTCGGCCACGGGGACCGCGGCCGCGGTGAGCGGCGCCATCGCGGCATGTACCTCCCGCACCGTGGTGGTGAACTCGGCGCCGTCGAGGTCGGCCCGGAGCCGGTAGCCGCCGTCGACACTGGCGAGGTACGACGAGGTGGCCCGCGGCTCCAGACCGGGCTCGAGCAGGCGGCGTACGGCCGAGACGTAGGTCTGCAGGGTGCCGGCGGCACTCGGAGGTGCACCGGCGCCCCACAGCGTTGCGATCAGGCTCTCACTCGACAGCGCGCGCCCGGACGCGAGCGCCAGCGCGGAGAGCAGTGCGCGGTGCTTGGCAGTCTGGATCTCGATCGACCGCCCGGCATCGCTGACGAGCGTCGGGCCGAGGACGCCGACCCACATAGCGGGAGCATAGGCGCCCGGACAGGGTCGGCGTCACCTCAATACAGGGGAGAGGCGCTGGCCCCTCACCGGGTGGATCCCCCGTGCCAGCGAGCTGGCGCCGCCGCGTGTCCGACCGGGTGCCGAGCGCTGGTCACGACGTAGGAGGCCGTCGCCCTGACTCGGGCGACGGCCTCGCGGAACGTCAGCGGATCACTTGGTCCACTTGTCGATCTTCTCCTCGACCTTGTCCTTCACCTGCTCGACCTTGTCCTTCGCGGACGCGCGTGCCTGGTCGGCCTTGCCCTCCGCCTTGAGCTCCTCGTTGTCCGTGGCGGCGCCGGTGGCTTCCTTCGCGCGCCCCTTGAGGTCTTCGGCCTTGTTGTCGAACTCACCCATGTCGGGCTCCCTTCGCTGGTGCCGGATCCGTCCTGGTGAGGTACCCGGAACGACCTCGGCGAAACGGGCGATCCGCGTGCGGCCCGATTCGGCACTACCCGTCGTACTGGGACGAACGTGGGGTGGCAACCACCGTGACCGACGACAGCCCGCGATGATGTCGATCAGACCCCGCGGCGAGTTCGCCGATGGCTAGGACGGCACGGCGTCGTCAAGGCAGAGCACATTGCCCTCACTGTCCTTGAACCACGCCGCATGTCCCAGCTCGCCCAGCCTCGCGACGTCGCCGTCCCAGCTCAGGCCGGGCATCTCGAAGTGCTCGAACTCGACGCCCTTGGCGAGCAGCCCGTCGACCACGCTGCGGACATCGGGCACGCTGAGCTGGGCCACGGTGTGCTCTGCCTTGCCGGCGTGCTCGGTCTCGTAGAGGTGGAAGGTGGTGCCGCCCGTGGTCCGGTACAGCAGGCCGCCGGGGTTCTCCTCGGCAGCGGTCAGGTCGAGCTTGTCGGCATAGAACCGACGGGCACGCTCGAGGTCGGCGGCGGGAATGTTCGCGATGACCTGAAGATCCTCGACCATCTCTCACTCACCGCCTCAGGCGCTCTCGAACCAGGGGTCGCGGAGGTCGAAGAAGGTCGCGCCCTGCATCGCGTACGCCAGCTCGCGTCGTACGTCGGCAGGTGGCTCGATCTTCTCGCCGGCACGCGCAGCCTCCTCGCTGGTGAACGCGATGGTCTCGGTGAAGGTGCCGTCCGGCTCGATCGCGAGAGTGCCACCCAGGATCTCCGGTCTCATCTCGTGCATCGTGGTGGTGTCGGCCATCATCGCCTTGAGCCGGCCGGCGTCCTCGACCCGCCCTCTGATGATCTGTACGAAGCCGGCGGCATCCGAACCGCCGTCCATCATCAGCGTCACGTCGTCGCAGTCGTGGAACTCCATCGGCCCATCCATCACCTCGGTGAACCGGGCGGCCCATCGGCCCTGCTCCGGGCGATCCGAGTTGGCCATCGCCGCCTCGCGCGATTCGAAGCGGACGACGGCGATCAACTGGTCATCGTCGGTGAACCCGTAGGTTCCTCCTAGCCAGCCCGACGCCCCCGGCGACAGCTCACGCCGCCACTCGTCGAGCAGTGCATGGGCCTCGTCCCGCCGGCTGCAGGCCCCCTGTACAACCTGAATGAACATGACTCTCTCCCTCGGCTCGTTGTGTCCAGGAACCAGTCGAGGCAGCGCACGGGCCCCGGCCGGAACCCACGACGAAATGCTACGCCGATCCGACCGCCCCGCCATCGCCGATATGAGCAGGGGAGTGCCCGAACCGGCGGCGGGGGGATTCTCCGGGTCACTCGGCCCCGACTGGGTCGGGGTAGGGGCGGCCGAAGTAGGGGAACTCCTCGAGGGTGTTCTCGGCGACGACCCGGATGCCGTTCTCGATCGAGGTGCCGGTCAGCAGGGAGAGCATCGCATCCATGACGTTGTCGGTCAGGGCCCGGCCGTTGAAGCGGTCGGTCTCGAACGCGGCGGGCGTGTCCAGCACATACGGCAGGCGGCTCGGCACCAGTCGACGGGCCTGCGCGTCGGCGTACGCCGCTGGGTCCTCCACCGCGCCGGCCAGGGAGGTGGCGTGGCGGATCGCGGAGCGGACCAGATCCAGGTGGCTCTCGGTCTCGGCGGCGGGATGGATCTGGTTGTGCTCCTCCTTGTCCGGGGCCTGCACGAGATAGATGTGCGTCATCAGCGGAAGTCCCCACCGTGAGACCTGCACCTCGGGGGCATGCCCGTAGAGCGAGACCGTTGCCCAGGCATGCACGGCGGTCCCCGCGGGGGCGATCGCCTCGACCGGCACCTCGAGCACGATGACGGTCACGTTCCGGTCGGCGAAGAAGTTCTCGGGATCCTGGAAGGCCTCCGGTGTGAACCGGCCGCTGCCAAGGTCGGTACGGAAGCGTTGCAGACCCTTGCGGTTCGCCGCGAACAGGTCTGGCGCCGGCCCCGCATACGCGCGCACCGAACCGGTGTAGGAAGCGGTCACGATCTCACCTGTGCGCCCGGATGCAACGACCTCGCCGTCGAGCCCGGACGGTCCCGGAGCGCTCGCGCGGATCACCTCGTAGCTCTGCACGTGGCTGCCGTCCGCACGGTGTTCCACGTCGCCGAAGCGGACCTTCCAGCTGACCTCTTCGTGCAGGTCGCCGTCGATGTCGAACCGGAAGACATACAGGCCTTCGCCGTGGAAGGTCTCAGGAGAGTTGACGCCCGCATCGGGGTTCACAGTCATCGCCATCGTCACGTACCCCGGACGCCCACGAAACAGGTAGACATCGCAGATGCCCAGACGCGGATCATCACGCGCGATCTCTGTGTCGAAATGGTGGGACATGGATTCCTCTCGAGGTCGACCCCTGGTGATCTCCCGACGCCTCCGATGATCGGTGGCCCTTCGACGGTCCCAGATCGCCGCTCGCGATGCACCCTGTCGAAGCAGCATTCCTCCGGGTCAACTCCGCGTGCTTGGTCGACCTGGGGGAGTGACGGGGAGTCCGTCTCGGTGATTCAGCAGGTGCCCGCAGCCCACTAGTGGAAAGCCTGCGTATCAAGACCCGGCGTATTGACCCCGCCCGGACCGGCGGTGCCGCCCGGGGAGCGCGCACCGGGGGAGCGCATCCGGACGGGCCCTGCGGGACCGCTGCAATGACGCCGGTGTCCTGACCTGCGTGCGTTCCGCACGCGGTTCCGCTTGCGGGGATTGGAGCGTTCAGGGGAGATCGTGCGGGTGAGGTGTGGTCGAGAGTTGATCAGCCGACGTCGGGCTGGGTCTTCTCATCCGGTTCGTTGCCAGGTCCGGTGGCTCGGGTGCGGTCGAAGAAGCCTGACTGTCTGAGCTCTCGAAGCAGGTCTGAGCCGATCGCGGCGGCAGGAGCACCGAGGATCAGCCCGACCAGTCCGGCGAGCAGGCCGCCGGCGACTGTCGCCAGCAGCACTACAACGGGATGGAGGTCGATGCTGTCACCGATGAATCGGGGCTCGAACAGGTTCTCGACCACCACGTTCATGACGACGACGACGGCCAGTGCCCACAGCGCGAGCGGGACACTCCCGGTGGATAACGCCATGACCACGGCGAACGCTCCGCCGCCGGAGGCGCCGAGTTAAGGGACGAAGGCGCCGATGAAATTGACGAGAGCGATCGTCGCCGCCAGGGGCACACCGAGCACCAGCATCGCGACCAGGACGAAAGCGCCCTGAACGGCCGCGAGGGCAGAGCGTCCACGGGCATGACCTCGGACGGTCGCGGCCGCCTGCGACAGGATGCGTTCTGTCTGGGCGGACGGGCGCGGAGATAGAGCGTCCACGGGCATGACCTCGGACGGACGCGGCCGCCTGCGACAGGATGCGTTCTGTCTGGGCGGACGGGCGCGGAGATCGCGACTGCACCAGATGGGCGAGCAGGTAGCGCCCGTCTTTGAGAAGGTAGTAGAGCAGTACCAAGCCAAGGATCGAGCCTGTGACCAGTCCGATCGCGGATCCGAAGAGCGCACCAACGTGGGTGTCGGCGCCCTTGAGGATCGAGGAGCCCACCGTGCTGAGATCCAGGTGGTCGTTCAGCCAGGCGAGCCCCGAGCCGTCGACGTGATCGCCGAGCTCGTCCCACGCGGGTTCGAGCGATTCCTGCAGTTCATCTGCGCGGTCGATGAGCCCAACCACGACGGCGCCGGCCGCGACGACGACGAGAGCCGTGGTGAGCACCGCACCCGGCCCTCACGGAATTCGGTGTCGCGCGAAGAAGTCGACAACCGGTGCGAACACCACGGCCGAGAAACCGGCGACCACCAACGGGACCACAAGTTCCTGCACCGCCGCAATCGCAGCGACGAGCAAGATGATTGCCAGTGCGAAGCCCACGAAGGACCACGACAGCCTGCCAACCCGCTCCATCTACAGCGGGACGGCCATGTCGTCAGCCCGAGATCGCGATCGCGGCCTGTCTCGACCGTCGTCCATCGCGCCTCCCGTCGGCCAGTATGGCGGTGCCGGTCAGCCGGCGTACTCGGTCACGTCGGGGAGGGTGTACTTCCGGGCCAGGACCTCGGCGCCGGGCTGGTAGGCGCGCATCAGGAAGTTCCAGCCTTCGCTGATGTCGAGGCGGTTGGGCTTGTCGCCCACGAGGTCGGCGGACCCGAAGTAGACGGTGAAGGTGCCGTCGTCGTTGAAGGTCGTCGTCTCGGGGGAGAGGGTCGCGTTCATGGAGTGGAAGAACGCGTCCTCGCCGTAGACGGCGATCGACCAGAACGCGTCGTTCGGCGGCACCTCGTACGTCGCGACGTACGCCTTGGTCGCGTCGCGGGGCCCGGTGTAGTTGATGTAGACCGCTTCCTGCTCGGGGAACAGGCCCCACGCGCCGGCAGCGGCGAGGTGGCGAGTCTCGTCGTTGGCGGCGCCTCGCCGATCCATCCAGTCCGCCGGGTACTGGGCGAAGGTGCGGAACTCCTGCTCGTACTCGGCCCGCAGCGCGAACATCGAGTCGAAGTCCCAGTCGGGTGCCGGGAACGGCTCGGCGCTGCCGGCCTCGATCTTGAACTGGTGGAGGATCTCGCTGACCAGCGCGATCTCGTCCTCGTCGTGCATGTCCTTGAGCTCGACGCGCGGCACCGCGCAGCAGTACCGGGTCGGGGAGCTGATCTCGTGCCACCCGGGCTCGTGGATCACATCGAGCACGTAGTGGTCGTTGTCGATCACGAACAGCGAGTGGTAGCGCCCGTCGGTCACCTCCGGCACGTACACACGGGCGCCGGCGCTGGTGTCGATCACACTGCCGCCGTACAGCGTGTCGCGGTTCATCCGCACCACCGGCTGCTCATCGGTGGGCACCGGCCGGGGGATCAGGTAGAAGGCGTTGACCCCGCCCGCGCGCTGCTGGAACAGCGCGAACCGGCCATCGACCTCGGCGCGGATGTAGGTCTCGGGCGTGACTGTCTGCGTCATGACAAGCTCCTCACGTAGGTGTCGTGATCGTAGCGACAAGGGCTCTGTCGAGTCGCTCAGGCGGTCGTCGTCTCGCCGTCGCTGCGGCGGCCGATCTCGGCGGCGAGCAGGATCAGTGCTATCGGGATCACCAGGGCCGCCACCAGCGTCAGTACGACGACATCGCCGTCGAGAGGCGCGGCGATGACTAGGGCAGCGGAGATGTTGCGCTGGGCGCCCGCGAGGCCGAGCACGGTGCGATCTCCCGTCGGACGACCGAAGCCCGAGAGCCAGCCTGCGGCGATCCCAGCGGCAAGTACGATGACAGTACCGACAAAGATCCAGGATCCGATCGATCCGAGGACGTCGCGCCACGTCACCAGCAGGCCGGCGACGACGCCGATGGCGAGTCCCGTAGTCGAGGCGTGGTTGAACCCGCCGACCACAGCCTCAGCGGCGGAGGCGTAGCGGGCGCGCGCCAGGAGGCCGGCGGCCAGAGGTAGGAGCATGAAGAGCAACAGCGACTGTGCGATGTCCCAGGTGGACACCTCGGCTCCTTCGACCGCCCGGGGCACCACGACCGGGGCGAACCCGACCGTGATCACCATGAGCAGGACCATGGTGCCGACCGCGAGGGCTGCGTCCCCGTGCGCGAGCTTCGCCAACGTCGGGATGAAGGGCGCGCCTGCGCAGCATCCCAGGAGGATCACGGCCGTGCCGGCCGCGTCGTCCATCGGCAGTCCGCGCGCGGCGAGCACCGCGACGGCCGGCACCAGCACGAAGTTGGCGACCAGCACGCCGACCACCAACCGGGTGTCACGCAGCGGCGTCAGGATCTGCGAGATCGTGAGGCTCAGGCCGAGACCGGCCATGCCCGCAACGACGAACGTCAGTATGCCGACCTGGGTCACGACGATCAGAACTGCTTGCACCTGTTGTCTCCTGATGCGCCGGAGGGACCGCTGCCTGCGGCCCAACGGTAGTGCACCCGCGCGCCGAGGCCCCCCAGCCCACGAGCGGGGCAGCGGGTCAGCCGCCTGCGATTGATTCATCTGATGCAATACACAGACTAATACCTGACATAATGTCGCTTATCGGCGATCGACCAGTGCGAGTGCACCTGCTGAGCGTTCAGTCGGCCAGCGCGAAGGATTCCGCTGCCTCCCACCGACCCGAGGGTTGCTCGACCAAGAGGGTCACCTCGCGAGTGATCGTCTGGATCGGCAGATGAGGTTGCACTTTCTGCTCCGCAACTCGCATCGCATCCCTCGGACCTCGATCACCGATCGTCAGGTGCGGCACGACGTCGTCGAACTCCCCCTCGTAGGGCGGGTAGTTCGGGAAGGCGTCGGCGACCAGTCCCGTCATTGATCTGAGGATCGTGTCCGCGTTTGAAGCGAGCCACAGCACGTCCTCGCCGAACCACCCGGTGCGCACGAACGAGTGCCGAAAGGACGGCACGGCTCGGAACAATCCGGCGAGACTGAGCAGGACTTCGTCGGTGAGCTCATCGGCGGGCATGAATGGAAACAGCACGGTCACATGGGCCGGGACGCCCAACTGTGCGACTGGATCCAGTTCACGCCGCAGCTCGCCCACTGCGGGCTCGGCTTCCCCGACGAGGACGACCAGAGCACTTCGACTGACAACCACATCGGCACAGTACGGCCCGGAGCGTCAGCCGGGTGAACGGAACACGTCGCAACGCAGGGTGCTGGTTCGAAACGACCTGCGCCGACGCATGGTCGAATTCGGGCGTCGCCGGCACCTGGTTCGGCGAACAGAGGCGCCGGACCGAGTGGCACCCCTACGCTCGGACCATGCTGAGCAGCGGGACCGGCATCTGGGCCGGTGAGCTCGATGGGCTGGTGGGCCGCGACCCGACCCTCGCCGGCGTCCAGGAGCTGCTCGACACGGGTTCCCGGACAGCGGTGGTCCTCGGCATCCCGGGGTCCGGCAAGACCGCCGTCCTGACCGTGGCAGCACGCGCGGCCGGCGTCGCGGGCACCCGCGTCGTCTTCCTCACCTGCCATGCGAGCGAGCGCGACCTGCCGTACGGCCTGCTCGTCGACCTACTGACCTCACTCGGCGGCGAGTCCATCTTGGAGCGGGTCGTACCTCATGCCACCGACGGCCTGCCCTGCGACCCGCTGCGACTTCGCCTCGACGTACTGGAGCACCTCGAGCATCTCGGCGACGAGCACCCGCTGCTCCTGGTCCTCGATGACGTGCAGTGGTGTGACGACACCTCGCTGTCGGTCCTGGGCTTCGTCGCGCACCGGCTGACCGGCTCCCGCGTCTCGATCCTCGCGGCAGCCCGCGGCGAGGTGCCGCCGGCGGTGCTCACCAGTCATCCGCAGGTGGGCCTGGGTCCGTTGGGCGAGAGCGAGGCTCGAGCGCTCCTCCGGATGGCGGGGGTCGAGTTGAGCGCGATGACACTCCCCTCGGTCCTGGATCGGGCGGCCGGCAATCCCCTGGCCCTGCTGGAGCTCGGCAGAGCGGCTGTGGACCACTCCCTCCACGGCGTCGTGCCGTCCAGTGTGGAGGGCGCCTTCGGGGAGCAGATCGCACGATGTCCCGCCGGCACGCGACGGACCTTGCTGCTCCTTGCCGCGTGCGACGGCGATCTCGGTGCCCTCGCCCGGGTGGTGGACGCCGATCGCCTCCTGGAGGATCTGGAGCCCGCCGAGACGGCGGGCCTGATCCGCGTGACGAACCGGACAGCGGGTTTCCGGCATCCGCTCGCCCGGGCGGCTGCGTACTCCTCGGGGACCAGCGCCGAGCGGCTTCGCGCCCACGCGCTCCTCGCGGAGGCGTACGACGACGATCCTGCGCGGCAGGTGTGGCACCGGGCCGAGGCCACCGTCGGCCCCGACGAGTCCGTCGCCCGAGCGCTCGCGCAGGCGGGCGATCTGGCCGAACATCGCAGTGCGCCATCGGAGGCGGCCCGCCTGCTGCGACGCTCGGCCGAGCTCAGTCCCACCCGAGCCGCCCGGGAGGAACGGCTGCTGCGTTCGGCGGTGCTCAGTTCCTCCGCCGGTGACTTCGCCTGGGTGGTGGAGGTCGCCGGCCGGCTCCGTGACCGCAGCGAGGACCCGGCGATCGCGATCCAGGCCGGCCAGCTGGCCGCCTACGCGCTCGCCCAGACCGGTCAGACCCGTGCTGCCCGTACCGCGGTGGAGGACGTACTGGCAGAGCTGATCGAGGCGCAGCCGGTCGCTGCCTGGTCGACGCTGACCACGCTGGCAGTGCTGGTGTATCGCAACGGTGAGGATTCCGGTTCGCTGGCGCGCTGGCTCGAACGCTTCGAACGGGCCACCGACGGGTTGCCGACCCCATCCCCCGAGCTCGACGCCGCCGCGCGAGCGTGGACGCGGATGGCGGTCGACCCACTACTACCGGCGCCGGAGGTGCTCATGCTCGTCCGTGAGGCCCCGGTGCCACAGGGCGACCACCTGGTGTTCGCGGCCGTCCACGAGATGATGCTTGGCGCCGCCGCCTGGTTGCTCGACGCCCCCGATCACGGACTCGCCCGGTTGGGCCGGTCGGTCGATCTGATGCGACGGGCGAACGCACCGGGTGCGATGACCCAGACCCTCAGTGCGCTCGGGCTGGTCCAGTTCGCCGTCGGCGACTACGACGCCGCCGACGAATCCGGTCGGTTGATGCTGGATCTGGCCGAGGCCAGGAACCTGGGGACCGCAGCCAACGACGGCCTGGACATGCGGGCGAAGGTGGCAGGGATCCGCGGTGACGCGGAGAGGGCCCGCGAGCTGTGTGAACGGATCCTGCAGGAGCTCGGTGTCGGCGAGTACGTCGCACTGGAGGCCAATGTGCGCGTGACCCTGTCCTGGGCGCGCCTCGCGGAGCAGGACGTCCAGGGTGCCTGGGACGAGTTGCGGCTGCTCTTCGATCACGATGGTGTGCCCACGCACGTTCACGTCGCCTACCGGGAGTTGGGGCACTGCGTGTCGACCGCGGTGCGGGCCGGCGCGAGGTCCGAGGCCGAGCCGATCGTCGCACGCGCAGCCGAGCGCCTCACCGACGCCGGCCCCAGGTACCGTCTCCAGCTGGCCCGGGCACGGGCGCTCCTCGCCGGGGAGGACGCCGAACCGCTCCACCTGGCCGCGGTCACCGACCCGGCCGCCACCCAGTGGCCCTTCGAGTTGGCCAACGCCCGCCTGGAGTACGGCGGCTGGCTGCGCCGCCGGCGGAGGCAGACCCATGCCCGGGCACAGTTGCTGCCGGCCCTCGCCACCTTCGAACGGCTGGGCACCCGGGCCTGGGCGGACCTGGCGCGCTCCGAGCTCCGCGCCGCGGGCATCGCCGCCACCGAGCCCCCGGCCGGTGTCTCCGCGTGGATCGAGCTGACCGGCCAGGAGCGACAGGTGGTACGCCTGGCCGCGAGCGGGATGACCAACCGTGAGATCGCCGCTGCGCTCTACCTCTCCCCCCGCACCGTGTCCACGCACCTGTACCACGCCTTCCCCAAGCTGGGGGTGTCATCTCGGGCGCAGCTCCGCGACGTGGCCGAGGCGCACTCGGAGTGACGGAGGTGTCGGATCTCAGTCATGCGTCCGATACCGGGGCCGTCGGCCCCGCCATAGGTTCCGAGGGACCGAGCGCTGAGATCGAGGAGAGACCATGCCCTACGTGACGACCGACGACGGTGCGCAGATCTTCTACAAGGACTGGGGCACTGACGGTACGCCGGTCGTGCTCAGCCACGGGTGGCCGCTGAACTCCGATGCCTGGGAGGCCACCGCGCTCTTCCTCGCCGAGCACGGGCACCGCGCGATCGCCCATGACCGCCGTGGTCACGGGCGGTCCAGCCAGACCTGGCACGGCAATGAGATGGACACCTATGCCGATGATCTGGCCTGCCTCATGGACGGCCTCGGCCTGGAGGAGGCGACCCTGATCGGCCACTCCACCGGCGGTGGCGAGATCGTCCACTACGTCGGTCGGCACGGGACCGCCCGGGTCGCCAAGCTGGTCCTCGTCGGTGCCGTACCGCCGCTGATGGTGCGCACGGCCGACAATCCGGAGGGGCTGCCGATCGAGGTGTTCGACGAGATCCGCGCGGGCGAGCGCGCCAACCGGGCACAGCTCTACCGCGACCTCGCCGACGGCCCGTTCTTCGGGCACAACCGGCGCGGCGACGTCGCGCAAGGTCTGCGCGACGCCTTCTGGCTGCAGGGGATGGCGTGCGGCCATCGTGCGGCGTACGAGTGCATCGCCGCCTTCTCCGCGACCGACTTCCGCCCGGATCTGGAGAAGATCGACGTGCCGACGCTGGTGATCCACGGCGACGACGACCAGATCGTGCCGATCGACGTGGGCGGTCGCCGGTCCGCGGCGATGATCGACGGCGCCGAACTCCGCGTCTACACGGGCAGCGGACACGCAATCCCGGACACCGATCGCGAGCGGCTGCACGCCGATCTGCTCGCCTTCATCCACTCCTGATCGACCATCCGAGGAGAAAGAATCGTCATGAGCGACCGTCCCGACACCATCGTATTGATCCACGGTCTGTGGATGACCCCGCGCTGCTGGGAGCACTGGGTGCCCTACTACGAGGCGAAGGGCTTCACCGTCCTCGCCCCCTCCTACCCCGGCTTCGAGATCGAGGTCGAGGCACTGCGGGAACGGCCCGAGGTGATCGCCGACCTCACCGTGCCGGAGACCGTCGACCACCTCGCCGGCGTCATCGAGCAGGTCGCTACGCCGCCGATCATCGTCGGCCACTCCTTCGGCGGGACCATGACGCAGTTGCTGCTCGCCCGAGGTCTCGGCGCCGCCGGTGTCGCGATCAACTCCGCGCCGACGGAGGGTGTGCGGGTGAACCCGATCTCCCAGGCCCGCTCGCTGTTCCCCGCGTTGAAGAACCCGGCCAACCGCAAGCGCGCGGTCGCCTTCACCCCCGAGGAGTTCCACTACGCATTCACCAACACGCTCACCGAGGAGGAGTCCCTCGCGGTGTGGGAACGCTATGCCATCGGGGCACCGGGGGCCTGGGTCTGGGAATATGGACTGTTCGCGAACTTCAAGCCCGGTCATCAGGACACCTGGGTGGACTTCTCCGCCGATCGCGCTCCCCTGCTGTTCATCGGGGGCGAGAAGGACCACATCATGCCGCCGTCGGTGAACAAGTCCAACGCCAAGCACTACAAGAACTCCCCGGCCCTGACCGAGTACTACGAGTTCCCCGATCGGGACCACTGGACCTGCGCGGCACCCGGCTGGGAAGCGGTCGCCGACCATGCCCTGGAGTGGGCGCTGACCCACGCCGCCGCCCCGGGAGCGCCGGACCAGGCCGCGGGCTGACGCGGTCGTCCCACCGTCGGCCGTACGATCCCGCCATGACCTCACGGGCAGGCATCGTCGTCACCGGCACCGAAGTGCTCACCGGCCGCGTCGCGGACGCGAACGGTCCCTGGCTGGCCGAACGGTTACGAGAGCGCGGCGTCGACGTGGGGCAGATCGTGGTCGTGGGCGACCGGCCCGACGACATGCGCTCCGCCCTCGCCCATCTCGCCGCGACCAACGACCTGGTGATCACCACCGGGGGCCTGGGACCCACCGCCGATGACCTCACCGCCGAACTCGTCGGCGACTTCCAGGGCCGCCCCCTCGAGTACGACGCTGCGCTGCGTGACCGGATCGCTGTCATCGTCGACCGACTGGTACGGGCCCGCGGATGGTCGACTCCCCCGGCGGACTTCGAGGCCGGCACCCGCAAACAGGCGCTGGTCCCCCGCGGCGCCCGGATCCTGGAGCCGGTGGGCACGGCACCGGGCCTCGTGGTCCCGGCCCTCGGAGACGGGCCGGCCGTCCTGGTCCTCCCCGGGCCGCCGGCCGAGCTCCGTGCCATGTGGCCGGCCGCCCTGGCCGACGACCTGGTGTCCGGGGCGCTGGGCGAGGACACCGAACTGTGCCAGGAGACCATCCGGGTCTGGGGTCCGCCCGAGGCGGAGTTGGCCGCCGTCCTGCGCGAGCACGAGCAGGCCCACGACCTCTCCGCGCTGGAGATCAGCACCTGCCTGCGTGAGGGCGAACTGGAGGTGGTCACCCGCCACCCGGCGTCCGCGCAGGCGGCGTACCGCACCCTCGAGAAGGCCCTGGTGGCCCACTTCGGGGAGCGGGCCTACGCCATCGACGGGAGCAGCCTGGACGACGTGGTCGCGCTCGGCCTGCGCGACCAGGGAGCGACCGTCGCCACCGCCGAGTCCTGCACCGGCGGCCTGCTCTCCTCGAGACTGCTGGCCCGGCCCGGGTCCTCGGCCTACGTGTCGGGCGGCTTCATCGCCTACAGCAACGCCGCCAAGGTCGACCAACTCGGCGTACCGCAGGACCTGCTGTGGGAGCACGGGGCGGTGAGCGAGGAGGTCGCCCGTGCGATGGCCGCAGGGGCTCGGGCGAGGCTCGGGACGACGTACGGCATCGGCATGACCGGGATCTCCGGCCCCGGCGGCGGTACGCCGGGCAAGCCGGTCGGACTCGTCCATGTCGCCGTCGACGGCCCGACGGGCAGCCACCACCGTAGGCTGCGGTTGGCCGGCGGCCGCACCATGGTCCGGGAACGCACCGTGGTCCACGCACTCCACCTCCTGCGCGAGGTGCTCGCCGGCCTGCCGCCGGAGTCACCGGAGGGTGCGTGAATCGATGAGCGCCTCCATTCGTTGACCGCGCCACCGGACCGGGGCTGTACTGGAGCATCAGACCGACGCACCAGGGAGGCAGCATGTCGGGCAAGGTGGTGCACTTCGAGATCCCCTACGACGACGGGGATCGCGCGCGGACCTTCTACAGCGAGACCTTCGGCTGGCAGTTGATGTCGATGCCGGGGATGAGCTACACGATCGTGATGACCGGTCCTACCGACCCGGAGACCGGTCCGACCGAGCCGGGCTACATCGGCGGCGGGATGTTCGAGCGCACCGCGGAGTTCCCCGCCAAGGCGCCCAACATCGTGATCGACGTGCCCGACATCGACGAGGCCCTGCGCAAGATCGAGGCCGGGGGCGGGAGCGCGGTGGTCCCCCGCACGCCCGTCGGCGAGATGGGGTTCTCCGCCTACTTCACCGACTCCGAGGGCAACCTGCTCGGCCTGTGGGAATCCGCCTGACCGTTCCCAGCGGATCGGGCCGGCCCGCGAGTGGGTCGCGGTCGATCGGTCCTCGGCCGCCCGCGCTGCCGGTAGGGCAGACCAAAGTCCGTTGTCGCGCCCTCCGGGGGTCCCTAGGCTCGACGTCGTGGGTGACATCGCCACGGGTCCCGTCGTCGAGGTGGACGACCTGCGGATGCGCTACGGCACCAAGGACGTGCTGACCGGGGTCGACTTCGGGATCGAGGCCGGTGAGGTGGTGTGCCTGCTCGGCCCCAACGGCGCCGGCAAGACCACCACGATCGAGATCCTGGAGGGGTTCCGGACCCGCTCCGCCGGCACCGTGCGCGTCCTCGGCGAGGATCCGGCCTCGGCCTCGGAGGACTGGCGTGCCCGGGTCGGCGTCGTACTCCAATCGTGGCGTGACCACCCGAGGTGGACGCCGCGGCGACTGCTGGGCCAGCTGGGTGCCTACTACGCGCCGTACGCCACTCCAGATCGGCCCCGCCCGCACGACACCGGCCTGCTCCTGGAGACCGTGGGGCTCAGCGATCAGGCGGATCTGAAGATCAACGCCCTGTCCGGGGGACAGCGACGGCGCCTCGATGTGGCCATCGGCATCGTCGGCCGTCCGGAGCTGTTGTTCCTCGACGAGCCCACCGCGGGGTTCGACCCGCAGGCGCGACGCGAGTTCCACGACCTGATCCGGCGCCTGTCCGCCGCCGAACGGACCACCATCCTGCTCACCACCCACGACCTCGACGAGGCCGAGCGTCTGGCCACCCGGGTGCTGGTCCTGGCCGGCGGCACGATCGTCGCCGACGACACCGTGGACGGGCTGGCCCGACGGATCGCCGGGGAGACCACGGTGCGCTGGCGGGTCGACGGTCAGGCGTACTCCGAGTCGGTCCCCGACGGCACGCGGTTCACCCGGCAGCTCTTCTCCCAGTACGGCGACTCCGTCGCGGACCTGGAGATCCGTCGGGCGAGCCTCGAGGACGCCTACCTCTCCCTGGTCCAGCAACACGAGGCCGGGCACGGCGAGGCCGCCGCCCGGCTCTTCACGGAGGCCACCTCATGAGCGGCACCTACGCGGTCCGGATCGGCATCCAGCGCGGCCTCCGCGAGTTCTGGCAGAGCGTGAAGAGCAGCCAGGACCAGGGCTTCTACATCTTCACCGGGCTGCTGGTCGTGGGCTACCTGTTCCTCCGCCGTGACGCCGACGTGGCCGGCACCGACCTCTCCTTCGCCGCCGTCACCCTGCCGAGCCTGCTCGGTCTGCTGATCGCGTTCGGGGTGGTGATCGGGCCGGCGTACGCGCTGGCGATGGAGAAGGAGGACGGCACCCTGCTGCGGCACAAGGCGGTGCCGCACGGGTTGCGCGGGTACTTCACCGGGCAACTGGTCTTCCAGACCCTCTCGCTGCTCCCCCAACTGCTGGTGATCCTGGTGCCCAGCCTGCTGCTCTTCGACGGAGTGATGGCCGACCCGTCGGGGTGGCTCACGGTCGCCTGGGTGATCGTGTTGGGTCTCCTGGCCACCATGCCGATCGGCATGATCATCGGCGCGCTGGTGCCCAACAGCCAGAAGGTCGGCACCTGGGGCATGCTCCCGGTGATGGTGCTCGCTGGGATCTCCGGCATCTTCTACCCCATCCAACAGCTGTGGGGCTGGGTGCAGGTCGTGGCACAGATCTTCCCGATGTACTGGCTGGGTCTGGGCATGCGCTCCGCCTTCCTGCCCGAGGAGGCCGCCGCGCTGGAGATCGGGGGCAGTTGGCGCACCCTGGCGACGGTCGCGGTCCTCGGGACCTGGGCCGTGGTCGGCATCCTCCTCACTCCCCCGCTGCTGCGTCGGATGGCCCGCCGGCAGAGCGGCTCCCAGGTCGAGGCGGGCCGTGAGGCCGCCGTCCAGTGGGTTCGCTGAGCCGGCGAGTGTGCCGGTTCGAGTGTGTCGGGGATCTGAACCCCGGACGTCCCGTCGGATTGACGCGGCGAAGGCGTGCCCGCACACTGGAGGCCAAGAAACGAACCCCCATTCACTTCATTGGGATGAGATGGCCTACCGACCTACCGCCCATACCCGGGCCAAGGCCGCGCAGCGACGCGACCTCCTGCTCGTGGCCGCCCGGGCGCTGGTGGCCGAGGGCGGGTGGCGCGCCCTGACCGTGGCCGCCGTCGCACGTGACGCCGGGGTGAGCACGGGCAACGTCTACACCCACTTCCCGGACAAGTCCGCCCTCCAGGCCGAGACCTTCCAGGGTCTGGCGACCGCGGAGCTCACCGCAGTGACCGAGGCGGTCGCCGCCGTCCACGACCCCGCCTCAGCCACTCCGGCCGCCTCAGGGATCAGCGCCCTGGTCGAGGTGTTCGCCCACCGCGCGCTCCGGGCCCGCCGGCTCTCCTGGGCGCTGCTCGCCGAGCCCGCCGATCCCGCCGTGGAGGCCGCCCGCCTGGAGTATCGGCGGCACTATGCCCGGCTCCTCCAGGATCTGATCGAGCGCGGCCTCACCTGCGGCGAACTCCCCGCACAGCAGCCCCGCGTCACCGCGGCCGCCCTGACCGGAGCGATCGGCGAGGCCCTGGTCGGTCCCCTCTCCCCCACCGCGGCGGACAACTCCCGCGAGACCGTCATCGCGGAACTCCGCTCCCTGTGCCTGCGCGCCGCCGGCGCGTCCGAGCCCCTTTCCGTCATCCCCCCAGCCCTCGAGGAGAGCCTGTGATGAGCAGTTCCGAGACCAGCCAGCCCGGCCCCCAGACCGGCTTCGTCACCCACGAGGTCTTCAACCAGTCCGAGCCCCGAGTGGGGGTCAACGAGTACCTCGCCAACGGTCCCCTCCAGGAGGCCGTGGCGGCGTTCGGCGCGGCGCAGGCGACCGACGAGCTCACCCGGTTCGGCGCCACCGTGGGCTCCGCGGAGTACCAGGAGTGGGCGCGACTGGCCAACGACCACGGCCCGGTGCTGCGCACCCACGACCGTTGGGGGCACCGGATCGACGAGGTGGAGTTCCACCCGTCCTATCACCAACTGATGAGCACCAGCATGGCGCAGGGCCTGCACGCGGCGCCGTGGGCGCCGGACGCCGCGGCGTACGCCCACACCGCGCGGGCGGCCGCGTTCATGATGGCCAACCAGATCGAGCCCGGGCACTGCTGCCCCATCTCGATGACCTACGCCGTCGTCCCGTCGCTGCGCACCCAGCCGGATCTGGCCGCGATCTGGGAGCCACGCGTCCACGGACGGGCGTACTCCGCCGAACTGGCCGACCCGGCCACCAAGCCGGCGATCACCTTCGGCATGGCGATGACCGAGAAGCAGGGCGGCTCCGACGTCCGGGCCAACACCACCCGTGCCGTGCCGGTCGGGGCCGGCGGGCCCGGTGAGGAGTATCGGATCACCGGGCACAAGTGGTTCTGCTCCGCGCCGATGAGTGACGCGTTCCTCGTGCTCGCCCGGGTCTCGGAGTCCGACACCGCACCGTCGTGCTTCCTGGTGCCACGGATCCTGCCCGACGGCACCCGCAACGGCATCCGCATCCAGCGACTCAAGAACAAGCTCGGCAACAAGTCCAACGCCTCCTCGGAGGTGGAGTACGTCGGCGCCAGCGGCTGGCTGGTCGGTGAGGTCGGCCGCGGCGTCAGGACGATCATCGAGATGGTGAGCCACACCCGGCTGGACTGCGTGATCGGCGGTGCGGGCGGGATGCGCCAGGGTGTCGCCGAGGCACTGTGGCACGCCCGCCACCGCTCCGCGTTCGGGGCCCTGCTCGTGGACCAGCCGGTGATGACCGGCGTACTCGCGGACCTGGCCCTGGACTCCGAGGCGGCGACGTACACCGCCCTGCGGCTGGCGCAGGCGCACGAGCCGGGGGCCGGTGAGCACGACCAGTTGCTCAGGCGGATCGCCACCCCGGTGGCCAAGTACTGGGTGTGCAAGCGCGGCCCGCAGCACGCCTACGAGTCCTTGGAGTGCCTGGGCGGGAACGGCTACACCGAGGACTTCCCGCTCGCCCGGCGCTACCGCGAGGCGCCGGTGCTGGCGGTGTGGGAGGGGTCGGGCAACGTGATCGCCCTGGACGTCCTGCGGGCGATGCAGCGCGAGCCGCAGGCCTTCGAAGCCTTCCTCGACGAACTCCGGCTCGCCTCGGGCGAGAACAGCCGTTTCGACGACCACGTCGTCCGGGTCGCCGACGACATCGCCCGGATGCGCGAGCTGCCCGACCCGACCACGGCCCGGCTGCTCACCGAGCGGATGGCGCTGGGTCTACAGGCCTCGCTGCTGCTGCGGCATGCTCCCCAGCCGGTCGGTGACGCCTTCGTCGAGACCCGACTCTCCCCCTCCCGGGGCCTCCAGTACGGCGCCCTGCCGCACGCCTTCGACGCGGCCAAGGTGATCGAGCGGCACTGACCCGCACCGCCGTCCGGCCTCATCCGGCGGCGAGGGCAGGGAGTCGCCGCAGACACCGCGCCCCCTGGGAGGAACTCTCCCAGGGGGCGCGGCGCTGGCGCGGGCTGCTCCGGGACGGGGGACGGTCCGGAGCAGCCGGCTCAGCGGGCCGCTCCGGCCAGGCGGGCCACCCGGGCGGCGTCCCGGACCGGGCGGGCGAACAGTGTCAGGCAGGCGCAGCCGATCAGGAACAGCACGCCGGTGATCAGGAACACCTGGTGGTAGCCGGTGGCGCTGGCGGTGCCGTGCGCGTCGATCAGGCGTCCTGCCAGCGCCGGTGCGATCACGCCGGCCAGCCCGGTCACCGCGGTCAGGGTGGCCAGGACCGCGGCCCGCTGCATCGGCGGGGTGATCTCGGCCATCAGGGTCATCCCGATGCCCAGCTGCACGCAGCCCAGCGAGAAGGCGAAGGTCAGCACGGCCAACTGGGGGGCGGTGCCGGGCACCACCGTGAGCATCAGCATGCAGATGCCGGAGGCCAGGATGCAGACCGCCGAGACCCCCACCCGGGCGACCAGGGAGCTGCCGCCCCGCTGCATCATCCGGTCCGAGATGAAGCCCTGGAGCGGGATCACGATCGCGCCGACCAGCCACGGGAGGACCACCAGGGTGCCGCCCTTGGCGGTGCCGAGCTCGAGCGGCTTGCTCAGGTAGAGCGGCACCCAGGCCACCAGCAGCGCGAGCGCCCAGTAGACGACGAATCCCGCGGCGAACACGCTCAGCCCGGTCCCCGACAAGAAGATGGCGCGGTACGGCGCCCGGCCGGCGCGGGCCACCAGGGCGTCGCCGGTGCGAGGTGCGGTGGCGGGAGCGACCGGCTCGGGTGCTGCCCCGGCCTCGGTGACGTCGCTGACCTCGCTCGCCTCGACGGTCGCGGAGGCGGTGCGCCCGTCCCGGCCGACCACGGCCCACACGACCGACCAGATGATGCCCAGCACCATCATCACGAAGAAGGCGGAGCGCCAGCCGTGGTTGTCGATGAAGTAGGACAGCAGCGGTGCCATCACCACGACGCCGAGGGCGGCGCCGAGGTTGACCAGCGAGGTGGGCAGGTTGCGCCGGGTGTCGGGGAACCACTTCTGGGCGGCGTTGACCGACAGCGGGTTCGCGGGGCCCTCGGCGGCGCCGAGGACGGTCCGGCTCACCAGCAGCGTCGCCACACTGGCGAAGAAGACCACCGGCAGTTGGGTGAGCGCCCAGACGATCCCCATGATCAGCAGGATCCGCTTGTTGGAGCGCTTGTTGGCGATGAAGCCGACCACGATCGCGGAGATGCTGAACAACGCGTAGAAGGAGCTGGACACGAGTCCGTACTCCGAGGCCGACATGCCGAGGTCGGCCATCATCGGGTCGGCGGCGAGCCCGAGCACGGCCTTGTCCCCGAAGTTGATCAGCATGAAGACGACCAGCAGGCCGGTGATGACCCAGGCGCGGGCCGACGGCTTCTCGGTGGTCGGGCGCACGCCGGGGTGCGTGGGAAGGGTGGTCATGGGTCCTACTCCGGTTTGACGATGGCGATGGTCGGGTCGAGCTGGTCGAGGTGGGCAGGAGGATGGACGCCGCGGAGCAGGTTCCGCGGGTTCCGGGCGGTCCTGGACAGGGGCGGTCAGCCGATCAGGACGGTGGCGACCGTGGCCGTGGACAGCACGGCCATGCCGGTTGCGCAGCAGCCGAGCAGCCGGCGCCGGCGGTGCGGATCGCGGAGGACGGCGCCGCGACCGATCGCGCCGAGGGCTGCGGAGGTCGCCAGGGCGGCGCCTCCGGCGGCGACCTCGGCGGGGGCGCCGTCGGCGAGCCCGAGTCGGACCAGCAGCAGACCGAGGACGAACGCGGTCAGGCCGGTACGTCGCCAGGCGAGCGCCGTACGCTCGGCCTGGAGCCCCAGGTCCCGAGACTCCTCGGGCGATGCCACGGTCACCGGAACTCCAGGGCGAGCAGCGCGGTGATGACCCCGACCACGCCGACCAGGGCGATGGCGAGGGCGGCCAGGCCCCGCGAGTACGGCAGCGGAGCCGCGTGCCGCATGGCCCGCTCGTTGCGCTGCCAGCGACGGTAGGAGTAGACCGAGGTCCCGAGCGCGGTCAGGGCCAGCGCCAGGCCGATGACCAGCTGACCTCCGGGGACACGGAACTCCGGCACCAACTGGACCACGGCCACGGCGGCGGCCACCAGGGCGAGGGTGGTGCGCACCCAGGCCAGGTAGGTGCGCTCGTTGGCCAGGCTGAACCGGTAGTCGGGCTCCTCGCCCTCCTCCAGCCAGGCCGGACGGCCCCGTTCCGCGGGGAGGACAGGCTCCCGCGATTCCGGGGTCGACAGCGTTTCGATCTCTGGCACGCTCGCCTCACCCACGCAGCGCGGAGACGAAGATGCCGGGCAGCTTGGCGACCGACGGCGACGCCGCGAACTCGCTGAGCAGGCGCCCCGTGCCGGCCGCAGTGCGGTTGTTGACGAACCACGGCGGCTTGGGCGAGATGGTCAGTTCCCCGTGCATCACGCTGCGCGGGGAGGTGCG
The DNA here is from genome assembly GCF_000422825.1 of Nocardioides insulae DSM 17944. Classification (GTDB taxonomy): domain Bacteria; phylum Actinomycetota; class Actinomycetes; order Propionibacteriales; family Nocardioidaceae; genus Nocardioides; species Nocardioides insulae. The sequence goes on along the minus strand of NZ_KE383929.1, from coordinate 146,895 downwards.
GAACGGGCCGCGCACCACGGTGCGCTCGGTGCGAGCCAGCAGGAGCGCGTTGTGGACGACGCCGCGGCCGCTCTGGATGTCGTCCAGCGGGTGACCGGGGAAGGCGCCCCAGGTGGCGTGCGCGGTGAGGTAGCCGAGTCCGGTCCACGCGTTGACCCCGATGGTGCCGTAGCGGAGCCGGGCGATCTGCTCCTCCAGGGCGGTGCCGAGGTACTTCATCGTGGCCGGGTCGAGGATCACGTTCGCGCCCAGGGTGCCGTGCAGCCGTTCGTTGGCCGCGTCGACCGCGGAGCGGAGGAAGTGCTCGCCGTGACCGGGGAGTTCGGCGACGCCGAGCACCGGTCCGAAGTACTCCTCCTGGAAGGCACTCTCGGTGGCATCGGTGAGGTCCAGACCGGGGATCAGGGTGCGTTCGGGGGTGCCGCCGACCGCCTCGGAACTGGGGTGCAGCCCGCGGGCGGCGCTCACCCGGTCCGCGCAGCCGGGATACCACGGGGGACGATGCGGTGCGGCCGAGAGTGCGCGTCGCAGGGCCGCCAGGAAGTCGTCCTTCTGCTCCCACTCGGAGCTGAGCACGACCACCTGCCCGGCGATGCAGTTGAAACCGGAGTTGTGCAGCCGCATCGTCGCCACGTGCTGGGCCTGGTGTTCGAGGTCGGCCTCGCTCCACTTGCCCGGCACGATGATGACCGGGGCCACTCCCCCGAGTTCGCTGCTGATCGGCTTGTCCAGCAGCGGGGTGCCGGCCTGCTTGCGCTCCTCACCCTCGGCGCCGGGGCCCCACACGATCGCGTCGTGGGTGCGCTCGCTGCCGGTCATGTGGACCGCGGAGATCCCCGGGTGATGGGCCAGCCGCGCTCCGATCTCGACCCCGCCGGTGATGATCTCGACGACGCCGAGCTCGAGGAACGGCGCGAAGATCGCCCGCAGCACGGGCTCGAGCGCCTCGGCGATGGGGTTCAGCTTGAGCACGGCCACGCGGTTCTCGGCGTAGAGCATGTACAGCACGTCGAGGGGCGCGATCGAGAAGATGTTGCCCGCCCCCAGCACCAGGGTGCTCCCGCGGGTGGCAGCCGGGTCGCGCTGGGTGAGCCCGGCCTCGCGGCGTACGTCTGCCTCGGTCACACCGCGCTCCATCCACACGGTGGCGGTGTAGCCGTTCAGCAGCAGCCGGTCGTAGAGGTTGTGCGGCAAGACGTCGACCGCCACCTGGTCCTCACCGACGGTGCGGGTATGGAACCCGGACAGGACGTCCTTCCCGGCGTCGAGGCGACGCAGGGTCTCAGCGAGGGCGGGGACGAAGGTCAGCACCGCCCAGGGGCCGCTGATCCATTCCTCGCCGACCAGCGGCGAGTCGGCGGGCAGCTGCTTGATCCGGCAGGCTTCCTCGACCCACTGCTGGGCGTGCTCCTCGGTCAGTCGGCCGAGACGCTCGAGCAGCTCGATCCGCTCGCTCAGCGGGAGCGCCGCCCAGGTCTGCTCCGCGGCGTCGAGCCGGGTGACGATCCGGTCGGCCTCGGCCTGGACCGCTGATTCGTGCTCGGGTGAATTCGTGTCGTTGGTCATATCACTCACTGTGCCGCACGAATGAGGTCGGCGGCCTTCTCTCCGACCAGGACGGTGGGAGCATGGGTGTTGCCGTGGGTCACGGTCGGGAAGACCGACGCGTCGGCGACACGGAGCCCGGTGACGCCGTACACCCTCAGCTCCGGGTCGACGACGCCCTCGCCCTCGCTCCCGATCCTGGCGGTGCAGGAGGGGTGGTAGGTGTGCTCGACGCCGCGCCGGATCTCCTCCTCCAGCTCCTCCCGGGTCCGCGTCTGCGACCCGGGGTGGATCTCCTCGCCGACCAGCTCGCGCATCGGCGAGGAGGCGAGGATCTCGCGCACCTTCTCCACCGCGGCGACCATGGCGTCCATGTCCTCCTGCTCGGCGAAGTAGTTGAACGTCGCGGCCACCTGGTCCTTCGGGTCGGCACTGCGCAGCCTCACCTGCCCGCGGCTCTTGGCGCCGACCAGGGAGCAGCCGATGCCCATCGCCGGGGTGTCGTGGGTGGCGGCGCCGTGCTCCCAGAAGTAGCCGGGGGCGAAGATGAGCTGCATGTCAGGGGCGTCCAGCCCGGCACGCGTGTGGAAGAAGGCGCCGCCCTCCCCCACGTTGGAGGTGAGTACGCCGCGGCGCCTGGCCAGGTAGTTGACCAGCTGCTTCGGCGACTCCGCCTCGGCCAGCGTGCCGCTGGCGCTGGTCTCGGCGTTGACCAGGTACATCGGGTGGTCCATCAGGTGGTCCCCCACATGGGGGTTGTCCACGACCGCCTCGATGCCGTGCTCGGCCAGGTGCTCGGCCGGGCCGATCCCGGAGAGCATGAGGAGTTGCGGGGTGTTGAAGGCACCGGCGGAGAGCACGACCTCGCGGGTGCACCGCACGGCGTGCATCTCCCCGTCGACCTCCACCTCGATGCCGGTGGCCCGGCCCTCGCTCAGGGTGACCCGGTGCACGTGCGCCTCGGTGAGCACGGTCAGGTTCGCCCGCTTGGCCGCGGGGGCGAGGTATCCGTCGGCGGTGGTCCAGCGGGACCCGCGCTTGTGGGTCACCTGGTAGAACCCGGTGCCCTCCTGCGCGGCGCCGTTGAAGTCGTCATTGCGCTGGAGACCGGTGGCTGCGGCACCCTCGATCAGGCGCTGAACCACCGGGTTGGGTGAGCGGAGGTCCTGGATGTGCTGAGGCCCCTGGTCACCGTGGAACCGGTCGGCGCCACGGGAGTTGTTCTCGGAGCGCTTGAAGTACGGCAGCACCTCGTCGTAGGACCAGCCGGTCGCACCGGACTTGGCCCAGCCGTCGTAGTCGGCCTTGTTCCCGCGGATGTAGATCATCGCGTTCATGCCGCTGCACCCACCCAGCATCTTCGCCCGGGGGTGGTAGATCCGGCGGCCGCCGAGGTGCGGCTCGGGCTCGGTGAGCACGTTCCAATCGCGCTCGGTCTTGAACTGCTTGGAGAACGCCGCCGGCACCTGCACGCTGAGGTGCTTGTGCGAGCCGCCGGCCTCCACGAGCAGGACCGACGTACCGGCGTCCTCGGAGAGACGCGCGGCCACGACCGCACCGGCGGATCCGGCTCCCACCACGATGTAGTCGTAGGTGCGCTGTGCTGCGCGGGCGCCCTGCCCGGCCTTCGTGCTCGCCATCGCTGTGCTCGGTTCCTTCCACCTGCGGTTGGGTCGCAGCAGAGCGTGCCATGCATCACACTCGGACTCTTGGGCCGAGGATCCAGCGTTGGACCCCGCGATTGTGCCGAGGAACAATCCGAGGTGGCGTACGCCACAGACCGAGGAGAGGCCCATGCCCGAGCAGACCCACGATCTTCAGGCCTGGGTCCAGGAGTTCGCAGGGGCCGCCATGCGCGACGAGGCCGTGGAGCGGTTCGTCCGGCATGTCAACGACGGCATCCTCGACCAGATCCCGCAGCTGGCCGAGGACCCGATGCTCACCCACGACCTCTACCTCAGCACCAGGTCCCAGTGGCGCGCGTTCTTGGAGATGGTCCGGACCGAGGACTACCGCCACCAGCTGCCGCTGCCGGCGGGCAACCTCGCCCGCTCACTGGCCCGGCGGGGCATGGATCTGGGGATCCTGCTCAAGATCTACCGGGCCGCCCACCAGTTCGTGCTGACCTACCTCTCGGAGGTCACCCAGGAACCGCCGCTCCCCCGCCCCGGCCGGGACGAGGCGCTGGTCCACCTCTGGAGCCGGGCCGGTCACTGGATCGACGACACCATCGAGCAGCTCATCGAGACGTTCTACGAAGAACGCCGGGCGCAGGTGCAGGGCGCCCTGGCCAGGCGGGCGGCTCTGGTCGACGGGCTGCTGCAGGGCACCATGACGGCCACCGAGGAGCTCTCCGGGGACCTCGGGCACGCGCTGCGCCACTGGCAGACCGGCTTCGTGCTGTGGCAGGCCGAGGGTCCCGTCCAGGAACGGGACCTGGACGCCCTGGCGCAGGAGCTCGCCCGCGTCGTCGGCGCTCCCCCACCGCTCGTGCACGCGGCCGGGCATCGCGACCGGTGGGGCTGGCTGGCCACCCCCACCTCACCGGACCTCTCGGCTGCCGGCGGTCTCGGGCAACGCCTCGGCGATGCCGGCGCCCGGCTGAGCCTCGGCCTCCCCCACCGCGGGCCGGTCGGGTTCCGAAGGTCCCACCAGGAGGCCCGCGCCGCCCACCGGCTCTCCAGTTCGGCCCTGCTCGCGCCGCCGGTCCTCGGCTACCGCGACGTGGAGCTGCTCTGCCTGGTCGACGGCAACCGCGACCTCGTCGAGCGGATGGTGCTGCGCGAGGTGGGTCCGCTCTGCGGTGCCGACAAGAACCTCGCCCAGGTCCGGCAGACCATCCTGGCCTTCCTCACCCATCGGCAGGTCGAGGCCGTGGCCGAGGAGCTCTTCGTGCACAAGAACACCGTCCGGTACCGGCTCGGCAAGGCCGAGGAGCTGCTCGGCCACCCGCTGACCGAGCGGGCGGCGTACGTCGAACTGGCCCTGAGACACGTGGCGCTCTTCGGCCCGCCCGTCGACGAGGACCGCTGACCCGGCCCGCCTGGGTGGGCCGGATCCGGGATCTCAGAGCACCACCTCAGCGATATCTCAGCCGTTCCACCACCGGCGGCGCTAGGGTCGGGTCATGAGCCTCGGCCCCATCGAAGTCGTGTCCATCGCGTTCCCCGGCAACCGGTTCACCGGCGAGATCATCCCCGAACTGGAGCGCCTCACCTCCAGCGGCACGATCACCGTCATCGACGGAGTCCTCGCCACCCGTGATCAGGACGGCCCCGTCACCTTCGTCGAACTCGACGAGGTCGACGGAGGTGACGGCGACGCCGGGCGCCTCGCCGCTCTCCTCGACCGGGTCGAAGGGCTGGTCTCGGATGAGGACGTCGAGGAGCTCGCCGGCGCCCTCGAGCCCAACAGTTCCGCGGCGATCCTGGTCTTCGAGCACACCTGGATGAAGCCGCTGCGCGACGCCATCTTCGCCTCCGGCGGCGAGCTGATGGCCGACCTGCGCGTGCCCGGTCCCGTCGTCGAGGAGCTGATGGCCACCCTGGCCGAGAGCTGAGCCCGACCCACCCCCGCTGCCCGTCCGGGCAGCCCGCACACCCCGCCGGCGCCGAGTCCGCCGGCATCCGAGTCCGAAATCGAGGAGAAGTCTCATGATTGGTCGCGTAGGACGCCCCGGCCTGATCGGCACCATGGCCCGCACCGCCGTCATCTCCGGGACCGCCACCGCGGTGAGTGGTGGCGTCGCCCGTCGACAGCAGAACCGCTGGGCGAACAAGGCCGCCGAGCAGGAGGCGGCCCAGCAGGCGGAGTACCACGCCCAGCAACAGGCGCAGTACCAGGCCCAGCAGGCTCAGCAGGCCCAGGCCGAGATGGTGGCCATGCAGGCCCAGCTCGACCAGCTCCAGGCCGCCAAGCAGGCCCCGGCCGTCGCGGCCCCCGCCGGCGGTGGCGACGACCTGATGGCCCAGCTGAGCAAGCTGGCCGACCTGAAGAGCCAGGGGCTGCTCAATGACGCCGAGTTCGCCGCGGCGAAGGCCAAGCTGCTCGGCTGAGCCACCGGCACCGGCGTTGTCGGCACCGCCGACCCGCGCGCCCGTCCCCGACCCGGGGGCGGGCGCGCGCTCGTGTCCGGCCTCTACGGTGAGGGGTATGACCGACGCGCTACCGCTCGCCCTCAACGACGGTTCCACCCTCCCCCCGATCGGGTTCGGCACCTACCCGCTGACCGGTGAGGAGGGTACGGCGGCGATCCTCAGCGCCATCGAGGTCGGCTACCGGCTGCTCGACACCGCGGTCAACTACGGCAACGAGGCCGAGGTCGGCGAGGCGATCCGCCGCTCCGGCGTACCCCGCGAGGAGCTCACCGTCTGCACCAAGCTGCCCGGTCGGCACCACGGCTTCGACGACGCCGTCCGCAGCTCCCTCGGGTCGCTCGAGCGGCTCGGCATCGACCAGATCGACCTCCACCTGATCCACTGGCCCAACCCCCGGCACGACAGGTACGCCGAGGCCTGGCGTGCGCTGGTCCACCTCCAGGAGGAGGGGCTGGTGCGCTCGATCGGCGTCTCCAACTTCACCGCGTCCCAGCTGCACCGCATCATCGAGGAGACCGGGGTGACCCCCGCGGTGAACCAGCTCGAGCTGCACCCCTACTTCCCCCAGGCCGAGATGCGCGCTGTGAACCGATCCCTCGGCATCCAGACCGAGTCGTGGAGTCCGCTGGGCAAGCGGCAGGCGCCGTTCTCCGAACCACCGGTCGCGGCCGCTGCCGAGGCCCACGGGGTCACCCCCGCCCAGGTGATCCTGCGCTGGCAGCTACAGCTCGGTGCGGTGCCCATCCCGAAGTCGGCAGCCCCCGAGCGGCAGCGGCTCAATCTGGACGTCTTCGGCTTCGCCCTCAGTGAGGCCGAGGTCGAGGCGATCTCGGCACTCGCCCGAGCCGACGGCCGGCTGTTCGGGGGCGACCCCGACACCCACGAGGAGATGTGAGCGTCTCTATCCTTGCGCCCATGCTGAAGCGATCCGCTCGTGCCGCCGTACTCCTGCTCGCCGTCGGGGTGCTCGCCGCCTGCGGTGACGACTCCGAGCCCACCACTGCCTCCGACTCGGCTTCCCAGACCGAGTCCCAGGCCGGGGGCGTGAGCTGCGAGTACGTCGAGGGCGGCGAGGCGGCCGCGGACGTCGATCTGCCCGAGGCGACCGCCTCCGAGGACGGCACCGTCGAGGTCACGGTCCAGACCAGCGCGGGCGACCTCGGCCTGACCCTCGACGCGGCCGCTGCGCCGTGCACGGTCAACTCCTTCCTCTCCCTCGCCGAGCAGGGCTTCTACGACGACACGACCTGCCACCGGATGACCGTGCTCGACGGGTTCGAGGTGCTCCAGTGCGGCGACCCGACCGGGACCGGCGCGGGTGGCCCCGGCTACTCCTTCGCCGACGAGCTGACCGGCAAGGAGACCTACCCCGCCGGCACGGTCGCGATGGCCAACGCCGGCCCGGACACCAACGGCTCCCAGTTCTTCCTGGTCTACGGCGACACCCAGCTCAGCCCCGACTACACCGTCTTCGGCACCCTCGACAAGGCCGGCCAGGCGGCGATCGAGAAGGTCGCCCAGGACGGCGTCGACGACGCCAACGGCCAGGGCGACGGTGCGCCCAACACCCCCGTCGAGATCACCGGGGTCACCGTCGACTGATCCCAGGTCGATCCCCGGCTGTCCCCGGCGTCCCGGGGTGAACCGGCGTCGGTGGGTCACATGAAGGTGGCCAGCCGGGCGAGCCCGCCGGCGCTGTGCGCGGCCACCCGCTCTCGGGCGGCGTCCAGGGCCGGGGAGGCGGGGTGGCCCGGTGGGATCCGCGCCGGGTTGAGGGCGACCGTGTCAGCCCACTCCTTGATGTCCGGCTCGGCCAGGAACGACGCGGAGGCCCGGGCCCCCATCACGGTCATGGCCGCCCACTGCGCCAGCGAGCCGGCGTAGACCGACGGCGGGCAGAGCCGGTTCTTCTCGGCGTCCCCGGCGCGGGTCGCCTCGACGTACCCGATCAGTGCCGCTCCGAAGCACGGGAACCCCGCCCGGATCGGCTGGAGCGTGATCGCCCGAGGGCGCCAGACCGGGACCAGCGGTGGGTACTTCAGGCCGTCCGCCGCGCAGTGCACCACCATTGCGTCCCTGGCCACACTGATCGATCCGTCGGGGAAGGTGAGCCTGCCCGGTGAGACAGCCGTGAGATGTCCTCGGCGGACGACGTTCTCCACGGTGCGCAACCGATCGACCTCCCAGATCGCCAGAGTGGGCGTCTTGGCCATCGTCGCCGGCACGCCGCGGTCGATGCGGAGCATGATGCCCGCATCCTCCAGCCGGCCGAACAACTCCTCCATCGAGCCCGCATCGGTCGCCGCCGCCATGATGTCGCCGACCATGCCGAGGAAGACGGCCGGATCCGGTTGGACGCGGGCACGGTTCAGCATCCACGGTTCGCGTGGGCGCACCCAGGTGACCGCGTCGGGGTCGACCCCCCGGGCGAGCAGCCAGACGCAGGCGTCCGTCGCGGTCTTGCCCGAGCCGACCACCACGTAGGCGCTGGGTGCCCGGGTGAGACGGGCGAGCTCGTTGACCGGCACCACACACGCGTCCTCGGAGACCTTGAACGGAGGCGGCTTCTCGGCCGGCACGCTCGGCGCGAGATACCGGGCATCGACGATCCGGCAGCTCTCGGGCACCTCGAGCCGATCCCCGGAGACGAGCGAGACCACCGTGTGCTCACCGTCGAACTCGCAATTGGGCAGGAACTCCACCCGGCCCGCCCCGACCATCCGGTCGAGCACCCGGCCGTAGTAGGCACAGATCTCCGCTCCGGCCGCGCGCTCGTGCAGCCCGGTCTCCGGGCCGACCCGCTGCACCCGGCCCTCGCCCAACAGGGTGGAGGCGACCCCGTAGAAGGCGGAGGCCTGGTGCAGCCGCACGAACGGGTACGCCGCGAGCCAGTGGCCGCCGGCCGCGTGTCGCCGGTCCACCATCGCCACCCGGACGTCGGCATGGTCGATCAGCGCGTCGGTGAAGGCCATCCCGGCGGCCCCCGCCCCCACGACGAGGTAGTCAGCCTCGATCTGCCGACCCATCCACCAACGGTGGCACCGTCCGGGCCCGATGTCACCGGCCGACGGGTGAAACCTCGCCGAGCGACGCCCCGGCCGGCCGAGTCGCTCGGGGGCCTTCACCCGGCTCGGTGACCTCGGCCCGGGCACACTCCGCTCGCTGGGACGGCCGCCTACGCTGACCGCGTGCCCTCCACCTATCCCAGCCTGCTGCGCGCCGAGGCAGCCGCCCGTGCCGCCCTGCTCGACGTACTCGACTACGACGTGCACCTCGACCTGGCCGCCGACGAGGCCACCTTCGAATCGCACACGACCATCCGTTTCCGCAGCGCCGGCGGCTCGAGCTTCCTCGACCTCAAGGCGCCGACCGTGCACTCGCTCCGGCTCGACGGCACCGAGCTCGGCGCCGAGGCGCTGGACCGGGGGCGGGTGGCATTCACGGCCGGACCGGGCGAGCACGAGTTCGTCGTACGGGCCACGATGGAGTTCCGCCGCGACGGCGAGGGGCTGCACCGCAGCCTCGATCCGGCCGACGACCGCCCCTACGTCTACGCGATGTCCTTCATGGACGCGGCCCCCAGCATCTTCGCCTGCTTCGACCAGCCCGACCTCAAGGCACCGTTCACCCTCCACGTGCGCGCCCCCGAGGGTTGGTCGGTGGTCGGCAACGCACCGCTGGCCGCCACCGAGCGGGGCGCCGACGGCAGCACCGAGTGGCACTTCGAGCGGAGTCGTCCGCTCTCGACGTACTTCGTGACGTTGGTGGCCGGGCCCTACCACCTGATCCGTGAGGAGCACGACGGCATCCCGCTCTCGCTCAGCGCACGGGCCAGCCTCGCCGGCGACCTGGAGGCGGACGCCGAGGAGCTGTTCACCCTGACCCGCCAGTGCTTCGACGAGTTCCACCGGCTCTTCGGTATCCGCTACCCGTTCGGCGACTACCACCAGGCGTTCGTGCCGGAGTTCAACGCCAGCGCGATGGAGAACCCCGGCTGCGTCACCTTCCGGGACCCCCTCATCTTCAGCAGCAAGGTCACCCGCGGGCAGCGCATCCAGCGCGCCACCACCATCGCCCACGAGATGGCCCACCAGTGGTTCGGCAACCTGGTCACACCGCAGTGGTGGGACGACCTGTGGCTCAACGAGTCCTTCGCCGAATACATGGGCAACCGCGTCACCGCCGACGTCACCGAGTACGCCGACACCTGGGTCCACAACGCCTACGCCCGGCGCCAGTGGGGCCTGGTCGCCGACCAGCGGCCGAGCACCCACCCGGTGGCCGGCAACGGTGCGAGCGATGCCTCCGGCGCCCTGCAGGACTTCGACGGGATCTCCTACGCCAAGGGGTCCAGCATCCTCAAGCAGCTCAACGCCCGGCTCGGCGACGAGGTCTTCTTCAGGGGCGTGATCGCCCACTTCGAGACCCACCGGTTCGGCAACGCCACGATGCACGACCTGTTCGGCTCCTGGGAGTTCGCCGGCGCCCCCGACCTGGCCGCCTTCACCGCACCGTGGCTGCGAACCGCGGGGGCCGACTCGATCCGCCTCGACCGGCCCGCGGGTCTGCTGCGCTGCGAACCGCCGGGCGCGCAGTCGGCTGACCGCGAGCACGTGATCCGGATCGCCCGGGCCGAGCCGGGCGGGTCCTGGCGGACCGAGCGGGTTCTCGTGACCGGTGAGGGGATCCCGCTCGACGCCGGCATGGACGCCGTCCTGCCCGACCCGTTCGAGGACACCTTCGCGGTTGCCGAGCCCGACGAGGTGACGGTGGCCGCGCTCCCGGACCTGTTCCCGCGCACCGACGACGCACTGCTGCGCGCCGGGATCTGGAATCACCTACGCAGTGCCTACCGCCATGCCCGGCTGGCACCGGCCGCCGTCATCGGGCTGCTCGAGGCCGGGATCGGCGTGGAGGACTCCGACGACGCGCTCTTCTACACCCTCCCGTGGGTGCTCGGCGCCGTCGTCCCGCTTGCCCCTGCGGGCGCGCGCGATCGGGTCCACGCCGCCGTACTCGCCAAGACCGAAGGTTCTGCTCCCGGGTCGACCCTGCAACTGGCCGCGTTCCAGGCGGCGGTGGACTCCTGTTCGGACCCTGCCGTTCTCCGCGGCTGGCTCGCGTCCGCGCCCGCAGGGGTCGAGGTCGACCTCGACCTGCGGTGGCGGATCCTGGTGCGGCTCTCCGTGCTCGGTGAGGTGGACCGCACCGAGTTGCGCGCCGCACACGAGGCCGAGCCGACCAACCGGTCCAGGATCGAGCTCACCCGGGCGCTGTCCTCGCTCCCCGACGGCGAGGCCAAGGCCTATGCCTGGGCGCGATTCACCGGCGAGGTCGAGGTCTCCAACTACGAACTCCAGGCCGCGGGGCTCGGGATGTGGCGGCACGGCCAGGAGCACCTGACCCAGGAGTACGCCGGACGGTACTTCCAAGAGCTGCCCGGCACTGTGGCGGTGCGCTCGGGTTGGGTGCTGGCCGACGCCGCGGCCGACTACTTCCCCACCGCCGCCGATGACCAGCAGACACTCGGCCGGGTCCGGACCCTCCTTGAGAACGACGCGCTCGCGCCGCCGCTGCACCGTCGTCTGGTCGACGCCGCGGACGACACCCGGGTCCGGCAAGCCATCCGGGAGGCCTACCCGGCCGCGAACGCGACCATCGGCGCCTGACCTTCGGTCGGCCCCCGCCGTCGGGCAGCCGCCCCATCCGCTTCGCGACGGTCGGGATCAGGTCACGGCGCGACCGCGTGACCTCGCGGGTCGGCGATGCCCACAGCCGGGCGGACCTCCTCCGAGGACCCATGGATCTCCTCCCTACACTGCGCATCGTGGGTGCTGCCGGCCGGACCGGTCATCGCTGTCGCCCCAGTGCTCTGCGTCCCGAAGGCCACGCCCGCCCTCGTGGTACGACCCGGATCCGTACTCACCCAGGAGAAGCCCGCTGATGTCGACCCCGCCGTCCTCTGAAACCGTGTCCCCGGCCCTGACCCTCGGGCTGGAGGATCGTCTCGAGCACTGGCAGGAGGTCTATCGCGACCTCCACCGCCACCCCGAGGTGGCCTTCGCCGAGACGCGCACCGCCGCCGTGGTCGCACAGACGCTCCGCGCCCTGACCGGCTGGCAGGTCACCGAGGGGATCGGCGGAACCGGCGTGGCCGGCGTACTCGAGAACGGCGAGGGACCGACCATCCTGCTGCGCGCCGACATGGACGCGCTCCCCGTGGCGGAGGCCACCGGGCTCTCCTACGCCTCGGTGGAGCAGGGCGTCATGCACGCGTGCGGCCACGACGTACACACCGCGTCGCTCCTCGGCGCCTGCGCCCAGCTCAGCGCCAATCCACAGGCCTGGAGCGGCACCGTCGTCGCCGTCTTCCAGCCCGCAGAGGAGGTTGGCAGCGGCGCCCGCGCGATGCTGGACGACGGTCTGCTCGATCTCATCCCGCCGCCCGAGGTGTGCCTGGGGCAGCACGTGGCCCCGTTCCCCGGTGGCGTGGTGGCCACCCGGCCCGGCGTCCTGATGGCGGCCTCGGACAGTCTCCGACTCACCCTGAACGGTGCCGGCGGCCACGCCTCCTCGCCCGAGCGGGCGGTCAGCCCCGTGGTCCTCGCCGCCGCCGTCATCATGCGACTGCAGACCTACTCGGCACAGCAGGCCCCGCTCTCCCTCGCCCCCGTGCTCACGCCCGGGGCGGTCAACGCCGGCCAGGCGGCCAACGTCATCCCGGATCAGGCCGAGGTGCTGATGAGCCTGCGCACCTTCACCCCCGAGTCGCGGGCCAAGACCCTCGCCGCGGTGGAGCGAATCGTACGTGCGGAGGCCGAGGCATCCGAGGCACCCGAGCCGCCGACGGTGGAGGCTTTCAATCCCTTCCCCGTGACGGTCAACGACGAGGCCGCGGCCGAGCGGGTGATGGAGAGCCTGCGTGGGAGCGGCCGGACCGTGTTCACGCTGCCCGCGCCGATGGCCGGGAGCGAGGACTTCGGCGAGTTCGGGACGCGCATCGGGTGCCCGTCGGTGTTCTGGCACTTCGGCGGCGTGCCCGCCCAGCGCTTCGGTACCGACGGCCTGACCGCCCTGGCTCAGGGAGGCGGGCTGCCCGAGGGCGTGTACGCCAACCACTCGCCGTTCTTCGCGCCCGACCCCGAAGTCGCCGTACCCGCGGGAATCCGCCAACTGCTGGGGGTGGCGGACTCCTGGATCGCGCGCCGCTGACCGGTCCGCACGGATCGGACGGCTGTCGCCGGGCAGCGTCACATGGGGGGTCTCGGCGTGGGTGAGCAAGACTGTCGGCGGTCGCTCCTAGGTTGAGGGGTATGCGGATCCTGCACACCTCCGACTGGCACCTGGGGCGGTCCTTCCACCGGGAGGGCATGCTCGTCCATCAGGCCGCCTTCGTCGACCACCTGCTCGACGTGGTCGAGCAGGAGCAGGTGGATCTGGTCGTTCTCGCCGGTGACGTCTACGACCGGGCCCTGCCCCCGGTCGACGCCGTCCAGTTGGCCGACGAGGCGCTGGCCCGACTGGCGGCCTCCCGGGCCCAGGTGGTGATCACCAGCGGCAATCACGACTCCGCTCGTCGACTGGGCTTCAGCTCCCGGCTGATCGACGCAGCAGGGGTCTACATCCGTGCCGACGCCGGCCGCGTGGGGCGGCCGGTGTTGCTCGGGGATGAGCATGGTCCGGTGGCCGTGCACGGCCTCCCCTACCTCGACCCTGACGCCGTCCGGGAGCCCTGGCAGTTGCCGGTCCGCTCCCACGCCGCCGCGCTGGGCGAGGCCATGCGACGGGTCCGAGCAGACCTGGCGGGACGTTCCGGGGCCACCCGGTCGGTCGTGCTGGCGCACGCCTTCGTGGCCGGTCAGTCCGCCCCGGAGCCCTCGGAGTCCGAGCGTGACATCTCCGTCGGTGGCGTCTCGATCGTGCCGACCACCCTGTTCGAGGGCATCTCCTACACCGCGCTCGGCCATCTGCACGGCCGGCACACCCTGACCGAGACGGTCCGTTACAGCGGGTCGCCGCTGGCCTACTCCTTCTCCGAGGCCGATCAGCGCAAGGGCACCTGGCTGGTCGAGCTGGGCGCCTCGGGCCTCACCTCGGCCGCCTTCATCGAGGCCCCGGTGCCGCGCCCGCTGGCCCGCCTCCGCGGCGAGCTGGAGACGTTGCTCACCGACCCGGCGCTCGGCCGGCACGAGCAGTCCTGGGTGCAGGCCACGCTGACCGACCCGGTGCGACCGATGCAGGCCATGGAGCGGCTGCGCCGCCGTTTCCCGCACACCCTGGTGCTCGGCTTCGAGGCCACTGCTCCCGTAATCGGGCGGATGCCGACGCTCGGCCACCGGGTCCGTGACCGCGACCTGGTCCGTGAGTTCGTCACCGAACTGCGGGGCACCGCTCCCTCCGCCGCCGAAGCCGCCCTGCTGGACCTGGCCGTCGACGCGTGTTGTGAGGACCCTGACCTCGATCACCTGGTCAGCGACGACGAGCCCGTCGCCCCGCTCATCGTCTCGGGCCCGGCCGCAGCCCCTGAGCCCGGATCCACCGATTCTGCGCCAACTGCGCGCCCCCAGGCTGAGCCGTCCGATGCTCTCGAGGGCACGGGGCCGACGTCGCCGTCCGAACCTTCTCCCGCTCCCGTAGCGGATCGTGACTCCGAGGAAGCCACGGCGCCGGGTCCCGTCGGGCCGGAGCCGGGGCCCGGGTCGCGGGGACCGGACCTGGAGCGTTCACCTTCACCGGAGCGCGACGCCGTCGCGCCCACTCGCTCCGACGCCGCCGACGACTACGCGGAGACCCTGTTCTGATGCGCCTGCACACCGTGGAGATCACCGCCTTCGGGCCCTTCACCGAGACTGTCCGGGTCGACTTCGATCGGCTCTCCGACGCCGGGCTCTTCCTCTTCACCGGTCCCACCGGCGCGGGCAAGACCAGCGTCCTGGACGCCGTCTGCTTCGCCCTCTACGGCGATGTCCCCGGCGACCGGGCGATGGCCAAGCGGCTGCGGTCCGACCATGCCGCGCCGGGCGCGGCCCCGCGGGTCGAGCTCGAGACCACCGTGGCCGGCCGTCGGTTCCGCATCACCCGTAGTCCCTCCTGGGAGCGGCCCAAGAAACGCGGATCCGGCACCACGACCCAGCAGGCCTCGGTCGTGCTGGCCGAGCGCGTCGACGGGGAATGGAGCACCCTCTCCACCCGACTCGACGAGGCGGGCCATCAGGTCACCGAACTGCTCGGCATGACCCTGAGCCAGTTCACCCAGGTCGCGATGCTGCCCCAGGGCCGCTTCCAGGCCTTCCTGCGGGCGAAGTCCGAGGAGCGACAGGAGTTGCTGCAGCGGCTCTTCCGCACCCGTCGTTACGCCGAGGTGGAGCACTGGCTGCGCGAGCATCGCCTCGACCTGCGGCACCGCTCGGACTCCGCCCACAAGACCCTCGCCGACGTCGTCAGCCGGGTCAGCGAGACCGCCGGCGCCGATCTTCCCGGGGCCTGGGATCCGGCCGACCTCGCCGCCCCCGCCGAGGACGGTTCGCTCGAGGTCTGGTCCGCCGAGACCCTCCGCGCCGCCGATGCGGCCGCTCAGTCCGCGGAGCGCGATCGCGTCGAGGCCGCCGAGCACGAGGTCGCCACCCGCCAGCGCCTCGATGCCGCGCGTCAGCTCGCCACCCGACGCGCCCGAGTGTTGCGGGCCCAGGACGACCATGAGCGACTCGGGGCTCACACGAGCGAGATGGCCCAGATCCGCACCCGGCTCGCCGCCGCGCACCGGGCGGCCACTGTCCTGCCGCTCGCCCGGGTCGCCGAGCAGGCCCGCCGGGCCCACCGCGACGCCACTGCCGCCGTGCGCCAGACCATCAGCAGGGCCGAGCTGCGGACCGCGATCGATGAGCTCAACGAGCGGCTCACCACGGTCCGAGGTCTGCTCCCACGGGAGCAGGAGTTGGACGGCACCCGGGCCGAGCTGACGACCATCGCCGATCGGTTGACCGGGGCGGAGCAGGCCCGGGCCACGGCCCGGGCCGAGTGCGAGCGCCTCCCCGGCGCCGTGGCAGCCCTGCGGCAGGAACTGGAGGCGGGCCACGAAGCGGACGGCAAGGTCGAGGCCACCGCCGCGAGACTGGATTCGCTGGTGATGGCCGACGAGCTGGGGCCGCGAGTCGAGGCGCTCCATGCCGAGCACCAGGCCGCTCGCGAGCGGGTGCTCACCGCCAGGGAGCGCCTGATCGACGTGCGGCAGGAGCGGCTCAACCACATGGCGGCCGAGTTGGCGGGTGGGCTCGCGGTCGGAGCCGACTGCCCGGTCTGCGGGTCGGCCGAGCATCCGGCGAAGGCCGCCCCGGTCGAGGGGGCGGCCGATGCGGCCGCCGAACGGGCCGCCCAGCACGAGGTCGACGACGCCAACTCCGCGGAGCATGTCCTGGGTCTCACGCTCGGTGAGCAGACCACCCGCCTCCGCATCGCACGTGAGCAGGCCACCGGGCACACCCGGGAGTCCCTCACGGCCACGCTTCGCGAACTGCGGAGCGCTGCTGCCCGGCTGCCCCAGCTCCGGGCCGACCTGGCCGCCGCTGAGCAGCGCGAGAGTGATCAGCGTGCCCTGCTGAACGACCTCAGCGTCGAGGTTGCCAAGCTGCATGAGCAGTCCCGCGCGGTGACGGCTCAGCGCGACCGGCTCGAGGCGGTCGTCTCCGCGATGCTCGAGGAGACCGAGCACGACACGCTGGGCGGGCTGGCCGAGGCCTTGGGCGCCGAGGTGCGGCAGCGGCAGGACGACCTCGCCGCGCTCGAACAGGCTGAGCGCACCCGCGCGGCCCTGGCCTCGGCCACCGCCACGGTGGAGGAGGCGAGTGCCTCGGCCGGCTTCGACTCGGTCGACGACGCGGTCCGGCAGGCACTCCCTGCCGGCACGGTGGAGGAGTTGGAGCAGCGCCTCCGAGCGCACGACCGCGACCTCGCGGTCACCGAGGCCGTCCTGGCCGAGCCCGACGCCGACGAGCTGCTGGCCGCCGAGGTCCCGTCACTCGATGACCTGGGCGAGGCTCATCGCGCCGCCCTCGCGGGGGCCAACGACAGCGCCGCTGCGGCGCGAGGCACCAGCAGGCGGGCCGGCCGTCTCCGGGCGCTTCACGGAGACCTCGCAGGAGAGCTGGGCAGCTGGGCTCCCCTGCAGCGGGAGCTGCGGCTTGCCGAGTCCGTCTCGCAGTTCGTCGAGGGCAAGCACCCCGACAACCGGCTGAAGATGCGGCTCGCCGCCTACGTCGTCGCCTACCGCCTCACCCAGGTGGTCGCGGCCGCCAACGAGCGACTGGCGCGGATGAGCGACCAGCGCTACAGCCTGGAGCACTCCGCCGAGCGCGGGGCGCGCGACACTCGCGGCGGGCTCAGCCTGCTGATCCGCGACGACTGGTCGGGTGAGTCCCGAGACCCGGCGACCCTGTCCGGCGGTGAGACCTTCGTGGTCTCTCTCGCCCTCGCCCTCGGACTGGCCGACGTGATCACGCAGGAAGCCGGGGGCGCCGAGCTCGACACCCTCTTCGTCGACGAGGGGTTCGGCTCGCTCGACGCTGACACGCTCGACGACGTGATGGACACCCTCGACGCGCTCCGCGATGGCGGTCGGGTGGTCGGGGTGGTCAGCCACGTGGCCGAGATGCGCGACCGCATCCCGGCCCAACTGGTGGTGAGCAAGGCCCGGGCGGGCTCCACCGTTCAGGTGCGCGCGGACTGAGCCTGGGTCCATCGATCTTCGCCGTCGCGAGCGTTCACCGGACGGATGTGCCGGCAAGGCGGAGCGCCGACGGGTCTGAGGCCGATCGCGGTGCGACACCGCAGCCGGCACCGCCGGATGGCGGCGCCGGCTGCGGACGCAGGATCGATGGATCCGGGCTGGCCCTGACCCGGGCCGGGGCTCACTCCGCGAAGGCCTCCGGGGAGGGGCAGGAGCAGACCAGGTTACGGTCGCCGTAGGTGTTGTCGATCCGGCCGACCGGGGGCCAGTACTTGTCGGCGTCCACACCCGACGGGAACACCGCGGTCCCCCGGTCGTAGCCCCGGGCCCACTCGCCGGCCAGCATGCGGGTGGTGTGCGGAGCACCGCGCAGCGGAGATTCCTCGACACTCCACTCGCCGGCGCCGACCCGGTCGATCTCGCCCTTGATCGCGATCATCGCGTCGATGAACCGGTCGATCTCGCCGAGGTCCTCGGACTCGGTCGGCTCGACCATCAGGGTGCCGGCCACGGGGAAGGACATCGTCGGCGCGTGGAAGCCATAGTCGATCAGCCGCTTGGCGACATCGTCGACGCTGACGCCGGTCTCCTTGGTGATCTGGCGCAGGTCCAGGATGCACTCGTGGGCGACCAGGCCGCCGTGTCCGGTGTAGAGCACTGGGAAGTGCTCGCGCAGGCGAGCGGCGACGTAGTTGGCGGAGAGCACCGCCGCGGCGGTGGCCTCGACCAGTCCGGCCGCTCCCATCAGGCGGATGTAGGCCCAGGAGATCGGCAGGATGCCGGCCGACCCGTACGGCGCGGCGCTGACCGGGCCGATCCCCGTCTGCTGCTCGGGGTTCGGGTGCTGACCGTGGGTGGGGAGGTACGGCGCCAGGTGGGCGCGCACGGCGACCGGGCCGACCCCGGGGCCGCCGCCACCGTGCGGGATGCAGAAGGTCTTGTGCAGGTTCAGGTGCGAGACGTCGCCACCGAACTCGCCGGGCTTGGCGTAGCCGAGCAGGGCGTTGAGGTTGGCGCCGTCGACGTACACCTGGCCGCCGTGGCTGTGCACGACCTCGCACAGTTCGCCGATGGTGTCCTCGTAGGCACCGTGCGTGGACGGGTAGGTCACCATGATCGCGGAGAGCGTCTCGGCGTGCTTGTCACACAGGGAACGCAGGTGGTCGAGGTCCACGGTGCCGTCCGCGGCGGTCTTCACGACGACCACCTTCATGCCGGCCATGACCGCCGAGGCGGCGTTGGTGCCGTGCGCGGAGGCGGGGATCAGGCAGATCTCGCGCTGGGTGTCGCCGTTGGCCCGGTGGTAGCCACGGATGGCCAGCAGGCCGGCGAGCTCACCCTGGGATCCGGCGTTGGGCTGGATCGAGACCCGGTCGTACCCGGTGACCTCGGCGAGCCAGCCCTCCAGCTCCCCGACCAGACGGGCGTAGCCGCGCGCGTCCTCGGCCGGCACGAACGGGTGGAGGTCGGCGAAGCCGGGCAGCGAGATCGGCTCCATCTCGGCGGTGGCGTTGAGCTTCATCGTGCACGAACCGAGCGGGATCATGCCGCGGTCGAGGCCGTAGTCGCGGTCGGAGAGTGTGCGCAGGTAACGCAGCATCTGGGTCTCGCTGCGGTGGCTGTGGAAGACCTCGTGGGTGAGGAAGTCGGTGCTGCGCCGCAGCGCGCCGGGCAGCGCGTCCGCGGTGGTCCGGTCGACCTCGTCGAGATCGGCTTCGACGCCGAAGGCACGGAGCAGCGCGCTCAAGGTCGACCGGGTGGTGGTCTCCGAGGTGGAGATGCCCACCGTGTCCGCGTCGACGGACCGAAGGTGCAGACCGAGCGAGCGAGCGGCGGCCACGACCTCGGCAGCCCGGCCGGCGACGCGCACCGTCAGGGTGTCGAAGAACTCCTCGTGCGCCACCTCGAGCCCGGCCGCGCGCAGCGCACCGGCCAGGACGGCGGCGTACCGGTGAGTGCGGTAGGCGATGTCGCGGATGCCCTCCGGGCCGTGGTAGACGGCGTACATGCTGGCAACGACCGCGAGCAGGACCTGGGCGGTGCAGATGTTGGAGGTCGCCTTGTCACGGCGGATGTGCTGTTCGCGGGTCTGCAGCGCCAGGCGGTACGCCGGGCGGCCCTGCGAGTCGACGGAGACGCCGACCAGGCGACCGGGGAGGTGTCGCTCCAGCCCCTCGCGCACGGCCATGTAGCCGGCGTGCGGACCGCCGTAGAAGAGCGGGACGCCGAAGCGCTGGGTCGTGCCGACCACGACATCGGCGCCGAGTGCGCCGGGCGCTTCGAGCAGGGCGAGGGCGAGCAGGTCGGCGGCGACCACGGCCTGTGCTCCGCGAGCGTGGGTCTCCTCGATCACCGCGCGGGGGTCGAGGACCCGTCCGGAGGCACCGGGGTACTGCACGAGGACACCGCACAGGTCGCCGTCCGGCAGCCCCTGGGTCAGGTCGGCGACCACGACGTCGATACCCATCGCCTCGGCGCGGGTGCGCACCACCTCGATGGTCTGGGGAAGGGCGTCGGCGTCGAGGACGAACGGGCCGCTCGCCGACTTGTTGGCGCGCCGCACCAGCGTCATCGCCTCGGCGGCGGCGGTGCCTTCGTCGAGCAGCGAGGCGTTGGCGGTCGGGAGACCGGTCAGGTCACCGACCATCGTCTGGAAGTTGATCAGCGCCTCGAGGCGGCCCTGGGAGATCTCCGGCTGGTACGGCGTGTAGGCGGTGTACCAGCTCGGGTCCTCGAGCACGTTGCGTCGGATCACCGGCGGGGTGACGGTGCCGTAGTAGCCGAGGCCGATCAGGGTCTCCCCCGGCTTGTTCTGGCCGGCCAACTCCCGCGCGAGCGCGGCGACGGCGCTCTCCGAGATCGGCGAGGGCAGGTCGAGGGTGTCGGCCGACTTGATGCCGCCCGGGACCGCGGCGTCCATGAGGGCACCGATGCTGTCGTAGCCGAGGACGCCCAGCATCCTCTGCTGCGCCTGCTCGGTCAGGCCGACGTGGCGGCGGGCGAACTGGGCGACTGCGTCGAGCTCGGAGAGCGACGGGGAGTCTGACACGGATGCTCCTGGGGATGCGGACGGGTCGGTCCCTCCCCCTCTGTCACACACACCAGTCCGGCGACATGGCCTTTCGACATGGCTTCAGAGTTGCCTGGCCCACATGGTCGCGTTGCCTGAGAGATTCCGGGGAGGAATTGCCCCTTCGGCGCTCCGCACGATCTCCTCGGAGCTCTCCCACGCGGGATGTACAGCGAGACCCAGCATACTGCCCGGGGCTCCGGAACGCCGTGTCCGCGTCCACGGGTCCTCCTCGGAACAGTCCCGCTCCGGACGCGACGCGGCCCCGATCCTGGTGGGGATCGGGGCCGAATGGCTCGTGCGGCGGCGGCTCAGCCGGCCGTACGAGCGGCGCGTCGGGCGGCGAGCTCGTCGTTCTGGTCGGCGGCGGCCGCGGTGTCGGTGCGTTCGCTCGGCAGATCGGAGAGGGTGCCCTCGATCTCCCGCCAGACTCCTCCGATGGCGATCCCGAAGACGCCCTGCCCACCCTGGAGCAGGTCGATGACCTCGTCGTTGCTGGTGCACTCGTAGACCGAGGCGCCGTCGCTCATGAGGGTCACCCGGGTGAGGTCGTCGGTGCCGCGCTCACGCAGGTGCGTGACCGCACCGCGGATCTGCTGGAGGGAGATCCCGGCATCGAGCAGCCGCTTGATCACCTTCAGGATGAGGATGTCGCGGAAGGAGTACAGCCGCTGGGTGCCTGATCCGGTCGCACCGCGGACACTGGGCTCGACCAGCCCGGTGCGTGCCCAGTAGTCGAGCTGGCGATAGGTGATGCCGGCGACGTTGCACGCGGTGGGACCGCGGTAGCCGGCGTCTCGGGGCAGAGGGGATACATCATCGGTGAAGAGCAGCCCCTGCTCCTCCGCCTGGTGCGCGGCCAGAGCTGCCTCGGCAGCCTCCTGCTCGTGCTCGTTCACGCGGTCCTCCGTGGTCTACTCCGTTGAGCGTAACTCCTGAGGGGGAAGGGCCGCGACCGAAGTGCAGCGGTGGAGTTACACCGGAGACACTTCAAGGTAGATGTGCGGTCGGGGTCGGTCAACGAGCGCGGCGGCGTGTCGCCCCCGTCGACTGACGCCCCGCCGTGGCCCGCAGCGACACCGTGACCATCGCCACCGCGTCCCGTACCCGGTGAGTTGCCTGGATGGGCCGGACCGGCTCGGTCGTTCACGGACGTGGACTCGGTGTGGACCAGCGGTCGGGTCGGCGCAGACGTACGCCGCCACGCTCGGGCGGTCAGGACCGAGAAACCCTCGCGAGCCACGCAGCCTGCGACCTGACCGGCGGGCCGCCGGCTCGGGTCAGTGGGCGTCGAAGTCCTCGGGTGAGACGTGGTCGAGGAACTCCCGGAACTTCTCCACCTCGTCCTCCTGCTCGGCAGGGACCGCGAGGCCGGCCTCGTCGAGGACGTCGTCGGCACACACGATCCGGGTGCCGGTGCGCAGCGCCAGCGCGATGGAGTCGGAGGGCCGGGCGCTGACCTCGGCGCCGGAGGAGAGCACCAGGGTGGCGTAGAAGACCCCGTCGGTGACGTTGGTGATCTGGACCTCGAGGAGCTCGTTGCCGGTGGCCTCGAGAACATCCTTGAGCAGGTCGTGCGTGAGCGGCCGCGGAGGTACGACGCCCTGCTGGGCGAACGCGATCGCGGTCGCCTCCACCGCCCCGATCCAGATGGGGAGGTAGCGCTCCCCGCCGGACTCACGCAGGAGCACGATCGGGCTGTTGGAAGGCATCTCGACCCGGACGCCCATCACATCGACTTCGCGCACATTTCCACCCTACTCCGAGTCCGAGGCCGCACGAGGACTGCGTGCGGCGGGGTCAGCGAGGCTCAGCGCCGCCGCAGACCCGCCTTGATCAAGGTGGCGTGCAACCGGACGGCCAGTGCGGCCACCTCGCTGGCGGTCTCCTCCGCCCGCGCCGACGCGGCGGCGTCGCTGGCTCTGCGGTGCGGCATGACGACCTGCTCGATCAGTCCGACCTCGCGGTCCGCGGCGGTGCGGAAGGACCGCAGGTGCCGGGGCTCGATGCCGTACTCGCCCAGTTCCCGGGCCGCGCGTGCGATCACCAGCGCATCGGTGTCGTAGTGCCCGGTGCGCAGCGCGGTCACCAGGCCGTGTTGTTCCAGCTCGGTCAGGAGCTCCTCGCTCACCTCGGCGATCTTGATCAGCTCACGCCGGGAGACGCGCAGGTCGTCGCGCCGCTGGAAGGACTCCTTGCCGGGCATCCCGTCGGCGGCGAGGACGACCTCGGGGACGGTGGGCACGACCGGTTGCAGCGGCGGCGGCTCCATGCCGCGGTCCATCGCGTCCAGGTGCTCGCCGATCACCTTGAGCGGCAGATAGTGGTCGCGCTGCACGCGGAGGATGTAGCGCAGCCGCTCGACGTCGGCGTGACTGAACTTGCGGTAGCCGGCCGGGGTGCGCTGGGGCTTGATCAGCCCCTTGTCCTCGAGGAACCGGATCTTGGGGATCGTCACGCCAGGGAAGTCCGGGCGCAGGATCTCGAGGACCTGACCGATGTTGAGGAGGGCGGCCGAGCCCCCCGTGGCAGCAGTGCTGGCCGCCATCGGCTTCAGCCCTCGTGACCGGCGTAGAACACCAGGCGGTACTTGCCGATCTGGACCTCGTCGCCGTCGGTGAGCGCCACCTCGTCGATCCGGTCACGATTGACGTAGGTGCCGTTGAGGCTCCCCACGTCACGCACGGAGAACCCCTCGGCGGAGCGGTGGAACTCGGCGTGATGACGGGAGACGGTCACGTCGTCCAGGAAGATCTCGGTGTCCGGGTGCCGCCCGGCGTGCACGATCGGCTGGTCGAGCAGGAACCGGCTTCCGGCGTCCGGGCCGCGCTGCACCACCAGCAGGGCGTGCCCCACCGGCAGCGCGTCGACCGCGGCTGCGTCGACCGGGTTGAGCGAGCGCTCCCCCGTCTCGATCTTCTCGTTGCCCACCGAGATGGTGGCGGTGGCATCGCTGACGGCTGGGCGCGGCGGCTCGATGGTCACGAGTCGCGTGCCGCACTGCGCGCAGAACCGAGCATCGTCGGGATTCTGACTCCCACACGCGGTGCAGAACGGCATGCCTGCTCCTTACCCTCCAGATGAGATTGACGGATGCAGCGAACCTATCAGTCCGGCGGCTGCATCTGTCGCCCTCACCCCTGGCGGGTGAGGGCGACGCGACGACCCGGTCAGCCCTCGAGCGAACCCTGGTAGGCGACCGAGTCCATCAGCTCGTCGAGCTGAGCCGGAACGCTCGGCACGACCTCGAAGAGCCAGCCGGCGGCGTACGGCTCGTCGTTGACGAGCTCGGGCTGCTCGTCGAGAGCGTCGTTGCGTGCGACGACCTCGCCGGTGACCGGCGCGTACAGGTCAGAGACCGACTTGGTCGACTCCAGCTCGCCGCAGGTCTCCCCCGCGGTCACGGTCTGACCGATCTCGGGCAGGGAGACATACACGATGTCACCGAGCGCGTCCTGGGCGTAGTGGGTGATGCCGATGCGCACCGAGCCGTCCTGCTCGCCGGGGGTGCGCACCCATTCGTGCTCGGAGGTGTAGCTCAGGTCCTCGGGGTACACGTCGAATCTCCTCGTCGATCGCTGGTCTGGGCCCGATCACCTGTACGGCGATCGGCTGCGGCCACACTTTACTGCCCGGAGGGGGTTCAGTCCTCCGGCCCCTGGACCACGCTCTCGATCTCGATCTCCTGCTGCTCGGTCACCTCGACGGTGGCGCCATCGGACTCGAAGGCGTCCTGCGGCCCGCGGGCGAAGGTCACGGCGCCGGCCAAGGTACTGGGCTCGCCGATCGCCTCGATGACGTACGGCGGTTCCACCAGCGTGCCGTCCACCAGCAGGCCGCCGGCGGCCTGCTCGAAGGAGGACTGGGCGACCAGGCGCACCTCGTCGTTCACCTCGATCGCCTCTGCCCCGATGGAGCGGAGCTCCTGGATCAGGTCGATGAAGTCGTCGACGTCGACCTGATCCCCCTCTTCGGTGATCGTGATCCTGATCCCCGGACCGGTGACCGGAACCCGCCCCGCGAGGATGTTGAGGGTCTGGACCTGATCCCGTGCCTGGTCCAGCGCGGCCTGGTTACGGGTGGTGTCTTCGCGGAGCTCATCACGGGTGCTCTCGAGGTCCTCCAGCTGCTCCTGCTGCTTCTGGCCGGTCACCGTGAGCGCGTTCAGCACGTCGATCAGTTCCTGCTGCCGCGCGCCGGCGTAGGTGTCGTCCTCCTCGGTGGTGTTGACCTGGGTCACCGCCGCGAAGCCGAGCGCCGCCAGGAGCACCCCGACCACCACCTGGCTCCGCCGGGGATGCCGGACCGCGTCGACCATCCGGGTCCGGGCACCTGAATCTTCCTCGCCCGGCTGGTTGTCCCCGGCGGGCCGACCCTCGGGTTCGGTCGCCGATTCGGACGCCGGGTCCGTCCTGTTGCTCGGCTCACCACTCAGCTCACCACTCAGCTCACCACTCGGCCCGGTGGTCGGCTCGGGTGCGGTGGTCGGCTCGGGTGCGGTGGTCGGCTCGACCCCAGAGGTCGACCCCGGTCCAGAGGTCGGCTCGGGTGCGGAGGTCGACTCGGGCTCGTTGGCCTCAGGCATGGAAGATGTGGCGCCGGATCGCGGCGACGTTGGAGAAGATACGGATGCCGAGCACGACGATGACGCCGGTGGAGAGCTGGGCTCCCACCCCCAGCTTGTCGCCGAGGTAGACGATGCCCGCAGCGATGACCACATTGGAGATGAACGAGACGACGAAGACCTTGTCGTCGAAGATCCCCTCCAGGAAGGCGCGGAGGCCGCCGAACACTGCGTCGAGGGCGGCCACCACCGCGATGGGGAGATAGGGCTCGAGGCCGATGGGCACGTCCGGCTGGAAGATGACGCCCAGGACGATCCCGACGACGAGTCCGATGGCGGCGATCACGGGCTCTCCTCGTTGTCGACTGGGTGTTTGGAGTCTTCTGCCCCTCCGAGCCGCACCTTACGCAGATCGAGCACGCGATCGGGCGCAGCGGGCAGTTCCAGTCCGTCGGCGTTGTCCATCGAGTAGGGCATCCCGAGCTGGGTGGTGAGGTCTTGGAACCGCAGTCCGGAGGTGGTCTCGGCGAAGCGTGCCTGAAGGACGTCCTGGTCACCGACCGCGCTCACTCGGTACGGCGGAGAGAGGGAGACGTCGTTGATCCGGACCGCCTGCCACGAGTTGCGCAGCGCGCTGAGCGAGGTGACCCGCTGCCCGTTGATGGCGATCCCTCGCGCGCCCGCCTCCCACAACCCGTTGACCAGCAGCCGCAGATCCCGGTCGCGGACGAGTCCGTCTCCCCCACCGGGTGCGTCGTCGACCACCGCCACGACGCCGTCGCCACGCATCTCCTCGAAACCGGTCTCGGTCGCCAGCGTGTCGGCGCGGGAGGTCATCCTCGTCGTCTCCGACCGAACCTCGTCGTTGCTGCCGGTGAGGGCGGTGTTGGCCGCACGGACCGTGGAGATGTCGCCCTGCTGGTCGTCCACGGTGCTGCGCACGGACGTGATCCGGTCGATCAGGGTGGCGCGGCTCGCACTGGCCACGTCGGCGTTCTCCGCCGTCTGCACGGCGGACACCGAGGCGAGCACACCGAAGGCCCCCACCACGACCGCGGTGAACACGCCCCTACGGGCCAGCGGGGACCGCTCCCGTTTCGGACCGATGCCGGCGGCCTGCCTGGCCCGCTTCCGCTCCGCGACGTGCTGGTAGTCCTCGTCCAGGGCTCCCCGCGTGATCCGGTCGAGCAGCGGTTGGTGCACCTGGTCGAGGACCTCGCCCGGCCCGTCGTGTCTGCCGGGTTCCTCGGGCGTCAACGCTCGGCCTCGGCAGAGGCATCGGAGTCGGCGTCGGAGCCGGAGGTCTCAGTGGCGGCGTCCCCGGCATCGCGGGACGTCGTGGCCAGCAGTTGGCGCACCTGCCATACATAGAGCAGGCCGGCCCACCAGTACAGACCGATGCCCCAGACGGCGAATGCCCAGCCGAAGACGTTGGCCAGGGTGGCCACGACCCCGCCACCGTCGCCGAGGAGCAGCAGGGGGAACGCGTAGAGCAGGTTGAAGGTGCCCGCCTTGCCGAGGAAGTGCACCGGCAGCGAGTTGTAGCCGCGGGTACGCAGCAGCGGCACCAGCCCGATCATGAGCAGGTCACGCAGCGGCAGGAGCACGGCCACCCACCACGGGATGACGTCGCGCAGAGCCAGCCCCACCACGACCGCCAGGATGTAGAGCCGGTCGGCAACGGGGTCGAGCAACATGCCGAGCTTCGAGGTCTGCCCGAGCCGGCGGGCGAGCCAGCCATCGAGCCAGTCAGTGATCCCGGAGACCACCAGGAGCAGCAGCGCCCAGCCGTCGGCCTCGGGTCCCAGCACCAGCCACAGGAAGACCGGCACCCCGGCCAGTCGCAGGGCACTGAGCAGGTTGGGGATGGTCCACACCCGCGACGTACGCGCGGAGGTCGGGGACGGTTCCCCTCCCGACTCACCCGAGGTGGCTGTCACTGACTCCGGCACGGGGTGAAACACTCCTTGGTCTGCGCGCACGCTGAAGTGCCGACGTACTGGCCGACCCGACCAGCGTAGCTCCGGAGGCCTCAGAATCCGGAGTTCTCAGGCGCTCAGACGGGCTCCTCGGCATGTGCCGCGTCACGGATCTCACCCACGAGCTCCTCGATGACGTCCTCGAGGGTGGCGAGCCCGACGGTATGACCATCCTTGTCGACCACTCGCGCGAGGTGTGCCCCCCGTCGCTGCAGGATCTCGAGGGCCTCATGCAGTTGGGTGTCGAGGGTCACCGTCGCGAACGCGCGGACCCACTTGTCCTCGACGGGACGGCGACGCCGCTCGTCATCGGGCTCGAGCACGTCCTTGATGTGCAGGTATCCCACCAGGTCGTCCCCGTCGACGACGGGGAACCGGGAGAATCCGGTGGCCGCGCACAGGGACTCGACGTCCGCACCGGTGGAGCCGCGACGGATGGTCGCGAGGGAATCCCGCTCGAGCAGCACCGTGTCGACGGTCTTCTCGGTGAACCCGAGTGCGCCCGCGAGGCGGTCGTACTCGTCCGCGGCGATCAGACCCTCACCGTGCGACTCCTCCACCAGCGCGGCCACCTCCTCGCGTGTGTACGTCGCGGCGACCTCGTCCTTCGGCTCGATCCGCATCAGCCGCAGACAGCCGTTGGCGATCATGTTGAAGGCCACGATCACCGGCTTGAGCGCGATCACGACGCCGTACATGGCCGGACCCAGCACCAGCGCGGCCCGCTCGGGACCCGCGATGGCGATGTTCTTCGGGACCATCTCCCCGAGCACCACGTGCAGGTAGACGACGCAGGACATCGCGATCACGAACGCGATCGGGTGGAGCAGGTCGGAGGGGACGTGCAGCAGGTGCAGCACCGGCTCCAGCAGGTGCGCGAGCGCGGGCTCGGCAACGGCACCGAGCAGCACCGAGCACACCGTGATGCCCAACTGCGCGCCGGCCATCATCAAGGACACGTGCTCCATCGCCCGGAGGGTGATCTTGGCCAGACGTGACCCCTGCTGTGCGCGGGGTTCGATCTGGCTGCGGCGGGCGGAGACCAGCGCGAACTCGGCCCCCACGAAGAAGGCATTGAGCAGCAGCAGCACGACGCCGGCGACCAGGGAGAAGGCGTTGCTCATCGCTCCACCTCCGCCTTCTCACCCGCGAGGGCCGCGTCCAGCGGTCCGAGCAGGCGCAGACTGATCCGATCCACCCGGCGGCCGTCCATATGGTCGACGGTCAGGGTGACCAGCCGCTCCCGAGGCTCCTCCGGGTCGCTCCGGTCGGGGACTGCGACCTCGGCGATGTCCCCGCGCTGCGGGATCCGGCCGAGGACGGCCAGGACCAGTCCGGCGATGGTGTCGTAGTCCTCGCTCTCCGGCAGGTCCACCCCGGTCAGGTCCTCCACCTCGTCGGGTCGCAGCAGGCCGGAGAGCGACCAGCTGCCGTCGCGGCGCAGCCTGGCCTGGGCCGACATCGAGTCGTGCTCATCGGCGATGTCGCCGACGATCTCCTCGATGACGTCCTCGAGGGTGACGATGCCGGCGTGGCCGCCGTACTCGTCCAGCACGATCGCCATCTGGAAGCTCTCGCGGCGCAGCAGCGCCAGGAGCGGGTCGAGCCGCAGCGAGTCGGGCACCAGGACGGGCTTGGCCATCAGGTGCTTGACCTTCACCGTGGACCGCTCGTGCATCGCCAGGCCGACGGCGTTCTTCACGTGCACGGTGCCGACCACGGTGTCGTCGTCGGCCAGGACGGGGAAGCGGGAGTGGCCGGTACGGCGGGCCAGCTCGATCACCCGCTCGGCCCGGTCGTTCGCCTCGAGGCTCATGGTGCGCACCCGCGGGGTCATGATCTCCCCCGCCGTGCGGGTGCCGAACTCCACCGAGCGCTCCATCAGCTCCGCGGTGTCGGCGTCCAGGGTGCCCTCGTCGGCGGAGTGCTGGATCAGTGAGGCCAGCTCGGTCGAGGACCGGGCCGACCGGAGCTCCTCCTGGGGCTCGACCCCCAGCCGTCGGACCAGGGCGTTGGCCGAGTTGTTGAGCAGGGCGATCGGGGCCTTGATCGCGCTGGTGAAGTACCACAGCGCGCCCATCGTGCCGTGCGCCGTGCGCATCGGGAGGGAGAGGGCGATGTTCTTGGGCACGAGCTCGCCGAAGATCATCGTGATCGCGGTCGAGATCACCAGACCGAGGGTGACCGCGATCGGTGTCACCGCGCTGCCCGGGACACCGAGTGCGTCCAGTGGTGGTGCGATCAGCGTGGAGATCGCCGGTTCGGCGAGCCAGCCGATCCCCAGGTTGGTCACCGTGATGCCGACCTGGGCGCCGGAGAGCTGGGTCGAGAGGTTGCGCAGCGAACGTTGTAGTCGCTGCGCCCCCGGCTCACCCGCTTCGGCGTCCTGGGCGACCTTGGTGCGGTCGACGGTGACGAGGGCGAACTCGGCGGCGACGAACACGCCGCAGGCGAGTACAAGGAACAGGGCCAGGAGAAGCAGCAGCAGGCTACTTTGATAGCCGTCCATCGGGCTGTGATTGGTCCTTCTGATCGGTGGGCGACAGGCGAACCACCACTCTAGTGGGCGCGGGCGAACCTGTCGTGGTCGGCGACCGCGAGCCGGGTACGAGCAGCGACGGGGCCCCGCCGTGTGGCAGGGGCCCCGTTGCGTTCAGCTGTTCCCGAAGGTCACCGGAGGGTGGTGGGTGCCACCGAGCCGCTCAGCCTGCGGCCGGCGACCGGGGACTCGACGCGCCACTCGGCCAGGGACGACGTGGTCGCGCCGCCCGACTGGAGGACGTCGGCAGAGCCGCCGGCACCCGCGACCGGACGACGGTAGGTGCGCCAGGTCTTGATCCACTTGTCGCTGAAGCCGCGGACGTAGTCGCCCTTGCGCGGGGTCCAGAGACGGTAGTAGGTGGTGCGGGAGCGCTTGGGGAGCTTGACCGTGTAGCGGCCGTGCCGGTTGGTGCGGACCTTCGCGACCTTGCGGCCCTTGGTGGCCTTGGGGCCCTTCACCTTGACCAGGAAGACCGGCTTGCGCTTGTAGTTCGGCGACACCTTGCCGCTCACCTTGAAGGCCCGCTTCTTCAGCTTCACGGTGATCTTCCGCTTCACCGGCATCGAGGCGAAGGCGCCGGTCGCGCGTCGCGCGTAGTAGGTGCCCTTGGCATCGCGGCCGCCGGTGTAGTAGAGCCGGTGGACACCGGGGAGGTTGACCCGCTGGCGCAGGTCGAAGTTGTTCGGGGTCCTGTCGACCGCCACGTTCTTCCAGGCGGCCGAACCGGACGGCCGGAACTGCAGGTAGACGGAGCCGACCGGAACGCCGCCGCCCTGATCCTCGTAGGCCCACACCCAGTTGCCGACCACGCGGAACACGCTGCCGTGGGTGCGCACTCCGCCGGTGTACTTCACGTTGACCCACCCGGTCGGCACGGTCACCGCCGCCTGAGCAGGTGACGCGGTCGTGGTCGTGAGCGCGAAGCTCATCATGCCCACCACGAGCGCTGTGGCGAGCGCTGATGCGATGGTCCGCATCGTCTTCTTCATCGGATCTCCCTCGGGACGAGAACAAACGTCTGCTCTCTTCCCGCCTCACTCCGCGTTGAAACCAGGCCGGCACCCGAATCTCAGGCAGGTTCGTCGCGGCGCGCCGTTGGGGCGGTTACGTACGCTGAGCGGCATGAAGATCATGCGGGCCGCCGTGCTGGCCGGAGTCGCCAAGAAGGTCTACGACGAGGCCCGGAAACCGGAGAACCAGGAGCGGCTCAAGGCTGCTGCGACCAAGGTGCGCACCGAGGTCGACAAGCGCCGCCGCCACTGAGACCCGGCACGGGACTCGGGACGAACGCCGGCCTGCCGAGCGTCCGGCCGCCCCTCGACGAAGCCCGGGCTTCGGTCCGACTCAGACGAGTTCCTTGGGCGCGGGCCCGTCCACGACCATCTGCTGGGAGAGCAGTTTCAGAGCGCCGGCGAGTTGGTCGTCCTCCGGCCCCCAGTCCTCCAGTTCGTCCGCGAGCCAGGCGCGGAAGGCCTCGGCGAGCTTGGCCAGCTCCGCCCGCCCGTCCTCGGTGACGGCGTACCCGTCGGCGTCGCCGGTGAGATAACCCTCGACGATGGCCGCGTCGAAGGCCGGTTGGAGCACCTCGCGGGGGATCCAGAACCGTCGTGCCACGTGGCCCAGGTTGGTCTCGAGATTCAGATCCTCTCGCACGATGATCTGTCGCACACACCACGCCGAAGCCGCGTCCAGGCGAGTGCCCGACGCCTCCCGGATCCGCGCCTGGGTCTGGCGCGGATCGACCTGCACCAGCCGGGCGATGGCGCGCTGGAGGGCGATCTGACTGTCAGCGTCCTCGGGCATGGCGAACCCGTCGCCGACGTCCGCGGCGCCTCGACGGTTGCTCTGCCGCAGCGGCACCTCCTTGAGGAAGAGGGCGAGGACCAGCGCCAGGAGGGCGACCGGCACCGCGGCCAGGAAGACGGTCGACAGCGCGTCGGCGTAGGCGTCCACGATCGGACCCCGTTGAGCCGCCGGGAGCGAGTCGATCAGGTCCGGGGACACGCTGTCGATGTCCACCTGGGTCGGGTCGATCCCCGCTTCGAGGACCCCCGCCAGCAGCTTGTCGCCGAGTTGGTTGGCGTACACGGTGCCCATGATCGAGGCGCCGAAGGAGCTGCCGAGGGTGCGGAAGAAGGTGACTCCCGAGGTGGCCACGCCGAGGTCGGCGAAGGCAGAGGTGTTCTGGACGACGAGGGTGAGGGTCTGCATGCAGCAGCCGATGCCGAGCCCGAGGATGATCAGATACAGCGACATCAGCCAGTCGCTGGTATCCGCGTCCATCGTCGAGAGCAGGAACAGGCCCAGCGCCATCACGGCCGACCCGACGATGGGGAAGATCTTGTACCGGCCGGTGCGGCCGACCAGGATGCCGGATCCCATCGAGGTGATCAGGAGGCCGATCACCATCGGCAGGGTGTGCAGGCCGGACCCCGTGGCCGAGATGCCCTGAACGTACTGCATATAGGTCGGCAGGAAGGTCATCGCGCCCAACATGGCGAAGCCGACGATGAAGGACAGGGTGACGCAGATGGTGAAGACCCGGCCGCGGAAGAGCCGGAGCGGGAGGATTGGGTCGACCGCCCGCGACTCCGCCCACACGAAGAGCGCGAGGAACACCGCCGACCCGACGAAGAGCCCGATGATCTCGGCCGATCCCCAGGGGTACTGGGTGCCACCCCAGGTGACCGCGAGGGTGAGCATCGAGACGCCCACCGCGACGAAGCCGATGCCGAGGTAGTCCATCGGCGGGCGCACCTTCTTGGCGATCTTCGGCATCGTCACGGCCGCCACCGCGATCGCGATGATCCCCAGCGGCAGGTTCACGTAGAAGGCCCAACGCCACGAGAGGTGGTCGGTGAACAGGCCACCGAGCAGGGGGCCGAGGACGGTGGTCACTCCGAAGACGGCGCCGAGGGCTCCCTGATACTTGCCGCGCTCGCGCAGCGGGATGACGTCGCCGATGATCGCGGTCGCGGTGACGGTGAGCCCGCCGGCGCCGATGCCTTGGACGGCACGCCAGCTGATCAACCAGAGCATGTCCTCGGCCAGCCCACAGAAGGCGGAGGCGGTGACGAAGAGAGCGGCCGAGAGCTGCAGCATGAGCTTGCGGCCGAAGATGTCACCGAACTTGCCGGCCAGCACGACCGCCACGGTCTCGGCAAGCAGGTAGGAGGAGATCACCCAGGAGAGGTGCTCGGCTCCCCCGACGTCGGCCACGATCGTGGGCAGGGCCGTGGAGACGATGGTCTGGTCGAGCGCGGCGAGCAGCATGCCCAGCATCACCGCTCCGAAGATGAGGTTGATCCGGCGACGGCTGAGCTCGCCCGCCACGGGCTCGTCCTCGGCCACGGCTGCTGTCATCAGTCCGTCTCCTCAGTGGCTCCCCCGAGCCTCGGCGGTGCTGGCCAGCCTCATCATGCCGAACATCCCACGACCTTGGGGAGCACGCCGCGCGGGTGGGGTCCCGATCGGTGATTTCGCCGGCCGGGTCGGTCGAGCGCTGCGGCGACACGGACCGCCGGCACGCCCTCCCTGCGGGCGGCATCACCTCACCCGACCGCACCCGAGCGCACCTGGCCTCACCCGTCCTCGGCAGCCGGGCACGACGCCGTGATGAACCGCTCCAGGGCCTCCCCCACCGACTGGTCGAAGTCTCCGGCTCGGTCGACGTGCTCCCCGTCGTACTCGTCGCGCCAGGCGATGGTGAACGGACGGTCCGCTGGTTCCCAGCGGAGTGCGGCCGCGCAGTCTCGAACGGCGACGCTCAAGCTCACCGGGCTCAGCCGGGAGGACGTGTCGACGGTCAACGGCAGTCCGGCCGTGACCACCTCCAGCCCACCGCCGGGGGCGTCGATCCACAGCACCGTCGAGCGCACGGACCCGGACAACAGCACGACCCCGTCGAGGTGCAGGCCGACCGGCACGACCTCCTCGCCCTGCCCGGGTCGTGGGTTCGCCGTCCGGGTCAGGATGAGTTCGACGGAGTGTTCGTCCACCCGGAGCGGTGCCGGGGTGGCACTGTCCGGACGCCGGTCCAGCGCGGCCAGAACCGCCAGCGTGCCGACACCCCCCACGATCAGCCCGAGCACCCCCGCCAGCGGCGTGCGCCACCTGCCGGGCACCCACTTCAGCAGGCGGCGCAGGAACCGGGACAGGAACCCCGAGATCCGCGAGCGAGACCCAGGCGACGCCTCCAGGACCTCCGGTTGCGGCGCTCGTCGATCCTCCGGATCGGGCACGCGCTGAGTCTATGACCGCGGCCCCGGCTCGTTGGCCGTTCAGGCCGCCGCGCGGGTGTCGTCTAGCTCGGCGCGCAACCGCTGGATGATCCGGCTCAGGATCCGGGAGATCTGCATCTGGGTCACCCCGATCTCCTCGGCGATGCGGGTCTGGGTCCAGTCTCGGAAGAACCGCAACTCGATGATCCGGTGCTCCCGCTCGGACAGTTCGCCGATCGGCTGCTTGAGCATCTCGTGGATCTCGACCCGATCGAAGCCGCGGTCATGGCCCGCCAGGAGGTCACCGAGGGTGGCGGAGGCGTCGGGCTCGACCGGCTTGTCCAGCGAGGCCGGGGTGAAGCACCCGTCCGCGGTCAGCGACTCCACGATGTCCTCCAGCGAGACGTCGAGGAGTTCGGCCAGTTCCCAGGGGTCCGGGCTGCGGCCGTGCTCCTGGGCGAAGCTCTCCATCGCCGGCACCATCCGGCCCTGGAGTTCCTGCACCCGGCGCGGCGGTCGCACCATCCAGCAGGCGTCCCGGAAGTGCCGGCGCAGCTCCCCCAGGATCGTGGGTACGGCGAACGCCAGGAAGTCCTTGCCCCGACCGGGGTCGAATCGTCCCACCGCCCTGGTCAGACCGAGGTAGGCCGTCTGGTCCAGATCCTCGGACCGCTCCCCATGACCGTAGTAGCGCCGGGCGAGCGTGCGAGCGACGTCCATGTTGACCTCGACGATGCGCTCCTTGACCTCCGCCGCGGCCTCGGGGTCCAGTCCCTGGAGGTCGGCCATCAGCCGACGGGTGAGGTCGGCACGCGATTGTGCCCGCCCGGAGTTGACGGGAGTGAGGGTGGAAATATGGTTCGACACGCGAATCACCGCTCGAGAATCAGAACTCTCGTGGCACTTGGTGGAACCACTTGTCCCCCAATCAACCAGATCCCGAGTCCCGACACAACCGCCTCCGCCACCGTTGGGGCGGGCCTCCCGGAGCGTCGAGCCGTACCTCCCAGACCGTCCGCAGCGCACCAGTCGAGCGTCCGTGAGGCCGAAATCAACCATCGCGCATCCCCGGGGACCCCCAACGGCAGGTATCAGCAGCTGACTGCACCGCGGTCCGACAATGCCTCCCCCAGCAATGCCTCTACGCGCCGGTGATGAGGAGCCGGGCTCGTGGCGGAGATCCAGACGTGTCGATCGGCCCGGTCCGGCTCCGTCAATCCGTATCCGTGACGCACAAGGACCCCACCCTCGTGGAGTCGCGACACGACCTGCTCCGCGGCCGGTACGCCGACCCACAACGCGAGCCCGCCCGAGCCCGAGACCTCGAGGCCGAGGGCGCGAACGGAGCGCGCGAGCACGTGCCAGCGTCGCGCGAACCGCCATCGGGACGCGGCCACCAGATCGGACACGACGGGGTCGATCAGCATGCTGGCCACCGCGCGTTGTGCGATCGGCGCCAGGAAGCTGCCCAGCAGTTCTTGCCGGTGACGGATCCGTTCCACCACGGGCGAGGCACCGCCGACCAGGGCGACCCGGACCCTGGGGCCGTACGCCCGACGCAGGTCCCGGACAAGGACGGTCCGATCAGGCAGGTGCCGGCCGACTGAGACGCCCTCCGAGGTGGCGAGCGCGGTGGCGCAATCCTGCTCGACCACCAGCACGTCGGTCTTCGCCAGCACGACCGCGAGTTGCCGCGCCCTTGCCTCGGTCATCCGGTGTGCCAATGGATCGGCGTATCGGGGCTGGATGATGACCATCGCCGGCCGCGAACTGAGGGCCCGTTCGAGCTCATCGGGCAGCATCCCGGCAGCGTCACAGGCTACGTGGATGAGTTGGACGTGGAGCGGCGCCAGCACTGCCGCGGTCTCGGGAGAGCAGGCCTCCTCAACCACGACCCGGTCCCCGGCCCGGACGGTGCCGGCCGCCAGATGCGCCAACGTCTCGGCGTAGCTCCACGTGACCGCTGTCGATCCCGGCAGGAACGGCCAGGTCTCTCGCAGCAGGTTGCCCAGGACGTCATCGACCTCGACGCCGCCCACGTGACCGCGACCGAGTTCGTCGGCCGCACGGGTCAGGAACGGGGATAGGTCGGGCACCAACTCGGCCGGGTGCTCGAAACCCGTCAGATCGAGCAACGCACCAGCCGAGCGATCGAGCACGGGGCTCAGATCCCGGACGAAGGTGCCGTTGCGCCCGTCGGAGCGGATCAGCCGGTCCCGGTGCAACACTGCCCACGCCGTCGCCACGGTGGTGGCACCGACGTGGAGTGTCGCCGCCAGGGCACGCACGGTCGGCAGTCGGGTGCCGTTCGGCAGCCGTCCCGCGCGGATCAGGTCCGCCAGATGTTCGGCGATCCCACGCGCCGAGGCATCGAGGATCCCCGCGGCCACCTCCCCGGCGGACACGGACGCGATGCGAACGGGCCGGACTGCTCCCATGATCGAGTCCTAGCAGAGCCGTTCCCGACTCGCCACCGGTGGCGGGGCCGTCGCCGCGCTCGCGAGTCCGCACAATGCGGAACATTCCTCTGGTCCCTCGGGCGCCGCAGCTCACTAGCGTGCCCTCAACGCCCGCCGCTCCCTAGGTGGCGGGCACCTCTGGAAGGGGCATGAATGCAACATCGACGATCGGCCACGGTCGCCATCGCGGCGACCGTGGTCCTGCTCGGGGGGACCAGTCTGGTCGGGTCGCCTGCCACAGCCGGGGACGAGGCCGCCGCAGCACCAGCTGCGAAGGGCATCCCCACGCCCGGAGACTTCTTCGGGTTCGACATGGGCACGGAGGGAAAGCTCGCCGCCTACCCCGACGTGCTCGACTACATGAAACTGCTCGCGGAGGAGTCCGACAGGGTCTCCTATGAGACCGTCGGCGAGACGACGATGGGCAACGAGTACGCCACGGTCTTCATCAGTTCACCGGAGAACCTCGACCGCCTCGACGAGATCGTGGAGGCCAATCAGCGCCTCTCCGACCCGCGGAACACCACGCCGGAGCAGGCCAGGGAACTCGCCGCGGACAGCGTCCCGCTCTATCACCTCGAGGCCACGGTCCACTCGACCGAGATCAGCAACGGTCAGGCGATCAACAACATCGTCCACCGGCTCGCCACCGAGGACTCCGACTTCACCGATGAAGTGCTGAACAACGCTGTGATCATGCTGGTGCCGTCGCAGAACCCCGACGGCCAGCACCTCGTGATCGACCACTTCAACCGGACCGCAGGCACCAACCTCGCACGCGTCTACCCCGACCTCTACCACAAGTACACGGGGCACGACGACAACCGCGACTGGACGATGTTCACCCAGGTCGAGGCGAAGTACCGGGTCGCCCTCGAGAACAAGTACCGGCCGGTGGTCACCCACATCATGCATGGCCAGGGGGCCACCCGCCAGCGCATCTTCGTCCCGCCGTACGGCGGTGTCACCAGCCCGAACGTCCCGCCGAACTCGAACGCGTCGACTGCTGCCATCGGCCAGCACGCGCAACGCGCACTCACCGCGGAGGGCAAGACCGGGGTGGGCAACGACGTGGGCTACGACATCTACTGGACCCTCGAGCAGCCGATGGGCTTCTTCCCGTTCACCGGTACCGCGGCGTACCTCAGTGAGATCGCGTCGGTCACCGACCTGGCCTACCCGCAGAAGTCGAGCGATGGGTCGAACCTCGGCCCGCAGCTCCCCGACCAGAACATGCCCCAGCCCTACGACAGCGACACCTGGACGCTCGCGGACCAGGTCGCCTACGGGGAGAGCGCCGCGTACGCAGGAATGGAATACGTCGCGCAGAACGGTGAGAACCTCCTGTACGACAACTTGTACGCCACCCCGGCGAAGTACATGAACGACGGGGTCGCCTCGGGTGTTCAGGCGTACGTCGTCGACGCCGAGCAGCGCGATCCGTACGCGACGTACGAGATGCTCGAGACACTCCAGCGGACCGAGGTCGAGATCGATCGGGCGACGGCACCGTTCACCGCCGGCGGCAAGGAGTACCCCGCCGGCTCGTACCTGCTCCAGACCCACCAGCCGCGCGGCAACTGGGTGGATCAGGTGCTCGGCAGCGACGAGTACCCGGTCGATGAACTCCCCTACGCCGAGGCGACCACGAGCCTGCCGATCCAGTTGGGCGTCGATGTCGATGCGGTGAAGGAACCGGTCCAGGCACAGGTCGAGAGGGTCGATTCCGTGGCGGTCCCCGCCGTCACCATGCCCGCGGCGCCTGGGGCATCCGGGGCCTACTTGGTGCGTCCCGAGTCGTACGGCACGATCCAGGTCGTCGCTGCGCTTCAGAAGTCCAACATCACCACGTTCCGTGCAAGCAAGGAGTTCGCCGACGGCGGGACGTCGTACCCCCCGGGCACCTACGTCATCCCGGCGACACCGCAGGCACGTTCGGTCCTCACGACGGCGACCAAGAAGGTCGGGGTCCCGGTGACGGCGACCGCGGCCGCGCCGCGGGTCGAGGGCATCCAGCTGAAGCCACGGACGCGGGTCGGGCTGCTGCGCGGTGCGAACAACATGCCGGGTGGCTGGGACATGTGGGTGATGGACCAGTACGGCATCGACTACGAGGTCGTCAGCGCGCAGGACTACCAGTCCGGCAAGCTCAACGACGTCTACGACACGATCGTGCTCCCGCAGGGCATCACCAAGACGCGGATCGTGGACGGGCTCGACCCCGCACGGTACGACGAGGAGTTCGCCTGGGCCTACGGCGTGGGCGAGGAGGGCTGGGGCAAGCTGCGGAAGTTCGTCAAGAAGGGAGGCACGCTGCTCGCGATCGGTTCGTCGGTCGCCACGGCACAGGAACTGCTCGACCTGCCGATCGAGCCGGCACTGCCCGGTCGTGACGAGTTCGCCACCGGCGGAAGCCTGCTGAACCAGGAGTTCGACAACACCGACATGGTCGCCTGGGGCATGCCGGAGGAGTGGCCGGTCTGGCTCTACAACACCCAGGCCTGGAGACCGACGAACAACAAGGCTGACATCGTGTCGAACTACCCGGAGACGGATGTCCTCGCGAGCGGCTACCTCAAGGGTGAGGAGCACATCGCCGGCGAGGCCAACGTGCTCTCCTTCGACGTGGGGAAGGGCAAGGTCGTGACCTACGGCAGCGAGATCACGTTCCGCTCACTCCCGCGCTCGTCGTTCAACCTCCTCTACAACGCGGTCTACGGCGGTCCGGCCGAGGAGGTGAGCCGCACCCAACTGCGCAACCTGCAGCCCGCCTTCACCCCCAACGGCACGCCGGTCGACCGCTGACTAGCACGCGCCTCGACCGTACCCGTCCATCTCGGTGCAGCGGGCACCCGCAGTCACCGGGTGAAGGGCGCGGGCACGTGAGAGATCGGGGCGGGCATGAGGGTGACCTCGTGCCCGCCCTGCCATCGAGCCCTGTCCCGCCGTGTGCTGACACGGTCGAGTCGGTCCTCCCGGACGGTCGAGTCGGTCCTCCCGGACGGTCGAGTCGGTCCTCCCGGACGGTCGAGTCCACGACTCCGCATTCGAACGTCGACGCGGCCTGACCCAACCGTCTGCGGCCGGGCGCGCGACCCCTGGCGGCGTACCGGGCTCAGAACCGCTCGCGGACAAGGTCACGGAAGCGGAGCACCGGCGGGGACAGGTCGCGGTCGGTGCGCCAGGCCAGTCCGATCGTACGGCGGGCGCCGGGCGTGGTGATCCGCACGCCGGTGCTGCCACTCGCCCCGGCGAAGGTCTCCGGGAGGATCGCCACGCCGAGGCCGGCAGCGACCAGGCCCTCGATGGTCGCGAGATCCTGACTCTGGAAGGAGACGACCGTGCTCACGCCGGTCTCCCGGAGCAGGCCGTCCACCAGCCTGCGATAGCCGAACCCCTCCGGCGCCGTGACCATCTCCTCGCCCTCGAGCTCGGACAGGGCGACCCGGTCCCGACCGGCCAGGCGGTGCCGGGGTGGGACCACCAGAGCCAATCTCTCCTCCTGCAGGCCCAACCAGCCGTACCCGCCTTCCGGCTCGGGCGAGAGGATCGCGAGGTCCGCCTCGCCCCGATCGAGATCGGCCAGGATCTCGTGCCCGGGCTCCTGGGCCAGTTCCACGCGAAGCCCCGGCGCTGCGACATGGACCGCACCCAGTACGCGGGGGACCAGCGAGGTGGCGATCGAGTCGAGGAAGGCCAGTCGGACCACCCCACCATCGGGATCGACGTCCGCGGCGAGGTCGCGCCGGAGCCGCTGGTAGCGGGCGGTCAGATCCCGGGCCGCCTCCACCGCCTTCCTGCCGGCCGGGGTGGTGTGCAGTCCGCTCGGTACGCGCTCGAACAGCCGAGCATCCAGCTCCGCCTCGACCCGGGCGAGCGCCCGCGACAGGGTGGGTTGGCTGGTGCGCAGCACGGCGGCCGCATCCGTCATGTGACCGACGTCGGCCAGGGTCACCAGCCATCCGAGATCGCGAAACTGCATGCACCGACCCTACGGCCTGATGCGGATTTCGTATGAAGCTTCTGCGTTGACATCATTGGACGCATCCCCGCGACGAAGGCAGAGTCCTCCGCATGCCCGAGCCAGCCGGCCACGACTCCCCCGCACTTCCCTCAGCGCGCACCGAGGAGGGCTATTTGCCCGGCACACCCGGCCACCGTCGCATCGTGCTGGCCCTGTTCTTCGCCGGGCTCTCCACCTTCGCCCTGCTCTACAGCACCCAGGCGATCCTGCCCGACCTCGCTCGGGCCTTCGACGTCTCCACCTCGGCCACGACCTGGACGGTCTCGCTGAGCACCCTCGGCCTGGCGGTCGCGCTGCTGGTGACCGGTCCGTTCTCGGACGTGGTGGGCCGGACCCGGCTGATCCACTTCTCGCTGACCTGCTCGGCCCTGGTCGCTCTCGCCTCCGCCGCCGCCCCCACCTGGGGCACCCTGCTGGCGCTCCGCCTGCTGGCCGGAGTCGCCCTCGCCGGGCTCCCCGCGGTCGCCACCGCATATCTCCGTGAGGAACTGCACGCGTCCACCCACGGCCGGGCCGCCGGCCTCTACGTCGGGGGCACCGCCATCGGGGG
This sequence comes from Nocardioides insulae DSM 17944, assembly GCF_000422825.1. Taxonomy (GTDB): domain Bacteria; phylum Actinomycetota; class Actinomycetes; order Propionibacteriales; family Nocardioidaceae; genus Nocardioides; species Nocardioides insulae. Next base: position 106,123 of record NZ_KE383929.1, on the reverse strand, counting down.
CATGACCGGGCGGCTGCTCACCGGCTGGGTCGCGGACCTTTCCGGCTGGCGGTGGGCACTGGCCGCGGTCGCCGTCCTCGCGGTCGGCTGCGCGATCGCCGTACGAGTCCTTCTGCCCGCCTCGCGCGGCTTCCGCCCCGTCCCCGCCGGCGTCCGGATGCTGCTCACCTCCACCCGGCGGGCGCTGGCCGACCCCGCGCTGCTGATGCTGTATGCGGTCGGCGGGTGCGCGATGGGTGCACTGGTCGGCGTGTTCAACACCGTCGGATTCCGGCTCGAGGAGGCGCCGTTCGGCCTCGGGGTCGGCGCGACCAGCTTGCTCTTCCTGGTCTACCCGCTCGGCTCGTTCAGCTCGGCGTACGCCGGCCGCCTCGCCGACCGGTACGGCCGCCGCGCGGTCCTGCCCGTCGGTGCGGCCGTGGCGGTGTTAGGGGTGGTGCTGACGGTGCCCGCCTGGCTCCCGACCGTGGTCGCCGGGGTGGCGCTCATGCTCATCGGGTTCTTCGTCGTCCACGGGGTCGCAAGCGGTTGGGTCCCCACCCGTGCCCATGCGGGCGGGGTCGCTACCGGTCAGGCCGCCTCCCTCTACCTGTTCACCTACTACGCGGGTTCTTCGGTCTTCGGCACCTTCGCCGGCCATGCCTGGACCTCGGGCGGCTGGGCCGCCGTGGCCGGGTTCGCGGTAGCCCTGTTCGCGATCACCGGCGTGCTCGGCCTGGTGCTGCGCCAGACCCGCGCCCTGACCCACGGCGCGGCCGACCCCGCCGTCGTGTCCCACTGAACTGTCCGGCCGCCGGACCGTGGGACAACCACGCTCGCATTCGGCCTCGGGCGATCGCGCCCGGGGGATGTCGGCGGCTACCTGTCCGTGGGTACGGCGACCTCACCGTCCTCTGCCATCAGCCGCGCGAGGACGTCGTCGGGCATCCAGGTACGGTGCGGGTAGTCGCGGCCCCAGGAGTTGAGGAACGGAACGGCGCCGAGCTCGTCGGCTCGTTCGTTCCCCAGCACCTGGTGTACGTCGTCGACCGAGGTCGCCCACCGGAACCGGTGGATGCCGGCGTCGAGTGCGGCCGAGTAGCGGAGCCGTTCGGTGTGGTCGTCATCGGCGAAGTCGGCCTCCCAGGCCACGTGCCCGGCTGCTCGCAGCACGTCGCCCGCCGCGCGCACCGAGGTGCCCTCGTTGTCGCCCGGGTTGGTCTCCGGCCACTGGTCCTTCTCCTTCGAGCGATCCCAGAGCCATCGGGCGGCGTACAGACTTCCCTGATTGAGGAGCGACATGCAGCGTGACCAGCCGAACCCCACACACGCCCCCTCGCTGCCCTGGTCGTAGAACTCCCATCGCGCCTCGGGGTCGGGCTCACCACCCGGCTCGAGACAGACGCAGTGGCCGCCGCGGATCCGCGACAGCGAGGCCGCGCCACCCCGGGCGACCCAGAAGTCACCCGTTTCAGGGTCGAGCTCGGGCTCATCGAACTCCTTGTACCAGTTGACGCCCAGGACCACCGGGACCCGTTCCGGGCGCTCCTCGGGCGCGAGCGCCGTCAACGGATAGTTGTCGAGGTGTGCCCAGTCGTCCGGGATGAAGCGGCCCAGTCTGGGATCCTGTGGGTCATCGTCGATCGGTCGATATCTCATTTCCTTGTCTCCAATCTCGAGGGGCGCTCTCGCCCACGGGTGTCTCTGCCTAGGCGCCGGACCGGGCGGACCGGACCGGGAGTCAGCCCCCTGCTTCGGGGTCGGTCAGCGGCTCGGTGGAGTCCTGCGGTTCCGGCGGATCCTGCGACTCCGGTGCGTCGGTCCACTCGGAGGGCCCCTCCGAGGTCGGTGCGTCGGTCCACTCGGAGGGCCCCTCCGAGGTCGGTGTGTCGGTCGACTCCTCCGACCCGGTCGGAAGCGACAGTTGGATGTTCGCCGTACCTCCCTGGGCCTCGGCGGCGCTTGCGACCTGGTCACACAGCTGCTGGCGCTCGCAGACCACCAGCCCGCTGGCCCCCAGCGGGAGCCCCTCCCCGCCGTTCGACCCGGTGCCGTCCCAGCTGAGGGCCACGGTGCAGGTGTCCTCGCCGGCCCGGAAGCTGTCACCGCCCAGGCAGGGCCGTCCGTCGCAGATCCTGTCCGCGGCGACGGCGACCGCTGCGGGGGGCGCGAGCGCGGTGATCCGCGCTACCGCCCCGCCGGGCAGGGGCTCACCGCTCCAGGCCAGGACGACACACGCCGGGGTGTCCACGGCGTCGATGCTCACGGAGCCGCCGATCGGCAGCGTGGGCAGGTCGGCCGACCCCTGGGCATCGGCGGAGACCGGCGCGTCCGGTCCGTCCACACCGCCGACCTCGCCGATGCCGGCAGCGCCCTGGCCGGCCACCTCCGACTCCGACCCGGGTGACCCTGCGTCGTCCTCCGGCGCGCAGGCCGCCAGCACCAGAACCGCCGCGCACGCGGCCAACGCCATCGCGCACCTCATCCTCGCCCCCTGCTGCGGGTCTCGTACGAGGCCCCTCTATGAAGAGGGAGGCCGGACCGCGCCGCCAGATACCGGTCGCGTCGCGCTCGTGGACCAATCCGCCACCTCGCACATCGTTGCCATCACATTCATGCTGGCGGGTGCCGCGTCCCGCCGGGTCGAGGCGCCGCGCAGGTACGCACAACCGGGTACCCCGTCCCCCATCTGGTCGCCCAACTCCTCCGATAGGCCTTGCTCGGCCATGGGTTTCGGAGGATCGTCGAATCATCGCCTGGTGTGAAGTGCTTGCTGGGAGGTCTCCGTGGTTGGTCAAAGCGATGCGTCGGGAGGCGCCGACGACCTCACCGTCGCGCTTCGTGAGTTCATCCGCACCAGGGGATCGGCCTACCTGCGGGATCCGAATGTGTCCTCGATCGGGATCGGCTACAAGATCCGGGGCGGCGAGCAGACCGACGAGCTGTGCATCCAGTTCACCGTCGGGTCCAAGGTGGAGCCGGAGGTTCTCGGCGTTCTCGGCACGGCGGCGATCCCGGAGACCATCGAGGTCGCGGGGATCGACGTTCCGACCGACGTCCTCGAGCGGACCTACCGGCCCGGCTATCGGCTGGTTGCCGAGGCCGAGGCCGACGAACGCAAAGTACGGGTCGATCCGGTCCGTCCGGGAGTCAGCGTCGGCCATCCGACGATCACGGCCGGCACCGTCGGCGTCATCGTGTACGACGTCGAATCCGGGCGGCCCTGCGTACTCAGCAACTGGCACGTACTCCACGGCAACCAGGGGCTTCCCGGGGACGTGGTCGTGCAACCCGGTCCGCACGACGACAACCGGATCACCGCGAACCGGCTGGGCCCGCTGCTCCGGTCCCATCTCGGTGCGGCCGGGGACGGCGCGGTCGCGGAGGTCGAGGGGCGTGGGGTGGACCCCTCGATCCTGGGGATCGACGTCGCACCCGCCGAGCTCGGGGAGCCGGAGCTCGGGGACAAGGTCGTCAAGAGCGGCCGGACCACCGGCGTCACGCATGGTGTGGTCAGACGCATCGACACGCTCGTGAAACTCGACTACGACCCGCCCGCGGGCCTGGTGGAGATCGGCTGCTTCGAGATCGGCGTCGACCCGGCCCAACCGCCCGGCGACGGCGAGGTCAGCCGCGGCGGCGACTCCGGCGCCGCCTGGGTGTTCACGTCGAGCGACGGCGCCCCCACCCGGGTCCTGGCCGGGATCCACTTCGCCGGCGAGAGCACCGGCGAACTCGACGAGCACGCACTCGCGTGCCTACCGCGGTCGATCTTCAGCAAGCTCGGGGTGACACTGACCAAGCCGCCGGCCGGAGGGCTGGGATTCGACCCTGCCTTCCTCAGCGTGGAGTTCCCCGCACCGGACCTCGACCCCGCGGCCTCGCACGACGCGGTCCTCCTGGACGGCTCGCCACGCATCGACTACACACACTTCTCGTTGAGCCTGAGCCGGCAGCGGAAGTTCGCCCACTGGGTGGCGTGGAACATCGACGGAGCGTCGATGAAGCGGATCGACAGGAGCGGAATCCCCTTCGTCAAGGACAGGAGGCTGCCGGCCGATGTCCAGATCGGTGACGAGCTCTACAGCAACAATCGTCTCGACCGCGGTCACATCGCCCGGAGGGCCGACCTGTTGTGGGGCCCGATGGACGAAGCCGAGCAGGCGAACCGGGACTCGTTCTTCTTCACCAACATCACCCCGCAGATGGACGACTTCAACCAGAGCAGCCGCGACGGGCTGTGGGGCAGGCTCGAGGACGCGGTGTTCGAGGACGTCGAGGTGGACGACCTGCGGGTGAGTGTGTTGGGTGGTCCCGTGTTCGGAGCCGACGACCGGGTCTTCCGTGGTGTCGCAGTGCCGCACGAGTTCTGGAAGGTGATCGCCTTCGTCAAGGACGGCGCCCTCCGGGCCAGTGCATTCCTCCTCACGCAGAACCTCAGTCAGCTGGAGGCTCTCGATCTGGACGAGTTCAGAGTCTTCCAAGTCTCCCTCGCAGACCTGGAGGCGAGAACGCAGGTGCGGTTCCCCCAAGCACTGCGCGACGCCGACACCCAGCCGGCTCGGGCGGTGGAGGTTGCTGCCTCGCCGAACCCGCTGTCCGAGTTCTCGGACATCGCCTGGGTCTGACCTGCCCCGACCCGCCTTGTGGATCGCATCGCCAATGAGATGCACTATCGGGATGGCTAGAAGTGGATAGAGCACGTTCACCCGATTCCACTCGAGGATCACTCGAAGTCGCCATTGGCGCCAGGGAGGGTCTCCGAACAGCGACGCCGAGGAGCGCTGTCCGCGGTTGCCTCAAGCCTCACCTCGAACGATCACGATCTCGCCGAAGCAACGTTGCGGTCGGCGATTGGCAAGAACCTTGTCAAGGTCACCACCGGCCGATACCGCCTCGACCCTATGTATTCGTATTGCAGCAAGGGCGCAATGCGTACGAAGTGGCAGCGGGTCTTCGTCGCGAGCATCGTCGATGTGGATGTACGGCAGTCGGCGAGCCAGAAGCCGCGAGCTGTCTTCACAGTGGTCCGTGCCTCTTCAGGACGGCACCGGCTTCACGATGGACGACATCCAAGACGGCCCCGCCGCGCAATGGATCATTACCCAAGCGAGCGTTGAGGCGCGACTTGCACTCGACCAGCGGTCGATCCGTATCGATGCGCAGCGCCATGACGCAACCAACGCGGTTCGCCAAGAAGGACGAATCGAAGGCGCTGCTGAGCACACAATGCATCCGCAGACGGTGGCTGGAACGGTCGTGCCCAAGCCAGAAACCATCTCCCAAGCGCCCAAGCTCACGCAAAGTGAACCAGCCGCGCTGACAGCGACTGCTCGGGGCGCGATCAACGAGCCAAATACAAGTCACCCGTCAATTCGTCGACGACGCTTGAAAACGAGACCAAGCGACCCGTCGGATCGGCCTCATTTTCGAACGTTGTCGACACGTCAATCAACTCGACAATTCGGCGAGCTCAAGGACGCGCGGTTTTGACGGAAGAGGAGTTTGCGGCCAAGAAGGCTGAGATTCTACGACGAAGCTGAAGCAGCGTCCCAGCATCGAGCGCCCTGCATCGACGGGACTGCCCCGAGTTCGGTTGCAAGACTCATCACCCCGAGTGGAAACTCGGCTGTGGGGCATGTCAGAGTGTCAACCAGACCGAGGGCGGTCCCTGAGTGGCACCGCTATGTGGTCGATCATGGAGCCGATGACTCCGCACCGCCTACCAAGGGAACCTTAGGCTTCACGTGCGAACGCTCAATTCAGTTGAGGCGTACGGACACCATCGGTGGTGTTGGGAGCGTTCATTCTCAAGCTGTCCCGATAGGGGTCACGAGCAAGGTACGCCGTGAAGAGGGAGAGCAGCCCGCATCCGATCAGGTAGGCGATGACCCACCGCGGACTGCCTCCACCCACGGCCAGGAGGGCTGTGGCGATGAACGGCGCGAATCCGCCGCCGAGGACGGATCCCACCTGGTATCCGATCGACATGCCGGTGTAGCGCACATTCGCTCCGAACAGCTCGGGGAAGTACGCCGGTTGCACTCCGAACTGAACCCCGGAGGCGACTCCCCAGCCCAGTCCGAGGGCGAGGATGGTCAGCGGGACGCTCTCGGTGTCGAGCAGCCAGAAGAAGGGGTAGGCGTACAGGACGGCGAAGGTGCCTCCGGCCAGATAGACCGGCCGTCGGCCGACTCGGTCTGATGCCCACGCAGCCAGGTAGTAGGTCAGGCACCCGAACAGTCCGGCTAGGGCGATCCCTCCGGTGATGTTCTCGGCGGTCGCGAGGTTGTTCTCGACGACGTAGGCGATGGAGAAGGTCAGAACCACATAGCCGAACACGTTCTCCGAGATGCGCATGCCGAGGGCGGACCACACTCCTGCCCGGTTGTGGGTCAGGGTCTCTGCCAGAGGTGAGTTCGCCGCCTCCCCCGATTCCTTCAGGCGTTGAAACTCCGGGCTCTCGGTGAGACCTCGCCGGATCCAGAAACCGACGAACACCAGCACGAACCCGACCACGAAGGGGATGCGCCAGCCCCACGCCTTGAACTGCTCATCGGTGGTGAGGAATTGGATTGCCGCGAACGCGGCCGAGGAGAGGACCACACCGAGGCCGACCCCCATCTGCGCGACGGAGCCGTAGCGCCCTCGCTTGTGGTCGGGCGCGTGCTCCACGGCGATGAGCGCCGCGCCGCCCCACTCGCCACCGACTCCGAACCCTTGTGCCAGGCGGAGCAGAACCAGCAGAACCGGGGCGAGGATCCCGACATGCGCGGCTGTGGGCAGCAACCCGATCAGGGTCGTGCTGATGCCCATGATCAGCAGGGTTGCGACAAGCATCGACTTTCGGCCGATGCGGTCACCGAGGACCCCGAAGACGATTCCGCCCAGGGGGCGGGCCAGGAAGCCAACCCCGAACGAGGCGAAGGCTGCCAATGTGCCCGCCAGCGGGCTGGCGTTGGGGAAAAAGAGTTCCCCGAAGACCAACGCCGAGGCCGTGCCAAAGATGAAGTAGTCGTACCACTCCACGGTGCTGCCCACCAGGCTGGCCAGGGCTGCGCGGCGGGCGGCTGTGCGGTCGGAGACTTGGTCCTTCGTCGTGGTGCTCACATCGCTCCTTGGGTGTCAGACTTCGATGTCGAGTTTGCGGATCTTGCCGGTGACCGTTCTGGGAAGTGGCTCATCTCGAACGACGGCTGTTCGAGGACGCCGGAATCCCGAGAACTCGCGGCGGCAGAAGTCGAGGACTTCCGTATCGGTGAGGGCTGATCCTTGGCGTCGGGTGACGACGGCGACGGGCACTTCGCCCCAGCGCTTGTCGGGCTTTCCGATGACCGCGACTTCGGCCACGCCTGGGATCTCGGCGAGGACCGATTCGATCTCGCGCGGGTACACATTGAGTCCGCCCGAGACGATCATGTCCTTGAGTCGGCCGGTCACGGTGAGGTAGCCGTCCTCGTCGATCTCTCCGAGGTCGCCACTGTGGAACCAGCCGTCCCGGAATGCTTCGGCGGTCTGCTCGGCGGCCTCGTAGTAGCCGATGGTGGTGGCCGGTGACCTGAAGACGATCTCACCGGCGCCGCGATCGCGGATCTCTCCGTCGGGGGTGCAGACACCCAGGGTGATGATCGAGCTGGCTCGTCCCGCCTTGCCCGGGTGCTTCCTGGCATCCTCAGCGGTGGTGACCGTGGCGATCATCGGGAACTCGGTCATCCCGTAGGTCTGTGTGATCGCGATGTCGGGAAGAGCCTCGGAGAGCCTCTCCAGGAGGGCCAGGTCGAGTGGCTCAGCGCCACTCATGACGCGCCGTAGGCAACTGGTGCGGAGCCGCTCGAGGAGGTCCTCGCGGAGGATCAATTCCTTGAGCAGGGTCGGCACCAGGAGTGTCCGGGTGATCCGCTCGGTGCACACGGTGTCGACGATGCGTTCAAGGGTGCTGCCACCAGTCGGCAGGATGACGTTGCATCCGCCTTCCCAGGTCAGGGCCAGGGTGACGTCGTGCAGTCCCGCCCCCCATGTCAGCGACGGCACCACAAGGAACCTCTCGTCGCTGGAAACCTCCAAGTCGCGAATCTGGTGCAGCGTGTTCCAGCAAAGGGTGTGGTGCGTGTGAACGGCACCCTTGGGAACCCCCGTAGTACCCGAGGTGAAGTAGATCATCGCCGGGTCCTCGGGACTGCCCTCCACTCCTGGCACCTCGGCCTCGGTCTGTCGAAGTTCGTCGAAGGACACACCACCTTGGGCCGGACGGTCCCCGACGACCACGGTGATGTCCGGTACGCCCTCGATGTCGCCTAGGGCCTCCAAGGTGTCGCTGTCCGCGATGAGCGCCGTCGGCTGGACGATGCTCAGGATGCGGCTGACGTCTCGACCGGTCAGGAGCACGTTGACAGGTACAGCGATGGCGCCGAGAGCGGTGATAGCGAAGAGGCTCTCAATCCATTCCAGACCGTTGCGCAGGTAGAGGGCAACGCGGTCACCACGACGAATACCTTGGTTCCTCAATCCCGTCGCTACGCACCGGTAGCTCTCGTGCAGTTGACCGAAGGTCAGCGACGTGCCCTCGAATCGGAACGCAGTCCGGTCTCGTCGCGCCCGGTCGAAGGCATGACGATCGACGAGGTCGGTCACGGAGAATCGAGGACTGTCAGACATCGGGCCTGCCCTTCGTTGTCGGTCGCGGCTGTGGTCGGTCTAGGGAAGCGACACAGCCCTCACAGACCGGTGAGCTGAGTCACACATCGCCGGACCGTATCTACCAAACGGCCGTTTGGCAACGGTCTAGACTCGGCAGGGTGATGGAGAACATCCGCTACTCGTCGGAGGCCTTCAAGTCTCAGCCCAAGACCCCGACCTCTGTTTCACGGCTGGATCTGATCTGCTCCGCGGCCGTCACGGTCTTCTCGCAGAAGGGCTACGACGCAGCCTCGGTGGCAGACATTGCGGCAGCTAGCGGAATCCTCAAAGGCAGCCTGTACCACTACCTGACAGCCAAGGAGGATCTGCTCTTCTACTTGATCTCCAAGATCAACGAAGAGGTCATCGATATCGCAAATGCGGCTGAAGCGCGCCATAACGATCCCCTCCTGCAGCTCCGAGATTTCGCTCGGACGTACACCACCTACAACGCCGCGAACAGGGTCGCGGTGGCGGTCTACTACACCAGCTGGCGCCAACTCTCAGAACCGCGATACCGCATCGCCCGAGCGCAGCGGGCACTGATGACCAGCTATCTCATTGATCTCCTCACCACGGCCCAGCAGTCCGATCGAATCTCCGCGCACCTGCGTCCGGACCTCGCCGCGTACTTCTTCTACGGCGCGAGCAACTCCGTCTACACCTGGTTTCCCAACGCCCACGAGGACTCCGTGGACCTCGTGGCTCAAGAGTTCAGCGACCAATGGATTGCCATGCTCACCGCCAAGGGACAGCCGGGCCTCCATCCCCGCTAGACCGCTGGATGTCTGCCGTCGCCCCTCCCGCGAAACCCCTCGTCGGGCCATGCATCGGGCGGAGCTCAGCTCGGACCGCGGGGCAGGGCGGCACAGGTGCGGCAGAGACCGAAGACCTCGAGTCCCACCTTGGTCTCTGCATACCCGGCGTCGCGGACCAGTCGGTCCGGGGCGAGAAGCACCGGACCATTCGGAATCTCGACCGCGTCCCCGCAGCGCCGGCACACCAGGTGATGGTGGGACACGTCGACGCACTTGCTGTAGAGCACTTCTCCGTCGTGACCCCGAACGGTGTCCACGGTTCCATGCTCAGCGAGCGCATGAAGGCTGCGATAGACCGTCGACAACGCGACCCGCCCCCCGACTCGCCGAGGTGGCGGTGCACCGCCTGGCACTCGCGAACAGCCCGAGGCGCTCCACCGCGGCCAGGACGGCGAGCCGCTGCCACGTGGGACGGAGGCCGTCGAGCCCGCGGTGGCCTTGTTCAGGCGAGACCGACACCACGCTGGCCCTCCGCGACCGGGGTGCTCGGCTTGGGCGCCCGCAGCGGTGACCACGTCGAGGACCTGCTGCCGCGCGGGCGACCGCCGCTCCCCCAGGGTCTCGGCAGCCATGAGGAACGGCGCACTCCAACGCTCCAGTTGCTCGACGAAACTCCTCGGCAGACCCGACGCTGGGTTGGAACGTCCGCTCGACGTCGTCCGCGTCCGGACCGGCCCCGCCCGAGCCGTGGTCGCTCGCCGCAGCCTGGTGCGAACTGGGCGCGCTCATCGCCGACACCGGGACGGTGCCTACCGTGTCTCGTTGAAGGCTGGCGCGGCCGGCTCGGACCAGTCACGCAACGACAATCGGGGCCCCGAACCCGGCCCCGCCGTATTCATCTCCGTGGGTCCACCGGGGTGAGCCGGAGGCCGGTTGGTCTCACTGTCCGGTTTCGACGTGGGTGGCGCTGTGGTGGGTCGCCGTGACCTTGACCGTGCCGAGATGGGTCTCGCGAGGGACCTGGACACCCGGCCGCGTGACTGGTCGGACCGGCACCGAGTTGGCTGTCGCGCTTGCCTCACACGCCGCGCCCGCGCAAACTCCGATGATGGCCATCGATCTGCAGCAGCAGTGGCTCCGGGACCTCGCCGAACTCCGGTACGCCGCGACGCCGAAGCGGATCCGGGCGCTGCTGGGCGGTCGGCCGGTGGTCGACACCCGCGACGCGCTCCTGGTCTACGAGCCCAGGCGGGTCGTGCCCTGGTACGCCGTACCGCCCGGTGACCTCGACCTCGATCTCCGTGAGCACGATCCGGCCCCGGTCCCCGAGCTGGGCACATCGATCCTCGCTCCCCGCCGCAACGAGTGGCACACCGTGCCTGGCCGCTCGCTGCATCTCGAGGGCCATGGCGAGGTGGCCTTCCGGCCGGACGAGCCCGCCCTCGGAGGCCGCGTCGTCCTGCGGTGGGAGCCGTTCGAGTGGTTCGAGGAGGATGAACGCGTGCTGGCCCACCCGCACGACCCATTCAAGCGGATCGACGTGCTGCGCAGCGACCGGCACGTGCGCGTCGAACTCGAGGGCCGCACGCTCGCCGAGTCCAGCCGCCCGATGATGCTGGCCGAGTCCTCGCTGCCGGTTCGGTGGTACCTACCCCGCGAGGACGTCCGGATGGCTCTGTTGAGGCCCTCGGACCAACACACGGTCTGTGCCTACAAGGGGGTCGCGTCCTATCTGAGCGCGGACGGAGCCCCCGATGTCGCATGGTTCTATCCCGAGCCCCTGCACGACGCCCTCCGCGTCAAGGACCACCTCTGCTTCTGGCGTCCCGCGGAGGTGTACGTCGACGGCGAGCCGACGGACACGTCCATGCCGGGCGACTGACCGCTCCGGTGAGATCCTCGCGAACTCACCCTCGACTACCGAACCCACCGGAGGACCACCAGGCACCACAAAGCAATAGCCGGACCTACAACTTCGTAGGTCCGGCTATTCCGATGTCCTGAGACATCACACGGTCGGGCTGACAGGATTTGAACCTGCGACCCCTTGACCCCCAGTCAAGTGCGCTACCAAGCTGCGCTACAGCCCGAACACCTCACCGCTGTGCGGCGAAGCGTGCTGAACACTACCGCAGCGTTCGGCGGACCCACCAATCGGGTCCCCCGGTACGTCGGGGGATGGCCTCAGCGGGCGTCGAGGCGGGCGGCGACGTCCGCGGGAAAGCCCCCGGTGGCGATCGGGCCCCAGCGGGTCGGGGTGATCCGGATCAGGGACTTGCCTTGGAGACGCATCGCCTCGCGGTACTCGTCCCAGTCCGGGTGCTCGCCCGAGATGCTGCGGTAGTAGTCGACCAGGCCGTCCAGGGCGTCGGGCATGTGCAGCACCTCCGCCTCGCCGTCGACCTGGACCCACGCGTCGTTGAACTCCTCGGAGAGCACCAGCACCGAGACCTGCGGACGCCGCTCGGCGTTACGCGCCTTGGCCCGGTCCGGGTAGGTCGAGACGACGATCCTGCCGACGTCGTCGACGCCACCGGTGACCGGCGAGAGCTGCGGCCCGCCGTCGGCGCGGCTGGTGAGCAGCACGAGCCGGTGACGCCGGCGTACGAAGTCCAGGAGCTCGTCGAGGCCGATGGTGGTCGTGGTGGCGATGCTTCGCGGCATGCTCCCGAACCTACCTGCCGGCCACTCGACGGCGCCGGGTCAGCGGCGGCTGCGCCTCTCCCGGACCCGCTGCTGCAGCACGATCGGGGTGCCGGCGAAGCCGAACTCCTCGCGCAGCCGACGCTCGATGAAGCGTTCGTACGCCGTGTCGAGCTTGCCCGAGGTGAACAGGATGAACGTCGGCGGGGCCGTGGTGGCCTGGGTGATGAACAGGATCTTCGGTTGCTTGCCACCACGCACGGGGTGCGGGTGCTCGGCGACCAACCGACCCAGGAAGGTGTTGAGCGCGCCGGTGCCCACGCGGGTCTCCCAGCCCTTCAGGGCTCGTTCGAGGGCCGGTACCAGCCGGTCGATGTGCCACCCGGTACGAGCGGTCACGTTGATCCGCGGCGCCCACTGCACCTGCACGAGGTCGCGCTCGATCTCCCGCTCCAGGAAATGCCGCCGCTCCTCGTCGACCAGGTCCCACTTGTTGAAGGCCAGCACCATGGCGCGGCCCGAGTCGCGGATGGTCTGGATGATCCGCATGTCCTGCTCGGAGATGCTCTCGCCGCCGTCGAGCACCAGCACACACACCTCGGCCCGCTCGATCGCGGTGGTGGTGCGCAGCGACGCGTAGTACTCGTGGCCCGAAGCGGTCTTGACCCGCTTGCGGATGCCGGCGGTGTCGATGAACCGCCAGGTCTTGCCGCCGAGGTCGATCAGCTCGTCGACGGGGTCCACGGTGGTGCCGGACGCGTTGTCGACCACCACCCGCTCCTCGCCCGCCAACTTGTTGAGCAGCGAGGACTTGCCGACGTTGGGCTTGCCGACGATCGCGATCCGGCGCGGCCCCTTCTCGACGGGCTCGGCCAGCGGCGGCGGCTCCGGCAGCACGTCGAGGACGGCGTCGAGGAGGTCACCGGAGCCGCGGCCGTGGAGGCCGGAGACGGGGAACGGCTCGCCGAGTCCGAGGTTCCACAACGCGTACGCCTCGGTCTCAGTGCGCAGGTCGTCGACCTTGTTGGCCGCCAGGATGACCGGCTTGCCCGAGCGGCGCAGCACCTTGACGACCTCCGCGTCGGCATCGGTGATGCCGACGAGAGCGTCGACGACGAACAGGACCGCGTCGGCCAGGGAGACGGCCATCTCGGCCTGCGCCGAGATCCGCTCCGCCATGCCACGCGCATCGGGGTCCCAGCCGCCCGTGTCGACGACCGTGAAGGCGCGACCGTTCCAGTCCGCGTCGTAGGAGACGCGGTCACGGGTGACGCCGGGGACGTCCTCGACGACCGCCTCGCGGCGGCCGATGATGCGGTTGACCAAGGTGGACTTGCCGACGTTGGGGCGGCCGACGACGGCCAGCACCGGCAGCGGGCCGGTCAGCTCGGTCGCCTCGTCGATCTCGGCCGCGACCCCGGCGCTGCCGGCGTCCTGGTCGAGAGTGGGCTCGTGCTCGGTCATCATGCTCCCTGGTCGGTTTCGTGCGCGTGTTCGTGCTGATCGGGCGGGACGGTGGAGGGCAACGGGCCGGGCAGGCTCCGCCCGGTGAGGCGCCGAGCGTGGTCGAGATGGGCCACCAGTGTCCCTTGCAACAACCGCGACACGGTAGCTACTTGTTCCCGTGTCCGTGGCCACGCCTGCCGCGGCACGGTGGCGGGCTCGCCGAAGACCACGTCGATCCGGGTGCCGCGGGGCGGCAGCGAGCCGCTGGACGCGCCGGTCAGGCGGGTGCCGAAGACCACCACCGGTACGACGGGCGCCCCGCTCACCAGGGCGAGGTACGCGGCCCCGCCGCGGAAGGTGTCGAACTCCCCGGCCCCGCGGGTGCCCTCCGGGAACAGCCCGACCACCCGACCCTCGGCGAGCAGGCGCAGCGCGGCCTTCACCGCGGCCGGGTCGGGATGGAGCCGGTCGACCTTGATCTGCCCGGTGGCCCGGAGCAGGCCGCCCAGGCGGCCCTGGAACATCTCGTGCTTGGTCAGCGCATGGATCGGCCGCGGGCCGACGAGGGCGAGCAGGGGTCCGTCGATCAGTCCGATGTGGTTGCCGGCCACGATGGCCGGCCCCGTCGCGGGGACGTGTTCGGCACCGGTGAGGTGGACGTCGTACCACCGCTGAAGGAGGCGTCGGGCCAGCGGCCGGAGCGGGCTCTCGATCAGCCCGGGCGGCGGTGCGGCGACCTCATCGATCCGCGGCAGGCTCCCGGTCACACCGGAGTTCACGCCTGGGCCTTGGCCCCTTCGACGAGGTCGACGACGAGGTCGATCACCTCGGCAAGGGTGTACGGCGTGGTGTCGAGGTGGACCGCGCCCTCGGCACGGGTCAGCGGCGCCGTGACCCGCTCGGAGTCGATGACGTCGCGGGCCTGGAGGGACTCGCGGGTGCGCTCGACCGCGGCGTCGTCCGTGCTGCCGGTCTCGGCGGCGCGGCGGGAGGCCCGGGCGCCGGCGTCCGCGGTGAGGTAGAGCTTGACGGGGGCCTGCGGCCAGACCACCGAGCCGATGTCGCGTCCCTCGACGACGATGCCGGGACCGGCCAGGGCCTCTTCGATGATGGCCCGCTGCATCGCCAGGAGCCGGGCGCGCACGGCGGGGACGGCGCTGACCGGGGACACGGCGGCGTTCACCGCGTCCGAGCGGATCTCGGCGCTGACGTCGACCTCGTCGAGGGCGATGGTGGGCTGCGCGGGCGAGGTGCCGGAGACCAGGACGGGCAGGTCGACGTGTGCGGCGACCGCACCGGCGTCGTGGACGTCGATCGCGTGCCGCAGCATCCACCAGGTCATCGCCCGGAACATGGCGCCGGTGTCGAGGTAGCGCAACCCCAGCCGCTCGGCGGCACCGCGCGAGGTGCTGGACTTACCGGACCCGGAGGTCCCATCAACGGCTACGACGATCCCGGTACTCACGGACCGGCAGCCTACCGGTGGGTGACCCACTCCCGAGACTCCAGAGACGTGAGGAGGTGATCGGCCGAGTCCGCCGCGACGACCAACTCGACCAGACCGACCGGGCGACCGGGGTCGTGGTCGATGCGGACGTCCTCGACATTGACGCCGCTCTCGCCGGCGTCGGCGAAGAGCCGAGCCAGCTCGCCGGGGTGATCCGGCACCGAGACGAAGACCGAGCGCATCGGGGTGATCGGCCCGCCGTGCTTGGCCGGGATCGCGCGGGTGCCCTCGACCCCCTCCCCCAGCAGCTCCTCGAGCCGGGAGCGGTCCGCCGAGCCGACCGCCTCGATGAGCACGTCGAGCTGCTCGCGCACCTCGCCCAGCAGCGCCACGACGGCGGGCGCGTTGCCGGCCACTATCTGGCCGTACAGCGCCGGATCCCCCGCCGCCACGCGGGTGACGTCGCGGACGCCCTGGCCGGACAGGGCCAGGTGATCGGTCGGGGCGTGCGCCAGGCGTGCCGCCATCAGCGCCGCCATCAGGTGCGGCACGTGCGAGATCCGGGCGACCGCGGAATCGTGCTCCTCCGGCGTCATCCGCACCGGTACGCCGCCGCACAGCACCGCGAGCTCCTCGACCAACTCGATCGCCTCGGGTCGGGCGAAAGCGCCCGGAGTGACCGCCCAGGGGCGCCCGTCGAACAGGCTCGCGCTCGCCGCCAGCGGTCCGGAGCGCTCGCTGCCCGCCATCGGATGCCCGCCCACGTAGCGGCCCGTGGCCACGTCCTCCCCGAGAGCCGCGAGGGGGGCGGACTTCACACTGCCCACGTCCGTGACCACCGCGTCCGAGGCGGCCAGGGCGTTGGCGATCACATCACCCAGCAGCGCCGGTGGCACGCACACGACCACCAGCTGAGGGTCGTCCTCCGGCCGCCGCGGCCTCCCCGCACCCAGCCCGGAGGCCGTCCGCACGTGCTCGGCTGCGACGTCGGTGAGCAGCACCTCGAACCCCGCGCGTCGGCAGGCCAGGCCCACCGAGGTACCGAGCAGGCCGGTGCCGATGATCTCGATGGGGCCGGTGAGTCGCACCGCGACAGGCTAACGACTCCGGCGCACGCGGCCGCCATCGCGGGCGAGGTCGGGGAGGCTGTGCGTTGTCGGTGTGCTCTGTCACACTGCCGCCATGCCCACCAACGAGCAGAGCGCGCGCATCGAGGACCTCCTGGGGGCGCCGTACACCACCGAGACCATCGCCCTGCCCGATGACGACGAGGGCGAGGTGTTCGCGACCCTCATCCACCGGCCGGCCGACGGTGGCCCTGGCCGAGGTGCCGTCCTCCAGGTGCACGGTTTCTGCGACTACTTCTTCCACACCGAGTACGCCGAGTGGTGGGCCGCCCGGGGCTACGACTTCTACGCCCTCGACCTGCGCAAGTACGGCCGGTCCCTGCGACCCCACCACACACCCAACTACGTCACCGACCTCGCCGACTACTGGCCCGAGCTCGACGCCGCCTGGGAGCACATCACCGAGCGCGACGGACACACCTCGGTGATCGCGACCGCCCACTCCACCGGCGGGCTCACCCTGCCGTTGTGGGCGGATGCCCGCAGGCCGGCACAGCTGACCGGGATGGTGCTCAACTCCCCGTGGTTCGACCTCCAGGGCCACGCCCTGATGCGGTCGGTCGGCACGCTCGCGATCCGGCAGATCGGGGCCGCCCTCCCGCACGCCGCCCTTCCCCGAAGCGTCAGCGGCTACTACACCCAGTCGCTGCACACCGCGCACGGCGGCGAGTGGGACTTCGACCTGGCCTGGAAGCCGGTGACCTCCTTCCCGGTCCGACTCGGCTGGATCCGCGCGGTCCGGGAGGGCCACGACCGGCTGCACCGCGGGCTCGACGTGCGCTGCCCGGTGCTGGTGCTCTCCTCCGATGACAGCTTCGTGCCGACCCGGATGAGTGAGCGGGTGCACCGCGCCGACGTCGTCCTCGACGTGCGCCAGATCCGGCGCTGGGCCACCGCGGTGGGCGGGCACGTCACGTATGTGGCCGTGCCCGAGGCCAAGCACGACATCTGGCTCTCCCGCGCCGAGCCCCGCGCCCGCGCGTACGCCGAGCTGGACACCTGGCTCGACGCCTATCTCCCCGGCCCTGCCGCCCCGGGCGGGCCGTCCGCCGACCGCGCCAGCGATCAGTCGGTGAGCGGCGCTCCGTCGTAGCTCTCCCAGGTGACGAACTCCTCCACCGCGCGCCTACGGAGCTTGGTCGGCTGGTGCACCGGCCTGCCCAGCGGGACGACCGCGGCCACCGCGTGGTCGGCAGGGATCGAGAACAGCGCCTGGACCTCCGGCTCGGCCGCGACGGCCATCGTGGTCAGCACCCCACCGAAACCCTCCTGACGCGCCGCCAGCAGGGTGTTCCACACCAGCGGGTAGATCGAGGCGCCGCTGGCAAGTCCCACCCGGTCCAGTTCGAGGTCCATCGAGGCGACCCGGTTGAGGTCGACGCAGAAGACCAGCACCACCGAGGCGGTCAGCACCGGCCGGGTGAAGGACTCCGGCACCCGCGTGGCGGCGATCTCCTCGGGAGTGGGCGTGGGCGGGGTGATGCTGTTCCAGCCCGTCTCCCCCACCCGGCCCTGGGCGACGTACCGCTGCACACCGGGGGTGCACAGTTCGGCGAGCCGTGCCCGGCGTTCCGGGTCACGGACCGCGATGACGTGGGCCCCTTGCCGGTTGCCCCCGCTGGGCGCGAACCGGGCGTTCTCCAAGATCCGGTGGAGGGTCTCATCGGACAGGGGTTCCCCGGTGAACTCCCGGATCGCCGCCGTGGTCCGCATCGCGTCGTACAGCTCCATGTCCGGCAGTCTGCCGCACCCTCCCGGCCCGGGCCGACCCGGCCGGGGCCGCGCGATCACATCACGAAGAAGGCGACCAGGGCCACCAGGCCCACCACCACGATCACGCCGCGGAGCACCGGGGGTGGGATCAACCGCCCGTACCGGCCGCCGAGGAAGCCGCCGATCGCCGCGCCCACGGCGATGACCAGGGCCACCAGCCAGTCCACGTCGGCCACGAAGGCGAAGAGCAGGCCGCTGATCCCGTTGGTGCAGGCCCCGAGGATGTTCTTGAGCGCATTGAGCCGGTGCAGGGAGTCGGCGACGCCGATGCCGAGCACCGCCAGCAGGATGACCCCCTGAGCGGCGCCGAAGTAGCCGCCGTAGATGCCGGTGAGGAAGACCGCGGGGCCCACCCACCAGTGCCCGTG
Organism: Nocardioides insulae DSM 17944; assembly: GCF_000422825.1. GTDB lineage: Bacteria > Actinomycetota > Actinomycetes > Propionibacteriales > Nocardioidaceae > Nocardioides > Nocardioides insulae. The sequence continues at coordinate 87,906 of NZ_KE383929.1, read as the reverse complement.
CTCGGGCACCTCGTCGTGATGGCGACCCACCCAGGCCGAGATCCTCGGGCCGAAGGCCACCAGGATCACCCCCACGGCGATGAGCACCGGCACGATCGTCTCGAACGCCTCGGCGGGCAGCACCAACAGCAGCAGCCCACCCACCAGCCCACCGGCCAGGGCGCAGCTGGCCAGCCGGATGATGCGACCGCGCTGACCGGCCAACTCCCGGCGGTAACCCCAGGCGCCGGCGACCGAGCCGGGCACCAGCCCGATGGTGTTCGAGACATTGGCGGTCACCGGCGGGATGCCGAAGGCGAGCAGGGTCGGGAAGGTGATCAGCGTCCCCGACCCCACGATCGAGTTGATCGTGCCGGCAGCCATCCCGGCGATCAGGATGGCGACGACCTCGAGGACACCCATCAGGTCGCGGAACGGGTACGCCGACGCGCGGCCCAGCGACCGTCGTCGTGGTTCAGCTGCAGCGGCATCCCGAAGGTGGCGGTGAGGTTGGTCGCCGTGAGGGTCTCCTCGATCGGACCCGCCGCGACCACACCGCCCTGGCGCAGCATCAGCACGTGGGTGAACCCGGGTGGGATCTCCTCGACGTGGTGGGAGATGAGCACGGTCGCCGGGGACTGCGGCATGTAGGCGAGCGTCGACAGGGTGGAGACCAGGTCCTCGCGCCCACCCAGATCCAGGCCGGCGGCCGGTTCGTCGAGCAGCAACAGTTCGGGGTCGACCATCAGGGCTCGGGCGATCTGGACGCGCTTGCGCTCGCCCTCGGACAGGGTGCCGAAAGTGCGCTCGGCCAGGTGGTGGATGCCGAGCTCGATAAGCAGCGAGGTGGCGCGTTCGTAGTCGAGGTCGTCGTACTCCTCGCGCCAGCGGCCGAGGACGCCGTAGGACGCCGAGACCACCACGTCGCGCACCAGCTCGCTCCGCGGGATCCGCTCGGCCACCGCCGCGCTGGTGATGCCGATCCGCGGCCGCAGCTCGAACACATCGACCGCGCCGAGGACCTCGCCCAGGATCCCGGCCACACCGGAGGTGGGATGCATCTGCGCCGAGGCGATCTGCATCATCGTCGTCTTGCCGGCGCCGTTCGGGCCGAGGACGACCCACCGGTCACCGTCGTCGACCTGCCAGGTGATCTTGTCGAGAAGGACCGCCTCTCCTCGGCGCACGGTCACATCGGCGAACTCGAGGACAGCTGTTCCCATGGCCGCGACTCTATCGAGTGCTCCGGCGGACTAACGTGGGGGGACGTGATCGCCCCGCTCTCCCCCGCCGACCTCCCCCTCAGCCTCCGGCTCGCCTGGTGGGGCACCAGCTGGTGGCGCGGGCACCTGGTCGCCGACACGTTCCTGGACGGTGTGCTCGGCCATGGCCTCGACGGCCCGGATCCCGACGCCGACGCGATCCACCTCGTCACCGGGCTCGGTGCTCTGGGCCTGGGCGGTCCCGGGTCCCTCACCGAGGGCACCGAGCCGCTGCTCACCGCGCTCGGCCGGCTCCGCGCGGAGGGCGGGACGTTGCTCGGTGCGGCCTTCCCCGAGGAGGGCGACCCAGCCGGCCTGGGCGGGCCGGCCACGTTCAACAGCGCCGCTCTGGAGGCGGGCGAGGCGGTGGTGTGTGCCACCGCCGGTGTCGGCCTGGTGCCCGGCCGGGTCGGAGCGGCGGTGACGTGGACGGCGTACGAAGCGCGCCGACGGCAGATCCCGGACGTCGGCGAGGCGGACCGCGCGGTCCGCAGCGCCCTCCCGGCGGCCACGGACGCGCTGGCCGACCTGGATGTCGCCCGCTGGCGGCCCGAGGTCGCCGACCAGGTGCTCGATCTCCGCCACCGCGCTGCGCTGCCCGCGCCGGCCGGCGTACCGGAGAGGTGTGCGGACCTGGCGTCCCGTGCCCTGCAACTGCTCGGCATCGTCGAGCTCGCCCTCGAGGACGACGGTGCCGCGGTCACCGCCGCCGAGATGAGTGCCCGTCGGGACGCACTGCGACCACTCGCGCGGGCGGCGCGCCATGCCCTGACCTCGGCGGGCTCACCGGAGGTGTGGCCCGAGCCCTGAACCGTCCGGACGAGGGGCCGCCGGGGGGCTAGTCTGGTGCCGCGATGAACCATGTGGAGCTGACGGGCCAGGCCCGAACCGAGACCCTGCTCATCACGCTCTCCGGCCATGACCGGCCGGGCGTGACCCACACCGTCTTCGAGCACCTCGCCGAGGCCGGTGTGGAGGTCGTCGATCTGGACCAGATCGTGATCCGGCGCCGCCTGGTGCTCGGCGTGCTGGTCACCGTGCCTGACGACGAGGTGAAGCTGCGCGATGCGGTCACCCAGGCGGCGGGCGAGCTGGGCATGCATGTGGAGATCCTGCGTGGCGGCGCGGAGGACCACCGGCTCCGGCACCGCTCCCAGGTCACCATCATCGGAGCCCCGCTGAAGGCCGCCGTGATGGCCGAGGTGACCGGCCGGATCGCCGAGGCCGGGGCGAACATCGACCGGATCCAACGGCTCGCCCCCTACCCGGTCACCGCGATCGAACTCGCCGTCTCCGGCCCGGATGTCGACGTCCTGCGTACCACCCTGGCCCGGGCCGCGGTCGATCTGGCCGTCGACATCGCCGTGCAACCGGCCAGCCTCCTGCTGCACGGTCAGCGCCTGATCGTGATGGACGTCGACTCCACCCTCATCCAGGGCGAGGTCATCGAGATGCTCGCTGCCCACGCCGGCTGCGAGGACTCCGTCGCGGACGTCACCGCCCGGGCGATGCGCGGTGAGCTCGACTTCGAGGAGTCGCTGCGCTCCCGGGTCGCTCTGCTCAAGGGGGTGCCGGCGGCCGCGCTCGACGACGTCTACGAGCGGATCCGACTCAACCCCGGCGCGCGCACCCTGGTCCGCACCCTGCGCCGACTGGGCTACCGGTTCGCGATCGTCTCCGGCGGGTTCAGCCAGATCACCGACCGACTGGCCGCCGATCTCGGCATCCACTACGCCCGGGCCAACGAACTCGAGATCGTCGACGGCGTCCTCACCGGGCGCGTGGTCGGTGAGGTCGTCGACCGGGCCGGCAAGGCCCGCGCGCTGCGGGAGATCGCCGCCGAGATGGGCATCTCCGAGGCGGCGACCGTGGCGATCGGGGACGGCGCCAACGATCTGGACATGCTGGAGGCGGCCGGCCTCGGCGTCGCCTACAACGCCAAGCCGGTGGTGCGCTCCCAGGCCGACACCTCGGTCAACGTGCCCTACCTCGACACGATCATGTACCTCCTGGGCATCACCCGCGAGGAGATCGAGGCGGCCGACGCCGACGCCGGCATCGTCACCCCCGCACCGCCGGTCTGAGGCGGGCGGGCCCTCCCACCGGCCCGCCCGCGGCGGTGCGCGGGACGGACGCCGAGCAGACCGGCGGCCCGGTCGGCAGGGGTCCGTAGGGGTCAGGGACGGTGGTGGTCGGCGAGCCGGGCGGTTCCGAACTCCAGTTCCAGCCAGGTGCCGGACAGCTCGAACCGGGCAGAGGCACAGGTCGGGAAGCCCGCGCGCACGTGTCGACGTACGTCCTCCGGCCCCGACCCGTCGTCGAGGAGCTGGGCCAGTTCGGCCATGGTCGGGTTGTGTCCCACGACCAGGACCGCGGTCACCTCATCCGGGACGGCGTGTAGCAGGCCGACGACGTCCTCCGGCCCGGCGCCGTACAGCTCGGGCCTGCTCTCGCCGGCCAGCGACCACCCGGCGGCGGCGCTGACCTGCTCGTAGGTCTGCCGCGTGCGGACGGCGGAGGACACCAGGGCGAGGTCGGGGGTGAACGAGCGCTCCGCGAACCACACGCCGGTGGCCTCGGCATCCCGGAGCCCTCGCGGCGCCAGCGGCCGCTCGGCGTCGCTGGCCGCCTCCGGCATCGCCTTGGCGTGCCGCAGGACGACCAGCGAACGGGAGCCCGTCACGAGGGGCCCTCAGGCGCCCATCGCGTGGAAGCCGCCGTCGACGTGCACGATCTCGCCGGTGGTGGCCGGGAAGAAGTCCGACATCAGGGCGCAGACGGCCTTGGCGGTGGGCTCCTGGTCGGTGTTGTCCCAGCCCAGCGGCGCGCGGGTGCCCCACATCTCCTCCAGGTCGGAGAAGCCGGGGATGGCCTTGGCGGCCAGGGTCTTCAGTGGGCCGGCGGAGACCAGGTTGACCCGGATCCCCTCCTTGCCCAGGTCGCGAGCCAGGTAACGGGCGGTCGACTCCAGGCCGGCCTTGGCCACGCCCATCCAGTCGTAGGCCGGCCAGGCCACGGTGGCGTCGAAGGTGAGACCGACGACCGAGGAACCCTCGTGGAGCAGCGGCTTGGTGGCCCTCGCGAGACCGGCCAGCGAGTACGCCGAGACCTGAACCGCCTGCGCGACGTCCTCCCAGGGACCCTCGAGGAAGTTCTGGCCGAGCAGGGTGGCGGGGTTGCCGTAGGCGATCGAGTGCACCACGCCGTCGAGCCCGTCGACGTGCTCACGGACCTGGTCGGCCAGCCCGGCGAGGTGGTCGGGGTCGGTGACGTCCAGTTCGAGCACCGGCGGCTCGACCGGCAGCCGCTTGGCGATCCGCTTGGTGATGCTGAGTGCGCGCCCGAAGTTGGAGATGAGCACCGTGGCGCCCTGCTCCTGCGCGATCTTCGCGGTGGCGAAGCCGATGGAGGAGTCCATCGTGACGCCGGCGACCAGGATCTTCTTACCGTCGAGAATGCCCATTGCTGCCTACTTCTGTCGTGTGGGAGAGAGTTGGAGAGCCGAGAGGGTCAGTGACCCATGCCGAGGCCGCCGTCGACGGGGATCACCGCGCCGGTGACGTAACCCGCCCCGGGACCGGTCAGCCAGGTCACCGCTCCGGCGACCTCGTCGGGCTGGGCGTAGCGGCCCAGCGGCACCTGGGCCTTGATGGTGGTCTTCTGGTCCTCGGTGAGCACGCCGGTCATGTCGGTCTCGACGAAACCGGGGGCGACGACGTTCGCGGTGATGCCGCGCGAGCCGAGCTCGCGGGCCAGCGACCGGGCCATGCCCACCAGGCCGGACTTCGAGGCGGCGTAGTTGACCTGACCGGCGCTGCCGAGCAGACCCACCACCGAGGAGATGAACACGATCCGGCCGCGCTTGAGCCGGAGCATGCCCTTGGCCGCCCGCTTGGCCAGCCGGAAGGAGCCGGAGAGGTTGGTCTGGATCACGGAGTCCCAGTCGTCCTCGCTCATCCGCAGGACCAGGGTGTCCTTGGTGATGCCGGCGTTGGCCACCAGCACCTCGACCGGTCCGTGCGCCGCCTCGATCTCCTTGAACGCCGCCTCGACCTGGTCGGGATCGGTGACGTCGCAGCGTACGTCGAGCGCACCCTCGGGTGCGCCACCGCTGCGGGTTGTCACCGCGACCTTGTCACCCTGGGCGAGGAACGCCTCGGCGATGGCCCGGCCGATCCCTCGATTCCCACCGGTGACGAGGACGGACCGGCCTTGGGCTGCTGCGCTGTCGCTCACGGAAGGCGACGCTAGCGAATACCCGGGGGTAGTTCGAATCCGCCCCGCCGAGCCGGAACGGCGTCCTGCGCCACGGCGCGGGCGGGCGAACACCCGGGTGGGCGAGGCGTCACTCGGCCGGCGACTCCGCCGGATGGGGCACGGTGTCCTTGAGGAAGCCGCGCGCGGTCAAGAAGGCGCCCAGCGACTCGCGGTGCTCCTCGCAGGCAAGCCAGATCTTGCGGCGCTCGGGCGTGTGGATCTTGGGGTTGTTCCACTGCAGCTGCCAGGTCGCGGGCGCCTGGCACCCCTTCGCCGAGCAGAGTTCCTCGGCGGACTTGTCGGCCAGGCTCATCCCTTGGACCCGCCGCGGAGCTGGTGGGAGGTGAACGGGCTGTCCCGCAGGGTGAGGTCCTCACCCCTGGTGTGGGCGGCGTTGGCCATCACCACCGCGACGTAGGGCAGCACCAGGGCGGCCACGATGAGGAACGGCCACACCCACACCAATCCGTTCATCGCGGTCACGCCGGCGGCCACGAAGCACAGGGCGCGGATGCTCATCGAGACCAGGTAGGCACGCTGCCGCCCCGCGATGTCCTCGCCGTGCGTGGTCGGCGCGGTGGTGATCCTGATCGCCTCGTCGTCGCGCCCGAAAGGTGCCCTGGCCATGCCTCCAGCCTACGCCGGACCGCGGTGGATGACGCCGCGCGGGGGCCACCCATCTGCCCCGTCGGTCTGCGCCGGGCTCCCCCGGGTTTCACCGGGCTCCATCGGGCCCGGCGCTCGCCCGACTCGCCGATCAGGCCCGGCGGCTACCCGCCGATGGCGGACATCGGGCGGGACGGCTGGAGGAAGGCGGGGTCGTCGATGCCGTGCCCGGGGAGCTTGGTCGCCATCGCGGCCACCCAGCGGCGGGCCAGCTCGGCGTCGTCGGCCCCCGCCCGCAGCGCGGCTCGCAGGTCCGACTCCTCCCGCGCGAACAGGCAGTTGCGCACCTGACCGTCGGCGGTCAACCGCACCCGGTCGCAGTCACCGCAGAACGGGCGGGTCACCGAGGCGATCACCCCGACCGTGCCCGGCCCGCCGTCGACGAGGAACAGTTCGGCGGGCGCGCTGCCGCGCGGCTCCTCCGCCGGGGTCAGCGTGAACTCCCCCTCCAGCCGGGCGAAGATCTCCTCCGCGGTGATCATGCCTCCGCGGGTCCAGCCGTGCTGGGCGTCCAACGGCATCTGCTCGATGAAGCGCAACTGGTAGCCGCGCTCCAGACACCACCGCAGCAGCTCGGGAGCCTCCCCGTCGTTGATGTCGCGCAGCAGGACGGCGTTGACCTTGACCGGCCCGAGGCCGGCGGCGTGCGCGGCCTCCAGACCGGCGACCACGTCGTGGAGCCGGTCGCGCCGGGTGATCTTGGCGAAGCTCTCCGGACGCACGGTGTCGAGGCTGACGTTGACCCGGTCGAGACCGGCCGCGGCCAGCGCGCCCGCCGTACGCGAGAGTCCGAGGGCATTCGTGGTCAGCGAGATCTCCGGTGCGGGGTCGAGCTCGTGGGTGCGTCGGACGATGTCGACCAGGCCACGGCGCACCAGCGGCTCGCCGCCGGTGAACCGAACCTCCCGGATGCCGAGCCGTTCGACCCCGATCCGGATCAGCCGGACCACCTCGTCGTCGGTGAGCACGGTGTCGTCGGGCAGCCAGTCGAGGCCCTCGGCGGGCATGCAGTACTGACAGCGCAGATTGCACCGGTCGGTCAGCGAGACCCGTAGGTCACTCGCGACCCGGCCGTGAGTGTCCGCCAGCAGTGTCGTCTCCACCACGCCAGCATAGGCAGGCGCACCGCCGATGATCGAGTGCGCACACCGGCCGGATAATCTCGCTGGGTGCGGAGGTTCGGTTTCCTGCTCAGCCGGCGCTGGGTGCTGTTCGGCATCGTCGTCGTCCTGCTGGTGCTGGGCACGTGGTGGCTGGGCAATTGGCAGTTCGACCGGCTGGACTCCAAGAAGGCCTCGAACGCGGTGATCTCGGCCAACGAGCACAAGGCGCCCGCGCCCGTCGCCGAGGTGATGAGCACCGACTCCGAGGTCTCCGACGAGGACGAGTGGCGGATGGTCAGCGCCACCGGCACCTACGACGTCGACAACACCGTCGTGGTGCGCTACCGCACCCGGGACGAGTCGGCTGGGGTCGACGTCGTCGTACCGCTCATCACCGAGGACGGCACCGCGCTGCTGGTCGACCGCGGCTGGATGCCCGCGCCCAACAATCACGCCGAGGACCTCGACATCCCCGCGCCACCTCCCGGGGAGGTGGAGATCACCGGCTACCTCCGTGCCGACGGCAGCGGGTCGAGCACCGACGTCACCGACCTGTCCACCCGGGCCGTGTCGGCAAAGAAGGTCGGCGAGGCGACCGGGCTGCCGGTGTACGACGGTTTCGTCGAACTCGACGCCGAGGACCCGGAGCCGGCCGAGGCGCTGGCGCCCGAGCCCCTGCCCGAGCTCGACAACGGTCCGCACTTCTTCTACGGCCTTCAGTGGTGGTTCTTCGGCGTCCTGGCGGTCACCGGATTCCTGTACCTCCTCTACGACGAGTGGCGCACCCGCCGCCCCGACGAGGCGGACGGCGAGCGCGTACCGGCCGGCCCACCGACCCCGGACGGCCCGGACGGCTCACCCGAGCCGGCCGGGACGACGTCCAAGCCGATGACGCCGCGCCAGGCCAAGGCCGCGAAGCGGAAGGCCGTCCGCGACGCCTACAAGGCGGCGTACGAGAAGGAGCGCGCGGAGCGCTGACCCCCTCTGGGCGCAGCGCTCCGGTGCTCGTTCACAGGGACCGGGTCATGCCGCCGTCCACCGGCACCATCACGCCGGTCAGGTAGGACGCGGCCGGCGAGAGCACGAACGCCGCGACGCGACCGAACTCCTCGGGCTCCCCGAACCGTGCCATCGGGATCGTGCGCGGCACCTGGGCCTCCTCGGCCGACGCCGCGCCGGTGAGCTCCTTCATCCGGTCGGTGAAGATCTGGCCGGGCAGCAGGCCGTTGACCCGGATCCCGCGGGGCCCGAGTTCGTCGGCGAAGTTCTTGGCCAGCATCGCCAGACCTGGGCGCAGACCGTTGGAGATGGAGAGCCCGGCGACCGGTGCCTTGACGCTGGTGGAGAGGACGAAGGCCATCGAGCCACCGCTGCCCAGCACCGCCCCGACCTCGCGCGCGAGCCGGACCGCCCCCAGGAAGACCGACTCGAAGGCGCCGGACCACGCATCGTCGCTCATCGCCGTCGCCGGACCCGCGGGCGGGCCACCGACGCTGATCAGCGCGCCGTCCACCCGGCCCCACGCCTCCTGGGCCGCGGTGATCAACCGGCCGGGGGTTTCGACGTCGGCGTTGTCGGCCGCCACCGTGCGCACCGCGTCGCCGTAGGCGGAGGCGACCTCGGCCAGCGTCTCCTCCGACCTGCTGGAGACCACGCAGCGGGCGCCGTCGGCGACCAGTGCGTCGACGGTGGCGCGGCCCAGGCCGCGGCTCCCGCCCGTCACGAGGTAGACACGATCACGCAACTGCAGGTCCATCCAGACTCCTCGGCTCTTCGACACCGCCGGCGTTCCGTCACGCCGGCACCGGCCGTCACCCTACTCGGCCCCAGGCCCACTCCCCGGGGTGTTGCCCCCGGCCGGGCAGTGCCCACCGGTGCGAGGGCTCACGCCGCAGGGGTACCGGGCGCGAACTGGGTGGCGTACAGGTCGGCGTAGGTGCCTCCGGTGGCGAGCAGGTCGACGTGGGTGCCGGACTGTACGACGCGGCCCTGGTCGACGACGAGGATCAGGTCGGCATGCCGGACGGTGGAGAGCCGATGGGCGATGACGAGGGCGGTGCGCCCTTCCAGAGCGGCGTCCAGGGCGCGATGGACGGCGGCCTCCGACTCGCTGTCGAGGTGCGCGGTGGCCTCGTCCAGGACGACGATCGAGGGCGCCTTCAGGAGCAGGCGGGCGATCGCCAGTCGTTGCCGCTCGCCGCCGGAGAGGCGGTAGCCGCGGTCCCCCGCCACCGTGTCGAGGCCGTCGGGCAGAGACCTCACCAGGGCCGCGATCTGGGCGCTCTCCAACGCGGCCCACACCTCGGTCTCTTCGGCGTCGGGGCGCGCGTAGAGCAGGTTCGCCCGGATGGTGTCGTGGAACAGGTGCGCGTCCTGGGTGACGTAGCCGACCAGGTCCTCCAGCGACTGGAGCGTCACGTCACGGACGTCGTGGCCCCCCACGCGCACCGCTCCCCCGCTGACGTCGTAGAGGCGGGCGACCAGGTGCGTGATGGTGGTCTTGCCCGCACCCGAGGGACCGACCAACGCGATCATCTGTCCCGGCCCCGCGGAGAAGGTGATGTCGTGGAGCACCTCGCCGCCCAGGCCCGACCGTACGTCGGCCGCGGCCGGGCTCACCGTCTCCAGGCTGGCCAGGGACACCTCGTCGGCGCGGGGGTAGGTGAACCGGACCCGGTCGAACTCCACCAGCCCGGCCTCCCGCGGCAGGACAACGGCGTCCGGCCGCTCCCGGATCGAACTGGGCAGATCGAGCACCTCGAAGACCCGCTCGAAGCTGACCAGGGCGGTCATCACGTCGATGCGGACGTTGGAGAGGCTCTGCAGCGGGGTGAGCAGGCGGAGCAGGAGCAGGCCGAGCGCGGTCAGGGTGCCGAGCGTGAACCGGCCCTCGATGACCAGCCAGCCCCCGACGCCGTACACCAGAGCGGTCGCCAGCGCGGGCACCAGCATCATGGCCATGCTGAAGACACGGGTCAGCAGGGCGATCTGGATGCCCAGGTCACGTACCCGGGCGGCGTTCACGGCGAAGGCGACGTCCTCCTCCTCCCGCCGGCCGAACAGTTTGAGCAGCAGCGCGCCGCCGACGTTGAAGCGTTCGGTCATGCCGGTGGCTAGTACGGCATTCCCGTCCATCTGCCGCCGGGTCAGACCGGCCAGTCGCGACCCGACCCAGCGGGAGGTGACCAGCAGCAGCGGGAACAGCAGCAGGCACAGCACCGTCACCTGCCAGCTCAGGGTCATCATGGTGGCGCCGACGACCAGCACCGTGATCAGGCTGGAGACGGTGTTGGAGAGCGTCGAGGTGAAGGCCCGCTGGGCGCCGACCACGTCGTTGTTGAGCCGGCTCACCAGCGCACCGGTCTGGGTCCGGGTGAAGAACGCCAGCGGCAGCCGCTGCACGTGGGCGAACACCTGGACGCGCAGGTCGTAGATGAGCCCCTCCCCGATCCGGGAGGAGATCCAGCCGGACAGGACGCCGAGCAGTGCGTTCACCAGCGCCACCACGGCCATCGTGGCGCACAGCCAGATCACCAGCGACAGGTCGCCGGCCAGGATGCCGTCGTCGACGACGTACTTGGTGAGCAGCGGCGTCACGACCACCAGGACCGCGTCGATGGCCATCAGGGCGAGGAACCCCGTGATCAGCGACCGGTGCGGGCGGGCGAAGCCCAGGACCCGGCGGACGGTGCCGGGCTCGAGCCGGTTGTCGAGCACGGCTCGGTCGGCCCGAAGATTCCGCCAGACCCCGCCCATGCCCACGTTGCCAGCCACGGCACCGAGCCTAGTTCGCGACCGGAGCCCCCGCGCCAGGGGCACCGCTCGTCCGGTCGGCGTCCGGTCGACGTCCGGTCGACTGGGGCTACGGCGGCGTCGTGTCGCCCTCGGACCCGACGGAGTTCCAGTCGAAGGTCACGTCGGTGGGGTCGGCCGGATCGGCGAAGAGCCGGATCCGGTCGCCGAGCTCGACTCCGGGGTCGGGGTGGGCGGACACGGAGAGCTGCTCGATCCCAGCCGGGTCGGTCCACACCACGGTGACGTTGACGGGGCCGCGTGCCCGGGCAGTGCGGTCGCCGCTCCGTGGACGGGCCAACTCGACGACCTCGCCCCACGCCGGCAGCCAGGTCGGGGCGACCGATCCCGCCCCTGGCAGCTCGCCCGGAGCTCGCCGCGTGCGCCTGCGCAGCACCAGCAGCCCTCCGCCCACCGCGGTGAAGGCGACTCCGAGGACGCCGGTGACCAACGGCGGCAGGTACGCCGTCCAGCCGGTGAGCCGGGCGTCGCCGGGATCGTCGGGATCCACGGCGACCTCGATGTCCTCGCCGACGTCGTAGGCCGACGGGTTGGTGCCCGTGCTGCTGGTGAACCGGCGGATCTCGCCGTCGGCGGTGTACTCCACCTCCGGCCGAAACGTGAGCGACCCGTCGTCGTCCCGGTGCTCGTGCAGCGCGACCACGGAGCCCTCGACACGGTCCGCGTCCGACTGCCACGACCAGGTCCGCCAGCCGAGCACGGCGGTCACCACCACGAGGACGACACCGGCGACGCCGAACACGGCACCCACCAGGGTCAGCAGTCGGCGATCGGGACCGCTCGCGTCCGAGGTCGGAGCGGAGGAGCGATAGCGCCAGCTGCGGGTCGTCACGCCAGCGACACGAGGTCGGCGTAGTCCTCGTTCCAGAGGTCCTCGACGCCGTCGGGCAGGATCAGCACCCGGTCCGGCTCGAGGGCCTGGACGGCGCCCTCATCGTGGGTGACCAGGATCAGGGCGCCCTGGTAGCGCCGGATCGCGGCCAGCACCTCCTCGCGGGAGGCCGGGTCGAGGTTGTTGGTGGGCTCGTCGAGCAGCAGCACGTTGGCCGCCGAGACGACCAGCGAGGCCAGCGCCAACCGGGTCTTCTCACCGCCGGAGAGCACGCCGGCCGGCTTGTGCACGTCGTCGCCCATGAACAGGAAGGAGCCCAGCACCGAGCGCGCCTCGGTGTCGGTGAGCTCCGGCGCAGAGGACTGCATGTTCTCCAGGACGGTGCGGCCGACGTCCAGGGTCTCGTGCTCCTGGGCGTAGTAGCCGATCTTGAGACCGTGCCCGGGCACCATCATGCCGGTGTCGGGCTGGTCGACGCCGGCGAGGATCCGCAGCATCGTGGTCTTGCCGGCTCCGTTGAGACCGAGGATGACCACCCGGGAGCCCTTGTCGATGGCCAGGTCGACCGCGGTGAACACCTCGAGGGCGCCGTAGGACTTGGACAGGTCCTTCGCCGTGAGCGGCGTCTTGCCGCAGGGGGCCGGCGCGGGGAACTTGATCGCCGCGACCTTGTCCTCTTGGCGCTCACCCTCCACGCCGGAGAGCAGCTTCTCGGCCCGCTTCAACATGTTCTGCGCGGCGGTGGCCTTGGTGGCCTTGGCCCGCATCTTGTTGGCCTGGTCGGTGAGCGTCTTGGCCTTGTTCTGCGCGTTCATCAGCTCGCGCTTGCGACGCTTCTCGTCGGTCTCCCGCTGGGTCAGGTAGTGCCGCCAACCCATGTTGTAGACGTCCATGACCGCCCGGTTGGCGTCCAGGTGCAGGACCCGGTTGACCGTCTCCTCGAGCAGCGCGTTGTCGTGCGAGATCACGATGAAGCCACCCTTGTAGGACTTCATCCAGTCCCGCAGCCAGACGATCGAGTCTGCGTCGAGGTGGTTGGTCGGCTCGTCCAGGATCAGCACCTCGGCGCTGGAGAACAGGATCCGGGCCAGTTCGACCCGTCGCCGCTGACCGCCCGAGAGGGTCTTCAGCTGCTGGTCCATCAGCCGGTCGGGGATCCCGAGCGACTGCGACATCTGCAGCGCCTCCGACTCCGCGGCGTATCCGCCCCCCGCGTCGAAGGCGTCCTGCGCACGCTGGTAGCGGCGCATCGCCTTCTCCCGGGTGCCGGGGTCCTCGGAGAGCATCTGCTCCTCGGCCGCCCGCATCCGGCGGACGGCGTCGTCGAGGCCGCGCGCGGACAGGATGCGGTCACGGACCAGCACCTCCGGGTCACCCACTCGGGGATCCTGCGGCAGGTAGCCGAGTTCGCCGCTGCGCGTCACCTCGCCCGAGGCGGGGAGGACGTCGCCGGCGAGGACCTTGGTGAGGGTGGTCTTGCCGGCGCCGTTGCGCCCCACGAGACCGACCTTGTCACCGGGACCCACCCGGAAGCTGACGTCCTGCATGAGGAGACGGGCACCGACACGGACTTCCAACTGGTGGGCGGTGATCATCAGAGGACCAGTCTAGGAGTCCGGGCACCGCTGTCCGAATTCCTCAGCGCTCCCCCGGCCGGTCAGGACTCCAGCAGCGCCTCGATCGCGGGCAATTGCCGCTGCAGTGCACGCAGATGGGGTGCCACCGCCGGATGGCGGTACTTCGCCCCAACGGGTCCTTCGCCGCCGCTCACCCGCGACAGCGCCCAGTCGGCACGGGTGAAGACGGTGTAGACCGAGGTGACCTGTGCCGCGTGGGCCACCTGGTCTCGCGTGGCGATCCCGTCCGGGAGCCCGAGCAGGTAGGCGTCCAGGAGAGGCTCGAAGGCCTCGCGGGCGCTCAGCAGGTAGTAGCCCAGATCGGCGCCGGCCGGCCCGTAGCCCAGCGACCCCCAGTCCACCGCGACGGCCCGGTCGCCGTGCCGACCGGGCAGGTTGGCCGGGACCGGGTCGCCGTGCTGGACCACCTGGGGCAACCGGTCCAGCTCGTCGACGAAGCGCCACCGCAGCTCCCAGAGCACCTCGGCGACCTCGGCGGCCGAGGTCTGCGACAGCGTCGCCCAGCCGCCGCGACGCTCGACCCGCGCGAGCCGGTCACGGAGCTGGTCACGGGCCAGCCAGCGCACCGCGGCCAGGTCCACGGCGGCGAAACGCCCCATCGCGTGCGCCAGGAAGAGTCCCGAATTGGCGGCGTCCTCGACCCACTCGGTGACCAGGGTGATGCCGTGCTCGTCCTCCTCGACCCGGGAGTAGGAGGGCCCGCGCAATCCCGCGGTGTCCGCCACCAGTGAGTAGGAGGCGACGTCGGCCGCTCGTCGCCAGTAGGCGAAGTGCCTGCGGTCGCTCAGCTCCGGCAGGTCGTGATCCTGCGGGGCGGCCAGCCGCTTGACCACCAGCGGTACGCCGCTCTCCTCGGCCCGCCACACCCCCAGGGTGGAGGGCCCGGTGCCGGCCGGCATCGGGTGCCAGTCGGGCTCCGGCTCCCACACATCTCACAAGCTAGCCGACATCGCGCCTCCGGAAGGCCGCTTGTCCTACGACACTCAGCGCCAGTGCCACCGCCCCGATGATCAGGATCGGCGTCGGATCGAGATCGGCGGCCGGGACCAGGGCGAGATGTTCGAAGGGCGAGAGCCAGCGCGACCAGTCGGGCAGGTCGAGCATCTCGCCGAAGAACAGCACGACGGCGACGTACACGACCGGGAGCCAGCCGAGCGCGCACCAGCGCGGGAGGACGCCGTACAGCAGTCGGGTGACCCCGCTCAGGGCCAACACCGCGGGGACGTACTGGAGGACCGGCCAGGTGATGCCCCAGGCGTAGGCGCCGTCCCCGGTCACCAGCCAGTAGCCCAGCCCGAGCCCCGCCCCGGCACTCGCCAGCACCAGCAGGGAGCCGATGAGGGTGGCGGCCACATGCCCCAGCAGCCATCCGACGCGAGTGGCGCGGGTGGACATCAGGAGCTCGGCATGGGTGCTCTCCTCCTCGTGTCGCGGGCGTAGCGCCGAGCCGACGGCGTAGCCGCACGCGATCACCGAGAGCATCACGAGCGCGGTGCCGTAGAAGCCGTCCAGGAGGTCCACCCCACCGGCCGCCAGCATCTCGGTCATCTGCTCGTTGTCCCCGAGCATCTCCCCCGGGCTGTCGCCGATGGCTCCGTAGGCGATCCCGCCGAGGAACATCCCGGCCATCCAGCCCAGCACCGTCGGACGATGCAGCCGCGCGGTCAGGGCGGCGGCGCTACCCATCCGCCCCGCCGCCGGTCCGGGCCGTGCCGATACCAGGCCGGCCCCGTAGTCACGCCGGGTGATCAACCAGGCGGCCAGCGCCATGCTCACCGCACTCGCGGCCAGGCTGAGCCCCAGCACCCACCAGCGGAGGCCGGCGAAGGCCTGGAGGGCCGAGTACCAACCGATCGGGGAGAGCCAGGAGAGCCAGGCCGCGTTCACGTCGCCGATCGCCCTCAGCCCGTAGGCCAGCCCCACCGCTGCTCCGGCCAGGCCGTACGCCGCCCGTGAGGTGGACGCCACCTGGGCTGCGGTCCACGCGCTCGCCGTGAACACGAAGCCGCAGCCGGCCAGGCCCAGGCCCATCGCCAGGGAGTCCTCCGGTGCGAGGCCGGTCGCCATGACCGAGAGGCCGCACAGGAGACCGATCACCAGGGAGGCGAGCAGCGAGACCAGCACTCCGGACGCCGCCGGCGCCAACCGGCCGACAGGGGTTGCGCGCAGCAGTTCGTCGCGCCCGGTCTCCTCCTCCGCCCGGGTGTGGCGGATGACGAGGAACATGGTCATCAAGCCGATCACGACCCCGCCGAAGACCTGGCAGTTCCACGCGACCTGACCCCCGAGTGTGTCCACCCCCTGCGCCGGGCCGGACAGCGCGACGTAGGACGGATTGCTCTCGATCGCGGCAGCTGCCTCGTCGAGCGCCTGCTGGGTGTCGTAGATGCCGGCGACCGAGACCGCGGTGAGCCAGTAGAGGGCGATCAGTCCCACCGCCCACCACAGCAGCATCCAGCGGTCGCGCCGGAGAGCCGAGCGGAGCAGTCGCAGGGTGCCGGTCATCGGCCGTCGTCCTGCGTCGGCGCCCCGGGCTCGTCCTCGAGGATGTCGCCGTAGTGGCGCAGGAAGAGCTCCTCGAGGGTGGGCGGCTGGCTCGTGAGCGTCCGGATGCCGGCTTCGCTCAGTTGGCCGATGGCGGCATCCAGAGCGTCGGTCTCCGCGGAGAAGCTCACCCGCCGCCCCTCGGCGATCAGGTCGTGCACGCCGGCGAGCTCGCCGAGCCCGGCTGCCGGTGCCGCCAGCTCGGCTCGCACGCTGGTGCGGGTCAGGTGGCGCAGCTCGGCCAGGGTGCCGGTCTCCACGATCCGCCCGGTGCGGATGATGCTCACCCGGTCGCACAGCTCCTCCACCTCACCCAGGATGTGGCTGGAGAGCAGGACGGTGCCGCCGCGGTCGCAGAACTCCCGGACGCACCGCTGGAAGGTCGCCTCCATCAACGGGTCCAGCCCCGAGGTGGGTTCGTCCAGGATCAGCAGCTCCACGTCGGCGGCCAGCGCGGCCACCAGTGCGACCTTCTGCCGGTTGCCCTTGGAGTAGGTGCGGGCCTTCTTCCGAGGGTCCAGCTCGAAGGCCTCGAGCAGCTCCTCGCGTCGGTCGGCGCGCAGCCCGCCGCGCATCTGCCCGAGCAGGTCGATCACCTCGCCGCCCGACAGGTTGGGCCACAGGCTCACGTCCCCGGGCACGTAGGCCAGCCGGCGGTGGATCGACACCGACTCGCTCCACACGTCCTCACCGAACACCGTGGCCGTGCCCGAGTCGCGCCGCAGCAGACCGAGGAGGACCCGGATCGTGGTGGACTTCCCCGCCCCGTTCGGGCCGAGGAATCCGTGCACCTCCCCCTGGGCCACGGTCAGGTCCAGCTCGTCGAGCGCCCGGAAGCGGCCGAAGGTCTTGACCAGCCCGCGGATCTCGATCACGTCCCTCATGAGGTGGACGCTACCGAGAGCCACCGACGGTTCGCCGCCCGACGCGACCGCGGGAAACCACGGGCGGGTGCCCGGGGCCGCGCCTCACGCGTCCGCGTTGGTGACGGCCACGGCCACGGCCGAGGCATCGGCCCGGGCCTGCTCGAGGGTGGCGCTGCGCGGGTCGGGTACGGCGAGCCACGGGCCGACCACCATCAGTTCCCGGAGCCCGGGACGGTCGAGCACCTCCTCCACGGCGGCATGGTCGCCCCCGGTCACCAGCGGTCCGCCGACCCGGCCCAACCCGTCGAGCAGCCGGGCGGCGTGGTCGGCGGCCGCCTCGAAGGCCTGCCTGGCCTGCTCGCCCCGTCGCCGGGCGAATCGCTGCTGGCTCCACCCGCCCGCCTTGCTCCGGCCCTGCACATGTCGACGGCCCACCTTCTGCGCGACCACCTCGGCGCCGTGCAACCGTGCCACCGCGAAGCCGCCCTTGCGGACGAGCAGGATCCCCCAGTCCGGCGGCAGGGCGGCCGCGTGCACCAGCCGGCCCGGGTCGGGCGGACCGTCGTACGCCCTCGCGAAGGGGAGCTCGGCGACGAAGGCAGATCCGTCCTCGGCGCGCCCGAGCAGTGCTCCGTCGGCCACCTCCAGTGCGGTGGCACCGTGCCGTCGCTCGAAGTTCTCCACCCAGTGCACCATCCGGTCGGCGGGCACACGCACCTCGGGCATGCCCCGGAGCCTACGGGCTGCGGGGACTCAGTTCTTGTACACGACCTTGAAGCGCTCCACGACGACCGGCATGTCGGGGCTGAAGCCGCGGTCGTGGTCGGCGTAGGTGGTGAAGAACCGCTCGTGCACCTCTCGCCACTGGGCCAGGGAGCGGTCGCCCTCGCCCTCGGCGTAGGCATGCTCCTCGTCGACCTCGTCGAACGGCACGACCCGGACGTCGTGGCTGACCAGCAGCGCCCTCGGGTGTCCGCGGCCGTCGAGCACGATGCTCAGGGCTCCCTCCTCGGGGACGGGCTCACCGGTCACCTCGTAGTCCCACAGCGCGCTCGCCGTACCGGTCTTGGTGCCCTCCAGGACCAGGTCGAGCAGTCCGTCGGCCTGCTCCGGAGTCCCGCCGAAGGCCCAGGCCGGGGGCTGGAGGGCCTCCAGCGGGCTGGCCCCGAAATAGCCGGGCAGGTCGCCCAGCTGGGCGTGCCGCTTGGCGACCTCCCAGAAGGCGCTGATCTCGGTCTCCTCGGGGCCGACCTGACCGTTCTCGACAGACATGGGCGGAGCCTACTCGGAGCGGCCCGCGATACGCCGCTGCCGGGCAGCCTCGTACAGGATCGCGGTCGCCGCGTTGGCTGCGTTGAGCGAGCTCGCGGCCCCGGCCATCGGGATCCTCACCAGGTGGTCGCACGCCTCCCGCCAGGTGCGACTGAGCCCGGTGGTCTCGTTGCCGACCAGCAGCAGCACCGGTCGGGTGAGGTCGAAGTCGAACACGTCGCACTCGCCGTGCTCGTCGGTGCCGACCACCGCGATCGGTGTGCCTGCGGTACGCCGGGCGGCCACCCAGTCCATGACGTCACCGGGCGCGGGCACCCGCACCGCGGGCAGGGCGAACAGCGATCCGGTGCTCGCCCGCACCGCCTTGGGGTCGTACACGTCGGCGGCGTGTCCGGTCACGACCAGGCCGTGGGCGCCGAGCGCATCGGCGGAGCGGACGATGCTGCCGATGTTGCCCGGACTCGTCGGCCGGTCCAGTGCCACCCCCAGGAAGTCGGAGGAGACGGGGATGCGGGCGAGGTCGTCCTCGGGCATCTCCACGACGGCGACCACCTCGGGCGGCGTCTCGTTCTTCTCCCCCAACTCCGCCAGCAGCTCGGGGGCCATCTCGATCCGGTCGGCCCGCACCGTGCCCAGCAGCTCGGCCAGCCAGGTCGACGGTCGAGCCTCCGCGTCGTGGATCAGCGCGTGGATCGGCCACCCGTGCTGGACGGCGAGGGAGATCGGGCGGACCCCCTGCACCAGGAACTCGTGCGCCCGAGACCGCTTGTTGCGATTGGTCAGCATCGCCTGCCACTGCTGGAAACGGGCGTTGCGCGAGGTGATCCGCTGGACGGTCGGCACGGAAGTCCTTCCTCTTCGATGGAGACGAGTGGGTGGTCGGTGGCTCAGCCGATGGAGATGGCGGGCCGGTGCCGCATCAGCGCAGCACCCGCGCCAGGAAGCGGCGGGTGCGCTCCTCCCGAGGTGCCCCGAAGAGCTCCTCCGGGGTGCCCTGCTCCAGGATCCCACCGGCATCGAGGAAGCAGACCCGGGTCGCGACCTCCCTGGCGAAGTCCATCTCGTGCGTCGCGAGCACCATCGTCATGCCGGCCCGGGCCTCGGCCCGGACTATCTCCAGCACCTCGCCCACGAGTTCGGGGTCGAGGGCCGCGGTGATCTCGTCGAGCAGGAGCACCTCCGGCGACGTGCAGAGCGCGCGCACCAGCGCCACCCGCTGCTGCTGCCCGCCGGAGAGTGCGTCGGGTCGCGCCCCGGCCTTGTCGGCCAGACCGAAGCGCCCGAGCAGGTCGACCGCCCGGTCCCGCGCCTCGTCGCGGCCGACGCCGTGGACCTTGACCTGGGCCAGGGTGCAGTTGTCGAGCACGGTCAGGTGTGGGAACAGGTTGTAGGCCTGGAAGACCATCCCGACCCGCCTGCGCACCTCCCGCGGGTCGATCAGGGGGTCGGAGATCTCCTTCCCCTCAAGTCGGATCACGCCGTCGTCGATCGGCTCGAGCAGGTCCAGGCACCGCAGCAGCGTCGACTTCCCCGAGCCGGAGGACCCGATCAGGCAGACCACGTCGTGGCGTTGCACGCTCAGGGAGAGGTCGCGGAGCACCACCCGGTCGCCGTAGGACTTGCGCAGGCCCTCGACCTCGATCAGCGGCGTCGTCATCGGCCCTGCTCCCGTCGGATCGAGCGCAGCATCAACCAGTCGGTGAGCCGGGTCAGCGGTACGGCGACCACCAGGAAGAACCCGGCCGCGATCAGGATCGAGGTGCCGTTGAAGTGGTAGCCCTGGTAGTCCTGGGCAGCGCGCAGCGCCTCGAAGACGCCCACCGCGGAGATCAGTGCGGTGTCCTTCTGCAGCGAGACCAGGTCGTTCATCAGCGGCGGCACGACCCGGCGTACGGCTTGCGGCAGCACCACGTGCCGCATCGTCTGGGTGCGGGTGAGCGCCAGTGCCTCGGCGGAGGCCCGCTGGGTCGGGTGGATCGCGAGGATGCCGGCCCGGATCACCTCCGCGACATAGGCGCCGTAGCACAGCACCAGGGCGAAGGTGGTGAGCCAGAACAACGAGGTGGTGACCCCCACCAGGTTCAGCGCCGGGATGCCGATGCCGCACAGCGCGACCACGAGCAGGGTGGGTACGCCGCGGAGCAGGTCGGTGTAGACGACCGCGAGCAGTCGCAGCGGTGCCAGCCAGGGGCTCACGGTGACCCGGGTGATCGCCACCAGGGTGCCCACGATCAGCACCGCCGGCTCGGCCACGAGGAAGATCCGGAGGTTGATCCAGAAGCCCTCCGCGATGGCGGCGAAGGAGTCACGCGCGTCGGGCCAGGAGAAGAAGTACTCGCGCACCCGGTCCCAGCCGGGCGAGGAGACGACTCCCGCGACCAGGCCGGCCAGCACGAGCACGGTGACCGCGGACGCGATCCACCGGCGTCGGATCCGTAGCCGTCGGGCGACCTGTTCGCGCTCCAGCTGACGCGCGCTGGGCGCCCAGCCGTCGCTCGCGACGGCGCTTCGAGCCGAGGACACGTCAGTCCAGGACTGGTACGTCGACCACGTCGGAGAGCCAGGTCTGCTCGAGTTCCGCCAGGGTCCCGTCGTCCTGCAGCGTCCGCACGGCCTGGTCGACGCACTCGGTCAGGCCGCTCCCCTTCTCCAGGAGCAGCCCGAACTCCTCGGGGTCGCCGCTGCCGGCGAACTGGCCGGCGATCACGCCCTCGGGGAGTTCGACGCTGGTCATGTAGAAGGCGGTCGGGAGGTCCTGCACGATCGCGTCCACCTGGCCGTTGAGCAGCGCCTGCTTGGCCTGGTTGGAATCCTCGAAGACCAACGGCTCCTGCTCGGGGTCGACGTCCTCGCGCACCGCGGTGAGCGAGGTGGTCGCGGTCTGTGCCCCGAGCTTGAGCTGCTTGAGTTCGTCCAGGGAGTCGGCCTGCTCGGCGTTCTCCTTCAGCGTGACCACCGCCTGCGAGGCGGCGTAGTAGCCGCTGGAGAAGTCGACCGCCGCGGCCCGCTCGGGGGTGATCGAGATCTGGTTGATGTCGAAGTCGAACTTCTTGTCCCCCGGTGTGTAGGAGGTGTTGAAGGTCTGCTTGACCCAGGTGACCTGGTCCGCGGTGAAGCCGAGCTCCTCGGCCACCGCGTAGGCCACGGCCGACTCGAAGCCCTCGCCGTTGCTCGGGTCGTTCTCGGAGAACCACGGCTCGTACGCCGGCGAGTCGGTGGCCACGGTGAGGACGCCCGCCTGCTCGAGCGGGAGGTCCTCGGGGGCGCACGACGCCGCCGCGGCGCCGGACTCCTCGGCCTCGGTCGAGTCCGCCGAGTCGGCGGAGTCGGTCTGCTCCGCGCAGGCGGTGAAGGTCAGAGCCAGCACGATCGGTGCGGCGAACAGGGCACTACGGCGAAGGCGCATGAGCAGAATGCTAAGGCCACCCGGAGGCGTTCCTTACCTTCTCCGTGACGGCGCCCGTTCTGCTCCCACGACCCGGGACCGGCCGGGCCCGGATGCGCCGATGCCCCCGCCGTTCGGCGGGGGCATCGCGATGACGGTGAGGCGCCGGCCCAGTCGGGCGCACCGGCCCGGTCCGGCGAACGCTCTCAGACGTTGAAGCCCAGGGCCCTGAGCTGCTCCCGGCCGTCCTCGGTGATCTTGTCCGGGCCCCACGGCGGCATCCAGACCCAGTTGATCACGACGTCGTTGACCATGCCGTCCAGCGCGGTGTTGGTCTGATCCTGGATCACGTCGGTCAGCGGGCAGGCGGCCGAGGTGAGGGTCATGTCGACCACGACATGGGAGTTCTCCTCGATGTGCAGCCCGTAGACCAGGCCGAGGTCGACGACGTTGATCCCGAGCTCGGGGTCGACGACGTCCTTCATGGCCTCCTCGACGTCCTCGATGGTGAGGGTCGCGCCCTCCACCACCGAGGTGGTCATCTGGTTGCCGGGAGCGAACGCCTCGCCCGGCGACCCGTGGTCGTGGGTGTGGTCGTGTTCGTGGGTGTGCTGGGTCATGATGCTTGGCCCTCCAGGGTCCGTGCGGTGGCGTCCTTCCATGCCATCCACGAGAGCAGAGCGCACTTGACGCGCGCGGGGAACTTGGCGACGCCGGCGAAGGCGATCCCGTCCTCGAGGACCTCCTCGTCGGGCACGACCGTGCCCTTCCCCTGCATGAGGGTGAGGAACTCCGTGTGGATCGCCAGGGCGTCGTCCACGGTCTTGCCGATCAGCAGGTCGGCCATCACCGAGGTGGAGGCCTGCGAGATCGAGCAGCCGAGGGCGTCGTAGGACACGTCCTCCACGGTACGACCCTCGGGGCCGCCGAGGTGGACCCGGAGGGTCACCTCGTCGCCGCAGGTGGGGTTGACGTGGTGCACCTCGGCCTCGAACGGCTCGCGCAGGCCCGCGTGCAGCGGGTTCTTGTAGTGGTCGAGGATGATCTCCTGGTACAGGGCATCGAGGTCCTGACCGGTGGCCTGTTGACTCATGCTCATCCCACCTTGAAGTACGAACGGGTGTAGTGCAGCGCCTCGATCAGGGCGTCGATCTCGGCCGGGGTCGTGTAGAGGTAGGACGACATCCGGGTCGAGCTCTGCACGCCGAACCGGGCGTGTGCCGGACGGGCGCAGTGGTGCCCCGCGCGGACGGCGACGCCTCGGACATCGAGCACCTGCGCGACGTCGTGCGGGTGCACCCCTTCCAGTTCGAAGGAGATCGCGCCCCCTCGCACGGCCGGGTCACCGGGACCGAGCACGGTGAGGCCGGGCACGGTGGCCAGGCCCTCGAAGGCGTATCCGGTGATCGCCCGCTCGTGGGCGTGGATGTGCTCCATGCCCACGTGGCCCAGGTAAGTCAGCGCCGCACCGAGCCCGACGGCCTCCACGATCGGCGGGGTGCCGGCCTCGAACTTGTGCGGGATGCCGGCGTAGGTCGACCCCTCCATCCGGACGGTCTCGATCATCTCGCCGCCGCCCAGGAACGGGGGCAGGGCCTCGAGCACCTCTCGGCGTCCCCAGAGCACACCGATCCCCGTCGGACCGACCGTCTTGTGGCCGGTGAAGACCAACAGGTCGGGGCGGTCGGTCTCCGGCATGCCGGCCAGATCGATCGGCAACTGCGGGGCGGCCTGGGAGGCGTCCACCACGACCAGCGCGCCGACCTCGTGCGCCCGCCGGGTGATCTCGGCGACCGGGTTGATCGTGCCCAGCATGTTGGAGACCCAGGTGAAGGTCACCACCTTGGTGCGCTCGGTGATCAACTCGTCGATGTTCGACAGGTCGAGCAACCCGTCGTCGGTCAGGCCGAACCAGCGCAGGGTCGCCCCGGTGCGCTCGGTGAGCAGTTGCCACGGCACGATGTTGGAGTGGTGCTCCATCTCGGTCGTGACCACCACGTCGCCCTCGCCGATCTTCCGGTCGCCCTTCGCCCAGGCCAGCGTGTTGGCCACCAGGTTGAGCGCCTCGGAGGCGTTCTTGGTGAAGATCACCTCATCGCGGCTCGGCGCTCCGAGGAACGCCGCGACGGTGTCCCGGGCCTCCTCGAACGCCGCCGACGCCTCGGCACCGAGCTGGTGCATGGCGCGCGCGACGTTGGCGTTGTGCCGTTCGAGGTGGTCGACCATGGTGTCGATCACGATCTGCGGCTTCTGCGAGGTGTTGGCCGAGTCGAGATAGACCAGCGGCAGGCCGCCGGCCAGCGAGCGCTCGAGGATGGGGAAGTCCTTGCGGACAACCTCGAGTTCGGGCAGCAGGCCCGGTAGCTCCACCATGGGTTCTTCCTTTCGGTGTGCGGTACGTCGTCGCGGCCGGCGTCCAGGACGCCGTCGCCGGTCAGGCCGAGGCGGCAGCCTTGACGAAGCGGTCGTAGCCGTTCGCCTCGAGCTCCTCGGCCAACTCGGCACCGCCGGACTCGGCTACCCGGCCGTCGACGAAGACGTGCACGACGTCGGGCTGCACGTAGCGCAGGATGCGGGTGTAGTGCGTGATCAGCAGGACGCCCTTGCCCTCCCGCGCACGGAAGTGGTTGATGCCCTCGGAGACGATCTTGAGCGCGTCGATGTCGAGACCGGAGTCGGTCTCGTCGAGGATCGCGACCTTGGGGTCGAGGAGGTCCAACTGGGCCATCTCGTGCCGCTTCTTCTCACCGCCGGAGAAGCCCTCGTTGACCGAGCGCTGGGAGAAGGACGGGTCGAGGGTCATCCGGTCCAGGGCGCCGTTGACCTCCTTGACCCAGGTACGCAGCTTGGGGGCCTCGCCGTCGATGGCGGTCTTGGCGGTGCGCAGGAAGTTGGAGACCGAGACGCCCGGCACCTCCACGGGGTACTGCATGGCCAGGAAGAGGCCGGCCCGGGCGCGCTCGTCGACCGACATCGCGAGGACGTCCTCGCCGTCGAGCAGCACGCTGCCCTCGGTGATGGTGTACTTCGGGTGACCCGCGACCGAGTAGGCGAGGGTGGACTTGCCCGACCCGTTGGGGCCCATGATCGCGTGCGTCTCGCCGTCACCGATGCTCAGGGTGACGCCCTTGAGGATCTCCTTGGGACCGTCCTCGGTCTCGACCGAGACCTTGAGGTCCTTGATCTCCAGCTTGCTCATGAGGGGGTGACTCCGTTCAACGTCATGGTGGTGTCGACATAGATGTCGCGCTCGCCGTCGGGGTTGGTGCGGACCTCGACGGGGAAGGTTGCGACTGGTTCGGTGGCCGGGAGGCCGGTGGGTTTGCCGGTGCGCAGGTCGAAGCACGAGCCGTGCATCCAGCATTCGATCTGGCACTCCTCGACGTCGCCCTCGCTGAGGGCGACCGCGGCGTGGCTGCACAGATCCTGGAGGGCGTAGACGTCGTCGCCGTGGCGGGCGATCGCGACGTCGTAGGCGCCCACGGTGACCGCGAGTGCCTCGTCCGTGCGGAGCTCGGTGAGCGCTGCGACCTTCTCGAAGGCCATCCTCAGCCCTGCTCTGCCGGGGCGTCGGCGGACGCGAACGCCTTGAGCACGTTCTTGGCCAGCTCCGCCTCGACCGTCTCGACCAGCTTGGCCTCGAGTTCGGGGACGTTGATCTTGCGGATCAGGTCGTTGAAGAAGCCGTGCACGACCAGCCGACGGGCCTCGTCCTCGGGGACCCCGCGCGAGCGCAGGTAGAAGAGCTGGTTGTCGTCGAAGCGGCCGGTGGCCGAGGCGTGCCCGGCCCCCTCGATCTCGCCGGTCTCGATCTCCAGGTTGGGGACCGAGTCGGCCTGGCAGCCGTCGGTGAGGACGAGGTTGCGGTTCTCCTCGTAGGTCTCGATGCCCTCGGCGACCTTGCGGATCAAGACGTTGCCGATCCAGACCGCGTGCGACCCCTCGCCCTGCAGCGCGCCCTTGTAGACCACGTTCGAGCTCGTCTTGGGGGCGTTGTGGTCCACGAAGAGCCGGTGCTCGATGTGCTGACCCTCGTCGGCGAAGTACATGCCGAGCATCTCCACGGAGCCGCCGGGACCGGCGTACTCCGCGGTGGCGTCGTGGCGCACCACGTCGCCGCCGAAGGAGACCGCAACGTGCTTGAGCGTCGCGTCGCGGCCGATCCGCGCGTGCTGGGTGGAGTGATGGACGGCGTCGTCGGCCCAGTCCTGCAGCGAGACGACGGTCAGGTCGGCGCCGTCCTCGAGGACGATCTCGATGTTGTCGGCCACGGTGGCGGTGCCGTCGAAGGCCAGCACCACCGTCGCCTTGGAGAACTTCTCCGCGACGATCACGATGTGTCCGGCGCTGGCGATCTCGCTACCGGTGCCGTGGTGGCGGAGCACGGTCGCGCCGTCCACGACCGCCTCGGCGGGCACCCGCACGAGGGTCGCGCCGGTCGCCGCGGCCCAGGCCCGGGCCGAGACCCGGTCAGTCGGGACGAGCCCGGACAGCCCGCGGTACGGCGAGTCGACCGGCAGAGCCTCGACGACCACGCCGTCGGCGAGCTCGGTCTCGACCTTCACCGCGCCGTCCGCGAACGGAGCGTCCTGGTGCAGGCCCCGGAGCCGCTTGAGCGGAGTGAATCGCCAGATCTCCTCGAGACCGGACGGGACGGCGTGGTCCTCGAGGTCGAAGGACCCCTGCGGGTGGAGATGCGACTCCACCGAGTCCTGCTCGAGTGCCTCAGCCAGGTTCTGTGCCACCGCGGTCACCCCACGGCTCCTTCCATCTGCAGTTCAATGAGTCGATTGAGCTCGAGGGCGTACTCCATCGGGAGCTCCTTCGCGATGGGCTCCACGAAGCCCCGCACGATCATCGCCATCGCCTCGTCCTCGGCCATGCCGCGGGACATCAGGTAGAAGAGCTGGTCGTCGGAGACCTTCGAGACGCTCGCCTCGTGACCCATCGACACGTCGTCCTCGCGGATGTCGACGTAGGGGTAGGTGTCCGAGCGCGAGATCTGGTCGACCAGCAGCGCGTCGCAGAGCACGTTCGACTTCGAGCCGTGGGCGCCCTCGTTGACCTGGATCAGCCCGCGGTAGGAGGTGCGGCCACCGCCGCGAGCCACCGACTTGCTCAGGATCGAGGACGAGGTGTGCGGCGCGGCGTGCACCATCTTGGCGCCGGCGTCCTGGTGCTGCCCCTCGCCGGAGAAGGCGATCGACAGGGTCTCGCCCTTGGCGTGCTCGCCCATCAGGTAGACGGCGGGGTACTTCATGGTCACCTTGGAGCCGATGTTGCCGTCGACCCACTCCATGGTCGCGCCCTCATCGCAGGTGGCGCGCTTGGTGACCAGGTTGTAGACGTTGTTGGACCAGTTCTGGATGGTCGTGTAGCGGCAACGGCCGCCCTTCTTCACGATGATCTCGA
This sequence comes from Nocardioides insulae DSM 17944, assembly GCF_000422825.1. GTDB lineage: Bacteria > Actinomycetota > Actinomycetes > Propionibacteriales > Nocardioidaceae > Nocardioides > Nocardioides insulae. Next base: position 60,878 of record NZ_KE383929.1, on the reverse strand, counting down.
CCACCGCCGAGTGCAGCGAGTCGGAGCTGTAGATCGGCGCGGTGCAGCCCTCGACGTAGTGCACGTAGGCGTCCTCGTCGACGATGATGAGGGTGCGCTCGAACTGGCCCATGTTCTCGGTGTTGATCCGGAAGTAGGCCTGCAGCGGGATGTCGACGTGGACGCCCTTGGGCACGTAGATGAACGAGCCGCCGGACCACACCGAGGTGTTGAGCGCCGCGAACTTGTTGTCGCCCACCGGGATGACCGTGCCGAAGTACTCCTGGAACAGCTCCGGGTGCTCCTTGAGCGCGGTGTCGGTGTCGAGGAAGATGACGCCCTGCTCCTCCAGGTCCTCGCGGATCTGGTGGTAGACGACCTCCGACTCGTACTGGGCCGCGACGCCGGCGACCAGGCGCTGCTTCTCCGCCTCCGGGATGCCGAGCTTGTCGTAGGTGTTCTTGATGTCCTCGGGCAGGTCCTCCCAGGACTGGGCCTGCTTCTCGGTGGACCGGACGAAGTACTTGATGTTGTCGAAGTCGATGCCCGACAGGTCCGAACCCCAGGTCGGCATCGGCTTGCGACCGAAGAGCTTGAGGCCCTTCAGTCGCAGGTCGAGCATCCAGGCGGGCTCGTCCTTCTTGGCCGAGATGTCGCGCACGACGTGCTCGTTGAGGCCACGCTCGGCACCGGCACCGGCCACGTCGGGGTCGGACCAACCGAACTCGTAACGGCCGATCCCCTTCAGCTCGGGGTTGAGCTGCTCGATCTTCGAGCCATCAGGCTCAGTGATGGAGGTCATGACTGGCTGACCCGCTCCTTCTCTTGGTGGGGTGACTTCTCGTGTTCGGTGAGCGAAGCTGCTCCGGCCCTGCCGAGGGTCCCGGTGCCCGGATCGGCCTGCTGATCCAGGGCGTGCGCCGGGTCGGGGATGCAGGTGGTGCACACCCCGTCCCCATGCGCGATCGTGGCCAGCCGCTGGACGTGGGTGCCCAGGACCTCCCCGATCGCGGCCGTCTCGGCCTCACAAAGCTGTGGGAACTCGTGGGCGACGTGGGAGACCGGGCAGTGCTGTTGGCACAACTGCTCCCCCACGACCGGAAGCTGGGTCACCGAGGCGGCGTAGCCGTTGTCGCTGAACACCTGCGCCAGCACCTGTGCCGGCGAGAGTTCGGGCGAAGCGGCAGACACCTTCTCGAAGCCCTGCTTGATGAACAACGCGCGCCGGTGCGCGAATTCCCGGACGGCCTGCTCGCCGCCGGTCTCGGCCAGGAACCGCATCGCCTGCACGGCGAGGTCGTCGTACTGCTGATCGAAGCTGTCCCGGCCGGCGTCGGTCAGCACGAAGACCTTGGCCGGTCGCCCGCGGCCGCGATGGGCACCGGGACGCGGACTCCGGGCCTCCGCCGTACCCATCTCCACGAGCTGGTCGAGATGACGACGCACCGCTGCCGGAGTGAGCTCGAGACGATCGGCGAGCTCGGCGGCGGTGGACGGGCCGTCGACGAGCAGGGACCGAGCCACGCGCTGACGCGTGGGCTCGTCACCCTCGTGCCCGGAAAGGGCACGCTGGGGCTGCTCGTCGAATTTCACAACGCCAGTGTGCCGTTATTCGAAACCGTCATTCAAGCAAGGTTGACCTAACCTCCACCGCCCGTGTGACCTGCCCCACGGGACGGCTCCGACCCCCTAGTCTGACGAGCGTCAGAACCGTACGTCGACTCACGTGTCTCCGATGCGTTGACAGGAGCGTCATGCCGGGCTCGATCTTGGGAACAACCGTCCACCGCGTGGAGGACCCCGACCTGCTGGTCGGCCGGTCCACCTTCACCGACAACGACCGATCACCCGGCGTCCTGCACGCGGTGTTCGTACGCAGCACGTTCGCGCACGCCCGACTGACCGGGATCGAGCTCGACGAGGCGAAGGCGGCGCCGGGAGTCGTCGGTGTCTTCACCGCCGCCGACTTCGCGGACCTGACGGTGCCTCCCTTCGCCGCGCTCAATCCCCGGATCGAGCGCGGCGCGCTCACCGGCGACGTGGCCCGCTACGTCGGCGATCCCGTCGCCCTGGTGGTGGCCGAGACCCGCGCCCAGGCGGTGGACGCCGCGGAGTTGGTCTACGCCGACTTCGAGCCGCTGCCCGTGGCGGCCGACATGGAAGCAGCCCTGGAGGAGGAGGCATCGCTCCAGTTCCCGGTGCTCGGCAGCAACATCGCCGGCTCGCGCAAGAGCGATGACATCGGCGAGGACCCGTGGGAGGGCGCCGCCCACGTGGTCCGGGCGCGGTTCGAGAACCAGCGGGTGGCTTCGTCGCCGATGGAACCGCACGTGATCCTGGTCCGTCCCGGGGAGCATGCCGGGGCCGATCACGACCTCGAGGTCACCTTGGGCACCCAGCACCCCCATCAGGCGCGCGACATCCTCGCCGGCTTCGCCGGGCTCGACCCGGCGCGCGTTCGAGTGGTGGCTCCCCACGTCGGCGGCGCCTTCGGCGGCAAGGCGGGCGCCACCACCGAACACTGCGCCGTGGTCGCGGCCGCCCGGGCCCTCGGCGCGCCCGTCAAGTGGGCCGAGACCCGCAGCGAGGCGATGATCTCGATGCAGAGCCGCGGCCAGGTGCAGTACGCCGAGATGGGTCTCGACGCCGAGGGCCGGATCCTCGGCGTGCGGCTGCGTCTGGTCGGCGACGCCGGCGCCTACGGCGGGTTCGGCGGCGGGTTCGTGCTGGGCCTGACCCACATGATGACCTCGGGCGCGTACGCCGTCCCGCGACTCACCTATGCCGGGATCGCGGCGCTGACCAACACCGCACCGACCGGCGCGTTCCGCGGAGCGGGGAGGCCGGAGGCAGCGGCGCTGATCGAGCGGCTGATGGACGTGGCGGCCGCGGAGACCGGGCTCGCCCCGGAGGAGATCCGTCGGCGCAACTTCATCGCGCGCGATGAGTTCCCCTTCACGACCGTCACCGGCGCCACCTACGATGTCGCCGACTTCGACCTCGCCCTGGACGAGGCGCTGCGGGTCGCCGGGGTGGACGAGCTCCGCGCCGAGCAGGCCGAGCGACGCCGCCGCAACGACCCACGACAGCTCGGCATCGGCATCTCCACCTACATCGAGATCACCGGGTTCGGCGGCAGCGAGTTCGCCTCGGTCGAGCTGGACGAGGAGGGCCGGGCGACCGTGAAGGCCGGCACCTCGGCCCACGGCCAGGGGCACGCCACGTCGTACTCGATGATCGTGGCGGATCGGCTCGGCCTGCCGATGGACCGGATCGACTTCATCCAGTCCGACACGGCCCAGGTGCGTTCGGGAGGCGGCACCGGCGGTTCCCGCTCGCTGCAACTGGGCGGGAGTGCCGTCAGCCGGGCTGCGGAGAAGGTGCTGGCCCGGGCCCGCGAGATCGCGGCCCGCCTCCTCGAGGCCGGCGTCGAGGACATCGAGCCCGGCGGCGCCGGGTTGGCCGTGCGGGGTGTGCCCGAGGCCAGCGTGGGGTGGGCCGAGATCGCGGCGGCCGCGGCCGCGGAGGGCACCCCGCTCCACGAGTTCGACGACTTCACCGCGGGGGCCGCGACCTTCCCCTTCGGTGCGCACGTCGCGGTCGTGGAGGTCGACGTCGAGACCGGTTTCGTCACCCCTCTCCGGATGGTCATGGTCGACGACTGCGGGCGGGTGCTGAACCCGCTGCTGGTGCGCGGTCAACAGCACGGCGGGGCCCTCCAGGGCATGTCGCAGGCGCTGTGGGAGCACTTCCAGTACGACACCGAGGGCACCCCGCTCACCTCGACCTTCGCCGACTACGCCATCCCCACCGCCGCCGACGCGATCTACTACGACGCCCTCAACACCGAGACCCCGACGCAGCTGAACCCGCTCGGTGCCAAGGGCATCGGCGAGTCCGCGACGATCGGTTCGACGCCGGCGGTGCAGAACGCCGTCGTCGACGCCGTCAGCCATCTCGGCGTCCGCCATATCGACCTGCCGTGCACTCCCGAGCGGGTCTGGCGTGCCGTCGAGGCGGCCCGAGCGGGCACCCTGCCCGACCTGTGGCGGGACCCGCCGGCGGCCTTCGACCGGATCCCGTTCGACTCGGAGGGGGCCTCGGTCAGCCAGAGCGCCGAGGTGTGAGCATCGTCGACCCCGGGACGACGGTCCCGGGGTCGGGCACGGTCGGGCTCCGGGCGGGGGCCCCGGCGGCTGAGTCCGAACCCCGGCCGGAGCCCGCGCGAGCCCGGTGCGAGACCCGTCACACCGGGCCTCCGCAAGGAGGGCGTGGCGGGCATCCCTGCCTAGACTGAGGCGGTGTCAACATCGGTGCCACCGGCCGTCGAGATCGACGGCCTGGTGATGAGGTACGGCGAGAAGGTCGCCGTCGACGACCTCTCCCTGACCGTCCCGCGGCACAGCGTCACCGCGGTGCTCGGCCCCAATGGCGCCGGCAAGACCACCACGCTGGAGACCTGCGAGGGCTACCGCAAGCCGCACCAGGGCAAGGTGCGGGTGCTCGGCCTGGACCCCGTCCGCCAGCGCCAGCAACTCCTCCCCCGGATCGGCGTGATGCTCCAGGGCAGCGGCGCCTGGAGCGGCGCGCGGGCGATGGAGATGCTCCACCACGTGGCTCGACTGCACGCCCACCCGCTCGACGTCGATCTGCTGGCCGAGCGGCTCGGGCTGGGCGAGTGCGGGCGGACGCCGTACCGCCGTCTCTCCGGCGGCCAGCAACAGCGACTCGGCCTGGCGATGGCCGTCGTCGGCCGTCCCGAGATCGTCTTCGTCGACGAACCGACGGCCGGGATGGACGTCCAGGCGCGGCGCACCACCTGGGCGCTGCTGCGCGAACTGCGCGACCACGGCGTCACCGTCGTCCTCACCACGCACTACCTGGAGGAGGCCGAGCAGCTCGCCGATCTGGTCCAGATCATCGACCACGGCCGGCTGATCGCCTCGGGCTCCCCCCTCGAGCTCACCCGCGGCGGAGCCACCGCCACCATCCGGCTCGTGGTCACCCGCCCGTTCCCGCCGGGGGCACCGGAGAGCCTGCGGGCCGTGCTCGGCCGGGGGATCGAGGTGACCCAGCTCGACGCCCGCAGCCTGGTGGTCACCGGTCCGGCCGACGGCAGCACCCTGGCCCGGGTCTCGCGATGGTGCGAGGAGCACGACGTGCTCCCCGAGTCGCTCACCCTCGGCCGACGCAGTCTGGAGGACGTCTTCGTGGAACTCACCGGGCGGGAGCTCAGCCGTGACTGAGTCCCCCACCTCCTCCGCGCCGACGCGCGCGCTCGACTTCAGCCCGCGCCCCGGCAGCGCTCCCCTGGGCCGCCAGATCCTGGCGCAGGCCTCGATGGAGGCGCGGCTGATGCTGCGCAACGGCGAGCAGTTGCTGCTCGCCCTGGTGATCCCGGTCGTGGTCCTGATCGGCGGCGTCAAGGGCGGCGCCCATCTCGGCCTCGACATCGACGGACCCCTCGTCGACCTGCTCACCCCCGGCGTCCTCGCCCTGGCGGTGATGTCGACCTCCTTCACCTCGCTCGCGATCGCCACCGGCTTCGAGCGCCGGTACGGCGTGATCAAACGGCTGGGCGCCTCTCCCCTGCCCCGCACCGGGCTGCTGGCCGGCAAGGTGCTGGCCCTCTTCGCCGTCGAACTGGTCCAACTGTTCGTCATCGGCGGCGTCGGCCAACTGCTCGGCTGGACACCCGCACCCGGGGCGATCGGGCTGATGCTCGCGATCCTGCTCGGCACCGCCGCGTTCGCCGCCCTCGGACTCTTCGTGGCCGGCGTCCTGCGAGCCGAAGCGACCCTGGCCGCGGCCAACCTCATCTACCTGCTCCTGCTGGCCGGCGGCGCCGTCGTCCTCCCCGCCTCCGTGTACGGCGATGCCATCGGTGCCCTGGCCCAGTGGCTGCCGTCGGGGGCGCTGGGCGAGGCGATGCGCACCGCCCTGGTCGACGGCGGCATCGCCTGGCGCGACCTCGGGGTGCTCGCCTGTTGGGCAGTGATCGGCACCGGACTCACCGCAAGGACCTTCAAGTGGGAATGACCCAGACCGCACCGCTCCCCTCCCGCACGACCCGCCTGGGTCGCTGGTTGTGGTGGACCGCCGTGGCCAACCTGGTCGCCAACATCGGCATCATCGTCACCGGCGGCGTGGTCCGGCTGACCGGTTCCGGCCTCGGCTGCCCGACCTGGCCGCAGTGCTCGGAGGGCTCCTACGTCGCCCACGGGGCGCTCGGCTGGCACGGCGTCATCGAGTTCGGCAACCGGCTGCTCACCTTCGTGCTCGCCGCGATCGCCATCGGCTGCTGGGTGCTGGCCCTGCTCGTCGTCCGTGCGCAGCGCCGGTCCGGCGGCTCGGTGGACCGGCGTCCGCTGGTGCTCACCACCATCATCGCGCTGGGCATCCCCATGCAGGCGGTCATCGGCGGGATCACGGTGCTCACCGACCTCAATCCGTACGTCGTCGCCCTGCATCTGCTCTGTTCGATGGCGATGGTCGGTGTCTGTGTGCTGCTGCTCGACGTCCTGCGCGGTCCCGAGCGGCCGGCGGCCGGCTCCTCGCTGCGCGTGACCGGCCTGCTGACCTTCGTCGTGGGCTGGGTCGTGCTCTGGCTCGGCACCGTCGTGACGGGTTCCGGTCCGCACTCCGGGGACCTCGATTCGCATCGGACCGGACTGGACCCCGAGGTCGTCTCCCGCGTCCATGCTCTGTCCGTCTACGCGCTGGTCGCGCTCACCGTGGTCGCGATCGTCCTCGCCCGGCGGATGCGGCTGCGGCTGGTGACCTCGGCCGCGCTGCTGCTCCTGGGCGTCGAACTCCTCCAGGGCGTGATCGGCTACGTCCAGTACTTCACCGGTCTGCCGGCGGTGCTGGTCGGCCTGCACATGCTGGGCGCCGCACTCACGTCGGCCGCGATCACCTGGCTGCTGCTCACCACTCGGGCCCGGTCCCGCGGCTGAGCCGTCCGCGGGCTCACCCGCGACGCTCGGGTTTCAGCAGGGGTCGGCTCGGGTACCTACTCGGGGACGAGCTCCTCGCCCCTGGAATACCGCCGTGACCTTGCCCCGCTGGCCTGATCTGCGCAGGCGAGCCCGGCCGATCGCGCCACCCCGGCCTGCACGGCCTCGAAGGTCTCCGAACCGGGCGCAGCGCCGTCCACCGATCACGGTGAGCAGCAGCCGATCCACCGACCCCGTGCGGAGAATGCTCCCCGAGGACCGTGCGTCGGGGCGCCGATCGGGAGCCAGCGTCGTGCCGTCGCCCTCGCGACGTGCTCGCGCCGTCCTCCGAGTGGGTCGGTGTCCCCCGCTGCTCGGATGAGCGGGTCGAGGACCGCGACGGATCAGAAGAGCGGGTCGAGAGCGACCGCGACGAACAGCAGGGCGAGGTAGAGGTTGCTGCTGTGGAACAGCTGCATCGGCTGGAGGACCGACAGGTCCTCCGATGTCTTGGCGCGGGCGTAGAGCCGGTGGGCCTGCACGATGAACACCGCGCCGAGGATCACCGCCACCGCGGGATAGAACCAGCCGGTGTCGACGGCCGGCCACAGCAACAGCGAGGTGGCGACCGTGACCCAGGTGTAGACGACGATCTGGCGCCCAACACTCCTGGCCGGCTTGACCACCGGGAGCATGGGGACATCGACGTTCGCATAGTCCTCGCGGTAGCGCAGTGCGAGCGCCCAGGTATGCGGGGGCGTCCAGAAGAAGACCACCATCAGCAGGATGAACGGCGCCCAGTCGAGCGAGCCGGTGACCGCCGTCCAGCCGATCATCGCCGGGAAGCCGCCCGCGAGGCCGCCCCACACGATGTTCTGCGTGGTGCGCCGCTTGAGCAGCATGGTGTAGACGAAGACGTAGAACGCGTTCGCGGTCACGGCCAGCGCGGCGGAGAGCCAGTTGACCCACACCGCCAGGATGACGGTGGAGAGCACCGCGAGGACGCCGCCGAAGACCAGCGCCGCGGTCGGGGTCACGATGTGGCGCGGGAGCGCGCGCCGTCGGGTGCGTCGCATCTGCTCGTCGATGTCACGGTCGTAGACACAGTTGAACACCGAGGCGGATCCGGCGGAGCACATCCCGCCGAGCACGGTCGCGATCACCAGGCCGAGGTCGGGGATGCCCTTCTCGGCGATGAACATCACCGGCACGGTGGTCAGGAGCAGAAGCTCCATCACCCGGGGCTTGGTGAGCCCGACGTAGGCGGCCACCACGTCCTTGAAGGTCGCCCGGGTCGGGTCGGATGCCTCGACATCCGGAACTTGCTGGCCGACGTAGGTCACCGGGTGAGTCTAACGCCCATGGTGGGTAGGCTCGTCATCAGCATTCGGCCCGTCGGTCGGGTGCGCCCACCGGCCGTACAACCGTGCGCCTCAACTCCGTGTGAAGGCTCACATCGCATCCGTGAGCGAGAGGAACCTCGTGCCAGACACCCCAGACCTCGAGTGGACCGAAACCGACCAGTTGGCGGTGGACACCATCCGTGTCCTCGCCATGGACTCCGTCCAGAAGGTCGGCAACGGTCACCCCGGCACCGCGATGAGCCTCGCGCCGGCGGCGTACCTCGTGTTCCAGAAGGTCATGCGGCACCACCCCGCCGATCCGGAGTGGATCGGTCGCGACCGCTTCGTGCTCTCCTGCGGCCACAGCTCGATCACCCAGTACATCCAGCTCTACCTCGGCGGGTTCGGAGTGGAGTTGGATGACCTCAAGGCGCTGCGCACCTGGGGCAGCAAGACCCCCGGCCACCCCGAGTACGGCCACACCTCCGGGATCGAGGTGACCACCGGGCCGCTCGGCCAGGGCGTCGCCAATGCCGTGGGCATGGCGATGGCGGCCCGTCGCGAGCGCGGACTGCTCGACCCCGACGCTCCGGCCGGCGAGTCCCTCTTCGACCGCCACATCTACGCCCTGTGCTCCGACGGCGACCTCCAGGAGGGCGTCTCCGGTGAGGCGTCCTCGATCGCGGGCACCCAGCAGCTCGGCAACCTCACCGTGATCTACGACGCCAACCGGATCTCCATCGAGGGCCACACCGACGTCGCCTTCTCCGAGGACGTCGCGAAGCGGTACGAGGCCTACGGCTGGCACGTCCAGACCGTCGACTGGACCGACTCCGGCTCGGCCTACGACGGCGGCGACTACCACGAGGACGTCCACGCCCTGCACGCGGCGGTGCGGTCGGCGGAGCAGGTCACCGACCGCCCCTCCCTCATCGTCCTGCACACGGTGATCGCCTGGCCGGCCCCCAACGCGCAGAACACCGAGCAGTCGCACGGCAGCGCGCTGGGCGAGGACGAGGTCGCGGCGACCAAGAAGGTGCTCGGCTTCGACCCGGAGGCCCACTTCGAGGTGCCGCAGCGGGTGCTCGAGCACACCCGCGGCCTGATCGCCCGCGGCAAGGCCCTGGCCGCCGAGTGGGAGGACCGGTACGACGCCTGGGCGGCCGAACAGCCCGAGCGGGCCGCGCTGCTGCACCGGCTGCGCCGCCGCACCCTTCCCACCGGGCTGGCCGACGCGCTCCCGGTCTTCGAGCCGGACGCCAAGGGAGTGGCCACCCGGGCCGCCTCGGGCAAGGTGATCAACGCGATCGCACCGGTCATGCCGGAGTTGTGGGGCGGCTCGGCCGACCTCGCCGGCTCCAACAACACCACCATCAACGGGGTGCCCTCCTTCATCCCGGAGAGCCGCTCGACCGGCGAGTGGAGCGGGGACCCGCTGCACGGCCGGGTGCTGCACTTCGGCATCCGCGAGCACGGTATGGGTGCGGTGATGAACGGCATCGCCGTGCACGGCCTCACCCGGGTCTTCGGCGGCACCTTCCTCACCTTCTCCGACTACATGCGTGGTTCGGTGCGGGTCGGGGCGCTGATGAAGGCGCCGGTGGTCTACGTCTGGACCCATGACTCGGTCGGACTGGGCGAGGACGGACCGACCCACCAGCCGATCGAGCACCTGTGGGCGTTGCGAGCGATCCCCGGGCTCGACGTGGTCCGCCCGGCCGACGCCAACGAGACCGCCGCCGCCTGGCTCGCCGCGCTCGAGCACGACCGGCCCACCGGCCTCATCCTGAGCCGGCAGGCGGTGCCCACCTTCCCCCGCGGCACCGACGAGTCCGGTGAGCACTGGGCGAGCACCGACGGTGTCGAGAAGGGCGGTTACGTGCTGCTGGACGCCGAGGACGGAGAGCCCGACGTCGTCCTCATCGGCACCGGCTCCGAGGTCCAGTTGGCGGTGGCCGCGCGCACCCAGCTCGCGGCCGAGGGCATCCGCGCACGCGTCGTCTCGATGCCGTGCGTGGAGTGGTTCGAGGAGCAGCACCAGGCCTACCGGGACCAGGTGCTCCCGCCGACGGTCAAGGCCCGGGTCTCGGTCGAGGCCGGCCTCAGGTTGGGGTGGCGCGAGTACGTCGGCGACGCCGGCCGCTCCGTCTCGATCGAGCACTACGGCGCCTCGGCGTCCGGGGCCCGGATCTTCCAGGAGTTCGGCATCACCGCCGAGGCGGTGGCCCAGGCCGCCAAGGACAGCATCGCGGCGGCCTCCGCTGCGGCCCGGTGATGCCGCCGATGACCGGCCGGTGATCCGCCAGTGACAAGTGCCGCCCGTCGTCCTGACCGGACGGCGGGCGGCGTACCACCCGAAATCGCGCAGAGATGTACTCCACAGACCGGAGGAACGACATGAGTGACCGCTTGAAGGCCCTCGCCGAGGCCGGAGTGTCGATCTGGCTCGACGACCTGTCCCGCGAACGCATCGAGACCGGCAACCTGGCCGACCTCGTGAAGCACGATTCGGTGGTGGGTGTCACGACCAACCCCACCATCTTCGCCGCCGCGATCTCCGACGGCGAGCGGTACGACGGCCAGGTCCGCGACCTGGTCGCGGCCGGTCGCAGCGTCGACGAGGTCATCTTCGAACTGACCACCGAGGACGTCCGCAACGCCTGCGACATCCTCGCCCCCGTGGCCGCGGCCAGCGCCGACGACGGCCGGGTCTCCATCGAGGTGGAGCCGACCCTGGCCAACGACACCGAGGCGACCATCGCCTCGGCCCATGCTCTGTGGGGTGCGGTGCACCGGTCCAACGCCCTGATCAAGATCCCGGCCACCCTGGAGGGTCTCCCTGCGATCACCGCGGCGATCGGGTCGGGCATCTCGGTCAACGTCACCCTGATCTTCTCCACCGAGCGCTACCGCCAGGTGATGGACGCCTACCTGGCCGGCCTCGAGCAGGCCAGCGCGAAGGGCCTGGACCTGAGCACCATCGGCTCGGTGGCCTCCTTCTTCGTCTCCCGTGTCGACACCGAGATCGACAAGCGGCTCGAAGCGATCGGCACCGATGAGGCGCTCGCACTGCGGGGCAAGGCCGGCGTGGCCAACGCCCGGCTCGCCTACGCCGCGTTCGAAGAGGTGGTGGCCTCCGAGCGTTGGCAGGCCCTGGCGGCGGCAGGGGCGCACCGGCAGCGCCCGCTGTGGGCCTCCACCGGGGTGAAGAACCCCGACTACCCCGACACGTTGTACGTCACCGACCTGGTGGTCGCCGACACGGTCAACACCATGCCGGAGAAGACGATGCAGGCGTTCGCCGACCACGGCGAGGCGAAGGGCGACCAGGTGACCGGGCGGGCCGGGGAGGCCCAGCAGGACTTCGACGGGCTCACCGCCGTCGGCATCGACCTGGCCGACGTGTTCGCCGTCCTGGAGGAGGAAGGCGTCGACAAGTTCAAGGTCTCGTGGCGTGAACTGGTCGACACGGTCCGCGACCAGATGGCTCAGGCGGGCGCCGAGTCGTGACCCCGGCTCCGGTCGATGCCACCGCCACCGCGTCCTGGGCCCGGCTCAGCCGACTCGCGGACAGCTTCTCACCGGACCTGCGCGCCTGGTTCGAACACGACCCCGGCCGTGCCGAGCGCTACACCTTCGCCGCCGCCGACCTCCACGTCGACCTGTCCAAGGGACTGATCGACGACTCGGTGCTGGCCGCGCTCCTCACCCTGGCCGACGAGGTCGGGCTGACCGAGCGGCGCGACGCCATGTTCCGCGGCGAGCCGATCAACGTCACCGAGCGACGCGCCGTCCTCCACACGGCCCTGCGGCAGCCTGCCGGCACCCGGGTCGACCTCGACGGGGAGGACGTCGTCGCCGGCGTCCACGAGGTGCTGGACCGGGTCTACGCCTTCGCGGACGAGGTGCGGTCGGGGGCCTGGACCGGCGTCACCGGACGCCGCATCCGCACCGTGGTCAACATCGGGATCGGCGGTTCCGACCTCGGCCCGGTGATGGCCTACGAGGCGCTGGCGCCGTACCACCATCCGGCGCTCAGCTGCCGCTTCATCAGCAACATCGACCCCACCGACTCCGCCAGAACCCTGGCCGGGCTCGACCCCGAGACGACGCTGTTCATCGTCTCCAGCAAGACCTTCGGCACCCTCGAGACCCTCACCAATGCCCGGCTCGCCCGCACCTGGCTGCTCGACGGACTCCGTGCCGCCGGGGCCCTGGCCGAAGGGGACGACGCTGCCAAGGCGGTCGCCCAGCACTTCGTGGCGGTCTCCACGGCCCTGGACAAGGTGGCCGAGTTCGGTATCGACCCCGCGAACGCGTTCGGCTTCTGGGACTGGGTGGGCGGGCGCTACTCGGTCGACTCGGCGATCGGCACCTCCCTGGTGATCGCGATCGGGCCGGAGCGGTTCGCCGAGTTCCTCGCCGGCATGCACGCGGTCGACGAGCACTTCCGCACCACCGACCTGGCGCACAACGTGCCGATCCTGATGGGCCTGCTCAACGTCTGGTACGCCGACTTCCTCGGCGCACAGACCCACGCCGTACTCCCCTACTCCCAGCTGCTGCACCGGTTCCCGGCGTACCTGCAGCAGCTGACGATGGAGTCCAACGGCAAGGGCGTGCGGTGGGACGGCAGCCCGCTGACCACCACGACCGGCGAGGTCTTCTGGGGCGAGCCGGGCACCAATGGGCAGCACGCCTTCTACCAACTGCTCCATCAGGGCACCCGGCTGATCCCGGCCGACTTCATCGCGTTCGCCAATCCCGGCTACCCGCTGCGCGACGGGGAGACCGACGTCCACGAGGTCTTCCTGGCCAACTTCTTCGCCCAGACCCGAGCGCTGGCCTTCGGCAAGAGCGCGGAGGAGGTGCGGGCCGTGGGCACCGCCGAGGAGATCGTGCCGGCCAGGGTCTTCACCGGCAACCGGCCCACCACCTCGATCATGGCCCCGGCCCTCACCCCTGCCGTGCTGGGTCAGCTCATCGCCCTCTACGAGCACCTCACCTTCACCCAGGGCGTGGTGTGGGGCATCGACAGCTTCGACCAGTGGGGCGTCGAGCTGGGCAAGCAGCTGGCCCAGCAGCTGGCACCCGCGGTCGCTGGCGACGCCGAGGTCACCGCCCGGCAGGATCCCTCCACCCGTTCCCTGCTCGCCTACTACCGGGCGCACCGCTCGTGAGCACTGCCAACCCGCTGCGCGACCCTCGCGACCGCCGCCTCCCGCGGATCGCCGGTCCGTGCGGCCTGGTCATCTTCGGCGTGACCGGCGACCTGGCTCGGAAGAAGGTCGTACCGGCGGTCTACGACCTGGCCAATCGCGGTCTCCTCCCGCCCGGCTTCTCGCTCACCGGGTTCGCCCGGCGCGACTGGGACGATCAGGACTTCGCCCAGGTCGTGCACGATGCGGTCCGCGAGCATGCCCGCACCGAGTTCCGCGAGGAGGTGTGGGCCCAGCTCGCAGAGGGATTCCGGTTCGTGGCCGGTTCCTTCGACGACGGTGAGGCCTTCGAGCGGCTGCACGACACCGTTCGCGAACTCGACCGGTCCCGCGGGACCGGCGGCAATCACGCCTTCTACCTCGCCGTCCCACCGGCGGCGTTCGGCACGGTCGTGGCTCAGCTCCAGCACCACGGGCTGACCCGCTCCGAGGGCGACACCTGGCGGCGGGTGGTGGTGGAGAAGCCGTTCGGCCACGACCTCGCCTCGGCCCGCGAGCTCAACGACACCCTGGCGGGGGTCTTCCCGGAGAGCTCGGTCTTCCGGATCGACCACTACCTGGGTAAGGAGACGGTCCAGAACATCCTGGCCATCCGCTTCGCGAACGCGATGTTCGAGCCGATCTGGAACAGCCACTACGTCGACCACGTCCAGATCACCATGGCCGAGGACATCGGCATCGGCAGCCGGGCCGGCTACTACGACGGCATCGGTGCCGCCCGCGACGTCATCCAGAACCATCTGCTCCAGCTGATGGCCCTGATCGCGATGGAGGAACCGGTCTCCTTCGACGCCGGCGCGCTCCGGGTGGAGAAGCAGAAGGTCCTCTCCGCGGTGCGGCTCCCCGATGACCTCTCCCGGGGCGCCGCCCGCGGTCAGTACGCCGCCGGCTGGGCCGGTGGGCGGCGCGTGCCCGGGTTCCTCGAGGAGCAGGGCATCAGCCTGACCTCCACCACCGAGACGTACGCCGCCGTACAACTCTTCGTCGACACCCGCCGATGGGCCGGCGTACCGTTCCATCTACGCACCGGCAAACGGCTCGGGCGCCGGGTCACGGAGGTGGCGGTGGTGTTCAAACGGGCCCCGCATCTGCCCTTCGGTCCGCACGCCACCGAGGAACTGACCCACAACACCCTGGTGATCAGGGTCCAGCCCGATGAGGGTGTGACGCTGGGCTTCGGCGCCAAGGTGCCCGGCACCCAGCTCGAGATCCGTGACGTGACCATGGACTTCGCCTACGGCGGGTCCTTCACCGAATCCTCGCCCGAGGCCTACGAGCGGCTGATCCTCGATGTCCTGCTGGGCGACCCGCCGCTGTTCCCACGCCACGAGGAGGTCGAACTCTCCTGGCGGATCCTCGATCCGGTGCTCGAGCACTGGGCCGCCGAGGACGCCGCCGGCGGCGGCCCGGACCTCTACGTGTCCGGCACCTGGGGACCGGAGTCCGCGGACCGGATGGTGGCCCGCGACGGCCGCACCTGGAGGCGGCCGTGAGTACCCTGCGCGACACCGATGCGGCCGAGATCGCGGCCGAGTTCGTGAGCAACCGCCGTCGGGCCGGCAGCCCCGCCATGGGGATGGTGATGACTCTGGTCGTGGTGGTGGAGGAGTCCGTGGCCGACCAGGCCATGGCCGCGGCCCGCACCGCCTCCCGGGAACACCCGGCCCGCGTGCTGGGCGTGATCCGAGGTGTCTCGGACGGCCCGCCCCAGGTCGACGCTGAGGTCGGGATCGGGGATGGCTGGGGCGGCGAGCACGCCCTGATCCGGCTCAGCGGTGCCGCCGTCGGCCATGCCGAATCCGTAGTGCTCCCGCTGCTGCTGCCCGACTCCCCGGTGGCGGTGTGGTGGCCCGACCGGGCGCCCGCCGAGCCGGCCGCCGACCCGCTGGGACAGCTGGGCCGGCGCCGGATCACCGACGCTGCTGCCCCCGGAGGCCACGGTTCTCCCCTGGCCGCGCTCACCGGTCGCTGTCGCGCCTACACCGCCGGCGACACCGACCTCGCCTGGACCCGACTCACCCCGTGGCGGGCTCTGCTCGCGGCCTCGCTGGATCATCCCGCGGCCGGTGCGGTGACCGCCGCCGAGGTCACCGGCGAGCCGGGCAACCCCAGCGCGGACCTCCTGGCCGCGTGGCTCGGCGACCGCCTCGGCGTACCGGTCGAACGGACGGACTCCGACGGTCCCGGCCTCACCGACGTGGTGCTCGACACCGACCGCGGCCGGATCGGCATCCGGCGTACCGACGGACGGTTGGCCACCGTCACCAGCCCCGGACATCCCGACAGACCGGTCGCGCTCAAGCGTCGCTCCCTGCCAGAACTGCTGGCCGAGGAACTGCGCCGACTCGACGAGGACGACATCTACGCCGCCACCGTGCAGGCGCTGCTGAAGGAGACGACGCCGTGAGCAATGTGCTCATCGAGGTCCACGAGACCCCCGAGGAACTGGCCATCATCATCGCCGGCGAGGTCCTGAATCGGATCGCGGACCTCCAAGCGGCCGGGCTGGTCCCGCACGTCGGCCTGACCGGCGGCACCATCGCCGATGCCGTCCACCGCGAGATCGCCCGCCTCGCCGACGGTTCCGGAGTCGACTGGGGTGCGGTGGAGTTCTGGTTCGGTGACGAGCGTTTCGTCGAACCCGACTCGCCGGAGCGCAATGCCGGCCAGGCCCGCGCAGCGTTCCTCGACGCGCTCGAGGTACCCGAGCACCGGATCCATGCGATGCCCTCGACCGCCGACGCCCACGACGTCGACTCCGGTGCGGCGACCTACGCCGCCGAGGTGCGCTCGCAGGGCCAGGGGCACTTCGACATCCTCATGCTCGGGGTCGGTCCGGACGGCCACATCGCCTCCCTCTTCCCCGGTTCGCCCCAGCTCGACGTGGTCTCCGAGGTGGCAGTGGGAGTCTCGGACTCACCCAAGCCGCCCCCGCAGCGGATCAGCCTCACCTTCGAGGCCCTCCGTCGCTCCCGGACGGTGTTCTTCCTGGTCAGCGGCGAGGCCAAGGCCGGTGCCGTGGCCTCGGCCCTCGCCGGCGACGACGTGCACGAGACCCCTGCCGCCGGTGTCACCGGCACCGACGAGACGGTCTGGTTCCTCGACCGCGCCGCAGCCTCCCGCCTCTGACCGCTCTCCCCCGCCGTCGACCCGGACCTCCTGGACCGTTGAGTTGTGCCTCCCGGACCGTTGAGTCGGGCCTCCCGGACCGTTGAGCTGGGCCTCCCGGACCGTTGAGCTGGGCCTCCCGGACCGTTGAGCTGGGCCTCCCGGACCGTTGAGTCGGGCCTCCCGGACCGTTGAGCTAGGCCTCCCGGACCGTTGACTTGCGTCTTCCGGACAGTTGACTGGGCCTCCGGAACTCCCAACTCGACCGTCCACCACGGACCACTCAACAGTCCATGAGTCCCCACTCGACCGTCTCGTCCCCGAGGTCGGAGAGAACACCGGACCACGGAAACGCCGATCGAGCCGGCGTCCGCGGACGCCGACTCGATCGGGGATGTGTGCGTGGAGGCTCTAGAAGATGATGTCGCCGGACTTGCGCCGCGAACGGAGGAGCTTGACCGCCTCGTCGAGGATCTGAGCGGCCTCCTCGTCGGAGCGGCGCTCCTTCACGTAGGCCAGGTGGGTCTTGTAGGGCTCCACCTTGGGCGCGGGCGGCGGGTTGGCCGCGTCCGTGCTCGCCGGGAGACCGCACTTGGGGCAATCCCACGACTCGGGCTCCTGCGCCTCCACGGCGAAGGTCACCACCGATCGGTGCCCGTGACCGCAGTAGTACTCGACTGCCTTGCGCGGGGCCGCTTGGCCGCGCTCGACCTCGCCCATCGGTCCTGCGCCGATCCGGCTCCCCCGGATCGCGTTCCCTCCGCCTGCCATGATCTGTGTCCCCTCTCAGATGTGGGTCAGTAGGCCTTGAGCAGACCCAGCGCGACGACGACGGCGAACCAGATGACTCCGACACCGATCGTGAATCGATCGAGGTTCCGTTCCGCCACCGACGATCCCCCCAGGGAGCTGGACATCCCGCCGCCGAACATGTCGGACAGGCCGCCGCCGCGGCCCTTGTGCAGAAGGACCAGCAGGATCATCAGCAGGCTGGCGATGACCAGGATGATGGTGAAGAAGAGTTCCACGATCGTGAATCCTACGTCACAGAACCCACATCACATCACTGGCATCTCGTAGTAGCGGCAGATCGCCGAGAACTCCTCCACATCGAGGCTCGCGCCGCCCACCAGGGCACCGTCCACATCGGGCTGCTGCATGAGCGCGGCGACGTTGCCGGCCTTGACCGAGCCGCCGTACAGGATCCGGATGGACTCCGCGGCGGCGCCGCCGTAGGTGCGGTCGATCTGGTTTCGGATCCCGGCGCACACCTCCTCGGCGTCGAGGGGCGTGGCGGTCTCGCCGGTGCCGATCGCCCACACCGGTTCGTAGGCGATCACACTCTGCGCCACCTGCTCGGCGGTGAGGCCCTCCAGGGACCGCTTGACCTGGTCGGTGGTGAACGCGACGTGCGTGCCCTCCCTGCGGACCGCGAGTCCCTCGCCCACGCACACGATCGGGATGATGCCGTGCCGGTGTGCCACCTGGGCCTTGAGCGCGACCCACTCGTCGGTCTCGCCGTAGTGCTCGCGGCGCTCGGAGTGGCCGACGATCACGTACGAGCAGCCGAGCTTGGCCAGCATGCTCGCCGAGACCTCGCCGGTGTAGGCACCGCTCTCGTGCACCGAGACGTTCTGGGCGCCGAACGCGATCGGGAGGTCGTCACCGTCGATCAGGGTCTGGACCGACCGGATGTCGACGTACGGCGGGAAGACCGCCACCTCCGCACGGGTGCGGTCATGGCGCTTGTCGGAGAGCGTCCACGCGAGCTTCTGGACCAGTACCACCGCTTCTTGGTGGTTGAGGTTCATCTTCCAGTTGCCGGCCATCAGCGGGATCCGGCCCTCGACCGGGGCCTTGGCCTGTCGCTTCGCCATCTCTCAGCCCTCCAGGACGGTGATGCCGGGCAGTTGCTTGCCCTCGAGATATTCGAGGCTCGCTCCACCTCCGGTGGAGATGTGGCCGAACTGGGACTCCTCGAAGCCCAGGGTGCGCACCGCCGCGGCGGAATCACCACCGCCGACCACGGACAGCCCCTCGATCCGGGTGAGGCCCTCGGCAACGGCCCGGGTGCCCTCGGCGAACTCGGGCACCTCGAAAACGCCCATCGGCCCGTTCCAGAACACCGTCCGCGCCTCGGCCAGCGCCGCGGCGAAGGCCTGTCCCGACGTCGGCCCGATGTCGAGCCCCAACGCGTCGGCCGGGATCGCGTCGGCCGGTACGACGCGCGGCTGCGGCTTCCGCTCCCCGGACGGGAAGGTGGTGTCGACCACCACGTCGGTCGGGAGCACGATCTCGACGCCGGATTCCTCCGCGCGGGCGAGGTAGGCCCGGCAGGTGTCGAGCTGGTCCTCCTCGAGCAGGCTCTGACCCACCTCGTGTCCCTGGGCCTTGAGGAAGGTGAAGACCATGCCACCCCCGATCAGCAGCCGGTCGGCCTTGCCGAGCAGGTTGTCGATCACCCCGAGCTTGTCGGAGACCTTCGACCCGCCCAGGACGACGACGTAGGGCCGCTCCGGTGACTCGGTGAGCCGGCGGAGTACGTCGATCTCCGCGGCGACCAGCGAACCCATCGCGTGCGGCAGGCGCTGCGCCACGTCGTAGACCGATGCCTGCTTGCGGTGGACGACGCCGAACCCGTCGGACACGAAGGCGTCCGCGAGCCCGGCGAGCTGGTCGGCGAAGGCCCCCCGCTCCTCGGCGTCCTTGCTCGTCTCGCCCGGGTTGAACCGGACGTTCTCGAGCAGCGCGACCTCGCCGTCCCCGAGCCCGGCCACGGTGGCGCGGGCGCTCTCCCCCACCGTGTCGGTGGCGAAGGCGACCTTGCGGCCGAGCACCTCGCCGAGGCGTTCGGCGACCGGTGCCAGGCTGTACCGCTCCTCGGGTGCGCCCTTCGGCCGCCCGAGGTGCGCGGTCACGACCACCCGGGCCCCCGCCTCGGCGAGGGCTCGGATGGTCGGGACGCTGGCCCGGATGCGACCGTCGTCAGTGATGGTGCGTCCGTCGAGAGGGACGTTGAGGTCGGAACGGACGAGAACACGCTTCCCGGCGACCTCACCGAGGTCGGAGTAGATGGCCATGGCCCCGGAGTCTGTCAGAGCCGGGCACCGACGTAGGTGATGAGGTCCGCCAGACGGTTGGAGTAGCCCCACTCGTTGTCGTACCAGCCGGCGACCTTCACCTGATTGCCGATCACCTTGGTCAGCGGTGCGTCGAAGATGCACGATGCGGGATCGGTGACGATGTCGCTGGAGACGATCGGGTCGGTGGAGTAGCGCAGGATGCGTCCGTCGGCCGCGGCCCTGACCGCTTCGTTGACCTCTTCGATCGAGGTCTCCCGCGAGGCCTCGAAGGTCAGGTCCGTCATCGACCCGGTGGGAGTGGGCACGCGCAGGGCGTAGCCGTCCAACTTGCCCTTGAGCTCGGGCAGGACCAGCCCGATCGCCTTCGCCGCTCCGGTGGAGGTGGGCACGATGTTGATCGCGGCGGCTCGCGCTCGGCGCAGGTCGCGGTGGATGTTGTCCTGGAGGTTCTGGTCGGCGGTGTAGGCGTGCACCGTGGTCATCAGGCCCTTGTTGATGCCGATGCTGTCGTGCAGCGCCTTGGCCATCGGGGCGAGGCAGTTGGTGGTGCAGGAGGCGTTGGAGATGACGGTGTGCGCCGCCGGGTCGTACAGCTCGTGGTTGACCCCCATCACCACCGTGATGTCCTCGTTCTTCGCGGGTGCGGAGATGATCACCTTCTTCGCACCCGCGTCCACGTGCGCCTTCGCCTTGGTGGCGTCGGTGAAGAACCCGGTGGACTCGACCACGACGTCGACCCCCAGCTCCCCCCACTTCAACGCCGCGGGATCGCGCTCGGCGAAGGTCCGGATCTCCTGGTCACCGACCACCAGGGCCTCATCGGTCGAACCGACCTCGGCATCCAGGCGGCCCAGGACTGAGTCGAACTTCAGCAGGTGGGCCAGGGAGGCGTTGTCGGTGAGGTCGTTGACGCCGACGATCTCCAGATCGAGCCCTGACGCGCGAACTGCGCGGAAGAAGTTTCGCCCGATCCGTCCGAACCCGTTGATCCCTACACGTACGGTCACTGCTCGCTCCTGCTCTGTCGGATGAAAGGCGGTGCTTGGCGGTGACGACACTACCGGCACGCACACCACCGAGGGGGTGCGCAATTGGCACGATCCAACACGTGGACAGGCAGGGCGGGTCGACCGCCGGCGGCCGGACCCCGGTGGGTCACTCCGGCGGCATCACGTGCGCGTCGGGGCCGGGGTAGGTCAGCCCCTCGTGACCGTCCTGCCAGCGCACGACGTACGGCGGCGCACCATCCTCACCCCGCACCTCGAGCACCTCGCCCTCGTGCCGGTGCTCCGAGTCGGTGTGTCCCTCGACGACCAACCGGTCCCCCACGTTCGCCTTCATCACTCCACCTCCGACTCCACTGTCCGCCGAAGATCGGCGAAGGACAAGAGAACCCGGCAAGGTGGCGACGAAGGATCCCCGGAGCCAGCAACGCACTCGCGCCGCAGGGTGGCGTCGCCGGGGTGCGCCCTGGCTTGGCCCGGGCACTCGCGCGGCAGCGTGGCGTCGCCGGGTGCACCCTGGTCTCTGCACGCACCCCGAGCGGCGACACGCTCGCGCCGAGAGGAACCGTCAGTCGTCGGCGAGCATGTCGGCGGTGAGAGATGCCTCGGTATCGGGGATGCCGAGCTCCTCGGCACGCTTGTCGGCCATCGCGAGGAGTCTGCGGATGCGTCCGGCGATGGCGTCCTTGGTCAGCACCGGGTCGTGCAGTTGGCCGAGCTCCTCGAGCGAGGACTGCTTGTGTTCGAGTCGGAGGTTGCCCGCCTGGCGGAGGTGGTCGGGCACTTCCTCGCCGAGGATCTCGAGGGCTCGATCGACGCGGGCGCCGGCGGCGACAGCGGCTCGTGCGGATCGCCGGAGGTTCGCGTCGTCGAAGTTGGCGAGGCGGTTGGCGGTGGCCCGGACCTCGCGCCGCATCCGGCGTTCTTCCCAGGCCATCAAGGACTCGTGGGCACCGAGGCGGGTGAGCAACTGCCCGATGGCGTCCCCGTCACGGATCACGACGCGGTCCACGCCGCGCACCTCGCGCGCCTTCGCCTGGATGCCGAGGCGGCGGGCCACCCCGACCAGGGCCAGGGCCGCTTCCGAACCCGGGCAGGTCACCTCCATGGCCGAGGATCGGCCGGGCTCGGTCAACGAACCGTGCGCGAGGAACGCACCCCGCCACGCGGCCACGGCGTCGCAGGCGCCGCCGGAGACGACTGCCGGTGGAAGACCGCGCACCGGTCGCCCACGCCCGTCCAGGAGCCCGGTCTGGCGGGCCAACGCCTCACCCTCCTTGCTCACCCGGACGAGGTAGCGGCTGCCCTTGCGGATCCCGTTGCCCTGCACCATCACGATGTCCGAGGTGTGCCCGTAGACGTCGGCGATGTCGCGCCGGAGCCGACGCGCGGCCGCCCCGGTGTCGAGCTCCGCCTCGATCACGATCTTGCCGTTGGTGATGTGCAATCCGCCGGCGAAGCGCAGTGTCGTGGCCACCTCTGACTTTCGACAGCAGGTCTTGGTGATCTGCGTGTTCGAGAGCTCGGCCTTCACCTGTCCCGTCATCGCCATGCGAGCGATCCTCCCACGAGCGTCAACAACCCTGGGCAACCGTCCCCGCCGGATCGGAGGGGTGGTGAGTCATGTCTCCATGACCGCGGCGTACACGCTGGCCAGTTTCGCCGGATCGTGCCTCGGTGAGCCGTCCGACGCGGCGACGTCCTCGAGTACGAGGCGCGTGCCGGCGGAGGTGGTCAGCGCCTCCAGGGCGGCGACCTGGTGCTCGCCGACGTGGCTCCGGTCGGCGATGACGGTGTGCACCGCCAGGTCGGGTGCGTGTGCTCGGAGGACGGAAAGGTGCTCGGCCGGACCGAGACCGTGCGTCTCACCGGCCTGCTCGGAGAGGTTGAGCACCACGACGATCCGGGCCGGGGTCTCGACCAGGGCCGCGCGCAGGGCCGGAACCATCAGGTGCGGGATCACCGAGGTGAACCACGACCCCGGCCCCAGGAAGACCCAGTCGGCCTCGGCGATCGCCGCCAGCGCCGCAGGGGCGGCGGCCGGGTCGGGCGGGGTAAGGGCGATCGACTCGATCCGCCCTCCGGTGGTGGCGACCTGCACCTGGCCGCGCACCGATACCCGGGCCTCCGGCTCGTCGGCCACCAGTCCACGGACCTGCGCGGTGATGTCCATCGGGGTGAGCGCCATCGGGAGCACCCGGCCCTTGGCGCCGAGCAGTCGGCCCACCCAGTCCAACGCCTCCACGTGGTCTCCGAGCCGCTCCCAGAGACCCACGATCAGCAGGTTGCCCAGACTGTGCCCGCGCATCTCCCCCTCGCCGGCGAACCGGTGCTGTAGCACCTCCGCCCAGGTGCTGCCCCACTCGTCGGCTCCGCACAGGGCGGCCAGCGCCATCCGGAGGTCGCCGGGCGGCAGGACGTCGAACTCCTCCCGCAGCCGCCCCGAGGAACCGCCGTTGTCGGCCACCGTCACGATCGCGGTCAGGTCGTCGACGGTCAGGTCGTCGACCAGTCGGCGCAGCGCGCTCAACGAGGCGTGCAGCCCGTGACCGCCCCCGAAGGCGACCGCCGATTGGGCTCGATCGAACCCCGAGACCATCACTCCCGCCCCAGGTCACGATGGACCGCACGCGCGTCGTACCCCTCGGCGGTCAGGCGTCGCACGATCTCCTCGGACATGGCGACGCTCCGGTGCTTGCCCCCGGTGCATCCGACGGCCACCCGCATGAACCGCTTGCCCTCACGCAGGTAGCCCTCGGCCACCCCGGTGAGGACCGGGAGGTAGCCCTCGAGGAATTCCTCAGCACCCGGACGGCTGTAGACGTAGGCGGCGACGTCGGTGTTGTCGCGGCCGTTGCCGGCGCGGAGTTCGGGCACCCAGAACGGGTTGGGCAGGAACCGCATGTCCGCGACGAAGTCGGCGTCGACCGGGATGCCGTACTTGAACCCGAAGCTGATCACGACCATCTTCAGGCTCGTGGTGTCGGGCGTGCCGAAGGCCTCGGTGATCCGCTTGGTCAGCTGGTGCACGTTGAGGGTCGTGGTGTCGATGACCAGATCGGCGGATCCGCGCAGGTCGGCGAGAGCCACGCGCTCCCGCTCGAGCCCTTCGAGCAGCCGACCGTGGCCCTGGAGCGGATGCGGGCGGCGTACCGCCTCCTGGCGTCGCACCAGGACCTCGTCGGCGGCGTCGAGGAAGACCATCGTGCTGCGACGCCCAGTGGCGCCCGGCGCCAGTGCCTCCTGCAGGTCGTCGAAGAACGACCCGGAGCGTACGTCGACCACCACCGCGATCCGCTGGGACCGCCCCCGGCTCTCGTCGACCAACCGGACCACCTGCGGCAGCAGGGACGGCGGCAGATTGTCCACGACGTAGAAGCCGAGATCCTCCAACTCCTTGGCCACGGTGCTGCGGCCGGCGCCGGTCATCCCGGTCACCACCACGACCTCGCCGCCCCCCTCGGCGTACACGCCGGGAGCTGATCCCTCACTCGGCATCCCCATGCCCGTCATCCTTCCTCGATCTCGCCGGTGGCGGTGTTGACCGCCATCGCCGGCGCCTGGTCTGCAACGGCGGCCTTGATCGCCTGGGCGGTGCGAGGGCCGATGCCAGGGACCTCACTCAGCTCCTCGACACTGGCAGCACGGAGCTTGCGCAGCGATCCGAAATGCTTGAGCAGGGTCTTGCGGCGCACCTCCCCCAGCCCGGGGACGTCGTCGAGGGTGCTCTCCACCATCGACTTGCTGCGCCGGTTGCGGTGGTGCGTGATCGCGAACCGGTGCGCCTCGTCGCGGATGCGCTGGAGCAGATAGAGCCCCTCGGAACTGCGCGGCAGGATCACCGGGTCCTCCTCCTCGGGCACCCACACCTCCTCCAGTCGCTTGGCGAGGCCGACCACCGGGATGTCCTCGATGCCGAGAGCGTCGAGGGCCCGCCTGGCCGCCGCCACCTGCGGGGGCCCTCCGTCGACCACCACCAGGCCGGGAGCGTAGGCGAACTTGCGCGGCCGGCCGGTCTCCGGGTCGACCAGCATCGGCCCGTCGGCACCGTCCACCTCGGTCGAGACCACCGAGGTGGCCTGCTCGTCGAGGAGCCGCTTGAACCGGCGGGTGATGACCTCGTCCATCGACGCGACGTCGTTCTGCCCGTCGACGCCACGGATCACGAACCGTCGATATTCGCTCTTGCGCGGCAGGCCATCCTCGAAGACCACCATCGAGGCGACCACCTCGGTGCCCTGGAGGTTGGAGATGTCGTAGCACTCGATCCGCAGCGGCACCTCGCCGAGCTCGAGGGCTTCCTGGATCTCCTCCAGCGCCTGATTGCGGGTGGTCAGGTCGCTGGCCCGCTTGGTCTTGTGGAGTGCCAGGGTCTGGCCGGCGTTACGTGCCACCGTCTCCATCAGGGTCTTCTTGTCACCCCGCTGCGGGATCCGCACCCGCACCCTGCTCCCCCGGATCTCCGAGAGCAGCTCCTCCACCGTCTCGACATCGGGTGGCAGCGCGGGCACCAGGATCTCCCGGGGAATGCTGTCCCGCGCCTCCGCCCGATCGATCCCTGCGTAGAGCTGAAGCAGGAAGTCCTCGACGAGCTTGTCGGTCTCCCCCTCATCGACCCGGTCGGCCACCCAGCCGCGCTGGCCGCGGATCCGGCCGCCACGGACGTAGAAGATCTGGACGGCGACCTCCAGCGGATCCTCGGCCAGGGCGATGACGTCGGCGTCTGCACCGTCACCGAGCACCACGGCCTGCTTCTCCATCGCCCGCTCGAGCGCCCCGAGATCATCGCGCAACCGGGCGGCCCGCTCGAACTCGAGCGCCTCCGAGGCGGCGTACATCTCCTGCTCGATGCGCTTGGTGAACGCGCTGGTGCGCCCCGCCATGAAGTCGCAGAAGTCATCGACGATGCGACGGTGGTCCGCGGTGCTGATCTGTCCGACGCAGGGGGCTGAGCACTTGTCGATGTAGCCCAGCAGGCAGGGCCGGCCGACCTGCTGACTGCGCTTGAAGACCCCGGGTGAGCAACTGCGCATCGGGAAGACCCGCAGCAAGATGTCGACCGTCTCTCGGATGGCCCAGGCGTGGCCGTAGGGGCCGAAGTAGCGAGTGCCCTTGCGCTTGGCCCCCCGACCCACCATCACCCGCGGGAATTCCTCCCCTACAGTCACCGCGAGCCAGGGGTAGGACTTGTCGTCGCGATACTTGACGTTGAACCGCGGGTCGTACTCCTTGATCCAGGAGTATTCGAGCGCGAGCGCCTCCACCTCGGTGTTGACCACCGTCCACTCGACACCGGCCGCGGTGGTGACCATGGTCGCGGTACGCGGATGCAGGTTGCCGACGTCCTGGAAGTATGAGGACAGCCGCGCCCGGAGGTTCTTCGCCTTACCGACATAGATCACCCGACCGTTGCCGTCACGGAAACGGTAGACGCCGGGCTGAGTGGGGATGGTGCCCGGCCGGGGGCGATAACTGAGCGGGTTCGGCACAGGTCAAACCTAGTCGGGGGCACCGACGGTCCCGAACCGGAGTCGGCAGGTCGCCGGTGCGGTCGGGTGGCTCCGACTCAGGCGAGGCTGATCTGGTCGCCGGTCACCGTGATCGCCACCTCCGGCAGCGGATCCTCGGCCGGGCCGTCCTGGACCGACCCGTCGGCCACGGAGAACTGGCTGAAGTGGCACGGGCAGACGATCACGCCGTTCTCCACATCGGTCACCGTGCACCCCTGGTGGGTGCAGGTGGAGTCGAACGCCTTGAAGACGCCCTCCTCCGGCTGGGTGATGACAACCTTCTCGTCGGGGAAGATGGTGCCCCCACCGACCGCGATCTCGCTCGTGCTCGTCAACCCCTCCGCCGCCCCGCTCGAGCCGGCGCTCCCGGCCGAACCGGGTGCCGAGGATGAAGGGGATGCCGGCGCGGAGGAGGAGGCACCGGAACTCGAGCTTCCCGACTCCTCACCGCCACAGGCGGCCAACAGGGGGGCGCCGATCCCGATCCCCGCCGCACCCGCAAGGGCGCGGCGCCGGTCGAAGCACGGTCGTACGTCGGTCATCTGGAGCACCCTCTTCGCATCGGTGGACACTGATCCGGTGGTACGGCCGCCGGCGTTCCCGCACGGCAGTCTCACGGTACTGACACGGACCCAGCGGCTGGGTGGTTCACGCCCGCGCGGACTTGGCCCGGCCCCTGGCGCCACCCTTGCGTGACGCCTTCGCATTGGCCGGCGGCTCGGACTCAGCGGCGGCGAGCAGCGGGGACGCGGTCGCCTCCTTACCGTCCAGAATGGACTTCAGGAAGCGCCCGGTGTGTGACTCCGGGCTGGCCGCGATCTGCTCGGGAGTGCCTTCGGCGACCACCAGCCCGCCGCGGTGCCCGCCGTCCGGGCCCATGTCGATGATCCAGTCGGCGGTCTTGATCACATCCAGGTTGTGCTCGATGACGAGCACGCTGTTGCCCTTGTCGACCAGCGATGAGAGCACGCCGAGCAGCTTGCGGATGTCTTCGAAGTGCAGGCCCGTGGTGGGCTCGTCGAGAACGTAGAGCGTGCGGCCGGTGGAGCGCTTCTGCAGTTCGGTGGCGAGCTTGACCCGCTGCGCCTCGCCGCCGGAGAGGGTGGTCGCCGGCTGACCGAGGCGGACATAGCCGAGCCCGACCTCGACGAGTGTCTTCATGTAGCGCGCGATCGACTGCACCGGGGCGAAGAAGTCCTGGGCCTCCTCGATCGGCATGTCGAGCACCTCGGCGATGGTCTTGCCCTTGTAGTGGACCTCGAGCGTCTCCCGGTTGTAGCGGGCGCCGTGGCAGACCTCGCAGGGGACGTAGACGTCGGGGAGGAAGTTCATCTCGATCTTCAAGGTGCCGTCGCCGGCGCAGGCCTCGCAGCGGCCGCCCTTGACGTTGAAGGAGAACCGGCCCGGCTGGTAGCCGCGCATCTTCGCCTCGGGAGTCTGGGCGAAGAGGCCCCGGATCTTGTCGAAGACGCCGGTGTAGGTGGCGGGGTTGCTGCGCGGCGTACGGCCGATCGGCCCCTGGTCGACGTGGATCACCTTGTCGAGGTGGTCGACACCGAGGATCTGCTTGTGCCGGCCGGGAACGGTGCGGGCGCGGTAGAACTCCTTGGCCAGAGCGGTGTAGAGGATGTCGTTGACCAGGCTCGACTTGCCCGAGCCCGAGACGCCGGTGACCGCGAGGAAGACTCCGAGCGGGAACTCGACGTCGATGTTGCGCAGGTTGTTCTCCCGGGCACCCTTCACGGTCAGTGAGCGACCCTTGGTCCGGGGCCGCCGTACGGCGGGGATCGGGATCTCGCGACGGCCGGCGAGATACTGCCCGGTCAGGGACTCCTCGTTGGCGATCAACTCGGCCACCGTGCCGGTATGCACCACCTGGCCGCCGTGCTCACCCGCACCCGGGCCGATGTCAACGACGTGGTCGGCGACCTGGATGGTGTCCTGGTCGTGCTCGACCACGATCAGGGTGTTGCCCAGATCCTTGAGCCGCACGAGGGTGTCGATCAGCTTCTCGTTGTCGCGCTGGTGGAGACCGATCGAGGGTTCGTCGAGGACGTAGAGGACACCGACCAGGCCGGCACCGATCTGGGTGGCCAGCCGGATCCGCTGCGCCTCACCCCCGGAGAGCGAGCCCGAGGGTCGGTCGAGGGAGAGGTAGTCGAGCCCGACGTCGAGCAGGAAGGCGAGGCGATCCTGGATCTCCTTGAGCACCCGGGCACCGATCTGACGCTCACGCTCGCTCAATTCCACGCGATGCAGCCACTCGGCGGTCTCGCTCACCGGCATCGCGCAGAGCTCGGCGATGTTGAGCCCGCCCTGGTCGCGCGCCCCCAGCGTCACGGCCATCGAGACCGGCTTGAGCCGGGTGCCGCGGCAGGTCGGGCACGGGACCTCGCGCATGAAGCCCTCGAACCGCTCCCGGCTGGTGTCGGACTCGGCATCGCGATGCCGGCGCTCGATGTAGGACCGCACGCCTTCGAACTCGGCGTCGTAGGCGCGCATCCGGCCGTAGCGGTTACGGGTGACGACGTGCACCTTGGTCGGATGTCCCTCCAGCACCGCCTTCCGTGCCGCCTCCGGCAACCGCTCCCACGGGGTGTTGAGGTCGAAGCCGAGCTCGTCGCCCAGCGCACCCATCAGCCGCAGGAAGTAGTCGGCCACGTGGGCCTGGCTCCAGGGTGCGATCGCCCCCTCGCCCAGGGTCGCCTCGGTGTTGGGGACGACGAGCTCGGGGTCGACCTCCATCCGGGTGCCGATGCCGTGACAGGCGGGGCAGGCGCCGAACGGCGAGTTGAACGAGAACGAGCGCGGCTCGAGGTCGTCGGACTCGATGACGTGGTCGTTGGGACACGACATCTTCTCGGAGAACTTCAGCTCGGTGCCGTCGTCGACGAAGTCGAAGACCACCAGGCCGCCGGCCAGCTCGAGGGCGGTCTCGACCGAGTCGGTCAGCCGGCGCTTGCTGGACGGCTTGACCGCGAGCCGGTCGACCACCACCTCGATGGTGTGCTTCTTCTGCTTGGCCAGCTTCGGGGGGTTGTCGAGCATGTGGAGCTCGCCGTCGACCCGGGCCCGGGAGTACCCCTGGCTCTGCAACTGGGAGAAGAGCTCGACGTACTCCCCCTTGCGGGCCCGGATCACCGGTGCCAGCACCTGGAAGCGCCGGCCCTCCTCCAACTCCATGATGCGATCGACGATCTGCTGCGGGGTCTGGCGCTGGATCGGCGCCCCACAGACCGGGCAGTGCGGCCGCCCGGCACGGGCGTAGAGGAGGCGGAGGTAGTCGTAGACCTCCGTGATGGTGCCGACCGTCGAGCGCGGATTCTTCGAGGTCGACTTCTGGTCGATCGAGACCGCCGGCGAGAGCCCCTCGATGAAGTCGACGTCCGGCTTGTCCATCTGGCCCAGGAACTGTCGCGCGTACGCCGAGAGCGACTCGACGTAGCGGCGCTGTCCCTCGGCGAAGATCGTGTCGAAGGCCAGCGACGACTTCCCGCTGCCGGACAGGCCGGTGAACACGATCAGAGCATCGCGGGGAAGGTCGAGCGAGACGTCCTTGAGGTTGTGCTCCCGGGCTCCCCGGATGATGAGCTGGTCGGCCACTGGCCCTCCGTGTGACGCCGGTTCGAACAGATGTTCGTCATCCTAGCAGGCAGTCGGGGACCCGCCGGGTTTCCAGCCCTTGGTCTGGTTGCTCACACGCGGGCGCCGGTGGTGGTTTCATGGCCGCATGTCAGGTGACCAGCGTGACACCCGGTTCCCGACCACACCAGACCCGGCGACCGACGCCCTCGGCGACCTCCGTTCGGCGACGATCCGGCTGGTCCGCACGGTCGACGGGATCGAGGACGGCGACTGGACCTCACCGTCCCGCCTGCCCGAGTGGAGCCGAGCACATGTGGTCGCCCATCTGGCCCTGCACGCCGAAGGTGTCGCCGGAGCGGTGGTGGCGCTGCTGGAGGGTGAGGAGACCCCGATGTACGCCTCGGTCGCTCGCCGTAACTCCGATATCGACCGGCTCGCCACCGCGTCCCCTCCCGTGCTCCGCGACCGGTTGATGGGGGCCACCACCGAGTTGGCCCGCGCGCTGGCTGCTGGATCGGCCGTGCCCGAACTCGGCGACGCGGTGATCGAGCGCACCCCCGGCAGCGCCCGCAGGTTCCGTGTCTCCACCCTGCCGCTCGCACGGCTGCGGGAGGTCGAGATCCACCACGCCGATCTCGGCCTCGGCTACGAAGCCGCCGACTGGCCGACCGAGTTCGTGACGGCTCTCCTCGACACCCGGTCGGGCGGGTACGACGGCGCCCCCTTCCGCGCGCACGCCACCGACCTGGGGGCCTACTGGGTCTTCGGGGTCGACGGCGACGCCGCCCCCGACTCCGAAGACTGGCAGCACCCCACGGTGCGCGGCCCCGCCTCGAGCCTGGCGTGGTGGTCGACCGGGCGACCCGTCGGCGCGGACCCCACCCGGCCCGGGCAGGATGGTGCACCCCTGAGCTGCGAAGGCGGCGAGATGCCGCGGATGGAGGGAATGTGAACTACACCGGCCAGGTCTCCCCCGGCGGTCCCGCGGATGTCAGGCGGCTGTCCGCCCTGACCATCACCAAGGTCGCGGTCGACCCGAAGATGTCGAACAACTGCTACCTGCTCCGCTGCCACAGCACCGGCGAGCAACTCCTGATCGATGCCGCCGCCGAGGCCCCGACGCTGCTCCCCATCATCGGCGATGCCGGTCTCACCGCGGTGGCGACGACCCACCAGCACTGGGACCACCACCGCGCGCTGAAGCAGGTCGTCGACGCCACCGGTGCCGATGTGCTGGCCGGCGCGCCGGACGCCGACGCGGTGGCCGAGCAGACCGGCGTACCTGTCACCCGCCCGCTCGCCCAGGGCGACGTCGTGTCGGTGGGCGACTCCACGCTGGAGGTGATCGCCCTGCGCGGTCACACACCGGGTTCGATCGCCCTGCTCTACACCGACCCGCAGGGCACACCTCACCTGTTCACCGGCGACTCGCTCTTCCCGGGCGGAGTGGGCAACACCTTCGGCGACGAGGCAGCCTTCGCCCAGCTCGTCGACGACGTGGAGGAGCGGATCTTCCAGCGTCTGCCGGACGACACCTGGTTCTACCCCGGCCACGGCGACGACTCCACCCTCGGCGAGCAGCGCCCCCATCTGGCCGAGTGGCGCGAACGCGGTTGGTGAGCCCGAGCCGGGCCGAGAGGATGCCGCGCTTGGGCAGCGACCCGATCCGCGTGAAGGACTGCGGGGTCGTCGAGGTGCGGGAGCGCTTGTCGCGAGCAGCCGCCCAGAGGTGACCCAGCACACAGACCTCGCGTCGTCATGACCGTCGGCCGGTGAACGTCTCACGGGTGAGGGGCGCTCCAGCACCGCTGACCGGTGAGCGCCCCCACCCGCTCCGGAGGTTGGGAATGAGTCGCGTTCGATCCACGGTTCTCCACGGCGTCGTGTGGTTCGCCGTCTTCGCCGCGCTGTTCATCGGCGCGGCGAACCAGGCCGATTCCCGCGACGTGGCCGGCCCCGACGTCATGGACCACCGCCCGCACGCGGACGGCTCACCCGTCGCGCTGATCGAGGCCCACGGCTGCTGGACCGGCACCGGACCGGAGGGCGTGATCCCCGGACACGTGGTGGTCACCCGGGAGGACGCGGTGGCTGCGACGTACGGCGGTGACCACCTGACCGACATGGCGCTGGAGCAGGTGTTCGACGGCGCGGACCACGGTCTGACCGTGCACGCGTTCTGCCGCTGAACCCTGGAGTACGTTCGCCCGGCGCGAACACGCTCCGCCTCCGGGGACACCAGGTCTAACGTCGGAGCATGGGTGAGGTGATCGGCTTCCCGAGACCCGCGGCCAGGCCCACGCAGGCGACCAAGGCGCCGCCGCTGTGGCGCGAGGCGGTCGGTCAGGTGCTCCGCGACGAGCGCCACGAGCGGGGGCGCACCCTGGCCGATGTCGCCGGTGAGGCCGGGGTGTCGACGCAGTACCTCTCCGAGGTCGAGCGCGGCCGCAAGGAACCCAGCTCCGAGGTGCTCGAGGCCGTCGGCGGAGCGCTCCGACTCGAGCTGGTCGACCTCACCGCCCGGGTCACTCACCGGCTCGCCACCGACCGTGCGCCCGGTCCGGTCTGCCTGGCCGCCTGAGGATCAGGCCAGCTCCAGCTTCCGGCTCGGGAGCACGGCGTCGGCGACGCCGTACGCCACTGCCTCGTGCGCGCCGAGGATGAGGTCGCGGTCGGTGTCCTCCCGGATCCTCTCCGGGTCGTGCCCGGTGTGGTCGGCGAGCACCTGTTCCATCTCGTGTCGGACCCGGGCCAGCTCCTTCGCCTGGACCGCGAGATCGGGCAGGGCGCCCTGTCCGCCTCCCGAGGGTTGGTGCAGGACGACCCGGGCGTGCGGAAGGACCGTACGACGTCCGGGCGCGCCGGCGGCCAGGAGTACGGCGGCGCTCGAACCGGCCTGCCCGACGCACGAGGTCGCGATCGGGGCGCGGATGAACTGCATCGTGTCGTAGATGCCGAACATGGCGCTGACCGAGCCGCCCGGGCTGTTCAGGTAGAGGTTGATCTCCCGCTCGGGCTGCTCCGACTCCAGATGCAGGAGCTGGGCGATCACCACGTTGGCGACGCCGTCGTCGATCTCGGTGCCCAGGTAGACGATCCTGTCGGTGAGCAGCCTGCTGTAGATGTCGACCGCCCGCTCCCCGTGGCGGGTGCGTTCCACGACGGACGGGATCGTGTACTGGCTCATGACCGCCCGCCCAGGCCGAAGGCCGACCCGTTGCGGGCCGGCTGCACCGAGGCCATGTCGCTGAGCACGCTGTCGGCGAATCCGTAGTCCACCGCCTCCTCGGCCGTGAACCACCGGTCACGCAGAGCATCCCTCTCGACCTTCTCGACCGGCTGGCCGGTGTGGTCGGCGGTGAGCCGCATCATCACGTCCTTGACGTGTTCGAGGTTCTCGGCCTGGATCTCCACATCCATCGCCGTCCCGCCCAGCCCGGCCGACCCCTGGTGCAGCAGCACCCGGGAGTGGGGCAGCAGGTAGCGCTTCCCCGGCGTACCGGCGGTGAGGAGGAACTGGCCCATGCTGGCCGCCAGCCCCATCGCCAAGGTGCTGATGTCGTTGGGGATCAGCCGCATCGTGTCGTAGACGGCGAGGCCGGCGGAGACGGAGCCGCCCGGCGAGTTGATGTAGAGGCTGATGTCGCGGCGTGGATCCTCTGCGGACAGGAGCAGCAGCGCCGCGCACAGCCGGTTGGCGATCGCATCGTCGACCTCCTGGCCGAGCACGACGATGCGTTGGTTCATGAGTCTGGTGAGGAGCTGCTCGTCGAGGGAGCCGCCCACAGCCGGTTGTCTGGTCTCGGTCATGCTTCGAGGCTCGTCGCAGGCCGTGCCGCGCTCAAGGAGATCCGCTCCCGGCTGATCTGCCCTCGGCAGAGGGCTCCCACATCCGGCGTACGCCGGCTCCGTACCGCCTCCAGGATCGGGCTAGGGTGCAGGGGTGATCGAGCTCCGTACGCCCAAGCAGATCGAGCAGATGCGCCCCGCCGGCCGGTTCGTGGCCGAGGTCATCTCGGCACTCCGGGAGAAGGCGGACGTCGGCGTCAACCTGCTCGAACTCGACGAACTCGCCCACCAGATGATCAAGGACCGTGGCGCGGAGTCCTGCTACATCGACTACCACCCCTCCTTCGGTGCCAGTCCGTTCGGGAAGGTGCTGTGCACCAGCGTCAACGACGCCGTCCTGCACGGTCTCCCCCACGACTACGTGCTGCAGGACGGCGACCTGCTCAGCGTCGACTTCGCCGTGAGCGTGGACGGCTGGGTCTCCGACTCGGCTCTCAGCCTGGTCGTCGGCACGCCGCGTCAGGAGGATCTCGACCTCATCGACACCACCTCCCGTGCGCTGGACGCCGGCATCGCCGCCGCGCGCGCCGGCAATCGGATCGGCGACATCTCACACGCGATCGCCGAGGTGGCCCGCGCCAAGGGGCTCGGGATCAACACCCAGTTCGGTGGTCACGGCGTCGGTCGCACCATGCACGGCGACCCGCACGTTCCGAACGACGGCCGCCCCGGCCGCGGGTTCAAGCTCAAGCCCGGCCTGGTGATCGCCATCGAGCCGTGGTTCCTGCACACCACCGACGAGATCTTCACCGACCCCGACGGCTGGACCCTGCGCAGCCAGGACGGCTCCCGCGGTGCGCACATGGAGCACACCATCGCGGTCACCGAGGGCGACGCGATCGTCCTGACCGACCGCAGCTTCCTCGACTAGGCCTGGATCCAGGCCGAGCGGAGCCTCAGCGGCTGGTGCGGTAGTGGCCGCGGTCGTAGAGCAGCGGCGCACCGGTCTCCGCGTGCCCCATCGCATGCACCCGGCCCACCACGATGTCGTGGTCGCCCGCCGGATGGACCGCGTCCACCGAACAGTCCACGAAGGCCAGGGAACCGGTGATCAGCGGTGACCCGGTCACCGGGGAGCGACTCCACTCGACGCCGTCGTACTTGTGGGTGATGCCGGGGACCCAGCGTCCGGCGAACTGGTCGGAGATCCACTCCTGGTCGGCGGAGAGCACGTTGACGCAGAACCGCCCCACCTCCCGGATGAGAGGCCAGGCCCGTGAGCTGTGCGCGGGGACGAAGAGCACCAGCGGCGGGTCGAGCGAGACGCTGGTGAAGGACTGACAGGTCAGCCCCAGCAGATCGTGCTCTCCCTGGGCCGTGACCACGGTGATCCCCGAGGCGAAGTGCCCCATCACGTCCCGGAAGCGTCGCGCGGCACGGCGCTCGACCAGATTGTCGAAACTGGCCAGCTCGTCCTCGACCTCACTCCCCCAGGGCGGCCCCTCCTCGAGCGGACGATCCTCGGCGGCCGGGCGGTCTGCTGGCTCAGAGGACATGCCTCCACGGTAGACCCGACCGCGCCATGCCCCGGTGTGAAGCGACTCACCTACCGAAGGGTCTTTGATTCCTCAACGACCGCTGCTACAGTTCTGCTTGTTGAACCGCTGGTGACCCGAGACTCCAGCGGTTCAACTCATTTCTAACCGTGCGAGCGTGTCGTGCTCGCCGGTGGGCGCGAGCGCCAGTATCCACCGCCTGCGCGCCCACGCTGCCGCACCCAACCGGTGCGAGCGCGTCGCACTCCCCGATGGGCGCGAGCGCCAGTATCCACCGCCTGCGCGCCCACACTGCCGCACCCAACCGGTGCGAGCGTCGCACTGGCCAGTGGGTCTCAGTCCACCCCGTCACCACGTTCACCGTGCCACCCCGCCAGTCGGCCCGCACGGCTCACTGCACGCAGCCGGGCCTCGACCGCCGCCTGCTGCGCCGCGGTCGCGGCGAGGAGCAACTGGTCACCGCTGCGCAGGGTGGTGGCCGGAGTGGGCACGAACAGCGCACCGGCCCGCAGTACGAGCGAGACGACGGCGTCACCGGGCAGGCGGAGTTCGCCCACCTCGACCCCGACCATCCGGCTGCCGTCCGGGATGTCGAAGGTCAGCATGGCTGCGCCGAGGTCCTCCAGCGGCGCGTACTCGATCTCGAGTTCCCGGGTCTGGCCGGGTTCGACCACGTCCAGCCGGCGAGCCAGCCAGGGCAGGGTGGGCCCCTGGACCAGCGTGAAGACCACGACCAACAGGAAGGTCACGTCGAAGACCCGCTCCGCCCCGGCCAGTCCGGCGGTGATCGGGAAGGTCGCCAGCACGATGGGTACGGCGCCGCGCAACCCCGCCCAGGAGATGAAGGCCTGTTCGGGCAGGGGTATCCGGAACGGACTGGCACAGATCAGCACGGACAGCGGCCGAGCGAGGACGGTCAGTGCCACCCCGACCACCAACGCCGGCACCAGGGCATCGACCAGGCGCGCCGGTGAGGCGAGCAGGCCGAGCAGGACGAACAGCCCGATCTGGGAGAGCCAGGCCAGGCCCTCGGCGAAACCGAGCGAGGCGGCGTGGTGCGGCAGGCTCGCGTTGCCGAGCACCACGCCGGCAACGTACACGGCCAGGAACGGGCTCCCGCCCGCAACGCCGGAGGCGCCGAAGGCGAGCATCGTGATCGCCATCGTGGCCAGCGGGTAGAGCCCGGTCGCGGGAAGGGCGATCCGGCGCAGCAACCACTGTCCCCCCAGCGCGATCACCAGGCCCACCACGAAACCGACCAGCATCTGCTGCAAGAACCCGATCAGCGCCTGGGTCGGATCGAACTCGAACCACACGTCGGAGACCACCAGCGTCACCAGGATGATCACCGGCGGGTCGTTGAACCCCGACTCCGCCTCGAGGATCGCGCGGGTACGCCGGCGCAGCCGCATCGTGCGCACCATCGCGAAGACGGCCGCCGCATCCGTGGAGGAGACGACCGCGCCGAGCAGGACGGCGGTGCGCGGGTCGACGTCCAGGAGCCACCAGGCCGCAGCCGAGGTCACGGTGACGCTGATCGCGACCCCCACCGTGGCGAGGACGGCGGCCGGCGCCGCGGCCGGCCGGATCACCGACAGCCTCGTGGTGAGTCCGCCCTCGGCCAGGATGACGGCCAGCGCGAGCGAGCCGAGCACCTGGGTGAGTTCGGCGTTCTCGAATTCGAACCCGAGACCCGCCTCCCCGATCAGCAGCCCGAGGCCGAGGTAGAGCAGCAGGCTGGGCAGGCCCGCACCGGTCGAGATCCGTACCGCGGCGATCCCGATCAGCAACACACTCATCCCCGCGAGCACCAACACGTTGAGCTCGTCAGGGTCCATCCGTACAGCCGCTCCTCGTCGTGCTCGGGGATCCGTGCCTCACAGTATGGCCCGTCACCGACCGTCCCGGGGCGACCTGCCATGATCGCGGCCGTGACCAGTCTTCGCGCTCTGGACGACTATCCGCTCGTGACCTTCGACAAGATCCGGTTCGCCGACACCGATCCGATGGGCCACGTCAACAACGCCACCCTGGCGACCTTCCTGGAGACCGGGAGGGTGGAGATGCTGCACCCCGACGGCGGCTCGCTGGCCGAGCCGGGGTGCGGCTGGGTGATCGCCCGGCTCGCGGTCGACTTCGTCGGTGAACTCCGCTGGCCCGGCAACGTACACATCGGCACCGGCGTGACCCGGGTGGGTTCGTCCTCGGTCGGCCTCGAACAGGTGCTCGTCGCCGGTGAGGACGTCGTCGCCCGGGCCGAGACGGTGATCGTCCAGTTCGACGAGACGAGCCGGCGTCCCGAGCCGCTGGGCGAGGCCACCAGGGAGAGGTTCGCCCGTTGGCGGCTCGACACCGACACCGCCTGACCCAGGCTGGGGCTGGGGCTGGGGCTGGGGCTCAACGATCCTCGGAGGCGAAGTCCTCGTCGTGGGTGCCCGGACGCGGCGCCCAGGGAAGCTCCTTCGACGCGCGTACGACGACCAGCCGGTCCCCGCGCGCCAACTGGGAGACCACCGGGTCGAAGTAGCGGAAGACCTTCTCGTCGCGGACGACGGCGATCACCTGGTCGATCAGGCTCTGCGGCTGTCGCCCGACCTCGCTGACCAGCAGCTCCCGCTCGGCCACCTCGAGGCCGGCGCCGTAGGTGAGCAGGTCCTCCATCACCGTGCCGAGCGTCGGGGACAGCGAGGAGAGCCCGAGCAGTCGCCCGACCGCCTCGGCCGAGGTCACCACCGAGTCGGCTCCCGACTGCTTCATCAGCGGGGTGTTCTCCTGCTCCCGCACCGCCGCGACGATGAAGGCGTCCGCGTTCAATTGGCGCACGGTGAGGGTGGCGAGCACGTTGGTGTCGTCGCGGTCGGTGGTGATGATGATGTGGCTCGCGTCGCGCACCAGTGCCCGATTGAGCACGTCCCGTCGACTGGCATCACCCTGCACCACCGAGAGTCCGTCCTGATTGGCCTCATGGAGCGCACGGGCGCTGGGGTCGACCACCACGATCTTCTCGCGGTCCTGGCCGTTGTTGAGCAGCGTGTCGACGGCGCTGCGCCCCTTGGTGCCGTAACCGATCACGACCACGTGGCCGCTCATCTTCTTCCTCCATCGGTTGACCCGCAGCAGGTCGCGGGTGTGGGTGGTGAGCACTTCGAGCGTGGTGCCGATCAGCAGGATCAGGAAGGCCACCCGCAGCGGTGTGATCACGAAGGCGTTGATCGCCCGCGCGTGCGGTGCCACCGGCGCGATGTCGCCGTACCCGGTCGTGCTCAGCGACACGGTGGTGTAGTACAGCGCATCGAGGAGGGTGATCCCGTCCTCGGGATCGTTGTTGTCGACGTAGGCGTCACCGTCGACGTAGACCAGCATCGTCATGAAGGCGACCAGCAGGAAGGCCAGGGCAAGACGCATCGCCAACTGCACCCAGGGCGAGCGAACCCGCTCGGGCAGCTTCACCGCGTCGTACGGCGCGATCTCCTGCTCGGACTCAGCCACGCGCTGAATCTAGTCGACGGGGTGCCGCATCCTCCGCACCCCGCCCGAGCATGCTCAGGCAGGACGCGTTGACGGCGGCCCCGATGAGCACCGCGATGGCGACCAGGTAGAGCCACAGCAGGACCGCGATCGGGGCTGCCAGTGGCCCGTAGATGGATCTCGAGTCGCTCGCGGTCGCGGTGAGGAACGCCCGCAGGAGGTAGGAGCCCCCGATCCAGGTGAGGAGCGCGAAGGTCGCGCCGGGCAGGTTGAAGCGCCAGGCCGACCGGACCGGCAGCGAGACGTGGTAGAGCGCGGCCAGGAAGCAGATGCCCAGCGCCACGACGGCCGGCCAGTAGAAGACCATCAGGAAGGTCAGACCGGGTGGCAGCCAACTGCCCACCAGGGTCGGCCCGGCGAGCACGAGCGGTACCGCGAACATCCCGGTCACGATCGCCAGGACGTAGAGGACGAACGACAGTGCCCGGGTGCGCAGGATCCCGCGTCGCCCGCCGAGCCCGTGCATGATCGTGATGGTGTCCACGAACACGTTGAGCGCCCGACTGCCGGACCACAGCGCGAGGACGAAGCCGACCGACATCACGTCGAACCGACCGCCCCTCAGCACCGAGTTCACGGTGGGTTCGATCACCCGGTCCACCGCGGACTGGGTGAGGAAGGCACCGGAGGCCTCCACGATCCCCTGGCGCATCTCCTCGACCTGGGCGACATCGAACTGCTCGGTGAGGAAGCCGACCGCGCCCGCGAGCGCGAAGATCAGCGGCGGCACCGAGAGCACGGCGAAGAAGGCACCCTCGGCGGCGAGCCCGGTCACTCGGTAGCGCAGGCAGGAACTCACCGTCGCCACGACGAGGCGCCACAACAGGTCGGTCGTCGCGGCCGCGCGGCCACCCGCGAGAGCCCGATAACGCGCGGAGAGACGACGTCCCTCCGCGCGTACCGACATGGCCCCTACGCTAGGTCAGCGACCGCCCCGAGTCCGGCAGGCGAGGCCGAGGCGCCGGCCACTCCGGAGCCGCCTGGTGGGCCCGGACCCGGTCCGACCGAGCCACTGATTCCGTCTGCTCGTGGCGCGGCTCGCGGACCGGCTTCAGCGGATCGAGTCGCCCCGGGCCCCGCGCAGCAGCTCCTCGAACGGCGTCGGGTTGTCGAACTCGTCCTCGACCCGACGAGAGCTGCCGTGACCGTGAGGATCGTGGGCCGCCCCTCCTCCGCCCGATGCGGTCACCAGTACGGCGAGCTCCGCGGCCGCCCGCTCGACCCGCTTGCCGATCGTGTCGGCACCGGCGCCGGCCGAACCGGCCACCGCACCGAAGTCGGAGCTGGCGGCGAAGACCCCGGTCGGCACCACCACGGCGCGCAGGTAGGAGAAGAGCGGCCGGAGCGCGTGCTCCAGCACCAGCGAGTGCCGGGGCGTACCCGCGGTGGCCGCGATCAGGACCGGGGTGCCGTCGATGGCACCCTGGTCGAGGACGTCGAAGA
The DNA here is from genome assembly GCF_000422825.1 of Nocardioides insulae DSM 17944. Lineage (GTDB taxonomy): Bacteria > Actinomycetota > Actinomycetes > Propionibacteriales > Nocardioidaceae > Nocardioides > Nocardioides insulae. The sequence goes on along the minus strand of NZ_KE383929.1, from coordinate 20,796 downwards.
AGGTCTTGAACAGCCCCGAGTACGACGCCGAGAACACCGGCGTCACCACGATCAGCCCGTCGGCGGCCCTGACCGCCTCGAGCGCCGTGGACAGCTCGCCCGCCGGGAAGCCGGTGAGCAGATGGTCGGCCAGCGCATGCGCGAGCGGCCTCAGCTCGACATACTCCACCGAGACCTCGGCACCCCGTGCACGGATCGCTCCCTCGGTCGCCTCACCGAGCAGGTCGGCGAGCAGACGCGTGGAGGACGGGACGGAGAGCCCGGCGGAGACGATGACGATGCGCTTCACAGCTCCCCCTCCAGGATGCGCTCGACGTCCGGGTCCTCCGGGGCCCGGTCGGAGGTGCCGGTGGCGCTGTCGCCCTCGGCGTAGACGGTGCTGTCGTGACCCCCGCCCGCCGCCGAGACCAGCGAAGCGTGGGTCGGGGCGTCGGGGATGTTCGCGGGGCGGCCCTCGGCGAAGCCCTTCCGCAGGTCGGGCAGGATCTCACCGAGCAGGTCCAACTGCTCGAGCACGGTCTTGAGCGGCAGCCCGGCGTGGTCGACCAGGAAGAGCTGGCGCTGGTAGTGGCCGGCGTACTCCTGGAAGGAGAGGGTGCGCTCCAGCACCTGCTGGGGCGAGCCGACGGTGAGCGGGGTGGCCTCGGTGAAGTCCTCCAGGGAGGGACCGTGGCCGTAGACGGGCGCGTTGTCGAAGTAGGGGCGGAACTCGTTCCAGGCGTCCTGGCTGTTCTTCCGCATGAAGAACTGCCCGCCCAGCCCGACGATGGCCTCCTCGGCCTTGCCGTGGCCGTAGTGCTCGTAGCGACGCCGGTAGAGGGACACCATCTGCGCGGTGTGCGAGGCCGGCCAGAAGATGTGGTTGTGGAAGAAGCCGTCGCCGTAGTACGCCGCCTGCTCGGCGATCTCCGGGCTCCGGATGGAGCCGTGCCACACGAACGGCGGCACGCCGTCCAGCGGGCGCGGGGTGGCGGTGTAGCCCTGTAGCGGGGTGCGGAAGCGCCCCTCCCAGTCGATGACGTCCTCGCGCCACAGCCGGTGCAGCAGGGCGTAGTTCTCCACGGCGAGGTTGATGCCCTGCCGGATGTCCTTGCCGAACCACGGGTAGACCGGCCCGGTGTTGCCCCGACCCATCATCAGGTCGACCCGGCCGCCGGTGAGGTGCTGCAGCTTGGCGTAGTTCTCCGCGATCAGCACCGGGTCGGTGGTGGTGATCAGGGTGGTGGCCGTGGAGAGGATGATCCGCTCGGTCTGGGCACCGATGTAGGCGAGCGTGGTCGTGGGCGCCGAGGCGATGAACGGCGGGTTGTGGTGCTCACCCGTGGCGAACACGTCCAGGCCGATGTCCTCGGCCTTCTTCGCGATCTCGACGGTCGCCCGGATCCGCTCCTGCTCGGTAGGGGTGCGCCCGGTGGTCGGGTCGGTGGTGACGTCGCCCACGGTGAAGATGCCGATCTGCATGACCGCTCCTGAGGTCTGGTGGTGGCCCACTGCTTTAGTTGCATGTTGAACTACAAAGGTTCCAACCCACTCACACCCCACGCTATTCCGCTACGCCGGACAGCGCCCCTCCCCCGTCACAGCTCGGTGGCGTCCAGGAGAGCGCCGAGCTCCTCTGTGGTGAGGTCGCGCAGTTCGCCGTTCCCGAGCCGGCCGAGGGCGACCGGGCCGATCCGGGTGCGGGTGAGGCGGCGTACGGGGTGCCCCACCTCGGCCAGGAGACGCCGGACGATCCGGTTGCGTCCCTCGTGGATGACCAGCTCGACGATGGAGCGCTCGCGGGTGCGTTCCACGACCCGGGCCGCACTGACCGTCACCGGACCGTCCTCGAGGGTCACCCCTGCCCGGAGCTGCTTGAGGGTGCTTGGGAAGATCTCGCCCTCGACCTCGGCCACGTAGGTCTTGTCGACCTCGTAGGACGGGTGGGCCAACCGGTGGGCGAAGTCGCCGTCGTTGGTGAGGATGATCAGCCCGGTGGTGTCCGTGTCGAGCCGGCCCACATGGAAGAGGCGCTCGGGCCGGTCGGCGACCAGGTCGCCCAGGGTCCGGCGCCCCTCCGGGTCGGACATGGTCGAGACCACGCCGCGCGGCTTGTTCAGCGCGAGATAGACCTTCTCCGAGACCGGCGGCAGGCGCCGCCCGTCGACCTTGATCACCGCGGTGCGCGGGTCGACCTTGGTGCCCAGCCGGGTCACGACCTCGCCGTCGACCACCACCAGCCCCTCCAGCATGAGCTCCTCACACTTGCGGCGCGAGGCGACCCCGGAGAGCGCGAGCAGCTTCTGCAGGCGGATCAGGCCCTCGTCGTCGAGGGGGATGTCAGTCACGTGCGTGGTCGTCCTTCTCGTGTGTGGCCTCACCGGCCGGAGGATCCTCGGGGGCGCCCGGGACCGACGCGTCCGCCGCGGGCGGCGCGCTGGCCACCATCTCGGCGAGTTCGTCCTCCAGATCGTCCATGTCGGGGAGGTACGGCGCCAACTCGGGCAGGTCGTCCAGGCCGGTGATGCCGATCCGCTCGAGGAAGTAGCCGGTGGTGGTGTACAGGTGTGCACCGGTCGACTCGTCCCGGCCGGTCTCCTCGACCAGTCCGCGGGTGAGCAGGGTGCGCATCACGCCATCGACGTTGACCCCGCGGATGGCGGACACCCGCGCCCGGGAGACCGGTTGCTTGTAGGCGACCACCGCGAGCGTCTCCAGGGCCGCCTGGGTGAGTCGCGCCTGCTGACCGTCCAGGACGAACTCCTCGACCACGCCGGCGTACTCCTCGCGGGTGTAGAACCGCCAACCGCCGGCCAGGTGACGCAGTTCGAACCCGCGCCCCTGGGCGTCGTACTCCTGTGCCAGCGACTCCAGCGCGGCGATGACGGCGGGGATCGGGTGCCCGACGGCGGTGGCGAGCACGGTCGCGTCCAGCGGCTGGTCGGCCACCATCAGCACCGCCTCGAGAGCCGGATGCAGCTGGACGCCGGCACGCTGATCCGGCTCGGGGTCGGGAGGCTGCTCGGTCCCATTGGTCATGTCGGTTCCTCCCGAGGGGTTGCCTGGTCGGGTGCGCCGGTCGGGGCGGCGTCGGGTGGCGGGGCGCCGTCGAACTCGTCGCGCACGAGTTCCTCGGCATCGGTGTCGTCGTCGCCGGTCCAGCGGACGGTGAGCTCCCCCAGCGGCGAGAGCTGCTCGAAGGAGACCACCCCCTCCCGGAACAGCTCGAGCAGGGAGAGGAACCTCGCGACCGTGGTCAGCGAGTCCGGGGAGTCGTGGCACAGCGCGCGGAAGGACAGGGCGCCCGCACGGCGCAGCCGTTCGACCACCACAGCGGCCTGGTCGCGCACGCTCACCGCCGGCGCGTGGATGTGCTCCAGGCTCACCTCGGGAGGCCCCGGCCGGGCGGCGATGGCCTTGGCGGCCAGCTGGGCGAACTGCTCCAGCCCGATCCCGATGAGCACCTCCGGCAGGAGCGTGGCGAACCGCTCCTCCATCCCGACGGCGCGCGGATGGCGGCGCCCCTGGGTGTCGAGCCGGTCACCGAACAGGGCTGCCACCTGCTTGAACGCCTTGTACTGGAGAAGGCGCGCGAAGAGCAGGTCCCGGGCCTCCAGGAGGGCGAGGTCCTCCTCGTCCTCGGGATCTCCCTGGGGGAGCAGGCGGGCGGCCTTGAGATCGAGCAGGGTCGCGGCGACCACCAGGAACGAGGAGGTCTGCTCGAGATCCCAGACCTCCCCCGCGGCCTTCACGTGGGCGATGAACTCGTCGGTGACCTGGGAGAGCGCGATCTCGGTGACGTCGAGCTTGTGCTTGGCGATCAGGCTGAGCAGCAGGTCGAAGGGACCCTCGAAGTTGTCCAGCCGGACCGCGAAGGAGCCGTGCTCGCCCGTGTCGGGTGCGACCTCGGCCACCACGTCCAGAACCCGCTCAGTCCTCGGTCAGCCGTCGGACCAGGGCGCTGTCCTGGCCGCGCTGCTCCAGGTCCGCCAGCACCAGGTGGAGCGCCTCGCGCACCAGTCGCCCGCGGTCGACCGCCAGCCCGTGCTCGCGGCGCAGCGTGAGGCGGGCGTGCTCGATCTCCAGCAGTTCGTCGGAGGTCACGTAGACGGTCATCTTCTCGTCGTGCCGCACCCGCCCGCTGGGCTTGCGCGGCTCCGGCGCACGCGCGGTGTCCGGGACGGCCCGGACCGCACGCTCCCGCGACTCCTGTGCCTGCGCCGGGACGCCGGTCCGGAACAGGTCGTCCGCGGAGGGCAGACTCACACGTCGTGCGGCCACCGGCCGAGCACCTCCTTGGCGAGCTGGCGGTACTCGTGCGCAGCGCGCGAGGAGTCGGCGTAGGAGGTGATCGGCTCACCCGCGACCGTGGAGTCGGAGAACTTCACCGTACGCCGGATCACGGTGTGGAACACGGCGTCCCCCCACGCCTGGACGAGCCGCTCCATGACCTCCCGGCTGTGCAGGGTGCGACCGTCGAACATGGTGCCGAGCAGACCGTCGACCTCCAGGTCCGGGTTGAGCCGCTCCTGCACCTTGTCGATGGTGCTCTTGAGCAGCGCCACGCCGCGGAGGGCGAAGTACTCGCACTCCAGCGGGACGATCACCCCACGGGAGGCCGTCAGCGCGTTGACGGTGAGCAGGCCGAGGGACGGCTGGCAGTCGATCAGGATGACGTCGTAGTGCGCCAGCGCCGGCCGGAGCACGCGCTGCAGGGTCTGCTCGCGGGCGACCTCGTGGACCAGTTGCACCTCGGCGGCGGAGAGGTCGATGTTGGCGGGCACCAGGTCGACGCCCTCGATCCCGGAGTCGACGATCACCTCGTCGACGGTGACGTCCTTCTCCATCAGGAGGTTGTAGACGGTCAGCTCCATGTCGTGCGGGTTGAGCCCGAGCCCGACCGAGAGCGAGCCCTGCGGGTCGAAGTCGACCAGCAGGACCTTGCGACCGAACTCCGCTAGAGCGGCCCCCAGGTTGATCGTGCTGGTGGTCTTCCCGACTCCGCCCTTCTGGTTGCACATCGCCACGACCCTCGCCGGGCCGTGGTGGGTCACCGGACGGGGCTCGGGGATGACCGGCCACGGTCGACCGGTGGGTCCGAGCTCGGCACGCTCGGCCATGGGACTCTCGAAAGGAAGGGCTTCAGCCACGGACGATCAGGTCCCTCTCACCTCTGGAATTGGGTCGACACGACTCACTGGTTTGTCGACAGGGCGACTTGTGCTGCCGGCGAGCCTAGGCGTGCGTGGTCCGCGGCCACAAGGCGGGTGCCGCGATCTGTCGGCTGCACCACGTCGCCTGTGGACGGGCCCCTTCCCACCGTGCACAGACCGACCTCACGCTGTGCAGAGATCTGTGGAAGCACGCGGTCTCGCTTCATCGCTGTCCGACGAGGTCCTGGTAGTCGGGATGCTTCTCGATCCACCCGCGGATGAAGGGGCACAGCGGCCGTACGCCGAGCCCGCGCTCTCGGACGGCGTCCAGGGCCCCGCGCGCCAGGGCGCCGCCCACACCGCGTCCGCCGAACCGCTCATCGACCTCGGTGTGGGTGAAGGTCGCCACCTCCCCGCTCACGCGGTATTCGGCGAACCCGGCCCGTTCACCATCCAGCCAGGCCTCGAACCGCTGCTGTCCCGGGTTGTCCCGTACCTCGACATCGCTCATCCCGCGAGCCTAGGGCGTGCCGGCGCACGAGCTGCCGTGGCGCGCGGTGTTCCGGCGGGGCGCTGGTGGGCCGGTGGTGGTTGGGCACCGCGACGACAGCTGCTCGGTCCGCTCCTTCACGGCGGCCGCAACAGCGGCGTCGGCAAGTGTTCCGGCTCAGGCCGCCCGTCCGAGGCGGGCGAGCACCCGGGTCTGCCTGTCGGCGTCCGCAGGGACGGGAAGTGGGGCGGCGCAGATCCCGGGGCTGTAGAAGGCGTCGTACTTCGGCTCGCCGGGCGACGGGAGAGCGGCCTCGATCTCGTCGAGCTCGGCGTCGTCGAGCCGCACCGACTGTCCGAGGGCGACCCCCAGGTCCCAGCGGTGCACCAGAACGTCCCATGCGTAGAACTCCCGCCACACCGCCTCCACCGTGGTGGGGCCGAAGAAGCCGTCGAACTCGCGCGCCAGCAGCTCCGGGGCGAGCAGCCCGACGGCGGTCTCGACATGGGCGGCCCACCGCATCGCCGGATCACCCTCGGGAGCCTCCGGCAGGGTCGCGAACCGGCCGAGGAAATCCCTCTCGGTGTCGATCAGGTGGTCGATCACCTCGACGGCGGTCCACTGCTCACACGGGCTCTGGCCCGCCCAGTCCCCGCCTCTCCCGGCGACCTCGTCGATCCGGCGGGCGGCGAGGCGGTACTGGTCCAGCACACTGGTGGTCTGCATGCCACCAGCCTGGCGTGCGCCGAGACGGATTGCTTGTAAGAATCCGTCACGTGCCCGAACGGCCCGAGGAACCCTCGCCCGACCTGGTCGAGCGCGCCCACCTCATGGACGCCCACGGCTTCAGCCCACCGCTGCACCGGTACGCCGCCCCCGCCGACCTGACCGAGGTGATCCGGCGGTTCTGGGTGCCGGTGTGGTCACTTCCTCCCGGCGAGGTCAGCGTCCAGCGGGTGCTCCAGTATCCCGTGTGCCAGGTGGTCGTGGGGCCGTCCTACGCGCGGTTGGTGGGGCCGCACACCGGGCTGGCCACCCAGGAGCTCCGCGACTCCGGCTGGGTGGTGGGAGCGATGCTGCAACCGGCTGCCGGCGAGCCCCTGCTCGGTGCCCCGGTGGCCGAACTGCGCGACACCCATCGCGATCTCACCATGACCCGGTTCCCCGCCGCAGACGATGTGGTCGCACGGATCCGTGACCTGATGGCCGGGGATCCGGAGTCGGAGGACCGCCGGCGCGAAGCGGTCGCCGTGATCGCAGAGGCACTGCGCAGCCTCCTGCCGGTCGACGAGGAGGGGGTCCTGGTCAACCGGATCGTGGAGTTCGTCGAGGAGCACGACGACGTCCTGCGGGTCGATCAGCTCTCGGAGCGGACCGGTCGGTCAGAACGCTCGCTGCAGCGTCTGCTGGCCCGTCGGGTGGGGCTCACCCCCAAGTGGCTCATCCAGCGCCGTCGGCTGCACGAGGTGGCCGGACGGCTGCGCGCCGGCGCCGCGACCGGACGACGCGGCGACCTGGCCCGGGTCGCGGCGGAGCTCGGCTACACCGACCAGGCCCACCTCTCCCGCGACTTCCGCGCCGTCACCGGGCTCTCGCCCGGCACCTTCGCCGCCGAGCCCCGCTCGGAGTGACCGTCCGCGTCTCAGTCCCCGGTCACAGCCGACGGAATGTGACGGCCTGGAGCACCAGTTCGCCGGTCTCGTCCGAGGCATCGAGGTCGGCGGTCGCTTCGATCACCCAGTCATGGTCGCCGGCCGGGTCGTCGATGGTCTGGGTCAGTCGCCACAACCGCGCGTCGGGGTCCTCGGGGTCGACGCCGGCGGGCAGACCGCGCTCCGCCGACCAGGTGAGGAGCTTGGGTGAGCGTGAGTCCGCGGTGATGCCGACCGAGTCGTGCTCGGCGTAGTAGGCCTCCAGGGCGTCGTCCCACGACGAGCGGCCCATCACGACCGCCCGCGCCGGCTCGACCCGGTCCGCGGCGGAGCGCTCCAGGCGCACCAGCGAGTCCAGGTCGTCGCGCGAGACCGCGTCCACCCTCGCCCACATCGCGTTGCGCACCATCACGGTGAAGGCGCGCTCCTGCTGGCTGATCGGACGGGGGCTGGGCGGCGGCTCGTGATGCCCGACGTACCCGCCGACCGCTGCGGGGTCGACGTGGTCGGGGTCGGAGAGTGCCTCCCACTCGTCGAGCAGTGAGGAGTCGGTCTGCCGGATGGTCTCGCCCAGCCACTCGATCAGGTCCTCCACCTCGGGGGTGCGGACCGAGTCGGGCAGGGTGTGACGGAAGGTGCGATAGGCGTCGGTGAGGTAACGCAGCACCAGCCCCTCCGAGCGGGCCAACTGGTAGCGGCGGCAGAAGTCGGAGAAGCTCATCCCCTGCTCGTACATCTCCCGCACGATCGCCTTGGGATCCAGGGCGTCCTCGCGCAGCCACGGGTGGCGGCGCCGGTAGATCTCGTAGAGCGCCTCGAGCTGCTCGGCCATCGGCTTGGGCCAGGTGATCTCCTCGATCAGGGCCATCCGCTCGTCGTACTCCACCCCGTCGGCCTTCAGCTCGTTGATGGCCACCCCGCGCGCCTCGTGCTGCTGGGCGAAGAGCACCTGGCGTGGCGCCTCCAGCACGGCTTCGACGACGGAGACGACTTCGAGGGTGTACGCCGAGGCGTCGGCTCGCTCCTCCGGGGGCGTGAGCGTGTCCAACGCGGCCAGGGCGAAGTGCGCGAGCGGTTGGTTGAGCGCGAAGTCGGCCGGCAGCTCCTCGGTGAGGACATAGCGTCGGCCGTCCGCATCGGGGGCCTCCAGCCGACGCAGCACGCCGGAGTGCACCAGCGATCGGGTCAACCGCAACGCCCGCCGCGCAAGCCGGAGCTGGTTGCGCCGGGTCTCGTGATTGTCGAACAGGATCCGGCGCAGCACCGGGAAGGCGTCCTCGGCCCGCGCGACGACGTTGAGGATCATCGCGTTGTCGACCTTCATCCGGCTCACCAGCGGCTCCGGTGTCCCGTGCACGAGCTTCTCGAAGGTCTGCTCGCTCCACACGACGGTGCCCTCGGCCGGCTTCTTCAACTGGGCCTTGCTCCGCTTCTTGCCCGCCGCCTGACGGGCAACTGCCTTGGCCTTGGCGGCCTCGTTCGCGATCACGTGCACGGGAGCCTGCACCACGACGAAGCCGATGGTGTCGAAGCCGGCCCGTCCGGCACGGCCTGCGATCTGCTGGAACTCCCGCTGGCGCAGCACCCGCTGACGCTGCCCGTCGAACTTCGCCAGACCGGTGAAGAGCACGGTCCGGATCGGCACGTTGATGCCCACGCCGAGGGTGTCGGTGCCGCAGATGACCCGGAGCAGCCCGCGCTGGGCCAGTTGTTCGACCAGCCGCCGGTAGCGCGGCAGCATGCCGGCATGGTGTACGCCGATCCCCTTGCGCAACAGCTTGGAGAGGGTCTTGCCGAACCCCGCGCCGAAGCGTACGCCGGCCAACCGTTCGAGCAGCTCGTCCTGGGGGCGGCCCGCCACCGGGGTGGTGAGCAGCGAGGTGGCGTGCTCGACCGCGGCCGCCTGGGTGAAGTGGACGACGTACACGGGGGCCTGACCGGTGCTGACCAGTTCTTCCAGGGTCTCCGGCAGCGGGGTCATCGCGTAGCTGAAGTCGAGCGGGACGGGTCGCTCCGCCTGATCCACCAGGACGCTCTCGCGACCGTTGCGGCGGGTGAGGTCCTCGCGGAGTCCGGTGGTGTCACCCAGCGTCGCCGACATCAGCAGGAACTGCGCCTGCGGCAGCGCCAGCAGCGGCACCTGCCAGGCCCAGCCCCGGTCGGGTTCGGCGTAGAAGTGGAACTCGTCCATCACGACCAGTCCGACGTCTGCCGACGAGCCTTCGCGGAGGGCGATGTTGGCGAGGATCTCCGCGGTGCAGCAGATGATGGGGGCGTCGGCGTTCACCGCGGCGTCGCCGGTGAGCATGCCGACGTTGTCGGCGCCGAAGACCTCGCACAGGTCGAAGAACTTCTCGCTCACCAGCGCCTTGATCGGTGCGGTGTAGAAGGAGACCCGGTCATCGGCCAGTGCCGCCGCGTGCGCGCCCACCGCCACCAGCGACTTCCCCGACCCCGTGGGTGTTGCGAGCACGACGTTGCTGCCGGCCAGCAGCTCCATGATCGCCTCGTCCTGGTGGGGGTAGAGAGCCAGGCCGCGGTCCTCGGTCCACCCGGAGACCGCGAGGTAGACGTCGTCGGGGCTGGTGCCGACCTCTGGGACCCACGACGCCGTCATGCGAGGTGTCCGAACGTCGGTGCCGCTCCCGCGATGCGCACCCGGCGGGCGGCGTCCCGGTGGCTGCCGGGGCGCTGCCAGCCGGCGAATGGGGTGGTCAAGGTCATCCTCTCGCTCGCGGGTGCGCGGTCGCGAACACCTCGCGCAGGTTGTCGACGGTCACCAGGGTGTAGATCTGGGTGGTGGTGACCGAGGCGTGGCCGAGCAGTTCCTGCACGACGCGGACGTCGGCACCGCCGTCCAGCAGGTGGGTGGCGAAGGAGTGCCGCAACGTGTGCGGCGACACGTCCGCGCTCACCCCGGCCCGATCCGCGGCCCTGACCAGCACCGTCCAGGCCGACTGCCGGGAGAGCCGGCCGCCGCGGGCATTGAGGAACAGCGCTCCGCCCGGGGTCGCCGGGGTCGCCAGATCCGGACGCCCCCGGACCAGGTAGCTGTCCACGGCCTCCCGGGCGTAGGAGCCCAGCGGCACCAGCCGCTGCTTGCCGCCCTTGCCGCTCAACAGCACCGTGCCCTCGACGGGATCGAGGTCGTCGACATCGAGCCCGACCGCCTCCGAGATCCGCGCCCCGGTGCCGTAGAGCACCTCCAGCAGCGCTCGATCGCGCAGCGCGAGGGTCGTGCCGGGCGCACCGGCGGCCTCCAGGATCCGTTCGACATCGTTCAGGGGCAGCGCCTTGGGCAGCCGCTTGGCCGGCCTCGGCGGGCGTACCCCCTCCGCCGGATCGAGCCGGGCGAGGCCGTCGGCCACAGCGAACCGGTGGAACCCGCGCACCGCCACGACCGTGCGCGCGGCCGAGCTCGCCCCCAACGGCGGATGCTCGGCGTCCCCCTCCCGCAGGCTCACCAGGAAGCCGGCCACTGTCTGCTCGCCGATCGCATCCAGGTCCTCGATGCCCTCCCGGCCGAGGTAGCCCAGATAGCGCCGCAGGTCCCGGCGGTAGGAAGCCAGCGTGTTCGCCGCGAGTCCCCGCTCCACGCTCAGGTGGTCGAGATACACCTGCACCGCGCGGACGGGCGCGGAGGAGGTCGTGGGGGTGGTCATGGCGTGAGTGTATTTCAGGCGAGACCGCGCGCCCGGACCATGAGCACCGCCACGACCAGCGGGGCGTCGGTCACCCGGCCGGCGAGTACGGCGTCGTACAGCTCTGCGAACGGCACCCGGAGGAGCTCCATGTCGGCCTCCTCGTGCACCAGCTCGAAGTCGCCGCGGTCCACCGGGGTGAGCTCGGTGGCCAGGTAGTAGTGGATGAGCTCCGCGGACAGCCCCGGCGAGGAGTACGCCGAGGTCAGGTGCGTCCACTCGGCTGCCGAGACCTGTGCCTCCTCGCGCAGTTCGCGGCGGGCCACCTCCAGGGGGTCCTCCCCCACGGCGTCGCAGAGTCCGGCCGGGAGTTCGACGAAGCGCCGGGCCGCGGCATGGCGGTACTGCCGCAGGCACACCACCTTGTGCTCCTCGTCCAGTGCGAGCACGACGGCGGCGCCGGGGTGCTCGAGCACCAGCCGGCGGAACGGTCTCTCATCCTCCGCACCGGGCCGTTGGATCTCGTCGGCACGCAGCGCCACCACCCACTCGTCCCGATGCAGGTCGGTCGTGGAGACCACCGGCCAGCGCTGGTCCTCGTCGCGCAGTGGCACCCCCACCCGGGTCACGCCTCGTCGGCGTCGCGGTAGAGACCGTCCTCGTCGATCGGGAAGCGCTGATCCTTCTGGCGCACGATCGCGGCCTTCACCAGACCCGAGAACAGCGGGTGCGGCCGGGTCGGTCGGGACTTGAGCTCGGGGTGGGCCTGGGTGCCGACGTAGTAGGGGTGCACCTCGCGCGGCAGTTCGACGAACTCGACCAGGTTGTTGTCCGGGGAGGTGCCGGAGAAGACCAGGCCGGCCTTCTCCAGCGGCTCCCGGTAGGCGTTGTTGACCTCGTAGCGGTGGCGGTGCCGCTCGTCGATGTCGGTGGCACCGTAGGCCTCGGCCGCCACCGATCCCTTGCGCAGGACGGCGGGGTAGCGACCGAGCCGCATGGTGCCGCCCAGGTCGCCAGCGCCCTCGACGAAGGCGTGCTGCTCGGCCATCGTCGCGATCACCGGCTCCGGCGTCTCCGGGTCGAACTCGGTGGAGTCCGCCTTCTCCAGGCCCAGCACCTGGCGGGCGTACTCGATCACCATCGACTGGAGGCCGAGGCACAGCCCGAGGGTCGGGATCTGGTGGGTGCGCGCGTAGGTGAGCGCCCCCAGCTTGCCCTCCAGGCCGCGGATGCCGAACCCGCCGGGCACGCAGACCGCGTCGACGTCGTGCAGGTGCTTGGCCGCTCCCGCGGGCGTCTCGCACTCGTCGGAGGGGATCCAGCGCAGCTCGACCCTGGCCTCGTTGGCGAAGCCGCCGGCGCGCAGGGCCTCGGCCACCGAGAGGTAGGCGTCGGGCAGGTCGATGTACTTGCCGACCAGGGCGACGGTGATCTCCTCCTTGGGGTGGTGCACCCGGCGGAGCAGGTCGTCCCAGACGGTCCAGTCGACATCGCGGAAGGGCAGGTCGAGCCGGCGGACGACGTACGCGTCCAGGCCCTCACGGTGCAGCACCTTGGGGATGTCGTAGATGGAGGGCGCGTCGGCGCAGGTGATGACCGCCTCGGAGTCGACGTCACACATCAGCGCGATCTTGCTCTTGATCCCCTCCGGCAGATCGCGGTCGGCACGGCACACCACCGCGTCGGGCTGGATGCCGACCTGACGCAGGGCAGCGACCGAGTGCTGGGTGGGCTTGGTCTTCAGCTCCTTGGAGGGCCCGATGTACGGCACCAGCGAGACGTGCACGAAGAAGCAGTTGGTGCGACCGATCTGCTGACGCGCCTCGCGGGCGGCCTCGAGGAACGGCAGGGACTCGATGTCGCCGACGGTGCCGCCGATCTCGGTGATCACGACGTCGACGTCGTCGCCGTCCATGGCGAGCATCCGGTCGCGGATCTCGTTGGTGATGTGCGGGATCACCTGCACCGTCTCGCCGAGGTAGTCACCGCGGCGCTCCTTGGCGATCACCGTGGAGTAGACCTGACCGGTCGTGACGTTGGCCTTGCCGGACAGGTCGGTGTCGAGGAACCGCTCGTAGTGACCGATGTCCAGATCGGTCTCCGCACCGTCCTCGGTGACGAACACCTCGCCGTGCTGGAAGGGGTTCATCGTGCCGGGGTCGACGTTGAGGTAGGGGTCCAGCTTCTGCATGGTGACCCGCAGTCCGCGAGAGCGGAGGAGGCGGCCGAGGCTCGAAGCCGTCAGGCCCTTGCCGAGAGAGGAGGCGACGCCCCCGGTAACGAACACGTGCTTGGTCTGGGAGCCCGACTTCATGGGTCTCGATCCTATCCCAGCCGGGTGGAAGCTTCGATTCCTGACGCGCCCAGGTCGCGACCGGTGGCCGTGATCTGGGTCGCCTTCGCCGAGTCGGCGTCACCGCCGCGGCCGGCTGCGGCCGTGCCCTTGCGGAGCTCGACCGTTGAGCGGTCCCGGCGGGCGCCCGCGGGCCGGGTCTGCTCAGCCTGGAGCCACCGCTGGTCGCCGTCGCGAACCCCACCGGACGCGGTGCCGGCTTGGCGGAGTCTGGAGGACAGAGTGTCGAGGGCAGGTCAGAGGCTCGTCGAGGCGCCACGAGGCGGCGGCGCGGCCGGATGGCGGCGCGCAGCAGACGCGGGCCGGTGGCCCGGGCTCAGGCGAGAGCGCGGGCCGGCTGGGCGACCTCGAGCAGTTCGCGGGCATGTGCGAGCGCCGTGTCGGAGTCGGCCAATCCCGCCAGCATCCGGGAGAGCTCACGCTCGCGGCCGGCCTCGTCGAGCCGGGTCAACCCCGAACTGGTCACGGTGCCGTCGCTGGCCTTCTCCACGACCACGTGCGCATCGGCGTACGCCGCCACCTGCGGCAGGTGGGTGACGACGAGCACCTGTGCCGACCGGGCCAACTGGGCCAGTCGGCGTCCGATCTCGACCGCCGCCGCTCCCCCGACCCCCGCATCCACCTCGTCGAAGACGAACGTCGGGACCGGACTGGTGCCGGCCAGTGAAACCTCCAGGGCCAGCATCACCCGGGACAACTCACCGCCGGAGGCACCCTTGTGCAGGGGGCGTGGCTCGCTGCCGGTGTTGGCGGCGAGCAGGAACTCGACCTCGTCGACGCCACTACGGCCGAACCGCAGCCAACGGTCCCCGACCAGCAGCGGGACCCGCTCCTCCCCCTCCGCCCCACCCGGGGTGCGGTCCGAGGGCTCCTCCGCCGAGGTCGTGGCCGGCTCCTTCGTCTCCTGCTGACGCACCTCGATCGCCACCCGGGCGTGCGGCATCGCCAGCAGCCCGAGCTCATCGGTCACCTCCTCCGCCAAGCTCTCGGCGGCGCGCGTGCGTGCCTGCGAGAGCGCGCCGGCAGCGTGTGCGAGCTCCCCCCGCAGCCGTTCCTGCTCACCGCGGAGGACCTGGATCCGGTCGTCGGTGCCGTCCAGCTCGAGCAGTCGTTTCGAGGCCCGCTCCGCCCAGGCCAGCACCTCCGCCGCGGTGTCGCCGTACTTGCGGGTCAGCGCCGTGAGCATCGCGCGCCGTTCGGAGACGGTCGCCAGCCGGGCCGGGTCCGTCTCGATGCGGGCGGCGTAGGAGGCGACGTCGGCCGCCACATCGGAGAGCAGGTAGGTGACCTCGGCCAACCGGTCGGCCAGCTCACCGGCCTCCTGGTCGTGATCGCGTACGCCGTCCAGCAGACCGCGCGCGGTCGAGGTGGCCGCGAGCGCGTCCGGGGCGCCCACGGTGTCGCTGGACAGCGCCTCCCGGGCCTGCTCGGCGGCGCCTCGGAGGGTGTCTGAGAAGCCCAACCGGGTCTCTTCGGCAGCCAGTTCGTCGTCCTCGCCGGGCTGCGGGTCGACGGCCTCGATCTCGCCCAGGCCGAAGCGGAGCAGGTCGGCCTCACGGGCGCGTTCCCGGGCTGAGGCGACCACTTCGCCGAGTTCCTGCTCGGTGGCGGCCAACTCGTCGTACAGCGTGCGGTAGGTGGCCAGTAGCGCACCGAGGTCCTCGCCGCCGAAGCGGTCCAGTGCCTCTCGCTGGGCGCGGGCCCGCAGCAGCCGATGCTGGTCGGACTGCCCGTGCACCGCCACCAGCGGCGAGGACAGCCCGCCCAGGGTGGCGATGGGGACGGCCGCGCCGCCCACGAAGGCTCGTGATCGGCCCTCGGCGGCCACGGTGCGCGCGAGGACGACCCGATCCTCCTCGACCTCGCCACCGGTCTCGTCCACCGCGGCCGCGAAGTCGGGCAGTTGTTCGGTGACGACGACCCCCTCGACGCGGGCCTGCTTGCGCCCGGTGCGTACGGCGCCGGCATCCGCGCGGCCACCGAGGAGCAGACCGAGGGCGGTCACGATCATGGTCTTGCCGGCACCGGTCTCACCGGTGACGACGGTCAGCCCGGGACCGAGCTCCAGCGTGGAGGCGTCGATCACTCCGAGCGACGCGATCCTGATCTCCTCAAGCACGAGTTCCTCCCTTGCGTGCCTCGCGCCGGCGCTCGGCGGCTCCACGCCAGCCTTCGACGGAGAGGCCGAACTTGGCCACCAGCCGGTCGGTGAAAGGGGCTTCGTGGAGTCGGACGAGTCGGACCGGCGTCTTGCCTCTGGTCACTTCGATGCGCGCCCCGGTAGGTAGTTCGACCGCTCGGCGGCCGTCCGCCCACAGCACGCCCGCTCCGTCTGGGCGTGCGATCACCTCGATGGCCAGCCGCGAGGTCGGGGCCACCACCATCGGACGGGCGAACAGTGCGTGCGCACTGATCGGCACCATCACCAAAGCCTCCACGCCCGGCCAGACCACCGGGCCACCGGCGCTGAAGCTGTAGGCGGTCGAACCGGTGGGGGTGGCACACACGACCCCGTCGCACCCCCAGCGGGACAGCGGCCGGCCGTCGATCTCCACGACGAGCTCCAGCATCCGCTCGCGGGCGCCCTTCTCCACCGTCGCCTCGTTGAGCGCGAAGGTCCGGAAGACCTCCTCGCCGTCGCGGAACACGCACACCTCGAGGGTGAGCCGGTCCTCCGCGGTGTAGCGGCGGTGGACGATGGCGTGGATGACCGATTCGACGTCGTCGTGCTCGGCCTCTGCGAGGAACCCGACGTGCCCGAGGTTGACCCCGAGCACCGGGGTGCCGCAGCCATGGGTGAGCTCCGCGGCGCGCAGGATGGTGCCGTCTCCACCCAGTACGAGCACCAGTTCACAGCCAAGCGTCGGATGGACGTCGTCCTGCCCGCCCCCCGGTGAGTCGCCGAGTTCGGTGAGCTCGATGGGCGGGTCGTAGCCGGCGGGGTCCATGCCCAGATCGACGGCCTCCTGGGCCGGCACCCGGACGGTCATGCCGTGTCCGGTGAGTGCCTCGCAGAACGCCAGGGCCACCGCCCGCGCCTCGGGACGGCCGGTGTGGGTCAGGACCAGGACACGGCGACCCTCGGCCCGGTCGGGATCCTGCTCCGGGGGCGGCGGCGTACTCACCTTGCCCGCCCGTCGTCGTGATCGCTCGCGTCGCCTGCCTCGCCCGGGTGGCTCGCGTGCCCCGCGTCGTCTGCCTCGCCCGCGTCGTTCGGCGAATCGAGGCCGACCTTGTCGTGTACGGCCTGGGCGATCTCCTCGGCGGTGAGCTCCGCAGCCCCCTGCCGCAGCCACAGGAAGAACTCAACGTTCCCGGAGGGGCCGGGCAGCGGGCTGGTCGTGACCGCACGGGCTCCCCACCCCCGGCCGGCCGCCGCATCGGCCACCGAGTTGACCGCCTCTGCGCGAAGCGTAGAACTGCGCACCACGCCGCCCTTGCCGACCCGCTCGCGGCCGACCTCGAACTGCGGCTTGACCATCAGGACGAGATCACCCGAGGCCGCGGTCACTCGGACCAGGGCGTCCAGGACGAGTTCGAGCGAGATGAAGGACAAGTCGCCGACCACCACCTCGACGGGGTCGCCGATCGTCTCCAACTTGAGTTCGCGCACGTTGGTGCGGTCGTGCACCTGCACCCGTTCGTCCTGCT
The DNA here is from genome assembly GCF_000422825.1 of Nocardioides insulae DSM 17944. Taxonomy (GTDB): domain Bacteria; phylum Actinomycetota; class Actinomycetes; order Propionibacteriales; family Nocardioidaceae; genus Nocardioides; species Nocardioides insulae. The sequence goes on along the minus strand of NZ_KE383929.1, from coordinate 3,877 downwards.
GCAGGCGCCAGGCCAACTGGCCGTAGCCGACGTCGACGGCGACCACCTGCGCGGCTCCGTGTCGGAGAAGGACGTCGGTGAACCCGCCGGTGGACGCACCGGCGTCCAGGCAGCGACGCCCGGAGACCGTCAGACCAGCGGGCGCGAACGCGGCCAGGGCACCGGCCAGCTTGTGCCCACCGCGCGACACGTAGTCCGGGCGATCCGGGTCGTCCTTCACCACGATCGCCACGTCGGTGGTGACCCCGGTCGCGGGCTTGACCGCCAGCACACCACCGACCAGCACCCGCTGTTCGGCGATCATCTCGCTGGCGTGCTCTCGGGAGCGGGCCAGTCTGCGACGGACGAGTTCGGCGTCGAGACGCAGTCGGCGAGGAGGCACGATCCCCGCCTCAGCCGTCGTCCGAGGAGGTCTCGAGCGTGCGACGCAGGGTGTCCTGAGCTCGCTCGAAAACCTCGACGTGTTCGGCGACCGGGCGCTCGGTGAGCCCACCGACCTCCGCCAGTGCGGCGTCGATCTCGGGAAGCCCGACCTCTCCGATCGCCGGGGAGCCGGCATCGGTGGAGGCTGCGGCGCCGTCCTGTGGCTGCTCGCTCATGCGGGTGAGGCTACCGCGTCGAGTCGTGCGGAGGTCCCGGTGGCATCGAGATGTCGCCACGCCGTGGCCGCCGCCACTCGCCACCAGTCGGCGCTGACGCCGGCACCGTCCACCTGCAGGACACCGTCCGGGGTTCGCCCGGACCAGCCGCCGAGCTCGACAGCATCGCCGCGCACCAGGGGTGCTTCGTGGGCCTCGAGCACACCGCCCAGGTCCTCGGCGAGGTACGTCGGCCGCTGGTCGGGTGGTGCAGCGACGAGGTCGGCCAGCCCGGTCACACCGGTCAGCACGAGCAACGACGGCAGACCGGCGGCCCTCGCTCCCGCGATGTCGGTGTCGAGGCGGTCACCCACCATCAGCGGCCGCTCTCCCCCGCACCGACGGATCGTCTCGTCGAACAGCGGCGCAGCCGGCTTGCCGGCGATCACCGGCTCCACTCCCGAGAACCGGCGCAGCGTCTCCACCAGGACGCCGTGCCCGGGAGCCTGCCCGTAGTCGGTCGGCAGGGAGAGATCGGCGTTGCTGGCCACCCAGGGCAGACCGTCCTTGATGCGAACGGCGGCACGCATGATGTCGCGCCACGGCACGTCCGGACCGAATCCGCTGACAACGGCGTCCGCCTCCTCGTCGACCGCGACGGCAAGCAGACCCGCTCTCTGGATGGCTGACCGCAGCCCTCCACCGCCCAGGACCGCGACCCGAGCGCCCACTCCGCAGCGCTGGGCGAGCACCCGAGCCGCCGCCTGGGCGGAGGTCACCACGTCGGTGGCGTCGGCCTCCACCCCGAGGCTCGCCAGCCGTTGGGCCACTTCCTCGGGCGAGCGCGCGGCGTTGTTGGTGATGAACGCGACCCGAGTGTCTCGAGCGCGGATGGCGCTCAGTGCCTCCGGCGCGCCCGGAACCGCGCGATCGCCGACGTAGACGACCCCGTCGAGATCGAGCATCACCAGATCGTGGACGCTGCACAGTGGATCGGACGTCGTTGCGAGCATGGCGCCAGAGTAGGGCCCGGGACCGACAGTCCACCCACCGAGCCGCCGAAGGCGCGGCGGGTATGAGCGGCAGCTATCTCCGCCCGAGCCGCCGGGTGCCCCAGCCGCCGGGTGCCCCAGCCGCCGATGGCGCGGCGCGTACACGGGATCGTTCTTCGCCGGTCTCCTAGGATGCGCGGATGAATGCCAGCGTGGTGACGCCTCCGTCTCTCGCCGGCCCCCTGCGTCTCCTGCCGTTCCGCGCGCGAGCACTGGCGCCCAGACAGGTCGGCGACCCCGCGTCGAGGCGGCTGTTCGCCCGGCCCCTGCGTCAGGTCACCCACCGGATGGATCAGTGGGAGGACAGGAACAGGCTGCGCAGCGACGTCTCGCCCGCCCTCTACCTCCACGAGTACACAGCGACGGGGCTCACCGTCCGCGGCCTCGTGGGCGCCCTGGATCTCACCCGACGAACCACTCGCTCCTCCGATCAGGCCGTGTTCCCCCACGAAGGTGTGCACCCAAGGCAGGCCGACGAACTCGCCGACCGGATGGAGGAGATGCAGGTCAATCCCGCCCCGATCCTGCTGGTCCATCGGGGTAGCCCCCGGTTGGGACGGCTGATGGGCGAGATCAGCGCCGGTGAGCCACTGTGGAGCTTCGAGGATCACGAGCAACAGCATCACCGGGTCTGGGCCCTGCGGCCGGGCCAGACCCGCCAGGAGGTTCAGCACGAACTCGCCGACAGCGTCGCGGTGATCGCCGACGGCCATCACCGTTACGCCGCCTATCTCCGGGTACAGGGACGCTCCCCCGGCGGGTCCCACGACCGGGGCCTGGCCATGCTCATCGATCAAAGCGAGACTCCCCTACAGTTGGGGGCCATCCATCGCACACTCTCGGGAGTGCGGATGGAGGACGTCGCCAACGCCTGCCGGATCCTGGGCCTGCCTCATCATCCGGTTGAAGATGATCGCCCGCTGGATGCACTCACCCCTGTCACCGCCGTGGTCACGGACGGCCGAACCTGGCTGAGCCTGGGCCTACCCGTGGATGCCGATCACACCGCCGTGGACCTGTTCCACGAACTGGTCATCCCCGCCCTACCGCGTGGACCGCGCGGGATCCACCATCACCACAGCGTCGAGGATGCCCTCGCCGCGCGCCACCCCGGCTCGGTGTCGGTGCTGCTCCCCGCGGCCACCGTCGACCAGGTCATGGCCACCGCAGCTCGAGGGCACCTGCTCCCGGAGAAGGCGACCTCCTTCCAGCCCAAGCCGAGCCTCGGCGTGCTCATCCGGGCGCTGCCCGACGGCTGAGGCGGCGCCCTCCGGCGACCTCGATCTCGACCCTGGACGCGGCCGCCCCACCTCGGCGGTAGAACCGTCGTCGCACGGCTCCGCTCACCTCGACCAGGTCGCCCTCGGACCAACGCGTCATCCGTCGCTGCAGGCCGGTCTTCCACACGGCACAGTCGAGCACGTCCACCGACTGCCGAGAGACATGCCCCGACGGTCTTCGGATCACCAGACGGAACGCCAGCACCCGATCCCCACTGGGCAGATCGCGCATCTGGACCTCCCCGGAGACCCTGCCGGAGACGCGCACCTCGTTGAGATCCCCATGGCTCTCCATGCCGCTGGGGAGAACTGGGGCCTCCGCCCCGCACTCTGAAAACTCCACGCTCCCACCTCCACCTCTCACGGTTCCAGCCAGCGCGGCGGGGCACGAGAGTGTGGCGCCGGACGGTGGAGAAGGCCGGCCGCGATAATGTCTGTGAGCGAAAGGCGGCCGTGACCGACAAGTGGATGTGGGGCCGACATCGCCGCGGGTGTCGACCCCTGAAGCCCGTTTCGACGTGCTGCGACCAACCGGCCCTCGTCGAAACCTGAAACGCGCGACAACCGACACCTCACCCGGCCGGCACGGGTCGGCAACGGACCGTCACCGGGGGCAATCACGCACCAGTGACAGAGCCGAGACGGGCCTGGTCCAGCAACCCGGGGTCGGGTCGGCAGCATATTGGGTGGGAAATGCAGTGTAGGGGCCACCCCAACGGGTGGCCCCTACACGCTCAATAATTGTCCGGCGGCGTCCTACTCTCCCACAACCTCTCGGTTGCAGTACCATCGGCGCTGAAAGGCTTAACTTCCGGGTTCGGGATGGGACCGGGTGTTTCCCTCTCGCCATGACCGCCGTAACTCTACCCAACCCCTACCACACAACCAGTAACTGGTTTGGGTGGGGTTGAAACCTGTATTCAATTCACACCCCACACACCCAGACCCCGATTTTCAGGGTCCCGTG
>NZ_KE383928.1:446929-945781 GCF_000422825.1 Nocardioides insulae DSM 17944 | reverse complement strand
CCAGCCCGAGCTCACCGGCATCGGAATCCCAACTCGGGGCATTCCCTTCAGCACCTTCTCAATACCCTGCAGACACGACACTGTCTCCTTCTCGAGACAAGCTTCCGTGACTCCAAAAGTCATGAGGCGACCGCCTCGAGTACGACCCTCAGTGGAGGATCAAGATCCCACCCAGGAGGCGCACCGCTCGTGGCGACTCGGAGAACACTACGCCGGCGGCCAGGCCATGCCAAATCGACGCCAGCCCCTCGACAACGAACGCGGTGCCCGTGCTCTCCAGGGGAGAACCGGACACCGCGTCGATGTCGTGCCGCGAGTGCGCAGCCAGGTACGGACCTGTCAGTACGCGCCGTGTGCCGGGGCCCAGAAGAGGGCCACTCCGACGTTGAGGATGGTCAGGGCCAGCAGCGCCGCCCAGAGCCCCTGCGGGATGGACTCACGCCGCAGGTTCATCATCACCAGCGCCAGGATGACCAGGCCGATGACCAGCTTGACCGCGATCTTCGCGTGATCGACCGGTCCGTCGCCCATCTCGAGGACGCCGACCAGGAGCACGCCGGCCACCACGGCGGTGCCAGCGCCGTCGCGCATCAGCGCGTTGACCTTCTTGACCGGTTCCCTGACCTGGACCAGCAGACCGCCGAGCAGTGCGGCGTACCCGAGAAGGTGCAACAGAAGCAGAATGAGCCGAACGATCTCCATGTCCGAACTCTAGCGGCGCCCGCGCCGACAGCCCCCGCGGGCAGGTCAGAGCAGCCGGCGGTCCGAAGCCCAGCGCGCCAGCTCGTGCCGGGAGGAGAGCTGGAGCTTCCGCAACACGCTGGACATGTGGGTCTCGACGGTCTTGATCGAGATGAACAGCTCGCCGGCGACCTCTTTGTACGAGTACCCGCGCGCGATCAGCCGCATCACTTCACGCTCACGCTCGGTGAGCCGGTCCAGATCCTCGTCGACCGCGGCGACGTCGATCGCGCCGGCGAAGGCGTCGAGGACGAAGCCGGCCAGACGTGGGGAGAAGACCGCATCGCCGTCGGCCACCCGCCTGATCGCGGCAACCAGTTCCGGGCCCGTGATGGTCTTCGTGACATAGCCGCGCGCACCGCCGCGGATGGTGCCGATGACGTCCTCGGCGGCGTCGCTCACCGAGAGGGCGAGGAAGCGAGGCCTGCCGTCGGCCTGCGTACGGCGCATCACCTCCACGCCGCCACCACCAGGAAGGTGGACATCGAGCAGGACGACGTCGACCGGTTCGGCGGCGAGACGAGCCACGGCCTCATCGACATCGGCCGCCTCAGCCACCACGTCGACGACGCCGGCGCCCTCCCGGGCCAACTCCGCGCGTACGCCGCTGCGGAACATCCCATGGTCGTCGACGACCAGGACACGGATCGGCAGGTCGCTCACGCGCGCACCTCGTTCGCCACTGACACGCCGGTGCAGCGGACGCGGTCATGCGGCGCCCCGCCGGAGCGGATCGAGCATTCGGAACGCAACGTCATGGGTGCCTCTCCTCGCGCGGACCACGGATCGGGATGTTCAGGGGCATCGTCTCATCGCCGGGCGGTACGTCGGGGCCGCTCACCGGGCCACTCCCCGGACCCCTCGCCACCGGGTCGCTCACCGGGCCACTCGCCGGACCACTCGCCACCGGGCCACTCGCCACCGGGCCGCCCGGTGGAGCGCCCGCTGGGGAGCCGGCTGAACCTCCGGCGACGTCGGTCGTGGCCTCGCTGGCGGGCTCATGGGCGGGCTCACTCCCAGGCTCACCGTCCAGCGGCATCGTGAGCCGCACCTCGGTGCCCTCCCCCGGTGCCGAGCGGACGCGGGCCTCACCGCCGTGGCGCTCCATCCGGGCGAGGATGCTGCCGCGTACGCCGTACCGATCGGTCGGCACCTCGTCGAGGTCGAAACCCCTGCCCCGATCTCGCACGAACGCCTCCACCCGGTCGCCCCCGACCTCGGCGTACACATCGACACGGTCGGTGCCGGCGTGCTTGGCGGCGTTGACCAGCGCCTCTCGGGTAGCGGCCACCAGGGGACGGGTGGCCAGCTCCGTGGCCGCGTCGGCGTAGGAGAGATCGCCGACCGTGACCACGTCCACCGTGATGCCGTACTGATCCTCAACCTCCGCCGCGGCGGCCTTGAGCGCACCGGCGAGAGATTCGGCCGCGGTCGGTTCGTCCGCGTAGAGCCAGCCACGCAGGTCACGCTCCTGGGCGCGGGCCAGCCGGGCCACGGTGGCGGGGTCACCGGCGTTCTTCTGGATCATGGCGAGCGTCTGGAGCACGGAATCGTGCAGATGCGCGGCCATGTCCGCCCGTTCCTGGGTGCGGATGCGCTCCTCCCGCTCCGCGGAGAGGTCGGTGGCGAGTCGGAACAGCCACGGACCACAGACCAGGGCGATGCCGAGGAAGACGAAGACCACGGCGATCACCACGCCCCAGCCGTCGCTGCGCAGCGAGCCGCCGTCGAGGAAGATCAGCAGCCCGGCCATCACCAGTAGCAGGACGCCACCGAGGATCCGGGCCCAGGCGGCCCACCCCTCGCCGACGATCATCCGCAGCGGGTCGAGGCTGCCGGTGCTGTGCCGCCAGCGTTCGCGCTGGGCCTCGTCGGCCTGCCGCCAGATCAGCGCCAGACCGGCCACACCGAGCACGACCGGCCAGAAGAGTACGCCGGCCCCGACCATCGCCTGGAGCGTCAGGAGCGCGCCAAGGCCGAGGACCGCAAGCGCCACCGCGGGCCCCGCATCCGTCCACCGGGTGCGCTGGCCCTGGGGGCGCCGGCCGCCGCGACTCGCGCTCTCCTCGCCAGGAGTGCCGGTCTCGAAGCCCGAGTCGGCGGGCAGCATGACCCACAGGGCGGCGTAGAGGAAGACGCCCATGCCGCCGCCGAGGACCGTGGCCACGATCAAGCCCACCCGCACCCACAGCACCGGCAGGCCCAGGTGGCGGGCCAGCCCGGCGGCCACGCCCCCGATGACGGGCGAGCGGGTGTCGCGGGTGGCCCGCCGCGGCGCCCACGCGGAGGGCGGCGGAGGCGGGGGTGGCGGCAGCGGGCGGCCGGGGCTCGTTGCGGTGCCCGGAGGGGTGGGGGTCGGTCGGTTCATGACTCCTCCATCGTCACACGCGATCATCACCACGACCATGAGGAAGCACCCCGAGACACCCCTGAGTACGCCGCCTGGCGGGTCGCCAAGGATCAGGGTCGTCCCCGATGGTGTGCGCCCACGCGAGGCAGCAGTCTTGGAGCATGACCAGCACACCGGACGGCGAGCCGCAGGGCGGCAGCCGGGAGAACACCGAGACCGGCCCCGGTGGGGCCGGCGTCCCACCGCCGTACGCCGGCGGGCGCCCGCAGCGCGAGCAGTTCACCGACCTGAGCCGCCTACGCCGAGTGCGCTACGACAAGTACATCGCCGGCGTCGGTGGCGGGCTCGCCCGCCACTTCGACATCGACCCGGTGATCGTCCGGGTCGCGCTCGTCGTGCTCGCGTTCTTCGGCGGCGCGGGCATCCTGATCTACGGGGCCTGCTGGCTGCTGGTGCCTCGCGACGGCGAGGACGACGCCCCGGTCAACCTCGAGCCGCGCACCCGTACCGCCGCGCTCTACGGCGCCGGCGCGCTCGGCGTGCTGCTGGTGCTCGGCGACACCGTCGGCGGGATCGGCTTCCCGTGGCCGCTGGCCGTCGTCGGCCTGATCGTGCTGCTGGTCGTCACCCGGCGCGAGCGCAAGGCGCACCAGGATCTCGGCCAGGGCTGGCACTCTCACGCCGGCTTCGGCCAGCCGGGCCAGCCGGTACCCCCGTGGCACCACCCGGAAGAGCCTTCGGCCTCGGCGCAGGCGGGCCAAGCACCCGCCGCACCGGGCCGAGCGGCCGAGGACCGACAGCCGCCGGCCGCGGCCGGCATGCCGGGCATGCCCGGCTCGGGCACGGTTCCCCCACCTCCCCCACCGTACGCCGGAGCCCCGGTGCATCCGGTGCATCCGGTGATGCCACCGCCGCCCCCGGCCCCGCGCAACCCGCGCAAGCGCGGTCCCCTCCTGTTCTGGTTCACGCTGGCGCTGATCGCGCTCGCCGAGGGCACCCTGGGCCTGTTCGACGTCGCCGTCGGCGGCGTCCCCGACCCGGCGTACGCGGCCCTGGCGGTCGGGATCACCGGCGCGATGCTGGTGCTCGGCGCCTTCTGGGGACGAGCCGGCGGACTGATCCTGGTCGGGCTGATCTCCGTGTTCGCGCTGGCCGCCAGCCTGGTCACCCAGGAGTTCGACGGCCGGGGAGAGCACCTCGAGATCGCCCCGGCGACGGCGGCCGCGGTCGCCCCCGAGTACGACTTCGGGGCGGGCGAGCTGGAGCTCGATCTGCGGCAGGTCAGCGATCCCGAGGCGCTCGACGGGCGGAGCATCGAGATCGACGGCGGCGTCGGCCGGGTCGAGGTGATCGTGCCGGACGGCGTCAGCGTGGACGCCACCGCCCAGGTGGACGGCCCCGGCGCGGCGTACGTCTTCGGCTCCGAGCGGGGCGGCATCGACACCACGTCGCAGCGCACCCACGATGCGGGTGCCTCCGCTCCCACACTCACCATCGACGCCGACCTCGGTGTCGGCGAGATCGCCATCCTCCACCCCGCCGACCTCGATGACTACGACTGGAGCAACCGATGAGCAGCCAGCAGTTCGGGCCCGAGCCCGATTCCTTCGAGAACGACCTCGCCGCGGCCGCCCGCCGGGTTGCGGAGGAGGAGAGCCGTGCGGCCGAGGAGAAGCAGCGCAGCAACGCCCGCACCTGGCGCGGTGGACGGCACCCGGTCAACGTCGGTCAGCTGGTGATGGGCCTGGTCTTCCTCACCTTCGTGGTGGTGTGGGCGCTGATCCAGGGCGACGTCGTGACCGGCGACAGCATCCGCTGGCTGCTCCCGCTCCCGTTCATCCTCGGCGGCGCCGTGGGGCTCGCTGTGAGCGGCGTCGTCGGCGCCCGGCGTCACGCCTCCGGCTGACGGCCCCACCGCCCAGCGGAACCGCTGGTCAGGGCGTGTCCTCGCCCCTCCAGGTGACCCCCTCGCGGATGACCCGCGCGGGGGTCCCTGCGACGACGACGTGGGAGGCGATCTTCTGCCCGCGCACCAGGCTCCGGGCACCGACCACCGATCCCTCCCCGATCTCGACGTGGCCGGTGACGATCGCGTCCCTCCCCAGCCAGACGTGCTCGCCGAGGCGGATCGTCGCGCCGTAGGGGTTGAGCCGGGCACCGGTGGCGAGGTCCTCGAGACGGTGCATGTCGTCGGTGGCCAGGTAGACGCCCGAGGCCCACAGCTGATCGGGCGCGGCGACCAGGCTGCCGCCGTTGCGGGCGTCGAGCTGGGCCCGCGAGGTCGCGACCACCCGACCGTTGAGCACCACGCTCGAGCCGGCGCCGCAATAGATCTCACCGTCGGAGAGGAAGGCACGCTCCCCCACGAAGACGGTCGCCCCGTCGCCCCCGACGAGCAGGCAGGTCAGGTGGGTCAGGTCGCTCGCCACCACCACGACGGTGTCGCGGAAGGGGTAGGTGGTGAGCAGTTCGACGAGGCGCTCAGGGAGCCGCACCCCGTCGAGCAGGTAGATCGCATTGCCGCTGCCGGGCCACCACGTGGGGAGCGGTCCCTCGACCCGTCGCAGGATCGATCGGCCCTCGGTCAGGGCGGCCAGGATGTCGGGCTCGACCCCGGCGCCCAACAGCCTGTCCCGGTGGGCGGGGGTGAGCGGCCCGCTCAATACAGGTCGGTACACCAGCGACCGTCCTCGTAGTAGGCGAGCAACTGGTACGGCGCCACGCTCTCGGGATAGGTGATCTCCACGCTGCCGGTGCCCCGCCCGGAGTCCACCTCCGGCTGCTGGGCCACGAACTCGTCGCTCTCGCCCACGACCAGGTCGAAGAGGAACCCCACCTCGTTCTGCGTGCAGGTCAGCGCCGTCGCGGCCGCCTCGTCCTTGCTGTTGAGCGCGTCGGCGTACGCCTCCCCCAGCGCGGCCAGGCCGGTCTCCCCCGCGTTCGTCGTGCCCGGCCCGGCCTCCGACCCGGTGGCCTCCGACTCTCCGTCCTGAGCGGGTTCGGAGGCGCCGGACGGCGAGGGCGGGTCCGCGGCGGCCGGGGAGGGGGCCGGGTCCTCGGGGCCGGTCACGAAGATGACACCGGCTGCGACGAAGCCCAGCAGCGCCACCACGCCCAGCCCCACGATCGCGACCACCTGGCCGGTACGACGCCTACGCGGCGGGGGCGAGGCGTAGCTCGGCCCGCCACCGTACGGCGCAGGTGTGCCCGGGTAGGTGGGATGGCTCATCGCTCAGGCCAGCGCGCGCAGGCGAGGCAGGATCTCGGCGCCGTAGAGGCGCAGGAACTTCTCCTGGTCGGGGCCGGGTGCGTGGAAGACCAGGTGGGTGAACCCCAGGTCGAGGTACCCCTTGATCCGCTCCACGTGCTCGTCGGGGTCGGTGGAGACGATGAAGCGGCGGGCGGTCTGCTCGGTGGACAGCTCGTCGGCGAGGCGCTGCATCTCGACGGGGTCCTCGACGCCGTGCTTCTGCTCCGGCGAGAGCCCGAGGGCGCCCCAGAAGCGGGTGGCCTCGCGGGCCGCCTCGTAGTCGTGGTCGAAGGAGACCTTGACCTCCATCATCAGGTCCAGGTCATCGAGCCTGCGCCCGGACGCCTCGGCCCCGGCGCTCACGGCGGGCAGGAGGGTGTCGGTGTAGAGCTCGGTGCCCTTGCCGGAGGTGGTGATGTAACCGTCGCCGGCTCGGCCGGCGTACTTGGTGACCTGCGGGCCCGAACCGGCGAGCCACAGCGGCACCGGGATCTCGGGCCGGTCGTAGACGGTGGCCCGGTCGAGCCGGTAGTAGTCGCCCTCGAAGTCGACCCGCTCCTCGGACCAGAGCTGCCGGATGATCTTGACCGCTTCCCGGAACCGGGCGAACCGCTCCTTGCCGGCGGGCCACTCCAGGCCGAGCGGCACCTCGTTCATCGACTCGCCGGTGCCCATCCCCAGCACCACCCGCCCGGGGAAGAGACAGCCCAGCGTGCCGAAGGCCTGGGCGACGATGGCCGGGTGATAGCGGAAGGTCGGCGTGAGCACCGAGGTGCCCATCGTGATCCGCTCGGTGGCCGCGCCCAGCGCGCCCAGCCAGGTCATCGCGAACGGCGCGTGTCCACCGTCGTGCCGCCACGGCTGAAGGTGGTCGGAGACGAAGACCGAGTCGAAGCCGCACTCCTCGGCGAGGATGCCGTAGCGCAGCAGTTCGGCCGGTGGGAACTGCTCGTTGGAGGCCTTGTAGCCGAACCTGATCCGTGGAACGTCCTCGGGAGTCACAGTCACGTTGCCGATCATGCCAGTTCCGCCGATCCTCCACCGTCCGCCCCGGCCCCTCCCCCGGTCGGGCCCGAGCGAGTAGCGTCACGGACATGGCCTCCGCGCCGCGACGTGAGGGCGGGAGGCACGAATCCCAGGCTCTCCGGGAAGGAGGAGACGAAGGATGAGTAACGAGAACGGCCAGGGCGAGTACGGCGACTACAGCGTCGACGAGGAGGACCAGCCCGGGGCCGAGGACATGCTCGACGAGGGTGGTCCGCGTGAAGGCATCGCCGACGAGCTGGACAAGGGGTATTCACCGCCCGAGCGGTACTCGGTTGCCCAGGGCTACGGCAACACCCACTGGGAGGCGTCCCACCGGCAGGGTCTCGACCAGCGGCTCGCCGAGGAGATCCCGGATGAGGATCCCTACGCCGAGGAGGCCGACGACGGCGTACCCCACGAGGACGGCGACTCCCGCGAGGTCGGGGACCGGCGGGCCGGCCGCCTCGTCGACGCGGGGGGTCCGTGGCGCGACGAACCCTCCCGCGACGACCAGGACAGCGACGTGATCGGCCAGGACGTCGGCATCGACGGAGAGGGCGCCTCCGCCGAGGAGGCCGCCGTCCACGTCATCTCCGAGGAGCCCGGCGAGTCCGGTCGTTGGTGAGGTGCCTCAGCGCGCGGCGACGGACTCCTCGTAGGCGGCCTTGAGCTTGCCCTTGACCATCTTGCCGGTGGGCGTGCGGGGCAGCTCGTCGCGGAAGTGGAACTCACGCGGCACCTTGTAGTGGGCGATGCGCTCACGGGCGTACGCCGTGAGTTCGGCCGCGAGCTCGGGCCCGGTCTCGACGCCCTGCGCGGGCTGGACGAACGCGACGACCCGCTCGCCCATCTCCTCGTCGGACACACCGAAGATCGCGACGTCGGTGACCTTGGGGTGCAGGCTGAAGAGGTCCTCGACCTCCTGGGGGTAGATGTTGACCCCGCCGCTGATGATCATGAACGCCTTGCGGTCGGTCAGGAAGAGGAAGCCGTCCTCGTCGACGTACCCGAGGTCGCCGACGGTCGTCCAGGAGGCGTGCTCGGGGTGGAAGGCCTCCTTCGTCTTCTCCGGCGCGTTGTGGTAGACGAACTCGCGGTCCTCGCGCTCGAAGTAGATGGCGCCGACCTCACCCGGGGCCGCCTCGCTGCCGTCCTCGCGGACGATGTGGATCGTGCCCATCATCGGCTGCCCGACCGACCCCGGGTGCTCGAGCCAGGTGGTGGAGTTGATCATGGTGCCGCCCATGCCCTCGGTGGAGGCGTAGTACTCCTCGATGATCGGCCCGAACCACTCGATCATCTGGTGCTTGACGTCGACGGGGCAGGGCGCCGCGGCGTGGACGACGCAGCGCAGCGAGGAGATGTCGTAGGAGGCGCGCACCTCCTCGGGGAGCTTGAGCATGCGCACGAACATGGTGGGCACGACCTGGGTGTGGGTCACCCGGTGCTGCTGGACGGCGCGGAGGAAGCCCTCGGCGTCGAACTTCTCCATCATCACCAGGGTGCCACCGAGGGCGTGGACCACACCGCCGAAGCGCAGCGGGGCCGCGTGGTAGACGGGGGCCGGCGAGAGATACACGGTGTCCTGGTCGAACCCGTAGAGCGGACCGAAGATCGCCGGGTAGACGTACCCCTCCTCCTCGACGCTGATCGCGGGGAGGGGCGACTTGATGCCCTTCGGCCGCCCGGTCGTGCCCGAGGAGTAGAGCAGGTCCTCACCGTGCGGCTGCTCGGGCAGGGGCGCGTCGCCGGCCTTGGCCAGCGCCGTCTCGTAGTCGGCGAAGCCGGCCACCTCGCCGCCGTAGGCCAGCCGGTCGGTCAACCCGCCGTCGAGGCGGGTCGCGGCCTCCACCCGGGCGGAGATGATCAGGGACTTCGCGCCGCAGTCCTCGACGATGTAGGCCATCTCGTCGGTGCTGAGATGGTTGTTCACCGCGGTGACGTAGAGCCCGGAACGCAGCGCGGCCCAGTAGACCTCGTAGGACTCGGGGGTGTTGTCGCTGACCAGGGCCACCGCGTCGCCCTTGGTCAGGCCCTGCTGGCGCAGGTGGTTGGCGAGGCGCAGACTGCGTTCGTCGAGCTCGGCGTAGGTGAGGGAACGACCGCTGCCGGCCATGACGAGGGCGATCTTCTCGGGCGTGCGCTGGGCCCAGGTTCCGGGGTACATGGCGGCATCCTGACGGTGAGGGCGGTCACATGCCAGAGGTGCGGGCAACATTCCCGTCAGGCGAGATGGAGAACCGGTTCTACCTGGGTTTCCGGGGTCTCCTCGGCCCCGCCCCCGGTCGGCTCGGCCGTCGATGAGCGCCGAAGCACGCCGTCCCGAACGGCCTCGACGGGCCCGGTAGACGACACACGTCCACCGAGCCCGTCGAGGTGTCGGGACACCCGGGCGTCCCTGAGGAACCACTGATCGATACCGGCCTGCTGCGCGCCGGTATCGACCAGTGCTCCGCTAACCGCGTCCGCTGGAACTACGGATCCGACCGCTGACCGAGTCGATCGCCACGGCGACGAGCAGGACCGCGCCGGTCACCATGAAGCGCACCTCGGAGGGCACGTTGATGATGTTGAGCCCGTTGGCGATCGCCTGGAGGACCAGGACGCCGAGCAGGGCGGCGTACGCCGAACCCCGGCCGCCGAACAGACTGCATCCGCCGATGACGGCGGCCGCGATGGCCATCAGGTTGGTCAGCAGGGTGCCGCTGGCCTGCGAGACCGAGGTCTGCAGACCCGCCTGGAGCAGTCCGCCCAGAGCGGCGAAGGTGGCGGTGAGCACGAACACCGACACGTAGACCGCAGCCACCTTGATGCCCGACCGCCGGGCGGCCTCGACGTTACCGCCGACCGCGAAGACGTGCCGGCCCCACCGGGTGCGGCGCAGGACGAGGTCCATCAGCACGACCAGCACCACGAAGAAGACCATCAGACCGGGGATGCCCCGGTCGATGCTCACCCAGTAGGCGATGAAGAACAGGACGACGGCGAGTGCCACCGTCTTGAGCACCACGATCGGGGGCCACTCACTGCTCAGCCCGGCCCGGCGGCGGGAGATGATGCGCCACCATTGCGCGCCGAGGTAGACGAGCACCGTGGCGCCCATCAGCAGGTAGGCCTCGGTCCCGCTGACGAACCACCGCCGGCAGAAGTCCAGCAGGGCCGAGTCGGTGGGCAGGTTGATCGTGCCCTGCTCGCCGAGGACGAACAGCAGGACGCCCTGGAAGCCCAGATAACCGGCCAAGGAGAAGACGAAGGACGGGATTCCGAGCCAGAGGAACAGTGCCGAGTAGAACAACCCGACCGCGACTCCGACCCCGAGCCCGCACAGGATCGCCACCGCCAGGGACAGCCCGTGGTTGACCAACAGCACGGCCATCACGCCCGCTGCGACACCGCTGACCGACCCCACCGAGATGTCGATCTCGCCGAGCAGCAGCACCAGCACGATGCCCAGCGCGATGACGCCGAGGGGGGCGGCGAACTGCATGATCGCCACGACGTTGCGTGAGGACAGGAACCGTGGGTCGGCGAGGTAGAAGCCGATGCACAGCAGGATCAGTCCGAGGATGACGGGCAGGTTGCCCAGGTCCCCGGAGCGGATCTTGTCCCACTGGTTGCGGGCGTAGCCGCCGAATCCTTCGCGGCGGATGAGCCGCTCGTCGGCGAGGTCGGCCGCCGCAGCGCCCTCCGCGCCTCCGGTGGAGGACGCGGACTGTGTGCGCGAATCAGACCGCGAATCAGACCGCGAATCAGACATGGTCGCCTCCGTCCTCGGGGTCCTCGGGGTTCTCGGCCTGGACAACGCTCTGTCCGCCCTGCTCGGTACGCCGGCGGCGGCTGGCCACGACGTTGTCGGAGGCGCCGGTGATCGCGGCGACCAGCTGTTCGGTGGTGGCCTCCTCGACCTTGAACTCCGCGGCGTTGCGCCCCAGCCGCAGCACGTAGATCCGGTCCGCCACCGCCTGGACGTCGGCCATGTTGTGGCTGACCAGGATCACGCCGAGGCCGCGCTCACGCAGCCGCTCGACCAGGTTGAGCACCTCGGCCGTCTGGGCGACACCGAGCGCGGCGGTGGGCTCGTCGAGCAGCACCACCTGCGGGTCGCCGACCAGGCTCCGCGCGATGGCGACGGTCTGCCGCTGCCCGCCGGAGAGGGAGGCGATCGGGATCCGGACCGAAGGGATCTTCGCCGAGAGGCTGCGCAGCAGACGCCATGCCTCGGTCTCCATGGCGACCTCGTTGAGCACGGTCGCGGTGTGCTTCTCCTGCCCGAGGAAGAGGTTGGCGACGACGTCCAGGTTGTCGCACAGGGCGAGATCCTGGAAGACCGTCGCGATCCCCAACTCCTGGGCCTGGGACGGGTCGTCGATGTGAGCCTGGGTACCGCCGACGGAGATGGTGCCCGCGTCGGCCTGATACACGCCGGCGATGATCTTGACCAGGGTCGACTTGCCGGCACCGTTGTCGCCGACCAGAGCCACCACCTCGCCCGCATGGACCTCGATGCCGACGTCGGTCAGCGCCTGGACGGCGCCGAAACGCTTGTCGATCCCCGTCAGGGACAGGACCGGCTCGCCGGTCCTGTCCCCACGGGTCTCAGAAGTGCTGAGGGTCATCAGGAGATCCCGGCCGCCCCACACGCGTCGGCGTACTCGTCGGTGCAGATCTCGTCGGCGGAGTAGAACCCGTCGGCGATCACGGTGTCCGCGATGTTGTCGGTGGTCACCACGATCGGGTCGAAGATGAACGACGCGACGCCCTCGTACTCGGTCTGGTCGACGCCGGTGTCACTGGTGTCACCGACCTCGTCACCCTGGGCGAGCTTGACCGCGACCTCGGCGGCCGTCTCGGCCTCGATCTTGATCGGCTTGTAGATGGTCATCGCCTGCTGACCGGCCACGATCCGCTGGATCGCGGCGAGCTCGGCGTCCTGTCCGGTGATCGGCGGCAGGGCGTCGGCCTGGAAACCGGCACCGGTGAGCGCCGCGACCGCGCCGCCCGCCTGACCGTCGTTGGCGGCGTACACGCCCTGGATGTCGGCGGGCTTGTACTTGCTCATCTGGTCGGTGACGAACTTCTGCGCGTTCTCGGGGCTCCAGTCGGGGTTGTCGTACTCCTCCAGGATCTTCACCCCCGAGCCGTCGAGCACACTGTGGGCACCGGCCTTGAACTGCGCGGCGTTGGGGTCGCTCGGGGCGCCGTTGAGCATCAGGATGCTCCCCTTGTCGCCCATCGCGTCGACCAGCGCCTGGCCCTGCAACTGCCCGACGGTCTCGTTGTCGAAGGACATGTAGTAGTCGACGCCCTCGATGAACCGGTCGTAGGCGATGACCGGGATGTCGGCGTCCTGGGCCGCGGTCACCATGCCGCCGGCGCCCGCGCCGTTCACCGGGTCGAGCACCACGACGTCGGCACCCTGGGTGATGGCGCTGTCGACCTGCTCGCTCTGCTTGGCCTCGTCCTGGTCGGCGTTGAAGTAGGTGACCTCGCACTCCGAGCAGAGCTCAGCGACCTTGTCCTCGAACAGCGGCCGGTCGAAGGTCTCGTACCGGGTCGTCTTGGACTCCGGCAGCAGCAGGGCGATGGTCGCGCTGTCGCCGCCGCCGCTGTCGCCGCCCTCACCTTCATTGGGGTCGGAGCACGCCGCCAGGCTGCCGAGGGCGACCAGGGCAGCGAAGCCGAGCGCCACCGACCGGCGTACGGCGCGCTTGCGGGGGTGGGATATGGACACGATCTTCTCCTCACGACAAAGGGCGGCCGACGCCGCCCCGGGTGGTGGTCAAAGTGTCAGACGGCACAATGTTGCGGTCAAGAGTCGAACACAATTCGTGACCTTCGCGTCACTGAATCCCCTATATGGTCACGTCTTGACCATCCCCCACCACCTTGGGACAGTGACCGCCATGCCGACCACGACGCCGCGTGCCCCCGGCTCCACGGCGTCGCTCGGCACCGCCAACCAGGAGCGGGTGCTCGCGGCCCTGCGCGGCGGCGGCGCTCACACCCAGGCGGCGCTCGCGCGACAGACCGGGCTCGCCCCCGCCACCGTCTCCAACATCGTGCGCGGGCTGGCCGAGCTGGGCCTGGTCGAGGTCCGCTCCGGCAGCGGACGCCGTGGCTCATCGGTCCGGCTGGCCCGCTCGGCCGGCCTCGTGGCCGGCGTGGACTTCGGGCACCGGCACGTCTCGGTGGCCATCGCCGATCTCACCGGCGACCTGCTCGCTCAGGTACGCCGGCCGCTGGCCGCCACCCATGCCCACGACAGTTCGCTCGCGCTCGCGACCGGCCTGCTGGACGACCTGCTCGCCGACCTCGGCCAGCCGATCGCCAGGGACCAGCTGCGCCGGATCGGGATGGCCGTGCCGGCCCCGGTCGCGGGCACCGTCGTACGCTCGGCGGGGATCCTGCCCGGCTGGCGCGAGGTGGATGCCCGCGCGGCCGCCGAGGAGGCGTTCGGCTGCACCGTCGACGTCGCCAACGACGCCAATCTGGGCGCGCTCGCCGAGCACCGGCGCGGACGGGCCCGCGGGACCCGTTCCTCGGTGTTCGTCAAGCTCTCCTCCGGCGTCGGGGCCGGGATCATGGTGCACGACGAGCTCTTCGATGGTGCGCACGGCACCGCGGGCGAGCTCGGTCACCTCACCCTGGACGAGAGCGGACCGCTGTGCCGGTGCGGCGGCCGGGGCTGTCTGGAGACCTACTGCTCCGCGGAGAACGTGCTGGACCTGCTCGCCGACCACCTGCCTGCCGAGGCGACGATCGATGACGCCGTCGCCGCCGGCCGGTCCGGTGACGTCGCTGCGCGACGCGCCTTCGAGGACGCCGGGCTCCACCTCGGCTGGGGGCTCGCCGGCCTGGTCAACCTGCTGGACCCCGAGGTGGTGGTGATGGGTGGTGACATGGCCCGTGCCGGCGACCTCCTGCTCGACGCCGTCCGCCAAGGACTCCGCCGGCACGCCCTCGACGCGGTCGCCCAGACCCCCGTGCTCGCCAGCGAGCTCGGCGAGCGTGCCAGCCTGGTCGGCGCCGTCCTCCTCGCCGCGGAGAACACCCAGCTCCTCGACGCCCCACGCCCTTCGTAAGGTCAGCCCCTGGGCCGGAGTTTCTGCCCCCTGGGATTGGCTGGGGCCGTGCCGGATCGTGCGACAACCCCTGCCGCAGGGGTGGCCTACTGTCCGGGATTCCCCGGCCGAGCACCGGCGGCCCGTTCGGCCCGGTCACGCAGGAGTGCACGTTCCTGGTCGTTGCCGGCCAGGTCCGCGGCGCGGCGGAACTCGGCGGCCGCCTCCTCACGACGGCCCAGTTGTTCCAGCAGGTCACCGCGGACCGCCGGGAGCAGGTGGTAGGAGGCCAGCCTGCCGCCGCTGACCAGTTCGTCGGTGAGTGCGAGGCCGGCCAGGGGGCCGTGGGCGCGACCGAGCGCGACCGCGCGGTTGAGCTCGACCACGACCGAGTCGGTGACCACCGCCAGCCTGGCGTAGAGGGCTGCGATCCGGGCCCAGTCGGTCGCCTCGATCGAGGCGGCGCGGGCGTGCTCGGCGGCGATGGCCGCCTGGATGAGGTAGGGGCCGGCCTCGGCCGTGCCGAGTTGGTCGCGCGCCGAGCCGAGTGCGCCGAGACCGCGCCCGATGGCGTCGGAGTCCCAGCGGGCGCGGACCTGGTCGGCCAGCAGGACGGGCGAGCCGGAGGCGTCGATCCTGGCGGGCAGGCGGGAGGACTGCAGTTCCAGCAGCGCGAGCAGTCCGGCGGCCTCCGGATCGCCCGGCGTCAACGCCGCCAGCAGGCGCGCCACCCGCACAGCTTCGGCACAGAGGTCGGGGCGGGTCCAGTCGGCGCCACCTGTGGCGGCGTACCCCTCGTTGAAGAGGAGGTAGATGGCCGCCCTGACCGAGGCCAGCCGGTCGGCTCGCCCGGGGGCATCGGGTTCCTGCAGCGGAGTGTCGGAATCCGCCAGGGTGCGCTTGGCGCGTGAGATCCGGGTGGCGACGGTGGCCTCGGTGGTCAGGTAGGCGCGGGCGATCTCGCGGGTACTGAGCCCGGCCACCATCCGCAGGGTGAGCACGGTCCGCGTGTCCGGGGTCAGCGCGGGGTGGCAGCAGGTGAACATCAGCCGCAGAACGTCGTCCTCGACCCGGTCCGCGGAGAGCGCCTCGTCGAACTCCGCCTCGTAGGCCTCGGACAGCCCGGCGGCCACCTCGGTATAGGCGCGCAGCCGGCGCTCCCCGGCGCGGAACTGGTCGATCGCCCGGCGCTTGGCCGTGGTCATCAGCCACGCGCCCGGCCGCTCGGGTACGCCGTCCCGGGGCCAGGCGACCAGGGCCTGGGCGAGTGCCTCCTGGGCGAGATCCTCGGCCCGGTCCATGCTCCGGGTGATCCGCAGCAGCGCGCCGAGGAGGCGTGGCGCCTCGGTGCGCCACGCCTCCTCGACCGCCGCGGCCGCAGCCCGGGGTGGGTCGGCCGCCTCCGGGACGCTCAGTCCGGAGCTCCGCCGAACATCGGCCGGATCTCGACCCAGCCCTCCCATCCCGGCCAGGTGTTCCGGTGCGCCGCGAGGAACTCCTCGGTCTTGGCCACCGCGGCACCCAGGTCCGGCAGGTCGTAGACGGCGTACCCACCGACCAGTTCCTTGGTCTCCACGAACGGCCCGTCGGTGGTGGTGACGGCGCCGCCGGCAAGCCGCACCACCGCCCCGGACTCGATCGGCATCAGTCCACCGGCCTCGACCAACGCTCCGCTCGCGGACTCCTCGGCCTGCAGGGCACCGATCGCGGCGAACAGTTCCGCCGGCGGCTGGTCACTGGGGCGGTTGGTCTCGTGGACCATGGTCATGAACTTCATCGCTGTCTCCTCGCGGTCTCGTCGATGGTCTCGGGGTCGGGTGCGGCTGGCAAGGGTTCACCCGCCGACCAGGGCCCGCAGCCTGGGCTCCCGGGGCCAGGCACCGGCCCACACCAGCACCGCGGTGGCGATCGCGAACCCGGTGTTGGCCAGCGGCGCCTGGGTGAGCAGGTTCGCCGCACAGGCGCCGCCGAGGTACGCCGTGAGCAGGACCGCGCCCATCGCCCTCGTGGCCGGCACGTGGTAGGCGATCAGGCACAGCGCCAGGACGACGCCGCAGACGGTGGGGAACCAGTCGGCACCCCCCATCGCCTCGTTGGCCTCGACGACCTGTGGCACCCGGAGGAGGTGCGTGATCGAGTCGAAGGCCAGGAAGAGGGTCACCAGGCCGGTGAGGACCCAGCCGGTGCTCCGCGCGGCCCGGCCGGGCGTGGTGCGGGTCACGGGTGCGGCGGATGTGGCGGATGTGGCGCTGAGGGTGGTCATGTCGGGCTCCTCGGATGGGGTCGGATCGTGCTCTCCCCCATGCGTCGCCGTTCCCCGGGCGATCTCGACATCGCCCCGGAGGAAACTTTCGCGATCCTTCAGGCCGCGATGACCGGGGCCCCGACGGTGAGGACCCGCGACCGCACCCGGGCGGGCGTGTCGGCCTAGGGTCCCGTCGTACCGGGGCGCTGACCCTCAGGGTGGCGGCCCTCGGCCGGCGCTTCGAACCCCGGATGCGGGTCGCTGTCACGCTCCCGCACGCCGAGCCAACCGGCCACGACCACGGCCAGCAGCATCACGACGTTGTGGGCGTACTTCGGCCCGGGCGTCACGTCGCCCAGGAGCGGGAAGTAGGTGAAGGCCAGCAGCCCCCGCACGAGCAGGAACGCCAGGGCCACGGCTGCGCAGTGGCGGGCGTTCCAGTCCCAGCGACGCGAGGCGTACAGCGCGCCGAGCCCGACCACCGAGGCGGCCAGTACGCCGACGGAGAAGCCGACCCAGGTCTGCGGGAACACGCTCCCCACGAGGACGAGGGGGAAGGCGGCTGCGCACACCTTCCAGGGCGCGAGCGGCGGGCGAGGATCTCCTCGCCGCACTCTCCTCGAGCCTCGCCCGAGGAGACCCGCGACGAGGAGGAGCGCCATCACCAGGCACGCCGAGGCGGCGAGCTGAGCCGGACTGCCCGACCTGGACTCCGGGTCGGAGAGGATGAGGAGGGCCGCTCCGAGGTAGGCAAGTGTGGCGAGGACGACGCCGATCGGACCCAGCCACGGGCGCCGGGCCTGGCCGGGCCGCCACGCCTCGGCCAGCGCGACCGGAGCCCCGAAGCTGTAGATGAGGTGGCCTCCGACGAACGACCACACGTTGAAGGCGCTCACGCCCAGGACCGGGATGCGGGTCTGCTCCTGGCTCTCCTCCCAGCCCTCGTAGCCCTGGTAGTGGGCGCTGAAGAGGGACTGGTCGATCAGGCAGGCCTGGGCCACTCCCAGCGCCGCGAAGACCAGCAGCAGACTCGGCCAGCCCCACCCGCGCCGCCGGACCACCTCGCGGGCCAGGAGGGCCGGGGCGCCGTACAACGCACTGAAGAACACCAGCGCGAACGCGACTCCACCGACGTCGCCGGTGGAGTCGCCGTAGGCCGCCAACAACTCCGCGCCCACCCCGGACAGGATCAACAGGCGGCGATCTGACCCCGCCGGCCCCAGTCCGCGCGACGCCCGTCCGCACGTCCGCGAGGCGAGTCGGCGCGGGGGCCGGCCGGGCTCGCCGCCGACGGCCACCGAGCCAGCCCGTAACCGGCCAGTGCGATCGTCGCACCGAGCGCGAGCACCTCCAGCAGCCGTGCGGCCAGCACGGCTCCGCCCTCCGCACCGCTCAGGTGCTCACCGAGCCTCGTGCCCGCGGAGGCGACGAGCACGAGAATTCCCGCGACCAGCCCGACCGCGGCCGCCGTACGTGGGCGCAGGAACAGGACGGCGCCGCAGGCCACCACGAGGATGAACGGGCCCGGCGACAGCCCCGGGCCCGCGGACAGGAGGAGCGCGGCCTGGAGACCGGCGGCAGCGAGGCCCAACAGGGCAGCGAGCAGCCGGGTGGCGGTCACGACCTCACCATAGAAGGCGGGGCCCACCCGGAGTGGGATCGTCCTCCGAGCAGGCTCGAAGGACGGGCCAGCCAGGTCAACTCGCCGGGATCACTCCCACTCGATGGTGCCCGGGGGCTTGGAGGTGATGTCCACGGTCACCCGGTTGACCTCGGCCACCTCGTTGGTGATCCGGGTGGAGATGCGCTCCAGGACGTCATAGGGCAGCCGGGCCCAGTCCGCGGTCATGGCGTCCTCGGAGGTCACCGGTCGGAGTACGACGGGGTGCCCGTAGGTGCGGCCGTCGCCCTGCACGCCGACCGAACGGACGTCGGCGAGCAGCACCACCGGGAACTGCCAGATGTCGCGGTCGAGACCGGCCCGGGTGAGCTCGGCGCGGGCGATCGCGTCGGCCTCCCGGAGCAGGTCGAGCCGCTCGCGGGTGACCTCGCCGATGATCCGGATGCCCAGGCCCGGCCCGGGGAAGGGGTGGCGCCAGACGATCTCCGGGGGCAGGCCGAGCTGCTCGCCGACCAGTCGGACCTCGTCCTTGAACAGGGTGCGCAGCGGCTCGACCAGCTCGAACTCGAGGTCCTCGGGGAGGCCGCCGACGTTGTGGTGGGACTTGATGTTGGAGGTGCCCGCGCCGCCGCCTGACTCCACCACGTCGGGGTAGAGGGTGCCCTGGACCAGGAAGCGCACCTTGGTGCCCTGCGGCGCGTCCTTGATGATGTCCAGCTCCGCCGCCTCGAAGGTGCGGATGAACTCGCGCCCGATGATCTTGCGCTTGGTCTCCGGATCGCTGACCCCGGCGAGCGCGTCCAGGAACTGCTTCTCCGCGTCGACGACCACCAGTTTCGCACCCGTGGAGGCGACGAAGTCCCGCTCGATCTGCTCGGTCTCGCCCTTCCGCATCAGGCCGTGGTCGACGTACACGCAGGTGAGGCGGTCGCCGATGGCCCGCTGGACGATCGCAGCGGCCACCGCGGAGTCGACACCGCCGGACAGCCCGCAGATGGCCCGGCCGTCCTCGCCGATCTGCTCGCGGATGCGCTCGATCTGCTCCTCGGCGATGTTGCCGATGGTCCAGGTCTGGCGGCACTTGGCGATGTCCCACAAGAAGTGCTCGAGCACCTGCTGACCGTGCTCGGTGTGCAGCACCTCGGGGTGCCACTGCACGCCGGCGATCTGGCGCTCGGCGTGCTCGAAGGCCGCCACCGGGGTGACCTCGGTGGCCGCGAGGACCTCGAAGCCCTCGGGTGCGGCGACGACGGAGTCGCCGTGCGACATCCACACCTGGTGCTCGGTCGGGATCCCGCCCAGCAGGGTGCCGGCGTGGCCGACCCGCACAGCGGTGCGGCCGTACTCGCGCGCACCGGTGTGGGCGACCTCGCCACCCAGGCCCTGGGCCAGCAGCTGGAAGCCGTAGCACATCCCGAAGATCGGGGTGCCTGCTTCGAAGAGCCGGGTGTCGATGCCGGGCGCGTCCTCGGCGTACACGCTCGAGGGGCCGCCGGAGAGCACGATCGCCTTCGGCCCCTTGGCCAGCATCTCCTCGATCGGCATCGTGTGCGGGACGATCTCGGAGTAGACCCGGGCCTCGCGCACCCGGCGCGCGATCAGCTGGGCGTACTGCGCGCCGAAGTCGACGACGAGGACGAGATCGTGGTCAGCGGATTCGGGGAGGGCCCCGGGTGCCTCGCTCATGAGCGGATCCTATCGACGCGGTACGCCGGGCGCCGAACCGTCGAGGCCCCTGGCCGAGCCCGGGGAGGAACGCGGCGACCCCCGCGCGCCCTCGCGGCGGGGGGCAGGCGACCCTCAGGCCCGGCCGAGCTTGCGGAACAGGCGCAGTCCGGCGCTCATCATCTTCGCGTAGGCCTCATCGGAGACCCCGAACGCCGGCGCCATCGGGACCAGCCGCTGAGTGGCGACCGTCTGCGACTCGGTGTAGCGCAACAACCCCTCCGCACCCTGCCGCCTGCCGAGCCCCGAGCGACGCATGCCGCCCATCGGGGCGCCCAGGCTGGCGAAGGAGGCGGCGAAGGCCTCGTTGACGTTGACCGTGCCGGCGACGATCCGGCGGGCCACCTGGCGGGCCCGGGCGCCGTCCCGGCTGAAGACCGCGGCGTTGAGGCCGTAGTCGCCGTCGTTGGCCCGCGCGATCGCCTCGTCCTCGCTGTGGAACCGGTAGAGCGACACCACCGGTCCGAAGGTCTCCTGGTCGAAACAGGTCATCTCGGGAGTCACCCCTTCCAGCACGGTCGGCTCGAAGAAGTACGGCGCCAGGTCGGGTCGCGCCCGGCCGCCGGTGAGCACCCGGGCGCCCTTGTCGACGGCGTCCTCGACGTGGGCGGTCACGACGTCGAGCTGGCGCCGGCTGATCAGCGGACCCATGTCGTTGCCCCAGTCGAGGGTGGCGCCCAGGGTCATCGCCTCGGTGCGGGCGACGAAGCGGTCGACGAACCGGTCGTACACCTCGTCGGCGACGAACATCCGCTCGATCGAGACGCAGAGCTGCCCGGCGTTGGAGTACACCGCCCGGACCGCTCCCTCCGCGGCCCGCTCGATGTCGGCGTCCCGCAGCACCAGCATGGGGTTCTTGCCGCCCAGCTCGAGCGAGCACCCGATCAGCCGCTCCGCACACCCGGCGGCGATCCGCTTCCCGGTCGCGGTGGAACCGGTGAAGCAGATGTAGTCGGCCTGGCCGACGATCCGGCCACCCACCTGCGGGCCGTCGCCGGCCACGACCTGCCACACGTCCGGTGGGAACCCGGCCTCATCGAGCAGTCGCGCGGCGAGCAGCGCACTGAGCATCGTCTGGGCATCCGGCTTGATCACCACGGCGTTACCGGCCGCGAGCGCGGCCAGCCCGTCGCACAGCGCCATCGTGAAGGGGTAGTTCCACGGCGAGATGACCCCGACGACCCCCTTCGGGACGTGAGCGACCTCGACCCGGGTCAGCCCGGGCAGGGCGCCCGGCACCCGCCGAGTGCCGAGGTGGCTGCCGAGAGTGCGGCCGTAGTAGCGGGCGGTGAGCGCGATGTGGAGCGGTTCGTCGAAGGCGTGCTTACGGGCCTTGCCGGACTCCAGCACGATCAGATCGACGATCTCGGCCTGCCGGTCGAGCACCAGGTCGTGCAGCCGCAGCAGCAGTTCCTGCCGCTCGGCGAACGATGTCCGTGCCCACGACCTCTGCGCGGACCGCGCCCGCCGGAAGGCCTCGTCGACGTCGGCGTCGCTCGACTGCGGGATGTGCGCCAACGGCGCACCGTCCAACGGGGAGACCGACACCGCCGTCTCCCCCGCCGTGGCGACCAGTCGACGCGTCAGCGAGGCGACCTCGTCGGGCTCCAGTGCGTAGGTCGCAGCGGGGTCGTGCTCGGGGTCGGCCGGCCCTCCGACCATCGACCCACCGGAGGAAGAGGAGGAGGAAGAGTTCATGCCACGACCCTAGTGAGCGACACCTCACCCCGCTACGTCTAGGCAGGGTGCCGGCCGAGGTGCAGGCTGAGCGCCTCAGCACCGCCCGTCCGGAGGACCTCATGCGCCCCGTCCCAGAACAGTCCGACATCGCCGCGAGCTACCGCGACCATGCGGCCATGATGGCCGACTCACCCTGCTTCGCCGAGTGGGCCGCGCGGACCGCCGAGGACCCCGAGGTCCTCGCCGTCCTCGCCACCCTCCCCACCGAGAAGCAGCAGGCCAACCTGGTCTTCGCCGCGGCACGGTGGCACGGGGTCCCCGCCCCCGGCCCGTACGCCGGCCTGCGGGCCGCCCTGCTGGGTCCCGACCAGCAGGCGATCCTCGACACGGTCCGGACCCGGCGGACCCAGACCAACGAGGTCGGTCGGCTCACCGCCCTGACCCCCGCGCTGGCCACGCTCGGCGAAGGTCCGTTCGCCCTGGTCGAACTCGGCACCAGCGCCGGGCTGTGCCTGCACCCGGACGGCTTCGACTACGACTGGGGCGTAGGCACGCTGACCGGCAGCGGCGGGCCCGTGCTGGACTGTTCCACCCGCGGGGCCCTGCCGGTGCCGGACGTCCATCCCCGGATCGCCGCCCGGATCGGGGTCGACCAGCACCCGCTCGACGTACGTTCGGAGGAGGACATGGACTGGCTGCTCACGCTGGTCTGGCCCGAACAGGAGGGCCGCCGCGCCCGCCTCCGCGCCGCGGTCGAGGTCGCCCGACGCTCCCCCGCCCAACTCCTCGGCGGTGACCTGTTCGACCGGCTCGAGGACGCCCTCGCCCTGGCCGAGTCCTCCGGCGCAGTGCCGGTGGTCCAGCACAGCGCCGTGATCGCCTACCTCGAGGAGCCCGATCGTGCCCGCTTCCACGAGCGGATGAGCTCCCTGGTCGCCGCCGGACGCTGCCACTGGATCAGTCTCGAGGGCCAGACCGTGCTCCCCCGGCTCACCGCGACCGGTCCCGCCCCCTCCTCCCCGCACCCCTTCTGTCTCGCCGTCGACGGGCAGGCCGTCGCCTGGGCCCATGGCCACGGCCGCACCCTCTCCTGGTTCGGCTGATCGACTCGGGCCTCCGGACCGTTGAGTGGGCACCCGGGTCGTCGAAATCGGGCTTCCCGGACCATCGGGTCGGGCCTCATGCCGATCAACTGCCACGCCCTGGGAGTCAGTTCCCCGCGACCGCCGACTCAACCGTCCACGAGGACCGACTCGACCGTCCACACGGCCCCAGTGAACGGTCGAGGGAGGGGGATGAGGATCAGTCGGGCATGAAGTCGCTGACCTGGACGCGGGCCTCGTCGGCCTCCTGGTCGGTGAGTTGGGCCTGGCTGCGGCGTTCGGCCTCGACCCGGCGGAGGTAGTGGTCGACCTCGGCGTCCCGGCGGGCGTCGTCCCAGCCCAGCTCGGTCGCCATCAGCGCCGCGACTCCGGGGGCCGCGGAGACGCCCCGGTCGAAGGTCTCGATGGAGATGCGGGTACGACGGGCGAGCAGGTCGTCGAGGTGCAGCGCGCCCTCGTGGGTGACGGCGTAGACCACCTCGGCCGCGAGGTAGTCCTCGGCGCCGGCGAGTGGCGCCCGAAGGTCGGACCGGTCGGCGACGAGGGCGAGCAGGTCGTCGATCAGCCCGCCGTATCGGTCCAGCAGATGGTCGATGCGGCTCACGTGCAGTCCGCTGCGCCGGGCCAGGCGGACCCGTTGGTTGCGTCTGGCCTCGAAGCCGTCGGCGCCGAGCAGACGCACCTGGTCGGTGACCGAGGCGCCGACCCGCAGGTCGGTCGTGGTGGCCAGCGAGTGCCCGGCGGCGTCCACGGCGTCCTCGGCCATCACCCGGTAGGTGGTCAGCTTGCCTCCGGCGATCATCACCAGCCCGGGCACCGGCGTGACCACGGTGTGCTCGCGACTGATCCTCGAGGTGGGTTCGGACTCGCCGGAGAGCAGCGGCCTCAGGCCGGCGTAGACGCCCTCGACGTCGGCCGGTCCGAGCGGCTCCCGCAGGACGGCGTTGACCTGGCCGAGCACGTAGTCGATGTCGGTCCGGCTCGCCGCCGGATGCGCCTTGTCGAGATCCCAGGCGGTGTCGGTGGTGCCGATGATCCAGTGCCGGCCCCACGGGATCACGAACAGGACCGACGTGGCCGTCCGAAGGATGAAACCGGCCGAGGAGCGGATCCGGTCGCGCGGCACCACCAGGTGGATGCCCTTGGACGCCTGGACCCGAAGCGCCCCGCGTCCCCCCACCAGGTCCTGGATGTCGTCGGTCCACACGCCGGCCGCGTTGATGACCACCCGGGCCCGGACCTCCAGGTCGCGGTGGTGCTCGAGGTCCCGGGCGCGTACGCCGACCACCCGCTCGCCCTCGCGCAGGAACCCCGTCACCCGCACCCGGGTCGCCACCTGCGCCCCGTGGTGGACGGCGGTGCGGGCCACGGCGAGCACCAGTCGGGCGTCGTCGACCTGGCAGTCGTAGTAGCGGATCGCGCCGGTGATCGCCTCGGTGCGCAGGTCGGGGGCGATCCTGGCCACCCCGCGCCGGCTCAGATGGCGATGCCGCGGCACACCTCTCGGCGCCCCTCCCAGCGAGGCGAACCCGTCGTAGAGGGCCAGCCCCGCGCCGACGTAGGGCCGCTCCCACCACGGATGGGTCAACGGATAGAGGAAGGGCACGGGGCGGACCAGGTGCGGGGCCAGTCGGGTGAGCAACAGGCTGCGTTCCCGCAGCGCCTCGCGCACCAGCGTGACATCGAGCATCTCCAGGTAGCGCAGTCCGCCGTGGATCAGCTTCGAACTGCGCGAGGAGGTGCCGGAGGCGAGGTCGCGCTGTTCGAGCAGGCCGGTGGAGAGCCCGCGCGTGACGGCGTCGAGGGCGACACCCGTGCCGGTGATGCCGCCACCGACCACGAGCACGTCGAGTTCCGCCTCCCCCGTCGCGCCGGTCATGACGTCCAGGGCGGCTGCGCGGCTCTCGGGACTCATGGGCCCAGGGTAGAGCGCCGACGGGTCCTCCCCGGGTCGGACGAACCACGCCGCACCTGGGCGCAGTGCATGATTCCATCGGCGTTCCGTCCCAGGAGCCGGGGCCGACCCTTGCTCGATTTGTGCACCACGTGCAAAGGTGCCGCCCATGACGGTGACGCCGGACGCGCATCCCCATGCCCATGGCCGGCAGCGCATGCGTCTGGAGGTCGAGCGGGCCTGGGCCGCGCTCCTCGAGGACGCCGACGCGATCGGTGACCGGGTCTCCCAGACGCTGATCACCACCGACCAGGAGCTGTACGACGGAGCCGGGCCGGCCGCCAAGGCGCAGTTCCAGGCCGACATTCGCGAGCACATGCAGCGGGGGCTCGCCGCGATGGCCGGCCTCGGCGAGCCCGGCCAGGAGCCCCAGCACCTGTGGCGTGAGCACGCCCGCCGCCAGGCCAGGATCGGCTGCCCACTGGAGACGATGCTGAACGGGTACGCCGTCGGCACCCGCATGCTGTGGGAGGCGTTGCTGGACAAGGTGGACGCCCGCGAGGTCGCGGTCGGGGACCGCGTGCTGGTGGTCGCCGGGCAGTGGCTGTGGGGTCACCTGGACCTGCAGAACTCCACGGTCATCGCCGCCTACCGACAGGAGTCGGCGCTGCTGGCCCGTCGCGACCTGGAGCGGCAGGGCAGGGTGCTCGTCGCCCTGGTCGACGGCCGGGGCAGCGACCCCGCCTTCGCCGCGGAGGCCCACGACATCCTCGGGGTCACCGTCGATGAACCGATCGCCTGCGTGGCCGCCCCCTTCGACGGGAGCGTCGACTATCCCCTGCGCAGCCCCGAGGACCGGCTCGACGCGGCCGGCCTGGCGTCGTTCTGGCACGTGCGCGGGGAGACCCTCTTCGGCCTGGTCCGGCTCGGTGAGCTCACCGGTTCCGACCTGGTGCCGCTGCTCCTGCCGTGCGCCCACGGCCGGGTCGGCGTGGCCGCCGCCGTCGAAGGACTGGCCGGTTTCTCCACTGCCCACCAGCTCGCCTGCCGCGCGGCGGAGACCGTCTCGCGCGACCACGTCGACGTGGTCAACGTCGAGGACAGGCTGCCGGAGGTCCTGCTCACCGCTGCCCCCGCCGCGTCCCAGCTCCTGGTGCGCGAGGTGCTCGGTCCGGTGCTGGCCCAGGCCCCCGGACACTCAGCCACCCTGCTCGACACCCTGCGCGCCCTCCTCGCCCACGATCTCTCACCGACGCACGCCGCCGAGGCGCTGGAGTGCCACCGCAACACCGTCATCTACCGCAGCCGGCAACTCCAGGAGCTCACCGGGCGCACCCTCAGCGACGCCCGCGACCGGATGCTGCTCGGCCTCGCCCTCATCGCCCTCGATCTCTGAGCCGTTTCCGCCCTGACCGTGGCCTGCCCGTGGCCTGGGCGTGGGCCGATCGTGACCTGACGGATCAGACAGCACGAAGGCCCCGACAGACCCGACCGAGGTGACCTCGGCCGGGCCCGTCGAGGCCCCGATCGTGCGCGGTCAGCTGGCGGGAAGCTCCACCAGATCGGCGAGGGCGGCACGGTGGGCGCCCGGGGTGCCGAGCGCGATGTGGGAGGACTTGGCGCGCTTGAGGTAGTGGTGCGCCGAGTGTTCCCAGGTCATGCCGATGCCGCCGTGCAACTGGATCGCGTCCTCCGCGGCATCCAGGGCGGTCTCGCTGCAGAAGGACGCCGCCACCCGGGTGGCGATCTCCTCGTCCTCACCGGCGGCGAGGGCCGCGGCGGCGTACCGGGCGCTGGCACCGGCCGACTCCACCGCGGCGAACATGTCCGCGAGCCGGTGCTTGAGCGCCTGGAACCCACCGAGGACGCGGCCGAACTGACGCCGTTCCTTGAGGTAGGCCAGGGTGGTGGTGAGGCACCACTGGGCCACCCCGAGCTGTTCGGAGGCGAGCAGCGCGGCGCCGGTGAGCAGGGCCCGCCGGACGGCCTGGTTCCCCGAGCCGGCCGGTACGACGACATCACCGGTCACCTCGGCGAGGGTCACGTCGGCGAGCGGTCGCGACATGTCCAGCGAGACCACCGGGTCGACCGTGGCGGAGGAGGCTGCCACGGCGCGGATCTCCAGGCCACCGTCCACGGCGACCGGGACCAACAGCACGTCGGCCTCCAGCGCACCGGCCACGCTGCGCACCTGGGTGCCGCCGGAGACCGCGGCCCGGGCCAGGTCGGTGTCCGGGCCGAAGCTGAACGGCACCAGCAGTGCGGCGGTCTTCTCGCCGGCGGCGAGCTCCCCCACCAGCGCACGGGCGGCCTCGGTGGCGTGCTCGTCGAGCAGCACGGTGGTCGCCACGACGGCACTGGTCAGGAAGGGCACCGGCGCGGTGTAGCGGCCGATCTCCTCCAGGACGACCGCGGCCTCGCGTGTCGTGGCACCGGCACCGCCGAGGTCCTCGGGCACCAGCAGGCCGGCCAGGCCGAGCTCGCCGGCCAGGGCGGGCCAGAGTTCCTCGCCGAGCGCGCCGTCGCCGTCGTAGAGCGCCTTGACCCGGTGCGGGTCGCACTTGTCGGCGAGCAGGGCGCTGACCGAGGAACGCAGGTCGTCCTCGAGCTCGGTGTAGAGCAGGTCGAGGTTCGCGGGCTGCTTCGGGCTCTGCGGCTGGTTCATCGGGGGATCTCCTTGAAGGGAACGTCCTTGTCGACGCGGTGCTCACCGGGCAGTCCGAGGATCCGCTCGGAGACCACGTTGCGGAGGATCTCGGAGGTGCCGCCCTCGATCGAGTTCCCCTTGGCACGGAAGTAGCGGAAGCCGGCGTCGCGCCCGAGCATGTCGGTCTTCTCCGGCCGGACCATGGTCCAGTCGCCGTAGCGCAGCCCGTCCTCGGCCTGGATCTCCAGGTCGAGACCGCTCAGCTGCTGGTTGACCCTGGCGTAGGTCAGCTTCATCGCCGAGCCCTCCGGGCCGGGCTCGCCGGCGGCGAGCTTCTGCCGCAGTCGCTGGCCGGTCACCCGCATGACTTCGCTGTCGACCCACAGCCGCATCAGCCGGTCGTGCAGGTCGGGGGTGCGGCGCTCCGGCTGCTCCCGCCAGGTCTGGGCGACCTTGCCGATCATGCCGCCCTCGCGCGGCGTGGCGCCGCCACCGATGGCGACGCGCTCGTTGTTGAGGGTGAAGGTGGCGACCTTCCAGCCCTCGCCCACCTCGCCGAGGCGGTGCGCGTCGGGGATGCGGACGTCGGTGAGGAAGACCTCGTTGAACTCCGCCTCACCGGTGATCTGCCGCAGCGGACGTACGTCGACGCCCGGGTCGCGCATGTTGCACAGGAAGTAGCTCAGACCGCGGTGCTTGGGGACGTCGGGATCGGTGCGCGCCACCAGGATCGCCCAGTCGGCGTTGTGCGCCCCGGAGGTCCACACCTTCTGGCCGTTGATGACCCACTCGTCGCCGTCCTTGACCGCGCGGGTCGCGGCCGCGGCCAGGTCGGACCCGGCGCCCGGCTCGCTGAACAGCTGGCACCAGATCTCCTCGCCCACCCACAGCGGCTTGAGGAAGCGGTCCAGTTGCTCGGGCGTACCGAATCCGAGGATCGTCGGCGCGGCCATGCCCAGGCCGATGCCGTTCTTGCGGGGGTTGTTGCTGGGTGCCCCCGCCGCGGCGAAGGCCTTCTCGACCTCGAGGTGCCACTCCCGCGGCAGCCCGAGACCTCCGCGGCCCTCGGGGAAGTTCACCCACGCCAGCCCGGCGTCGTACCGGGCCCGGAGCCACTCCAGGCGCTCCTCGTCGGTGCTGAGCGTGCTGGGGTCGTGCTCGGTCAGGAAGTCTGTGACCCTCTGCCTGAGCTGGTCCTGATCGATCGTCGTACTCATGCCCTCTCCTCCCTCTTCTGGGCCTGCCGCTTGAGTTCGGCACGGGCCAGGGCGTTCTTGTGCACCTCGTCCGGCCCGTCCGCGAACCGCAGGGTGCGGCTGTGGGCGTACATGTTGGCCAGCGGGAAGTCCTGCGAGAGGCCACCGGCGCCGTGCACCTGGATGGCCTTGTCGAGGATCCAGCCGACCGTGGACGGTGCCGCGATCTTGATCGCCTGGATCTCGGTGTGCGCGCCCTTGTTGCCGACGGTGTCCATCAGCCAGGCGGCCTTGAGGGTGAGCAGCCGCAACTGCTCGACCTTGACCCGCGACTCGGCGATCCAGTCGCGGACGACGCCCTGCTCGGAGAGCGCCTTCCCGAACGGACGCCGCTCCTCGGCCCGGGCACACATCAGCTCGATGGCACGCTCCGCGACGCCGATGGCCCGCATGCAGTGATGGATCCGGCCGGGGCCGAGGCGGGCCTGGGAGATCGCGAAACCGCTCCCCTCCTCGCCGATCAGGTTCTCCACCGGCACCCGGACGTCGTGGAAGACCAGCTCGGCGTGGCCGCCGTGGTCGGAGTCGTCGTACCCGAGGACCTCCATGCCGCGCTTGATCTCGAGGTCCGGGTGGTCGGTCGGCACCAGGATCTGGGACTGCTGCTTGTGCCGCTCCGCGTCGGGGTCGGTCTTGCCCATCGTGATGAGCACCCTGCAGTTCGGGTTCATCGCACCCGAGATCCACCACTTGCGCCCGGAGATGACGTACGAGTCGCCGTCGCGGACGATCCGGGTGGAGATGTTGGTCGCGTCCGAGGAGGCGACGTCCGGCTCGGTCATCGCGAACGCGCTGCGGATCTCGCCGGCCAGGAGCGGCTCGAGCCACTCCTTCTTCTGGGCCTCGGTGCCGAACATGGAGAGGACCTCCATGTTGCCGGTGTCCGGGGCCGAGCAGTTCATCGCCGGTGGGGCGAGCCGGCCCGCGCGGCCGCTGATCTCGGCGAGCGGGGCGTACTGCAGGTTGGTGAGGCCGGCGCCGTCCTCACCGGGCAGGAAGAGGTTCCACAGCCCGCGCCGCTTGGCCTCGGCGCGGAGCTCGGCGAGGACCGGGACCGAGTCCCAGGCCCACCGGTCCTCGAGGGCCGCGTGCTGTTCGGCGAAGACGGGCTCGGCGGGCTGGACGTGCTCGTCCATGAAGTCGAGCAGCTCGGACCGCAGTTCCTCGGTCCGGGCGTCGAAGGTGAATTCCATTGATGCTCCTGGTGGATTAGCGGGCGTCGAGCGCGTCGAGACCGGTCTGCAACAGTCCGTGGATCGAGTCGCCGACCTTGTCGAAGCCGGGGCCGACGGTCTGCCCGTTGATGTAGCGGTAGTGGATTCCCTCGAGGATCGCGCCGAGCTTGTACGCCGCCAGCCCGAGGTACCAGCCGAAGTCGCTCAGATCGCGGGTGCTGGTCCGGGCGTACAGGTCGACGATCTCCTGCTCGCTGAGGAAGCCTGGGGCCGAGGAGGCGTCCGCGACGGTGCTGCCGCCCTGATCGCCGAGCCGCTTGTAGAGGATCATCAGGGCGAGATCGGTGAGCGGGTCGCCCAGGGTGGCCATCTCCCAGTCGATCACGGCGGTGATCTCGTCGCTGTCGCCGGAGCTGTCGGTGAGCACGTTGTCGAGCCGGTAGTCACCGTGGATGATGCCGGGCGCCTGCTCGGCCGGGATCGACTCGGCCAGCCGCCGGTGCAGCTCGTCGGCCGCCGGGAGGTCGCGCGAGTACGACGCCTCCAGCTGCTTCTTCCAGCGCTTGACCTGCCGACCGAGGAAGCCCTCCGGACGGCCGAACTCCCCGAGCCCGACCGAGGCCGGGTCGACCTGGTGCAGAGCCGCGAGGATGTCGACCAGCCGGCTGGAGAGGTCCCGGGTGCGGTCCTTGCCGAGCCCTTCGAGCTCGGTCGCGAACCGGTAGGGCACCCCTGCGGCCTTCTCCATCACGTAGAAGTCGGCACCGGTGACGCTCTCGTCCTGGCAGCGCGCGTAGGTGGTGGGCACGGGCACCGGAGTGTCGCGCAGCGCGGTCATCACGGTGTACTCCCGGCCCATGTCGTGGGCGGTGGCGAGCACGTGTCCGAGCGGTGGCCGACGGATGATCCAACTGGTGGTGCCGTCGCTGACCTCGTAGGTGAGGTTGGACTTGCCCCCGGAGATGTGCCGGGCGCTCAGCGAGTCGCCCGCGCCGGGCACGTTCTCGGCGAACCACGGCCCGAGCCGACCGAGGTCGAGGCCGGGCGGGTCCTGGCGCTCGCTGCCGGCGTCCGGGCCGTTGGGCTGGCTGCTGTCCTGGGTCATGTCCGGGGTCGTCTCCTGGGTCGGTGAGATCACTGGTCGCTCCGGTGCGGGAGCGGTTCGGGGTCGAGGCCGGGCACCAGCGCGGCCAATGCCCGGCGGGTGGTGGCCGGGTCGGCGTGCAGGATCCCGCGCATCCCCACCGCCTCGGCACCGAGGATGTTGGGCTCCGCGTCGTCCACCAGGACGGCGGCGCCGGGGGCGGTGCCGAGCTTGTCCAGCAGCAACTCGAAGATGGCGGCATCGGGCTTGCGCTGACCGATCTCGCCGGAGATGACGACCGGGTCGAACAGCGCGTCGATCTCCTCGCGGGGGTAGCGGTTGCCCCAGCTGTTGGAGAGCAGCGCCACCCGGACGCCGGCCGTCTTCAGGTCTCGGACGAGCTGCCAGGAGGCCTGCTCCTGCTCGGTGCCGGCGAAGAGCCGCGAGAGCAGTCCTTCGGCCACCACCGGGCCGCCGTCCAGGGTGCGGAGTTCGGCGGCGAGGAGGACGTCGAACTCGTCGGTGTCGAGCTCGCCGGTCTCGAGCCGGTGCAGGGGTGTGCCACGTGGCGCGTTGCGCCCGAGCCAGGCACGCAGGGTGTTGGTGAAGGTCGACGGGTCGATCCCCTCAGCGCTCTGCCAGGCCCGGATGGAGCCGCGCATGGGGGTCGTGAGCACGCCGCCGTAGTCGAAGACGACCGCTTCCACCTGTGCTGTCATCGGCGGGCCTCCTCCAGTTTGCGCTGGAGCTTGTTCATGCCCCCCAGCCAGCGGTCGGTGTCCTGGGCCCGCCCGGCGTAGTAGCCGGCCACCTCCGGGTGCGGGAGGATCAGGAACCGGTCGTCCTGGAGCGCCTGCCACACCGCCTCCGCGACGTCCTCGGGTGCGAGTGCGACGTCGTGGCTGAGCAGATCCTCGAACTCGCCGGAGTTCTGCAGCATCCGGGTGCGCACGCCCTGGGGGCAGATGGCCTGCACGACCAGCCCGCGGTGGCGGTAGGTGGCCGAGAGCCACTCCGCGAAGGCCACCGCGCCGTGCTTGGAGACCGAGTACGTCGGCGAGCCCAGCATGGTGAGCAGGCCGGCCGCGGACGCCGTCACGACGAACCTGCCCTTGGGTTCACCGTCTCCGCGCTCGAGCCACTCCGGCACCAACGCCCGGGCGGCCCGGACGTGGGCCATCACGTTGACCTGGAGGATCGCCTCCCAGTCGGCCTCGCTGGACTCCAGTCCGTGGCCACGGTCGATGCCGGCGTTGGCGAACCAGACGTCGATGCCGACGCCGTCGGCGGCGAGCTCCTTGCGCGCGGACTCGACCAGCGCGGCCACGCCCTCCTCGCTCGCGGCGTCGCCGGGAGCGGCGTACCCGCCGATCTCGGCGGCCACGGCGACCGCGGCGTCGGCGTCCAGGTCGTTGACCACCACGTGCGCGCCCTCGGCGGCCAGGCGGGTCGCCAGCGCACGCCCGATCCCGTGTCCGGCACCGGTGACGACCACGCCCCGGCCACGCACGGGACCGGTGTCCTCAGCGGCCATCACACGCCACCGGTGAGGGTGACGCCACCGTCGATGGTGAGCACCCGGCCGGTCATCCAGGCCGCGTCCTCGGAGAGCAGGAAGGCCACCACGCTGCCGATGTCCTCGGGCTCACCGAGGCGCTTGAGGGGGTACGCCGCGGCGACCTTCTCCTCCTTGCCCTCGTAGAGCTCGGTGGCGAACTTGGTCTTGACCACGGCCGGCGCGACGGCGTTGACCCGGATGTCGGGGCCGAGCTCGACCGCGAGCTCCTGGGTGATGTGGATCAGCATCGCCTTGCTGCTGCCGTAGAAGCCGATGCCCGGGGCGGGCCGCAGGCCGGCCACGGAGGCGACGTTGACCACGCTGCCGCCGTGCTCCTTCATCCAGGCGCCGTGCACCTGCTGGGTCCAGGCCAGCGCGGAGAGGCAGTTGACCTCGACGATCTTGCGGGCCGCGGCGAGATCCAGGTCGATCATCGGGCCGTAGACCGGGTTGATCCCGGTGTTGTTGACCAGCAGGTCGGCACTGCCGAAGGTCTCGATGGTGGTGGCGACCACCTCGGCCTGGTGGTCGGCGTCGTCGCCCTTGCCGGCCACGCCCAGCGCGTGCTCGGGCCCACCCAGCGCCTGGACCGCCTCCGCGAGCGGCTCGGGCTTACGGGCGGTGATGACGACCTTGGCACCCTCGGCGACGAGACGTTCCGCGATCGCGAATCCGATCCCGCGGCTGGCACCGGTGACGATCGCGGTGCGACCCTCGAAGCGGCGGCCGATGTTCTGATCCATCGAGGTCCTTCCCAGTGACTAAGCGCTTGCTTATGATAGCCATCACAGTGCCCTAATCGAAGCGAGAGCGTCAACCGTCCGAAGGGACAAAATGACCGGCCGCCCGCGGCCGGCGCAGCGACCCACACCAGCCACGATCGGAGCCGCCGATGACCGACCAGGCCACCCGAGCCGACACCAGCAGAGCCCGACTCATCGATGCCGCGGTCTCGGCCTTCGCGGAGAAGGGCTTCCACGGGACGACGACGCGAGACATCGCCTCGGCCGCCGGGATGAGCCCGGCCGCGCTCTACGTGCACCACCGCTCCAAGGAGGAACTGCTCCACCAGATCTCCAAGGAGGCCCACCAGCGCACCCTGGACGCGATGGACGAGGCGGTCGCCTCCCAGGAGACCCCGACCCGACAACTGCACGAACTGGTCCGCGTCTTCGCCGTCCACCACGCGCACGCCCGCACCCGAGCGCGCATCGTCAACTACGAACTCTCCGCCCTGAGCCCCGAGCACCATCGCGAGATCGTCGAGCTCCGCCAGGCCATCGACCAGCGGATGCGAGACCTGGTCGAGAGCGGCGTCGCGGCCGGCGAGTTCGACGTACCCGACGCGGGGCTGGCCACCACCGCCCTGCTCTCCCTCGGTGTCGACATCGCCCGCTGGTATCGCACCGACGGCTCCTGGACCCCCGAGGACGTCGGCGACGCCTACGCCGCCCTGGCGCTGCGGATCGTGGGCGCCCGACCCCTCTGACGCATTTGCACTCGTCCTGCGGAGTTCGTCAAGCTGCTGGACGAAGTGACCCAGGTCACTCTAGCCTCGCACTCGTCCTCCCGGCGCCCTCGCCAGGACCGCCGGGCCGTCTCGAGCCGATGGGACGTCATGACCCTCACCACGAGAGCGAGCGCCGCAGCCCTGGGCGCGGCACTGCTACTGACCGGCACCACCGGCCCGACCGCGGCGACCCCGAGTCCACCGGAGGGCCGATCCGCCGCGAGCGTCCCCACGCCCGAGGTGGTCGGCCCACTCCCCGCAGGAGATCCGGACGACGGCGGTCGCAACCACCCGTTCCTCGCCACGGACTACGACCTGGCCGGCCACGGCTACGTCGAGGAGGAGTTCCTGATCAGCGGCGAGGCCACCAGTTACGCCGCCGACGGAGTCGGGGACGCGAGCGTCCGCAGCGAGGGGCACGACTACACCACCCGCATCGTGGTGCGGCGTCCCAGCCGGCCCTCGGCGTTCAACGGCACCGTGATCGCGGAGTGGTACAACGTCAGCAATCAGTGGGACCAGGAGGTGGACTGGTTCCAGACCCATGAGCACCTGGTCCGCCAGGGCTACGCCTGGGTCGGGGTCTCCGCACAGCGGGCGGGTGTGCACTCCGCGACCGGCCTCCGCGCCTGGAACCCCGACCGCTACGGTTCCCTCGACCTCACCGACGGCGGGACGATCACCGACGACAGCCTCTCCTGGGACGTCTTCTCCCAGGCGGTGCAGGCGGTGCGCGACACCTCACGACACGCTCCCCTCGGCCGACTGCGGGCGGACGAGGTGATCGCGACCGGGCACTCCCAGTCGGCCGGCCGGCTGTGGCAGTACGTCAACTCGGTCGACCCGATCGCCGGGGTCGTGGACGCCGTGGTGCTGCACGGCGGCGGTGGCGCGATCCGCCCCGACCTCGCCACCCCGGTGTTCAAGCTGAACAGCGAGACCGATCTCGCCATCAACCTCCTCGGTGCCGCCCAGCGGCAGCCGGACACCGACCTGCTCCGCATCTGGGAGGTCGCCGGGGCCTCACACGGCGACTGGAAGCTGATCACCGACTACGGCCGGCTGCGGATCCGCGACGTCGGCAGCGCCCCCGGCGGTTACCCGGGTACGCCGCAGACCTGTGATCTCCCATCCGGATCCCGCCTGCCCCAGCACCTGGTCCAGGGCGCGGTCTACGACCACGTCACCGACTGGGTCAGCGACGGCACCGCGCCGCCTTCCGCGCCGCCGATCGACCTCACCGGGGACGGCGTCGCCCGGGACGATCTCGGTCTGGCCACCGGAGGCATCCGGTTGGCCCAGCAGGAGGTGCCCACCCGGATCAACTCCGGCCTGAACACCGGGCCCGGCTTCTGCTTCCTGGACGGCAGCTCCGTACCGATCCCCGACGGCGACCTCGCCCAGCGTTACCCGGACGAGAAGGCCTACGTCGCGGCCGTGGTCTCCGCCGCCCGTGCCGCCGTGGAGGCGGGGCACCTGCCCGCCGACTTCGCCCAGGATCCGTCCTGGTTCACCGACGCCGTCGACGTGGTCCGCGACCGGAGCACGGACAACGCGAGGCCGGGCGCGGCCATCGTGACCCGCCTCCTGGTGAACCGTCTCGAACGAGCTCAGGCCGCCGCGGACGTCGGCGCGCTCGCGACCGCGGACCGGCGCGTGCGCCAGGCGGAGCAGCTCGCCGATCACCTGCTCCCCGACACCGACGCCACCGCGTCGATCTCCCGCTCGCTGGCCGGCGTCCGCGGGATCATCGGTCTGGGTCGCCGGCTCCGCTGACCGCCCGCCCGAGACCGGCCCGGCTCCGCGTGCCCCACCGGGGGTTCGCGGAGCCGGGGCGGTCACGCGGGGGCGCCGTGCACCGTGACGCCCCGCTTGAACGTGCGTAGCACCTCGATCTCACGGATCTCGGCCACCGGTACGGAGAGCGGGTCGGCACTCAGCACCACGAGATCGCCCAGCTTGCCCACCTCGATCGAGCCGCGGTCCTGCTCGGTGCGGTGCTCGTAGGCCGCATTGATCGTCAGCGCCCGGAGGCCCTCCATCGGGGTGACCCGCTCCTCCTCCCCCAGCACGACCCCGCCGGTCGAGGTGCGCGCCACCGAGCTCCACAACAGCAGCAGCGGGTTGATCGGGGTGATGGGGTAGTCGGAGTGGTTGGTGGGCCGCAGCCCCCGGTCGATCGCCGAGCGCATCGGGGAGATGCCGAAGGCGCGCTTCTCGCCGAGGTTGCGGAGATGGGTGTCGCCGAAGAGCAGGGTGTGCACCGTGAACATGGACGGTTCGAAGCCCTCCGCGACGTAGTCGTCGAGCTGGTCCGGGCGCATCACCTGGGAGTGGATCGGGACGGTGCGGCCGGGCGGGGTCGCACCCGCGGCCACGGCCGCCCGGTGCGCGGCGACGAGCTGGTCGATCGCCGCGTCCCCGTTGCAGTGCGCGAACACCTGGACGCCGTGGCGATAGGCCACCTCGACCAGGCGGTCAGTCGTGGCCTGGTCGAGCACCTCGATGCCGTGCCAGTGCACCTCCCCGCCCGGCCCGCCGGCGAGGTACTCCTCGGTGACGTGGGCGGTCCGCCCCTGGGGCGACCCGTCCAGCATCAGCTTCACGCCCTGCACGGTGTGACCGCCCGTCGTGGTGCCGATCAGGCCGGAGTCGATGCCCGCCTCGAGCTCGGTGAAGATCACCAAGGAACGTACGTCCACGAGCAGGTGTCCCGACTCCGCGCGCTCCCTTAGCCTGCGCACCTGCGCGAGGCTCGCGGCGCCGTCCTGCACGGTCGTCATCCCCCACCGGGCGTACTCGGCGAGCATCGCGTCCAGCGCCGCGTCGTCGAAGTCGAGCAGCGAGGTCACCAGGGGCATCCAGGCCCGTTCCCACAGCACCCCGTTCGGGATGTCGGTGCCGGGTTTGCGCACGATCGTGCCACCGCGCGGGTCCGGCAACCCGGGGCCGTAGCCCCGGTCGGCGAGGACCCGGGAGTTGACCACGCCACCGTGCGAGGACACGTGCGCGACGGCCACCCGGTGGTCGGGGAACTCCCGGTCGAGCAACTCGGCGGTCAGCTCGCCACCGTCCTCCATCTCGTCGGGGTAATAGCCCCAGCCGACGATGAACTCACCGGCCGCCGGCCGATTGCGCTCCGCCGCCTCGTGCAGCCTGGCGAGGAGGTCGGCCACGGTGCGGACCCCGCCGACCGGCGGCGGCTGGAGGGCCGCATGCCTGATGTACGGCGCACCCATCGACACGTGGCTGTGTGCGTCGACGAAGCCGGGCACGACCGTCCTCCCGCCGAGATCCAACACCTCGGTGCCGGGTCCGGCGAGCGGCCCGATCTCGGCCGAGGTACCGACCGCGGTGATCGTGCCACCGGTGACGGCCACGGCCTCGGCGACCGTGTCGGCCTCGTCCACGGTGATGACGTGGGCGTTGAGGAGGATCAGCTCCGGGGTGCTCATCGGTGCTCCGTTCGGGGATGCAGGGGGGACGGCGACGTCCGTATTCAGGCTCGGGCTCGATCAGCGGGCGTCGAGGACCTGCTGGGCGCGCTCGGCCAGCTCGACCTTGCGGATCTTGCCCGTGGTCGTCATCGGGAACTCCTCCACCACGGCGACCACCGGCACCTTGTAGGGCGCCATCTGCTCGCGCGCCCAGGTCTCCAGACCGGCGGGGTCCACCGCGCCGGGAGCACTGGGGCTGACGAAGGCGACCGGCACCTGCCCCTTCTCCGGGTGTGCGGCGGCCACGACCGCGACGGTGCGCACCCCCGGGTGGCCGCAGAGCAGGAGTTCGACCTCGGCCGGGAAGACGCTCATCCCCTTGACCTTGATCATGTCCTTGTCGCGACCCAGGTAGTGCAGGCAGCCCGCCTCGTCGATCCGGCCGTTGTCGCCGGTGTGCAGCCAGCCGTCCCGCAACTGGGCGGCGGTGGCCTCGGGCTTGTTCCAGTAGCCGGTCATCACCGAGGGGCTGCGCACGATGATCTCGCCCGCCTCCCCCAGCGGCAGCGGCCGGCCGGTCTCGAAGGAGACGACCGCGATGTCGGTGCCCGGCACGGGTACGCCGCAGAAGACCGGCTCCTCCCGGAGGTCGCGGTCCCCCAGGTGCATCCCGTACGGCGTGGCGTCCATGGTGTGGGTCTCGGTCATCCCGTACGCGCCCTCCCGGAGCACCGAGTGGGCCCCGACCGCGTCGTGCCACCGGGCGCGGACGTCGGGGGTCAGCTTGCGCACGAAGGAGACCGCCATCGGGTCCTCGAAGCTGCTCAGGTCCCGCTCGCCGAGGTCGGAGCGATCCATCAGCTCGAGATAGTTCTCCACGGTGCCCACCATGGTGGTGGCGCCGTAGGTCTCGATCGCGTCCAGCGCCGCCCCGGCCTCCCAGC
Organism: Nocardioides insulae DSM 17944; assembly: GCF_000422825.1. Classification (GTDB taxonomy): domain Bacteria; phylum Actinomycetota; class Actinomycetes; order Propionibacteriales; family Nocardioidaceae; genus Nocardioides; species Nocardioides insulae. Next base: position 907,474 of record NZ_KE383928.1, on the reverse strand, counting down.
GCGGCAGCAGGACGACGGTGCCCCCGAGCAGGATGGGGTTGAGGACGGCGAGGTTCTCCCCGGCGATCCAGAAGATCGGGATGAAGCAGACCGCGACGAACCGGGTCTCACCATCCTTGCCGGTGCCGGCCGCCGTGGACGCCGCCGTGTAGACCATGTGCCGCTGGGTGTGCTCGCAGCCCTTCGGCAGACCGGTGGTGCCGCCGGTGTAGTTGAGCGCGGCCAGCGCGTCCAGGTCACGACCGCGGACCGGCACCGGCGCGGCGTCCTGGGCCTCGGCCCAGGTGGTCACCGGGATCGCCAGGTCGACCGGCCCGGGCGGCGTACCGTCGGCGGCGAGCTCCCTGGGACCGGTGGCCACGACCCGCTCGACGACAACCCCGTCGGCACCCAGCGCGCTCGCCAGCATCGGCGCGAGCATGTCGAAGGTGACGACAACACGGGCGCCGGAATCGGCCAGCTCGTGGACGAGTTCGGCGGTCTGGAACATCGGGTTGACCGGCACATGCACGGCGCCGAGGCGGAGCGAGGCGAGCATCGTGATCACGAACTGCGGCGCGTTCGGCATGAAGACCGCGACCCGGTCGCCGGCCCGGACGCCGACCGACTCCAACCAACCGGCCAGACGGGCGACCCGGTCGGCCAGCTCGGCCCAGGACAGGTCACGGCCCTCGAAGGCGATCGCGGTCCGGTCCGGGCGATGCTGAGCCCAGTGGTCGACGTACTCGGGCAGGGTGAGCTCGCCGAGCGGGTGGACCGGCTCGGACGAGGTGCCCGCCGGTCGCGCCCGCGCCTGTCGCGGGCGCAGGTCGGCGAGGTAGGTCTCCAACTCGGTCAGCCGGTCGGTGTCGATCTCGATGCTCATGCGGGGTCCTCTCGGGAGAAGTGCGGGCGGGTCACCAGGTGTCGATGAAGCGGCGGCGCTGCTCCGGCACGGTCTCCGGCATCGCGGCGAGCACGCGCCGGCGGGTCTCGGCGGGGTCGATCACGTCGTCGAGTTCGAAGACCTGGGCGGCGTTGACCGCCTTGCCGCGCAGGTAGGCGTCGGCGACCAGGTCGTCGAAGGCCCGCTTCTGTTCCTCGGGGTCCTCGATCGCCTCCAGTTCGCGGCGGAAGCCGAGCTTGACCGAGCCCTCCAGGCCCATCCCGCCGAGTTCGCCGGTGGGCCAGGCGAGGGTGGCCGCCGGCACCTTGAAGCTGCCCCCGGCCATCGCCTGGGCACCGAGGCCGTAGCCCTTGCGGAGCACCACCGTGGTGAGGGGGACACTCAGCTTCGAACCGGTCACGAACAACCGGCTGAAGTGCCGCACCGTGGCGGTCTCCTCCGCCTCGGGCCCGACCATGAAGCCCGGGGTGTCGCACAGCGAGAGCACCGGGAGACCGTGGGCCTCGCACAACTGCAGGAATCGGGCTGCCTTGTCGGCCGCCGGGGTGTCGATCGCGCCGCCCAGGTGGGCCGGGTTGTTGGCGATCAGGCCCATCGGCCGACCCTCGAGGCGGATCAGGGCGGTGATGATGCCGACGCCGAACTCCGGGCGCAGCTCGAGCACCGAGTCGGTGTCGGCGACCAGGTCGATCACCGTGCGTACGTCGTAGACGCGGACCCGGTTCTCGGGGATGGCGTGCCGCAGCAGCCGCTGGTCGGCGGCCTCCCACTCCGCGCGCGGTCCCTGGAAGTAGGACAGGTAGCGCTGGGCGACCTCGACCGCCTCGGCCTCGTCCTCGACCAGGATGTCGATCACGCCGTTCGGCACCTGGACCGAGGTCGGTCCGACCTCCTCGGGACGGTAGACGCCCAGCCCGCCGCCCTCGATCATGGCCGGGCCGCCCATCCCGATGTTGGCGTCACGGGTCGCGATGACGACGTCGCAGCAGCCGAGCAGCGCGGCGTTGCCGGCGAAGCAGCGCCCGGTCGTGATCCCCACCGAGGGCACCTGACCGTTGAGCCGGCCCATCGTCGCGAAGGTGGGGACGTCGAGCCCGGAGGCCTTGGCGATGTCGGTGTCGCCGGGGCGGCCGCCGCCGCCCTCGGCGAAGAGGACGACGGGAAGGCCCTGCTGCTCGGCCAACTCCAGGAGTCGGTCGGTCTTGCGGTGGTTGAAGTACCCCTGGGTGCCAGCCAGCACCATGTAGTCGTAGGAGAGCACGGCGCAGCGCTCGCCGTTGACCCGCCCGACACCGGTGATCATGCCGTCGGCCGGGGTGTTGACCATCAGGTCCTCCAGCGAACGGCGCTGCCGCTGGGCGGCGACGGTGAGGGCGCCGTACTCGGCGAAGCTGTCCCCGTCGCACAGGTGCGCGATGTTCTCCCGGGCGGTGCGGTGGCCGGTACGACGACGCTTGGCGACCGCCTCGGGCCGGGCCTCGTCCAGGCCGTGCCCGTGGCGCTCGAGGACGTCCGCGAGGTCGGGTCGGATGTGGTCGAGGTCGATCTCGCGGCGCTCGTCGCGCCGGTCGACCTGCACCTCGTCGGGGACCAGCCGGAGCAACAGCCGCCCCGCGTTGGCCACGTCTCCGGCCGCGACGCCGAGCTCCTCGATCCGACCCGAGACCGGCGCCGCGACGACGTGCTCCATCTTCATCGCCTCGAGCACGATCACCGGGTCGCCCGCGGCCACCTCGTCGCCGGGCTCGACCAGCACGTCGACGACGGTGCCCAGGAAGGTCGCGAGCACCTCCCCCTCCGCCGCGTCGACGTCCGGCCGAACCCTCGGCTCCGGGACCAGCTCGGCGACGTGGTCGTCGAAGAAGGAGGTCGTGATCGACCCGGCCGCGAAGTCGGGGTGGGCGAGGATCCGACGCAGCACCTCGGCGTTGCTCGGCACACCGCCCACGCTCAGCATCTGCAGGCTGTCCAGGGATGCGCTCGCGGCCCGGGCCAGATCGGCGTCGGGCACGTGCGTGATCACCTTGGCCAGCAGCGAGTCATAGCTGCCGGTGATCTCCATGCCCGCTCGGGCGTGCGTGTCGACCCGGACCCCCGGGCCGTGCGGCAACTCCAGATCGGTGAGCACCCCGGCGACGGCGTGGGCGGTGCCGTCGGGGTGCAGCTCCTCCAGGTTGACCCGCAGCTGGACCGCGACGCCACGCGGCGCGGGCAGCTCGTCTTGGCGCAGCCCGAGCTCGGCCAGGGTGCGCCCGGTCGCGATGCTCAACTGCGCGGCCACCAGGTCCACTCCGGTGACCGCCTCGGTCACGGTGTGCTCGACCTGCACGCGCGGGTTGACCTCGAGGAAGTAGAACCTCTCCGGATCCTCGGCGTCGACCAGGAACTCGACCGTGCCCAAGCCGGCGTACCTCACCTCCCGGGCGATCCGCAGCCCCGCGTCGAGCAGCGGCGCCCGGTGCGTCTCGGAGAGCGTCACGCACGGAGCCACCTCGACCACCTTCTGGTGGCGGCGCTGCACCGAGCAGTCACGGTCGTGCAGGTGCGCGACCTCGCCGGTGCCGTCGCCGATCACCTGCACCTCGATGTGCCGCGCCCGGCGGAGGTACTGCTCGGCGTACAGCTCCGAGCGGCCGAAGCTGCGCTCGGCCTCCGACGCGCACCGCTCCCACGCGGCCGGCAGGTCGGCGACCGCGTCGACGACCCGCATGCCGCGTCCGCCACCGCCGCCGACCGCCTTGACCATCACCGCAGCACCGTCCCCCAGGCCGGCGAGGAACGTCTCGGCCTCCTCGAGCCGGGAGCCGGCACCGGTGGCCGGCAGGACGGGAATGCCGAGTGAGACGGCGAGATCGCGGGCCCGGGCCTTGTCGCCGAGCAGGGCCAACGCGTCGGGTTCGGGTCCGACGAAGCCGAGCCCGGCCTTCTCGCACCGGCGGGCGAAATCGGCGCTCTCGCTCAGGAAGCCATAGCCCGGATGCACCAGGTCGCAGCCCGCCCCGACGGCCACCTCGACCAGCCGCTCCGCGTCCAGATAGCCGCGGACGCCGTCCAGGACGTGCGCCTCGTCGGCCAGCCGGACGACCAGGCCGTCCCGGTCCTCCGGCGTACAGACCGCGACCGTCCGCATCCCGGCGGCCCGGGCGGCCCGGTGGATACGAACGGCGATCTCACCGCGGTTGGCGATCAGGACAGTGACCATGGGCCCTCCAGGCACGAGCTTGCGTCGGCCCCACAGACGTGACGCCGGTCACCACTATCTGTTGACATTGTCGTCAACGTCAACAGATGGTGGGCATATGGCGGCATCGAAACCGTGGGCCACCCGGGAGAAGCGCGACCGGGCCGAGAGCGAGACCCGCGCGGGCCTGGTCCACGCCGCCCAGCGGGTCTTCTCCCGCGAGGGCTACGCCCGCACCACCATCGCCCACATCACCGCCGAGGCCGGCGTCAGCCGGGCGACCTTCTACGTCTACTTCGCCGACAAGGGCACCGCCTTCGCGGTGGTCGCCGAGCACGTGCGCGACCGGATGGTCGCCGCCCAGGAGCTCACCGGACTGGACCCCGACGACGTGCGCGCGGTCGCGGAGGCCACCAACGCCGCCTACCTCGATGCCTACGCCGCCAACCTGGCCTTCATCACCGTGCTCGAACACCAGTCGCTCAGCGACCCGGAGATGGCGGCACTGTGGGAGGAACTGCACGACCTCCCCCGGCGCCGCACCGCCGGGTACGTCGCCCGACTGGCCGCGCAGGGCCGTGCGAACCCGGCCGCCTCCCCCGACGCCGTCGCCCGCGCCGGTGGCGGCATGGTGGCGCAGTTCGCCCCGCTGGTGACCCAGGACCCGACCCGTCGTACCGAGATCATCGCCGACCTCACCGCGATGTTCCTCCGCCTGCTCGGCGTCGACCCGGAGGAGTGACCGGGCAACCTCCGACCGGGGTGGTGCGGCCGGGGTGGTGGTGCCTCGGCCGAGAGACACAGAACGTCAGCGGGGCAGCGTGTCCCACAGGTAGCGGGCCAGTTCGCCGACTCGGACCTCGGCCTCGTCCTCGTCGAGGCCGGAGGTGAGCAGGCAGATCACGGTGGGAGGACGCTCGCCGGAACGGACCAGGGCGATGTCGTGCCGGACGCCGTCGGAGCCGCCGATCACATTCGCGACCGTGACATCGGCCGGCAGTCCGAGCGGCAGGCCGTCGCGCTCATCGTGCTCGCGCATCAGCCGCTCCAGCTCGGCGGCGTCCTCGGGGTCGGTCAGCCGGCCCTCGGCGAGGGCGATCAGGATCCGGCCCGCGTCGTGCGCGCTGATCAGGCTGTCGCCGGGGGTCTCGGCCACCTCGGTCATCACCGAGCACCGGGCCTCGGCGAGCACCTCGGCGACCGCGGCCGGCCCCACCCGGGCGACCAGCTCCGCGGCCGCCTGCGCCGAGGCGCCCGGCAGCGCCCGGCCGATCAGGGCCCGCAGGTCGTCCTCGACGCCCCCCTGGCGGAAGGCGGCCACGGCGGCGGGCAGCGCCACCAGTCCGGCGGCCGCGTGCTGCTGATTGACGTTGCGCGCCTCCAGCGGGACGCCGTCGAGTCCGCTGGCCCAGGTGGAGACGACCGACTCGCCCATGCCCATCATCAGCCGACGACGACCTCGATGCGCTGGAACTCCTTCAGCTCGGTGTAGCCGGTGGTGGCCATCGACCGCTTGAGGGCGCCCATCAGGTTCATCGTGCCGTCCGCGGTGTGGGAGGGCCCGAACAGGATCTCCTCGAAGCTGCCCACCGGGTCGAACGCCACCCGCTGACCGCGCGGCAGGTCGGCGTGGTGCGCCTCGGCGCCCCAATGGAAGCCCCGGCCGGGCGCGTCGGTGGCGCGGGCGAAGGGGGAACCCACCATCACCGCGTCCGCCCCGCAGGCGATCGCCTTGGCGATGTCACCCGACCGGCCGATCGAGCCGTCCGCGATGACGTGGACGTAGCGGCCGCCGGACTCGTCGAGGTAGTCGCGCCGGGCAGCGGCCACGTCGGCGACCGCCGAGGCCATCGGCACGGCGACGCCGAGCACGCTGCGGGTGGTGTGCGAGGCGCCACCGCCGAAGCCGACCAGGACGCCGGCCGCGCCCGTGCGCATCAGGTGCAGCGCGGCCTGGTGGGTGGCGCAGCCGCCGACGACGACCGGCACGTCGAGTTCATAGATGAACTCCTTGAGGTTCAGCGGCTCGGCCTGGCTGGACACGTGCTCGGCCGAGACCGTGGTGCCGCGGATGACGAACATGTCGACGCCGGCGTCGACCACCGTCTTGGCGAACTCCTTGGTGCGCTGCGGGCTGAGCGCACCGGCGACGGTCACCCCCGCCTCCCGCACCTCGTGCAGGCGCTGGGTGATCAGCTCGGCCTTCACCGGCTCGGTGTAGATCTGCTGGAGCCGCTTGGTCGCGTCGACGCCCTGCAGCGCGGCGACCTCCTCCAGCAGCGGCTCGGGGTCGGCGTACCTGGTCCAGATGCCCTCCAGGTTGAGTACGCCGAGGCCGCCGAGCCGGCCGAGCCGGATCGCGGTGGCCGGCGACATCACCGAGTCCATCGGCGCCGCGAGCACCGGGAGGTCGAACCGGTAGGCGTCGATCTGCCACTCGGTGCTGACCTCTTCGACGTCACGCGTGCGCCTGGAGGGCACGATCGCCACGTCGTCGAACGCGTAGGCACGTCGTGCGCGCTTGGCCCGGCCGATCTCGATGTCACTCACCCGGCCAGGATATTGCCCGTGGTGGGTCGGCGGCGAACCCGTCCGTCTCGGGAGGCGGGCCCGCCGCCGATGCCAGCCGCGCCGGATCAGGCGCGTTGCGCCGTGATCAGGAGGTACTCCCAGGCCATCCGGCCCTCCACGAGGGCCTGGTCGCCGAGTTCCGCGAGGGCCTCGTCGAGCGCGGCGACCCGCGCCGGGTCGTCCTGGTTGGCCCGGTAGGCCACGATGGTCGGCCCGTAGTAGCTCTTGAAGAAGTCCCGGAACTCCGCGCCGCTCCCGAACGCGTCGATGGCGACCGTCCTCCGCTCGGCCCGCAGATCGGTGACCCGGTCGCCCAGGAGTTCCCGGACATGGGTCTCATCGCCCCAGCGAGGGGGCGGGGTCGCGCCCTCGGGCGGCGGGGGCGCGTAGGGCTTCATCACCGCGAACATCTGCCCGATGAACCCCTCCGGGGTCCAGTTGATCAGCCCGATCCGTCCACCGGGGCGCACCACCCGGCACAGTTCGCCGGCGGCACGCTCGTGGAAGGGAGCGAACATGATGCCGACGCAGGACAGTGCGACGTCGAAGGCGGCATCGCGGTAGGGCAACGCCTCGGCGTCGGCCTGCTCCCAGCTGAGGCCGACGCCGGCCTCCGAGGAGCGCCGCTCCCCCGCGGCGAGCAGTTCGGGGGTCAGGTCGCTGGCGACGACGTCCGCGCCCGTGAGGGCGGCACGGATCGCCGCGTTGCCGGTACCGGCCGCGATGTCGAGCACCCGGTCCTCCGCCCCGACCCCGGTCTCCCGGACCAGGACGTCGCCGAGCTCGGGGATCAGGCCGTCGGCGACCCGGGCGTACTCGCCGGACGCCCACATCGCGCGATGCCGGGCCTTGAGGTCCGGCGCGACGCCGGCCGGTGTGGTCGGTGAGGTGGACATGTCTTCTCCTCGGGTAGCTGCCTCGTGCTGACCATCCGAGCCTCCCGCCGCCGGATGCACCGCGAAAGTGCGAAGTCTGTAGCGGCGCAGGTACTGCATCTGTACTTGCCGCCCCTGCGGACCCCGCGTTTACTGAGAACGAGCGGGTCCGGGTCCGGGACCGCGCTCCGGAAGGCGAGTGAGGATGGCGTCCTACGGCCAGTTCTGTCCGATGGCGAAGGCCATGGAGGTGCTCGACGAGCGCTGGACCCTGCTGGTCATCCGCGAACTGCTGCTGGGCAGCACCCACTTCAACGAGCTGCGCCACGGCGTCCCCAAGATGTCGCCGGCGCTGCTGTCCAAGCGGTTGCGCACGCTCGAACGGGCCGGGATCGTACGCCGGGACGAGTCCGGCCGGCGGACGTCGTACCACCTGACCCCGAGCGGCCGGGAGCTCGAGCCGGTGGTCCAGGCGCTCAACGCGTGGGGGGTGCGCTGGATCGGCGAGCTCGGTCAGGCCGACCTCGACCCGCACCTCCTGTTATGGGACATCCGGCGCTCGCTCCCGCTGGATGCGTGGCCGCGTCGTCGTACCGTGGTGGAGTTCGACCTGAACGATGCGACCGACCGGCACTCACACTGGTGGCTGGTGGTCGCCGAAGGCTCGGCCGACGTGTGCGACTTCGACCCCGGCTACGAGATCGACGCCCGGCTCACCTGTTCACTGCGAACCCTCACCGAGATCTGGCGCGGCGACCAGAGCTGGGAGCAGGCGCTCCGCACCGACCTGGTCGGGATCGAGGCGCCCACCGCAGCCCGGCGAGACGTGCCGGGCTGGATCGGTCAGGCCAGCGTCGCCCGGGTGCCGCGACCGGTCGCCGCGGCTCAGAAGCCGCTGTAGTTGGGGGCCTCGACGGTCATCTGGACGCCGTGCGGGTGGCTCTCCTTGAGCGAGGCCGAGGTGATCCGGACGAACCGGCCCTTCTCCTGCAGCTCCGGGACGGTACGGGCACCGACGTAGAACATGGTCTGGTGAAGGCCGCCGATGAGCTGGTGGGCGACGGTGGCCAGCGGGCCGCGGTAGGCGACCTGCCCCTCGATGCCCTCCGGGACGATCTTGTCGTCGCTGGTGACCTCGGCCTGGAAGTAGCGGTCCTTGGAGTAGGACTTCTTCCCACGCGAGGACATCGCCCCGAGCGAGCCCATGCCGCGGTAGGATTTGAACTGCTTGCCGTTGACGAAGACCAGATCGCCCGGCGACTCCTCGCAGCCGGCCAGCAGCGAGCCGAGCATGACGGTGTCGGCACCGGCGACCAGGGCCTTGCCGATCTCACCGGAGTGCTTCATGCCGCCGTCGGCGATGACGGGTACGCCGGCCGCGCGGGCGGCCAGCGCGGCCTCGTACACCGCGGTGATCTGGGGCACGCCGACGCCGGTGACGATCCGGGTGGTGCAGATCGAGCCCGGGCCCACGCCCACCTTGACGGCGTCCGCGCCGGCCTCGACGAAGGCCTGGGCGCCCTCGCGGGTCGCGACGTTGCCGCCGATGACCTGGACGTGGCGGGTGGCGGGATCGGACTTGAGCCGGCTGACCATCTCGATGAGCATCCGGACGTTGCCGTGCGCGGTGTCGGCGACGAGCACGTCGACGCCGGCCTCGATCAGGGTGGTGGCCCGCTCCCAGGCGTCACCGAAGTAGCCGATTGCGGCACCGACCAGCAGCCGGCCCTGGTCGTCCTTGGAGGCGTTGGGGAACTGCTCGGACTTCACGAAGTCCTTGACCGTGATCAGCCCGGTGAGGCGGCCGTCGTCGTCGACCAGCGGCAGCCGCTCGCGCTTGTGCTGGCGCAGGAGCGCGGCGGCATCCTCGCGGGAGATGCCGGCGTGGCCGGTGATCAGAGGCATCGGGGTCATCACCTCGTCGACCTTGGTGAGGGCCCATTCGGCCACGGGGGTGAACCGGAGGTCGCGGTTGGTGATGATGCCGAGCAGCCGGTTGTCGGCGTCGACGACCGGGAACCCGGAGACGCGGTACTCCCCCGCCAGCTGGTCGAGCTGCTCGAGGGTGGCGTCGGGCCCGATCGTCACCGGGTTGGGGATGATGCCGGTCTGGGTCCGCTTGACCAGGTCGACCTGGTAGGCCTGATCGGCGATCGAGAGATTGCGGTGCAGCACGCCCAGGCCACCCTGACGGGCCATCGCGATCGCCATCCGGGACTCGGTGACGGTGTCCATGGCCGCGGAGACCAGCGGCACCCGCAGCGAGATCTCCCGGGTCAGACGCGAGGTCGTGTCGATCTCGTCGGGGGCCAGATCGGAGTAACCCGGCAGCAGCAGCACGTCGTCGTAGGTGAGGCCGAGGGTCGCGAACTTCTCCGGGATCTCCATGACCAGATCCTACGGCGATCCGCCACCAGCGCCGAACCGTCGCGAGCAGCGTGAGAAGGGCTGCCCCGACGTTGCCGGCGGTGCTGTGAGCGGCCCCACAGCACCGCCCGGGAGAGCGCCGCGGATCAGCTCCGCAGCGGTCGGAGATCGCTCACCGGGAGCCGGACGACCAGTTCGTCTCCGGACATCCGGATCCGGGCGCGGAGGCCGGCCCCGAGGGTCATCGGCAGGACGGCGGGATTGCCGGCCCAGGTGACCAGGCGCACCTCCGCGGCCCCCTTGGACTGGGCGAGCCGGGCGGCGGCGAGCAGGAGGCCGGAGCCGATCCCCTGCCGTTGCCAGCCGGTCTCGACGCTCAGGTCCACGTCCCGCACCTCCCCGCCGTCCAGATCACGGCCGATCACCGCGCCGACCGACGCCGTACCGACCACCTCGCCCCCGATCAGTGCTCTCACCGAGTCGACCCCGACCAGGTGCTCCACCTCGCCTCGCCCCGACGCGGCGACGGTGGTGGTCACCGATCCCGTGCCCTGGCTCGGGGCACGGGAGAGTACGACGTCCACCACGGCGGCCAGCGCCTCACCCCGTGCGCGCTCGGTCGGCGTGAACGGCGCCGCGCGGTGCACCTGCATGGTGACGTCGCGCAGGGTCACCTCGAGGGTGTCGTGGCCGGTACCGTTGACCGGATCCGGCTCGGCGTCGAACAGGTCGGCAAGGATCTCCGGGAAGGCGGTGGGCCGGGCCAACAGTGCCCGTGCGGCCTGGACATAGCGGGCCGGCTGATCGGTCAACGCGGACTCGGTGCACGGCAGCGCCACCACGGCCCGTCCCCCGGCCGAGTCGAGCAGCGCGCCCACCTCGGCCGTCGTCCATTGCTCCGGCGTCCGGAGGATCAGTTCGTCGGTCACCTCCTCGATCCCGGGGAAGATCTGCAGACCGAGGATGTTGACGCCCGCCTCGCCGCAGCGCGCGGCCAGGACGGCCAGCGCGCCGGGGCGATCCGGGAGCGTCGTACGCACGCGCCACAACATGGGAACAGCGTGCCGCAGCCATGTTGCCGGCGTGCTACGACCAGGTTGCCCGCCCGGTCACGTCTCGGACGGGGTCAGCGGTGATCCGCAGCCATCGGGAGCCAACTGCCCACCGGGACTGACCCAGCGGCCGGCGGATCGTCCGCACATGCATCGATCGCCGCACCCGGAGGTACGGCGATCGACGTGGTGGTGCGCCGCGCCGGGGTTCACCGGCGCGGAGGGGCGATCAGCTCAGGGCCTTGGCCTTGAGCGCGTCGAACTCCTCGGCGGTGATCGCACCGTCGTCGAGCAGCTTCTTGGCCGAGGCGATCTGGTCGGCCGGAGAAGAACCCTCGGAGGCCACCTGCTTGATGTAGGCCTGCTGGGCCTCGACCGCGTCGGCGACGGACTGGGCCTGGCGCTGGGCCATGCCCTTGCTGCGGGCGATGAGGTAGATGAGTGCGGTGAGGAAGGGGACGAAGATCAAGAAGATGATCCACACCGCCTTCCACCAGCCGGACAGCTCGCGGTCACGGAACAGGTCCGCGATGATCGTGAACATGACCATCAGGTAGGCCACGAACGCGAACGTGACGATGATGAACCAGATAATGTCCCAGAAACTCACGCTGGGGTCTCCTTCTTCGTGGTGGGCGGATGGGGCCGCCCGGCCGCGCGACACGTCACTGGTGAGCGAGGTGCCTCTCGGACCGGGCGGAGCGTCCCAGCAGCCCGGACGCTAGCACCAGGAACGCCCCATCGGGGGTTGCCGCACGGTAGGCCGCAGCGGGGAGTTCACCGCGGGCCGCGCTCGGGGTTTCCCCCAGGTCGGTATCGTCGGCCGGTCGACATCCGATCGCGCCAGTCCGTGGTGCGTGACCATCGCGAGGAGCTCCCGTGGACAATCCCGTCTTCGCGCTGTTCTGGATCTCTCTGGTAGGCGTGCTCGCTCCGCTCCTCGCCGGCCTGATCCCCCGCAAGCTGGTGCCCGAAGTGGTGCTGCTCCTGGTCGGCGGCATGCTGATCGGGCCGTTCGGGCTGGAACTGGCACACTCCGACGAGGCGATCGACCTGCTGCACGAACTCGGTCTCGGCATGCTGTTCCTGCTCGCGGGCTTCGAGATCGACGCGCGCGATATCACCGGCCGCGTCGGTCGATCGGCCGCGGTCACCTGGGTGGCCAGCCTGATCACGGCGTTCTGCCTGCTCGAACTGCTCGACGTCACCAACCTGCTCAACAGCCAGCTGGCGGTGGCCATCGCCCTGACCTCGACCGCCCTCGGCACGCTGTTGCCGATTCTCAAGGACAACGGCCTGATGAAGTCCCGCGTCGGCGTCCACGTGCTCCGGCACGGGGCGTACGGCGAACTGGGCCCCGTCCTCGCGATCGCGCTGCTGCTCGGCTCGCGGGGCCCGGTCCAATCGGCGATCGTGCTCGCCTGCTTCGCCGCCATCGCGATCCTCTTCGCCATCCCGTCCATGCGGGTGCGCTCGGGCACCTCGAAACTCATCCATGTCGTCCGCGCCGGCGCGGAGACGACTGCTCAGACGTCAGTGCGCCTCACCATGCTCCTGCTGGTAGCGCTGATCGCGGTGGCGGCGGCCTTCGATCTCGACATCGTGCTGGCGGCGTTCGCCGCCGGATTCATCCTCCGCTTCGCGCTCCCCGAGGGCGACGAGCACCTGGAGAGCAGGCTGGAGGGGATCGCCTTCGGTCTGCTGGTGCCGATCTTCTTCGTCACCTCCGGCATGGCCGTGAACCCGCACGCCATCACCGCCAACCTCGGCGCCTTCGCCGCGATCGTGCTCACCATCCTGATCTGCCGGGGCCTCCCCGTCTTCTTCTCCAGCCGCCGCTTCGGGCCCGACCTGCTGGACGCGCGTGACTCGCTCGCGGTCTCCTTCTTCTCCGCCACCGGTCTGCCGATCATCGTGGCCGTGACGTCGGTCGCCGTGGCCGCCGATGAGATGACGGCGGAGAACGCCTCACTCCTGGTCGGGGCCGGCGCGGCCACCGTCCTGCTCTACCCCCTGGCCGCCATCCTCCTTCTCCGCAACCGACCGGCCGATCACCCCGGCCCAGCCTGAGCGGGGCACGCCGTCGCCCCTGGGCCAGCGACGGCGGATCTCGGTGGCGGTCTCGCCGCTGACCACGGCGATGGAGGCGACCATGACCGCCACCACCAGCAGCCAGGAGATGAGCGCGAAGGAGAAGCCGATCGCGCCGTACCGCATCACGTCGATGACGATCAGCCGGGGCATGTATATCTGCACGACCCAGCCACACACGATCTGGGCGACGGCGGCATAGATCGCCCCCGGCAGGGCCAGTCGCCAGGTGGCCCGGAAGCTGGTGAACAACAGGATGCAGAGCACCCACAGGACCACCGAGATGACGAACTGCACCAGGACCACGCCGGGCAGTCCGCCGAGCACCTCGCGGTAGGCCCGTGCCACGAAGGCGATGCTGGCGCCCATCACCACGAGGAGACCCACCCCCAGCAGGCTCAGCATGGTCGACCGACTGCCGATCGCCGGCTCCATCCGCCAGCGGCTCTCGAAGGTACGTCGGATCCCGCGCCCCAGACTGGCCACGGAGACCATCATCAGGATCAGCCCGAACAGGCCGATGTAGCTCGTGGTCTCCGGGGGCGGGTCGAAGAGGGCCATCAGCTCCTTGGTGGTGGCCTGGTCGAGTCCGAACCGCTCGGAGAAGCGCTCGGCCAACTGGGCGGCGCCGTTGGCGGAGAGCGCGGAGGCGATCACGATCAGCAGTGGGATCAGCGCGACGAAGGCCTGACCGGAGATGATGATCAACCTGTCGCGGAAGTCCACGATCACGTGACCCTGGACGATCCGCCACAGGTAGGGCGCTTTCGGGTCGACCACCCGGAGGAACGACGAGAGCCACCGTCCCCTGGCGACGGCCCAGTCCAGCCGCCGCTGCCACCGGGGCGACAAGAAGCGCAGCTGCGGTCCCTTGGACTCGGTCACACCGTCCCCCTCCCGCTCACCGGCGGACTCACTGGAGTGCGGAGGTGAGCCGCATGACGTTGTCGACGTAGGCCGCGCCCCGCGACCTCCCCAACCAGTCCTCCAGGGTGAGCTCGCGGGACAACTCCCGGTAGCGATCCTCCACCGCCCGCATCCGGGCCACCACGTCTCCCCCGAACAACAGGGTCGAGACCTCGTAGTTGAGCGCGAAGGAACGCATGTCCATGTTGCTCGACCCCAGCAGGGCGACGTCGTCGTCGATCGACATGTGCTTGGAGTGGAGCACGGCGGGCCGCGGGTAGAGATGAATCCGGACGCCGGCCCGCAGCAGCGCCTCGTAGTAGGAGCGCTGCGCGTGGAAGACCATGAACTGGTCCTTCTCCTCGCTGACGAACAACTCCACCTCGACACCACGCTGGGCGGCCGTCGTGACGGCGTACAGGAGGGACTCGTCGGGCACGAAATAGGGGCTGGTGAGCGAGATCCGGTGCCGGGCACCGTAGATCAGGGTGGTGAAGGCGCGCAGGTTGTTCTCCGCGACCACCCCCGGGCCACTCGGGATGATCTGCCCGGCCACGTCGCCGGCGCGCGGGGCGATCACGGCGAGCTCGTCGATCAGGGTCTCCCCGGTCTCGGTGTTCCAGTCGGTGGCGAAGACGACGTCGAGCTCGTTGACCAGCGGGCCCTCCACCCGGCAGGTGAGCTCGACCCACTCGCGCCCCGCCTTGTGGTTCTTCGGCTTGTTGTAGCCCGGTTCGATGAGGTTCTGCGAGCCGGTGAAGGCGCTGAGACCGTCGACCACCAGGATCTTGCGGTGGTTACGGAGGTCGGGGCGGCGGAACTCGCCCTTGAGCGGCCGGATCGGCAGCATCGGGCGCCACTGGATCCCGGACGCGTCCAGTCGCTCCACCAGCTTGTCGTACCCGGGGATGCCGCGCGAGCCCACGTGATCGAGGAGGAGCCGCACGGTGACCCCGCGCGCCACCGCGGCGTCGAGGGCGTCGAAGAAGCCCTCGGTGACCCGGTCGCAGGCGGTGATGTAGAACTCGACGTGTACGAAGGTGGTCGCCCTCCCGATCTCCGCAGCCATCGCGTCGATCGACCCGCTGTAGTCGCCGAAGAAGTCGATCCGGTTGCCGGCCACCACCGGGAGCCCGCCGAGGTTCTCGTTCAGCGCCACCAGCGAGGGCAGGTACGCCGGCGCGTCGGGCGGCAGCGCGCCGCCGACCTCCTCACGCGCGATGAGGTCCTGGGTGTTGGCCATCACCCGATCGTTGAGGACCCGCTGACGCTCGTGCCGCTTGCGATCCAGGCGGGTGAGCCCGAGCATCCAGAAGACGATGATGCCGATCACCGGGACCAGCATGATGACCAGCAGCCACGCCATCCCGCTGGAGGGCCGGCGGTTCTTGGGGACCAGCCCGAGGGCCAGCACCTTGATCGCCAGGTCGAGGACGTAGAGCAAGGCACCGGACACGGCGACGATCGACATGGGCGGTAGCCTGCCCGACCCGGCCCGTGCCCGCCACAGGACTCCCCGGTCCGACCCGGCCCAGATGCTCGTCGCCGCCGCCGGCTGCTCGCGGTAGGTTGACGAAAGCCCGATCGTCGCGGGCACCCTGATCTGAAGGAGAAGCCGGTGACCGCCACGATCCGATCCGTTCTCGCCGCAGTGGTGCTGGTCATCGCAGTGATCGCCGTTCCCGCGTCCACGGTCGCCTGGTGGACCCGTGACGTCGTGACCGACACCGACTCGTTCGTCGACACCCTGGCCCCCCTCGCCGAGGACCCGGCGGTCCAGGATCTGATCGAGGAGCAGATGGTCACGCAGGTGACGACCTTCGTGGCCGCCCAGGATCTCCCCGGCAGGGCCGCCGCCGGTCTCGACGAGCTCGGGGTCCCCCCGAGGCTCACCGAGACCCTGCTGCCCCTGATCGCCGAGCCGCTGCGCGACCGGTTGCGGACCGCGGTCACGAACCTGGCGGCCCGGGTCGTGCAGAGCCCGGAGTTCGCGGAGGCGTGGGAGACCTCGCTGCGCGAGGTGCACACCCAGCTCGCCGAGATCCTCGAGGACCCCGCCGCCGCGGACCGTGCCCTCGCGGCCGAGGAGGGCCAGCTCAACCTGCGCCTGTCCACGCTCACTGAGGCGGTGAAGCTGGCCCTGCAGGAGGCCGGCATCCCGGGCGCTGACCTGTTGCCCACCGTCGACATCGTGATCCCGCTGGCCGACATCGAGCAGCTCGCCACCGTGCAGCAGGGCTACGACCTGATCGACCGCTGGGGCCGGCTGCTGCCCCTGCTCACCCTGCTGCTGATCGTCGCGGGGATCGCACTCGCCCGACGCCACGTGCGGGCCGCTCGCTGGACCGCGCTCGGCGCCGCGGGGATCCTCGCGCTCACCCTGGTCGGCATCGCGGTGGGACGCTCGATCGCGGTGGACGCGCTTCCCGTCGGCTCTGCCGCCGCCGGCGAGGCCGGCATCGAACTCCTCACCGCGGACCTGCGGGGCCTCATCCGGGCCCTGATCGTGCTCGCCCTCCTGGTCGCCCTGGCCACCCTGTTCCTCGGCCGGGACGAGGGGGCGGTGGGCCGACGCCGCGTCGCCCGGCAGGGCTATGAGCGGTTGGTGGCGCTCACCCAGCGCTATCCCGCCGGCAAGTACGTCGCCGCCGCGGTCGCCCTGGTCTGCCTCGTCCTGCTGCTCTCCTTCGATCTGAGACTGGGGCTGCTGATCCTGGTGCTCGCCCTCGGCGCACTCTCCGGCTGGATCGCCGTGGTCGCCTTCCGCGCCGACCCGCCATCCTTCGGCGGTCCCGCCGGGCGTGGAGGGGGCGCCGCGGGCGGCGACCCGCTCGACCCCGTGAATGCCCCGGCAGCCACCCAGGCCACCCCGGTGGATGCGCCCACCCCGGTGGATGCGCCCGCCCCGGTGGACGCGCCGTCCGAGCCCACCCAGCCGATCACCCGCCCGCGACCCACCGACCCGCCCGAGTGAACTCCCTCCCCTCCGCCGACGCGGAGCGATGGACGCCGACCCGGCGGCCGAGCCGGATCGGGCCGGCGCGACCGTAGCCCGGTCACAGGTCCCGGCGGTGGCCGAGATGCTCCAGCCACCCGACCAGGACCCGGTGGAGCGCGTCGGCCCCGGTGATCATCTCCGGGGGCGGCGGCAGTTCGGCCGGCCAGACCAGCATCGCCCGGTCCTGCCATCCGCCGAGTCCCCCGTGGCAGCCCACCAGCCCCTCGAAGGCCGCCACCTCGCCGAAGTCGTCGACCAGGCTGTTGACGTAGATGTCGGGGGCCTCGGGCATCGAGGCGGCGCGCAGCACGAACTCCGGCGCCTCGGGACCGAAGCCGCGCAGCGGGTCGATCCCGGTCACGACTCCCTCGCGAAGGTGGTGCTCGCCCTCGGCGCCGAGCACCACCGGACCGTGCTCGGCGGTGTCGACCACCACGAACCCGATCCCCGGATGCGCTGCCAGGCCGGGCACGAGGGCGGGGAAGCGGTCGACCAGTTCGTCCAGACGGAGCCGCTGCCCGGCTCCGGCGACGTAGATCAGACCGAGATTGCCGGAGCCGAAGACCTCGAAGGCGTGCTCCTCGGCGGCCGGTCGAGCGCTGGTGCCGGAGGCGAGCGTCTCCGCGTGCTCGGCGAGCCGGGCCGAGGCCCGGGACATCGCCCGACCCATCACCGTCTCGGGGTCACCGGCACCGCCGACCATCGAGGTGAGTGCCCCGGTGCCCTCGGCGTTGTCGTAGGCGCTGTGGACCCGGGCGTCGCTGAGCCGGGCGACCAGCTCGGCCAGTCCCTCACCGTACCTGTCCTCGAAGATCTCGCCCTGGCTCTGACCGTGATCGGAGAGGACCACCAGGTGGTAGGGCCGTGGGGTGACCGCGCTCAGTCGCTCGAGGTGGCCCAGTACCGCGTCGATCCCCTCCAGGGCGCTGAGCGCCTCGGGCTGCATCAGTCCGACGTGGTGTGCCACGGTGTCGTAGTCGACGAAGTCGACGTAGATCGACCGCTTGCCCTGGAGCATCGCCTCCCCGACCAGGGTGGTGTTGAGGTCGCGGAGGACGCCGTTGATCGCCGCACGTTCGAGGGTGAAGCTCCAGCCGCGGTGCACGCGGGGTCGTACGTCGCGCCGACGCGCCTGGGAGGACTGGAAGCGCTCGCGGGCGATCTCGCTGATCGAACGGGACAGCGATCTCGCCCAGCCGTTCGGCCGGGCCAGGAAGGTGGAGATCATCTCCCGGGTCTGCCGGGTCTCCTGGCTACGACCCACGGCGCTCATCGTCGCCAGCGCGGTCGGCGCGTCACCGGTGAACAGGTTGCTCACCGACACCCCATCGTCGGCGAGCAATCCACGGCCGTTGCTGTGCTTGCGCTCGATCACCGCGGCGTCACCCGGCTGGTTGGCGACCAGCGTGCGTCCGAGTTCCCGGTCCACCCAGCGGAAGGCGGGCACCCCGTCGATGGTGCCGTGCAGGATGCCCAGCTGACTGGCCGGCGTGGTCGCCGGCAGCGCTGGTCGCCACTCCACCATCTTGTGGCTCCCGCCGCGCACCCAGCGGGTCAGCGTGGGCAGGGTGCCTGCGCGCACGCCCCAGTCCAGCACCGGGAAGGGCACACCGTCGGCCTGGATGAAGACGATCCCGGGGATCTCCGGGTCCGGCACCCGCTGCGGGGAGCGGTGCGCCCGGCCCAGGAGTTGGGAGGTCACCGCATCGTCGGTGCCCGCGGTCGCCACCCACGCCACCAGCGTGGAGACCGCGGCGATGATCCATGAGGCGACGAGGGTGGTGAAGAAGCCGGCCTCCTCACCCAGCGCGGCGGCCAGCGCGAGCCACAGCAGCAGGGCCTGACCGAAGAACCCGAGCAGCACCGCCCCCACCCACCCGGTCAGCACCGCGGCCCACACCAGGAAGGGGCGCAGCACCAGCCCGGCCACCAACAACAGCAGGGCGACGACCACCGCCTGCCAGGTGTTCGCCACGGCGAAACCGGGCAGCAGCCAGGACGCCAGCAGCACCCCGCAGGTGCCTCCGGCGAGGGCGAGCAGCGCACGGCCGAGGTCACCCCACCGCAGTCTCCAGCGGCCACCCTCCGGTTGCTCGGCGCGGCGCGCGGCCGCCGGCGTACCCATCCTGGGACCACCCCTCTCCATCGCCATCAATCTAGGAGAGTCGCCCACCCCGGGGGAGCCACCGCGCGCTAGGAATCGCCGATCGATACCGGCGACGCGAGGCGAGTGCGTCCGGCAACCGTGGGAGCGAGGGCACGCTGGACCCATCGAGCGAGCGCGGCGAAGTTCGGCGTGCCGCATCGCGGCGCGCAGCGAGCGGGATCGGTCAGCGTTTCCCTAGAGTCTGGCTTGCCGCGCCCTGCGCCCGCGGGGCCAACGTGAGAGGGGAAACCCACGTCATGACCACCACCCGTACCTGGGCCAACGGCCTGGCCGCCTTCGCCGGCATGATGATGATGGTCGTCGCCTGCCTCCAGATCATCGAAGGCGTCGTGGCGCTCTTCCAGAACGACGTCGTGCTCGAAGGGATCAACTACACCTTCGAGTTCGACCGCACCGCCTGGGGCTGGAGCCACATCATCCTCGGCCTCGCCCTGGGCGCGGTCGGCTTCTTCGTCTTCCGCCGGGCCGCATGGGCCCGCGCCCTCGGCGTGGTGGTCGCGGCCATGGTGCTGATCGCCAACTTCATGTGGCTGCCGTACACCCCGATCTGGGCGATCATCATGATCGCCCTCTCGGTGGTCATCATCTGGGCGATGTTCGTCGCCACCGACGACGACTGATATGTAGGTGCGGCTTGTCAATGGGCAGGGTGAGGCGCCGCCGGTCGGGTCGGACCGGCGGCGCCCCCTCGTCCGGGCCGGCGAGCCGGATCCGAGCGGGTCAGGTGAGTCCGGGCGGGGTCGGGCCTCGGCCCTCCGACTCCCCCGGAGTCTCGTCGTGGGAACTGATCACCTCGCCCACCGTGGGCTCCAGATCGCGGGCCATCTTCCGCATCACGAAGCCGGCGATCACGAAGATGAGGCCCCAGATCGCGAGCAGGAGCCCGAGCAGGAAGGCCACCGCCAGGGTCGACCTGCCGGGGTTGGTCACGAACAGGAGTCCGATGACGACGTCGGCGATGGCGCTGCCGATCAGCAGCCCGCGCGCGAATCCCGCAGCCGAGAAGGCGCCGGCCACCTCGAAGACCGCTCTGACCAGGAGCCAGATGCCGATCAGGAGGGTGACCGCGGCCGCGGTCATCGACGGCCTCGCCAGCGCGAGTACGCCGACCGCGAGGGCGACCAGGCCCATCACGGCGTAGGTGATCCGGGCACCGGTCGGGACCCCGGAGCGTACCGAGGACGCGAACATCGCCAGGGCCTCGACCAGGGCGAAGATGCCCCACAGCACCATCAGGGTGATCACGGTCGGCTCGGGCCAGATCATCACGACCAGACCGAACCCGAGCGCGATGAACCCGCGGACCATCAAGGTCTTCCACGAGAGATTGAGCCAGTCACGAAGCATGGGGACCCTCCTGGGCTGCTGGTGGACCGGATACCGACCCTAGCGGCCGACGACGGGCGATTCCCCGCCGGCCACGCCGGGGTGGCACGTCGCGGGGGTCGCCGCGAGCCGATAGCGTCGACGCGATCAGAAAGAAGGGTGAGGCATGGAGACCCAGAAGTACCCCCGCATCGTCGTCGTACTCGCAGTGGGAGCGGCCTTCACCATCGCGATGGCGGGCATCCAGGCGGTGGCCGAACTCGTAGGACCCGCCTTCCTGGCTCTCGTCCTCACCATCACGGTGCACCCACTGCGGCGCCGGCTGCGGGCCACCGGCATGCCGGACTGGCTGGCCTCCACCTTGATGGTGCTGGTGGCCTACTTCGTGTTGATCGCGCTGGCGCTCGCACTGGTCGTCTCGGTCGCGCGCACCGCCACCCTGGTCCCCGAGTACTCCGCGGAGATCCGCTCGACCATCAACGACTTCACCTCGCAGCTCAGCGGGCTGGGGATCGGGGAGGAGCAGATCGACGCGATCGCCGACGCATTCGATCTCGGCTCCCTGCTCAGTGCGGCGGGCGAGATCCTCTCCAGTGCCCTCGGCATCGTCTCTGGGCTGGTCTTCATCCTGACCCTGCTTCTCTTCCTGGCCTTCGACACCACCCGCACCAACCAGGTGATGGAGTCCATCCACGCGCGGCGCCCCTACTTCATCGACGCCATGCGCTCCTTCGCCCTGGGCACCCGCAACTACATGGCCGTCTCGGCCGGGTTCGGTCTCATCGTGGCCATCATCGACGTCGGCGCGCTGTGGCTGCTGGGCATCCCCGCCGCGTTCGTGTGGGGTGTGCTGGCCTTCGTCACCAACTTCATCCCCAACATCGGCTTCGTCATCGGCGTGATCCCGCCGGCCCTGATCGGACTGCTCGAGGGCGGGCCGGGTCTGATGCTGGTGGTGATCGCGGTCTACAGCGTCATCAACTTCCTGATCCAGTCCGTGATCCAGCCCCGGGTGGTCGGCGACCGGGTCGGGCTCTCGGCGACCATCACCTTCCTGTCCCTGGTCTTCTGGGCGTGGGCGATCGGCCCGCTCGGTGCCCTGCTGGCGGTGCCGCTCACGCTCCTGGTCCGGGCCACCCTGGTCGAGGCCGACCCCGATGCCCGCTGGGTCCTGCCCCTCATCGCGAGCAAGCCGGAGGAGAAGGCGGTCGCGCCCGAGACCCCGCCGGCACCGGAGACTCCCGCCCAGGCCTGAGCATCCGGCCGGCCGGGCCCCGATGAGGTCTCCCGGCCGAGCAACCCCCGAACAACGACACGGCCCGGCGTACCAGTGCGGTACGCCGGGCCGTGTGGTGTGGCTGCGAGGGTGAGGTCAGTGACCGTGCCCGTGCCCGTGACCGGCGGCGGGGGCCGCCTCCTCCTCGGGCTTGTCGACCACGAGAGTCTCGGTGGTCAGCAGCATGGCGGCGATCGAGGTGGCGTTGACCAGCGCCGAGCGGGTCACCTTCACCGGGTCGATGACGCCCTGGGCGACCAGGTCGCCGTACTCGCCGGTGGCGGCGTTGTAGCCGAACAGCGGACCGTTGTCCTTGCCACCGTCACGCACCTTGGTGGTGACGACGTAGCCGTTCTCGCCACCGTTCTCGGCGATCCAGCGCAGCGGCTCGTCGGCGGCCTTCCGCACGATGCGGACGCCGGCGGCCTCGTCACCGCTGAGCCCGAGGTCACCCTCGAGTGCGGAGACGGCGTGGATGAGCGCGGAGCCACCGCCGGAGACGATGCCCTCCTCGATCGCGGCGCGGGTCGCGGAGACGGCGTCCTCGATGCGGTGCTTCTTCTCCTTCAGCTCCACCTCGGTGGCGGCGCCGACCTTGATCACGCAGACACCGCCGGCGAGCTTGGCGAGGCGCTCCTGGAGCTTCTCGCGGTCCCAGTCGGAGTCGGTGTTGTCGATCTCGGCCTTGATCTGGTTGACCCGGGCGTCCACCTCGGCGCCGTCGCCGGCGCCCTCGATGATGGTGGTGTTGTCCTTGGTCACCACGACGCGGCGGGCCTGGCCGAGCACCTCGAGCCCGACCTGCTCGAGCTTCAGGCCGACCTCGGGGGCGACCACGGTGCCACCGGTCAGGATCGCGATGTCCTGCATCATGGCCTTGCGGCGGTCACCGAACGCCGGGCTCTTCACCGCGGCGACGTTGAAGGTGCCCTTGATCTTGTTGACCACCAGGGTGGACAGCGCCTCGCCGTCGACGTCCTCGGCGAGGATGAACAGCGGCTTGCCGGCCTGCATGACCTTCTCCAGCAGGGGCAGCAGCTCCTGGATCGAGGAGATCTTGCCCTGGTGCAGCAGGATGTACGGGTCGTCGAGGACGGCCTCCATCCGCTCGGGGTCGCTCACGAAGTACGCCGAGATGTAGCCCTTGTCGAACTGCATGCCCTCGGTGAACTCGAGCTCGGTGCCCATCGTGCTGGACTCCTCGACGGTGATCACACCGTCCTTGCCCACCTTGTCGAAGGCCTCGGCGAGCAGGTCGCCGATCACCTTGTCACGGCTGGAGATGGTGCCGACCGAGGACATGTCCTCCTTGGTCTCCACCTCACGGGCAGCGGCGCGCAGCGCGTCGCCGACCGCGGACGCGGCGGCGTCCATGCCGCGCTTGAGGCCCATCGGGTTGGCACCGGCGGCGACGGCACGGAGGCCCTCGTGCACCATCGCCTGGGCGAGCACGGTCGCGGTGGTCGTGCCGTCACCGGCGACGTCATTGGTCTTGGTGGCAACTTCCTTGGTCAGCTGCGCACCGAGGTTTTCGAACGGGTCGTCCAGCTCGACCTCACGCGCGACGGTCACACCGTCGTTGGTGATGGTGGGCGCGCCCCACTTCTTGTCGAGGACGACGTAGCGGCCCTTGGGACCGAGCGTCACCTTGACGGTGTCGGCGAGTGCGTTGACGCCACGCTCCAAGGCCTGCCGGGCCTTCTCGTCGAACTCCAGGATCTTCGGCATGTGTGCTCCTCTGGGAAAGGCGACGGGACGTCACGCGAGGCGGCTGCGGAAGCAACCGACTCGCATGACGTCCCGGATCAGATCAGGAAACGATCGCGAGGATGTCGCGGGTGGAGAGGAGAAGGAACTCCTCGCCGGCGTACTTGACCTCGGTGCCGCCGTACTTGCTGTAGATGACCTTGTCGCCGACCTTCACGTCCATCGGGACGCGCTCGTCGCCGTCCTCGTTGAACCGGCCCGGGCCCACGGCCACGACCTCGCCCTCCTGGGGCTTCTCCTTGGCGGTGTCCGGGATGACCAGACCAGAAGCGGTGGTCTGCTCAGCCTCGACCTGCTTCACCAGGACGCGGTCCTCGAGGGGCTTGATGTTGACCGACACGTTGTCGACCTCCACTTATCCTTGTTGCTTAGGGCGGATGACATGTGCCTGCCGGATCTGCGTCTGGCGCCGTCGCGGGGGTCGCCCTCGGCTCTGGCAAGCGATTGGCACACTCACGGGGAGAGTGCCAACGCAAACGCTAGCACTCGCCCTCAAGGAGTGCCAGAGAGGACACCAGGTGTTCATCCCGGCCCACCGGCGAGGCAGCTGGGCCGGACCGGCCTCGAGGAACCCGGACGACGTGCCGCCTGGGAGGATCGGGGCATGGATCTGGATGCGTTCGGGTGGCTGCTCACCGACGAGGGCCAGGAGCTCCAGGCCCGGGCCGGCGATCTGGCCGACCTGGACCCGCTGCGCGCCCAGACCGAGCTCCGGCGTACGGCCGAGCCGGCGCAGGTGGCGGCGGCGCTGACCCAGGTCGACCTGCGCGCCCGGGCGAGCGCCAAGTTCGGGACGGACGCCGCGCGGATGTACTTCACCCCCGACGGCCTGGAGCAGGCCACCCGGCGGCCTGTCGCCACCCACCGAGCCGCGCGCCTGAACGCCTTCGGGGCCGGCACCCTCATCGATCTCGGCTGCGGCATCGGTGGTGACCTGATCGCCGCCGCCCGGGCCGGGATCACCGTCGCCGGGATCGACCTGGATCCCGTCCGGGTGGCGGTGGCCGAGGCGAACCTCGCCGCATTGAACCTGCCGGGGGCCGTCCAGGTGGCCGATGCCACCGCCGTCGACCACACCGGCTTCGACGTTGCCTTCGCCGACCCGGCCCGTAGGTCGGCGCGCGGCCGGGTCTTCGACGTCGACGGCTGGACGCCGCCGTGGCCGTTCGTGGAGTCACTGCTGCGCCGCGACGCCTGCGTCAAGGTCGCGCCCGGCATCCCGCACGATCTCGTCCCTGCGGGAGTGGAGGCGGAGTGGGTCAGCGATCACGGCGAGGTCAAGGAGGCCGCACTGTGGGCGGGCCGCCTCGCCACGGCGGCCCGGCGGGCGACCGTGATCGGGGACGGCGGGCTGGCCACCCTCACCGAGGACGACGATCCCGGCGCCCAGGTGCGGACGGTGGGCGAGTTCCTCTACGAACCCGACGGAGCCGTCATCCGGGCCGGCCTGGTCACCGCGGTCGCCGCCGGGGTCGGCGGCGGCCTGGTCGACGAGCACATCGCCTACGTCACCGGCGACGCGGCCTTCCGCTCCCCCTTCGCCCGGGGCTACCGCGTGCTCGAGGAGCTCCCCTACCGCGAGAAGCAATTGCGGGCGGCCCTACGCAGCCGTCACATCGGCCGGCTGACGATCAAGAAGCGCGGCGTCTCCGTCGTCCCCGATCAACTGCGCAAGCGGCTCTCCCTCGTCGGCACCGAGGAGGCCACCATCGTGCTCACCCGGGTCGCCGGTGAGGGCACCTGCCTGCTGGTGGAGCCGCTCCCCCTCGGTTGACCGCCCAGCGGCTCAGGGCACCAGGAAGCTCGAGTCGCGGGCGTCGGTGATCGCCATCATGCCCGGAGCGTGTCCGATGGCGAAGGCGGGCCGGGACTGCATCACGGCGGCCTGCGGGGTGACGCCACAGGCCCAGAAGACCGGCACCTCACCGGGGCGGACCTCGACGGGGTCGCCGAAGTCGGGCGCGTCCAGGTCCGCGATGCCCAGGGCGCGGGGGTCACCCACGTGGACCGGCGCTCCGTGCACGGCCGGATAGCGCGAGGTGACCCGCACCGCGGTCGCCACCGACTCGGCGGGGACCGGTCGCATCGAGACCACCATGGGCCCCGACAGCGAGCCGGCGGGGCGGCACTGGCGCGAGGTGCGGTACATCGGCACGTTGCTGCCCGCCTCGATGTGACGCACCGGGACGCCGGCCTCGAGCAGCGCGTCCTCGAAGGTGAAGCTGCAGCCGATCAGGAAGGCCACCAGGTCATCGCGCCAGTACGGCGACGCGTCGCTCACCTCCTCGACCAGGTCGCCGTCGCGGTAGATGCGGTAGCCGGGCAGGTCGGTGCGCAGGTCGCCGGCGAAGATCCCCGCCGAGAGCTCGCCCGGCTCGGTGACGTCCAGCACCGGACACGGCTGCGCGTTGCGCTGGGCGAACAGGAGCACGTCGTAGGCGAGATCGCGGGGCACCGCGATCAGGTTGGCCTGGGTGTAGCCGGCACACCAGCCCGCGGTCGGCGTACGCCGGCCGGCCCGGAAGATCGCCCGGGCCCGGTCGGGGGACATCGCGGCGGGTTCGCTCATGGCGGCGCTGCTCATCGGTGGTCGCTTCCTGATCGGCGGGAGGAGGTGGAGGAGGCCGGAACGAACCGGATCCCCTGGCCCGGGCGGGCCTGGGCGGCCAGGTCGAGGTCAGCGTCGAGGACCACCGCGATCACCGGATAGCCGCCGGTCATGGGGTGGTCGGCGAGGAACAGGGTGGGTCGGCCCGACGGCGGCACCTGGAGCGCGCCGGGCACCATCCCCTCGCTGGGGAGTTCGTCGTCGCGGGCACGCTCCAGCTCTGCGCCGGAGAGCCGCATGCCGACGCGGTCGCTGTCGGTGGTGACCTGGTAGACCGAGCCGGTCAGCACCTCGAGGGCCTCCGGCACGAACCAGTCGTGCCGGGGTCCGGGCACCACCCGGAGGACGATCTCACCCTCGGTCGGTGGGGCGACCGGGGCCAGGTCGGTGTCGGGGAGCGGATGCGCCGGCCGCCCGACCGCAAGGGTGTGCTCCGGTTCGAGGACGGCCGGGCCGAGGCGGGCCATCACGTCGGTCGAGCGCGAGCCCAGAACCGGGGGTACGTCGACGCCACCGCGCACCGCGAGGTAGCTGCGCACCCCCGCGGTCGGCGTACCGACGCGCAACTCGGCCCCGTCGGGGACGCGCACCAAGGAGTTGGTCGCCATCGGCGAGCCGGCCACCGTGACCGGCGCCGCGGCTCCGGTGAGGGCCACCAGGAGGTCACCGCGGGCCCGCAGCACCAGCCCCCCGAAGGTCACCTCCAGGCCGGCCGCCTCCTCCGCGTTGCCGACCAGGCGGTTGGCCAGCCGCAGGCTTCTCCGGTCCGCCGCCCCCGAGATCCCGACGCCGAGCGCCGCCTGCCCCGGCCGGCCCTGGTCCTGGACCGTCGTGAGCGGACCGGTCTCCACGATCTCCAACGCCGACATCAGGCCTCCACGAACCGGACCCGCACACCCGCCGAGAGCAGCGCCGGCGGCGTCCGGTCGAGGTCCCAGATCGGGGTGGTGGTACGGCCGATCAGCTGCCAGCCGCCCGGGGACTCGCGCGGGTAGATCCCGGAGAACTCCCCGGCCAGGCCGACCGCTCCCGCGGGCACCTTGGTGCGCGGATCCGACCGGCGGGGCACGTGGAGGCGCTCGTCCTCACCGACCAGGTACCCGAAGCCGGGGGCGAAGCCGCAGAAGGCGACCGTCCATTCCTGGGCGGTGTGTGCCTCCACGACGCCCCGCTCCCCCAGTCCGGTGAGCTCGCCGACCTCGGCCAGGTCCTCACCGTCGTAGGTCACCGGGATCTCGACGCGCCCGGCGTCGGGTCGGACACCGCGCTCGCGCCGGGACGCGGTCACCGTCGCCGCCACCGCGGCCTGATCGGCGCCGGGCCCCGTTCGGACCAGCAGCGTGCGTGCGGCCGGCACCAGGTCGACGACCCCCGCAGGAGGGTCGTCGACCAACGCCGCGTAGAGGGCGAGCACGTCGTCGAGGTCGTCCAGCTCGACGAGCAGTCCGACGTCGGCACAGGGCAGCACCCTCACGGGGTCCCTCCCGCGACGAACGGGGCCACCGCGACGCCTGCCGACTCGAGTCCGGCGCGGACCGCCCGGGCCATCGCCACCGCCCCGGGACTGTCGCCGTGCACGCACAGCGACCGCGCGCTGACCGGCACCACGCTGCCGTCGATCGCCTCGACCTCGCCCGAGCGGGCCATCCGGACGCAGCGCTCGGCCACCACCTCGACCTCGTGCAGGACCGCGCCCTCCTCCCGGCGGGAGACCAGGGTGGCCTCGGGGGTGTAGGCCCGGTCGGCGAAGGCCTCCGGGATCACGCTCAGACCGGCCTCCTCGGCATAGGCCAACCACACCGAGCCCGGCAGCCCCAGCACCGGGAGGGTGGGGTCGTAGCGGCGCACCGCCTCGACCACGGCGGCGGCCTGCTGCTCGTGGTGGACGATCGCGTTGTAGAGGGCCCCGTGCGGCTTGACGTAGGACACCTGGGTGCCTGCCACCCGGGCCAACGCCTCGAGGGCGCCGATCTGGTAGAGCACGTCGTTGGTGAGCTCGGAAGGAGCCACGTCGATGAACCGTCGTCCGAAGCCCGGCAGGTCCCGGTAGCCCACCTGGGCACCGATCACCACGCCACGCTCGGCGGCCTGCTCGCAGGCGCGGCGCAGGACGGTGGGGTCGCCGGCGTGGAACCCGCAGGCGACGTTGGCACTGGTGACGACCCCCAGCAGGGCCTCGTCGTCTCCGAGGGTCCACTGCCCGAAGCTCTCACCGAGGTCGGCGTTCAGGTCGATGGTGGTGGTCATCGTGTCATCTTCTCCGTCCTCGAACCGTGCCCTCGCACACTCACCACAACTCCTTGATGCCCTCCAGCGATTGCCAGCCCAGGTAGAGGGTGAGCAGCCAGGCCGCCACCCCGATCACCAGCAGCCAGCGCGGGAACCGGTAGCCGCCGAGCAGGTCGTGGGCCCGGAACAGCGCCACCCACATCAAGATGCCGAGGCCGACCGGGAGGATCAGGCCGTTCAGCGCGCCGGCGAGGACCAGCAGGGTCACCGGCGCCTGGCCCAGCGCCAGGAACACCGCCGTGGAGATGGCGATGAACGCCACCGTCACCGCGTTGCGGTGCCGGCCGAGCCAACCGGAGAAGGTCGCCAGGAAGGAGACCGAGGTGTAGGAGGCACCGATCACCGAGGTGATGCTGGCCGCCCACAGGATGACCCCGAACAGGTGCACCCCGATGTCGCCGAGCGCGTGCTCGAACGCGGAGGCCGGCGGGTTGTCGGTGGCCAGGGTGGCACCGCCGGCGACCACACCGAGTACGGCGAGGAACAGCAGGGCGCGCATCACTCCGGTGACCAGCACCCCGACCGTGGAGCCACGGGTGATCTCGCCGGTGTGCTCGGGTCCGGTGATGCCGGAGTCGATCAGCCGGTGTGCACCGGCGTAGGTGATGTAGCCGCCCACGGTGCCGCCGATCAGGGTGGTGATGATCAGGAAGCTGACCTCATCGGGCAGGACGGTCTGCTTGAGGGCGTCCCCGACGGGGGGCTCGGAGATCACCACCGCGTAGGTGACCATCGCGATCATCAGCAGGCCCAGCACGACCACGATGCGGTCCATCGCGACGCCGGCCCGCTTGCTGAGGAAGATCGCGACGGCGATCGCGGCGGAGACTGCGCCGCCGAGCTTCACGTCGGCCCCGACCATCGCGTTCGCGCCGAGGGCGGTGCCGCCGATGTTGCCGATGTTGAACACGAGCCCGCCGAAGACCACCAGGGCGGCGAGGACGTAGCCGGCACCGGGCAGCACCCGGTTGGCGAGATCCTGGGCGCGGAGCCCGGAGATGCCGATGATCCGCCACACGTTGAGCTGGACGGCCACGTCGACCAGCAGGCTCACCAGGATCGCGAAGGCGAACGCCGCCCCGAGCTCGGCGGTGAACACCGTGGTCTGGGTGATGAAGCCCGGACCGATGGCGCTGGTGGCCATCAGGAACATGGCCCCCAGCAGCGCCCCTCTCCTGGCCCGGGCACCGGTCGCGGCCGGCTTCGGCGCCGCGTCGTGGGGTGTGCTCATCTCGGTTCTCCTGCTCATCCGCTGAGAGTCGTGGTGATCGGCGCCCGGCCGGACCGTGCTGTGGGCGCCGTCACGCACCCTAAAAGTTGTTCAACAATTCTTCAATCTGCGGTTGGATAGTCTCGACCACCGACACCGACACCATCACCACCAACACTGACACCGGGCCGGGCCGACGACGAGGACCAGATGGCGCACACGAGCAGTACCCACTGGGTCCGCGAGCTCACCCTGGAGCGCACCGCGATCAGCGGTTCGAGCACGGCCGCGCGAGTGGCCGGGGTGCTGCGGAACTACGTGACCGAGGGGCGCCTGCTGCCCGGCACCCGTCTCTCCGAGGAGGACCTCGGGGAGGCCCTCGGGGTCTCGCGCAACACCCTGCGCGAGGCGTTCCGCCTGCTCACCCACGAGCGCCTCCTGGTGCACCGGTTCCACCGCGGCGTCTTCGTCCGCACCCTCGCCGTGGAGGACGTCCGCGACCTCTACGGATTCCGCCGGGTGGTCGAGTGCTCGTCCCTACGTCGCGCGGCGCAGGCACCCGCGGGGGCGCTCGACCGGGTCCGGGCCGCCGTCGAGGAGGGCGAGGCCGCGGCCCGGCGGAGCGCCTGGCCCGAGGTGGGCACCGCGAACATGCACTTCCACCAGGCCATCGTCGGTCTCGCCGGCAGCGTCCGGCTCGATGACGCGGCGAGCCACGTGCTCGCCGAGCAGCGCCTGGTCTTCCATGTGATGGCCGCGCCCCGCGCCTTCCACGAGGCCTATCTCGCCGAGAACCGGCACATCTGCGACCTCCTCTTCGACGGCCGCGCCGAGGAGGCCGCGGCCGCACTCGAGCGCTATCTGGACGAGGCCGAGCGTCAACTGGTCGAAGCCCTCACCGCCGACGGGTAGCCGCCGGCGTGCCGTCGGACACCGGGCCGGGCACGCCCCCAGGTGGGCGCCCGGCCGTGCGCCGGCGCGGCCGCCACCACACGGCTACCCGGTGCAACCCTCCGGGCGCGGGCGGCGTCCTCCTTCCACAGCGTGGGAGTGGCCGGAGGTGGGACGATGTCGACGAGACGGGCGGAGGCGGTCGCGACGGTGGATCGACCCGAAGCCAAGGACGCCGACTTCACGGCGTACCTGGTCATGCGCCAACCGGCGCTGCTGCGCACCGCCTATCTGCTCACCGGCGACCCCCACCAGGCCGAGGACGTGCTCCAGACCTCCCTGGCCAAGCTCTACCTCGCCTGGGACAGGATCGAGGATCCGG
Organism: Nocardioides insulae DSM 17944; assembly: GCF_000422825.1. GTDB lineage: Bacteria > Actinomycetota > Actinomycetes > Propionibacteriales > Nocardioidaceae > Nocardioides > Nocardioides insulae. The sequence continues at coordinate 876,631 of NZ_KE383928.1, read as the reverse complement.
GCGCACTGGACGGCTATGTGCGCCGGATCATGGTCAACGAGACCACGTCACTGTGGCGGCGCGCCTGGAAGCGGAGGGAGGTGGTGCGCAGCGAACTTCCGGAGACCCCCGCGGCCGAGGAGTACGACGACGGCACCGCCGCCGCCGTATGGGAGCTCGTGCAGGGGCTGCCGCCCCGGGCGCGCGCCGTGGTGGTGCTGCGCTACTACGAACAACTCACCGCCGTCGAGGTGGCCGACGTGCTCGGCATCTCGGTGGGCACGGTGAAATCCCAGGCCAGCCGGGCACTGCGGGCGCTACGTGACCAGGTGCCTGCCGAGCTTCGAGAGGAGGGGCGGGAGCAATGAGTCAGGACTTCCCCTCCGGCCAGGGCGAACCCCGCGACGGCGCGGAGACCCTGGTCCGCCGCGAACTCGCTCGACGGGGGGCCGGGCTCGACCGGGCTCCGCTCGGACTCGACCAGGTCCGCCGTCGGGCGCGCTCGATCCGCCGGCGCCGCCAGGGCGGCGCGCTCCTCGCCGTCGCCGCCGCCGTCCTCGTGATCGTGGTGCCGCTCCGGGCGGCGCTGGGCGGAGGCTGGGATCGCGACCCTGCGCCCGCCCACGAATCGACGTCCACTCCCAGCCCGCAGCCCGAGGAGACGATCACCGGCACGCTGACCTTCACCGGACATCCCGCCGGAGACGCGCCGGAGGTGCCCTGGATCCAGGGCCGAGAGATCCACCTCGCGGATCGCACCGTGCCCACCGAGCACACCTACACCGATGTCGCCGTCCTCGGTGACCGGATCGTGGCGCAACGGCCGGACGGTCGGCGGGTCGACGTACTCGAGGAGGACGGGACCGTGAGATCGTCCTACCCGTCGGGGTACGGCCCGCTGGTCACCAACGACGACCTGACGGTGGTCGCCTGGATCGGGCGGGACCGGCGCCCCCGCTACCTGCAACCGGAGATGGGCGAACCCGGCATCGGGCGGGCGGCCCGGCGGGGCAGTGGGCCGCAGGCCGTCGCCGTGACCGGTCAGGGGTGCGAGGGCGACGGGGACGGCTGCGCGATCTGGTTCACCACCGACTCCCGGGAGGGGCGGGAGAGCTGGGTCTGGGACTCGCGCGGCTTCCTCGACGTGGCCCGTCCTCCCGGACAGGCACTCCTCGACGTGTCAGATGCCGATGATCGACGTCAGGTCCTCGGGCTGCTGCGCTCCGTGGACGACATGGCGTGGTGCAGTGAGCTACGCGACGAGCAACAGCGCCGGTGGCAGACCTGCGACCACATGCCGCTCTCCTTCTCCCCCGACCGGCAGCACGTCCTCGCCACCCACGAGATCGGGTTCGAGGGCTTCGGCACCGGGGAGCTCGCCGTCCTCCACACCGAGAGCGGGTTCCCGGTGCTCGACCTCGTCTCCGAGTCCGACCCCGACCGACCGGAGGGCCCCACCATCACGGACATGACCTGGGAGGACGAGGACAGCGTGCTGGCCATCCTCAACCAGGGCCGGGAATGGGCGATCCTGCGGATCGGGCTGGACGGATCGACCGAGTACGCCGCCGGCCCGACCCAAGCCGCGCCCTTCTCCTCGCCGTACGCTCTGGGCACCCGGCCCTGAGCAACAGGCGATCGGGCCGACCTCGGGCCGCCGGGCGGGCCGTCCCAGGTCGCCCGCGCCGGGTCAGACCAGGACGTCGGTGATCGGCTGCGAGGAATCGGCGGGGAGGTCGAGCGCGGACGGCGTACGGCCGCGGGCGACCATCTCGGCACCGAGGGCGGCCACCATGGCGCCGTTGTCGGTGCACAGGCCCGGGCGCGGCACGCGCACGCGGATGCCCAGCTCGCCGGCGCGCTCCTCGGCCATCACCCGCAACCGGGAGTTGGCGGCCACGCCGCCACCGATCAGCAGGTCGTCGATGCCCTCGGAGGTGGCGGCGTCCAGCGCCTTCCGGAGCAGGACGTCGCACACGGCCTCCTGGAAACTCGCGGCGACGTCGGCCACCGGCACCGGCTCACCGGTCCGCTGCTGGGCCTCGATCCAGCGCGCGACCGCGGTCTTGAGCCCGGAGAAGCTGAAGTCGAAGCGGTGCCGCTCGAGGTCGCGGCGCGAGCTGAGACCACGCGGGAAGTCGATCGCCACGCTGCTGCCACTGCGCGCCGCCCGGTCGACGTGCGGGCCGCCGGGGAAGGGCAGTCCCAGCAGCCGGGCGACCTTGTCGAAGGCCTCCCCCGCCGCGTCGTCGATGGTCGCGCCCATCGGGTCGACGCCGACGGTCACGTCGGTGACCCGCAGCAGACTGGAGTGTCCGCCGCTGACCAGCATCGCGATCGCGGGCTCGGGCAGCGGGCCGTGCTCGAGCTGGTCGACGGCGACGTGGGCGGCAAGGTGGTTGACGCCGTAGATCGGCTTGCCGAGACCCAGCGCGAGCGCCTTCGCCGCGGCCACCCCCACCAGCAGCGCACCGGCCAGGCCGGGACCGCTGGTCACCGACACCGCATCGAGGTCCTCGAGCCGGACGCCGGCGTCCTCGCAGGCGCGCTCGATGGTCGGCACCATCGCCTCCAGGTGCGCCCGGCTGGCCACCTCGGGCACCACGCCCCCGAACCTCGCGTGCTCCTCCACGCTGCTCGCCACGGCATCGGCGAGGAGCGTACGGCCCCGCACGATCCCGACTCCCGTCTCGTCGCAGGACGTCTCGATCCCGAGGACGAGCGGACCGTCGTCACTGTGATCTGGTGTCGACAAGGTGGCCATGCCCGACATTGTGCCTCCTCGCCCTCCCGGACACGCCCCGTCCCCTCGGCACTGTTCTCGTGGTGGTGTGTCTCCCCACCCGACCCAACGCCCCGACCCAACGCCCCGACCCAACGCCCCGACCCAACGCCCCGATCCCACGACCCGGCCGGATCGCTCCGTCCCGGGCTACCCGGAGGGAGGCTGGTCGATCAGTTCGCTGGCCATCACGACGGCGGTGGAGCCGTCGCGGTAGTAGCGGGGGCGGCGGTCGAGTTCGGTGAAGCCGGCCCGTCGGTAGAGCCGCAGGGCGGGCTGGTTGAGCTCGCGCACCTCCAGCAGCAGGCGCTCGGCCCCCGAGGCGGTGGCCTGTCCGGTGACCTCGGCTAGCAGCACCCGGGCGATCCCGCGGCGGCGGGCCGAGCCGGCGACCGCGATCCGCTGGAGTTCGGCGGTCTCGAAGACGACGCTGAGGATGGCGTGGCCCAGGATCTCGCCCGCCGAGGTCTCGGCGACCCAGAGCGAGGCGAAGGTGTCCGCACCGGGGAGGAGACCCACCAGGTAGTCGCGGGTCCAGGCATCCTCACCGAAGCAGTCGAGTTCCAGTCCGACCACGGCCGGCAGATCCTCCGCGGCCGCCCGGCGTACCGTCACCATCGCCGGGCCCGGAGCAGGGCCCCGCCGCTCGGGCGGGGGTACGGCGGTGCTCACGGCCGGGCGCCGTAGCGTGCCTCCGCGTCGGGGCGGCGGAGGTAGAGCGGCTCGGGCTCGAGCAGCTCGGCCCGGTCCTGGGCGACCGCCCGGGCCAGCCAGCCGGCACTGGGGCGGGTCGGGCCGAGCGGGTTCGGGAAGGAGTCGGGGTAGAGCACCGCGCCCTCACCCGCCACGGGGAGACGGGTGGCCACGGTGGCGGGGCGTTCGACCACGGGGCCGGTAAGCCGGGCTCCGGTGGCGTCGTAGACCGCCAGGTAGACCTCCTTGCGACGTGCGTCGGTCGCCACGGCGAAGGCCGGTTCGGCACCGCTGGTCCCGAGCCCGCCCCGCTGCTCCTCGGCCACCTCGACCGCGACCACGTCCAGTGTGCAGACCGCACGGACGGGGATCCGCAGGACGAAGCCGAGGGTGCGGGCGGTGACCAGGCCGACGCGGAGCCCGGTGAAGGGCCCCGGCCCGGCGCCCACCGCGATGCCGGTGAGGTCCTGGCGGGTCGCACCGACCTGATCGAGCGCGGACGCGATCAGCGGAGCGAGCTGCTCGCCGTGCTTCATGGAGCGCTCCGAGACGAGCTCGGCCACGACGTCGTGGCCGTCGTACAACGCCACCCCGACCTGGGGGGTGGCGGTGTCGAAGGCGAGCAGCAGCGTCACGGGAGCTCCCATCCGTCGGCGGAGAGGTCGTGCCAGCGCGGCCCGACCGGGGTGATCTCGACGCGACGGGGATCCAGGTCGCCGTCGAGTTCGTCGGTGGTGAGCGCTCGGAGGATCCGGACCTCGAGCCGCGACTCGGAGAGCCCTTCGGCCAGGCCCTCTCCCCACTCGACCACGGTGACCGCTTCGTCGAGCTCGGTGTCGAGGTCGAGGTCGTCGAGCTCCTCCAGGGAGCCGAGCCGGTAGGCGTCGACATGGACGAGTTCGGGGCCCCCGGTCAGCGAGGGATGGACCCTGGCGATGACGAAGGTCGGCGAGGTCACCTGACCGCGCACGCCGAGGCCCTCGCCGAGCCCCTGGGTGAAGGTCGTCTTGCCGGCGCCGAGCTCCCCGCTGAGCACGAGCAGGTCGCCGGCGCGCAGGCGGCCGGCCAGGTGTCGGCCGAGGCCACGCATCTCCTCGGCGTCCGCGGCGGTCTCGACGTGCGTACGCAACGGGCGGCGGAGCTCCACGTTGGGACTGTAACGGTCGACCTCCCGGAACCCCTGCTTCTCCCAGAAGCTCACCGTGCGCGGCAGCTCCTCCCGGGCGACGACGGTGAGGTCCTCGACGTCCCCGCGGGCGAGGGCATCCTCAACGGCGGCGGCGATCATGGCGTGCGCGATCCCCCTGCCCTGGAGTCCGGGGCGTACGGCGAAGCGCCGCAGGTACATCGTGCGCCCGATCGGGTCGAGCACCAGGGTGCCGACCGGCCGCCCGTCCAGGGTGGCCATCAGGCCGCGGTCCCCGTGCAGCCGGTCGGCCAGGCTGGCGACGGTCTCACTGAGCGCGGCGGCGGGCGGGTCCAGCGCGGGCCGATCGGAGAACGCCGCGCGCACGATGTCGAGCGCCGTCGCCGCCTCCGCCGGGCCGATCCGGTGGATCTCGACCTCCAGCCCGGGCGTGGGCTCGGGGCTGCTGACCTGGGAACTCATGCGACATCCCTCTCCGGGGCAGGGCTCATGCGGCGGCACTCCCGGCGGCGGTGATGAGCTTCTCGATCTCGGCGTCGACCTCGGCCCGGCGCTCCATGATCACCATGTGGCCGGCACCCTCGCACTCGACCAGCGTCGAGTGCGGGATGCGGGAGTGCAGTTTGCGGCTGTGCCCAATGGAGGTGATGCGATCACGGGTGCCGCAGATGATGGTGGTGGGTACGGCGTTCATCGCCTCGACGGCGTCGAACATGTCCATGCCGCGGAAGCTCGGGAAGAACTCGGCCAGCACCTCGAACGGGGTCGCGGAGAGCATGTCGTCGACGAACTCGACGTACCCGGCAGGCACCTCGGTGCCGAAGGAGTAGCGGTCGGTGAGCACCACCGCCGCGGTCCGGCCCGCCCGGCGGATGCCGTCCACCGCCCGGTGGCTGCGGGCCAGGCCACGGACCATCCCGTAGGCCAGGCCGCCGCCCACTCGGGCGGGCACCAGGGGGAACAGGACCCGGCTCGGGTCGAGACCGCCGGCGGTGGTGGAGATCAGGCAGACCCCCGCGACCTTGCCGCCGTCCTCGGCGCGACCGAACAGCTCGGGGTACTGCGCGGCCAGCGCGACGACGCTCATGCCGCCCATCGAGTGCCCGACCAGGACCACGGGCCCCTCGGGCACGACCTGCTCGATGATCGCGCGCAGGTCCACGCCCAGTTGCTCGATGGTGGCATTGGCCAGCCCGGACCGCCCGGAGCGCCCGTGCGAACGCTGGTCGTAGAAGACGGTGCGCACCCGTCCGCGCAGGGCGGCGCGCTGGAAGTGCCAACAGTCGGCGTTCAGCGCATAGCCGTGCACGAACACGACGGTCGGGAGCCCCGCATCGTTCATCCCGGGATCGACCTCGTCGACCTCCACGTGGAGGGGTACGCCGTCCTCGGCGACCACGGTGCGCCCGCGGCTGCGCAGGCTGCCCAGCGGGGCCGCAGCGGGGTCGCCGGGGCGGTCGTGGATCGCGGCGGCCTGGCGTCTCGTGGTCGCCACACCGGCGACCGTGGCGCCCGCGGCCGCCACACCCACCGCACCGGCGATGATCCGGGTCGCGAGGCTCATCGGCCCCTCCCCTGGTCGACGATGGGGTCGGCGATGGGGTCGTCCGAGGGTTCGGGCGTGGTGGCGGGGTCGCGCTCGCTGTCGACGTGCCGCCGGACCATCCGGCCGCCCACGCGGGTCACCACCTCGTAGGCGATCGTGTCCCCGGCCTCGGCCCAGTCCTGGGCGGTGGGCTCACCCCGCGTGCCCGGTCCGAAGACGAGCACGTCCGCGCCCGCCTCCGGCTTCGTCCCCACCCCGGGGGCACCCAGGTCGACCACCACCTGGTCCATGCAGATGGTGCCGCGCACCGGGCGGCGTTCGCCCGCGACCCACACCTCGGCCCGGTTGCTGGCCACCCGGCTCAGCCCGTCGGCGTACCCGATCGGTACCAACCCGAGGACGGTCGGTGCGGGAGCCGTCCAGCGGCGGCCGTAGGAGACCGCGGCGCCGGCCTCGACCTGCTTGACCAGGGCGAGATCGGCCCGCACCGTCATCGCGGCGGTGAGACCGAGCCCGTCCCACACGTCCGCGCGGACGCCGGGCGCCGGGTCGACGCCGTACAGCGAGATCCCGCACCTCACCAGGTCGAACCGACTGCTCGGCCGGTGGATGGCGGCGGCCGAGTTGGCCAGGTGCCGTACGTCGGGTCGCAGCCCGGCCCGGTCGGCCACCGCGAGGGCGTCGCGGAAGACCTTCTCCTGCTCGTCGTTGGCCGGGTCGTCGACCTCGTCACTGCTGGACAGGTGCGACCACACCCCGGTGACGCGCCAGCGACCCTCGGTCTCGCCCTGACGGGCGGCGCGCATCACGGCCGCCCAGGTGTCCGGGGTGGCGCCCCCTCGGGAAAGGCCGGTGTCGACCTTGATCTGGAGCCGCGCCGGGCGACCCGCCCGGAGGACCGCATCCGCGACCTGGTCGAGTTCGGCGAGGGTGTACGCCGACACGTCGATGCCTGCCGCCACGACCGGGGCCAGGTCGTCGGCGGGCACGGTCAGCCAGCACAGCACCCGCCCCTCGTCGCCCGCGGCACGGAGCGCCAGCGCCTCGTCGATGGTCGCGACCCCCAACCAGGCGGCCCCGCCCTCGCGCGCCGCGCGGGCGGATTCGACCAGCCCGTGCCCGTAACCGTCGGCCTTCACCACGGCCATCAACGGGGTGCCGGCATGCTCCCGGAGACGGTGCGCGTTACCGCGGATCGCCGCCAGGTCGACCACGATCTCAGCCCGGCTCACCCGGTCACCCTCCGCCGCCGGGCCTGGCTGAACGGGGGTCGACGGTGGCGCCCGTCGGTGCAGAACATGGGTACTAGTGTCTCACCCGGCCCCTCTCCTACCCCGCAGGGGCCAGCATGCGCCGCACCACTTCGGGCACCGCCGCCGCGATCTCACCGGCACGGATCGGCCCCCCGTCGCCGGCCAGGGTGGCGGCCGCTGCGTGCAGCCAGGAGCCCACGCCGGCCGCGTCGAAGGGTTCGCACCCGGCGGCGAGGAGCGCGCCGATCAGGCCGCTGAGCACGTCGCCGGCCCCGGCCGTGCCGAGCCACGGCGTACCGATGATCGTCACCCGGGTCGCGCCGTCCGGCCGGACGATGAGGGTGCGTCGCCCCTTGAGCAGGACCGTGGCCTCCCAGCGCGCCGCCGCGGCGCGGGCGAAGGCCAGCGGTGCCGCCTCGATCTCGGCCCGGGGCACCCCGAGCATGCCGGCGAGTTCACCGGCATGAGGTGTCAGTACCGCCGGCACCCCCAGCGGTCCGGACACCTGGGCGAGCGCGTCCGCGTCGACCACGAGGGGTACGCCGGCCCCGACCGCGCGGGCGAGTGCCTCGGCGGCCGCCGTGTGGGTGCCCGGCCCCACCACGTAGGCCTGCACCCGGCCCTCGCCGACCACCTCGGGGTGGGCGGACCGGATCTGCCTCTCCGCGTCCTGGTCGCCGTCGGGCGCGGTGTAGCGGACCATGCCGACCAGGCCGGTGTTGGCCCCTGCGACGCAGAGCGAGGCGGCTCCGGCGTAGGTGCGGGAACCGGCGAGGATCCCCACGACGCCCCGGGTGTACTTGTGCGCCCTCGGCTCGGGCCGGGGCAGCAACCGGGCGACGTCGTCGGCCTCCAGCGCGGTGACCCCGGCGTCACCGGCCGACCCGGTGACGCTGCCTGCCGCGCCGAAGCCCAGGTCGACCAGGTGCAGGTCACCGCAGGCCAGGGCGGCCGGGTCGGCCAGGTGCGCCACCCGATGGGTGCCGAAGGTGACGGTCAGGTCGGCCGTGACGTGCGGGGCCGGCGCCTCGCCGGCATCGACGTCGAGCCCGCTGGGCACGTCGACCGCCACCACCGGGACGCCCGCGACCGCGGCCAGCGCCTCCTCCGCCTCGGGTCGGAGTCCGGGACGCCCCCCGATCCCGACGATCCCGTCGACCACCACCTCGGGCGGGCGGCCGGGGCCGAACGGTTCGGTCGTCCCCGGCGCCCACCGGCTCACCCGGCCGCCCGCCCCGCGAAGGGCCTCGACGCCGCCCGGGTGGGCCGCCTCGGTGAGCAGCCAGGCCACCACGGCCGCTCCCCGCCCCGCCAGCAGCGCGCCGGCGTACAGCGCATCGCCGCCGTTGTCGCCCGACCCGACCAGCAGCAGCACCCGGCGCCCGTACGCTCCGCTGGTTCTGCCGGTGCTCGGTGGGTCGAGGTCCCGGAGCAGCCCGAGGATGGCGTATCCGAGCCCGGTGGCGGCCCGTTGCATCAGCGCGCCCGCGGGCAGACCGGCCATCAACTCCGCCTCGACCGCGCGGATCCGCTCGACAGTGTGTGCCTCCAGCATGGCCCCATCCTGCCTGCCGGCATTGGGCGTCCGCCGTACCCCGGCCCGCCATCGGAGCGGGCGGTCAGCCCCTGTCGGGGAGCGGTGACATGGCGGGCACGGGGATCCGGTGTCGGCCGCGCGGCTCGGTGGAGGGTACGGCGGCCAGCAACCGCCGGGTGTATTCCTCGCGGGGCGCGGTGAACACCTCCCCCACCGGGCCCGTCTCCACCAGGCGGCCTGCACGCAGCACGGCGACGCGGTGCGCGACCTCGTGGACGACGGCCAGGTCGTGGCTGATGAACAGGCAGGCGAAGCCGAGTTCGGTCTGGAGTTCGGAGAAGAGCCGCAGCACCCGAGCCTGTACCGAGACGTCCAGGGCACTGGTCGGCTCGTCCGCGATCAGCAGCCTCGGTCGCAGCGCCAGGGCACGGGCGAAGGCGATGCGCTGACGCTGCCCACCGGAGAGTTCACGGGGCCGGCGGGCGGCGTAGGTCGGCGGCAGGTGCACCGCGTCGAGCAGTTCGCCGACCCGGGCCGTCCGGCTGGCGGGCGTGCCGACCCGGTGGACGTCGAGGGGTTCCCGGATGCTCTCCCCGACGCTCAGCCGGGGATCGAGCGAGGCCTCGGGATCCTGGTGCACGAACGCCAGGCCACGCTGCAGTCCGGCCGTGGGCCGGCGGCCGGAGGTGAGCGAGACCCCCGAGAGCAGGACGTCGCCCTCCGCGACCGGGACCAGCCCCGCCGCCGTCCGACCCAGGGTGGTCTTGCCGGAACCGGACTCGCCGACCAGGCCCATCACCTCCCCCGCCCCCACCCGCAGCGAGACGTCCTGAACGGCGGGAAAGGCCCGACCGCGCTTGGCGGACCCATAGCGCACGTGCACGCCGCGGAACTCGACCGCCGCCGGATCCAGCGGCGGCGCCTGGACGAGCTCGGCGTACCCGCTTCCCGGATCGACCGAGCTGGGACCCTCGGACCGGACCGGCTCGGTGGGCGGCTCGTGGACCTCCACGGTGCCGGCGGGTCCGGCGGAGCCCGGCGACGATGCGGGTAGGCGGAGGACGGAGTCGAGGAGCGCCCGGGTGTAGGGCTCCCGGGGCCCGGCGAACAGGGCAGAGGTCTCGCCCTCCTCGACCACGAGGCCGGCCTGGAGCACGACGACCCGGTCGGCGATGGCGGCGACGACGCCCATGTTGTGCGTGATGAGGACGACGGCGGTGCCGGTACGGACCCGGATCCGGTCCAGCAGGGTCAGGATCTCGGCCTGGACCGTCACGTCGAGTGCGGTGGTCGGCTCGTCGGCGAGCAGGACGGCGGGTTCGTGGGCGAGGGCCATTGCCAGCACCACCCGCTGCTTCTGGCCGCCGGAGAGCTGATGGGGGTATTGCGCGAGCCGGCGCTCCGGTTCGGGGATCTCGACCTGCTCGAGCAGGGCCAGGCTCTGTTCGCGGAGGGTGGCCCGCCGCCGCCGACCGCCGTGCGCGCGCAGCGCCTCGGCGAGCTGCCAGCCGATGGTGCGGACGGGATTGAGCGCGGTCTGGGGCTCCTGGAAGACCATCGCGATGCGGCGGCCACGGATGGAGTCGAGGTCGCGTTCGGAGAGACCGAGCAGCTCGTAGCCGTCGTGGCGGATGGAGCCGCTCGCCCGGGCACCGGGCGGCAGCAGGCCGAGCACCGCCCGGGCGGTCATCGACTTCCCCGAGCCGGACTCCCCCACCAGGGCGACGATCTCACCGCGGTGCACGGTCACGCTGACCTCGCGGACGGCGGGACGCGGGTGGGCGAAGGAGATGGCGAGGTGGTCGATGTCGAGCACCGGCCGCGTGGGGGCCGACGCCTCGAGCGGGCTGTCGTTCTGGGGGGCGGGCGGGAAGGGAGTGTCAGACACGGCGGGCCTCCGTGAGGGCTTGGGAGATGAGCAGGAGCCCGAGGACCAGTGCGACGACGAGCACCAGTGGTCCGAGGGCGACGTACGGCGCCTCGTACATGAGGCGGACACCGTCTTGGATGAGCGAGCCCAGCGAGGGCGCCGGCGGGCGCACTCCGAGGCCGAGGAAGCTCATCGCTCCCTCGATGAAGACGGCGACGGACATGGAGACGGCGAGCTGGACGGTGAGCGGTTCGAGGGTGTGCGGCCAGATGTGGCGGCGCATCACCCAGCCCGGGCGGGCGCCGACGACCTGGGCGGCCTCGACGAAGGGCATCTCCCGCACCGTGCGGACCGAGGTACGGACCAGCCGCCCGAAGACGGGGATCTCGATGGCGACGATCACCACGCCGACGGTGACCAGCCCGGGGCCGACGAAGGCCGCCACCAGGATGCCGAGGATGAGCGCCGGGAAGGCGAGCATCACGTCGAAGAGCCGCTGGGCGATCACGTCGGTCCAGGCCCACCAACTGGTGACCAGCCCGAGCAGCGCACCGATCACCGCCCCGACGGGCACCGCCACGAAGACCACCATCAGATCCGCGCGGACGGCGTACAGGGTGCGGGAGAGCAGGTCGCGGTTGAGCGCGTCGGTGCCCAGCCAGTGCTGCCACGAAGGGGACAGCAGGTTGGCGTCCCGGATCTGCTCGGTCGGCGAGTACGGCGCCAGCAGCGGCGCGAGCAGGCCCAGAGCCACCACGATCCCCACCAGGACGACCCCGACCAGGCCCCGGCCGTGGCGCAGCGCGTGGGCGAGGCCGTGCCGGGTCGGTTCGGGAGTCGGATCGCCGGGCAACGGTCCCTCACGGAGCGGGGTGAGGGGCTCCCGGGACTCCAGGTCCGGGGTCGAGGTCATCAGTGGGCTCCCTTCAACCGGATCCGCGGATCCAGCCAGGCGTGGATGAGGTCGGAGGCGAGCTGGGTCAGCACGAAGACGGCGACCGAGAGGAGCAGCAGCACCTGCACGACCGGGTAGTCGCGCGCCGAGATGCCCTGCTCGACCAGCCGGCCCAGCCCCGGCCAGGCGAAGACCGCCTCGATCAGGATCGCGCCGCCGAGCAGGGTGCCGACCTGGAGGCCGAGCACGGTGACCGCCGAGGGCAGTGCGTTGGGCAGGGCCTGGGTGAGCACGATCCGGCGGCGAGGGATGCCCAGGGCCCGGGCGGTGGTGACGTACGGCGCCCGCAGCTGGGTGTACAGCGCCTCGGTGAGGAACCGGGTCAGCGTGGCCCACGCCGGCAGCGCCAGCGCGATCGCGGGTAGCAGCAGGTATTGGACCGCCAGGTCGGGGCGGGAGGCGAACCCGTCCGGCGGGGCGCCACCGGCGGGGAGCACCGGCAGGTAGACGGCGAAGGCGAGGACCAGCAGCAGCGAGATGGCGAAGGTCGGGACGGCGACCGCCACCGTGTTGCCGGCCGAGAGCAGCGCGGTCAGCCAGGGCCGGTCGAGCAGCACCGCCAGGACGCTCGCCAGCAACGCGCCCACGCTGGCCAGCAGCAGCGCCGCCGCGGTCAGCACCACCGTGTTGAGGGCGCCCGCGGCGACCAGATCGCCGACGTCACCGCCGAGCCGGTACGACGGACCGAGGTCGAAGGTCACCAGGCCGTGCAGCCAGCCGGCGTACTGCTCCCAGAACGGCTGGTCCAGGCCCAGTTCGGCCCGGATGGCCGCGCGCGATTCCGGCGTCGAGTCGGCGCCGGCCAGGATCGCCACCGGGTCACCGGGCACCAGCCGCAGCAGCGCGACGATCCCGACGGAGGACAGCGCCAGCACGAGCAGGGTCGAGCCGAGCCGCGAGAGGACGTAGTGGGCCATGGTCAGTCTCCTTCTCCACCGAGGTAGGCGCGGCCGAGCAGCAGTTCGCCACGCTTGGTGAGGTCGAGTCCGCCGACCGCGGCACCGGAGGCGGTCTGGCGATGCAGGATGCCGATCTCGAGCAGGAACTTGCCCCGCAGCAGCTCCCGGTTGAGGTCGGCGTACGCACCGGGCCTGGCCGCCTGCTGCGGGGTGAGCTTCCAGGCGGCGTCCGCTGCCGCGATGTAGCGCGGGTCGGAGTAGTGCGAGGCGTTGTGCTCGCCGTTGAACGGGAACGCCGAGACCGCCAGCGTCGAGGGGGTGAAGTGGGCGTAGGAGTGCCCGAGGATCCACAGTCCTTCGAACTCGGCGCCGATCAGCCGGGTCATCACCTGGGCGTGCTCCTCCGGGTCGAGCTCGACCTCGATGCCGACCGCGGCGAGGTCCTCCTGCACGATCTGGGCGACCTGGGCGTAGTCGGGAGAGGAGGAGGTGTAGGTCAGCGGCAGGCTCGGGAGCTCGCCGTGCTTGCTCTCGTACCGCTGGACCAGTCGGCGGGCCAGGTCCGGGTCGTAGGCCAGCTGTTCGGCCACCCTCTCGTCGCGGGCGGGTGAGTCCTCCGGCCAGGGCAGCGTCGCCGGCTCGCCGAAGCCCCGGTAGACCTCGGTCATGATCCGCTCCCGGTCCAGGGCGTGTGAGATCGCCTCTCGCACGGTGGGGTCGGCGAGGGCCGGGTTGGTGACGTTGGTGCCCAGATACGTCTGGCCCTCCGATCCCTCCCAGGAGTCCACCCGGTAGCGCGGGTCGGAGGAGAGCGACTGGGCGTCCAGGCTGTTGACCCCGACGGCCACGTCGAGCTGGCCGGCCCGCAGCTGGGAGAGCTGGGCCTGGGCGTCGGTGATGATCCGGATCTGGGCGCCGTCCAGGTAGGGCCGCTGGCCCCAGTAGTCGTCGTTGCGGTCCAGCGTCAGGGTGGCACCCGGCGACCACGACTCGAAGCGGAACGGCCCGGTGCCGACGAAGGCGGTGCCCGCACGCAGCTCGTCGATCGACTCGGAGTCGATCATCGGCAACATGTCGAGCAGGTCGAACACGTTGCTCAGGCGATGCTCGAAGCGCAGCGTGATCCGGTGCGGCTGGGAGGTGTCGAAGCCGGTGATCGCGGCTGCGGTGCGCTGCAACTGCGCCGACCAGACCGGGTCGGCCCAGGTGCGGATGCTGAACTCGACATCCTTGCTGGTGAAGGGGCGGCCGCTGTGGAAGGTGACGTCGTCGCGCAGGTCCAGGGTGAGGGAGCGGCCGCGGTCACCGAGCCGCCAGCCGGTCGCGAGCGCGGGCTGCGGCTCGAGCGAGTCGAGCGGGTAGTCGATCAGCGAGTCGTAGATCGAGCCGACGAGGACGTCGCCGGTCTGACTGGTGTTGCTGAACACTGCGGCCGGCACCAGGTCGCTGGAGACCCCGACCTGGATCACCCCGCCCTCCCGGGGCGCGCCCGCGGTCCTGGCCTGTTCGGCCACCGCGGACGTGCACGCCGTCAGGGCCAGGGCCAGCACGGTGAGGACGGCGGCGAGGCCGTGGCTCCCGGATCGGAGGTGACGGGACACGGGCGGCGTCATCAGGAGACCCTCCTGGCGGTGGCGGCCGGGCGCGTCGCACGCGCGGATCGGGTCAGGGTGGGTACGGCGGCGAGCGGGTCGTCGTAGATCCGCCCCAGCCCGATCGTGCTGGCGGCGGCGGCCTGGATGCCGGCGCCGAAGCGCGTGAAGGAGATCGGCACCGCCCCGGCGGGGGCGAAGCGCTCGGCGGCGGCCACCACGTCGACGAGCACCGGCGGCCAGCCGGTGAAGGCCTGGCCGACCAGCACCACCCGATCCGGCGCGATCATGTCGCGCACCTGGCCGACCGCCTGGCCGAGCACCGTGGCGCGCTCCCGGACCAGGGCGAGGACCCGCGGATCCTCCTGCGCCCGGTGGACCGACTCGATCTCGGGTTCGGCGACCAGGCCCGCGTCGTACGCCGTCCGAGCCAGCGCCTCGTCACCGGCCGTGACCTGGAGGCAGCCGGTCCGCCCGCACGGGCAGGCCGCGCCGGAGCCGGTCGGGAAGTGGGTCAGGCTCCCGACGCGGGACACTTCGGTCTGGGCGCCCTTGTCGACGGCGACCGCGAAGCCGAGCGTGTCCCGGGCATAGACGTAGAGCGTCACGCCGCCCGTTCCCCGCCGTCGGTTGAGGAATTCGGTCGCCGCGACCGCGGCGATGTGGTCGGCGTACCGGACGTCGAGGCCGGTGAGCTCGTGCAGTTCGGCGGCGACCCGGGCCGGGTCGAGGTCGAGCTCGCCCCACGGAGCGACCAGCCCCAGGGACAGCGGCGACCGGCCGGGGAGGCTGCCGAGCAGCTCGGCGGCCAGCCGGCTGATCTCGTCCAGGTCGGGCCCCGCGGCCGGCGGGTGCTCGGCGGTCTGCTGGGCGACCACCCGCCCGGTCAGGTCGGCCAGCGCGACGGTGGTGATCCGTCGGCCGAGGTGGACGCCGACCACGACGTAGGCCGTCGGGTCCGGCTCGACCGGCGTCCCCGGCCGGCCGTTGCGACCCACCGTGGCCAGATCGGGGCGCTCCCGCAGGATGCGCGCGCTGACCAGTTGGCCGACGGTCCGGCCCACCGTGGCGACGCTGAGCCCGGTGCCGGCGACGATCTCGTCCCGGGTGAGGGCGACCCCGCCGCGGATCTCCTCGAACACCCGCGCTGCGGTCGGCCCCAGCCGCCCGCGCGACACGGTGATCATGGGTGATGACTCCACCATCTCTCCTCGTCCGAACGTGTTTGTCTATTAATTTGCTAGACAAACGTAGTCGGTAGTCGGCGGGAGCGGGTGTCCATCTCATCCGACACTCCGGTTGTGTTCGCGACGATCAGAACCATTGGTCCTCTGGCGGCGGCCCCCGAATCTGGAGAGGTCCTCGCCGCAGGGCGGGACTCCGACGACCCAGTGAGGAATCCCATGACCATCCAGATCGAGCGCACCTCTTCCACCACCACGCCCACCTCCCCGGCCGGTCTCTCGGTCCACAAGGTCGGGGGCCGCGTCGGCGCCCGGATCGAGGGCGTACAGCTCTCCGGAGACCTCTCCGAGGACACCGTGGCAGTGATCCGCGACGCGATCCTGAAGCACAAGGTGGTCTTCTTCGGCGACCAGCACCACCTCGACGACGAGACCCAGATCGCCTTCGGCGAGCGGCTCGGCCCGCTCACCACCGCGCACCCCACGGTCAACACCGGCAGCTCCCGGGTCCTCTCGCTCAAGGCCACCAAGGGCATGGCCGCCAACTCCTGGCACACCGATGTCACCTTCGTCGACCGGGTGCCGGCGTTCTCGATCCTGCGCGGCGCGACCATCCCCGAGTACGGCGGCAACACCGTCTGGGCCAACACCGCCACCGCGTACGAGGCGCTGCCGGAGTCGCTCAAGGCGCTCGTCGACGGACTGTGGGCGGTGCACTCCAACGACTACGACTACGCGAACTCCTTCGACACCGAGGACCAGAACAACCCGCAGTACACCCGTGAGGAGTTCACCCGGGTGCTCTACAAGACCGAACACCCGGTCGTGCGCGTGCACCCCGAGACCTCCGAGCGGACCCTGGTGCTCGGTCACTTCGTGCAGAAGTTCGTCGGCTTCAACCCCAAGGAGTCCGCGATCCTGTTCAACCTGCTCCAGGACCGCGTCACCAAGCTGGAGAACACCGTGCGCTGGCACTGGCGGCAGGGCGACGTCGCGATCTGGGACAACCGCGCCACCCAGCACTACGCCGTGGCCGACTTCGACACCCAGCTCCGCGAGGTACGCCGGATCACCGTCCAGGGCGATGTCCCGGTGTCCATCGACGGCCGGCGCAGCCGCGTCCTCGAAGGCTCCGCCGACGTCTACAACCGACTCGACGAGCTGATCCGCTGACCCTCCCGGACCGTTGAGTCGGGCCTCCCGGACCGTTGAGTCGAGCCTCCCGGACCGTTGAGTCGGGCCTCCCGGACCGTCGAGTCGGGCCTCCCGGACCGTCGAGTCGTGCCTCCCGGACCGTCGAGTCGGGCCCCGTGGACGGTCCACTCGGCACCAATGGACCATCCGGGAAGTCCGACTCGACGTGCGAGGAGACCCGACTCGACGCGCGCACCGATGGGAC
This sequence comes from Nocardioides insulae DSM 17944, assembly GCF_000422825.1. Lineage (GTDB taxonomy): Bacteria > Actinomycetota > Actinomycetes > Propionibacteriales > Nocardioidaceae > Nocardioides > Nocardioides insulae. The sequence continues at coordinate 859,795 of NZ_KE383928.1, read as the reverse complement.
GAGCGGGTCAGCTCTCCAGGACCACCATCGCCGAGGCGATGCCGGCGTCGTGGGAGAGCGAGAGGTGCACGACCCGGACGCCCTGGTCCGCGGCGGTCGCCGCCACGGTGCCACGCAGGGCGAAGTGCGGCCGACCCGAGGACTCGGAGAGGACCTCGGCGTCGTGCCAGGCCAGGCCGGTGGGGGCACCGAGGGCCTTGGCCAGGGCCTCCTTGGCCGCGAACCGTGCGGCCAAGGAGGCCAACGGCCGCTCCGCCTCGCCCGGGGTGAAGAGTCGGGCCCGGAGCCCCGGCGTACGCTCCAGCGACTCGCCGAACCGTTCGATGTCGCACACGTCGATGCCGACGCCGATCACGCTCACCCGAACACGTCCGGCAGCCGCACCGCGGTCCGCCCCACCGACCTGACCGCCCTCGAGAGCAGGCCGAGCACTCCCCCGCGCCGGGGGGCGCGCACCTTCGGCACCCGCCTGCTCATTCGACGGTCACCGACTTCGCGAGGTTGCGCGGCTGGTCGACGTCGTGTCCCTTCGCGGTGGCGAGTTCGCAGGCGAACAACTGGAGCGGTACGACCGCGACCAGCGGCTGGAGCAGCGTGGGCACTCGCGGAAGGCGGATCAGGGCATCTGCGTACGGCGTGATCCTGGTGTCGGTCTCCTCGGCCAGGCAGATCGTCCGGGCGCCTCGGGCGCGCACCTCCTGGATCCCGCTGAGCATCTTGTCGTGCAACTGGTCGCGACCCTGCGGCGGGACCAGGCACAGCACGGGAAGACCGTCCTCGACCAGGGCGATCGGGCCGTGCTTGAGCTCGCCGGCGGCGAACCCCTCGGCATGGATGTAGGCGAGCTCCTTGAGCTTGAGCGCGCCCTCCAACGCCACCGGGTAGCCGGCGTGCCGGCCCAGGAAGAGCACCGATTCGGCGGCCACGTGGTCGCGGGCCATCGCATACACGTCCTCGGCGCGGTCGAGCACCGTCTGGATGTGCGCCGGCATCTCCTCCAGCTGACCCACGATCTGGGTGATCTCGTCGCCGTACCGGGTTCCGCGGACCTGCGCGAGGTAGAGCCCCAGCAGATAGCAGGCGACCAACTGGGTCAGGAAGCCCTTGGTCGAGGCGACCCCGATCTCCGGGCCCGCGTGGGTGTAGATGACCGCGTCGGACTCCCGGGGGATGGTGGAGCCGTTGGTGTTGCAGATCGCCAGCACCTTGGAACGCTGGGTGCGCGCGTGCCGGATCGCCTGGAGCGTGTCTGCGGTCTCGCCGGACTGGGAGATCGCGACCACCAGGGTGTCGTTGTCCAGGATGGGGTCGCGGTAGCGGAATTCGCTGGCCAACTGCACCTCGACCGGGATCCGGCACCAGTGCTCGATGGTGTACTTCGCGACCATGCCGGCGTAGAACGACGTACCGCAGGCGATCACGATGATCTTGCGGATCTCGCGCAGCTCGTCGTCGGAGAGCCGCATCTCGTCCAGCTGGAGCCGGCCGTCGGCCCCCCACCGACCCAGCAGGGAGTCGGCCACCGCGCGCGGCTGCTCGAAGATCTCCTTGCGCATGAACCAGTCGTGGCCGTCCTTCTCCGCAGCGGAGAGATCCCAGTCGACCGAGTAACGCGTGGCCTGCGCGGGGGTGCCGTCGAAGCCGGTCACCTCGACGCCGTCACGGGTGAGGGTGACGACCTGGTCCTGCCCGAGTTCGAGCGCGTCGCGGGTGAACTCGATGAACGCCGCCACGTCGGAGCCCAGAAAGTTCTCCCGCTCCCCCAGCCCGACGACCAGCGGGCTGTTGCGCCGTGCGGCCACGACCCGGTCGGCGTCCTGCCCGTCCACGGCCACCAGGGTGAAGGCCCCCTCCAGACGACGGCAGACCCGCTGCATGGCGGTGGTGAGGTCGGCTCCGGCGACGACCTCCCGCTCCAGCAGGTGCGCCGCCACCTCGGTGTCGGTCTCGGAGAGCAACACGTGGTCCTCGTCCTCGAGCTCGGCGCGCAGCTCGGCGAAGTTCTCGATGATGCCGTTGTGCACGACCGCCACCCGGCCGGTCGCACCCAGGTGCGGGTGCGCGTTGCGGTCGTTGGGCGCCCCGTGGGTGGCCCAACGGGTGTGCCCGATCCCGGTGCCCGAGACCGGCAGCTCCTCGGCCGAGATCGCCTTCTCCAGGTTGGCCAGCTTGCCGGCCCGCTTGCGGGCCGCGACCGCCCCCCGGCCGTCGTCGCCGGCGTGCACCAGCGCGATCCCTGCCGAGTCGTAGCCGCGGTACTCGAGGCGGCGCAGCCCCTCGATCACGACGTCCCGAGCGGAGCGCTCTCCGATGTATCCGACGATGCCGCACATGGTCCTCGATCCTACGTGCGGCCCGGACCTGCTCCGGCATCACCGCCGCACCATCCGGACCCTGTGATCCGCGCCGCAGGGCATAGGCCACAATCGACCCCATGTCCTCAGCGACGGCAGGCGCCTCACCCGCGTACGACGACAACCGGGAACGCTCGCCGTACACCGAGCTCGAGCGGGCCGCATGGGCGGATCTCGCGCCCGAGATGGTCAACCCGCTCAGTGCCGAGGAGATCCTCCGGTTACAGGGCCTCGGCGACCAGATCGACCTCGGTGAGGTCGAGGAGGTCTATCTCCCCCTGAGCCGACTGCTCAGCCTGTACGTCAAGGCGGCCGGCGACCTCCACCGCGAGCAGGAGGCCTTCCTGCGTCGCAGGATCCCCGCGCGGACGCCGTTCGTGATCGGGCTCGCGGGCTCGGTGGCGGTGGGCAAGTCGACCACCGCGCGCGTCCTGCAGCAGATGCTCGCCCACTGGCCCGAGCATCCCAACGTCGCCCTCGTCACCACCGACGGCTTCCTCTACCCCAACGCCGAGCTCCAGCGCCGCGGACTGATGCAGCGCAAGGGCTTCCCCGAGTCCTACGACCGGCGCGCGCTGCTCAAGTTCGTCGTGGACATCAAGTCGGGACGCGAGGAGGTCGAGGCGCCGATCTACTCCCACCTGGTCTACGACATCGTGCCGGACGAGAAGGTGGTGGTGCGTCGCCCCGACATCGTCATCCTCGAGGGGCTCAATGTCCTCCAGCCGGCCCGGGTCCGTGGCGACGGTCGGGTGGGTCTGGGCCTCTCGGACTACTTCGACTTCTCCATCTACGTCGACGCCCGGACCCGGGACATCCGGCACTGGTACGTCGACCGTTTCCTGCGCCTGCGCAAGACCGCCTTCCGCAACCCGTCCTCCTACTTCGCCAAGTACGCCTCGCTCACCCACGACGAGGCGGTCAGCGAGGCTCAGCGCCTGTGGGATTCGATCAACGGGCCCAACCTGGTCGAGAACGTCCTGCCCACCCGCTCCCGCGCCGACCTGGTCCTGCGCAAGGCCGTGGACCACTCGGTCCGCTACGTCCGCCTCCGCAAGCTCTGATCTCCGGCCGGGCGCGCATCCACGGGTGTCCGCTGCCACCGCGCCGCCCGACCACCGGACCAGCGGGCGCGACCTCATCCATCCGGCGTTCTTCGGGTGCGCCGGGAGTCGCGCACGCGGGTGCCGTCGGCCGGACCCGGTCGGCTCGCCCGGACCGACGCGACGATCTCCGCGGCGACATGTGCGGGCAGGTCACCCCGCGCGCCCGCGTCGCGGACCAACACGAACGCCACCACGCCGGGTGGGGTCGGTACGGCGACCACGGTGATCTCGGCGCTCGGCGGACGGCAGCCCCCGCCCTTCAGTTCGACCCGGGCGTCCGCCCGGTGGGCGGTGGACCCTGCGGGCCTGCTCGATACACCGTCGACGACCCGGCCGGCCGCGCCGGTGTCGCCGGCGACCGGGTCGCGGGCGACGGCATCGGCCCAGCTCCGGGCGGTCCGCCGGGCCACCGCGGCAGGTGGACCCGCCCGTGCGGGCAGGAAGCCGGCGAAGGCCCGACTGCTGCCGGCCGCGCGCGGACAGAATCCGGAGTCGAACACCGCCGGGGCCGAGATCTGGGCCGTCACCCGGCCGGTCCGATCGGTGTAGCGGATCACCGAACCGGGTCCGGTGAACTCCCATCCGGCAGGCAGCCGGGCGGTGGCCCCGCGCACGCGCAGGCTCCGGTCGAGGACCGGGCCGTCCGCCGTGCCCCGGGCCGGGCGTGGCTCCGGGCGTGGGTCCGAGAGTGTGTCGGGATCGGGATCGGGGAGGCTGAGCGCGATCACGCTCACCGCGACGACGCACACCGCCGCCACCACGCCGAGCAGGCCGGCCAGACGTCGCATCACACCCCCGGGACCGAGTCGCGGCCCGTCGGCCGCGTCTCAGGAGGCTAGGTCCTGGGAGCGGTCCCGGGACCGTTCTCCACAGCCCGTCGCGCTACCCGGCCCGACCTCTGCGAGCCGCGGCGGTGCACGATCGGGCCAGGACGGCGTCCAGGCGTGTCCGGCCGCGAGCAGCCGGCGAAGCGTGACCGGACGCCGCGCGTCCCGCCCGGCGTGGGTGCGGGTCTCCTCAGAGCGCGAGCCGCCGGCGTACGACGGAGGCGAGCCGCTCGGCGACCGATCCCGCGCGTTCGAGGGTGGGTGCCTCCACCATCACCCGCACGACCGGCTCGGTGCCGGAGGCACGGAGCAGGATCCGGCCGTCGTTGCCCAGTTCGGCCCCCTGGGCGGCGATCGCGGCCACCAGCTCGGGGTCGTCGGTGCGGTGCTTGTCGACGTCCGGCACGTTGATCAGCACCTGGGGGAAGCGGGCGACCGGCTCGGCCAGGGCCGCCAGCGAGCGACCCGTCCGGGCCATCCGGTCGAGCACCTGCAGTGCGGTCAGGGTGCCGTCGCCGGTGGTCGCGTGCCGGCTCAGCACGATGTGCCCGGACTGCTCCCCGCCCAGCACGTAGCCGCCGCGGCGCATCTCCTCCAGGACGTATCGGTCACCGACCGCGGTCTGCGCCACCTGGATACCGGCCGACTCCATCGCCCGCAGCAGCCCGAGGTTGCTCATCACGGTGGCGACCAGGGTGTCACCGGCCAGCTCCCCCTCCTCAGCCAGGCCGAGCGCGAGGATGCCCATCACCTGATCACCGTCGACCAGGCCGCCCTCGTGGTCGACGGCCAGACACCGGTCGGCGTCCCCGTCGAAGGCGAAGCCGGCGTCGGCGCCGTGCTCGAGGACCGCCTTCTGCAGGGCCTCGGGGTGGGTGGAGCCGCAGCCGGCGTTGATGTCCAGGCCGTTCGGGGTGTGGTTGATCGCGATCACGCGAGCACCCGCACGGGCGAGCGCGAGCGGCCCGGAGACCGAGGCTGCCCCCTGGGCACAGTCCACCACCACGGTGAGGCCGTCGTGCCGATGGGCGAGGGTGCCGGCCAGGTGCTCGACGTACTCCTCGACCCCGGTGGGGTACGGCGTGATCCGGCCGACGCCGGCGCCGAGGGGGCGCTCGGTCTCGCGGCCGAGACCGGCCTCGATGGCGTCCTCCATCGCATCGTCCAGCTTGACCCCGCCGCGGGCGAGGAACTTGATCCCGTTGTCGGGCATCGGGTTGTGCGAGGCGGAGAGGACGACCCCGAGATCGGCGCCGAGGGCGGCGGTCAGGTGCGCGACCGCCGGGGTCGGCAGGACGCCGAGGTCGATGACGTCCACCCCGGAGGAGGCGAGCCCGGCCGCCACGGCGGCCTGGAGGAACTCACCGGAGATGCGGGTGTCACGACCGACCACGGCGATGGGCCGACGAGCCGAGGCGACCGCGTCGGCGGTCAGGACATGAGCGGCGGAAACAGCGAGGTCCAGGGCCAGCGAGACGGTGAGATCACCGTTCGCCAGGCCCCGGACCCCGTCCGTGCCGAAAAGGCGTGCCAAGAGAGGCCTTCGTCAGCGCTTGCTGAACTGCGAGGCCTTGCGAGCCTTCTTCAGACCCGCCTTCTTGCGCTCCACGACGCGGGCGTCGCGGGTCAGCAGACCAGCCTTCTTGAGGGTCGGCCGGTTGGCGTCCACGTCGACGTCGTTCAGCGCACGGGCCACGCCGAGGCGCAGGGCGCCGGCCTGGCCGGCGATGCCGCCGCCGTGGATGCGGGCGATGACGTCGAAGCGACCCTCGAGCTGCAGCGCGGCGAACGGCTCGTTCGCGACCTGCTGGTGCAGCTTGTTGGGGAAGTACGAGTCCATGGTGCGACCGTTGATGGTCCAGTTGCCGGTGCCCGGCACGATCCGGACCCGGGCCACGGACTCCTTGCGGCGGCCGGTGCCGCCCGCGGGGGCGATGGTGGCCGGACGGTCGGAGACCTCGGCGGAGGCGTCGCTCTCGGAGGTGTAGGCGACGCCCTGCTCGTTGGTCTCGAAGGTCTCTTCGACCTCGGTGCTGTTCTCAGACATGAAGTGATCCTCGCTCGACGATTACTGGGAGATCTGCTTGATCTCGAAGGGGACGGCCTTCTGAGCCTGGTGCGGGTGCGTCGGGCCGGAGTAGACCTTGAGCTTCTTCAGCATCTGCCGACCGAGCTTGTTCTTCGGCAGCATGCCCCACACGGCCTTCTCGATCGCCTTACGGGCGTCCTTGTCGAGGACCTCGCCGATCGGGGTAGCGGTCAGACCACCGGGGTAACCCGAGTGACGGTAGGCCAGCTTCGCCGTCCGCTTGTTGCCGGAGAGGGAGACCTTCTCGGCGTTGACGACGATGACGAAGTCACCGGTGTCGGCGTTGGGGGCGTAGATCGCCTTGTGCTTGCCTCGGAGCAGGTTCGCGACCTGGACCGCCAGGTGACCCAGGCGGACGTCGTTCGCGTCGATCACGAGCCAGGCGCGCTCGATGTCGCCGGGCTTGGGAGCGTAAGTACGCACGTGTGCCTTCTTCGTTCGTTGGTCCCGGGCAGCGGATGCTGCTCGGGTCTTACTCGCGCCTTCTGACGAACACGGCCTGGCTCGAACTCCACTCCAGGACTACCCCTCGGCCCGTGCGCGGGTCGGGAGGCGGCAGGAGGCGCGACCGAACAAGATTACGCGGGCGAGTTCCGGGGGGTCAAAACGCAGCCCGCGTCGGCGTTCCGGCACCATCCGCCGGACGCCTGGGACAGCGTCGCACGGGGCTCCGCGCGGGCACGAGGGACCAACCAACGGGACACCGCCTACCGGCCCCGTCGATTCAAGGGTTAGGTTGAGGCCCGTGACTGATTCCCTGACTGTGCGAGACAACCGCACCGGCGTGGAGTACGAGGTACCGATCACCGACGGCGCCATCCGGGCCTCGGAGTTCGGGAAGATCCGGACGGACGAGGACGAGCCCGGCCTCGCCGTGTACGACCCCGGCTTCACCAACACCGCGTCGTGCCGAAGCTCCATCACCTACATCGACGGCGACAAAGGCATCCTGGAATACCGGGGCTACCCCATCGAGCAGTTGGCGGAGCAATCCACCTTCCTCGAGGTGGCGTACCTGCTGATCCACGGAAGCCTGCCCACCAAGGCCGAGTACGACGCGTGGGAGCACGAGATCACCTTCCACACGTTCGTGCACGAGAACATCAAGAGCTTCATGCAGGGCTTCCGCTACGACGCCCACCCGATGGGGATGCTGATGGCCTCCGTCGGCGCGCTCTCGACGTTCTACCCGGACGCGAGCAACATCGCCGACGCCGACATCCGCAACCTCCAGATCGTGCGGATGATCGCCAAGATGCCGACCCTCGGCGCCTGGGCCTACCGGCACGCGCAGGGCAAGCCGTACATCTACCCCGACAACGACCTGTCCTACACCGGCAACTTCCTCTCCATGCTGTTCAAGATGAGCGAGACGAAGTACGCCGGCGACGAGCGCATCGTCAAGGCGCTCGACACCCTGCTCATCCTGCACGCCGACCACGAGCAGAACTGCTCGGCCAACGCCGTGCGCTCGGTCGGCTCCAGCCAGGTCGACCCGTACTCCGCGGTCGCGGCCGGCGTCGGCGCCCTCTACGGCCCGCTGCACGGCGGCGCCAACGAGGCCGTGCTCAAGATGCTCAAGCGGATCGGCTCCAAGGAGAACATCCCCGCCTTCATCGAGGGGGTGAAGGCCGGCGACGAGCGCCTGATGGGCTTCGGCCACCGGGTCTACAAGAACTACGACCCGCGCGCGAAGCTGATCAAGAAGGCCTGCGACGACGTCTTCGAGGTCACCGGGGTCAACCCGTTGCTCGAGATCGCCCAGGAGCTGGAGAAGATCGCGCTCGAGGACGAGTACTTCGTCAAGCGCAAGCTCTACCCGAACGTCGACTTCTACTCCGGCCTCATCTACGAGGCGCTGGAGTTCCCGCCGGAGATGTTCACCGTCCTGTTCGCGATCGGCCGCACCCCGGGCTGGCTGGCCCAGTGGCTGGAGCTGGTCCAGGACAAGGAGCAGAAGATCGCGCGTCCCAAGCAGATCTACACCGGAGAGCGTCGCCTCGACTTCGTCCCGGCCGCGCAGCGCTGGGCCTGACCGGATCCGCTCCGAGCGACCGGACTGAGCCGAGCCTCAGCGTGAGACAGCCCCGACGGACATCGTCCGCCGGGGCTGTCCCGTCTCCTTCTCAGGTCTCCGCGGTGATCTGGGACCTCGGCAACGTCGTGATCCGGTGGGACCCCTTCCCCGCCGTCGCGGCCGGCGTCGGGGCGCAGGAGGCCCACCGCTTCCTCGCCGGGTTCGACTTCGGTGCCTGGAACCACGCCTGCGACGCCGGCCGTGGATGGGCCGAGGCCCTGGCGGTCGTGGAGCGCGAGGCTCCGCAGTGGCTACCGCACGCCCGCTCCTACGTCGAGCACTTCCCCTCCTCGCTGGTCGGCGAGGTGCCCGGCACGGCGGCCCTGCTCCGCGAACTGCACGCGGCCGGCGTACCGCAGTACGGCCTGACCAACTGGTCGGCCGAGTCGTACCCGCACGCGCCCGCCACCTTCGACGTCGTCCGGCTGCTGCACGGCGTGACCGTCTCCGGCGAGGTCGGGCTGGCCAAGCCCGACCCGGCGATCTACCGGATCGCGATCGATCGGTCCGGTCTTCGTCCGGACGAACTGCTCTTCGTCGACGACCGTGCGGAGAACGTCGCCGCGGCCGCGGCGGTCGGGCTGGACGCCGTCCGCTTCACCGGCGCCGAGCGGCTGCGCGCCGAGCTGCGCGCCCGCGCGCTCCTCCCCTGAACGAGACGGATCTGAGCCGTCCCGTCGGACCTCGCGGCCGGTCGGTCAGCGACCGACCCGACCGACCACGAGGACCGACTCGACCGACCACGGCGACCGACTCGACCGACCACGAGGACCGACTCGACCGGTCGCGGTCAGAAGGGGTACTGCGCGATCTCGGTCTGCATGGTGACCCACTGGAGGTGGCCGAAGGTCTCCAGGTTGGCTTCGGCACCGCCGAAGTGACCACCGGAGCCGGAGGCCTTGATCCCACCGAACGGGATGACCGACTCGTCGTCGACGGTCTGGTCGTTGATGTGCACCATGCCGACCTCGAGCCGTGCGCTCAGGTCGTAGGCCACCATCGGGTTGGCGCTCAGGACGCCGACAGAGAGCCCGTAGGGGTCGGCGTTGACCAGGGCGACTGCCTCCTCGACGTCGTCGTACACGATCACCGGGGCCACGGGGCCGAAGATCTCCTCGCGGGCCGCCGGGTGGTCGGGGCGCACGTCGGCAAGCACGGTGGGCCGGTAGAAGAGCTGGTCGTAGCTGCCGCCGGCGGCGAGCCGGGCGCCCGCCTCGAGGGTGCTGGTCACGAACCCGTGCACCTTGTCGCGCTGGCCGGCGTCGATCAGCGGTCCGAGAGCGACCTCGCCACCGGACGGGTCGCCGACCGGGAGCGCGTCGGCCTTGGCCGCGAGCAGGTCGGTGTACTCCTCGGCGCGGCTGCGGTGGACGAGGTGACGTCCGGTGGTCATGCAGATCTGGCCCTGGTGCAGGAAGGACCCCCAGGCCCCGGCGGAGGCCGCCCGGTCCAGGTCTGCGTCCGGGAGCACGAGCAGGGCGTTGTTGCCCCCCAGTTCGAGGTGGACCTTCTTGAACAACGGAGCGGCCGCCGCGGCGATCGCCCGGCCGGCACCGGTCGAGCCGGTGAAGCTGAGGCAGGGGATCTCGGGGTGGGCGACCAGGTGCTGGCCGATCTCGGCACCGCCGGGAAGGACGTGCAGCAGACCCTCCGGGAGGCCGGCGTCGTGCAGCAGTTCGGCGAGGGCGAGGCCGCCGGAGACGGCCGTCCGCGGGTCCGGCTTGAGCACGACCGCGTTGCCCAGCGCCAGCGCCGGCGCCACCGAGCGCATGGACAGGATCGCGGGGAAGTTGAACGGCGAGATCACGCCGACGACGCCCACCGGGATGTACCGGGCGAAGGACATCCGGGGCTTGGTGGAGCGCAGCAGCCGCCCGTACGGCGCCGAGGCGGTCGCGGCCGCCTCGCGCAGTTCGGCGACGACCAGGCCGTGCTCGAAGCCCGCCTTGCCCGGCGCCGAACCGGCCTCGCGCTGGAGCCAGGGCACCAGCCGCTCGGGTTCGGCCTCGGCGAGGGCGGCGGCGCGCAGCAGGACGGCGACCCGCTCGTCGTACGGCGCGGCGGCCCAGGCGCGCTGGGCCTCGGTGGCGGTGGCGAGCGCACGGTCGACGTCCGCGGTGGTGGCCGAGCCGGCCGTGCCGATGACGGTGCCGGTGGCCTTGTCGGTCACCTCGATCCTCGGTCCCGAGCCCGGGACGAAGCCGCCCTGGTAGATGCTGTCGGTCCAGGTGGGGTTCATGCAGTGGCCTCCTGATGGCGGTGGGTGCTGCTGAGCTTGGCAGGGACGATGACCATCGCCACGACAGCGAGCAGCGCGACGACGGCGAAGAAGTAGAAGCCCCACGGGTAGGCGAGGTTCGCGGTCACCAGCGCACCGGTGACGGCGGGGCCGACGATCGAGCCGAGCCGGCCGACCCCCGAGGCGAGCCCGAGCGCCGTACCGCGCAGCTCGGGCGGGTAGTGCCTGGTGATCCAGGCGTAGACGAGCACCTGGGCGCTGAACACGAAGACGCCGGTGAGGAAGACCGCCAGGTTGAGCAGGAGGGTCGGCATCTTGATGCTGAGCAGGGCGAGCAGCACCGCCGCCGCCGCGAACCAGAGCAGCGCGCTGCCCCGGATGCCGCGCTTGTCGCCGATCACACCGGCCAGCACCAGCCCGACGATGCCGCCGAGGTTGAGCAGCAGCAGCAGGGTCAGCGACGCGGCGATCTCGTAGCCGGCCTCGCGCATGATGGTCGGCAGCCAGCTGTTGAGTCCGTAGACGAGGAGCAGCCCCATGAAGGAGGCGGCCCAGGTGGCCAGGCTGGCCACGAGGTACGGCGAGCGGAGGGTGGCCGCGATGCCGGGCTTCTCCTGGACCTGGTCGGCGCTGCGTCGGGCGATGGCGACCGGGTTGGTCTCCGGGAGGTGGAGCCACATCAGCGGCAGCACGACCAGGCCGGCGACGCCGCCGATCACGAAGAGCAGCTCCCACCGCGGCACGACCGCGAGCGCCACCAGCGAGGTCAGCACGGCACCGACGTGGTAGCCGGTCATGGTGAAGGTCGTGGACCGTGCCCGCTCACTGTCCGGGGTGGTCTCGCTCATCATCGTCAGGGCGGCCGGCATGCAGGCGCCCAGGCCGATCCCCGCCACGAACCGCAGCGCCGCGAACACCTCCGCGTTCGGGGCCAGCGGTACGACGATGGTCAGGACCGAGAACAGCGCGATCGAGCCGAGCATGGTGCCGCGGCGGCCGATCCGGTCCGAGAGCGGGCCGACCAGGATCGCGCCGACCATGATGCCCACCAGCGAGATGGTGGTGACCAGGGTGGCCTCCGCCTTGCCCATCCCGGCGTGCCCGCTGTCGAGGATCGAGGGCAGCGACGCGCTGAGGGCGACGATGTCGAAGCCCTCCAGGGTGACGGTGGCCCAGCACAGGGCGCGCACCCAGCGGCGGGTGCGATCGTCCTGCACGGACGTGGGTCGGGACATGAGTGGTGCTCCTTCGGTACTGGACCGCGATCGGCCCGATCGCGACGTTCGCCTGCGTCGGTGCGGCCGGCGGTCCGGTGGTGGGGGTTGGGCGTGGCGCTGCGGATGGTCAGTGCGGGGTGGTCAGGCTGGTCTCGACCTGGAGCAGCCGCGGGCCGTCGGGTTCGCGGCGGAGCAGGTCCTCGAGGGTGGCCAGGTCCTGGACGCGTCGGCCGGGTACGCCGTACCCCTCGGCCACCGGCACCAGGTCGATGTCGGGGATGTCGAGGCCGGGTGCGTCCGGCGTGCCGAGGACGTCGGCGAACCACCGGAGCGCACCATAGGTGCCGTTGCGCAGGATCACGATGGTCAACGGTAGGCGCAGCTGCGCCGCCGTCCACAACGCGGTGATGCCGTAGTTGGCCGACCCGTCGCCGATCACCCCGACCACCCGGCGGTCGGGGCGGGCCAGCGCGACGCCGACCGCGGCCGGCAGGCCGAAGCCGAGACCGCCGGAGGCGGGCCAGAAGTAGCTGCCGGGCTCGCGGAGGTCCATCTGGGCCCAGAAGTCGCCGGTGGTGGAGGTCGACTCGACCACGTAGGCGGTGTCGCGCGGCTGGGTACGCCGCAGCGCCGCGAAGACCTCGGCGGGATGGAGCCGGCCCGCGCCCGCCGTACCGGGCTCCGGGCAGGGCAGATAGGCCTCGGGGTCCTCCGCGGAGGTGGGGCGGGGCTCCGCACCCAGACACGCGATCAGGCCGTCCACGAGGGCGGCCGGCTCGGCCAGCAGGGTCTCCCCGAAGGGGGCTCGGGCGGCTGCGTCGGTGTCGTCGGTGACCTGGATCAACCGGGTCCCCTCAGCGAGGTACTCCCCCGGCTCGTACTGGTGGTACCGGAAGACCGGCGCACCGAGGACCAGCACGAGGTCGTGCCCGGCGAGCGCGTCGCGGATCGAACGGATGCCCGCCGGCAGCACGCCGGCGAAGAGGCGGTGCCGGTTGGGGAAGGGCAGCCGGTACGGCGAGGGCGCCACGTGGACGGTCGCCCCGAGGTGCTCGGCGAGGGCGACCAGCGCGCCCGGGGTGGCGGTGCCGTCGAGGTCGGAGCCGAGGACGAGCGCCGGCCGCTGCGCGCCCGCGAGGAGCCCGGCGATCCGCTCGACCTCCTCGGGGGCGGCGTGGAACGCGCGGGTCACGGTGCGCGCGAGCAGGGCGGGGTCCCCGGCCGCTGCCGGCCGCTCCCAGTCGTCGTAGGGCACCGAGACGAACGACGGACCCCGCCGGCCCGGCCCGGCGTGGTGGATCGCCTCGGCCAGCGTGCGGGGCACGTCGACGGCGGCCAGCGGCTCGGCGGAGTAGCCGGTCAGCGGCCGGGTCAGCTGGGCCGCGTCCATGTTGGCGAGCATGACGTTCTGCCCGACCGTCTCGCGGACCTGCTGTCCGGCGAGCAGGAGCAGTGGGGAGCGGGACACGGCGGCGTTGCTGAGCCCGCCCATCGCGTTGCCGGTGCCGGAGGCTGCGTGCAGGTTCACCACGCCGAGCTCACCGGAGGCCTGGGCGTACCCGTCGGCCATCGCCACGGCCGCGCCCTCGTGGAGCGCCAGCACATAGCGCATGCTCGCCGGCATCCCGGCGAGGAACGGCAGCTCGTTGGAGCCGGGATTGCCGAAGATCGTGGTCACCCCGGAGCGTTCGAGGAGCGCGTAGGTGCTGTCCCTCACGGTCGTCGTACCGGTCGGCCGGGCAGGTGTCGCGTTGGTCACCGACGAACCGTATGGCTGCCATCACATCGATGACCAATAGAATCGGCTGGGTCGAAACATCGACGGATTCGATAACGAGGGGGTGCGGGATGACCGGCACGCTGGACATGGCGCAGGTGCGCACCTTCGTGCTGCTCTACGAGACCCGGTCGGTGACCGCCACGGCGGAGCTGATGCGGCTCTCCCAGCCCACCGTGAGCTACACCCTGGCCAAGCTGCGCCGGCGGTTCGGCGAGGACCTCTTCGTCCGCGGCCGCGAGGGGCTGCGGCCCAGCGCGCGCGCTCGTGAGATGTACCCCGCCCTGCGGGACGCGCTGGCGACCATCGACCGCACGTTCGCCGGTCCGGCGGAGTTCGACCCGGCCACCACCGAGCGCGAGTTCAGCGTGATGCTCTCCGACTTCGGCGAACTGTCCTTCCTGCCGCTCCTGCTGCCCGCGCTCGCCCGCCGCGCGCCCGGTGCCTGGCTGCGCGCGCGCAAGCTGGTGGTCGACGAGTTCGCCGATCTGCTCGTGGCCGGCCGGCTCGATCTCGCCGTCACCAGCGCTCCCCCGAACGACGACCGGGTGGTGGGGCGTCCGTTCCTCCGGGTCGACTACGCCCTCATCGCCGCCGCCGATCACCCGCGGGCCCGCGGCGGTGCCCTCGACGAGGAGGGGTTCGCGCGGGAGCGGTTCGTCACCGTGCACTCCTCCGGCGACCATCTGGGTCCGCTCCGGCTGCTGCGCCGGCTCGGGCTGGAGGATCGCGTCGAGCTGGAGCTGGCCAGCTACGCCTCGGCGCCGTACGTCGTCGCGACCAGCGACGTGCTCGCCATCGTTCCCCGCCACATCGCCGAGGTCTTCGCCCGGCGGCACGCCCTCTCGGTCATCGACCTGCCCCGCCCGATCGAGGCGATCGATGTCACCGCCTACACCCGCCGCTCGGCCTCCCCTGCTCAACGGTGGATGGCGGACCTCGTCGTGGAGACCCTGGCCGATCAGCGGCTGACCTGAACCCAGACCGGGCCGACCGGCCCGCACCGGGCCGCACCGGGCCGCACCGGGCCGCACCGGGCCGCACCGGGCCGACCCGCTGTCCGGCGACCGCCGAACCGACCCGGTCCCGAGCCCACCCGGTCGCGAGCCGATCCGCGATCGGATCTCCGGCGACCCGATGGCCGGCGATCGTCCCGGCCGGTGCCGGACGGCACCGGCGGGCAGGTCAGGTCAGCGCGGGGAGTTCCTTGCGGCGCAGCCACGCGTCGAACAAGCCGGTGAGGGGGCGTCCGGCGACCTCGGCCGCGAGGGCCTCGAAGTCGGCGGTGTCGGCCGAGCCGCCGGCGTACCGCGCGACCCAGGTGCGCAGCAGGCCGAAGAAGGCGTCGTCCCCGAGCTCGCCGCGCAGCGCATGCAGCGTGAGCGCGCCGCGCTTGTAGACCCGGTCGTCGAACATCAGGTCTGGCCCCGGATCGGCGAGCAGGAGGTCCTTCCGCAGTCCGTCCAGCCGGGCGTGGTGATGCGCCGCCCAGGCGTCGGCCGAGCGGTAGCCACCGTCCTCGGCCCACAGCCACTCGGCGTAGCAGGCGAAGCCCTCGTGCAGCCAGATGTCCTGGAGCCGGCGCATCGTGACGGCGTTGCCGAACCACTGGTGGGCGAGCTCGTGCGCGACCAGGCGCACCTGCTCCCACTCCCCGGTCAGGAAGTTGCGGCCGAAGGTCGAGAGGGACTGCGACTCCAGCGGGATCTCGAGCTCGTCGTCGGTGACCACGACGGTGTAGGCCGGGAACGGATAGGGCCCGAAGAGACGCTCGAAGCAGGCCATCATCTCGCCCTGGCGGCCGAAGGACGCGTCGAAGTCGGCGCGGGCGGAGTCCGGCACTGCCGCGTGGATGGGCACCCGTCCGGCGGAGTCGAGCTCGATCAGGGCGTAGCGCCCGATCTGGACGGTCGCGAGGTATGGCGGCATCGGCTCGACCTGCTGGTACGTCCAGGTCTCCCCCGAGCCGTGCCGGGTACGACGGACCAGGGTGCCGTTGGCCACCACCGTGTAGTTGGCCGCCGTGGAGACGGAGATGGTGTAGGCGGCCTTGTCGTCCGCGCGGTCGTTGCAGGGGAACCAGGTGGGCGCGCCGTGCGGTTGGCCGGCGACGATGACCCCGTCGGTGAGCTCCTCCCAGCCGGCATCGCCGTGGTGGCGCAGGACCAGCGGGTGCGGCTTGCCGGCGTACTTGACCGTGACGGTGGCGCGCTCGCCCGCGCGGATCCGGTCGCGCAGGCTGACCACCAGCCGATGCTGGCGGTGGGCATGCTTGGCCGGCTGCCGGCCGTCGACGGTGACCTTCTTGACCTGGAGGTGGGCCAGGTCGAGCACCAGCCGGTCCAGATCGGTCAGCGCCTCGACCGTGATCACGGCGGTGCCGCTGAGCCGGTTTCCGACCAGGTCGTACTCGAGATCGAGGTCGTAGTGGACCGCGTGCCAGGACGGGTCGCCGTGGTGCGGCAGGTACGGGTCGGCGGTGGGGAGGTGCGGCACGAGTCGCAACCTACGTCACGCTCCCTGGGTCTGCGGGGTAGGGGCGGCGGCCTCGTCGGGGGCGAGCTCCCAGGGGCCGATCGGGTTGCCGATCCACATCGTCTTGGGCGGGAGCGACTCCCCGCGCATGACCAGCGAGGCGGGGCCGACGACCGCATGGCCGCCGATCCGCGCGGCCGGCAGCACGACGCTGTGCGGGCCGAGGGTCGCGCCGTCGTCCAGGCTGACGGTGTCGAGGCTGAGCATCCGGTCGTGGAAGAGATGGGTCTGCACCACCGTGCCGTGGTTGACGACCGCCCCGTCCCCGAGCGTCACCAGGTCCGCCTCCGGGAGCCAGTGCGACTCGATCCAGACTCCTCGGCCGATCCGCGCCCCGAGCATCCGGAACCACCAGACCAGCAGCGGCGTACCCGAGGCGGGCTGGGCGAACCACGGCGCCGCCACGGTCTCGACGAAGGTGTCGGCCAGCTCGTTGCGCCACACGAACGAACTCCACAGCGGATGCTGGCCCGGACGCAACCGGCCGATCAGCGCCCACTTGGCCACCACCGCCGAGAACGCCGCGAGCGCCCCGGCCAGCACCAGCGCGACCCCGCCGAGCAGGACCGCCAGGAGCAGGTGCACCTCCCACAGCCGCACCACCGCGACCACCACGCCCGCGCCGAGCAGCGCCGAGAGCGTGATGGGCAGCAGCCGGCACAGTTCGAGGAGCGCGCGAGCCACCTTGAGCCGCGCGGGCGGGTCGTAGGTGCGGCCCTCATCGCCCTGTTCGGAGGTACGCCGGAGCCGGGCCGGCGGCGAACCGAGCCAGGACTCCCCGGAGCGGGCCTTCCTGCGCCGCGGGGCCGCGGAGAGCACCGCGACCAGCGACGCCTTGGGGACCTTGCGCCCGGGCGCGGCCATCCCGGAGTTGCCGACGAAGGCGCGCTTGCCGACCTTGACCCGCTCGACCCGGACCCAGCCGCCGCCGAGCTCGTAGCCACCGATGAGCGTGTCGTCGGCGAGGAAGGCGTGGTCGTTGACCTGGGTGAGCCGCGGGATCAGCAGTGCGGTCGAGATCTCCACGTCCCGCCCGATGCGGGCGCCGAGCGCGCGGAACCAGGCCGGTGTCAGCATCGAGGAGTACAGCGGGAACAGCCAGGTGCGGGCCTCGTCGAGCACCCGGACGGTCGCCCACACGGCCAGGCCGCGGGTGCTGCGCACCGGGTGTACGCCGGGCGCGATGGCCAGACCGGCCACACGGACGACGGCCCAGACCGCCAGCGCCAGGGTCACGAAGCCCACCGCGGAGGCGAGCGGGGCGATCCACAGCAGGCCGGGCCACGCCCCCTCGGCCAGGGCCGCCACCGTCGACGGCGATCCGGCCAGCAGCCAGGCCACCAGCGTGCCGACCGCGATCGCGAGCACCGGCAGGCCGGCGAGCACCAGCCCGGCGACGCCGTACGCGCCCACCCACAGCGGCGAGGAGCGGCGTCGGGGGTGCCAGGGTCCGCGGGCCTCGCCGGCGACCCGCCGCGCGGGCGAGCCGGACCAGAACTCACCCTCCGGGACGGTGCCGAAGACCGCGGAACCTGGGGCGACCTCGGCCCGGGCCCCGACGAAGGAGTCGGGGGTCAGGGTCGAGCGCGCTCCGATCCGGGCCCCGGCCCCGACGTGCACCGGTCCGAGGCGGACGACGTCGCCGTCGATCCACCACCCGCTGAGGTCGACCTCGGGCTCGATCGAGCACCCCTTGCCCAAGTGCGCCAGACCGGTGACCGGCGGCAGCGTGTGCAGGTCGACGTCACGTCCCACCTTGGCTCCGAGCAGCCGCGCGAACCAGGTCATCCAGGAACTGCCGGCCAACGCATCGGCCCCCACCTGCGCGACCGCCTGGGTCGCGAACCAGAGGCGGAGGTGCGCCTTGCCACCGCGGGGGTGGTCGCCAGGCGTGACCGGCGCCAGCACGATCCGCACCACGCCCGCGGCCAGCAGGATCCGGCCCGGCGGGGTGAGGAAGGCCAGGACGGCGAGCAGGAGGCCCCACCACGGCAGCGTCGGCAGGGCCATCCCGGTGATCGTCTCCGCCGCGGCGGTACCGACCGCGGTCCAGGTGAGCCAGCGCGGCACCGCCAGGCAGCGCACCCCGAAGCTCGCGAGCAGCTGCCCCGCCTGCGTCTTGAGCGGCACCGAGGCCACCTCGTGGTCCCGGGTGGCGCCCCCGGCGGTGAGCCCGTCGAGGTGGTCGGCGAGCTCGCCGAGGGTCGGGTTGGCGTAGAGATCACCGACGACCACCTCGGGGTACGTCGCCCGGATCAGGCTCACCATCTGCGCCGCGGTCAGACTGCCCCCGCCCAGGTCGAAGAAGTCGTCCCCGCGGCTGCCCACCTCCGCACCGAGCACCTCGAGCCAGAGTTCGGCGATCCACGCGGCCGTGCCGCTCAGCTCCGCCCCTCCGGTCCGACCGGCGCCGGGGACCGGCCAGGGCAGCGCGTCCCGGTCGACCTTGCCCGACGTACGGGTCGGCAGGGTGTCCACCACCGCCAGTCGCGGCACCAGTGCCGCCGGGAGTTCCCGGCGGAGCTGGGCGAGCGCGGCGGTGGGGTCGAAGCCCGGGGCGGTCGCGACGTACCCGACCAGCAGTTGATGACCCGCGTTGGTACGCCGCACCGCGGCCGCGGCACCGTGCACCTCCGGCAGTGCCAGCAGGGCACTGTCGACCTCGCCCAGCTCGATGCGGCGACCGCCGAGCTTGACCTGGTCGTCGGCGCGCCCGCCGAAGAGCAGCCCCTCCGGGTCGTTGACCACCAGGTCGCCGGAGCGGTAGGCCCGCTCCCAGCCGAGGGTGGGCATCGGCGCGTACTTCTCCGCGTCCTTCGCGGGATCGAGGTAGCGGGCCAGCCCGACCCCGCCAATGATCAGCTCCCCGGTCGCGCCCGGCGGGACGGGCCGCCCCTCGGCGTCGACGACGGCGAGGTCCCAACCGTCCAGGGGCAGCCCGATCCGCACCGGTCCCTCGCCGGTCAGCAGCGCGCCGCAGGCGACCACGGTCGCCTCGGTCGGGCCGTAGGTGTTCCAGACCTCCCGCCCGGGCCGGGCCAGGCGCGCGGCCAGCTCCGGCGGGCAGGCCTCGCCGCCCATGATGAGCAGTCGGACCCGCTCCAGGGCCGGCGCCGGCCACAGGGCGACCAGGGTCGGCACCGTGGAGACGACGGTGATCTCGTTGGCCACCAGCCAGGGGCCGACGTCCACCCCACTGCGCACCAGGGCACGCGGCGCCGGCACCAGGCAGGCGCCGTACCGCCAGGCCAGCCACATCTCCTCACAGCTCGCGTCGAAGGCGACCGACAGCCCGGCCATCACCCGATCCCCCACGCCCAGGGGTTCCTCCTGGAGGAACATCCGGCTCTCCGCGTCGACGAAGGCAGCCGCGCTGCGGTGCGAGACCGCCACTCCCTTGGGCTTACCCGTCGAACCGGAGGTGAAGATCACCCAGCAGTCGTCGTCCAGGCCCGGGTCGGCCGGCTCGACCGGTCCATCGCCGGGGCGGCGAACCTCGAGGGCGAGGTCAGTACCCACGACCGCAGCCACCTGCGCCTCACCGAAGACCAGCCGGGCGCGCTCCTCCGGGTCCTCGGCGTCCACCGGTACGTAGCCGGCGCCGGCGCACAGCACGCCGAGGACCGCGACGTACAGGTCGGTGGTGCCGCTCGGGATGCGCACCCCGACCTTGTCGCCGGGGCCGATCCCATGCTCGGCGAGCCGCTCGGCGAGCTCGTCGGCCGCCTCCTCCAGCTCGGCGTAGGTGAGCACCCGGTTGCCCGCGTCGACGGCGGGCTCATCCGCGGCACCGGCGACCGTCTCCCGGAAGATGTCGACGAGCGTGCGGGCGGGCGGTGCGGAATCACCGCGCAGGAGGGGGTCGATCACAGCCGGTCACCCAAGCCCACCGAGGTGAACGGAAGGTGAGCAGATCCCACTGGTTGGGCTGGAGATGTCGCAGCTCACACCGAACGACGCGATCTGGGCCCACCCGAGCCCCCAGGCGGCCGCCTGATGCCACGAGTCACCCGGGGCCATCGAGACCCCACCCTCCGGGCTCGGTCCTGAGCAGCGGGCAAGACCCAGGTGAGGATCTCCGGTGAGGGCCGAGACGGATTTCTTCCGTGCCTGACAGGGTGATCTCAGCTGACTCACAGGCTCGGGTCCGAAAGTAAGAACATGACCGAACGCCACGATGAGACCCAGCCGTTCCCCCGCTACCCGGGGCCGACCACGCCCCCGCCGGCCGGGACGCCGTGGACGTTCGACCCGCAGCGTGCGGACGGCGCAGCCTCCCAGCCCACCAGTGAGGCACCCACCCGCAACGAGAACGTGGCGGCCGCCGCGCCGGCAGGTGCCGGGGGGGCAGCGACCGCCACAACCACCACCGCCACCCAGGCGCCGGCTCCGGCCTCGGGGCCCGCGCCGACAGGATCGAAGCGGTCGGGCCGGAGCGGCTTCGTCGCCGGCGTACTGGCTGCCTCCCTGGTCGTGGGCGCGGGCGCCGGCCTGGGTGGTGCGGCCCTGTGGAACTCGCTGGGCGAGGAGCCGTCCAACGGCGGCACCTCCTCCGCGGTGGCCAACGTGGTCGACCAGGGCGACGCGGACGCCGCGGACGGCTCCGTCGAGTCGGTCGCCTCGAACGTGCTCCCCTCCGTGGTCATGATCGAGGTCAGCGGCGAGGAGGGTTCCGGCTCGGGCTCCGGCATCATCCTCAGCGCCGACGGCACCATCCTCACCAACAACCACGTCGCCAGCGTCGCCGGCGACGGCGGCACCATCCGGGTGGACTTCAACGACGGCACCCACGCCCCGGCGACCGTGCTGGGCACCGACCCGCTCACCGACACCGCGGTGATCAAGGCACAGGGTGTCTCGGGTCTCACCCCCGCCACGATCGGCAAGTCCAGCAACCTGGACGTCGGCGAGCAGGTCGTCGCGATCGGTTCGCCCTTCGGCCTGGACTCCACGGTCACCTCGGGCATCGTGAGCGCGCTCGACCGCCCCGTCAACGTCGGCTCCGACGAGGAGGGCAACGCCACCGTCTACCCGGCCATCCAGACCGACGCGGCGATCAACCCCGGCAACAGCGGCGGCGCCCTGGTCGACATGACCGGTTCCCTGGTCGGCATCAACTCCTCGATCCGCTCGACCTCCTCCGCCGACGGTGAGGCCGGCTCGATCGGCCTCGGCTTCGCCATCCCGATCGACTCGGTGATGCCGATCATCGACCAGCTCTCCCAGGGCGAGACGCCCACCCACGCCCGCCTCGGGATCACGGTCTCGGACGCCTCGGCCTCCGGCCAGTCCCAGGAGGCCCCGCAGTACGGCGAGGGCGAGGGCCAGGGCGAAGGCCAGGACGAGGGCGGCCTCGGCGGCTTCGGGTTCGGCCTCCCCGGGCAGGAGGAGCAGCAGCAGCCCGAGCAGCAGGAGCAGGAGCAGCAGTCCACCGAGGACCTCGAGGACGGCGCCCAGGTGCAGGAGGTCTCCGACGGCTCCAGCGCCGGCGAGGCCGGCCTCAAGTCAGGCGACATCATCACCAAGGTCGACGACTCGGCGATCAGCAGCGCCGACGACCTGATCGCCACCGTCCGGGCCTACCGCCCCGGCGACCAGGTCAGCGTCACCTACGTCCGCGACGGCAAGACCGACACCGCCTCGCTGACGCTCGACTCCGACGCCTGACGCCCCGGCGCCCACCGTCCCCCACGGGGCACGGGCGTCAGGCGATCGGCCCCCTCGAGGCCCCACGGTTCCCCCTTGCCGTGGGGCCTCACGCTTGCCCTTGGACCCTCGCTCGATCGATCGCGCCCCGCTGCCGAGCCGGGCTCCGACGGCATCGAACCCCTTCGCGACGGCTGAGGATGCCCACGCCCCGTCGAGGGGCGCGGCGAGCTCAGCGGACGCGTTGGACCCGCCCCTCGTCCCAGATGGGGTCGTCGGACTCATAGACCTCGCCGTCCGCACCGAAGACGAGGAACCGGTCGAACCCGCGGGCGAACCAGCGGTCGTGGGTGACCGCCAGCACCGTGCCCTCGAAGGAGTCCAGGCCGGTCTCGAGCGCCTCCGCGGACTCGACATCGAGATTGTCGGTCGGCTCGTCGAGCAGGAGCAGGGTGGCGCCGGAGAGCTCGAGCAGCAGGATCTGGAAGCGCGCCTGCTGGCCGCCGGAGAGCGAGTCGAAGGTCTGCTCGGCGTTCGCGGCCAGCTCGTACCGGTCGAGCACCCGGCTGGCCTGCTCCCGCCCCATCCCGGCGCGCCCGCGACCGTCCGGGGTCTGGTCCCCACGGTGCAGGATCTCCAGCAGCGTCCGGCCCAGCAGCTCAGGGTGGGCGTGGGTCTGGACGAACCAGCCCGGCCGCACCCGCGCGCCCAGCCGCCCCACGCCGGAGTGGGCGACCGGTGCCACCTGCACGTCGCCGACCGGCAGGTGCTCGACGTCGGGCCGGCTGCCGCCCGCAGCGAGGAGTCGGAGGAAATGGCTCTTGCCGGAACCGTTCGAGCCCAGCACCGCCACCCGCTCGCCGTACCAGACCTCCAGGTCGAAGGGACTCATCAGCCCGGTGAGGCCGAGCCGCTCGCACACGACGGCCCGCTTGCCGGTGCGGCCGCCCCGCAACCGCATCGAGACCTGCTGCTCGCGCGGCTGCTCGGTGGGCGGTCCCGCCTCCTCGAAGCGCCGCAGCCGGGTCTGGGCGGCCTGATACCGGCTGGCCATGTCGGCGTTGTACGCCGCCTTCTGCTTGTACATCAGCATCTGGGCGCGCAGCTTGGCGTGCTCCTCGTCCCAGCGCCGGCGGAGTTCCTCGAACCGGGCGAACCGCTCGGTCCGGGCCTGGTGATAGCTCGCGAACCCACCCGGATGGGTCCACACCCGGTTGCCCCCACCCGAGCCGAGCTCGACGGTGACCACCCGGGTCGCGGTGCTGGCCAGCAGTTCCCGGTCGTGACTGATGAACAGGATCGTCTTCTCCGACTCCCTGATCCGCTGCTCCAGCCAGATCTTGCCGGGCACGTCGAGGTAGTTGTCCGGCTCGTCGAGGAGGAGCACCTCATCGGGGCCGCGCAGCAGGTACTCGAGCACCAGCCGCTTCTGCTCGCCTCCGGAGAGGGTGGACAGGTCGCGGTGCCGGGCCCGGTCGTAGGGCACGCCGAGCGCCGCGGTCGTGCACACGTCCCAGGTGACCTCGAGGTCGTAGCCACCCGCGTCGGCGTACTCGGCGAGCGCGGTGGCGTACCGGAACTGGAGCGGCTCGGTGTCGTCGTCCATCAGAGCGATCTCGACGCGGTCGACCTCGGCCGCGGCGGCCCGGATCCTGTCCGGCGCCACGCTGAGCAGCAACTCCCCGACCGTGGTCGACCCGGCCGCGACGTGTTGGCGCATCACCCCGAGGCCGCCGCTACGGGTCACGACCCCCGCGTGCGGCCCCAGCTCGCCGGACACCAGCCTCAGCAGGGTCGTCTTGCCGGCACCGTTGGCCCCGACCAGCGCGACCTTCGCACCGTCGCCCACCCGGAAGGACACCTCGTCGAGCAGCACCCGGCCGTCGGCGAGCTCGTATCTCACCCCGGCGACATCCACATGACCCACGTCGGCCGATTGTCCTCTCCCCCACCCTCTCCTCGCACACGGGTTTCCTGCCCCCACCCGGTCGAATCGGTCCTCGTGGACGGTCGAGTCGGTCCTCGCGGACGGTCGAAGCGGTCCTCGTGGACGGTCGAGTCGGTCCTCGTGGACGGTCGAAGCGGTCCTCGCGGACGGTCGAAGCGGTCCTCGTGGACGGTCGAAGCGGTCCTCGTGGACGACGCGACCGGCGACACACCCGACATCAGGGGGATTCCCGATGTATCGGATCGTCACATCCGTCAGACTGGTGCCCATGCCGATCACATGGGTGAAGGAGCGGGTCCGCAAGATCGCGATGCGTCGCGTGATGCGGGGCCAGGACTCCGCCCTGCCCGATATCACGACCCTCCGCAAGGTGCCCGACCACCTGACCTACCCGCTGCGCCGCAACGGCCTGGACCTGCTGCCGGAGGTCGCCGACGTCCGCACCCAGGAGCCGGTCACCCTGCTGGGTTCGGTGCTGGGCCTCGACCTGTTCCTGGTCACCGGGTATCACGAGTCGCGCGCCGTGCTCGCCGACCGGTCGTCGTACTCCAACGACATGCGGCACCTGCTGGGCACCCGCCAGCGGTCGGACGCCGAGGGCATCGGCGGGTTGGGCATGACCGACCCGCCCGACCACACCCGGTTGCGTGGCCTGCTCACCCCCGAGTTCACGATGCGCCGGCTCAAGCGACTCGAGGGGCTCATCGACGGGATCGTCGAGGACGCTCTCGATGGCATGGAGGCCGCCGGCCCGGTGGTCGACCTGGTGCAGAGGTTCGGGTTCGAGATCCCCTTCCGGGTGATCTGCGACCTGCTCGGGATGCCCGAAGAGGTCCGCGACGAGTTCCACGGGCTCGGGGTCGCCCGCTTCGACGTCAGTCAGGGCGGGGTCGGCGTCTTCGGTGCGGCCACCGACTCCCGCACCTTCCTGATCGAGACGGTCAAGCAGCAGAGGTCCGACCCCGGCGAGGGGCTGATCGGCGAGATCATCCGCAACAAGGGCCACGAGTACGACGACGTCGAACTGGGCGGGCTGGCCGACGGGGTGTTCCTCGGCGGCTACGAAACCTCCGCCTCGATGCTCTCGATGGGCGCCTACGTGCTGATGCAGCGGCCCGACGCCTACGAACTGCTCCGCTCCGGCACCCGTGCCGAGGTCGACGGCGTGATCGAGGAACTGCTGCGCTACCTGTGCCCGGTGCAGATCGCCTTCCCGCGCTTCGCCAAGGAGGATCACGACCTCTACGGCAAGCAGGTGAAGAAGGGATCGGTGGTGGTGGTCAGCCTGGCCGCCGCCAACCGCGACCCGGCTCACGTGCCGACTCCCGACCAGTTCAGCCTGGAGAACGCCGAAACCGCCCACCTCGCCTTCGGGCACGGCCTGCACCGCTGCGTGGGTGCCGAGCTGGCCCGGATGGAGATGCGCGCGGCTCTGACCGGGTTGGCCCGGCGCTTCCCCGACCTGGCGATGGCCACCGAGGACGTCGGAGAACTCGGCTTCCGAGATCTCTCGATCGTCTACAGCCTCGACAAGCTTCCCGTCCGCCTCAACGCCGACCCCGCGCTCGCCGCCGAGTCCGCCTGAGCTCCCGGCCGGGCGTCCGGCGGGTCGGCCGGCCTCCTGACGGTGCCGGCTGACCCGCCGCTCGCCGTACCTGCCTAGTCGAACAGGTCCGGGTCGGTGCGGATGATCTGCTGGTAGAGGGGCTGGAAGTTCACCCACCCGGCCAGCTCATAGCCGACCTGCCCGTGGGTGAGCTTGGCCTGGTCGTGGTCGATCAGCACGGGTCGACCGGCGGCCTTGGCCAGCAACTGGGCCTGGGCGGAACGCTCCATCGTGATGAACCACCAGGCCGCGGAGTCGACGGACTCGCCGACCGTGAGCAGGCCGTGGTTGCGGAGGATGACGGCCTTGTAGGAGGCGAGTGCGCGGGCGATCCGCCGGCCCTCCTCGGTCTCGAGGACCACCCCGGTGTAGTCGTCGAAGAGCCCGTGGTCCTCGTAGAAGGCGCACGCGTCCTGGGTCAGCGGTTCCAGCAGCTCGCCGAGCGAGGAGAGTGCCTTGCCGTGCACGGAGTGGGAGTGTGCGGCAGCGATCGCGTCGGGGCGGGCCTGGTGCACCATCGCATGGATCGCGAAGGCCGCCTGATTGACCTTGTAGCGACCGTGGACGACCTCGCCCTCGTGGTTGACCAGGATCAGGTCGCTGACCTTGATGTGCTTGAAGCTCATCCCGAACGGGTTCACCCAGAAGTGGTCGGTGTGCTCGGGGTCGCGGGCCGTGATGTGTCCGGCGACCCCCTCCTCGAAACCGAACCGGCCGAAGAGTCGCAGGGCCGCGACCAACCGCTCCTGGCGGTGCCGACGCTCGCTCTCGACGTCCTCGAAGGTCGGCGGAAGAGCGAACTCCAGGTCATCGGACGGAATCGGACGGAGGTTCATGGCGGTTCCCTTCGGGTGATCATGCCTTCGCACCAGACGTTCCTGGTCTGAGCGGCCCACCGCCACGACCGCGGCCGAGCCGGGCCTCACCCTTTCGCACGGACCGCCCGAGTGGCAACGGTCACACCGAGGTCGACCTGGTCTCCCCTGGGTTCCTGGCCCCGTTGCTGCGTGACCGGTCCCGACGCTGGCCGGGCGCACCGGGGCGGGGATCCTCGCCCCTCGCGAGTCACGTCCCGGAGGGCCGGACGCTCTCCAGGACCCGGAAACCCTTTGCGCTGGCGATCCGTGCGGTCGGGAAGCCCTGCTCGGTGAGCCAGCGCTGGAGCGAGTCGCCGCCGAGGTTCTTCCCGACGACCATCACCGCCCGGCCACCGGGCACCAGTCGCGGGAGCCAGGTGAGGAGCAGTTCATGCAGGGCCTGCTTGCCGATCCGGATCGGGGGGTTGCTCCAGATCTCGTCGTAGACCGCCTCGGGGTCCGCTGACCCGGGCGTGAGCGCCTCGAACCGGTCGGTGACGCCGATCGCGGCGGCGTTCTCGCGGGCCAGCAGCAGCGCGCGCTCATTGACGTCGACGGCGGTGACCCGTGCGGAGGGTACGGCGAGCGCGACCGCGAGCCCGATGACGCCGTACCCGCAGCCCAGGTCGAGGATCCGGCCTGCGGCCGGGGGCTGGGTCTCGCGGAAGAGGACCGAGGTGCCGATGTCCAGACGGCCCTGGGCGAAGACGCCGGAGCCGCTGGTGAGTCGGAGCGTCCGACCCCACACCTCCGCCTCGACGGGGGTCCGGCGGAACTCCACCGTCGGATCCGCTGAGAAGTAGTGCTCGTCGTTCACGCGAGATCCTCCTGGGTGCTGTCGGCGGTCGCAGTGGCCCCGTGCGTGGGCCGTCGGGCCCGGGTCTGCTCGGCCCGGCGCAGCAGGCCCTCATCCGGCGGGTAGGCGACCTCTTCGAGGGTGAGACCCGCGGCCGGTGCGACCGACACGCCCTGGTCGCGGCGTCCCGCGTGCAACACCCGGCCCGCCCAGGCCGGGTCGCGGCGGCCCTCACCCACGGTGAGCAGGCACCCGACCAGCGCGCGCACCATCGAGTGACAGAAGGCGTCGGCCACCACGGTGGCCTCGGCGACCCCGCCCGAGTCCCGCGCCCAGGTGAACCGGGCCAGCGTCCGGATCGTGGTGGCCCCTTCCCGCGGACGGCAGAACGAGGCGAAGTCGTGCAGTCCGAGCAGGTCCGACGAGGCCACGTTCATCGCCGACAGGTCCAGCGGCCGGGGCCAGGGGATCACGTGGGTACGCCGGAGCGGGTCCAGCGACCCTGGACGGTCGGCGACCCGGTAGACGTAGCGCCGTTCCAACGCCGAGAAGCGGGCGTCGAAACCCGGCGCCGCCTCCACCGCAGAGCGGATCCGGATGTCGGTCGGGAGGATGCCGTTGAGCCGGCGTACCAGCGCCTCCAGGGGCGGATGCGGCGAACGACCCGCGCTTGCGACCAGGTCGTCCGGCTCCACGTCGAGGTGGATGACCTGTCCACGCGCGTGGACACCGGTGTCCGTGCGGCCCGCGCAGACCACTCGCTGCTCGGGCACACGGAGCGCGGTGGCCAGCGCCGCCTCGAGGGTGCCCTGCACGGTGCGGAGCTTCGGCTGGGTCGCCCATCCGTGGAAGTCGCTGCCGTCGTAGGCGAGGTCGATCCGGATCCGCACCCGGACAATCCTAGGAGTGCGCGGTACGACGGTGGAATTCCTCGGGAGGCGAGCCACGCAGCCCGGCCGGGGTATTGCGGAGCCTGAGGCCCGAGACCGTGTGCGGCCGCTCCGACATGGGGTAGGTCATGTCGGCCGCCACCTCTTCCTGGTTTAGGCCGTCGACGAGGCGGGTACACGGCCTCGCAGTCCGTTCCTCCCGAGTGAAAGTAGCTCTTCGATGAAGCGTCTCATCGCGCTGGTGGCCTCCGTCTTCATGGCCGCCAGCCTCACCCTCCTGGTCTCCCCCTCCTCCGCGCACGCCTCCTCGACCACCAACGCGTCCGAGGGCCGCAGCCTGATCACGGTCGACGGCGTCTCCGCTCGCCGCAAGTGCCTGACCCGGGTCAACCAGCCCGGCACCCGTCAGGTCAACCTGTGCGCGAACGTCCGCAGGGGCAAGCTCGTGCTGACCGGCAAGGTCTTCCCGAAGTACGCGAAGGCCCCCGTCCAGCTGCAGTACAAGAAGCGGGTCAACGGCAAGTGGAAGACCGTCCAGCGGCACCGCACCAACAAGTTCGGCAAGTACAACTTCACCGCCAAGAAGACCGGCTACTACCGCACCCAGGCCCGGGCCGGTAAGGGCTTCCGCGCCTCCTTCTCGGACGGCTACTTCAGCTTCTACCGCTACTGAGCCGAAGCCGCGCAGCGACCTCGACCGCTCCGTTGAGGCAAGGCTGACACTCACGAGGGCGTGTCTCCCACTGGGAGACACGCCCTCCGTCGTCTCCGCAGGCGACTCGTGGGTCCGGCTCTGTCCGTACCGGCTGCGGGTCGGGGACCGTGCGGGTGACACACCTACTCGATTGTCCGCGGCGGCCGAGCCAACGCACCGCAACGCCCGACTCGACCGCCCACAAGGCCCAGCTCAACACGCAGGGACGGTGCGGGCATGCACGAGGGCCCGTCACCTGCGAACAGGTGACGGGCCCTGGTGGGTGATCCGTGGGGATCAGGCCTTGTCGGACTCCTCGGCGGGAGCGTCCTCGGCGGCGTCGGTCGCCTCGGCCTCGGGGGCCTCGGTCTCCTCAGCGGCCTCGGTCTCCTCGACCTTGTCCTCGACCGGAGCAGCCTCGGCGGCGGCCGGCTTGGCGGTCGGGGCCTTGGGCTCGTAGGCCTCGGTGACCAGCTCGATCACGGCCATGGGGGCGTTGTCGCCCTTGCGGGGGCCGATCTTGGTGATCCGGGTGTAGCCACCCGGACGGTCCGCGAACTGCTCGGCGATGTCGGTGAAGAGCACGTGCACGATCGACTTGTCGCGGATGGTCTTGAGGACCTCGCGGCGGTTGTGCAGGTCGCCCTTCCTCGCCTTGGTGATCAGCTTCTCCGCGTGCGGACGCAGCAGTCGCGCCTTCGCCTCGGTGGTGGTGATCCGGCCGTGCTCGAAGAGCGCGGTCGCCAGGTTGGCGATGATGAGCTTCTGGTGGGCCGGGCTACCGCCGATGCGGGCACCCTTCTTGGGAGTAGGCATCTGCCTCGTCCTTTCTCTCCGGCCGTGTCAGGTACCGGGGTAGACGCTCTCGAGGAGCGATTTTGGGAGGGAAGGTGGCCTCGACAGGCTCGGCCACCGGATCTTCAGTTGTCGCGCGGCAGCCGGTGGACAGTGCCGCTTGCATCCACCGGCCGGGCTCGACGAACGAGCCCTGTTCAATTGTCGCGCGGCAGCGTGTCGCGCGCAGCCGGTGGATAATGGCGCTTGCGCCCACCGGCGAGCACGACACGCTCGCGCAGATTCAACCCGCGCCGCAGCGTGTCGCAGCCGCCGGTGCACCCTGTCCTTTGAACGCACCGGCGAGCGGAGACACGCTCGCGCAGATTCAACCCGCGCGGCAGCGTGTCGCAGCCGCCGGTGCACCCTGTCCTTTGAACGCACCGGCGAGCGGAGACACGCTCGCGCAGATTCAACTCAGTACTGCTCGTCCTCGACGAAGGCGTCGTCGTCGTCGTCGCCGTACACGACGGCGGACGGGTCGAAGCCGGCCGGGCTGTCCTTGAGGTTGAGCCCCATCTCGACCAGCTTGGCCTTGACCTCGTCGATCGACTTCGCACCGAAGTTGCGGATGTCGAGGAGGTCCTGCTCGGAGCGGCTGATGAGCTCACCCACGGTGTGGATGCCCTCGCGCTTGAGGCAGTTGTAGGACCGGACGGTCAGCTGGAGGTCCTCGACCGGCAGGGCCAGGTCGGCGGCGAGCTGCTCGTCGACCGGGGACGGACCGATGTCGATGCCCTCGGCCTCGACGTTGAGCTCACGGGCCAGCCCGAACAGCTCGACCAGGGTCGAACCGGCGGAGGCGAGAGCGTCGCGGGGCCGGATCGAGGGCTTGGTCTCGACGTCGATGACGAGCTTGTCGAAGTCGGTGCGCTGCTCGACTCGGGTCGCCTCGACCTTGTAGGTGACCTTGAGGACCGGGCTGTAGATCGAGTCGACCGGCATCCGGCCGATCTCGTTGTCCAGGCCCTTGTTCTGCGCCGAGGAGACGTAGCCGCGGCCGCGCTCGACGACGAGCTCCATCTCCAGCTTGCCCTTGTCGGACAGGGTGGCGATCTTCAGGTCGGGGTTGTGCACCTCCACGCCGGCCGGCGGGGTGATGTCCGCGGCGGTGACGTCACCGGCGCCGGACTTGCGCAGGTACATGGTCACCGGCTCGTCGTGCTCGGAGGAGACGACCAGGCCCTTGAGGTTCAGGATCACCTCGGTGACGTCCTCCTTGACGCCCTCGATGGTCGAGAACTCGTGGAGAACACCGTCGATCTTGATGCTCGTGACCGAGGCGCCGGGGATCGAGGAGAGGAGGGTACGACGCAGCGAGTTGCCGAGCGTGTAGCCGAAGCCAGGCTCGAGCGGCTCGATGACGAAGCGCGAGCGGAACTCGTCGACGACCTCTTCCGACAGGGTGGGGCGCTGTGCGATGAGCACTGATTCTTTCCTTTCCGGGCCCACCCGCTATTTGACGGGCCCGAATTCACAAGGTTGTGGGAATGTGTGGCGGAAAGCCGAAGGGCGGTGGCCCCGCCGCCGTGAGGCAACCGGGCCACCGACCGTGGTCACTTCTTCGAGTAGTACTCGACGATGAGCTGTTCCTGGACCGGGATGTCGATCTGCTCGCGGACCGGGAGCTGGTGCACGAGGACGCGCATCCGGCTGGGGATGGCCTCGAGCCAGGCGGGGACGACGCGCTCGCCGTGGGTCTCACGAGCCACGATGAACGGGGTCATCTCCAGGGACTTCTCACGCACGTCGATCACGTCGTGGGCCGAGACCTGGTACGACGGGATGTTGACCTTCTTGCCGTTGACCAGGAAGTGGCCGTGCACGACGAGCTGGCGGGCGTGCTTGCGGGTGCGGGCGAAGCCGGCCCGGTAGACGACGTTGTCCAGCCGCGCCTCGAGCAGCTGCAGCAGGTTGTCACCGGTCTTGCCGGAACGGCGCGAAGCCTCGGCGTAGTAGTTGCGGAACTGCTTCTCCAGCACGCCGTAGGTGAAGCGAGCCTTCTGCTTCTCCTGCAGCTGGGAGCGGTACTCGCTCTCCTTGATGCGGGCCCGACCGTGCTGGCCGGGGGGGTAGGGACGGCGCTCGAAGGACGAGTCGCCGCCGACCAGGTCGACACCGAGACGGCGCGACTTGCGGGTCATGGGGCCGGTGTAACGGGCCATTACTCTTCAGTCTCCTCTAGTCTCGGGCGGATCAGACGCGGCGGCGCTTCGGCGGACGGCAGCCGTTGTGCGGGGTGGGGGTGACATCCTGGATGGTGCCCACCTCGAGGCCGATCGCGCCGAGCGAACGGATCGCGGTCTCGCGACCCGAGCCCGGGCCCTTGACGAAGACGTCGATCTTCTTCATGCCGTGGTCCATGGCGCGACGGCCGGCGGCCTCGGCGGCCATCTGCGCGGCGTACGGCGTGGACTTGCGCGAGCCCTTGAAGCCGACGGTGCCGGCAGAGGCCCACGAGATCACCGCACCGGTCGGGTCGGTGATCGTGACGATGGTGTTGTTGAACGTGCTCTTGATGTGGGCTTCGCCCTGAGCGACGTTCTTCTTCTCCTTGCGGCGGACCTTGGTCTTCGCCGCGGCCTGACGGCTCTTGGGAGGCATTCAGTATCTCCTGCGGTAGCTGGTCTGTGAGATCGGTGAAGGGGTGATCAGCGCGAGAGCGCTGGGATCACTTGGCCTTCTTCTTGCCGGCGACGGTCCGCTTCGGGCCCTTGCGGGTGCGAGCGTTGGTCTTGGTGCGCTGGCCACGGACAGGGAGACCCTGGCGGTGGCGGCGACCCTGGTAGCTGCCGATCTCGATCTTGCGGCGGATGTCGGCCTGGACTTCACGACGGAGGTCACCCTCGGTCTTGACGCCCTGGGCCTCGATCTCGTCACGGAGCTTGACCAGCTCCTCCTCGGTCAGTGCGTGGACGCGGGTGCTCGGGTCGACACCCGTCGCGGCCAGCAGCTGCTGGGAAGTGGTACGGCCGATGCCGTAGATGTAGGTCAGCGCGATCTCGACGCGCTTGTCATTCGGAAGGTCGACACCTTCGAGGCGTGCCATGGTTGGTCCTTCTGGGTTTCACAGAGGTGTCGGTCGACTCGCGTCCTGGTGGCTGCTCGAATGCTCGAGCCCAGGCTCCGGCCTCTGCTCCGGAGGTGGTTCGCTGCCGGGTCCTCGGATGAGGGACGACGTGCTAGCGGGTCGATGAGATGTTCAGTTGTGTTCGGGCCGAGCCGGTGCGGTGCACCGGCGGCGGCCTCAGCCCTGGCGCTGCTTGTGGCGCGGGTTGGAGCAGATCACCATGACGCGACCGTGGCGACGGATCACCTGGCACTTGTCACAGATCTTCTTCACGCTCGGGTTGACCTTCATGTCAGCCCTTTCTTTGTCGTCGGCTCATGACCTGGCCCCCGGAAGGGCAGGTCACTTGTACCGGTAGACGATCCGACCGCGGGTCAGGTCGTAGGGGGAAAGCTCCACCACCACGCGGTCCTCGGGGAGGATCCGGATGTAGTGCTGTCGCATCTTGCCGCTGATGTGGGCGAGAACCTTGTGACCATTGCTCAGCTCGACGCGGAACATGGCGTTGGGGAGGGCCTCCACAACGGTGCCCTCGATCTCGATCACGCCTTCTTTCTTCGGCATGTCCTCCGCAATCTGTTGGTGGGTTGTCTACCGTTTCCTGCACCGGCAGCGGTACGCCGCCGGGTGGCCCGGGAACCTCTCCACCGCGAAACCGGGGCGGAGTGGACCTCGTGCAGCCGCCGCTTCACCTCACCCGGCACAGCACTCCGCACACGAGGAGGGGGTGGTGACCGGGCAGCCGTGAGGCATGAAGCAACAGACCCACGTTGGGCCGACACGCCAGTCTACTCAGACGGGTGAGACATTTCCCAATCGCTGGAGGTCCCCCACCCCGCGGGCGGGGTGCCGCGTCCGCGGTGCCGAGTCGCTCAGCCGGCCAGCAGGCGCAGCGTCTCGGCCCTGGCGGGACTGTCTGCGGGATCGGTGCCCTCGTGCGCGCCGGGCACGGGGTTGATCATCACCTCGTCGACGTCGTACGCCTCGGCCAACTGCCCGATCCGGCGACGGGCGTCCTCGGGGGTGCCGATGATCCACTTGCCGCGCATCGCGTCGACCAGCCCCCGGTGCGCCTCGGGGATCTCGACCTTCTCGGCCTCCTCGACCAGCAACTGCGGGCGGAGCGGGGCTCCGGTGCGGAGGCTGAGCATGCTCAGCAGCTGCGGCAGGGCGCGGCGCTCGGCCTCCTCCTGGGTCTCGGCGACGCAGGCGTTGACGGTCAGGAAGGTGCGCGGCTCGGCGTTCTCCGGGGAGGGACGGAAGCTGCTGCGGTAGAGCTCGAGGGCCTCGCTGGTGCCCTGCCCGGAGAAGTGGTGGGCGAAGACGTAGGGCATGCCCTTGTCCGCGGCCAAGCGGGCGGAGTAGTCGGAGGAACCGAGCAGCCACACCGTCGGCACGGACCGCGCGTGCGGGGTGGCGTGCAACTCGTGGCGTCGACCGCCGACCGAGACCGCGACCCCGGCGGTGTCCATCATGGCGAGCACGTTCTCGACGTACTCGGGGAACCGGGTCACCGCCTCGTCGGTGACGCCGCCGGCACCGTGCCGCAGCGCCCAACTGGTGACCGGATCGGTGCCCGGGGCGCGCCCGATGCCGAGGTCGATGCGGCCCGGGAAGGCGGCCTCGAGGAGCGCGAACTGCTCGGCCACGACCAGCGGGGCGTGGTTGGGCAGCATCACTCCCCCGGACCCCACCCGGATCCGCTCGGTGGCGGAGGCGAGCAGCCCGATGAGGACGGGCGGGTTGGTCGCCGCCACCGCCGGCATGTTGTGGTGCTCGGCGACCCAGTACCGGGTGAGGCCGAGCCCGTCGGCGACCCGAGCCAGCTCCACCGAGGCGCGGATCGCGTCACCGGTGGCCTGATCGGTGCGCACCGGCACCAGATCGAGGACCGAGAGGGCGGGCAGGGGCGGCGGGGTCGCGGCAGAACTCACGACGGCTCAACCAGTTCGTGGCCGTGCTTGTTCCGCGGGTCCTCGGCCTGCCGGGACGCCTCGCTGCGCGGGACGATCTGCTCGGGTTCCCTGGCCCAGCGGCGGCGGAAGGTGCGCAGGCTGAGCATCGCCTTGAACCGGGTCCACCGGCTCTCGCTCGAGCGCATCGCGGCCCGCTGCTCGTCGACCCCCTGCCAGTACGACGCCACCTCGTCCTCCCCCGGCGGGGTGGGTCCGAAGACGTGGCCATCGGCCGAGCGCGCCAGCTGGTGTGCGGGCACGGTGTCGAGCAGCTGCGCCTGTTCGCGCCGGGTGAGCCCACTGGCGACGGGAACGCCGTGGCCGAGATCGCGGGCGTTGTCGACCAGTTCGCGCCAGCCACCGCCGATCCGGGCGGAGGGGTGGCCGCGGGTCCGGCGCCGGTGCCGACGCCAGGCCTTGGCGCCCAGGATCGACCCCAGCACGAGAGCCAGCAGGAGCAGAGGCGAGCCGAGCACGACCAGCACGATCTGCAGCCACAGCGGGACCGACCAGCCCGAGTCGTCGTCCTCGTCCTCGGAGCGGGTCTTCAGCTGGGTGTCGGTCTGCTCCCCCTCGGTGGACGGCGGCGGGATGGGGGCCGGCGGCGGCACCACCGACCCGCTCATCTCCTCCTCCTGCTGGGGCGGCTGGTCGGCCGGCTTCTGCCGGCCCATGAAGGCCTCGGTGGGGAGGGTCCGCCAGCTTCCGTCGGCGGCCTGCAGCTCCACCCATGCGGTGACCTCGGCGCCGGTGACGACCCCGTCGGCCGGGACGAGGGCTCCCATCACGACGCGGGCCGGCACCCCGATCCGGTTGGCGAGCAGCGCCATCGTGGCGGCGTACTGCTCGGCGTTGCCGGCCATGATCGGGTAGTTGACGAACTCCTCGCCGAGCCGCTTCTGGTTGTGACCGGCGTGGTAGATCCGCTCCTTCGGCGCCACCCCGTCGCTGAATCGGCCGACGGTCCGCAGGTGCTCGGCCGCGGCGAAGACCCGGGCCATCGGGTCGATCTCGCCCTGGGTCCAGTCGTTGGCCTGGGTGTCGAGGAAGGCCGCGGACTGGTAGGCCGCCGGGAGATCGGTGGAGGGCGCGGTGGTCTTCCCCAACGAGTCGTCGGGCAGCACCGCGGTGAAGCGGTAACTCTCGCCGGGCCGCAGGCCGGCCGGGACGATCCCGGTCGAGGCCGCCAGGTTGTACCGGAAGCTGTCCTCGATCGCGTCCGCCTGCTGGGAGTCCGAGTCCTCGTCGAAGGTGAGGTGGCGCAGGGCGCCGACGGTCGGGAGCCACACGTCGGAGTAGCCCTCCCCGAGGGTCACCTCGGCCTCCACCTCCTCGCCCTCCACGGGGTTGTCGATGGTGGAGGAGACCCGCTGATAGGTGTCCAGGCTGGTGGTCGGGTCGACGTCCTCGGCGGCGCGCCAGACCATGCCGTCGTAGTTCTCCAGCGCGGCGAAGCGCACCCGGGTGCCGGGTTCGACGCCGGAGATGGTGAACAGGGTCTTGTCGTGCAGGTTGACCGAACTCTGTTCGGCCTCCTTGTCGGGCAGCTCGACGTACTTGCGGAATCCGGCCAGCGGCGAGGGATAGTCGCCGATGTCGAAGGGCGGCTCGACGTAGCTGCGCAGCACCACCCGCTCGTCCTCGGAGCCGGCCAGCCAGGTGCCGATCGGCCAGGCCAGCGCCGCGGCCAGCCCGACCAGGGCCAGGCCGGCGAGGCCGCGACGGGCGAAGCCGGTGCCGGCACCGGAGCCGGTGCGCGTCGCCAGCGCGAGCGAGCGCAGCGCCAGCCAGGCCAGCGCGGCCGCGGCGAACAGCACGCCCTGGACGAGGACCGAGGCGGGGTGCTGGGTGCCGAGGAGGATCACGCCGACCAGCAGTGCCACCGGGACGAGCACCGGGAGTACGACGCCGACCTGGGCCGGCAGGTGTCGCCACCGGTGCGCGCCGACCAGCAGGGCGCCGCTCAGGCCCGTGGCCAGCCCCATCACCCACGGGATGACTAGGGCGCTGCCGTCGCCGTCCACGGGCGGCAGGGTGGTGAGCAGGTCCTTCCAGCCGAAGATCAGCTGGTCGACCAGGCTCCCCAGGGTGCTGGGGAGCGGCAGGTACGCCGAGGCACCCTCGCTGCGCAGGCACAACGGCCCGCCCAGCACGAAGAACGCCGCCACGGTGAGCAGGATCGCGGCCACGGCCGGCCAGCGTCGCGCGTGGGCGAGCTGGACCGCACCGATCCCGATCACGACCCCGAGCACGCCGACCACGAAGAACCAGATGCCGGTGAAGGTCGGCGCGAAACCGATCAGGGCGAGGGCGGAGAGGCCGAGCAGGAAGGCGAGGTCACGCAGCCGCTCGCGCTGGGCGAGCAGGGCGGTGAGGCCGCCGGCACGGCGGCTGCGGGACGGCATCCCGCTCTGGATCACCGGCGGCGGTCCGGACCGAGGGCCGGGCTGGGGCGGCTGACTCATCGGACACTCCACAGCAGCAGCGCGGCCAGGTCGTCGCGGGAAGCGAGGTGGAGCACCGGGAGGTCGCCGGCCTCGGTCACCCGGCTGCGTTCGGAGGGGTCGATGACCACGGCCAGCTTGCGGACCTCGGGCCCGAACGTGGAGGCCGCCCGGCGCAGCGTCGTGAAGTCGGTGCCGGTGCCGCCCACCAGGAAGAGCAGGCTGGTGTCGCCGGCCACCCGGGCGGCCGTGCGGCAGGCGTCGATCAGGCCGACCCGGCCGGTCTCGGCCCGGCAGACCGTATCGAGGGCCAGTTGGCCGTCGCCGCCGGCGCTGACCCGGTCGCCGACCACCACCGTGGCCTGGAAGTCGTCCAGGAGACCACGCACCACCACGGAGGCGACCGCGGACATCGCGGTCTCGAAGTCGTCCGGGCTGCCCCAGACCGACCCGTCGTCGTCGGTCACCAGGGTGACGTGGCTGCGGCGGGTGTCGAGGTACTGGCGGACCAGCAGTTGGCCCTCGCCGCCGGCGGCCATCGCCTTCGCCGAGGAGCGCCAGTGCACGTGCCGCAGGTCGTCACCGGGCACGTACTCGCGCAGGGCGTGGAAGGCCAGGTCGCTGTGCGAGACGGCGTCGGTGGTCACGCCCTCGAGGTCACGCAGCAGACCGGCGCCGAGGGAGTCCAGCGGCACCATCGGCGGACGCACCATGATCTCGGTGACCCCCACCCAGGTGAGGTCGCGCGAGGCGATGCCGAGCGGGTCGCCGCGCCGGATGGTGGCCGGCCCCACGGGGATCACCCCGCGTCGCTCCGTGCGGATGGTGAAGTCCTCGACGTGCGACTCCCCCGCCGCCAGCGAGGGCAGGTCGTAGCGGAACAGTCCGTTGCCGACCGGGAGATCGAGCCGCAGCGCGCGCATCCGGGAACCGCCGACGTTGGTGATGGTCAAGGACGCCGCCACCGACTGGCCGGCGATCACCCGCTCCGGATCGAGCAGCAACTCGATCCGGACCTTCGCCCGGCCGACCAGCCACGGCAGGGTGAGCAGCACCAGGATGACGCCGGCGGAGCCGACCACCGTGAGCTCGACCCAGTGCAGCCGCATCCCGATGAGCAGCGCGAACAGCCCGAAGAGCAGCGAGATCCAGCCGATCGGCTTGATCACGCCCAGGATGTCGCCGACCACGTCGGCAGCCCGGTCGATGGTCCGGGAGCGGCGTACGGCGTCGCGTGCCCGCTCCAGGGCGCGGCCGAGCGCGGCCACACCGGGGACCGACGTGGCTGCGGCGCGGCGGCGAGCCGACATCAGGCCACCCGGTCGGTCGGCGGCACCACCGACTGGAGCAGCTTGTCGATGACAGACTCGACGGTGACGCCGCTGAACTGGGCCTCGGCGTCGAGCAGCAGCCGGTGGCACAGCACCGGCTCGGCCAGCTCCTTGACGTCGTCGGGGACGACGTGGTCGCGGCCGTCGGCGGCCGCCCAGGTCTTCGCGACCCGGATGAAGGCCAGGCAGCCACGGGCCGAGAGGCCGAGCTTGACGTGGGCCAGGCGGCGGGACTCCTCGGCGAGCTCGGCGACGTAGCCGACCACCGCCGGGTCGACGTACACGTCGTCGGCCAGCTGGCTCATCTGGTGGATGGTCTGTGCGGTGATGACCGGCTGCACCAGCGCCGCCCGGTCGCGCACCTTGGCGTTGATCAGCAGTTCGACGGTGGCCTGCCGGTCGGGGTAGCCCATCGAGGTCTTCATCAGGAACCGGTCCAGCTGTGCCTCCGGGAGGCGGTAGGTGCCGGCCTGCTCGATGGGGTTCTGGGTGGCGATCACCAAGAACGGCTTGCCCACCTCGTGCGGGACCCCGTCCACGGTGACCCGCCCCTCCTCCATCACCTCGAGCAGGGCGGACTGGGTCTTCGGCGAGGCCCGGTTGATCTCGTCGGCCAGCACGATCGTGTGGAAGATCGGGCCGGGGTGGAATTCGAAGGAGCCCTTGTGCTGGTCGTAGACGGTCACCCCGGTGACATCGGAGGGCAGCAGGTCGGGAGTGAACTGGATCCGCGCGTGACTGCCCTGCACCGTGTTGGCCAGCGTGCGGGCCAGCATCGTCTTGCCGGTGCCGGGGAAGTCCTCGAGCAGGATGTGGCCCTCGGAGAGCATGCAGGTCAGGGCGAGCCGCACGACGTGCCGCTTGCCGAGCACCGCCTGCTCCATGTTGGCGGTCAGCGTGTCGAAGGTCTGCTTGAACCAGTCGGCCTGCTCGCGGGTGAGGGTCATCTCGTCCTGTCTCTCATCTGTGCACTGCTGCTTGCTGCTGATTCACTGCTGCTGGCCGTTTACCGGCCGGGCGACCGTCGGCCATGGTACGGCGCCAGGGTGGCCCGGCGACGAGTCGGCGATGCCCCTCAGCCGCCGCCGAATCCGGCGGTCGGCCACGGATGGTGGTTCGACTCCTCGATCCCATCGGACCCGTTCGCCTTCTGGCAGCGGATCCACTGCTCCTTCTCCGGCTTCCCGTAGTACGCGTCGGCCTGGTAGGTGCCGTTTCCCGCGAAGTTCTCCGAATGCCCCCAGTTCGCCCTGTCCACGGAGTGGAAGGTGCAGGTCACCCGGCTGGCACCGAACCCGCTGAGATGGACCTGGATCCGCCCGCAGGTCTTGTCCGTGCACGCGCTCGGGATCCCGAACCCCTGACACGAGGGCGCATCGAAGCTGGGGTCGTCGTTGCACTGGCTGCCCCGGGTGACATTCACGGTCCGGTTCGGCGCCGGGGTCCTGGCCGAGGAGAACACGGCCGACACCGACGAGCGACCGTACTCGCTCCTGTCCTGGATCGTGATCCGCAGCCTCTCCACGGTGCTCGCCCCTACGCCCATGTCGCCCGTACGGACGCTCGTCGGGCCCACGCCGGCGCTGCTGGCCGCCGTGTTGCGGGAGGTGTTGATCCCCTTGACGGTGATGCGCGTCGGCGCCCCCTCCGAGTCCCAGGAGATCGACCAGCGGATCTTGCTGTCGGTACCGGTCGGGGTGCCGGTGGCTCGGATCGTGCCGGCATCGAGCGGTCCGGCGGTCTGCACCGACTGGGTGGGGGTGATCGGGCCGCAGCCCGACTCGTTGCACAACTGCAGGGCGATCCGGTGGGGAGCGTTGACCCCGAGGCTGTAGTACCTGGTCGGGGTGCCGTGCTGATCGGGGAGTGTCGTACGCCGAGTGCCGTCGACGTACACCCGTACCGTGGACTCCTCGCCGCGGGAGTCGGGCACGGAGTAGGTCAGCTTCGCGCGCCTGTCGGCCTTCGGCGCGGTCACGCTCCAGCTCTGCCACGCCGCCGGACTGCCCACGGCCGCCCAGGAGGAGGCCGCACTGGGTCGGCTTGTCCGCGCCGCACCGCCGGTCACACCCGGCACACCCGCATTGGTGGCGGTGACCTGGTAGCGGTAGGAGGTGCCGTCGTAGCGCATCCCGGCGTCCACGCAGCTCAGCGTCCGCAGCCCGGTGCAGTGCGGCAGCCTGGTGCCGTTGCGCAGCACCGTGTAGGTGACCGGGCCGGGTCCGTTGGGCGGGACCGCACTCCAGGTGACCTCGACCGCGCCGGTGTCCCCGGCGGTCTGCCGGTCCTCGATCCTCGGCCGCGCCGGCGCGGCCGGCGTACCGACCGACTGATGGGGCGCCGAGACACGCACCGGACCGGACGCGAGATCGTTGACCGCCACCACCGAGAAGGCATAGGTCTTCTCGTTGTCCAGACCCCCGATGGCAGCCTGTGGGCGAGTGACCTGTCTTGCCTCACCGCCGCCGGGCCAGCTCACCAGGTAGTGGTCGATCGAGCTCTCCCGCTCCGGACGGTTCCAGGCGAGGACCAGCTGGCCCTCGCCGACCCGTTGCAACCGGATCGGACCGACCTGTCCGGGCTTGGCGTCGGGAACGGCCTGCGCCGAGCTGCGACTCGTCTCCGACCAGCCCAGCGCGTTGTGCGCCTGCACGGTGAAGCTATAGGACCGACCGTTGGTCAGTCCGTCGACGGTGCAGGTGGTGGTGGCACAGATCGTGGTGCCGGCGTCCCCGGTGCCGGTGACCCGGTAGCGGTCGATCGGCGAGCCGTTCGACTCCGGTGCCCGCCAGGACAGCTGGACCTCCTGGCTACGCACGGTGCGGCCGGGCACCGGCGCGGCCGGCGTCGCCGGCCGGTCGCGGACCACCGCACGCACGGTCGTGGTCGCGCGCCGGTTGGGCGGTGGGTCCTCACCGGCCACGTCGGTCATCTCGACGCGGAAGCGAGCGGGACCGTGGACGCGGTCGCCCGTCCGCAGGATCAGCCGCGAGCCGTCCGCCCGGGCGTCGACGTCCAGGGTGGTGAGCGGGGTGACCTCGAGGATCCGCGGGTCGGCCTCGTCCACGCCCGGGGTGAGGAAATTCGCCAGGTCCAGGGTGCGCTCCTCGCCCGCGCGGAGGTCGTCGACCGAGACCGGCGCCAGGGTGGGCGCCGGCTGGGCGGTGACCACGATCGGGACGACGCCCGTGGCGCCGTGCTCGGTCGAGACGGTGAGTCGCCCGGTGGAGCCGACCTTGGCGTCGCCGTCGGCGGCCACGCTGATCCGCCGGCCGCGCGGCTCGATGATGCTCAGTCCGTCGCTGCTCGCCTGCCAGTCGGCGGCGTACTCGAGGCCGTCGGCGTCCTCGGGGTCGGTGGTCCAGGTATGGCAGACCGCGGAGACGTCGAGGGTCATGCTCTGTCCCTGGGCGATGCCGATCGGTTCCTCGGGACACCTCAGCACCGGGGCGGTCTCCCCGACCTGCACGGGCACGGTGAGGATGCCGGTGCGGCCCTCGGCGTCATCGACGCCTCGTCCGGTGGTGACCTCGAAGCTGACCGCGGCCGGCCCCTGGTAGTCCTCACCGGCGGTGAGCTCGATGGTGCGCTCGTCGGTGGTCCGGGCAGCGAGCTGGCCCTCGGGCGAGGTCCAGATCCGGTCCACGAGGGTGAGCCGGACCTCGCCGCCGGCAGGGTCGACCACGTGCTCGGAGATGTCGACCGTACGGGTCTGTCCCGGGTCGAGCTCGATGCTGCCACGGGCGTACGGCGCCGACTCGTCGCGCGCCGGGACGTAGACCGACGCGGTCGTGGCACCGCCGTCGGCGTCGGTCACCCGGACGGGCACGACACTCGGTTCGTCACCGCGCGGGAGGGTGAGCGAGCCGCCGTCGACGTCGTAGATCTCCTCCGCGGGCAGGACGACCTGGCTGATCCGCAGGGCGTCGTCGGGGCCGTCCGGGTCGGTGGCGTTCGCCAGCAGGTCGACGGTGACCGTGGAGCTGGTCGCTGCACCCTGCTCGTCGCGCCCGAAGGCGTCGGGGACGATCGGCGGGTTGTCGTACCCCTCGACCGAACGCACCAGGACGGTGCCGCGCGTCGTGCTGACGCCGTTGCCGAGGGTGTAGACGACGGACACATCGCCACCGTCCTCGGGTGCCCGGACCGAGATCGGACCGGTGTCACCGGTCAGTTCGACGCCCTCCGGTGGGTCGACCAGCTCCATCGTGACCCGGTCGCCCGCCGCCACGTGGTCGTTGGCCACAGCGTCGACCCGCACGGTCCGCCCGGGCGCGACCCGGGCGGTGTCGTCGACGGCCAGGGGCGGCTGCGGTTCCGCCGGTGGCGCGACCGCCACCCGGACCGTGCCCTCGGCCGTGCCGCCCTGCTCGTCCTCGACGGTGTAGCCGAACTCGTCGGTGCCGCCACTGTCCGGGAACGCCTCATAGACCAGCGAGTTCGCACCATGGTTGAGCACCCGGCCCAGCCGCGGTGGCGTACTGATCGAGGTGAGGGTCACCGGGTCGCCGTCCGGGTCGACGCCCGCGCCCGGCAGCCGGAGGGTGAGTCGGTCACCGGCGGTGACCCGGCCCTCCAGGGCGGGCGGCTCGGGCACCCGGTTGTCGTCGGCCGGTAGCACGGTGACCTCGACGGTGCCCGGCGCGGACTCCCCGGAGGACACGGATGCCTGGTAGTCGATGGTGGCGGTCGCGGCCTCCTCGAGATCGCCGGGGGCGACGTAGCGGACGTGCCGCCCGGCGACGTAGGCGTTCCCGAGGGTGGGCCGGTCCTCCGCGCTCGGGCGCACGGTCAGCTGGCCCGGCTCTGCCCCCGCGACGTCGTCGACCAGTTGCACGGGTTCCCCGGTCGGGCTGAAGTCGTTGTCGAGCACCGGCACCGAGACGGAGGCACCGGCGCGCACCGTGACCGGGTCCGCCTCGGTGACCGGGGTGGGATCCAGCTGGTCGGGGCGTTGGGTGACCACGACCTCCCCCTCGGCGGAGGAGGCGCCGTTGCTGATCGTGTAGCTCACCGTCTGCGGGCTCGGGGCCAAGGTGTCCTGCCGCAGCGAGACCCGCACCCACCGTCCCTCGACCACGGTCACGTCCAACGCCTCGGACTCCGCCTCGGCGCTCTGCACGGTGAGGAGTTGGCCGGCCGGGTCGACGTCGTTGGCGAGGACGTCGACCAGCCGCGGCGACTGGCCCACCAGGGACGCCTGGTCCGGCACCGCCACCGGCGCCCGCAGATCGTCGGCGGGACGGACGTCGACCCGGATCCTCGCCCGGGAGAAGGCCGAGTTGCCGTAGGCGGCGTCGTACTCCAAGAAGTAGGTGCGCGGCTGCTCGGCCCGGAAGCTCAGGGTGCCCGACACCCGGTCGGTGGTC
Organism: Nocardioides insulae DSM 17944; assembly: GCF_000422825.1. GTDB lineage: Bacteria > Actinomycetota > Actinomycetes > Propionibacteriales > Nocardioidaceae > Nocardioides > Nocardioides insulae. The sequence continues at coordinate 816,134 of NZ_KE383928.1, read as the reverse complement.
ACCTGCGCGCCGCCGACCGGAGTCACCTCACCGGCAAGGGTGAGCGCGGCGTTCGGGTCGAGCGGGTCCGAGCCCGGGTGGTCGTTGGCCAGCGGCCGGATCAGGATGGGCTCGCCGGCCTCACCGGTCACCACATCGGGCTGGGCCCGCGGCGCGACCGCCTCCCGGGCGGTCGCGTCCTGCACCAGGACACTGACCGACCCCTGGGCGCTCTCTCCCACCGCGTCGCCGACGACGTAGTCGACGGTGACCTCGCCCCGACGGGCCGGAGCGGTGAGCCGGATCCGCCCGTCACCGGCCACCCGGGCCTCGGCCCCCTGGCTAGCCGCGCCCGACACGGTTGCGGACGTGACACCGAGCGGGTCACCGTCGCCGTAATCGCGCCAGTCCGGCAGCACCGGGAGATCGAGGACCCCGCCCGCCGGCACCGCCCAGCGCTCCGGCTCCGCCTCGTCGTACCCCTCCCGCCGGGTGGGGCGGGCGTTGACCTGATCGCTGCGCGGCGTGACGGTGACCTCGGCGGACGCCGCGACGTCCCGGGTGCCGTCGTCTACGTGGTAGGTGAAGGTGACCGGGGTGGCGGTTCCCTCCGGGAGCCGGATCTGGACGGTCTGGCCGTCCGGGCTCACCGTCACCTCGGCCTCACCGTGCGGTGTGTCGACGGAGCGGATGGAGAGCAGCCGTCCCTGCGGCGCCGCATCGTTGTCCAGCGGGTGCAGCACGGTCAGCCGACCCGGGCGGGCGCCGAACCGGTCGTCCTCGGCCTTCGGCGGACGCCGGTCGCCGACCGACTCCTGCTCCTGCTGCTGCTCGGCGTCCTCGGAGTCGACGACCTCCTTCTTGAACGCCTCCCAGTCGTCGATCTGGGTCGGGCTGTCGGTGTCGAGGTCCCACACCGACCCGGTGGCGCGGTCGTTGAGCACGATCTCCCCGCGGTTGACCCGGAACACCAGATCCGAGGCGGTCGGCCCCAGACTCGCCACGTCGGTGCCGCCCCCACCGCAGCGCTGGGCCACCGACGCGTCGGCGCCGCCCATGCTCGACCAGGCGCCGAACACACAGGCTCCGAGCCGCACCGGCTCGGCCGGCGTACCAGCGATGCCGTCGGTGAGATCCCGGGAGTCGCCGGTCTCGAGGTCGACGGTGACCAGTCGGCCGCCGTCCGCCAGGACCACCTCGTCGGCCTCGGGCCCGGGCTGTTGCAGGACCGCGTCGGAGGAGACCGACGAGGTCGCGCCGCTGGGGAGCAGGAGGGTGCCGGACTCCCCGTCGAGGACGACGGGGGCCTCGCCCACCGTGGTGACGCTCGACCCCGGACCGATCTCCTGGTCCAGCGACCGGGTCTCCGGTGCGCCCAGGTCGGCCCCTGAGGGGCGCAGCAGGCTGAGGGTGTCCGCGGCGGCGGAGAGGACGACGGCCGTGCCGCCGGTGCTGACCGCGAGGTCGGCATCGCCACCGAGTTCGGCGATCGGGTCGTTCTGCGCGTCCACCGTGCTGGCCGCCGGGATGCCCGTACCCGAATCGGCCAGGGTGCCCCATATCCGGCCGTCGGCCGGGTCGACGACAGCGAGGGTGCCACCGCTCAGCCCGACCCGGGCCTGCGCCGGTACGGCGGCCACATCGCCCTCGACCACCACCACCCCGGCCGGGTCGATGGTGGCGACCTGCTGCCGGGCCAGATCCACGCCCACCACACCGGCACCGTCCTGGACCACGTCGGGCGAGCTGCCCAGCTCGGTCGGGAGCGCGCTGTCGAGCTGGTTGATCGGCTTGTTCATCCGGCCGTAGAAGCCGTCGGCCCGGTTGGTCACCCAGACCCCGCCGTCGTGCAACTCCGGGTCGTGGGCCTGGTAGCCGTCGGCCCGCACCGCCACCCAGGAGAGGCCGACCACGACCAGCAGCAGCGCGAGGTACGGCGCCGGCGCGGCATACCGCCTCGCCGTCCCTGCCTTGCCCACTGCTGCTCTCCCGAGTCGTTCGTCTCAGCCCTGCCCGATCCGGGTGCGCCCTCGCCGAGACATGCCTACCCACATCGGGAGAGGCTCAATCCCCCGCCGGAGACCTGGGCGGATCGGTCAATACCAGTCGAACTTCCCGCTGCTCACCCCGTCGCAGGTGACCTCGATCCAGTCGATCCGGCCGGCGTACCACCCGGGCTCGGCGTAGCCATCGCTGAGCTGCCTGATCTGGAAGCCGCCGCCCGCGCTGCTGTTGGCCGTGCAGCGGAACGTCGCGCCCGGGTCCTCGAGGTTGAAGTTCTCCAGGGTCACGCCGATCCGGCGGCACTCCGCGACGTCGCAGCGGGTGCCGTCGGGCGAGTTGACCTTGCACGGCGTAGAGCCGCTGTCGTTGCACTTGGATCCGTGGCTGACCCGCACGCTCCTCGCTGGCCGGTCCGGTGTGGTGACCGATGCGGTCGCCGAGTCGCTGCCCCGACCCGAGTCGGTCACGGTCACCGTGACCTTCTCCGTGACCTCGTAACCGAGGTCCACCGCCGAGGTGGTGTAGGTCTGGACGCCGGTCCCCGAGAGCGTCTTCGAGACGTCCCGCTGGGAACTCCTGATCCGCAGCGAGGCGCTGCGACCCATGGTGTCGACCGTGACCGTCCAACTCGCCGAGTTGCCGGAACGGTTCGCCGTGACCGATCTGATCGCGTTGGTCAGCTGGTCGTAGGTCTGGACCGACGTGCTCCCGGTCTCCGCTCCGCAGGTCTGCTCGTTGCACAGTTGCAGGCTCACCGAGTGCGCCGAACCGGTGCTCAGGTCGTAGCTGTGGCTCTGCTGGCCGGTCTCCTCGTAGGTGTACACCGTCCCGCCCACCGTGACCTTGACCGTCGACGTCGCCCCGCGCGAGTTGGGCACGGTGTAGCTGACCACCGCCTTCCCGTCCGCCTTCGGGGCACTGGCGCTCCACGAACCCCAGTCGGCCGGCTTGCCGACTGCGGTCCAGCTCTCCGCGGCGCTGGGGGCGCTGGTGCGGGCCGCGCCGCCGGGCGTACCGGGCACCCCGGCGTTGGAGGCGGTCACGGTGTAGCGGTAGGTCTGGCCGTCGTAGCTGATGCCGGTGTCGTCGCAGGTGGTGGCCGTCTGGTTGGTGCACTGCGCCAGCGGGGCGCCGTTGCGCTGCACGGTGTAGGTCACCGGGCCGGGCCCGTTGGGCAGCACCGGCCCCCAGGCGAGGCTCACCGCCCCCGCGTCCCCCGCGGTCTCCTGGTCGGTGACCGTCGGCGCGCCCGGTGCGGGCGGCGTACCGATCGACTGGTACGGCGCCGAGGTGCGCCCCGGCCCGACGTCGAAGGCGTTCTCGGCCACCACCGTGAAGACGTAGGTCTTGTCGTTGTCCAGCCCGCCGATGGTCGCCGCCGGGCCGCTGACGGTCGCGCCCTCACCACCGGGCCAGGAGACGTGGTAGCGCTCGATCGCCGAGGTCTGGGTGGTGGGTGCGGTCCAGGCCAGCGCGATCGTGCCATCGCCCACGCGGGTACGCCGGATCTCGCCGACGATGCCCGGCTTGGCGTCCGGGGTGGCGACCGCGGATCGCGGACTCGGGTCGGACCAGCCGACCCGGTTGTGCGCCTCCACGGTGAAGGTGTAGTCCACGCCGTTGGTCAGCCCGGTGATCGTGCACCCGGTCGAGCCGCATTCGCGGGTGCCCGCACCGTGATCGCCGGTCACCCGGTAGCGGTCGATCGGCGCACCGTTGGCCTCCGGCGCCCGCCAGGAGAGCACCACTTCCTGGCTGCGCACCGTCCGCCCCGGCACCGGCGCGGTGGGGGCGTCGGGGGTGTCCAGGATGGTGACCTCGAGGGTGCTCGACGCCTGCCGGTTCGCCGGCGGGTTGCCACCGACGTCGGCCATCGTCACCGCGAACCGGGCGGTGCCGTGCACGTCCTCGCCCGCGCGCAGCACCAGGCTGGTGCCGTCGACCTCGGCGTCGACGTCCAGCTCGGTCATCGCCTCGATGCTCAGGATCTGCGGGTCCGGGTTGTCGGCACCGGTCGTGAGATAGGGCAGCAGGTCGACCCGACGTTCCTCACCGGCCGCCATGTCCTCGACGCTGACCGGCGCCAGCGACGGCGACGGGGCCGCGACCACGACCACCGGGATCAGCCCCGGCTCGCTGCCGCGGGTCTTGACCGCCAGGGTGGCCTCGGTACCGGCTTCCGCATCGGGCGCCGCCTCGACGCTGATCTGCTCGCCCCTGGGTTCGATGATGCTGAGCCCGTCCGCCCCGGCCTCCCAGTCGGCGGTGTACTCCAGGTCGTCGGCCTCGTCGGGGTCGCTGGTCCAGGTGTGGCACAGCGCGGTGATGTCCATCTCGATCGTCTGACCCTGCGCCACCTCCAGCGGTGACGAGGGGCAGCGCAGCGCGGGCCTGGTGGAGCCCACCTGGACCGGCACCGAGAGCACCGTCTTGACCCCGGGCGAGGTGTCGGTGACCCCCGAGAGCACCTCGACGCTGACCGCCCCCGGTCCGGCGTACTGCTCCCCGGCGGAGACCTCGAACTCGCGTTCCCCGGTCACGGTGGCATTGATCTGCCCCTCGGGCGAGGGCCAGATCCGGTCCTTGAGGGTGAGCGAGACCCCTTCGCCGGAAGGGTCCACCACGTAATCCTCGAGCGCGGCGGTCACCGTCTCCCCCGGGTCGAGTTCGATGGCCCCGTCGACGTAGGGCAGGGAGCTCCCGGCGGCCGGCACGTAGACCGACGCGGTGGTCGCGCCCCCGTCGGCGTCCTCGACCCGCACCGGCACCACCGTGGGGTGCTCGCCCCGGGTCAGCGTCACCGAGCCGCCGTCGACCGACGCGGCGAGCGCGGCGGGCGCCGTCACCTCGGTGACCTGCAGTGCGTCCTTGGGACCGTCGGGGTCCACGGCGTCCTCGAGCACGTCGACCACGACGGTGTTCTCGGCGGCACCGCCCTCGGCGTCCTGGCCGAAGGCGTCGGGCACCACCGGCGGGTTGTTGAACCCCTCCACCGCCCGCACCAGGATCGTGGCCCGGGTGGTGGAGACCCCGTTGCTCAGCGTGTAGACGACCTTGACGTCCTCGCCGCCGTTCGGCACCCGGACCGAGACCGGCCCGGTCGTGCCGTCCAGGGACACGCCCTCCGGCGGGTCGACCAGCTCCATGCTGACCCGGTCACCCTCGGCGACGTGGTCGTTGGCCAGCGCGTCCACCACGATCCTGCGGCCGGGTGCGGCCCGGGCGGTGTCGTCCACCGCCAGCGGGGCCTGGACCTCGGCCGGCTCGGTCACACCGACCCGGACCGTCCCCTCGGCCTCGGCGCCCTGCGGGTCCTCGACGCGGTAGGAGAACTCGTCGGTGCCGGTACTCCCCGGGAAGGCCTCGTAGACCAGCGAGTTGGCGCCGGATGACAGGATCCGGCCCAGCTTCGGCGGCACCGAGATCGAGGTCAGCGTCACCGGATCGCCGTCCGGGTCGACCTCGGCGCCGGGCAGCCGCAGGGTCACCTCGCCGCCGGCCATCACCCGACCCTCCAGCAGCGGCGGCTCCGGCGGCCGGTTGTCCTCGGCCGGCAGCACCGTGACCTCGGCGCTTCCGGGCGCCACCTCACCGGCCGAGTTGGTCGCCTGATAGCCGATCGTGTACGTCGTCGTCTCGCGCACGGTGGGGGCGACGTACTTCACCACCCGACCGGTGACATAGGCCTGCCCGAGCGGCACCTCCTCGTCACCCGGCGGCCGCACCACCAGCTGACCCGCCTCGGCCTCGGCGACATCGTCGACCAGCCGCAGCGGGTCGCCGGCGGGGCTGAAATCGTTGTCCAGCACCGGGATCGCGGCCGCGCTGCCGGCGCGTACCGTCACCCGGTCCACCTCCGTGACGGGGGTGTTGTCCTCGGGCCGGGGCCGCTGGCTGACCATCACATCACCGGTGACACCGGAGTTGGCACCGTTGCTCAGGGTGTAGTGCACGACCCGGCTGCCGGCGCCCAGCAGGGGCTGCCGGGCGGCGATCCGCACCCAGCGACCCTCGACGACCGAGACGTCCAGGTCGGCGTCGTCGGCTGCCTGCGCGCCCTGCACCGTGAGCACCCGGCCGGCGGCGTCGACGTCGTTGGCCAGCACGTCCACCAGCGTGGGCGCCTGACCGGACAGGGTGACCTGGTCCGGCATCGCCACCGGGTCCCGGGGCGGGTTCTGCGCCGGCCGTACGTCGACGCGGATCTTCGCCCGGGAGAACTGCGAGTTGCCGTACGCCGCGTCGTAGTCGAGGAAGTAGGTCCGTGGTGAGTTCGCCCGCAGGGTCACCGTCCCCTCGACCAGGTCGGTGCTCACCCGGGCACCGCCGGGCGAGGCCACCTGCCCGGCCAGCACCAGCTCGGCGTCGGGGGTGGTCGGGTCGGAGCCGGGATGGTCGTTGGCCAGTGGACGGATGAGGATCGGCTTGCCCACCTCGCCGCTGACCACGTCCGGCTGCGCCGAGGGTGCCACCGCCTGCCGGTCCCGGTGATCCTGGACCCGGACCCGGACGGACTCCTCCACCGGTTCCCCGACCCCGTCACTGACCTGGTAGCTGATCGTGGAATCACCGCGCTGAGCGGGAGCGGTGAACCGGATCCGGCCGCTCCCGGTGACGCGCGCGGTGGCACCGGTCCGGTCTCCGCGCTCCGCGGTCGCCGCGGCCACGCTGATCGGGTCGCCGTCGTCGTAGTCGCGCCAGTCCGGCAGCACCGGGATCTCCAGCACGCCTCCGGCCGGCACCGACCAGGTCTCCGGTTCGAAGCCCTCCCGGAGGGCGGGGACCTCGTTCTCCCCGTCCTGTCTCGGCGTCACGGTCACCTGGGCCTGGTCCGACACGCCCTCGCGGCCGTCGTCCACGTGGTAGGCGAACGTGACCGGCCGGGTCGCGCCCTGCGGCAGCCGGATCTGGACGGTCTGCCCGTTCGGGCTGATGGTCAGTTCGGTGTCGGGATCCGAGGGCTGGTCCAGCGACTGCACCGACAGCAGCCGGCCCTGGGGAGCCGCATCGTTGTCCAGCGGGTAGAGCACGGTGGTCCGACCCGGGCGGGCGCCGAACTGGTCGTCCTCGGCCTTGGGCGGACGCCGGTCACCCGAGGTGGTCTCGTCCTCCTGCTGCTTGTCGTCCTCGGTGTCGACCGTCTTCTTCTTGAACGACTCCCAGTCGTCGATCCGGGTCGGTGCGTCCGTGTCGAGGTCCCACACCCGGCCGCTGGACCGGTCGTTGAGCACGATCTCGCCCCGATTGACCCGGAACACCAGGTCGCTGCTGCCCGCCCCGAGCGTGTTCATCGCCGTGTCCTCGTCGCCACAGCGCTGGGCGACGTACCCGTCCGCCCCGGACCAGGCCCCGAACACACACGCCCCCAGGCGCACCGGCTGGGCCGGCGTACCGGCGGCACCGTCGGCGATGACCTCGGCCTCACCCGAGGCCAGGTCGACCGAGACCAGACGGTCGCCCTCGGCCACCAGCACGCTGCCTGCATCCGGACCGGGCTGCTGCAGCACCGCATCCGGCGCCAGCTGACTCGTGCCACCACCGACCACGCTCAGGGTGCCGGACTCCCGGTCCAGCACCACCGCGGTGTCGCCGACGGTGGTGACCGTCGAGCCGGCACCGACCGGCGACTCGAGGTCCTGCGGGTCCGCGGGCTGCAGGCCGCTCTCGCCGGCGGACAGCTCGGTGAGCTGGTCCTCGGCGGCGGAGAGTACGACGACATCACCGTCCCGGCTCACTGCCAGGGCGGCATCGCCACCCAGCTCCGCGGTCGGGTCCGTCTGCGAGTCCAGTGCGCTCACCGTCGGATGCTGTGCGACCGGGTCCACCCGTTGGGCCCACAGCTGTCCGCTCGCCGGGTCCAGCACCGCCACCGTGCCACCGGCCAACTGCACGGCGGCGTCGGCCGGCAGGACCGCGCGTTCGCCCTGGACCATCTCGACCTGGCCGGGGTCGATGGCGGTGATGCTGCCCTGCCCGGGATCGACCGCGACCACCGCCGCGCCGTCCTGCACCACATCCGGGGTGCTGCCCAATTCCGCCGGGATGGCGCTGTCCAACTGGTTGATCGGCTTGTTCATCCGACCGTAGAAGCCATCGGCGGTGTTGGTCACCCACACCCCGCCGTCGTGGAGTTCGGGGTCGTGGGCCTGATAGCCGTCAGCACGCACCGCCACCCACGAAAGCCCGGCCACCACGATCAACAGCGCGAGATAGGGAGCCAGGGACACGGCGCGACCGCGGCTGCTGCGCGCCATGTCCCCACCTCACAGAGTTCGTCGGCGTCGTCGTCGCGGCTCGCTCGGCGACGGCATACGCGAGGCGAGGGTAAAGCTCAGCGCCTCCAACCGCCAACGTCACGCTATCGACCACCCTCGATCGCCCTGCGCCCGCGATCGGCTCTGCCGACGTACGGGACAGGTCGCGCCCACCCACGGCGCGCCTGGTGGGTCGGACGCGGCCCGGTCACCCAGCGCCCACTCGCGGCCACCTACCATGCCGGTGTCGGGTCCGACGGCAGTGTGATCGGATGGACGGGAGCACCGGCGGCGACCGGACCCGGGGGGAAGTGGGGATGAGCATGCGGGCGGGCTACGTGCCGGGCGGCGGGCTGCTGCTCGGCGACGGGAGCCGCTGGCTGCTCGCCGACTCACCACCCGACCCCGGTACGGCGCAACAGCTCTGGGACGCCCTGGTGGGACCGCGCATCCCCGATCCCGAGGCGGTCGCCGACCTCGCGGCGATGCTGGGCGCCTCCTCGGTGGTCGTGATCGATCTGGACGCGCGGCAGGCGGTCGGCGTCGGGCGAGTGATCCGCGGCGACGCCGGCCTCGCCGAACGCGGTGAGGCCGTCGAACTGGTGCTGGACCGGGCCCACGACCGGGCCCGCGAGCTTCCGCTGGCCTCCGGGGTCGTGGGGGCCGCGAGCGTCCGCATCACCCTCACCCGTCCTGCCCCAGCGGCCATCGCGGGCGGGTCCGGCGGCGGTCGGGAGAGCGCCACCGGGGGCGTGGGCGCCCCGGCCGCGGGCGCCGGTGCCCTCATCGACGGCATCCCCGACGCCATCCTGCACGCCACCGCCCCCGACCTGGCCGGCACCCACGAGACCGTGCACGACACGGCCGCCCACCCGGTACTCGACCCCGAGCACGACCCCGGGCACGACACCCAGCGCTCACCGCGCTCCGCGCCGGAGTCCGGAGCCACCGGCCCCCAGACCGGCCCCCACTCCGGTACGGCGCACGACGCCGACCGGTCCGGTGAGGGTCGGGTCGGGCACACCCGGGTGCGCACCGGGCCGCGTCCCGCGCCCAGCGCGCCCGCGACCTCCCCGCCCACCGATCCACCGCCACCGGTCGACGGGCCGCCCGGCGCCGCCGGGATCGCGGGGTCGGCGGCGCCACCGGGATCGACCGGTCCCTCCCTGCCCGAGCCGTCCTGGCACCCCGACGACCATGACGGGCACACCCAGGCGCGCGGCGCCGAACCGCCCACGGACCACCTGAGCCATGCCACCGGCGAGACCGTCCAGGCGGTGCGGTGCGACAACGGGCACTACACCCCGGCGCACTCCTCGGTGTGCCGGACCTGCGGAGGACCCGTCGCCGAACAACCGCCGTCCCGGGTGCCCCGGCCGCCGCTGGGCGTCCTGGGCCTGCCCGACGGCCAACAACTGCTCCTCGACCGCGGCGTCGTGCTCGGCCGCAAACCACGGCCGCTCCCCGACGGCGAGGCCTGGCCGCACCTGGTGCGACTGCCCGATCAGGCCACCCACCTGTCCCGCCTGCACGTCCAGATCACCCTGGACGGCTGGCTGGTGCTCGCCCGCGACCTCGGCTCCCGCGCCGGCACCACCCTGCTCGTGCCGGGACGCGCACCCGAGCGGCTGCGCCCCTACGACACGGTGATCCTCGAAAACGACCACCGACTCCTGCTCGGCGACGACTACACGGTCACCTTCCGCACCGGTCTGGACCTCGCCGTACCATCGGGGCCGCCGTCGCCGGCGCCCGGCGGGCCGCCGCCCAGTGGGCCTCCCCTGACCGGGCCGCCCCCCGGACCACAGCCCGCGCCCCCGGCGTACGGCGCGCCGACCCCGCCACCGCACAGCAAGGACCGCCATCCGTGACCGCCCCGCAGATCCCCGGCTTCACCTACGTGCAGCCGTTGGGCTCCGGCGGTTTCGCGGACGTCCATCTCTATGAGCAGCAGTGGCCCAAGCAGCGGGTGGCGATCAAGATCGTGCGCCCGGACATCTCCTTCACCGCGCGGGAGAAGGAACTGTTCCGCAGCGAGGCCGACGCGATGGCGCACCTGGCCGACCACCCCTACATCGTCAACGTCCTCAACGCCGGCGAGGTCGAGGGCCGGCCCTACCTGGTGATGCGCTTCTGCCCTCCCCCCGACCTCGGGGTGAGGGTCCGCACCGCCCCGATGTCGGTGGTCGACGTCCTGGCCACCGGCGTGAAGCTGGCCAGCGCCGTGGAGACCGCGCACCGGTCGGGCATCCTGCACCGCGACATCAAGCCGAGCAACGTGCTGGTGACGACCTACCAGGAGCCCGCGCTCACCGACTTCGGCATCGCCGGACGGATCGCCGAGGTCCATGCGGACACCGAGGTCCGGATGTCCTACCCGTGGGCCCCGCCGGAGATGATCGACGGCCGTTCCAACGGCACGGTCGCCTCCGACGTCTACTCGCTGGGCGCCACCTTGTGGAACCTGCTGGTCGGCCGCTCGCCGTACTCCGTGCCGCACGGCGACAACTCCTCGCGCGCCCTCGCCACCCGCATCCTGCACACGCCCGCACCCGCGACCCAGCGGCCCGACGTACCGCCGGCGCTGGAGCGACTGCTGGCGCAGTGCCTGGCCAAGCAGCCCGACCAGCGGCCCCGGTCGGCGCTCGAACTGGCCCGCTCCCTGCAGCAGATCGAGAGCTCGATGGGGTATGCGCGCACCCCCCTCGCGGTGGAGGAGTCCCGGGGGTTCGCGGCGCCCGCGGCCGAGGACAACCCCGAGGACGCCACCGTCTTCAAGCCGAGCACGTTCGTCCAGGGCAGCGGCAGCGTCACCGGTTCGGGGGCCGCCCCCGCGGACGGCGACCTCGAGGAGCCCCCCCGCTCGTCGCGCGGAGTGCTCTGGGCAGCGCTCGGCGTGGTCGCCGCGCTGGCGCTCCTGGTGACGCTCGTGGTCCGTGGTGGTGATGAGTCGGAGGAGCCGACCGAGGAGACCACACCCTCCTCGGCCCTGACCACGCCCGGCTCGCCGCTGGCCGACCCTGCGCCGCCACCGGCTCCCGAGATCTCGGTGGCGACCGTGCCTCGCGGCTACCGGTTCACCTGGTCGCCCGCCGAGACCCCGCTCGCCGACGACACCTACCAGTGGACGGACCCGAGCACCCAGGAGTCGCAGCGCACTCGCGCCACCTCGGTCGTCCGGCCCGCCGAGGGCCGGGTGTGCCTGCGCGTGGTCGTCGTCCGGGTCGGCGCCGGCACCTCCCCTCCCGCCGAGGCCTGTGCCGGCAGCCGCTGACCCGGCGAGCCCTCAGCCCGACCCGGAGCCCTCAGCCCGGCCCGGCCCGGAGCCGTCAGATCGGCTCCGCGGCCCAGCGGACGGCGTCGGCCAGTGCTCCGCGCCACCAGGCGTCGTCGTGGCCACCGTTGTACGACGCCTCGGTGACCCCCACACCGGCCGCGCGGAGGCGCTCGGCGAGTTCGCGGTGGGGACCGGCGAGCACCCATTCCTGGAGTCCGTGGGCGAGGTGGATGCGCGGCGTCCGCTCGGCGCCGGCCAGTTTGTCGACGGCGACGGCGAGGTCGTCCTGCCACAGGGAGGCGCTCTGGCTGGCCACCCACGCCACGGCGTCGGGACGGAGCAGGCCTGCTCGCAGCGCGGTGAGTCCGCCGAGACTCTGACCCGCCACACCCACCTGGTCGGTACGGACGCCGCGGCGATCGGCCACCCACGGGACCAGTCGCTCGACGACGTACTCCACCCCGGCGCCGTCGTTGGAGAGTTCGGCCCAGCGCTGGTCCCGGTCGCCGGCGTCGAGGAAGACGGCCCGCAGCGGCTCGGTGCCGTCGGCCTGGAGGTTGTCGAGGGTGGTGGCCAGGTCGTGCGTCTCGGCCCAGACCTCGCCGTCGAGCACGACGAGCAGCGGCAACGGCTCGGCCGTGGTGAAGGCCGCCGGGTCGTAGAGCCAGACCCGGCGTCCGTCGGGGCCGAGGTCCTCGTGCATGCTGCCCCGTTCGACGTCCGCACGCGGTGCGAGCCAGGGCTGCGGCGCGGCGTCGGGCAGTGCGCAGACGGATCGGAGTGCGCCGTGCCTGCCGGGGCAGGTCTCGGGGTTGCGGGGGTCGGTCCGGCCCTGGTCGAGGGCTCCGCGCAGGCTGACCTGGTCACCGACCACCCAGGGCGCCTGCTCCCCCGGGCGCTGGACGAGGAAGGCGTAACTTGCCCGCCAGTCCGAGGCCATCGCGAAGGACGCGTGCCACAGGTCGGTGTCGCCCTTGCGTTCCAGCAGGGTGGCATCGAGGTCGGTCTCGTCGGTCAGCCGGTTGGCGAAGAGCAGTACCTGCTCCGCGTCGTGGTCGCGCCAGCAGAAGGTCACGACCGCCTCGCCGGGCACGCCGGTCTCCTCGACCAGCGGCAGGGTGCGCGCGATCTGCTCCCAGAACATGGGCACGTCCTCGGGCGCCAGTCGGTCGATCAGGTCGCTCCGGACCCGCGGCACGGGCGTGGGTCGGGGCACCTTGGGCGGGCGGGGACGTGGCGGGATCATCGCGGAGGAGGTCATCTCGGGTCGGGGCAGGGGCGGTGGAACGTTAGTACGCCGGCATCGGCGGCAGCGGACCGCGGTGCGCGGCGAGCGGGTCTCCCCTCGGCGGCCCCCGGTGGGGAGACGAGAAGGAACAGCCTGATATGAAGGCAAGCCTAACCTTGTTCGTCCGAGGCGGTGGAATCGGAGTCACGTCGACTCCGTCCGGTCACCTCGATCTCTCGGGAGGTCTCTTCGTGCTGCATGCCCTCACCCGGTCCGTCCCACCGCCGCATCGACGGCGCCCTCCTCGCGGCCTGCTCGTCCTCGCGGGGTCGACCCTGCTGCCGATCATGGCGCCGTCCGTCGCGGCGGACGGCGGGCCCGCGCCAGCCGGCAACGAGTCCGCTGCCCCCGCGACCCAGGGCACCGAGATCGTGACGAGCTCGCCTCCGGGAGCACTCGGCCAGGGGCTCTACCAGACCGCCGTCAGCACCGAGCGGGGAGTCGTCTACGCCACCACGGCAGGGGGTGGCGTCTCCCGGCTGCACCGGCTCGACCGGGAGACGCTCACCCCGCTCGACTCGGTCAGCCCTCCGGCCGCCCCGTCCGCGCCCGAGCTGCCCCTGGCGGCGTACGGCGTCGGCGTCGACGACCAGCACGGCACGGTGTGGCTCACCCACAGCCGCGATGACACCGTCTCCGTGGTCGACCAGGACACCCTCCGGCCGCTGCACACCCATCCCCTCGGCACTGTCCCCGGTGCCCGCGACGTCCAGCACGACCCCGTCACCGGTCGGGTCTTCGTGACCTCGGCCGCGCCGACCACCGAGGGGACCGGCTCGGTGAGCGTCTTCGAGGGAGACGACGAGGACGGCGACGGTGTCCGGTTCGAGAAGATCGGCGAGACCGGCGTTCTTCCGCGCAGTGAGTTCTCCCCGATGAGCCTGGCCTCCGACCCGTCCACCGGGAAGATCTGGACGGTCAGCCTGAGCACCCCTCGCGCGATGTCGATCGACACCCGGACCCTGCGGCACCGGGTGGTCGAGCTCGATCTGCCCGACACCGGCAGCGCCGGCCCGTCCGGCGTGGCGGTCGACCCCCGCGCCCGCCGCCTCTACATCACCTCCCAGGACGACGGCATTCTGCTGGTGACCGATTACGCCGGCCGCAGGATCGCGGCGACCCGGACCGGCCCGGGTGCCCTCTCGGTCGCGTTCGAGCGGAGGCACCGACGCGTGTACGTGACCGACTTCGCCCAGAACAGCACCCCCGACACCACCGTGTCGGTGCTCTCCGCGCGCGGTCGACTGCTGCACCGGATCCCCCTCACCCACGCCCACCACGTGCGTGCCGACGGGCGCGATGGGGTGCTGGTGTCCACCCTCGGTGGCAGCGACCAGATCCTCCGGCTCACCCGCTCCCGGGGGTAGGTCGACCGGCGGCGGGGGTGCCGACCAACGGCAGGATCATCGGCGTACCGCTCAGCGGGTCCGTGACCACCTGGCAGGGCAGGTCGTAGACCTCCTCGACCAGCTCGGCGGTCACGATCTCGCGCGGGTCGCCGGAGGCCACGATCTCGCCCTGGGCCATCACGATCAGGTGGTCGGCGTAGCGGAAGGCGAGGTGGAGCTCGTGCAGGACACAGACCACGGTCCGTCCCTCGCGCGCCAGCCGGCGGGCGAGCTCGAGCACCTCGAGCTGGTGGGCGATGTCGAGGTACGTCGTCGGCTCGTCCAGCAGGAGCAGCGGCGTCTCCTGGGCCAGCGCCATCGCCAGCCACACCCGCTGGCGCTGGCCGCCGGAGAGTTCGTCGACGGCACGCTCGGCCAGGTCGGTGACGTTGGCCGCGGCCATCGCCGCCCGGACGGCGGCCTCGTCCGCGCGCGACCACTGGCGCAGCAGGCTCTGGTGCGGGAACCGGCCCTTGGCCACCAGGTCGGCCACCCGCATCCCGTCCGGGGCGGTCGGCGACTGCGGGAGGAGGCCGAGCGTCCGGGCGAGCTCCTTGGTGCCGTACTCGCCGGTGGGGCGGCCGTCGACCAGCACCCGACCCGACTCCGGCGAGAGCATCCTGGCGAGGGTGCGCAACAGGGTGGACTTGCCGCAGGCGTTCGGCCCCACGATCACGGTCATCACGCCATCGGGGATCTCGACGTCGAGGCCGTGCAGGACCGGCCTGCCGGCGTACGCGACGCGCAGTTCCTCGGACCTCAGCCGCATGCTCATCTCTTCCTCCAGTCGACCGCGAGCAGCACGATCAGATAGATGCCTCCCAGCGCGCCGGTGACCACACCGACGGCGAGTTCGGTCGGGGCCAGCAGTCGCTGGGCGATCAGGTCGCTGCCCAGCACCAGCAACGCGCCGGTCAGGGCGGGCCCCACGATGCCGGGCGTGGGCGTGCCTGCCAGCCGGCGCGCGACCTGCGGCGCGGCCAGGGCCACGAACGCGATCGGGCCGGTGACCGCGGTCGCGACGCTCACCATGGCGACCGCGATCACCACCGCCGACGTCCGGATCCGCTGCGCCGGTACGCCGACCGCCCGGGCGGTATCGTCGCCCAGCGGGAGCAGGTGCAGCGCGCGAGCGATGGTCACCGCGCACGCCGACAGGACGGCGACGGCGACGGCGAGCATCGTGGTGCGCGGCCACAGCACCGTGTTCAACGAGCCGGCCAGCCACTGGGCCGCGGTCTGGGCAGCCACCAGCGAGGCCTCCGCGACGAGCAGGGTGTTGATCGCCCCCAGGGTGCTGCCCACGCCGATGCCGACCAGCACCAGGCGGGTGCCGGTGAGTCCGTGTGGCCGCACCAGCACCTGCACCAGCGCCGCGGTGAGCAGGCCGCCGACCAGCGCCCCCAGTGCGACCGCGTCGGTGTCGCCCCCGACGACGATGATCTGGATCAGCGCGCCGGTGGCCGCCCCGGTGGTGAAGCCGAGGATGTCCGGACTTCCCAGCGGGTTGCCGGAGACCATCTGGAACAGGCTGCCGGCGACCCCGAGGGCGATCCCGACCAGGATCGCCGCGACCACCCGCGGCAGGCGGATCTCGGTGACGAAGTAGCTGGCCAGCGGGTCGGTGCCGCCGCCGCCGAGCGCGGCCAGCACCTGGCCGGCCGAGACGTCGTAGTCGCCGATCATCAGCCCCACCACCGCCAGGACGAGCACGACCCCGCAGGTGGCCAGGGCCACCCAGGCCGATCGGCGGGAGAACCTGACCGAGCGGTGACCGCGTCGCCAGGTGACCAGTCGCCCCTGCCCGATCGCGCTCACAGCGCCGGCACCTTGCGACGACGTACGACGGCGACGAAGACCGGCCCGCCGAGCAGCGCGGCGATGACCCCCGCGGCCACCTCCTGGGCGGTGACCACCCGGGCGAGGGTGTCCGCGACCAGGAGCCAGGAGGCGCCGAGCAGCAGGCAGAGCGGGGTCATCCAGCGCAGGTCGTGGCCGACCGCGGCCCGGGTGAGCATGGGCACCGCCAGGCCGACGAAGGCGATGGGCCCGACCGCGGCGGTCGCGGCGCCGCACAGCAGCGTGACCGCCACCATGGCGAGGCTGCGGGTCCAGGGCACGCGCACGCCGAGGGCCCTGCCGGTCTCATCCCCCAGCCCGAGGGCGTTCAGGGCGGGGCCGATGAGGACCGCGATCACCAGTCCGACGAGCAGGAACGGGGTGATCGCGCTCAGTTCGGTCCAGCCACGCCCTTCCAGCGAGCCTGCCACCCAGAGCCGGAACTCGTTGAACGCCTGCTGGTCGGCCAGGATCACGGTCTGGGTGATCGCGACCAGCGCCGCGCTGACCGCCACGCCGGCCAGGGCCAGCCGGGCCGGGGTGGCGCTGTGCCGCCCGGTCCCCGCCAGGAGGTAGACGCCGACCGAGGTGACCGCGGCCCCGGCGAAGGCGAACCAGAGGTAGAACCAGATCCCGGTGAGCCCGGTGACCGCCACCGCGAGCACGACCGTCAGCGAGGCGCCCGCGTTGATCCCCAGGATGCCGGGGTCGGCCAGCGGGTTGCGGGTCAGGCTCTGCATCAGGGCGCCGGCCAGCCCGAGCGCGGCCCCGACCGCGACCGCGACCGCGGTCCGGGGGAGCCGCTGGCCGTGGATCGCGGCCGACTCGGTCGACCCGTCCGGGTGGAGCAGCAGGTCCCACACCTCGGTCACCGGCAGCCGGTTGCTACCCACCGACAGGCTCAGCAGCACCGCCACCACCATGATCACGGCGGCGACGACCAGGACGGTCCAGCGGCGGGAGGTGCGGGCAGTCAGCCCATCACCCATGACGCCGCCGACCGAGGAGGATGCCCAGCACGATGCCCGCCACCAGCAGCAGTCCGGCGGTGCCGATCCAGGGGAAGCGGTCCGCGGCGACCGCCGCAGCGGCCTGCCCCTCGGTGTCGTCCGCGACGGGTACGACGGTGTCCGCCGGCTCGGCCGCGGCCGAGACCAGCCGGGCCCGCTCCTTCTTCGAGGGCTTCGACACGGTCAGTGCGGCGCCGGCCTCGATCGAATCGGGGTCCGTCCCCCCGACCGACCCCGGGTCGGCCCCGGTCTCCTCGCCCGATGGGGTGTCACCGGTCGGTGAACTCTGCTGGTCGGTGGTGCTCGGGTCGCTCCCGGTCGACTCGGACTCCTCCGTGCTGCCGGGGTCGGTCGACGTACCCGAGTTGCCCGGGTCGCCCGGGTCGCCCGAGTCGGCCGAACCATCGGCGGTGCTGGTCCCTCCCGAGCCGCCCGCGACCACGGTGAAGTCGGTGTTGCCGCGACAGGTGTAGCCCTGAGTCCCGACGTACTTCCCGCCCTTGGTCAGCTCCTCGCTGGCCAGGAAGCGCAGCCAGTGCCGGCCGGGCTTGATGTCGGTCGGCAGGACGAACGACCCGCTCACCGTCCCGCCCCCGGGGATGGCCTGCTGGTGGACCACGCAGGCGCCGTGCACCGACTTGCTCGAGCAGGTGAGACCGTCGTCGATCTTGATGTAGACGGTCTCCCCCGCAGGGAAGCCGGAGACCCGGAACCCGATCGTCCCGCCCGGGACGACGCTGCCGCCGGAGACCGAGGCCGAGGTGCCGGGAGTGTCCGGGCTGGCACCGCCGTCGGGGATCGCCGAGGCGGGTACGGCGAGGGCGGTGATGGTCAGCAGCACGGCAGCCAGTCCGGCGGCGTACGCCAGCAGGGGCCGCCGCACGGCCCTCACCGGGCACCTCCGCGAGGTCGCATCAGCAGACCGAGCCCGAGGCCGGTCAGCAGCGCAGCTGCCAGGCCGAGCATCCACCCGTCCGTGGCCGAGAACCAGCCGGCGATCTGCCGGATCTGCTCCGTCGTGACGGGCGCCGACGCATCTGTCTCCGGTGTCCCGGTGACGCCGCCGGTCAGGTCGGCCTCGGCCCAGCCGATCAGTTCACCCTCGGCGTCCTGGAGGGTCAGTCGGTACGGCGCGACCGGGAGCTTCGCGAGGTCGACCGTGATCCGTGTCGCCGGCTTCCCCTTCGCACCGGGGCGCACCCAGCCGGCGGGCAGGATCTCCTTCTCGGCGTACACGTGCACGAACAGCGGTCCCTCGGGCGGCTTCTCCGCCTTCTTCACCAGGCTGGCGACCTCGCGCTGGAGCAGCACGGTGACGACCGTGCCCTCGAGCGACGAATCGAGCCGGTCGACGGGGTCGAGGTCGTCGTATGACCTCACCGGCGGCTTCGGGTCGGTGAGGCCGGGGGGCGTGGCCGGATCGGTCGCCGGGTCCGCGTCGGGGGTGAGCGTGCCCCCTGGCGAGGGGGCCGCCTGCTCGTCCTCGTCACCGGAGCCGTCGTCGTCGCCGCCGCCCTTGGGGTCGGAACCCTCATCGTGGTCGGAACCGTTCGGGTCGGAGCCGCCGTCCGGGCCGGTCCCGTCCGGCGAACTCGCCTCGCCCGGGAAGGTGACCGAGGCCCAGCCGACGAGTTCGCCGACGTGCCCCTGGGCACCGCTCTGCAGCACCAACCGGTGCGGCCCCTGGACCGGCGTACCGCCGAGACCGGTGACCAAGGTGCCACCCGCACCGAGGCGGAACCACTGCTCGCCCCACGGGTAACGCGGCGATCCGTCCGGAGCCATCGCGGACAGGAAGATCCAGTCGCCTGCCGCCCCGCGGGGAACCCGGACGGTCAACCGGGCACCGGAGACCGTGGCGGACACGCCGTGCGCACTGCCCGCGGTGAGGGCGCCGGCCGGGAGCGGGTCCGGTGCAGCAGTGGGCCGGTAGGAACCGATCACGAACTCACCGGACTCGACGCTGCGCACGGTGTCGCCCGCGACGAGCGAGCCGGAGAGCAGCCGCAGGGTGTGGGCTCCCCGGCCGATCGCGGGCAGCGAGGTGCCGGTGGTCCCGTCCGGCAGCGTGATGTGGGCGGTGAAGGTGCCGTCCCGGTGCCCGGCCTGCACGATCGCCCAGATGCTGGTGTTGGCATGCAGCGAGGTGTCGACGTGGTTGATGGTGCCCTCGTCGATCTTGACCCCGATCTTGGAGCCCCCGCCGGCGGGGTTGCACCAGCCGGCGCCCGAGATGGTCAGGGTCCCGCCCAGCGAGACCGTCGGAGTCTCGATCGAGACGCTGGGGCTGTCCGTGGTGGGGACGCAGGTGACGTCCGACCCTCCACCGGCCGAGCTGCCGCGATCCCCGGCGACGGCGAGCGGGGTGCTGGTGATGGTGCGCTGGACGTCGCCGGCGGCGAACTTGCCGCTGAACAGCGACACGGTGAGGAAGTCACCCCTGCCCAGGCCGCCGGGCAGGTCGAGACTACGGTCGAAGGACCCGTCCGCCGCCGCGGTGAACCGTGCCCAGATCGTGGCGTCACCATCGATCACGCCCGTGCCGGAGCGAGTGAACTGGCCGGTCGCGGAGTTGAGCTTGACCACCACCGTCGACCCGCCCGACCCGCTGCTCTTGCGCCACCCCGAACCCCGGATGCGGAGGGCACCACCGGGTTCGACGGCGTCCTCGACCCAGGCGGTGGCCCCGCCACCGGTCAGGGTCTGGGCGGCCCAGGCGGGGGGCTCCGGGTCGCTGTCTCCGCGAACGGCGAAGCTCCCGGACTGCAGGGTGCGGCCCGCATCCCCCGGCTTCAGCGATCCGCTGAGGAGGCGGAGGGTGTGGGAGCCCGCGGTGAAGGCCGGGGTCGAACTCTGCGCGGTGCCATCCGGAAGCTCGATCCCGGCCTCGAAGGTGCCGTCGCCACGAGCCTCGACGATCGCCCAGATCGTCTTGTTCGCGTGCACCGAGTCGTCGGTGCGGGAGAATCCGCCCTCGTCGATCTTGACCCCGACCACGCTGCCGCCACCGTCGGGGTGACACCAGCCCCGACCCGAGATCCGCAGGGTCCCGCCGAGGCTGACCGTCGGATCCTCGATCGTCACCGTGGCCTGTGCACCCGAGGCACAGGTGGGTTCGGCCGCCTGGGCGGGCGCGATCGCGACCGTGGCCGGCAGCAGGGTCAGCCCGGCACCCAGGAGCAGGGCGAGGAGCCGCCTCACGCCAGGATCCCCGTCACGTTGTCCACGATCCGCGACATCAGGATCGGCCCGCCGGTCGAGGTCCACAGCGAACCGTCCACCGGGTAGATGTGACCGGTCCGGTACGCCGCCAGCGTGCTGAACCCCGGCACCTCCTCGGCCTGTGCCAGGGCCTGCTGGGCTCCGGTCAGGTCGGCGGCGCCACCGGCGTCCGGGTTTGCGTTGGACGAGCCCCCCAGGGTGCCGAAGAACATGTAGTCGGCGTCGATGGTCGCGATGTTCTCCAGCGAGACGGGCTCGCTGTGGCCCCGCCCCCTCTTGTCCTGCGGGCCGGGCCGCTGGAGGCCGAGGTCGCTCAGCGCCATCCCCGCCGGCAGTTCCTTGAGGATCATCGCGGCCGAGGAACCCTGCCAACGCACGACCGAGAAGGTGTCGTCGGCGTAGGAGGTCAGGTCCTTCTTCGCCTCGGCGACCTTGGCGTCGTACTCGGCGAGCACGGCGGTGGCCGGCTCCTTCTCGTTGAGCGCCTCCGCCACGAGTTCGAAGTTGGCCCGCCAGTCGCCCCCGGCGTAGCCGGTGTAGAAGGTGGGCGCGATCTTGCGCAGCACGCCGATCGCCTCGGGGTTGTTGTTGATCGAGGTGCCGTCGACCAGGATCAGGTCGGGGTCGGCGTTGGCGATCTTCTCGTAGTTGGGCGCGGCGACACCGCCGAGCAGCGGGATCTCTCCGGCCTCATCGGCCAGGTAACTCGGCACCGAGCTCTGGCCGCGTCCGCTGACCGTGCCCACCGGGGTGACTCCGAGGGCCAGGACGCCGTCGAGGGTCGGTTCACTGAGCGTGACCACCCGCTGCGGATCGACCGGGACCTCCATCTCGGTCCCCTCCACATCGACCACGGTCCGGGTCTCGCCCGCGGCGACCGAGGTGGAGGTGTCACCGCAGGCCGCGAGGGCCGGGGGGATGAGCAGGGCGAGCACGGCGAGCGCCGTTCGGGCGGCGCGACGGGGAGCAGTCATGGGTCAGCACATTCATCTCAGACGATCGGTCGGCCGCGGCGTGCCGAGAACACGCGACGAACCAATTGAGTAAGGGGATCCTAACAGCGGTCTGATGTATTGCCGCACGGCGGTGGCCCGTCTCACACCGATGGAACACCCGCCCCGTCCTCCGGGTGCGGGGCTCAGGAACCCGCTGAACCAGGTCCGGTGACCCTGAAGTCGTCCTCGGCATGGGCCGCGGCCAGGGACGCCGCCGCCTCCGGCCTGCCCGCAGCGATCGCCGCGAGCACCGCGGCATGGTCCGCCCGCCGCTGCTCAGCACCTTGGCTGGGCGCGATCTGACCCGTCGCGACCCCCCGCTGCAGGGCACTCATCATGCCGGTGTGCAGCTCGGCGAGAAGCTCGTTCCGGCTCAGCTCGACGATGATCGCGTGGAACCGCCCCGGCACCTTCCCGGACAGGGCGCCCTCCGCCCCCGGCGTATCCGCCTCATGAGCGAGTCGCAGCCGCGCAGCGCCGTCCTCGTCGATGTTCGCAGCGGCCAGGTAGGCGGCCTGGGCCTCGAGCCCCCGGCGGACCGCAAAGATGTCGGCCCAGGAGTGCTCGGCCGCGAAGTCGGAGAGGATCCCTCGCAGCGGGACCAAGGACCGCACGAAGGTGCCCCGGCCCGGCGCCGGCTCGAGCATGCCGAGGTGCGCCAGCCTGCTGACGGCCTCACGGATCGTGCTCCGGCCGACCCCGAACTCGGCGGCGAGCTCGGCCTCGGTGGGGATCTGGCCGTCGACCGGCCAGCGCCCGCGCCGTACGTCGTCCTGGAGCCGACGCACGGTGGCGCGCGCCCTCTCGCCGCCTCGCGCGACCACGGGAACTCCCTTCCGAACGCCGAGGGCGACTCCCTCCGACACCTACCCGGAGTCTAAGGACCCACCGATCGACCACGCCCGATCCGCGCCGGCGCCGATCCACACTCCCCGGACCACCGGCCCGACGACCATCCGCCGCGATCAGGACCTGGGGGTGAAACAGGACACACCGTGGCGAGTTCTCGAATCATCTGCTCTAATTTAGGTTTGCCTCACCTCATGATCGGTCGCGTCTCGGGTCCGCGACCTCACTTCCATCCTTCAGGAGCACAGTCCGTGAGTACTTCCACTCAGCGGCGATCCGGGCGCGTCCGGATCGCCCACGCCGGCATCGCGGCCACGGCCGTCGCCGTAGGTCTCGGCTGCCTCACCATGGCGCCGGCACAGGCCGCCGACCCGCGGCCCACGACGGGCGAGGGCGAGATCCACCTGACCTCCGCCGTCCAGACCAGCCACGGTTCGACCCTGTCCTTCGCCGGCACCGGCTTCGATGACAACAACGACACCGGCTCCTACCAGAAGCTGTCGGTCAAGATCGACGACGGCGCGTACGCCGGCGGCGAGGGCGGCGTCGTCGCCACCACGCAGGTCCAGGGCGACGGGTCCGTGTCCGGCTCGATCACGGTGCCCGAGGACCTGGCCGACCTGTCGACGGACGGCACCAGCGGAACCGGCACCGCAGCCGGCGAGCACTGGCTCCGGTTCCTGGCCAGCACGCCAGTCACCTCCCAGACCAGCGACTACTTCACGCTGAGCGAGGACGCGGCACAGGCACCGACCGTGACCGCCACCGCCACCACGGCCACCGGCCGCAGCTCGGGTGTCACCGTGTCGGTCACGGGTTCCGGCTTCGCCCCCGGCCAGGCCGTCACCGTCGAGGACGGTGCCACCGGCACGGCCTACACCTGGGCCACCGGCGGCACCGCCGACGAGTCGGGTGCGCTCACCGGCACGCTGACCCGGTTCGCGATCGGCGCCTACCCGGCGGGCGAGCACCAACTCGTCCTCACCGGCGGGGACGCCGCGAACCCCGGCGTGGCCCAGGTGAGCGTCCAGCCGGCGATCGCCTTCGCCGGCCTGGCGGTGGGCAGCAGCGGCACCGTCACCGTCTCGAATCTCACCCCCGGTGCGGAGTTCGCGGGCGTCGAGCTGGACCCGAGCCCCGCCGATGGCGACGAGATCGCCCTGCTCGACCAGAGCATCACCGCCGACGCCTCGGGCGTGGCAACCGGCGCGGTCACCGTGCCGGACGGCGAGTACCTGGGCACTCAGGACCTCACCCTGAGCCAGTCCAAGCCGTACGCGCAGACCTACCGGACCTCCTCGAAGGTCTCCCCGAGCTCGACAACCTTCGGCGAGGCGAAGTACGACCGGGTGGAGACCGGCTCCGGCGACGTCGCGCAGGGCCTGTACCAGTCGGCCTACAGCGCCACTCAGGACGCGCTCTACGCCACCGCCGCGTTCAGTGGGACCGGCGGCTGGGACGGCTACCTCTACAAGCTCGACCCCGACACCCTGAAGGTGCTCGACTCCGAGCGCGCCGCCCCGGTCGACCCGACCGGCGCCCCCGAGGGCGCCCGGTTCGCGCAGTACGGCGTCGGCGTCGACGACACCAACGGCACCGTGTGGGTCACCAACACCCGGCAGAACACGGTCGCGGTCTACTCCCAGGACGACCTGAGCCTGCTCTCCCAGCTGCCGGCCAACACGATCACGCACTCGCGCGACGTGATCGCCGACCCGGCCAACGGTTACGTGTTCGTCAGTTCCGCCAGCGAGGGCAACTCCGGCAACGGCGTCATCGGCGTGTTCGAGGCCGACGACCTGGACGCCGACGGGGTGAAGTACGAGTTCGTCAAGAACATCGCGGAATACCCCCGGACGACGTTCTCGCCGATGAGCCTGGAACTCGACGCCGCGAACGGCAAGCTGTTCTCGGTCAGCTCGGCCAGCCAGAAGGCGATCGTGATCGACACCGCGACCCTGGACGAGCACCTCATCGACCTGCCCGACCTCACCGCGAGCAACAGCCGCGGCGCCTCCGGCGTGGCGTACGACGCGGTCACCAACCGACTGTTCATCGCCAGCCAGGTCAGCGACGAGGTGATGATCGCCCAGCTCAACGACGACATGACCGAGGGCACCACGGTCAAGGAGATCGCGACCGGCGCCCAGACCCTGAACTCCGCCTTCGACCCGGTGAACCGGCTGCTCTACGTCGCCAACTTCGGCGGCACGACCATCACGGTCCTCGACGTCGACGGCAACCGGGTGGCCAACCTGCCGCTGGCCCGGCCCAACCACCTCCACGAGGACGGCCAGGGTTCGGTCTACGCGGTCAACAAGGCCGACAACAACCAGATCATCAAGCTGACCCCGAAGGCCGATGACGGCGGCACCGTGCCTCCGGTCAAGCAGAGGCTGACCGTCGGGCGCCCGGCGTACACCGGCGCGGTCAAGGTCGGCGGGACGCTCAGCGCCCGGACCGGTGCCTGGACGAAGGGCACGACGTTCAGCTACCAGTGGAAGCGCAACGGCGCCTCCATCCGTGGCGCCGTCAAGCGCACCTACACCGCCACCCCCGCCGACGCCGGGCGCCGCCTCACGGTCACCGTCACCGGCCGCAAGGCGGGCTACACGACCGCCTCGGCCACCTCGCCGGCCCGCGTGGTCGCCAAGGGCGCCCTGTCGGCAGCGCAGCCCACGATCACCGGCAAGGCGAAGGTCGGCAAGATCCTCAAGGCTCGTGCGGGTCGTTGGACCGCCGGCACCAGGCTGAGCTACCAGTGGTTCGCCAACGGCAAGGTGATCAAGCAGGCCCGCAAGGCGACCCTGAAGCTGAAGACGGCTCAGCGGGGTAAGCGGATCACCGTCAAGGTGACCGGCGCCAAGTCCGGCTACGCGACGGCGATCAAGGTCTCCAAGCGCACGGCCAAGGTCAAGCGCTAGACCTAGTTCCCACACCGACGGCCCTGTCCCCTCCCGGGGGCAGGGCCGTCGTCGTTGCTCGAGCGACACACCGTGGACATGGTGATTGACCGGCCTCTTTCCAGGCATATAGTCTCTTTATTCACTAGTCTTTAGAGCTTCACGGTCATTACTCTTGATAAGGACGGACACCCATGCGCAATCTCCTCCTCCTGGCGCTGGTCGGGCTCGGAGCGCAGCTCGTCGACGGCAGCCTCGGCATGGCCTACGGCGTCACCTCCACGACGCTTCTGCTGGCGATCGGTACCAACCCCGCGGCCGCTTCCGCCACCGTTCACCTGGCCGAGATCGGCACGACGCTGGTGTCCGGCGCCTCCCACTGGCGCTTCGGCAACGTCGACTGGGGTGTCGTCGCCAAGATCGGGATCCCCGGTGCCGTCGGCGCCTTCGCCGGCGCCACCTTCCTCTCCTCGCTCTCCACCGAGGTTGCCGCGCCGGTGATGGCGATCATCCTGCTCGTGCTCGGGCTCTACGTGCTCATCCGCTTCACGGTGGCCGGGCTGCCCACCCAGCACCTCGGCAAGCCGCTGCGTAAGCGCTTCCTGGCCCCCCTCGGTCTGGTGGCCGGCTTCGTCGACTCCACCGGTGGCGGCGGCTGGGGGCCGGTCGGTACGCCGGCGATCCTGGCCAGCGGCCGGCTGGAGCCCCGCAAGACCATCGGTTCGATCGACACCAGCGAGTTCCTGATCGCGGTCGCGGCCAGCGCCGGGTTCATCGTCGGGATCGGGTCCGAAGGCATCGACTACGCCTGGGTCGGCGCCCTCCTGGTCGGCGGCATGATCGCCGCGCCGATCGCCGCCTGGCTGGTGCGTCACCTGCCCGCGCGGATCCTCGGCTCCCTCGTCGGCGGTCTGATCGTGATCACCAACATCCGCACGCTGCTCCAGAGCGACTGGGTCGGCGCCTCCTCGGGCGTCCAGACCGCGGCGTACGCCGTGATCTTCGCCCTGTGGGTCAGCGCGGTGCTGTACTCGCTCCAGGAGTACCGCAAGCAGCGGGCGCAGGAGCGGGAGCTGGTCGAGGAGGCCGAGGGCGCCTCCACCCCCACCCCCGCGCAGTGACGTCGCGCTCGACCGCACCATGACCGGCAGCGCCGGCGCGGACAGGACCCTTCCCCTGACCGCGCCGGCGCTCTCGTCTGTTCAACCCACCCGAGGAGCCACTGATCGATCCCGCCTGCTCCCCGCCGCGATCCGGCACGTCAGGGCGCCGGGCTCGCTCGACAGGCTCCATGCCTACGCCCGCCGGTCGTCGTCGCCTCGCCGAGCCGGTATCGATCAGCGTCGGCCATCGGACGCCCACGCCCCGACGACCCGGCCGTCGGGGGCGACCCACTCGGCCAGGCGCAGGCCTCCGATCTCTTCGGCGGGTGCGTCCCCGGTGAGCACGCACAGCCCGCCGATGGTGTCGAGTTCGGCCAGTCCGGCCTTCACCAGGGCCTCCTTGCGGGTCCAGAGCCGGGCGAACGCGACGCCGGGGGCGGCCTGCTCCCCCACCCACTCGGCCTCCCGGGGGGTGAGCGTGCCAGCCGGAGCCGGGCCGCCTGGCACGACCTCGACATCGACGCCGCACGGCCCCGTCGCCGCGACCGCGGCGACATGACCGCGGGTGTGGCTCAGGCTGACCCGCAGGTCCGAACCGACGACGTACGGTGCGCCGTGACGGTCGCTGCCGCACCGCCCGCACCGCTGCCGGATCTCGACCTCGGCGGCCGCGCCGCCGACCAGTTCCGCGACGCACTCGCGCACCAGCAGGTGGGCCGCGAGGTAGGAGCGCCGGTCGTCCTCGCGACGCAGCCGGTCCAGCCGCCAGCGTTCGGCCTCGCTCAACGCCGCGATGTCCGGCTCGATGTCGGTATCGGCCGCGAACCGGACGGCCACCGCCTCACCCATCGAGCAGTCCGGCCAGCATCCTGCCGATGATATCGACCGCGGGCCGGCGCAGCAGCTCGCCATGGGTCGCCTCGACGGCGTGGCGGCGTACCTCCCCCTCGACGTGGGCCTTCCATGCCGCGGCCTCCAGCCAGAACTCCGGGCGCGGGGCCGTGGCCACCACGACGTCGAGGTCGCCCGGCAGCCCGCGATGACTCGATCCGCGGACCAGCCGGGCGGACTCGATCACGCTCGCCATCGCACCGCTGAGCGCGGGTTCGGGCAGTTCGGCGAGGGCGGAGCCGGCGCGGCGCAGGGTCTCGGCGACCAGCTCGCGGTCGATCCGGCTGCCTTCGGGGAGGAACCCCTCGACGCCGCCGAGGCGCAGGATCCCGAGGAGCGCGTCCTGGTCGGTCGGCTCCTCCAGGTGCGACCACTGCTCGGACGGGTAGGCGTCGAGCAGGACGACCGCACCGACCTCCTGGCCCTCGCCGCGAGCGCGGGCGGCCACCGCATGGGCCGCCATGCCGCCGACCGACCAGCCCGCCACGTGGAACCGGCCGTCACCGACCACCTCTCGGATCGACGCCAGCTGCCGGGCCGCCAGCTCCTCCAGGTCCGCCGCGGGGACCGGCATACCCGCGGCCAGCCCGGGGGCCTGGACCGCGTGTACGGGCTGCGTGCCCGGCAGGGTGCGCAGCAGGCCGGTGTAGCACCAGCCCAGGCCGCCGGCCGGTGGCAGCAGGAACAGCGGGGGCATCCCGTCGTGCCCGGTGCGCAGGGTCAGCAGTTCGGCCAGGTCGCGCCGTGCCTCGCCGGCGTCCGACCGAGTGTCCGACCGAGTGTCCGACCGGGTGTCCGACCGAGTGTCCGACCGGGTGTCGGACCCGGTGCCGGCCCCGCTGTCCCGTCGCGAGGTCCTGACCAGGTCGGCGAGCCCGGCCGCGGTGGGGTACGCGAAGACGTCGGCCAGGCCGAGCGCGCCCTCGGTCACCCCGAGCCGCTCCTCGAGCAGCCCGAGCAGCCGCAACACCCGCAACGAGTCGCCACCGGCGCTGAAGAAGTCCGCATCCGGATCGACCACGTCCAGCTCGAGCACCTCGGCGACCGTCTCGGCCACCTGCTGCTCGAGCAGGTCGCGGGGCCCGGAACCGCCCGCCGTCACTGCCGCCGACGGCGGGTACTGCTCCGCCAGTCGGCGCCGGTCGGTCTTCCCGGACGTGCCCAGCGGCATCGCGGGTACGGCGACCCAGTGGCTGGGCAGGAAGGAGGCAGGCAGGCCCTCGCCCGCGACAGCCATCAGCCGGTGCCGGATCTCCTCGGCAACCCCGGCGTCCTCGGCATCCCCGGCGGCCCCGGCATCCCCGGGCGCCGTGGCGACGTACCAGAGCACGAGCTGCCCGTCGACGACCCCGGCCGCGACGGCGTCCACCCCCTCACAGCCCGCGACCACCGCCTCGATCTCACCCAGTTCGACGCGTTGTCCGCGGATCTTGACCTGGTCGTCGATCCGGCCCAGGTAACGCAGTTCGCCGTCCGACCGCCAGGCGGCCAGGTCGCCGGTCCGGTACATCCGGGCCCCGGGCACCGCGCTGAACGGGTCGGGCACGAAGCGCTCGGCGGTGAGGTCCGGTCGGCCGGCGTACCCCTGGGCGACCTGCACTCCGCCGAGCCAGAGCTCGCCGGGTGTGCCGATCGGCCGGGGTCCGCCGTCGGGGCCGAGGACGTAACAGGAGGTGTTCCAGACCGGGCGGCCGATCGGCACGGCCGCACCTTCGAGGGCATCGTCGGGTCCGCAGTCGTGGACGGTGACGTCGATCGCCGCCTCGGTGGGCCCGTACAGGTTGCAGGGGGCCACCCCGAAGCACTCCAGGGATCCCGCCACCAGATCGGCGGTGAGCGCCTCTCCGCTGGTGACGACCGTGCGTACGACGCCGGCCCCGGCACGCTGCCGGCTTGGCCGGTCGGCGAGGAAGGCGCGCAACATCGAGGGGACGAAGTGGAGGGTGCCGACCCGTTCGCGGACGATCAGGTCGGCCAGAGCGCGCGGGTCCCGGTGCTCGCCCGGCTCCGCGATGACGACGGCAGCACCCACCTGGAGCGGCCAGTACAGCTCCCACACCGAGACGTCGAAGGAGATCGGCGTCTTGTGCAGCACCCGGTCCCCGGGCCCGAGCGGCAGGTGGTCCTGCATCCAGGCCAGTCGGTTGTCGATCGCCTCGTGCCCGACCAGCACACCCTTGGGCCGCCCGGTGGAGCCGGAGGTGAACAGGAGGTACGCCGTGCCCGGCCGCTCCTCCGCCACCCGATCGAGGGTTCGGTAGCCGTCGGCTTCGAGGACACCGACCGCGCCGGCGTCCTCGAGCATCCCCTCGACCCGGGCGGCCGGCAGATCCGGGTCAAGCGGCAGGTAGACGGCCTCCAGCAGGGCCAGCGCATGGACGGCCTCGTAGAGCCGGAAGCCACGCTCCAGGGCGACACCGACCACCTGTCCGGGCCGGACCCCGAGCTCGCCGAGTTCGGCGGCGAGGCCGCGGGCCGCGCCCAGCAGTTCCCGGTAGGACCGGTGCTCGTCACGGAAGACGAGTGCGCACGCGTCCGGCGTGCTCGCCGCCTGGGCCAGGAACCGCTCCGCGAGGGTCGCGCTCTGCCGTGGGTGCACGGTGCCGTTGAAACCCTCCAGCACCAGTGCGCGCTCCTCGACGCTCAGCAGCGGCAGGTCCGCGATGTCGGTCTCCGGCTCCGCGGCGGCGTACGCCGCCAGCCAGTGCCGCAGCCGGGTCAGGTGCCACTCGACCTCGTCGGCGTCGTACAGCGTCGGGTTGGCGTCCAGTTCCAGCCGCAGGGCCCGGCCCCGGCGGGGGGTGCCGCGCAGACACACGGTGAGGTCCTCGACCGGGCCGGCGGTGAGATTGCGGACCACGCCGCGCATCCCACCGAGGGTGATCTCCACGTCGAAGGGGATCAGATTGACCTGCGCGCCGAACAGTTGGCCGCCGTCGCGCCGGGCGAGTCTTCGGGCGAGCTCCTCCTGGCGGAGGAACGGGTGCCGCCGTACTGCCTGCTGCTCGGCGGCGGTCGCCTCGAGTGCCGCCCCGACGGTGCCGGCGGCCGGCACCGTCGCGGGCAACACGTTCATCGCCGTGCACACGGTGCGCGAGCTGGGCAGAGCCGGTTCGCCGGGGATGGTGCGGTTCATCAGGGGCAGCCCGACCCGGACCGCGGGCAGACCCGCCAGCCGACCCAGGTAGCCACCGATCGCGGCGATCGCGAGGTCGCTCCACCCGACGCCGAGCCGCCGGGCACCGGTACCGAGCGCCGCCACCTCGGCGTCATCCAGCATCACGGTGTGCTTCAGCGCGGCGGGCGCCGCCGTCGCGATCCGGCCAGCCGCTCCGGCGGGCCCGCTCATGGCGGCCAACCGCTCCTCCCAGAAGGTCTCGGCGGCCGCGTCGACGCGCCGGGCCTCCTCCGCGACCACGTCGGCCAGTCCCACCCCGGTCGGAGCCGACGGAGCCCCGTCGTAGTGCTCGGCCACGCGACGCAGGAGCTGCTGGGCGCCGTAACCGTCCAGCACGAGGTGGTGGGCGGCGTGGTACCACCAGCAGCGCCGATCGGGCAGCCTCAACACCGCCGTTCGTACGACGTCGCCGGCACCCGGGTCCATCGGGCGGGCGAGATCGCTCCGCATCCACTCCTGCGCCTCGACCTCCCCCGCCACGTCGAGCACCTGGAGCGAGGGGACCTCCTCGCGGACCCACTGCCGGGGCCCGTCGGGGGTGGCCTCGACCAGGACCCGGGTCTGCTCGTGCTCGCGGTAGGTCGCGGCCAGGGCGCGTTCCAGGCGGACCGCGTCGAGCGGTCCGTCGAACTCCACCACCTCCGCGGTGGTGTAGCACGGGTTGTCGGGTGCCAGCTGATGCGCGAAGTAGAGCCCGCGCTGCGCACTGGTGAGCGGCAGCCAGCCCCGTTCGGAACCGCTCACCCGGCTGCGACTGCGCCCTGTCCGCGCAGGAACTCGACGGTGGGACGGCGGGTGAACTCGCCGAAGTCGATGTCGACGCCGTGTTCGGCAAGGACGTCGAGGAACTCGAAGGCCCGCAGCGAGTCCAGGCCGAGCTCGAACAGGTCGCCGGACGGGTCGGCGAACGCGGCGGCCACGACCTCCTCGCTCAGCACGGCGGCGAGGCCGCTCCGCACGGTCTGCTCCCATGGCCCGGCCATCTCGGCCGGCTCGGAGGTAGCCGGCTCGCCGGCGTTCTCGGATCGGGTCTGATCCGGTGCCGGCTCGGGCGCCCAGGCACCGATCACGTCCTCGGCCAGGGTCACCACGCCGCAGCAACCGGCGACCTGATCGATCGCCCGGGCATGCTGCTCCTCACCGAAGTCGGCGACGGCGTCCGCCACCAGGAACGGATGGACCTCGCGTTGGAACCCGTCCAGCGCGGTCGCCGTGATCCCGATGTGTGCGTAGACGCCGGTGAGGACCAACTGGTCCCGCCCGGCCGCCCGCAGCCGCTCCGCGAGATCGCTCTTCGCGAAGGCGCTGTAGCGGCGCTTGACCAGCACCGTGTCCGCGTCCGTGGGAGCCACCTCTGCGACGATCTCGGTGTGTTCGGCCGCCGCCGACATCCCCCCGCCCCACAGGTCGCCCTGCAGGCCACGGTCGGAGTGGTCGCCGTCCTGGGCGGTGTAGAACACCGGTACGCCGGCCGCCCTGGCGGCCGCGAGGACCCGGGCGGTCTGCTCCAACGCCCCCCGCAGGGCCGGGCACTCCGGGCTGTAGGGACGCAGGAAGTAACGCTGGAGATCGTGCACCAGCACCGCCGCCCGCTCGGGGCGCAGCGTCCAATCGGCCTTGCTGGCGGGCAGGGCGCGGCGCGGCGGCACCGGCGCGTCGTACTCGATCAGGGTGGGTAGTGCCATGGGGTTCTCCTTCGCATCGGTGGTGGCCGGAAGCGGACCCTGCACGGGTCTGGCGCAGGTCAGGGGGTGTGCAACAGCGGGGAGTGCACCGTTCACCGGTCGCCCGGTGACGGGCGCCTCCGGGCCGCTCACCCCGCGGGCACCTGGTCGGTGAGTCGAGCGGCAAGCGTGCGGCGCAGGTCGCGGCGGCTGTTCTTGCCGACGTGGGTCTCGGGGAAGTCGTCGAGCACGGTGATCAGGTCGGGGATCTTGTACGTCGCCAGCCCGGCCGCGCGTAGGTAGGTGCCGAGCACGGTGGTCAGGTCGGGGACCTCACGATCCGGCTCGGGGCGGACCACCAGACAGATCCGCTCGCCGAGGTACTGGTCGGGGAGGCCGACCGCGATGGCGTCGAGGACATCGGGATGACTCAGCGCGAGCCCCTCGATCTCCTCACTGGCGATCTTCTCCCCGCCGCGGTTGATCTGGTCCTTGTCGCGGCCGGTCACCACGAGGTGGCCGCTGGGGAGTCGGCGGACCAGGTCACCGGTGCGGTAGAACCCGTCGGCGGTGAAACTGTCCCGGTTGGGCGCCTCGGCGCGGTAGTAACCGCGGATCGTGTACGGCCCGCGGGTCAGCAGCGCGCCCTCCTCACCGTCGGCGACCTCGCGGTCCTCCGCGTCCACGACCCGGACCTCGTCGTACTCGCTGATCGGCCGGCCCTGGGTGGTGAGCACCAGTCCGTCCGGCTCGTCGAGGCGGGTGTAGTTGACCAGCCCCTCGGCCATCCCGAAGACCTGCTGCAACCTCGCTCCGAGCACCTCGCGGATCTGTGGGGCCACCGCGTCGGAGAGCCGGGCGCCGCCCACCTGCACCACGTCCAGGCTGGACAGGTCCGGGGTACGCCGGCGCGCGGCCGAGATCCAGGCCTGCGCCAGCGGCGGCACCAGGGAGGCCATCGTGCAGCGTTCCTGCTCGATCAGCCGGAACGCGGTGCGCGGGCTGGGATCCCGTGCCAGGACGACGGATCCGCCGCTGTGCAGGACGCCGAGGATGCCGGGCGAACTCATCGGGAAGTTGTGCGCGGCCGGAAGGCTCACCAGCAGCACCGTGCTCTCCCCGAGCCCGCAGATCGAGGCCGACTCGCGCACCGAGTAGAGGTAGTCGGCTGCGGTGCGCGGGATCAGCTTGGAGATTCCGGTCGTGCCTCCGGAGAGTTGCAGGAAGGCGACCTCCTCGGCGGGGTGTGCCGTGCCGGGACCGTCGGCAGCGCCGGAGCCGGAGACGGTCGGCGGGTCGGGGGCCGAGGGCCAGGTGGCCACGTCGATCAGCTCCGGGGGTTCCTGCCCTGCGGAGCGCAACTGAGCGGACACCTCGTCGTGCATGGCGCGGAAATCGTGACCGTCCCACTCGCCGACGACCACCAGCGCGGTGGCGTCGCTGAGCGAGCAGAAGTGGGTGAGCTCGAGGGCCCGGTGTGACGGCAGACCGAAGACCGGTAGCGCCCCCATCCGGAACAGGCCCAGCACCACGGCGACGTACTCGACGATGTTGGGCAGGGTCACCACCACCCGGTCACCGCGGGTGACCCCGGCGGCCGCGAGGCGGTCGGCGGCAGCCGAGGCTCGGCGGCCGAGCTCGGCGTAGCTCCATCGCACGGAGCGGCCGTTCGCATCGGTGCCGACCACGGCGGTGCGCTCGGCGTACCTCTCGCATCTGTCGCGGACGAAGTCGGCGAAGGTCTCCCCGGTCCAGCAACCCGCGGCGCGGTATCTGGCGCGGAACTCCTCCGGCCAGGACGGCACCCTCATAAGCGGGGATCTCATCGGGCCACCTCACCGGCGTCGACCAGGTCGGCCGGGAGCCCGATCGCGCGGGCCATGGTGGCCAGCTTCGCGCCCGTCTCGCGCACCTCCGCCTGCGGATCCGAGCCGGCGACGATGCCTGCCCCTGCGAAGATCCGGAGCCGTTCCCGGTGCAGGACGCCGGCCCGGATCGTGACCGCGAACTCGCCGTCACCATCGGGGCCGACCCAGCCGACGGCCCCGGTGAGCGGGCCGCGCGAGGCGCCCTCCAGTTCGGCGATCAGCGAGGTCGCAGCCGCCGTCGGGACCCCGCCGACGGCGGGTGTCGGGTGCAGCGCGTGGGCCAGATGCAGGGCGCTGGGCCCCGGCGCGGCGCCGTCGAGACGCGCCCGGATCGGCGTGGCGAGGTGCCACAGGGTGTCGGTGGCCACGAGTTCGGGACGCGGGGCGGCGCTCACCTCGACGCACACAGGCGCCAGCGCCGCGAGGATCGCATCGACGACGAAGGCGTGCTCGGCCAGGTCCTTGGCCGAGGTGGCCAGCTCCTCGGACCGGCGCAGGTCCTCGTCGGGGTCGGCAGCCCGCGGCACCGAACCGGCAAGGGGGTGACAGGTGACCTCACGGCCGCGGCGCCGGACCAGGAGTTCGGGGCTGGCACCCACCAGGACCGGACCCTCTGCCGACAGGTCGGAGGTGAGTGGGAGGCCGAAGGTGTACTTGCCGGGCCGCGAGGCCACCAGGCGTGCCACCACGTCGTGCGGGTCGAGCGGGATGTCGGTCAGCACGTCGAGGCCGCGGCCGAGCACCACCTTGGCCACGTCTCCCCGCTCGATCCGGTCGAGCGCGGCGAGGACCATCTCGGCGTACTCGCCCGGGGTGGGGCGGGCGGTCACGCGGAGCCGGTTCCCGGCCTGGTCCGCCGGAGCATGGGAGCTGGGGACGGCTGAGTCGGGGCGGACGCGGTGCATCACCGCCGGACCGCCGGGCGCGAAGGCGAGCGCCCCGACGGCGCGCTCGCCGGGGCCGAGCCCCGCCACCACCTCGTCGAGGAAGGCTAGGTCGGCCGGTCCTGCCAGCGTGCGGAGCACGTCGGCCGCTCGCACACTCTCATCGCCGGCGAAGAGCACCGGCGCCGTACGCACGCCGGGGGGAAGGGGGGCGAGCAACTCGGTCACAGGGAGGCACCTCCGTCGACGTAGATCTGTTGCAGGGTGACGTGCCGCGCCTCCTCGGAGAGCAGGAAGCAGACCATCGCGGCGACGTCGTCCGGCTCGGCGATGCGCTGGAGCGGGATCCCGACGCGGTAGGACGCCGGGTCCCCGGCCAGGGTCGCGGAGGCGCCGCCGTCCGGGTCGCGCCACAGCTCGCGCAGCATCGCCGTGTCGGTCGAGCCCGGCTCGACGACGTTGCAGCGGATGCCGCGGGCGGCCAGTTCGAGCCCGGCGCATCGGGTGAGTGCCGAGGTCGCCGCCTTCGAGGCGGCGTAGGCGAGCATGCCGGTGCGCGGCACGCGTGCGGCGTTCGAGCTGACCACGACGACGGCCGCGTCGTCGCGCAACAGGGGGGTGCCCGACTGGAGGCAGTGCAGCACCCCGGTGGTGTTCACATCGAAGTGCCGTTGCCACTCATCCGGCGTCACCTCCGTCAGCCCACCCGGGACGAGGATGCCCGCGGCGCAAGCCAGCGCGTCCAGGGGGCCGAGCTCGTCGGCGGCGCTACGGAACGCGTCCTGCACCGCGACCCGGTCGCTCACGTCCGCGGCCAGTTCGACGACGCGGGCCGCACCGAGCTCGCTCGCCTCCTTGCCGACGAGCCCGACCGCCTCGGCGTCCTGATCGAGCAGCGCGATCGCTGCACCCCGACTTGCCAACTGACGCACGACCGCCCGGCCGATGCCTGAACCGGCACCGGTCACCAGGGCGGTCGCGCCCGAGATCAAACCAACCATGAGCAAGACCTTAGGGCAGGCTTACCTACATAGGCCACCGGGAGTGCGTGAGGCCCGAGTCACACCATCCCCGGCGCCACCGATGCGGCCCCAAGGCCCTCGGCGACCATGGCGCCATCGGCTCCGCCGTGGGGACAGGGGTCACGGGCCGCCGGCTCGACCCCGGCGCAGCGGCGGCCTCGACCTGGACTCCCCCAGCACGCCTGATCCCGCGGGTGTCGGCAGTGGGACGCCCACCGGGTCGGGTCGTGGAGGCAGGGCGTCGGCGCCAGCCGCCCCAGGGGTCACAACGCCCAGGGAAAAGGTGCGTTTCCGGGGGCTCAACTGCCCCGGAAACGCACCTTTCACCGGTGAACCGGGGAAACGTCCGGGTTCAGTCCCGCCCGCCGTACGGCAGGCCGAGGCGCTCGCAGAAGGCGCGGCCGCCGTCGAGGGCGGTGAGGACCCAGAACCCGTCGGGGGTGAGGGTGAAGGTGTGCTCGAAGTGGGCGGCCCAGCTGCCGTCCGCGGTGACGACGGTCCAGTCGTCCTCGAGGATGTCGTTCTCCTGGTCCCCGAGGGTGAGCATCGGCTCGACGGCCAGGGCGAGGCCGCGCTGCAGCTTGGGGCCGCGACCCGCCTTGCCGAAGTTGGGGACGTTGGGGG
Source organism: Nocardioides insulae DSM 17944 (assembly GCF_000422825.1). Taxonomy (GTDB): domain Bacteria; phylum Actinomycetota; class Actinomycetes; order Propionibacteriales; family Nocardioidaceae; genus Nocardioides; species Nocardioides insulae. The sequence goes on along the minus strand of NZ_KE383928.1, from coordinate 779,892 downwards.
GCTGGTGCATCTCGGAGCCGATGCCGTGACCGACGTAGTCCTCGACGATGCCGTACGGCGCTGCGCCCGGCTCCTGCTGGCTGCGGACGTACTGCTCGACCGCATGTGAGATGTCGGTGACCCGGCCGCCGAGGCGTGCGCCGGCGATGCCGCGCCACATGGCCTCCTCGGTGACCCGGATCAGCTCGGTGGCCTCGGCGCTGACCTCGCCGACCGGCACGGTCACGGCGGAGTCGCCGTGCCAGCCCTCGACGATGGCGCCGCAGTCGATGGAGATGACGTCGCCCTCGGCCAGCACCCGGTCACCGGGGATGCCGTGCACGATCACCTCGTTGACCGAGGCGCAGATCGAGGCGGGGAACCCGTGGTAGCCCTGGAAGGACGGCGTCGCGCCCCGCGAGCGGATCGAGTCCTCGGCCAGGGCGTCCAGGTCTGCCGTCGTGATGCCGGGACGCACCGCGTCACGCAGCAGCGCGAGGGTCTCCCCCACGACCAGACCGGCCCGACGCATCAGGTCGATCTGCTCGGGGGTCTTGAGCTGGACGCCGCGGTCGAGCAGACCCATCGGGCTCAGGCCAGCCCGCGGAGCACGGTGTGGATGCGCTCGGCCACCACGTCGATCTCGCCGAGACCGTCGACCTCGTGGACCAGGTCCCGCTGGGAGTAGACGGCGATCAGCGGCTCGGTCTGCTCGGCGTACACCTCCTGGCGGTGCCGGATGACCTCCTCGGTGTCGTCGGCGCGGCCCTGCTCCTGGGAACGCTGGAGGAGTCGGGCGACGACCTCGTCGCGGTCGACGGTCAGGCTGATCACCGCGTCCAGTGCGGCTCCGGTGTCGGCGAGCATGCCGTCCAGCTCCTCGACCTGCGCGAGGGTCCGCGGGTAGCCGTCGAGCAGGAATCCACCCTGGGCGTCGGGCTCGGCGATCCGGTTTCGGACCATGCCGTTGGTGACCTCGTCGGGGACGTACTCACCGGCGTCCATGAACTTCTTCGCCTCGAGTCCGAGCGGCGTGCCCTCGGAGACGTTGGCGCGGAAGATGTCTCCCGTGGAGATCGCGGGGATCTCGAACTTCTCGGAGATGAACGCCGCCTGAGTGCCCTTGCCGGCACCTGGGGGGCCCATAATGATCAGCCTCATCGCAGGAATCCTTCGTAGTTGCGCTGCTGGAGCTGGCTCTCGATCTGCTTCACCGTGTCGAGTGCGACGCCGACCATGATCAGGATGGAGGTGCCGCCGAACGGGAAGTTCTGGTTGGCGTTGATCAGCGCCAGCGCAATGAGCGGGATGAGCGCGATCAGGCCGAGATAGAGCGAGCCCGGGAACGTGATGCGGGACAAGACGTAGGACAGGTAGTCCTCGGTCGGCTTGCCTGCCCGGATCCCGGGGATGAAGCCGCCGTACTTCTTCATGTTGTCGGCCACCTCGTGCGGGTTGAAGGTGATCGACACGTAGAAGTAGGTGAAGAAGATGATGAGCAGGAAGTACACCGTCATGTAGATCGGGTGGTCGCCCTGCACGAAGTAGGTGTTGATCCAGTCGACCCAGGCGGCGGTGCTGTTGCTGTTGAACTGCGCGGCCATGGCCGGCAGGTAGAGCAGCGAGCTCGCGAAGATGACCGGGATGATGCCCGCCTGGTTGACCTTGAGCGGGATGTACGTCGAGCTGCCGCCGAACATCTTGCGGCCTACCATCCGGCGGGCGTACTGCACGGGGATCCGGCGCTGGGCCTGCTCGATGAAGATGACCGCGGCGATGAGCGCCAGTCCGATCACCAGGACCACACCGAAGGTCCACCAGCCGCGGGAGTTCTTCACATCCCACATCGCCGCCGGGAAGGTGGCGATCACCTGGGTGAAGATCAGGATCGACATGCCGTTGCCGATGCCGCGGTCGGTGATCAGCTCACCGAGCCACATGATCACGGCGGTGCCGGCGGTCATCGTGATGACCAGGACCAGGAAGGTCGCGGTGCCGTTGTCGACCAGGAGGTCCTGGTCGCATTGGAGCAGGTTGCCCGAACGGGCGAGCGCGACGATGCCGGTCGCCTGGAGGACGGCGAGCCCGAGGGTGAGGTAACGCGTGTACTGGGTGATCTTCGACTGACCGGCCTGGCCCTCCTTCTTCAGCGCCTCGAGCCGCGGGATCACGACCACGAGGAGCTGCAGGATGATGCTGGCGGTGATGTAGGGCATGATGCCCAGCGCGAAGATCGTGAGCTGGAGCAGGGCTCCGCCGGAGAACAGATTGACCAGGTTGTAGAGGCTCGCACCGTCACCCTCACGGGTGGCCTGGATGCACTGCTCCACGTTGGCGACGTCCACGCCGGGGGCCGGGATCTGGGATCCCATCCGGAAGATCACGATGATCAACAGGACGAACAACAGCTTGCGTCGCAGATCCGGAGTCCGGAAAGCGTTCGCGAACGCGCCTAGCACGAAAGTCCTCTTCCTCACACGCAGATACGGGGTTCCCCCGTATGGGGGGAACTCCCAGCGGAATGCCCGGGGAGCCTAACAGTCGGGTTGAACAAAGGCGCGGTCAGGCCGCCTCTCGGCGGTCTGACCGCGCCTTTCACACGTCCAGTGAGGATCAGAGAACCGTGGCGGAGCCGCCCGCGGCCTCGATCTTCTCCTTGGCCGAACCGGAGAACGCCTGCGCGCTCACCGCGACCTTGACGGACAGGTCGCCCTGGCCGAGGACCTTGACGGGCTGGCCCTTGCGGACCGCACCCTTGGCAACCAGTGACTCGGGGGTCACGTCGCCGCCCTCGGGGAACAGTGCGTTGATCTTGTCCAGGTTCACGACCTGGAACTCGACCTTGAACGGGTTCTTGAAGCCCTTGAGCTTCGGAAGCCGCATGTGGATCGGCATCTGGCCGCCCTCGAACCCGACCGGGACCTGGTAGCGCGCCTTGGTGCCCTTGGTACCGCGGCCGGCGGTCTTACCCTTGGACCCCTCACCGCGACCCACGCGGGTCTTGGCGGTCTTGGCACCCGGAGCAGGACGCAGGTGGTGCAGCTTGAGCGTCATGTCAGTCGACCTCCTCGACCGTCACCAGGTGACGGACGGTGTTGACCATGCCCCGGATCTCCGGGCGGTCCTCCTTGACGACCACGTCGCCGATCTTCTTCAGACCGAGCGTGCGCAGGGTGTCCCGCTGGTTCTGCTTCAGACCCGCCAGGCCGCGCTTCTGCTGGACCTTGAGCTGAGCCATCAGTTGCTCACCCCCTGGGCCGCAGCGCCCTCGGCGCGCGCCTTGAGCAGGGCCGCCGGAGCGACCTGCTCGACGGGGAGACCACGACGAGCGGCAACCGCCTCGGGCTGCTCGATCATCCGCAGCGCCTCGACAGTGGCGTGGACGATGTTGATCTGGTTGGACGACCCGAGCGACTTGCTCAGGATGTCGTGGATGCCGGCGCACTCCAGTACCGCACGCACCGGCCCACCGGCGATGACACCGGTACCGGGCGCGGCCGGGCGCAGCATGACCACACCGGCGGCCTTCTCGCCCTGGACGGGGTGCGGGATGGTGCCCTGGACGAGCGGGACGCGGAAGAATGCCTTCTTCGCCTCCTCGACGCCCTTGGCGATCGCCGACGGAACTTCCTTCGCCTTGCCGTAGCCGACGCCGACCAGACCCTGACCGTCACCGACGACCACGAGGGCGGTGAAGCTGAAGCGACGTCCACCCTTCACGACCTTGGCGACACGGTTGATCGCAACGACGCGCTCGATGTAGGCGGTCTTGTCAGCGCCCTGGCCACCGCGACGATCGTCGCGATTGCCTCGGCGCTCGCCACCGCGCTGTCCGCGCTGGGCTCCGCTCATGAGACTCTTCCTCTTCTCTTACTACTGCTTGTCTTGCGATCGGTCAGAAGTCGAGGCCGCCCTCACGGGCGGCGTCGGCGAGGGCCGCGATGCGGCCCGTGTAGGCGTTACCGGCGCGGTCGAAGACCACGCTCTGCACACCGGCCGCCTTGGCCCGCTCGGCGACGAGCTCGCCGACGCGCTTGGCCTTCGCGGTCTTGTCACCCTCGGCCTCGCGCAGGTCCGCCTCGATGGTGGAGGCGGAGGCCAGCGTCTTGCCGACCAGGTCGTCGACGACCTGCACGGTGATGTGCTTGGAGGAGCGGGTCACGACCAGGCGAGGACGCTCGGCGGTGCCGAGGATCTTCTTGCGGCCGCGGATCTGGCGACGCAGGCGCGACTTGGTACGAGCCGCGGTGTGCTTGTTGTTGGACAGCGAGACAGCCATCGTCACTTACCAGCCTTTCCGACCTTGCGGCGGATGTTCTCGCCGGCGTAACGGACGCCCTTGCCCTTGTACGGCTCGGGCTTGCGCAGCTTGCGGATCGTGGCTGCGACCTCGCCGACCAGCTGCTTGTCGATGCCCACGACGCCGAGCTTGGTCGGACCGTCGGTGGTGAAGGTGATGCCCTCCGGCGCGTCGAAGACGATCGGGTGGCTGTAGCCGAGCTGGAGCTCGATCTGGGCCGGGCCCTTGGGCAGGACGCGGTAACCCACGCCCACGATCTCGAGCTTCTTCTCGTAGCCCTCGGTGACACCCACGACCATGTTGTTGATCAGGGTGCGGGTCAGGCCGTGCAGGGCCTTGCTGTTGCGGTGGTCGTCGGGGCGGTTCACCTGGAGGGTGCCCTCGCTCTGCGCGACGGTGATCGGCTCCGCCACGGTGTGGGTCAGCGAGCCCTTGGGGCCCTTGACCGTCACCACGGCGCCGTCGACCGAGACGTCGACACCGGCCGGGACCGCGACGGGGAGCTTGCCAATACGCGACATGCTTCTAACTCCTATCTCGGTCTCTGGTCACCAGACGTAGGCGAGGACTTCCCCACCCACGCCCTTCTGGTTCGCCTGGCGGTCGGTCAGCAGACCCTGGCTGGTCGAGATGATCGCGACACCCAGGCCGCCGAGCACCTTGGGCAGCCCGGTCGCCTTGGCGTACACGCGCAGGCCGGGCTTGCTGATGCGGCGTACGCCGGCGATCGAGCGCTCCCGGTTGCGGCCGTACTTGAGGGTGATGGTCAGCTGCTTGCCGACCTGCCCCTCGGCGGGCTCGAGCACCTCGAAGGAGGTGATGTACCCCTCCTGCTGCAGGATCTCCGCGACGCCGGCCTTGATCTTGCTGTAAGGCATGGACACCGCGTCGTGGTACGCCTGGTTGGCGTTACGCAGACGTGTAAGCATGTCTGCGATCGGGTCAGTCATCGTCATGGCCGTGAGGCCCTTTCTCCACTCCGGTTTCGCATCTGCATCTCAGGCGCGACCTGTAGCGACTCGTTTACGTTGATGGAAGGAACTTCGGTCACCAAGAGGACTTGGTCACGCCCGGCAGCTCGCCGCGGTGTGCCATCTCCCGCAGGCAGATCCGGCAAAGGCCGAACTTGCGGAAGACGGCCTTCGGGCGGCCGCAGCGCTGGCAGCGGGTGTAGCCGCGGACAGCGAACTTCGGCTTGCGGGCGGCCTTGACCTTGAGCGCGGTCTTCGCCATGTCAGTTCTCCTTGAACGGGAAGCCGAGGGCCTTCAGCAGCGCCCGACCCTGGTCGTCGTTGGTCGCAGTGGTCACCAGGGTGATGTCCATGCCGCGGACCCGGTCGATCTTGTCCTGGTCGATCTCGTGGAACATGACCTGCTCGGTGAGACCGAAGGTGTAGTTGCCGTTCCCGTCGAACTGCTTGCCGTTCAGGCCGCGGAAGTCGCGGATACGCGGCAGGGCGAGCGTCAGGAGCCGGTCGAGGAACTCCCACATGCGGTCGCCACGCAGCGTGGTGTGCGCGCCGATCGGCATGCCCTCACGCAGCTTGAACTGCGCGATGGACTTCTTCGCCCGGTTGATGAGCGGCTTCTGGCCGGTGATCGCGGTGAGGTCCTTGACCGCACCCTCGATCAGCTTCGAGTCGCGGGCCGCCTCGCCGACACCCATGTTGACCACGATCTTGGTCAGCCCGGGGATCTGCATGACGTTCTCGATACCGAACTCGGCCTGCAGCGCGGGAGCGATCTCCTCGCGGTACTTGGTCTTGAGTCGCGGCATGGTGGCCGCGGTCTGGGTCTCGGTCATCAGATGTCCTTGCCGGTCTTGCGCGAGATGCGAACGCTGCGCTCCGCGGGGTAGGTCGAACCGTCGGGACGACGCTTCTGGACCTGCTCGCGGCGGTAGCCCACCCGGGTCACGCCGTCGCCCTCGAGGAGCATGACGTTGGAGACGTGGATCGGGGCCTCGGTGGTGATGATCCCACCGGTGTTGCCACGACCCTGCGTGTCCACCTTGGTGTGCTTCTTGATGCGGTTGACACCTTCGACGATCACGCGCTCCTCCTCACGGAGAACGGCGATGACCTTGCCCTCGGCGCCCTTGTCCTTGCCTGCGATCACCTTGACGGTGTCGCCCTTCTTGATGTTCAGGCTCTTAGCCATGCTCACAGCACCTCCGGAGCCAGCGAGATGATCCTCATGAACTTCTTCTCGCGCAGCTCACGACCGACCGGGCCGAAGATGCGGGTACCACGGGGCTCACCGTCATTCTTGAGAATCACGGCGGCGTTCTCGTCGAAGCGGATGTAGGAGCCGTCGGGACGACGACGCTCCTTCACCGTGCGCACGACGACGGCCTTGACGACGTCACCCTTCTTGACGTTGCCACCGGGGATCGCGTCCTTCACGGTGGCGACGATGGTGTCGCCGATGCCGGCGTAGCGACGACCCGAGCCACCGAGAACGCGGATGCACAGGATCTCCTTGGCACCCGTGTTGTCGGCGACCTTGAGTCGCGACTCCTGCTGGATCATTGTTTCTCCTTGTCGAGCCGGTTCTCATCCGGTGCGTTGCCGGGTGAGCCTGGCCGAACTGATAGGGATTGCGGGCGACAGGCCCAGCGATCTATGGTCGCTGGGCCTGCCCCCAGGGGTCAATTCCGCGGCGATGCCGCGAGGTAGGGACGCGGCGCCGAGGCGGTAGCCGGGCGCCGCGACCTCACTTCGCCTTCTCGAGGATCTCGATGACGCGCCAGCGCTTGGTGGCCGACAGCGGACGGGTCTCCATCAGGAGGACCCGGTCACCGATACCGCACTCGTTCTGCTCGTCGTGGGCCTTCAGCTTGCTCGTACGGCGCATGACCTTGCCGTACAGGGCGTGCTTGACGCGGTCCTCGACGGAGACGACGACGGTCTTGTCCATCTTGTCGCTGACGACCAGGCCCTGCATGGTCTTGCGGGCGTTGCGGTTCTCGGGCGCGGTCTGCTCGCTCATGCGGCACCATCCTCGTTGCTTGCACCCGGGGCGGTCCGGATGCCGAGCTCGCGCTCACGCACCACGGTGTAGATCCGGGCGATGTCCTTCTTGACCGTGCGGAGACGGCCGTGGCTCTCCAGCTGACCGGTGGCGGCCTGGAAGCGCAGGTTGAACAGCTCTTCCTTGGCCTCGCGCAGCTTGACCTCGAGGTCCACGTCGTTGAGCTCGTCGAGCTCGTGAGCCTTCAGGGCGCTCATCAGAATTCACCCGCCTCTCGCGAGATGAACCGGCACTTCATCGGGAGCTTGTGCATCGCGCGGCGCATGGCCTCGCGGGCGACTTCCTCCGAGACACCGGACAGTTCGAACATGACACGGCCGGCCTTGACGTTGGCGACCCACCACTCGGGCGAACCCTTACCGGAACCCATCCGGGTCTCGGCGGGCTTCTTGGTCAGCGGGCGGTCCGGGTAGATGTTGATCCAGACCTTGCCGCCACGCTTGATGTGGCGGGTCATGGCGATACGAGCGGCCTCGATCTGGCGGTTCGTCACGTAGTGACTGTCGAGGGCCTGGATGCCGTAGTCACCGAAGGCCAGCTTGGTGCCACCCTTGGCCACGCCGGTGCGCTTGGGGTGGTGCTGCTTGCGGTGCTTGACGCGACGGGGCATCAGCATGGCGGTCAGCCCTCCTGGGGAGTGGTCTCGGCGGCGGGAGCCTCAGCGGCAGCCGGCGCCTCGATGGCGGGAGCACCCTCGACGTTCCGCTGGGAACGGCTCGGACGCGAGCCACGGCCCGGGCGGTCGCCGCGCGCGCGGCCACCGCGGCCGGGGACACCGGCGCGGGCTGCAGCCTGGGCCTGGCGCTCGGCACGCGAGCCGGACACCTCACCCTTGTAGATCCAGACCTTCACGCCGATCCGGCCGAAGGTCGTACGGGCCTCGTAGAAGCCGTAGTCGATGTCGGCCCGGAGGGTGTGCAGCGGCACGCGGCCCTCGCGGTAGAACTCGGTCCGCGACATCTCCGCGCCGTTGAGTCGGCCCGACACCTGGATGCGGACGCCCTTGGCGCCGGCACGCATGGTGGACTGCTGGGCCTTCTTCATCGCGCGACGGAACTGCACACGGCCGGCGAGCTGCTCGGCCACACCCTGCGCGACCAGCTGAGCGTCGACCTCGGGGTTCTTGACCTCGAGGATGTTCAGCTGGACCTGCTTGCCGGTGAGCTTCTCCAGCTCGCCACGGATGCGGTCGGCCTCGGCGCCGCGGCGACCGATGACGATGCCCGGGCGGGCGGTGTGGATGTCGACGCGGACCCGGTCACGGGTGCGCTCGATCTCCACCTTGGAGATGCCGGCCCGCTCCATGCCCTTGCTGAGCAGCTTGCGGATCGCGACGTCTTCGCCGACGTAGGCCTTGTACAGCTTGTCGGCGTACCAACGGGACTTGTGGTCCGTCGAGATGCCGAGTCGGAAGCCGTTCGGGTTGATCTTCTGGCCCATCAGGCCTTCCGTCCCTTCTTCTCGACGACCACGTCAGCCGGCTGGACCGCCAGCGTGATGTGGCTGGTGCGCTTGTTGATGCGGGTGGCACGGCCCTGGGCACGCGGACGCCACCGCTTCATCGTCGGCCCCTCGTCGACCTGGGCGACGGAGATGACCAGGTCGCCGCGGTCGAGACCCTCAGTGGTCTCGGCGTTGGCGATGGCGCTCTCCAGCACCTTGTAGACGGTCTCAGAGGCTGCCTGCGGCGCGAACTGCAACAGGGACAGCGCCTCGTCGACGGGGAGGCCTCGGACCAGGTCGACGACCCGGCGGGCCTTCAGCGGGGTGATCCGCGCGTAGCGGGCACTCGCGAAGGCACCCGGCTGGTCGCCGAGCAGCGACTCGCGGCGGGCGCTCGTGCGCCGGCGCTCAGTAACGCTCATAATGCTCGTTCTCTCCAGTTCCTCGGTCGCCCCCGCGTCAGCGGCGGCGACCCTTCCGGTCGTCCTTCACGTGACCCTTGAACGTGCGGGTCGGGGCAAACTCGCCGAGCTTGTGGCCGACCATGGAGTCGGTCACGAACACCGGGACATGCTTGCGACCGTCGTGGACGGCGATGGTGTGCCCGATCATCGTCGGCACGATCATCGACCGGCGCGACCAGGTCTTGATGACGTTGTGGCTGCCCTTCTCGTTCTCCGCGTCCACCTTCTTCTGCAGGTGGTCGTCGACGAAGGGACCCTTCTTCAGGCTGCGAGGCATCTTGGTTACTTCCTACCCTTGCCGGACTTACGGCGGCGAATGATCTGGGAGTCGGAGGCCTTGCGCTTACGCGTACGGCCCTCGGGCTTGCCCCAGGGCGAGACCGGGTGGCGGCCACCGGAGGTCTTGCCCTCACCGCCACCGTGCGGGTGGTCGATCGGGTTCATCACGACACCACGGACGGTCGGGCGCTTGCCCTTCCACCGCATCCGGCCGGCCTTGCCCCAGTTGATGTTCGACTGCTCGGCGTTGCCGACCTCACCGATGGTGGCGCGGCAGCGGACGTCGACGAAGCGCATCTCGCCGGAAGGCATGCGCAGCGTGGCGCGGCTGCCCTCACGAGCGACCAGCTGGGCGCTGATGCCCGCGGAGCGGGCGATCTTGGCGCCGCCGCCGGGGCGCAGCTCCACGGCGTGGATGGTGGTACCCACGGGGATGTTGCGCAGCGGCAGGTTGTTGCCGGGCTTGATGTCGGCGTTCGGGCCGGACTCCACGGGGGTGCCCTGGGTCAGGTCCTTCGGCGCGATGATGTAGCGCTTCTCGCCGTCCGCGTAGTGCAGCAGCGCGATCCGGGCGGTGCGGTTGGGGTCGTACTCGATGTGAGCGACCTTGGCCGGGATCCCGTCCTTGTCGTAGCGGCGGAAGTCGATGACGCGGTAGGCACGCTTGTGACCGCCACCCTGGTGACGGGTGGTGATGCGGCCCTGGTTGTTGCGACCGCCCTTCTTCGGCAGCGGACGCGTGAGCGACTTCTCCGGCGTGGTCCGGGTGATCTCGACGAAGTCGGCCACCGAGGAGCCACGACGGCCCGGGGTGGTCGGCTTGTACTTACGGATAGCCATGTGTTCAGTCCTTCTTTCCGCAGCCTCAGGCCGTGCCGGAGAAGATGTCGATGCGGTGGCCGTCGGCCAGGCTGACGATGGCGCGCTTGGTGTCCTTGCGCTTGCCGAGCCCGTTGCGGGTACGGCGCGTCTTGCCCGGGCGGTTCAGCGTGTTGACCGAGGTGACCTTGACGTTGAACACCTTCTCGACCGCGATCTTGATCTCGGTCTTGTTCGCGTCCGGACGGACGATGAAGGTGTACTTGTTGGCGTCGAGGAGGCCGTAGCTCTTCTCCGACACCACGGGGGCGATCAGGACATCGCGGTGGTCCTTGTGCAGGGTGCTCACTGGGCAGCCTCCTCGCTGGTCGTGGCGCCGCGGTAGCGGTCGATCAGCGCGTCGTAGGCGCCCTGGGTGAAGACCACGTCGTCGGAAGCCAGCACGTCGTAGGTGTTGAGCTGGTCGACGGCCACGATGTGGACCTCGGCGGCGTTGCGCAGCGAGAGCCAGGTGAGGCTGTCGTTGCGCTCGAGCACGACGAGGAACTTGTTGCGGTCGGTCAGCGCGGCCAGCCCGGCGAGGGCGGCCTTGGTCGACGGCTTCTCCTCGATGCCGAAGCCCGCAACCACGTGGACGCGGTCGGCGCGGGCGCGGTCGGAGAGGGCACCGCGCAGGGCGGCGGCCTTCATCTTCTTGGGGGTCCGCTGGTCGTAGCTGCGCGGCTGCGGGCCGTGCACCACGCCACCACCGGCGAACTGGGGCGCGCGGGTCGAACCCTGACGGGCGCGGCCGGTGCCCTTCTGCTTGTAGGGCTTCTTGCCACCGCCGCGAACCTCGCCGCGGGTCTTGGTGGCGTGCGTGCCCTGACGGGCGGCGGCCTGCTGCGCGACGACGACCTGGTGGATGAGCGGGACGTTGACGTCCGCGCCGAAGATCGCGGCGGGCAGGTCGACCTTGACGGTCTCGAGAGCCATGTCAGGCCTCCTTGCCAGAAGTCGGGTTCAGCTTCGCGGCGCTGCGGAGCAGGATGAGGCCACCCTTGGGGCCGGGGACGGCGCCCTTGAGCAGGATCAGGCCCTTCTCGGCGTCCACGGCGTGCACGGTGACGTTCTGGGTGGTGACGTTGTCGGTACCCATCCGGCCGGCCATGCGGACACCCTTGAACACGCGGCCCGGGGTGGCGCAGGCGCCGATCGAGCCGGGCTTGCGGTGGTTGCGGTGCGCGCCGTGCGAGGCGGACACACCGGCGAAGCCGTGCCGCTTCATCGTGCCGGCGAAGCCCTTGCCCTTGGTGGTGCCGGAGACGTCGATGACCTCGCCAGCGGCGAAGGTGTCGACGGAGATCTCCTGGCCCAGGGTGTAGCTCGCCGCGTCAGCGGTGCGGATCTCGGTCAAGTGGCGGCGCGGCGTGGTGCCGGCCTTGGTGAACTGACCGCTCTGCGGCTTGTTCACCTTGCGTGCCTCGATCTCGCCGAAGCCGATCTGGATGGCGTTGTAGCCGTCGGTCTCGGGCTGGCGGATCTGGGTGATCACGTTGGTGTTCGCGGCGATCACGGTCACCGGGACGATCCGGTTGTTGTCGTCCCACAGCTGGGTCATGCCGAGCTTGGTGCCCAGCAGCCCCTTCACGTTGCGTTCGATCGTCATTACTTCAGACCTCAGAGCTTGATCTCGATGTCGACACCGGCCGGCAGGTCGAGCCGCATGAGGGAGTCGACGGTCTTCGGGGTGGGGTCGATGATGTCGATGAGGCGCTTGTGCGTGCGCATCTCGAAGTGCTCGCGGGAGTCCTTGTACTTGTGGGGCGAGCGGATGACGCAGTACACGTTCTTCTCGGTCGGCAGCGGCACGGGGCCGGCGACCTTGGCACCCGTACGGGTGACGGTGTCCACGATCTTGCGCGCCGAGGTGTCGATCACCTCGTGGTCATAGGCCTTGAGCCTGATGCGGATCTTCTGTCCCGCCATAGGTCTCTCTCGTCCTTCTCGTCAGCTGCCGCGTGCGTTTACCGGGATGTCCTCGGGTTTGAGTCTGTCCCGCCCTGTTGCCCACCACTCGGCTCCGACCCCCGAGGTCGGGCGTGTCGCCTAGTTTCGGCTGACACGGGACCTGGATCTCGCCTGTTGTCGTGGCCCTGACGGTGTGTCAGGTCTGATCGGGTCTCCCCTTCGCGTTCACGAAGGCGGCGCTGGCGCACACTGAACCTCGGAACACTTCCCACAGGCGGACAAACAGCCCGGGAGGGAGACGCGATTCAGAAGTCAAGGTGTGCCGCACCCCGGCAGACCCGCCGGAGCAACTTGTCCATCTTGGCAGATCCCGGGCGTGTCGTCCAAATCGTTGGCGCTCCCCCTCGGCACTGGTCGGATCCGTGGTGGTGACGGTGCCCCACGGGGCGGACCTGGCCACGGCGATCCGGGCGGAAGCCCGAGGCCGAGCCGAGCGTCGGCGCGGTCGCCGGGATGGTGGCCGCGCGTTCCGCTGGGCCCGGACCGCGGGGCCGAGGAGCCCTTCGCCGGGCGGTCGAGCCACCGCAGGGTGCGGCCCCGACCGGCCGGCGGCGTACCCCAGCCGCCGCGTCGCCCGACCGGCGGATCAGACCAGCCGGAGGGCGTCGGAGAGCCGCTCCAACTGGCCCACCGGGTCCGAGCCGATGGGCTGCACGGCAACGTGATCGGCACCTGCCTGGAGGTGCCCCTCCAGGGCGGCGACCGCCGCGGCGGCGGTCGGGTTGGCGGCCAAGGCATCGACGAGGGCGTCGGAGCCACCGTCGGCGAAGTCCGCCGCGGGCACACCGAACCGGATCAACGCGTTCACGTAGTTGCTCAGCCCGAAGTACCTCGCGAGGTACTTGCGCGCCTTCGCCCGGGCCTCCTCCGCGTCGGGGGCGAGCACGATCTTCTGCTCCGGAGCCAGGAACGCCTCCCCCAGCACACCGCGCGCATGCCGGGTGTGGTCCGGCAGCGTGAGGTAGGGATGCGCCCCCAAGGACCGCTCCTTCGCCAGTTCGAGGGTCCGGTCACCCAGGGCGGCGAGGAGCCGGCGGTCCGCCGGCACCCCCTCGGCATCGAGGACATCGAGGTAGTCACGCAGCGCCGCCAGCGGTCGAGCCCGGTGCGGCGTGGCCTCCTGGTGGCCCGAGCCGATCCCGAGTACGAACCGACCCGGGTGCTCCTCCTCGATCCGCCGGTACGACGCGGCCACCTCGACCGGCTCCGCGGTCCAGATGTTGACGATCCCGGTGGCGATCACGATCCGCTCGGTGGCCCGGAGCACCTCCTCGACGATGCGGAGGTCGGCCGGCGGCGAACCGCCGATCCACAGGGTGCCGTACCCGAGTCGCTCCGTGGCCGAGGCGAGGGTCGGGTCGACTCGCGGGCCGCCGTACCAGACGCCGTAGGTGCCGAAGGTATCCGTAGTGGTCATGTCCGTCGGCAACCTCCGGCCGGGCCCTGGCTATTCCGTCATGGCGTGCTGGACGTCATAGACCAGCTTGACCACGCCGTTGGCGTAGGCCCGGCTCTCCCGCAGAGCCAGGGTGTGCTTGTCCTTGTCGGTCTCGCTGAACATCCGCTTGCCGGCACCGAGGACGACCGGGAAGACCAGCAGGTGGTAGCGGTCGATCAGGTCGGCGTCGGCCAGCCCGCGTGCCAGGGCCGCACTGCCCTGCACCACGATCGGGCCGCCGTCGGTCTGCTTCAGCGCGGCGACGTCGTCGAGACCTCGCAGGATGCTGATCTCCCCCCAGCCATCGACCAGGTCCTCCACCTGGAGGGTGGTCGAGACGACGTACTTGGGCATCGCGTTCCAGCCGGCGAACTCCTCGACCATCGAGGGCCACACCTTGCTGAACGCGTCGTAGCTGGTCCGGCCGAGCAGCATCGCCGCTGCCTCCTCCTGCTCCGCGGCCTTCAGTTCGTAGACCTCGGGTAGGAATTCGATGCCGCGGTGGGTCCAGCCTCCGCTCCGGTGGGGCTCGGTCGGGCCTCCGCCGGGGGAATCGACGACGCCGTCGAGGGATACGAAGGCGGTGTAGATCAGGGTGCGCATGGATCGTCCTCGGGTTGTCTCGGAACAGAGTCGTACACAGGTCGAAGCGCCGATCTCCGGATCGACACCTGCCGACGCCGGATCTGGGTAGATCCTGACATGGGCGATCGGGGGGCGGGCGCCGTCAGGGTCGACTCCGGCGAACTGCGGAGGACGTCGTCGTCGGGTCAGGCCGAGGTCGTGTAGCGCAGGTCGGTGATGGTGCGGTCGGCCGCCAGGCCCTTGCGCTCGAACTTGGTGACCGGTCGCTCGGCCCACCGGTCCACGACTCCGCCGGTGAGTCCGGGCTCGGCGTCGAGGACCTCGACCATCTGCTCGGCGTAGTCGGCCCAGTCGGTGGCCAGTCGCCAGGTGCCACCCGGCACCAGCCGGGACACGACGAGCCGGGCGAAGGACGGCGCCACCAGCCGACGCTTGTGGTGACGCTTCTTGTGCCACGGGTCGGGGAAGAAGGTCCACAGCTCCTCGATGCTGTGCGGCGCGATCAGATGTTCCATCGTCCAGACCGCATCCACACTGCACATCCGCACGTTGTCCGCACCCGCCTCGGCGACGCGCCACAGCGTGTCTGCCACCCCGGGGCGCCACACCTCCAGCGCCAAGACGTTGCACTCGGGCCGGGCCGCGGCCAGGGCGGCGGTCGCCTCCCCCACACCCGAGCCGATCTCGACGATCAGCGGCGCCTCCCGACCGAACCAGTCCGACCAGGAGAAGTCGGGCGCCTCGACAGCCTCGTCCGGGATCACCCATCCCTCATGGTGCGCGTCCCATGCCTCCTGCTGGTTGGGGGTGAACCTGCTCCCCCGGCGGGAGTAGGAGAGCACCTCCCGCATCCGGCGGCCGTCGGCGGTGAACTTGTGGTGCGGGCGGGCGGGGCGGGTGCCGCCGGCGGCACCGGGATCTGGCTGCGTCATGACGGCTCCGATCCTAGTGACCCGGCAACGCACTGGCCCGATCGGCGGAGCGCCGATCGGGCCAGTGTCGAAGGGCAGGTCCGGGCCTGCGCCGGACTCAGTCGTAGATGATGACGCCGCGGATGTTCTCGCCGTTGCGCATCGCGTCGTACCCCTTGTTGACGCCCTCGAGGTCGTAGGTGTGGGTGACCAGGCCGTCCAGGTTGTACTGACCCTGCAGATAGAGCTCCATCAGGCGCGGGATCGCGGTGCGGATGTTGGCCGAGCCGAACAGGGAGCCGACGATCTGCTTCTCGAAGAGCGTGAGGATGGAGCCGGGGATGGCCAGGCTCTGCTCGCTGGTCGGGTGGATCTGCGTGATCACGATCCGCGAGCGCTTGGCGCCGAGCTTGAAGGCCTCGCCCACCACGTCACCGTCGCCGACCCCCATGGTCATGATGACCTTGTCGAAACCGCGGCCCCAGGTGGACTCCGCGATCTTCTCCTGCGCCTCCTCGACCGAGGCGTAGGTGTGCGTGGCGCCGAACTCGACCGCCTTCTCGCGCTTGAACTCCACCGGGTCGATCGCCGCGATCGCACGGGCCCCGGCCATCCTGGCGCCCTGGATGGCGTTGGAGCCGATGCCGCCGGCACCCACGACCGCGACGTAGTCACCCACCTGGACCTGGGCGGCGTTGACCGCCGACCCCCATCCGGTCACCACACCGCACCCGAGCAGGCAGGCCTTGTCCAGCGGCCAGCCCGGGTCGATCTTGACCACCGAGGCCTCGTTGACGACGGTGTGCTCCGCGAAGGTGCCCAGCCCGCACATCAGGCCCAGGTCGAGCCCGTCGGAGGAGTGGTGTCGGGAGGTGCCGTCGGCCTGCACACCCATGGCCAGGGCGCCGCCCATGTCACACAGGTTGGAGTGTCCCTCGACGCACGCCGCGCAACGGCCGCACGCGGGGATGAAGCCGAACACGACGTGGTCGCCGGGCTGGACGGAGGTCACTCCCTCGCCCACCTCCTGGACGACGCCGGCGCCCTCGTGGCCTCCGATGACCGGCGGCCCGGCGGCGGCTCCGGCCAGGTCACCGGTGACCAGGTGCTCGTCGGAGTGGCACAGACCCGAGGCCGCCATCTTGACCAGCACCTCCCCCCGCTTCGGCGGGTCGAGTTCGATCTCCTCGATGCTCCAGGGGGTGTTGATCTCGCGAAGAATTGCTGCGCGCGTCTTCATGCCGTGTGTGCTCCCGCCGATGAACTGATGAAGGTGAATGGGGTCCGAGGTGGGCCGTACGGCCCGTCGCAGGGCCGTGATCGGCCTCACAGATCGGACTGTAGGTTCTGGCGCACTCCGGGACAAGGCATTCCCGCTCGGGTCGTGTCCGGACCTCGGCGCCGGCCGGTTCCACAGTTCGGACACAGGTCTCGAGTTGTGTAGCGTGCCCGGATGCTCAGAACACGACTTGTACGCCGGAGCGCGGCGATCGGCTCTGCGGCGGTGCTGGGGCTCAGCCTCGCCACCCTGCCGAGTTCCGCCACGGCCGAGCCCGCACCGTCCCCACGCGTGGGCGGCAAGGACTTCGCCTTCTACGACTACAACTGGTCGCCGGTCCGCTACGTGGACCACTTCCGGGGCGGCCTCAGTCGCCAATGGAAGCGGACGGGGCACGGCAAGGCCTACACCAAGAACGGCATGCTGACCCTGGAGAACGCCAACCGCGGCACGATGGCGGTCACGCTGCGTGCCGACCGGGCGAAGGTCGGCCGCTGGTCGGTGCGGCTGCGGGCACGCGCGTACGAGCGTGGCCAGGCGCCCGCCCGCGCCGTGGTCGAGGTCGTGCCGGCCAAGACGTCGGCCCGGCACTGCGGCGCCCGCGACATCGCGCTGGCGAACTACGTGCCCAAGCGCAAGAGCGTCCGGTTCTACGCCCGTCATGGCAAGAGCCAGTGGGCCGCCAAGAAGCGGGTCGGACTGCGCAACGACCAGTGGCACACCTACGCCGTCCAGGTGACGCGCAAGCACATCACCTGGTTCGTCGACTCCGACCCGATCCGGCGTACGACGCGCGCGGCGTACTCCGACACGCCGCTCACCATGCGGGTGGCGCTCGAGGGCTCCAAGCGGCGGGCGACCAACCACTCCCGACTCCAGATCGACACCGCGCGCACCTTCTCGATGGAGAAGCGCGGCGGAGTCAACGTCAAGGCGCCGCGGCCCAAGAAGGTCGGCTACGCGAAGGCCTGCTGACCGAACCCACATCCCTTCGGCGCCCCGGGACGATCTCCGTCCCGGGGCGTCGTCGTCTCCGCGGCCGGCGCCGCGAACCATGGGGGGGCGCTGAGGAGTCTTCTAGGATCGGCTCGCGGACCACACGGAGCGGAGGTGGCGTGCGTGGCTCCTGCACTGCTCGACGGCTCCGGCGTATCCGATGAGGACGCGTTCGCCCTGATCAACGCCCTCCAGGTCAATCCGCGCGCCTCCTGGGCGAGCGTGGGTCGCGTCCTGCAGATCGACCCGGCGACGGCGGCGCGCCGATGGCAGCGCCTCACCGCGGCCGGGGAGGCGTGGGTGGCCGCCTATCCCCTCCGGACCCCCCGCCGGATGACCGCCCTGATCGAACTGCGCTGTGTCGCCGCACGCACCTTCGAGATCGCGGAGTCCTTGGCCCAGGACCCCCAGTGCATGAACATCGACATCACCACGGGCGGTCGCGAGCTCATCCTCACCCTCATCACCCGATCGGCCACGGAGATGTCGGAGTACGTCCTGCGCCGCTTCTCCGGCCTGGACGGCGTACTCGGCATCAACACCCGACTCGAGTTCAAACAGTTCGCGGACGGCTCGGACTGGCGTGCCCCGACACCGGCGGAGCGGGACATCCTCGCCCTCAGCCCCGAGCACGCCGTCCGGCCCGCGACCCCGCCCACGACCCAGGACTGGGCGATCGCAGCGGCCCTCGGGCGCGACGGTCGGCTCAGCACCTCCGAACTCGCCCAGCTCACCGGGCTGAGCGAGACGACGGTACGCCGGCGCCTCAACCTGCTGCTCGGGAACGGCCAGCTCCGGCTCCGCTGCGACCTCGCCCGCGGGCGCTCACAGACTCCGGTCGGCGTGTGGCTCTTCCTCCGGGTCGCGGCCGACGGGCTCGACGCCTTCGGTCGCGCGATCGCCCAGCACCCCTACATCCGGTTCGTCGGCTCGGTGGACGGCGCCTCCAACCTGATGGCCCAGGCCTGGGTCCCCGAGCCGGGTGAGGTTCCCGCACTCGAGGCCCAGCTCGCCAAGCTGAGCAGGACCGGCCAGGTGGTCGACCGCTGCGTCATCCTGCACAGCGTCAAGCGGGTCGGACGGATCCTGGATCAGCACGGGCGGGCCAGGAGGACCGCCTCCACCGACCTGCGTGAACCGCCGAGCTGGACCGGTTCACCGCCCCTCCCCTGGCTGATCGGCGACGACCCCTCCGACCCGGCGCGCTCCTAGGAGGCGCCCCGGGGGGAAGCGCCGAAGACTCCTCAGGTTCCGTGCACGCCGGCGCCCGACCCGTGAGGCAGCGGGCCCCCGGACGGGCACCGGTAGGACGTCGTACCGCCGCGAGCCGACTCGGCCCAGGCCCCGTTTCGCCCGGAGGAGGCTCCGGCCCGCGGCACGGGACAGACGGATCCTGGGCACAGACCGTCCCATTGCGGCTGAATCCGGCAGAAGCAGCTGGAATGGACTCCCGAATTCCGCGCTGGAACCCCGGCTCTGCTGGGATGACCCGGCATCACCCGTGACCCCCGACACACCTCATCTTCCAGGAGGCCCCGATGGCCAGTACGGCGTCCGTGCGCCCGAGTGCCACGACCCCCCGACGCGACTCTCGCCCACCCGCTCCCGCCGCCCTGGGAATGGTGGGAGCCCTGATCTTCGTCGAGTTCTGCAGCGGCATGCTCCAGGGCTGGATGCAGCCGCTCCTCACTGCCGTCACACACGAGTTCGAGATCTCGGCCGGCCAGGTCGGATGGGTGACCTCGTCCTACCTGCTCGCGGCAGCGATCTTCGTGCCGGTGCTGGCCAAGCTCGGGGACAAGACCGGCCATCGCCGGATGCTCGCCGTCGCCATCGCGATCACCATCGTCGGCGCTGTGCTGGTCGCGACGGCCCCGAACTACCACATGCTGATCCTCGGTCGGGTCCTCATCGGCGCCCTGACCGTCTTCCTCCCCCTGGAGTTCGCGATCGTCCGCGAGCGCGGCGGCAGCTCCGCCGGCCTGGGCATCGGCCTGCTGGTCGGCAGCCTGACCCTCGGCGTCTCGGTCGGCGGCATCCTGAGCGGCCAGGTGATGGACTGGACCGGTGACCTGCGCACCACGCTGTGGATCCCGGTCATCTTCATGACGATCTGCTTGGCGGTGCCGATCTTCCTGGTCAAGGAGACCACCACCCGCGCGGCCGGCCGCATCGACTGGCCGGGCGCCGCCCTGCTCGGCATCGGGCTGGCCGTCCTGCTCTACGGCCTCTCCCAGCAGCCCAAGCAGGGCTGGAGCGGCGCCGTCACCGGGGCGGTCGTGGGCGGGGTCATCGCCCTGGCCGCGTGGGTCCTGCTCGAACTGCGTGTCGCCAACCCGCTGGTGGACGTACGCCGGCTGAGCCGTCGGCTCACCGCGCCGTTGTTCGTCGTCGCAGCCGTCGACGGCTTCGTCTTCTTCGGCCTGATGACGATGTACTCGATCTACGCCGGCCTCCCCCGGGAGACCCTGGGCTACGGCCTGTCCCTCGAGCCGGTCCAGATCGGCTACCTGTTGGCACCCCCCGCCATCGCGGCGGCCGTCGCCGGATTCGTGGCCGCACGCCTCGCGGCGCGGGTCGGTCACGCCAACGCGCTCGGGATCGGCATGGTCCTGGCTGCCGCGGGGTACGCCTCGCTGGCGACCTGGCACGGCTCCCTCGCGGCCGTTCTGGGCGGCAACATGGTGGCCTCCTTCGGCATCGCGATCGCCATGTCGATGCTGCCCACCATGCTGCTCCAGCGCAGCGATCCCGCCTCTGCGGGCATCAACACCGGCATGTACAACATGCTCCGCACCTCCGCCGGCTCCCTCGGCACGGTCGTGTTCGGAATGATCCTGAGCTCGATGGTGCTGAATGGCTCCGCGGTTCCCTCCGAGGCGGCCTTCTCCGTGATCTGGCTCGTCGCCGCCGTGCTGTGCCTGGTCACGCTCGCGTTCGTCGTGATGCTGCGGCGCACCGAGCCCGCCACCGACTGAGCCCACCGGCTCGGCCCACCGACTGGGCCCACCGCGACCCCGAGCGGCCCGCATGCACCCCGCATGCGGGCCGCTCGGCGTTCAGGCTCACCCATGCTCCGAGGCGCGTGCCAGGTTCAGTTCGGCCCGACCGCGCAGGACCGCGCGCTCGCTCTGGTTCCGGGTGCGCGCCGCCGCCTCGGTGAAGGCCCCGGCCGCTTCCCGGTGCCGTCCCGCCCGCTCGAGCAGATCGCCTCGCACGCTGGGCAGCAACGGAGAGTCGGCCAGCGCGCCCCCGGCCAGCGTCGCCAGCACGGCAAGACCTGAGTCCGGGCCGAAGGCGCGTCCGTGCGCCACCGCACGGTTCACCTCCACGACCGGCCCTGGCGCGGCCCGGGCCAGTACGTCGTACAGCGCCGCGATCTGACGCCAGTCCGTGTCCTCGGCACGCTCGGCGCGCGCATGCTGAGCCGCGATCGAGGCCTGGAGGAAGTACTTCCCGACCGGTGTCCCGCGAGTGGCGAGCCGTTCGGCCCGCCGTAGTGCCGCCGTCCCGCTGCGGATCAGAGACCGGTCCCAGCGCGATCGGTCCTGGGCCTCCAGCAGGACCGGCGCACCGCGCTCGTCGACGCGGGCGGACAGCCGCGACCCCTGGAGCGCCACCAATGCCTCCAGCCCGAGCACCTCCGGCTCCTCCGGGGTCAGGTCCGAGAGCATCCCAGCGAGCCGGATCGCCTCCGCGGCGAGTTCTGGCCGCGTCCACTCCTCCCCCGCGGTGGCGGCGTAGCCCTCGTTGAAGATCAGGTAGATGACCGCCATGACATCGTCCAGGCGGCTGTCCCGCTGCGCCGCGGTGGGCAACTCGAACTCGGCGTGCGCCTCGGACAGGGTGCGTTTGGCTCGCGAGATCCGCTGGCCCATCGCGGCCTCGGTGGTGAGGAATCCGCGCGCGATCTCGCGGGTGGTCAGTCCTCCCACCAGGCGTAGGGTCAGGGCGGCTCGGGAGTCGGGGGACAGCGCAGGGTGGCAGGACAAGAAGATCAGTCGCAGGACGTCGTCCTCGACGTGGTCGACCTGATCGTCCAGATCGGGCATCTGCGCCTCCTGTCCCCGGCGCGCATGCGCGACCTCGGCGAGCTTGCCTCGGAGATTGTCGGCCCGTCGGAAGTGGTCGATGCCGCGCCGCTTCGCGGTGGTCATCAGCCAGGCCGCCGGGTTGTGCGGGACGCCGGTCGCGGGCCACTGCTCGAGGGCGGCCACCAGGGCGTCCTGGGCCAGGTCCTCGGCCAGTTCCAGGTCACCGGTCATCCGGGTGAGTGCGCCGACGAGGCGGGCCGACTCGGCCCGCCACGCGGCGAGGACGACCTCGCTCGGGTCCTCGGCGCTGATCCCTTCCGGCACCCGGCCAGCGTAGTGATTCCGCTCAGTCGCCCGGCTCCTCCGGCGCCTCCGAGATCTGCCTCAGGGTCGCGATCACAGTCGCCTCAGGCCAGTGCTTGGCATGCAGTTCGGCGAACTCGCGCTGGTCGGCCACGGCCTCCTCGACGGTGTCGTAGTTCATGATGGCCCAGCCACCGACGACCTCCTTGGCCTCGGCGTAGGGTCCGTCGACCCGGCTGACCTCGCCCTGTCGAACGACGAAGTTCACGGCGTCCTCGGTGCCGTACAGGCCGCCGCCGTCGAGGAACACACCCTTCGCAGCCCGCTCACCGATATGTGCCTCCATCGCATCGAACATCGCCTGCGGCGGCGTGCCGATGCCTTCCGCCATCCTCACGAATCCCATGAAACGGGGCATCTCGATCACTCCTCGTGGTTTGTTGGTGGACCTGCTCTCCAACATGCGTCGAACGGCGACGGCGTTCTTCGACAATCGACGTTGGCACTTTTCCGCTGGCGTGCACAGCCGCACGGAATGCTCCGGCGCCGTTGTCGGGCGACAACCGGCCCTGCACGCAGCGGGGGTCAGGCCCGAGGGTCCCGCTGTGGAGGCGTGCCGGCCGGGAAATGCGAAAGGGCGCCCCCACCGAAGTGGGAGCGCCCTTCACAGTGCGGACGGTGTCCGCGTCAGATCACTTGACGACCTTGGTGATCCGGCCGGCGCCGACGGTGCGGCCACCCTCACGGATCGCGAACTTGTCGCCCTCTTCCATGGCGACAGGCTGGATGAGCTCGGCGCTCATCTCGGTGTTGTCACCCGGCATGACCATCTCGGTGCCCTCGGGAAGGGTCACGACGCCGGTCACGTCCGTGGTACGGAAGTAGAACTGCGGACGGTAGTTGTTGAAGAACGGCGTGTGGCGGCCGCCCTCCTCCTTGCTCAGGATGTAGACCGAGGCCTCGAAGTTCGTGTGCGGGGTGGTGGTCCCCGGCTTGATCACGACCATGCCGCGCTCGACGTCCTCGCGCTTGGTACCGCGCAGGAGCAGACCGACGTTCTCACCGGCCTGGCCCTCGTCGAGGAGCTTGCGGAACATCTCGACACCGGTGACGGTGGTCTTCTGCGAGGCCTCGCGGATGCCGATGATCTCGACCTCCTCGCCGACCTTGACGATGCCGCGCTCGATACGACCGGTGATCACGGTGCCACGACCGGTGATGGTGAAGACGTCCTCGACAGGCATGAGGAACGGCTTCTCGGTGTCACGGGCCGGGGTCGGGATGTAGTCGTCGACCGTGCTCATCAGCTCGGCGACCGAGTCGACCCACTTCTGCTCGCCCTGGAGGGCGGGGAAGGCGGCCACGCGAACGACGGGGATGTCGTCGCCCGGGAAGTCGTACTCGCTGAGGAGCTCGCGCACCTCCATCTCGACGAGCTCGATGAGCTCCTCGTCGTCGACCATGTCGCACTTGTTGAGCGCGACCACCAGGGCGGGGACGCCGACCTGGCGGGCGAGCAGCACGTGCTCACGGGTCTGCGGCATCGGGCCGTCGGTGGCGGCAACCACCAGGATGGCACCGTCCATCTGCGCCGCACCGGTGATCATGTTCTTCACGTAGTCGGCGTGACCGGGGCAGTCGACGTGGGCGTAGTGACGCGCCTCGGTCTGGTACTCGATGTGCGCGATCGAGATGGTGATGCCGCGCTGACGCTCTTCGGGCGCCTTGTCGATGGAGTCGAAGGGCGACTCCTCGTTGAGGTCGGGGTGCTTGTCGTGCAGCACCTTCGAGATCGCCGCGGTGAGGGTCGTCTTACCGTGGTCGATGTGACCGATGGTGCCGATGTTCACGTGCGGCTTGGTCCGCTCGAACTTCGCCTTAGCCACTGTGGGCTCCTCCTGGTGTGTTTTTCTTGACTGACTCGTACTGAGTGGGTGGTGCCGAGGGCACGCTGCGCCGGATCCCCGAAGGGGTCACTCGCCGCGGGCCTTCTTGATGATCTCGTCGGCGATGTTCTGCGGAACCTCGGCGTACGAGTCGAACTCCATCGAGTACGAGGCCTGACCCGAGGTCTTGGACCGCAGGTCGCCAACGTACCCGAACATCTCTGACAGCGGCACAAGGGCCTCGACGACCATGTCGCCGTGCCGCTCCTCCTGCGCCTGGACCTGGCCACGACGGCTGTTGATGTCGCCGATGACGGTGCCGAGGAACGACTCCGGGGTCGTGACCTCGACGGCGAACATCGGCTCCAGCAGCACCGGCTTGGCCTGGCGGACGGCCTCCTTGAAGGCCTGGTTGCCGGCGATCTTGAAGGCGAGTTCGGAGGAGTCGACGTCGTGGTAGGCGCCGTCCTCCAGAGCGACCTTCACGTCCACCATGGGGTAGCCGGCGAGGATGCCGAACTCCATGGCGTCCTGGGCGCCCTGGTCGACCGAGGGGATGTACTCCTTCGGCACGCGACCACCGGTCACGTTGTTGACGAACTCGTAGCCCGCTCCGGTGCCGGTCTCCTCGTCGATGCTGGGCTCGACGGAGATGACGACCTTCGCGAACTGGCCCGAACCACCGGTCTGCTTCTTGTGCGTGTAGCTGTGGTTCGCCACCTTGCGGCGGATGGTCTCGCGGTAGGCCACCTGCGGCTTGCCGACGGTCGCCTCGACCTTGAACTCACGCTTCATCCGGTCGACGAAGACCTCGAGGTGGAGCTCGCCCATACCCGCGATGATGGTCTGGCCGGTCTGCTCGTCGGTCTTGACGGTGAAGGTCGGGTCCTCCTCGGTCAGGCGCTGGATCGCCGTACCGAGCTTCTGCTGGTCGCCCTTGGTCTTCGGCTCGATGGCGACCTCGATCACCGGAGCCGGGAAGGTCATCGACTCCAGCACGACCGGGTTGGCCGGGTCGCACAGGGTGTGACCGGTCTTGGTGTCCTTCAGACCCATGACCGCGACGATCTGGCCCGCACCCACCGACGCGATCTCCTCGCGCTTGTTGGAGTGCATCTGGTAGATCTTGCCGATCCGCTCCTTGCGGCCGTTGATCGGGTTGACCACGGTCGCACCCGCCTCGACCTTGCCGGAGTAGACGCGCAGGTAGAACAGCTTGCCCAGGTGCGGGTCGGAGGCGATCTTGAAGACCAGACCGGAGAACGGCTCGGTCTCCGAAGGCTTGCGCGCGACCTCGACCTCCTCGTCCTTCACGTCGTGGCCGACGATCGACTCGACGTCGATGGGCGAGGGCAGGTAGGCGACGATCGCGTCGAGCAGGGGCTGGACGCCCTTGTTCTTGAACGCGGTGCCGGTGAGGATCGGGTTGAGCTTGTCCGCGAGGGTCGCGCGACGGATGGCGGCCTTCAGGGTGGGCACGTCGAAGACGTCGCCCTCCTCGAGGTAGACCTCCATGATCGCGTCGTCGGCCTCGGCGAGGGTCTCGACGAGCTTCTCGCGCCACTCGGCGGCCTGCTCGACCATGTCGGCGGGGATCTCCTCGACGACGTAGTCCTCGCCCTGCTGGGTCTCCCCGCGCCAGAGCTTGGCGTTCATCTCGACGAGGTCGACGACGCCGATGAAGTCGGACTCGGCACCGATCGGCAGCTGCAGGACCAGCGGGGTGGCGTGCAGCTTGTCGACGATCGAGTCGACGCACTTGTAGAAGTCGGCACCGGTGCGGTCCAGCTTGTTGACGAAGCACATCCGCGGAACGGCGTACTTGTTCGCCTGGCGCCACACGGTCTGCGACTGCGGCTCGACACCGGCCACACCGTCGAAGACGGCGACGGCACCGTCCAGGACGCGCAGCGAACGCTCCACCTCGACGGTGAAGTCGACGTGCCCCGGGGTGTCGATGATGTTGATCTGGTGGTCCTTCCACCAGCAGGTCGTCGCGGCGGACGTGATCGTGATGCCGCGCTCCTGCTCCTGCTCCATCCAGTCCATCGTGGCTGCGCCCTCGTGGACCTCACCGATCTTGTACGAGATACCGGTGTAGAACAGGATGCGCTCGGTGGTGGTGGTCTTACCGGCATCGATGTGCGCCATGATGCCGATGTTGCGGACCACGTTGAGGTCCGTGGTGATGTCGACGGCCACTGTCTTCAGCGTTCCTTAGGTGTCGGTGGTAAGCGGGTGGGGCAGGACGGCCGCCGACCTGTGGGCCGGGACCGTCCCGCCGTAGGTCACCAGCGGTAGTGCGCGAAGGCCTTGTTGGACTCGGCCATCTTGTGAGTGTCCTCGCGCTTCTTCACCGCGGCACCGAGGCCGTTGCTGGCGTCGAGGATCTCGTTCATCAGACGCTCGGCCATCGTCTTCTCACGACGGACCTTCGCGTAGCCGACCAGCCAGCGCAGCGCCAGGGTGGTACCCCGGGTGCCCTTGACCTCGATCGGAACCTGGTAGGTCGCACCACCGACGCGTCGGGACTTGACCTCGATCGCGGGCTTGACGTTGTCCATCGCACGCTTGAGCGTCACGACGGGGTCGGTGCCGGTCTTCTCACGGCAGCCCTCGAGAGCGGTGTAGACGATGCGCTGGGCGGTCTGCTTCTTACCGTCCTGGAGCACCTTGGAGACAAGCTGGGTGACCAGCTGCGACCCGTAGACGGGGTCGACGTCGATCGGCCGCTTGGGGGCCGGACCCTTGCGCGGCATTACTTCTCCTTCTTGGCGCCGTAGCGGCTGCGAGCCTGCTTGCGGTTCTTGACACCCTGGGTGTCGAGGGTGCCGCGGATGATCTTGTAACGGACACCGGGGAGGTCCTTCACACGACCGCCGCGGACGAGCACGATGGAGTGCTCCTGGAGGTTGTGGCCCACGCCGGGGATGTAAGCGGTGACCTCGACGCCGCTGCTCAGGCGCACACGGGCGACCTTGCGGAGGGCGGAGTTCGGCTTCTTGGGCGTGGTGGTGTAGACGCGGGTGCAGACGCCTCGGCGCTGCGGCGATCCCTTCAGGGCAGGCGTCTTGTTCTTCGACACCTTGTCCTGGCGGCCCTTACGGACCAGCTGCTGGATAGTGGGCACCTGGTGGTTCCCCTTCTTCTCTGCTCTCACGACGCGACGATCTGCCGCGAAGGATTGTTCTGCCATCACTGGCTTCGGTGACCGTCTCCGGCCCTGCCATCTCTGGCGTCGTGTCCGGGTGGTGCGCTACCAACCGGTGTCGTCCGCCCCCCGAGGTCGGGCGTGTCGCCCAGCCTGGTCGGTCCCGGCGCTGAGCAAGCCGGCGGGAACCGGGGCGTGCCTACCCGTCGCCCGCGGCCTTGGCCGACGAACAGTTTCCGAGCACGCGCAACGGCCTGGTTGTCCCAGACACGCACGAAAGTGTACGGAGTGGTCGTGAGCAGGGTCAAAATGCTGCGCGCGCGGCCTTGCGCACGTCCGCAAAGGACCGCTGCTGGAGGCGCGCGAGCAGGGCCACCGCGACGAGGGTGCCGAGGATGACGAGGGCTCCACCGAGGATCAGCGTCCAGCGGGCGCCGAAGGACTCACCGATCCAGCCGATGATCGGCGCCCCGAGCGGCGTACCGCCCATGACCACGGTCATGTAGATCGCCATCACCCGCCCGCGCAGGGCCGGGTCGCTCCCCAGCTGCATGGTGGCGTTGGCCGAGTTGAGCAGGGTCAGGGTGCTGAACCCGATCACCGGCGTGAACAGCGCGAAGAGGAGGTAGCTCGGCAGCACGCCGGCGATGATCTCGGCCGCCCCGAAGGCCAGCCCCGCGCCGACGATGAGTTTGAAGGGCACCGAGACCCGGCGGGCGGCCATCAGCGCTCCGGCCAGTGAGCCGATCGCCACGGTCGAGCCGAGCAGGCCGAACTCCCCCGCGCCCTTGCCGAACTCCTGGGTGGCCATCAGCGCGGAGGTCACCTGGAAGTTCATGCCGAAGGTGCCGGCGAAGAAGACGATCACCAGGACCGCCAGAAGCTTGGGCTGGCCGCGCAGGTAGCGCACCCCCTCACGGAGCTGCCCCTTGCCGCGGATCACCAGTTCCGGAGAGTGCAGCAGGGAGATGTTCATCCGCTGGAGCTGGATGATCACCGCGAGATAGGACAGGGCGTTGAGCAGGATCACCCAGCCGGTCGCCTCCGCGGTGTCGCCGAGCAGACCGATGAGCAGCCCGGCGATGGCCGGGCCCAGCAGGCGCGCGGTGTTGAAGGACGCGGAGTTGAGCCCGACCGCGTTGGTCAGGTCGTCGGGCCCCACCATCTCGGAGACGAAGGACTGCCGGGTCGGTGCGTCGAAGGCCGACCCGATCCCGAAGAGGAACGCCAGCACGTAGACCATCCAGATCTCGGCGAATCCCAGCACCGCGATCACACCGAGCACCAGGGACACCAGGCCCATGAAGCCCTGCGCATACTGCAGCAGCCGACGCTTGGGCATCCGGTCTGCGATCAGGCCGGCGTACGGGCTGAGGAGGAGGACCGGCAGGAACTGGAGTCCGGTGGTGATGCCGAGCGCCGTACCGCCCCCACCGAGGCTGAGCACGAGCCAGTCCTGGGCGATGCGCATCATCCAGGTGCCGATGTTCGACACCACACTCCCGGCCAGGTAGAGCCGGTAGTTGGGATTGCGCAGCGCTCGGAACGTGGGGCTCAAGCTGTGGCCAGTCCTTCCAGGATGGGGGCCGCCTCGTCGAGGACGGCGCGTTCGTCGGGGGTGAGATCGGCCAACCGGCGGGCCAGCCATTCGGTACGCCGATCGCGGTCGGCGGCCAGGCGCGTCCGCCCGTCCTCGGTGATCGAGACGACCACCTGACGGCGGTCGCTCTCCCCCTGGCGGCGGGCGACCAGGCCGTCGCGCTCGAGGCAGGTGACCGTCCGGGTCATGCTGGGCGGCTGGACCCGCTCGGCCGCGGCGAGCTGACCCACGGTCTGCTCCCCCCGGCGGTGCAGGAGACCGAGCACCGTCATCGCCGGGATGGAGAGCTCACTGTCGGTCTCCTGCACCAGCCGGCGGCGCAGGCGCATGATCGCCGCCCGCAGATGGGCGGCGAGCTCGTCGTCGGCGTACTCAGGCATGGTGCTTAGCCTAAGTCATTACTTCAGCTAAGTATTCCTGTGTTCTCAGACACCGACCCGAACCCACACCTCGCTGCCGAGTCGGCCGGGGCACCGCCCCCGGGTTACCGTGGTCGGCGTGGAGGAGCACGACCAGTTGCACGAGCGTCATCTCATCGCCGACGTCGAACCGCTCGACGTCGACGGCGTACGCACCGTGGCGGTCGGCACCGGTCTGTGGCTGGTCGCCTTCCTCGGCCTGCTCCCCTTCTACGGACGGCTCGTCGACGCCGACCGCGGCTGGGTGCTGTGGACCTGCCTGGCCGGATTCGGCCTGGGGCTGTGCGGGTGGGAGTACTGCCGTCGCCGGCGCGAACGCCGTAGCCAGCCGCAGCCCGGCGCCCCGGCACCCGAGCAGGGCTGAGCGCCGACCGAGGCAGGGCCCGACTCAGGTCAGACCGAGTCGATCTCGTCCTGCGTGACGGTGTCGAAGACCATCTCCGGCGGCGGGAGCGGCCGGTGCTTCTTGGCCAGCCGCACCTCGGAGTGCGCACCGCAGCCGTGATCGAGGCTGACCACGCGAGCGTCGTCGTTGGCGTCGCCGTTCGCACACACCCCGAAGGTCTCGGAGAGCGGGCCGCTCAGGCGGACGAGGAACCCGCACGACCAGCACCGGTCGGGCGCGGCCTGGGCGATCTTGGCCTCCGGGCCGGACTCCCCGGCGTACCACCGCTGATGGGCTGCGTCGCGGCCCTCGGGGCTGAGCGTGCGCACCCGACCCAGGTACAGCTCCTGGGCCACCGCACGGATCTGCGCCTTCTCGTCGGTGTCCAGAGCGTCGTCGCCGAAGGAGTACGTCGGCACCAGCCGCGGGTCGTCGTCGGCCACCGGCAGCAGGTCACCCGGAGACAGGTCGCCGGGGAGCAGCCGCTCGCGGTAAGGCACCCATGACGGCGCCACCACCGCGTCGCCGCTGGGCATGAGGACGACCTCGTCGACGGTGATCCGGTCGCTGCCCGGCGCGAGCGCGACGGTGACCGACCAGCGCCACCCGACATACCCCGACAGGGTGCAGGCGAAGTGATGGGTCACCGCATGGCCGTCCTCGACCTCGTGACCGAGGTGCTCGCCCACCGAGGCGGCGTCGGTCTCCTCCAGCAGCGCGCTGCGGGCCGCGGAGATCACGGCGTCCGCCGATGGCTCCAGCTCCGTCACGATGGTGGTCACGGAAGAAATCATCACCCATGACCCCGTCCCGTGTCAGGCCGGGGTCACCGGTGGGCCTGCGTCGCCGCCTCCGGTGACCGGGCAGGATGGGTGCATGGAGTCCGAGGAACGCAGGGGCGGAGGCGTGCGCAGGGGCCTGTCCTCGGCGTACCACGGGCTGGGTCGGGCGGGCCGCTACACCGTCTCCTCGGCCCGCCGCGCGGCGGACGCCCAGGGCGCCGACGCCTCCGGCCTCAACCGGCTCTTCCACCTCCATACCGCCAACACGGCCGGGGATGCTGCCGTGGCCATCGCACTGGCCGGCTCACTCTTCTTCCAGGTGCCGACCGACGGGTCGAGTTCCCGTGAGAACGTCGCGCTCTTCCTCGGCCTGACGATGTTGCCGTTCGCGATCGTCGCGCCCCTGATCGGCCCGTTCCTCGACCGGTTCGCCCACGGTCGGCGCTGGGCGATCGGCACCACCATGGCGGTGCGGGCGTTCCTGTGCTGGGTGCTCGCCGGGGCCCTGGCCGACGACTCGGCGGCCGTCTTCCCCGCCGCGCTGGGCGTGCTCGTCGCATCCAAGGCGTACGGCGTGACCCGGGCCGCCGCCGTACCCCGGCTACTCCCGGAGAGCCTGACCCTGGTCAAGACGAACGGCCGGGTGTCGATGTCCGGCACCGTGGGTGTCGTGGTCTCGGCTCCGATCGCGGGACTCGCCTCCCTGGCCGGCTCGGACTGGGTGCTGCGCTGGGCCTTCGTGCTCTTCGTGGTCGCGACGGTGCTCGCGATCCGACTTCCCGGACAGGTCGACTCAGCCGCGGGAGAGGGTTCGCTGACCTGGCGGGGGCGACCCGGCCTGACCCGGCGCGAGGGACGCCTTCAGATGCGGATGCCGCCGACCGTCGCGTTCGCCCTGTGGGCCAACTGCGGTCCACGGTGGTTCTCCGGTTTCCTGCTGATGTTCATGGCGTTCCTGTTGCAGGCGCACCCGATCGACGGCTGGAGCGCGACCCTGCTGCTCGCCGTGGTGGCGGGTGCCGCCGGCGCCGGCAACTTCATCGGCGTGGTCGCGGCCTCGCTGCTGCGGCGGATCAACCCGGCCATCACCGTGACGGCGGTGCTGGTCGCCGATGTGGTCGCAGCCACGGTCGGTGCCCTCTTCTACGGCGTACTCACGCTCACGCTGGTGGCACTGATGGCCGGGCTCGGGCAGTCGCTGGCGAAGTTCTCCCTCGACGCCACCATCCAGGCGGCCGTGCCGGAGAAGATCCGGGCCAGCGCCTTCGCCCGCAGCGACACCACCCTGCAGCTGGCCTGGGTCATCGGCGGCTTCGTCGGCATCGCGCTGCCGTTGCACCCTCGCCTCGGGCTCGGGATCGCGGCCGTGGTGCTCGTGGCGTGGGCCGGTTACGTCCTGGTCGCCAAGCGCCCCTCAGCGCCCGAGGACGCCGAGGCCACCACGGCAGCGGGCGCCCCCGGCCCGGCCGGTGACGGTGCTGCCGAGGGGTCCGAGGACGCCGCCGGTACGGCCGGAGCCCACGCCGATCCCGTCGGCGCAGGCTCGGGTTCTGCCGGAATCACGCGCGATCACGTCGGGCGCGGCACCGCGGAAGCGGCCGACGACGGTGCTGCGGCGGCGGACGCCGCGGAGGCTCCGGATGGCACGGACACCACCGCCCCGGACCGAGTGTCCGCCGAGCCGCCGCCCACCGCACCGATCGGGCACGACCGGCCGGCGTCGTACGGTCCCGACCTCGGCTGAATCCGCCAGCCCGCGCGGCAGCGGGGCGAGAACCGCCGTGCCACGCTCCTGTCTTCCGGCGCGGCGGTGCAGACCCGCTCGCGCCGAAAAGCCCGCGCGGCAGCGGGGCGAGAACCGCCGTGCCACGCTCCTGTCTTCCGGCGCGACGGTGCAGACCCGCTCGCGCCGAAAAGCTCAGAGCTCGAACTCGTCGGCGAGCTTGCGCAGCGCCGGGCCGACCCTCTTCGCGAACTGGCGATCGGGGTGGCGGCCCTGCTCGTAGCCGTCGCGAATGGTCTCCAGCAGCTTGATTACGTCTTCGACGATCGGCACCATCTCCTCGGGCTTGCGGCGCTGCACCGCGGCCCGATTGCGGGCCACCGAGGCCGGTGCGTCGAGGAGTCGCACCTGCAGCGCCTGCTCACCACGCCGGCCCTGCGCGATGCCGAACTCGACGCGTGTGCCGGGACGGATGGTCTTCGCGGTGCCCGCCGGCAGCGCATCGCCGTGCACGTAGACGTCGGGTCCGTCGTCCTGTGTCAGGAATCCGAAACCCTTCTCGGCGTCGAACCACTTCACCTTGCCAGTGGGCACGGCCCCTACCTCTTCTCGTCCAGCTCGCACGGTCGGCCCCGACGGTGCCGCCGGGGTGGGCCAAGCGTAGTGCCGCCCTCCTGAGACCGGCCACCGACATCTGGTCTCGGCCTCGACACACGTCCCGAGCATGTCGAGGGCGACCGTTCGGCCCGCCCGGGACCTGTGCCACGCACCGGGGATCGTCGTGGCGGCGGTGTCCTCAGCCGACGAGTTCGGGAAGCAGGGTGGTGACGCCGACCGCGAGGCCGGCCAGGTTCGCGATCAGGAGCACGACGATCCACAGCACTGCGGGCACCCGGGTGAGCCGGGCGAGGTGGTCGGGGTCGGAGCCGCGCCGCCCGTTCCTGCCGGCGCGGAGCAACTCGAGGAGGGGGCGCGGTGCGGCGAGCAGGAGCACCCAGGTGACCAGGTACGCCGCGACCACGAGCAGATCGACGGGTGCGAACCAGCTCGCCACCCCGAGCACCGCGACCGCACCGAGCACCACCGCCAGTCCGTACAGATTGCGGATCCAGACGACCAGCACGATCAGGACCAGCACCAGCAGCCACAGCAGCCCCAGCGCCCGGCCGGCGACCAGCAGGAGCGCCGCGATCAGACCGAGCAGTGCGGGCGCCAGGTAGCCGGCGGCGTACATCACCACGACACCGGGCCCGGTCGGTCTACCGCGACTGACCGTGACGCCGGAGGTGTCCGAGTGCAGCCGGATGCCGGCGAGTCGGCGACCCACCAGCACCGCTACGAGTGCATGCCCGGCCTCGTGCACGATGGTGATGGCCAGGCGCACGCGGGGCCAGGTCGCCGGCAGGCCGACCAGTGCGAGCGCCACCATCGCTGTCGCCAGGACGATCCACGGACCCGGCAATGGCTGCTGGCTGAGGGCGCGGTCGCCCAGGTGCTCGAACGCGGGACCGGCCACGGACCACGGTTCGAACGGCATGGTGGGGAGCGTAGGCCGTGCCCTGGAAGGCACCGGAAATCGCGGAACTCGGCGGTGGCACGGACAGCGCTCGGCACCCGCCCGTCGTCCACAGGCCGAGGCGGGCACCCTGGCGGGGAGGGCGTCAATGGCACACAATGGTCCACGCTCTCCCCCACAATGCGAGCACCCGAGGTCCCCCATGCTCTCCCCCCGCCAGACACCGCGACCGCACGCGCCCCGCCGCGGTGCGACCGCCGTCGTCCTCGCCGTGATCACGCTGTTGGCCGCGCTCGCCGCGCCGGCAGGCGCATCGTCGGCGTACGACCGGCCCAGTGGTGACGGGATCTACCTGGTGACCCTCACCGGACCCGGCACCGCCGGGGGCGCCGACCCCCGGACCATCGCGAGTGCCCAGGAGGGTGTCCTGCGCCGAGCCGAGGTGTCGGCTGCTCCCCTCTACACCTGGCGGACCGCACTGTCCGGCTTCGCAGCCCGCCTGAGCGCCGAGCAGGCCGCGACGATCGCTGCCGACCCGGCGGTGCGCATGGTGGAGGCCAACGCCGTGCGCCGTACGTCGGGGCGGGAGGCTGGCCTGACCCGCGACACGGCCGTGACCGGCCGGCTCCGCGGGGGCGCCGGGATCGTGATCGGCGTGGTCGACACCGGCATCGACCCGAGCGCCGCCGGCCTCTCGGCCGTGCCCGGGCTGGGCGAGCAGCCGGCGGACTTCAACGGCGAGTGCGTCGCCGGCGAGCGGATGAGTTCCTGTGACGGCAAGATCGTGGGGGCCCGCTGGTTCGTCGATGGGTTCGGAGAGGACCGGCTGGCCAGCCGCGCGACGCTCTCCGCCCGCGACGACGACGGTCACGGCACCGCGATGGCCTCGATCGCGGCCGGCAACCCCGGCGTGAGCGTCTCGGTGCCCGGCACGGGCACCGGCACCCACAGCGGCCAGGCGCCGCAGGCGCGACTGGCTGCCTACAAGGCCTGCTGGACCGCACCCGACCCAGCCGATGACGGTTGTGCCACCGCCGATCTGGTGAGCGCGATCGACGCCGCCACCGCGGACGGCGTCGACGTCCTCAACCTCTCCGTCGCCGGCCCAGGCGACCTCGACACGGTCGAGACCGCCCTCCTCGGCGCGCGCGAGGCAGGGGTGATCACCGTGGCGGCCGCCGGAACGGGGGCGGGCGGCCCCTCGGCCCATCCGAGCCCGTGGGTGCTCTCGGTCGGTGCGACGGCCGGCGCCCAGCCGCGCGGCGAGGTCCGCGCCGACGGACTCTCCCTCATGGGTGCGATGGCCGCCGACAGCCGGGTCCACGAGGCGCCGGTCGTGCTCGGCTCGCAGGCGGCCGCCCCGGGCCGGCCCCCTGCTGCCGCGCGACACTGCTCCCCCGGCAGCCTGGACGCCGCCCGGGTCGCCGACCGGATCGTCGTGTGCGAGCGCGGCGGAGGAGTCGGGCGCACCGACAAGTCCGCGACCGTCGCCCGGGCCGACGGTGTCGGCATGATCCTGGTCAACGCCGACCGCGAGCCAGTCGTCGCCGACTTCCACGCGGTGCCTACCGTGCACCTGGACCGCGCCGCGGCCAACACCCTGCTGGGCAGGCTTCGGGGCCGGCCGGACACCCGTGTCTCGCTCCTCCCCAGGGCCTCGGCGAGGCCCGATCACCCGCTCGGCACCTCCCGCGCCGGTGACCCGCGGGGCGCGGTGATCAAGCCCGACCTGGTCGCCCCCGGCGCCGGCGTGCTGGCCGCCGTGCCTGCCGCGACGGGGCGCTGGGCGCTGGTCGGCGGTACCTCCGCGGCCACCGCGATCACCAGCGGCACCGCCGCCGTACTCCTCGCCCGCACCGGCTGGTCCCCTGACCTGATGACCTCCGCACTGATCACCACGGCCGGCCACGTCTCCGGCCCGGTGCTCCGCACCGGCGGTGGCACGGCTCGGTTGCGCGCGGCCCAGCGGCCGGGGCTCGTCTTCCCGGTGTCCGACCGCGACCTCAGGGCCTGGTTCGAGGGCCGACTCCGCGGGCCGCTCAACACCCCCTCGGTCCAACTCGACACCTCGGTCGACCGGACGGCGCGGACCGTCACCAACACCACTCGGAGGGCGCGCTACTTCTCGGTGCGGGTGCGCGGCATCCAGCACCACGACGTGCGGGTGCGGCCGGCGGCGCTCCGGCTCGCGCCCGGGGAGAGCGGCCGATTCACTGTGGCCGTCGCCGGGGAGAGCCCCCGGCGCGACGACGGCCGGATCGTGTGGCGCGGCTCGACCGGCACCGTCACGAAGATCCCGATCGTGATCTCCCGCTGATCACCCCGGCACTATCCGGCCGACCCGAATCGGCCGGCGCGTTGGCCCTGCCTGGATAGGGTCACGACGTGAGCAAGCCAGCACGCAGCGCCGCGTCCCTCGTCCAGGAGGTCGTGTTGCTGCTGGTGCTCGCGGTCGGCCTCGCCCTGGGCATCAAGACCTTCGTCGTGCAGGCCTTCTACATCCCTTCCGGGTCGATGGAGCCCGGACTCAGCATCGACGACCGGATCCTCGTGGAGAAGGTCAGTTCGTGGTTCGGTGGCGAACCCGAGCGCGGCGACGTCGTCGTCTTCGACGATCCCGGCGGCTGGCTCGACGAGAGCGAGAGCGCCGGCCCCTCCGGCCCGGTCGCCTCCACCCTCGCCGCCCTGGGCCTCTACCCCACCGGCGGCCACCTCGTGAAGCGGGTCATCGGAGTCGGCGGCGACACCGTCTCGTGCTGCGATGCCCGCGGTCGGCTCAGCGTCAACGGCCACCCCCTGGACGAGGACGACTTCATCGATCCCCAGTCCGTGTGCGACGGCCCCATGGCCGGGTGCCGACGGGGCTGGAGCGCCACCGTGCCCGAAGGCAGACTCTTCGTGATGGGCGACAACCGGGATGAGTCCGCGGACTCGTCCTACCACCTGTGCAGCCGACCGCTGCGCGAGTGCGACCCTGCGTCGGCGTACGTACCCACCGACGAGGTGGTGGGCCGGGTCTTCGCGGTGGTGTGGCCGCTGGATCATGCGACCGTCGAGCGACGGCCAGACACCTTCGACGACGTGCCGGAGCCTGCCGAGACCGATTGACCCCAGAGCCTCGGTCACACGGTGGTGACGGCATCGCGTCGGCTGGGCAGCAGGAACGCCAGTCCGACCGCGACCAGGCTGAGCCCGGTCGCCCACCAGAACGCCCGGTCGAAGCCTGCCGCGACCGAGGAGGGGTCGGTCGGATCCACGATCGTCGCGGTCAGCACCATCGCGAGCAGCGCGGTGCCGAAGGATCCGCCGAGCTGCTGGGTGATGCGGGTGAAGATGCTGGCGTCCGGCATCTCCTGA
Organism: Nocardioides insulae DSM 17944; assembly: GCF_000422825.1. Lineage (GTDB taxonomy): Bacteria > Actinomycetota > Actinomycetes > Propionibacteriales > Nocardioidaceae > Nocardioides > Nocardioides insulae. The sequence goes on along the minus strand of NZ_KE383928.1, from coordinate 743,200 downwards.
CGCTCCAGACCGACGTACGCCACGGTCATCAGCGAGGTCATCGCCAGGCCCACCCCCATCCCACGCACCAGCAGTGCCAGCATCAACCACCAATACGCGCTCTCCGCCCCGGAGAAGGCGAACGGCAGCGTGCCCAGGGTGATCACCGCGAATCCGGTCACTGCGACCGGGCGAGCACCCAGCGTGTCGGTGAATCGGCCGCCGAGAGATCTGGCCAGCAGCGTGCCCACGCCCTGCGGGATGAGGATCAGCCCAGCCGTGAGAGCGTCTTCGCCGCGCAGGGCCTGGAAGTAGAGGGGCAACAAGAACATGGCGCCGAACAGGGCGAGGCCGGCCAGGCTCATCAACAGCGACGCCATCGCCAGGGGGCGGTGGCGCAGCAGTCGCAGATCGAGCAGGGCATGGGGGCCCCGTCGCAGGGCCCATCCGATGAAGGCGGCCACCAGGGCAAGACCGAACAGGATCGGCAACCACACGTCGAGATACCCGACCCCGCCGTGCTCGCCGATCCGGGAGAGGCCGTAGATGACCCCGACGACGCCCGGCGAGAGCAGCAGGAGCCCGACGACATCCAGCTTCCGGGTCGGATGGTGACCGGAAGGCCGGTCGTCCGGGACGATCCGCCAGGCCAGGAAGATCCCGATCAGGCAGACCGGCACGTTGACCAGGAACAGCCAGTGCCAGGTCAGCTGGCTGAGGATCAGACCGCCCAGCACCGGTCCCAGGATCGGGCCGAGCGCCGCCGGCAACCCGGCCACCGCCATCAGGCGACCCAGCGCCTGTCCGCGCGAGGCCTGCATGATCAGGGTGATCATCAACGGGGTCATGACGCCACCGGCGAGCCCCTGCAGGACCCGGAAGGCGATCAGGCTCTCGGCGTTCCACGCGAAAGCGCACAGCGCCGACCCCACCAGGAACCCCGCCTGCGCGGCGATCCAGAGCCGTTTGCCCCCCACCCGCTCCTGGAGCCATCCGGTCGCGGGGATGGCGATGAACATCGCCAGCAGGTAACCGGTGCTCACCCATTGGATGGTGCTGAGCGAGGCGTTGAGTTCGTCGGCGAGGTCGTTGAGCGCAACGTTGACGATGGTGGTGTCGAAGATGACCGCGACGCCGCCGGTGATGATCGCCATCGCGATCCTCACGACCTGGGGGTCGAGACGCGACGAGTCCGGAGCTGAGCTGGAGGGCGGTGTCGCCATGGGTCTCCTCAGCGCTCGGAGCTTCCTCGCCCCTGCATCGTAGGGACTTTCCGGTCGCCAGGCCTTCAGGCGGGGCCGGATCGATGGAGCCGCGGCGCGGCGTCCGAGGGCCCTCGGCGCCTCGGGACGCCCGTCCCGGGACGGGTCAGGCCCTCGCGACCGTCATCTCGCGGTCACCGAACCTGACCCGGTCGCCCTCGCGCAGGGTGGCCGGCTTGCGTGCGCCCAGGGCCCGGCTCACGCCGGCCCGGATCAGGACCGACCCGTTGGTCGATCCGCGGTCCATCACCACCAGGGCTCCGTCGGGGGCCACCTGGAACTGGGCGTGGGTCTTGGACAGCGACATGTCGCTGGAGGGCAGCGCGACCAGGTGTGCCACCGGTTCGCCGGCCCGGGCCTCGGGTTTGCGGCCCACCAGGGCCAGGCCTTCGACCACGAAGGACTCTCCGGTGTCGAAGCTGACCTGCCACCGGACGTTGGCCATCGGCGGAGGTGTCTGATGACGCCCGGCCGCCGGGGCCTGGTGTACGGCGGGCGGTGGGTTGCGGGTGGCGGCGTGGCTGGAGAGGTGCGCTCCCGGAGCCGGACGGCCCGGCTGAGCCTGCTGGCTCGGCGCCTGGGCGGCGGCGCTCGGTGCCGGGTTCCGGACCGGGACCTGCGGGGCCGGAGCTGGCGCCGGAGCCGGGGCCGGAGCCGGTGGCGGCGTCACGGCCGGCGGCTCCGGTGAGTACGCCGCCGGGCGGGCGGGTTGCGGTGCCTCGGGTTCCGCCGAGAGCCAGGGCGTGGGTACGTCGTACCCCGGGGCAGGCGCGGGCGCCGACGCGAACGGCGGCACGGGGTCCTGGGCGGGGGCCGCGGCCGGGGGCCCGACGGCCGGTGCCTCAGGTGCGGCGGGCTCGGGCGTGGGTGGGACCGGCATCAGCCGCATCGCAGTGAGGTTGACGATCCGGCGGGGGGCGGGAGCCTCGTCGACGTCGGCGACCTCCGGCGGCCGGACATCGACCACCGCCGAGTGGCTGACCAGGTCGTGCCACCCGCGACGGAGACCAGAGCGGTCCATCACGGCGGTCCAGGCCAGCATGCCGATGCCCAGCCCGAACACGGGCAGACTGGCGATGCCGAGGATCAGCTGACGCAGCAGGGCACGGCCCACGCCGAGCGGGCCGCCGGTCTCGCGGCGTACGACCCGCAGTCCGAGCGCGGCCTTGCCGGGCGAAACGCCGGCGAGGCCGACCATCATGGCCCACAGCAGCGAGACCACGACCACCACCGCCAGCACGATCAGTACGGTGGTGAGGACCTCACCGCTGACCAGCCAGCCGCTGACGCCGGCCGCGATGAAGAGCGACCAGGCGATCAGCCGATCGATGACGAAGGCGTAGAAGCGGCGGTCCAGACCGGCTGCGACCGCGTTCTCCTGCGGGGTTTCTGGCACAGACATCTGCCGGTCAGGCGTTCAGGACGCGGATGGTGAGTCCGTCCCCCAGGTCGACGATGGCGCCCGGGATCAATTGGACCGGCATGCCCGGCGGGAGTTCCTCCGGCCCGAGCCCGGGCTGGACGAGCACGGTGCCGTTGGTCGAACCGAGGTCGGTCACCACTGCGGCGCCGTGGTCGACTCCGGATCCGGGACGGATCTCGAGATGGGTGGAGGAGATCTCCTGGTTTGGACTGGGCACCGTCACCAGCATCGGCTGCTCCGTGGCGGTGAACCGACTGGCCTCCGGTGCGCGGCCGACGATGACGACTCGGTCGACGTCGACCCGCTCCCCACTGGAGAACTCCAGTCGGGCGACCGGGAATGCCGTGACGCTCGGGGCCGAGGGCTGGCCGGGGATGCCCGGATGCTGGCGCGCGAACTCCTCCCCCGGCGTACCGATCTGGGTGAGTCCGTCGTGGTCCTGGTCGGCCGGTGGCGCGGTCGGCATCCCCTCGGTCATCGCGCCCGGGTCGACCGGGGGCTCGGCCGGCGGCCCGGTCACGGCTGGCATCTGCTCGGTGAGCGCGTCGGCGGCGAGATCCTCACCCTGCTCGTGGCTCGGCCAGTCTCTCGCCCCTTCGCTCAGACCGTCGGCCGAGCCCGCACCGGGCAGCGGCGGCGGGGGCGGAGGGGTCCAGGCCGGCGGCGGCATGGTGGGTGGGGCCGGCGGCGGTCCGGGCGGCGGCGGCATGGTGGGCCCACCGGGCACGGCCGGCGGCACGAACGGAGGCGGCGGCGGAGCGGCCGCGCCCTCCGTCTGCTCCGGGTCCTCCGGCTCGGTCTCCTCGGCGTCACCCTCCGGCACCGGGGGGATCGACGGGTCGGTGAGCGGGTCGGACCCCCACTGCGGCTCGGTCTCCCAGGACGAGATGGACGCGGCTGCCTCGTCGTCGGACGAGTCGCCCTCGGCGGGGGCGGGATCCTCGAACCCGTATGCGTCCTCGAACTGCTCCTCACCCTGGTCCGCGTCCTCGAACTGCTCCTCACCCTGGCCGGCGATCTCACCGTCACCCTGGAGGCCGACCTCCGCGCTGTCGGAGGCCGGGTCGTGGACTTCGGGCACGAGGACGAGCGGGGGTGGTGGCGGAGTCGTGGGCCCGCTGGGCGGGGTCGCGGCCGGCGACCAGGCCGGTGCGGCGGCCTCGGGCGCGGGCGCCGGCGCGGCGGCCTCGGGCGCCGGCGCGGGCTCGGGCGCGGGAGGAGGAACCTCGATCCGCGACACCCGCACGAGCCCGGAGTCGACCAGCATCGGTTCACCCTCGGCACCGCCCTCGCCGACGTCGACATGGAGGTGCGTGACGCCGCTGAGGCGACGCTCGACCCACGTTGCCGAAGAGGAGCCGGTCAGCTCGACCGTGCCGTCGTCCGACTCGAGGACGGCGGTGGCACCGCCACGGATCATCACCCGGGTGACCAGTGCGTCCTCCGGGCCCTCGGTGGCGAGCAGCACGAAGCCGGGCAGGTTGCTCAGACCGGTCGAGACCAGCGAGTCCAGCACCGTGTCGAACTCGGCTCCGTCATCGACCAGCCCCCACAGGGCGCCGGCACGCGCCTTCTCGGTGGGCGGGAGCAGCACGGTGGCGCGTGCGCCCACGATGCCGATCCACTCTCCCGGTCGGTATGAGGTGACCACGTCAGTCACGGAAGGACTCCCAGTTTCTGTTCAAGACTCGCCCGCTGTCGCTCCGAGTCATAGGGGTTCTCGTCCGACCATCCCACCACATCGATGACGATGGCGGTCGCGTTGTCCCGACCGCCCTCGGCCACGGCGGCGAGGACCAGCCGCTCGGCGGCGTCCCGCGGATCCGGTGTCTCGCCGAGGACGGATGCGATCTGATCGGCGTCCAGCATGCCGCTCACCCCGTCGGAGCAGAGCAGGAGACGCATCCCCGCCGGCACGGTGAGATGGAAGAAGTCGGGGTCGACCGGCGTACCGCCACCGAGGGCACGGGTGACGACGTTGCGGTCGGGGTGGACGGCGGCGTCCTCGGGGGTGATGGAGCCCGCGTCGACCAGTTCCTGCACCACGCTGTGGTCGACGCTGACCTGGGTCAGGGTGCCGTCGAAGAATCGGTAGGCGCGCGAGTCACCGAGGTTGGCGAGCAGCCACTGCGGGCCGTGGCTCGCGCGGACCAGGACGGCGATCACGGCGGTGGTGCCGGAGTGGAAGTGCGGCTGACCGGCCGCGCGGTGCTCGGCGGAGTACGCCGCGATCCGGTCCTGGGCACGGCTCAGGGCCGCGGTGACGGCGGCGGTGGCGCCGGCCGGGTCGTACTCCCTCTCGCCCAGGGCGCTGAACTCCTCCACGACCATCCTGCTGGCGACGTCGCCGCCGTCGTGACCACCCATCCCGTCGGCGACCACCCAGACCGGCGGTGCGGAGAGATGCGAGTCCTCATTGACCTCGCGCACGAGGCCCACATCGGTGGCCGCGCCATGGTGGACCTCGAGTTGATTCATCCGCTCCTCCGGTGACCTGCTCGGTCGGGGCACCTCGGGGTGTGGTGCTGGGCGCCTAGAGTAGAGCGAGTGAGTCGAGGGGAGGGACACCGGTCGCTGGCCGACCAGCTCCGGGCCTGGCCCGAGGAGCGGCTCGCCCGGCTCCTGATCCTGCGTCCCGATCTCGCCACTCCTGTCCCTCGCGACTCCGGCCAGTTGGCAAGCCGGGCGGCGACCCGTGCTTCCCTCGTTCGTGCGCTCGACCAGCTGACGCGGGCGGAGCTCGTCGTCCTTGATGCCCTGGTGATCGCGCATCAAACCACCCGTCGGGATCTTCTTCATCTCATCCGTGCGGACGAGACCGGTATCACAGCCGCCCTGGACCGGCTGTGCGATCTGGCCCTGGCCTGGGAGTCGACCGGCGGCCTGCGCGCCCTGACCGGGATCCCGGCACTGCTGACCGGCGGGCCCGAGGGCGGGGTGAGCGGCGTCCGGCCGCTCGCGGAGGACGCCGAGGGCCCCGGGGCGGTGTCAGCGCGACTGGAGGCCCTCTCACCGGCGGCCAGGGCCCTGCTCTCACATGTCGACCGGCAGGGCGGCGAGGCCACCAGCGGCACCGCTCGACTCGACGTCACCCCCGAGGAGGCTGATCACCCGGCCGAGGAGCTCATCGCCCGGCGCCTCCTGGTGCCGCACGGTCGCGTACTCGCGGTGCCCGGCGAGGTGGCCCTGGCCCTGCGCGGTGGCACCACCACCCGGGACCGCTCCGACATCCCGCCGGCCGTGTCGACCTCCGACCGGCCCGCCCGACTCGTCGACCAGGGCGCCGCCGGCGCCGCCTTCGAGGCGGTACGCCGCACAGAGCTGCTCCTGGACGGATGGGGCACCTCCCCGCCGGTCGCCCTGCGCAGCGGCGGTCTGGCCGTACGCGATCTCAAGGCCGCAGCCGGCCGGCTCCAGGTGGACGAGCCGACGGCGGCGCTGCTCGCCGAGGTGGCGTACGCCGCCGGCCTGGTCGCCACCTCCGCCGACCAGGACGGGAACCCGGCGTGGATGCCCACCGACGCCTTCGACGGCTGGGTCGCCGTCGACCCCGCGGACCGCTGGCTGACCCTGGTCGACGCGTGGCTGGCGATGCATCGCGCGCCCGGACTGGTCGGCAGCCGGGACGCCGCGGGCAAGACGTGGAACGCGCTGGTCCCCGAACTGACCAGCGTGCACATCGCCGACACCCGGCGGATGACGCTCGACGTCCTCACCGGGCTCCGACCGGGCGAGGCGCTGGCAGCCGGCACCGGGGCGCCCAGCCTGGTGTCGAGGCTGAGCTGGCTCCGCCCCCGGCGGCCGCGCAGCCGGGCCGACCACGCGGTCTGGACCCTCACCGAGGCCGAGACCCTCGGCGTGACCGGCCTCGGCGGTCCGTCGTCGTACTCGCGGGCCTGGCTGGCAGGCGAGGACCCGCGGCCGCTCCTGGCCGACCTCCTCCCGGAACCTGTCGACCACCTCCTCCTCCAGGCCGACCTGACCGGGGTCGCGCCGGGCCCCCTCGATCCCGCCCTCGCACGCCGCCTCCAGGAGATGGCCGACGTGGAGTCCCGGGGCGGGGCGACGGTGTATCGCTTCACCCCCTCGAGCGTGCGCCGCGCCCTGGACGCCGGTTGGACCGCTACCGAGATCCACACCTTCCTCGGGAGCGTGTCCCGCACGCCGGTGCCGCAGCCGCTGGACTACCTGGTCGATGACACCGCACGCACCTTCGGAAGGATCCGGGTGGGGCACGCCGAGGCCTTCCTGCGGGCCGAGGACGAGACCACGCTCACCGAGCTCCTCAACCATCCGCGCGCCGGCTCCCTCGGGCTGCGGCGGATCGCACCGACGGTGCTGGTGAGCAGTACGCCGATCGACCTGCTCCTCCCGCGGCTGCGCGACCTGGGTGCCGCGCCCGTGGTCGAGGCCGCCGACGGCACCGTGCACGTGGCCCGCCCCGACGCGCTGCGGGCCCGGACCCCGCAGGCACCTCGCCCGACCGGGCTGGACACCGCCCGCTCCGCGGCCCGGGTGAGCGCCGTGGTCGCCGCCGTTCGCGCCGGGGACCGGACCCGGGCCGAGACGGCGGCGCAGACCCCCTCACCCCTCCCCCAGCCGCCCTCCGACGCGGTGGCCGTGCTGCGCGAGGCGATCGACGCCGGCGCACCGGTGCTGATCGAGTACGTCGATGACCGCGGCGTACGCACCGACCGCGTGGTCGACCCCGTCGCCGTCGACAGCGGCCGACTCACCGCCCACGACCATCGCGCCGAGGCCGTACGACGCTTCGCGGTCCACCGCATCACCACCGTTCGGCCCGCCCCCTCCGCCCCGGCGGAGTGATCGCGGCCCGGCCAGACCCGGTCTGCGTGCGAGGGGCCTCCTCGTGTCGAGGCGAGCCATAGGTTGCACCTCACGGCCGGATCAGGAGGCGGTCTTGGTGTGACGGCCGTCGCGCGTGGTTCCTTGGAGGCATACCCCTCAGCCTCGAAGGAGCCCCCATGCGCGACGCCGTCATCGTGGATGCCGTCCGGACCCCCATCGGCAAGCGGAACGGTAGCCTCGCGGGGATCCACCCCGGCGACCTCTCCGCCCACGTCCTGACCGCCCTCGCCGGCCGCACCGGCCTCGATCCCGCCATCGTCGACGACGTGGTGTGGGGCTGTGTGACCCAGCAGGGCGACCAGTCCGGCAACGTCGGCCGGGTCGGCGTGCTCGCAGCCGGCTGGCCCGAGCACGTCCCGGCGACCACCGTGGACCGCAAGTGCGGTTCGGCCCAGCAGGCCGTCGCCTTCGCGGCCGCGGGCGTCATCGCAGGCCACTACGACGTGGCGATCGCGGGTGGCGTCGAGTCGATGTCCCGCGTGGTGATGGGCGCCAACGTCGGCGATGGTGCGCCGTACAGCCCGAGCGTGCTGGAGCGCTACGGCGTGGAGCGGATGAACCAGGGCATCGGCGCGGAGATGGTGGCCGAGAAGTGGGGCCTCACCCGGGGTCAGCTCGACGAGTACAGCGCCCGCTCGCACGCCCGGACCGCCGAGGCGGCCGACGCCGGTGCGTTCGAGGGCCAACTGGCACCGATCGCCGGTCTCACCGCCGACGAGGGCCTGCGTCGTGGCAGCAGCATCGACTCGCTCGCGGGCCTGAAGCCGGCGTTCAAGCCGGACGGCGTGATCCACGCCGGCAACTCCTCGCAGATCTCCGACGGCGCCGGCGCGCTGCTGATCACCACCAGCGAGCAGGCCGCCCAGCGCGGGTGGACGCCGCTGGCCCGGATCCACACCACCGTGGTCACCGGCGACGACCCGGTGATCATGCTGACCGGCCCGATCCCCGCGACCGCGAAGGCGCTGGAGCGCTCCGGCCTCGGTATCGAGGAGATCGGTGCCTTCGAGGTCAACGAGGCCTTCGCGCCGGTGCCGCTGGCCTGGCAGGCCGAGTTCGGGGTGCGCGACGAGGTGCTCAACCCGCTCGGCGGCGCGATCGCCGTGGGCCACCCGCTCGGTGGTTCCGGCGCCATCCTGATGACCCGTCTGGTCCACCACATGAGGGACCAGGGGATCCGCTACGGCCTCCAGACCATGTGTGAGGCCGGCGGGATGGCCAACGCCACCATCCTCGAACTGCTGTGAGTCACTGAGTAGGCGTGCTCCACCCGCCGGGCACGCCTGCGACCAGGCTCCCGGCCCATCGCGGGAAGACCGCGGTGGGCCGGGTCTCAACGTCCGGCAGTAGGCTGCCGGACGTGGACCCGCAACACGTCCGCTACTTCCTCGCCGTCGTCGACCAGGGCAGCATCAACAGTGCCGCCGGGGCGGTCGGCGTGGCCCAGCCGACGATCTCCCAGGCGCTCCGGACACTGGAGCGCGAACTGCGTACGCCGCTGTTCCACCGCATCGGTCGCGGCATGGTCCCCACCTCGGCCGGACACGCCCTGGTCGGCCCGGCCCGCAAGATCCTGCGCGACATGGCGACCGCCGGCGGGAGCATTCCGGACTCCGAGGGGCACTTGCGCGGGCGGCTCGACGTCCGGGTCCAGCCCGCGCTGGCCCGGGGGCCGCTGCCCAAGCTCGTGGCCGCCTTCCACGCCCGCCATCCGCGGGTCGAGATCACGCTCGCCTCGCTCGAGGACGAACGGCGTACCGCCGCGCTCATCCGGGACGCCGTATGCGAGGTCGTGGCCTGTCACCTCCCCCATGTCGACCCCGACTCGGGGCGGCACACGCCCCTCGAGGAGGTGTACCTGGGCACCCAGGAGTACTGGCTGGCCTTCCCGCCGGGGCACGAGGCGCCGGCGGAGAACCCCATGCGCTGGAGCCAGATGGCCAGCCCGATGGTGGCCGTCCCCCAGGGCGGCCAGCACGTCCGCCAGATCTACCGGAACATGCCCACCGAGCAGCAGCACCGCCCCGCTGCGGTGATGCTGGCCAACCGGGACGCGCGGCTCGCCTTCACACTGGCCGGGGTCGCTCCCACCTGGATCGAGAGGTCAGAGGCCGAGATGGCGCGGCAGCACGGCGCAGAGGTCCGCGCGCTCACGCCACCGCTGCCGACGCGATGCGGCCTGGTCTTCGAACCGGAGACCCTCTCACCGGCCGCCGCCGCCTTCGTGGCGATGGCCCGTGATCACGTCGGTCACGAGGACGGCGCCGACCCCGCGGCTGCCGACCCGGCAATCGGGTCCCCGACCAGCAGCGCCAGGAACGCCTCGCCCGCCGGGGAGAGCTGACCGGCGCGGTAGACCACCCCGACCTCCCGCGAGATCTCGGGCTCGGTGACCCGCTCGACGACCCCGACCAGCTGGCTCGAGGAGATCCCCTCCGGGAGGACGGCGGCGCCGGCCCCGGCCATGACCAACTCCCAGAGCAACTGCCGGTGGGCGCACCGGATCCCCGGCCCGGTGGGCAGCACGTCCGGGTCAGTGACCAGGTCGGCCAACGAGTCGTCGATCTCCCGCATCAGCGGCACCCCGGACAGCATCGACTGCGGCACCGGGTCGGGCAGCTCGGCGGCCAGTGCGGGCGGCACCACCAGCATCATCCGCTGCCGGCCGCACGGCACGACGGTCAGCGCGTCGGCACGCACGGGCAGGGTGGTGAGGCCGAGCTCGGCGGTGCCGTGACGTACGGCGTCCACCACGCCGGCCGGACGACGCGGATCGGAGACCCTCACCTGGACACCGGGATGGGCCACCCGGAAGCGATGCACGAGCGAGGGCAGCCGCTCCAAGGTGAGGTCGGGCAGCGCGGCGATCAGGAGCCGCCCCTCCTCGAGTCGGCGTACCGCCTCCACCCGCGCCCGGGCGGCCGCGACGTCGTCCATCACCCGACGGGCGGCCACCTCGAAGCGGCGACCGGCCTCGGTCAGGACCAGCCCTCGTCCACGGCGCTCGAACAGGTCGGCGCCCACGCTGCGCTCGAGGGTCCGGATCGCCTGGGACAGCGATGGCTGGGCGATGTAGAGCGACTCCGCAGCCCGGGTGATGCCCCCGTGGTCGACCACCGCCACGAAGTACTCCACCAGCCTCAGATCCACCTGCTCACCCTAGGGGCTGCGCGCCGCGAGGTCGTGGCATAGGACGTGACTATCGCCACGTTCGCGCGCAGGTCTTTGTGCGCGCCGTCACGGTGGGCCACAGTGTCCCCTTGTGAGTGCCTCCTCCCCGTCCCCGCTGTCCGTGACCCGAGACGGGCATGTCGAGACATGGACCCTCGACCTGCCCGACGCACGTAACCCCATCTCCGGCGACGACATGATCGACGCGATCGTGGCCGCCGCCGATCGGGTCAACCGCGACGTCGACGTACGAGCCGTGATCGTGACCGGCGCGGGCTCGGCGTTCTCCGCGGGCGGCAACATCAAGGACATGCAGCGGGGCGACGGCCTGTTCGGGCACCCCGCCCACCGGCAGCGGGTCGCCTACCGCGACGGGATCCAGCGGATCCCGCGGGCCCTGGACGCCTGTGAGGTGCCGTTGATCGCGGCCGTCAACGGCCCGGCCGTCGGCGCCGGCTGCGACCTGGCCATGATGTGCGACCTGCGGGTCGCCTCCACCACCGCGTTCTTCGCCGAGAGCTTCGTCAAGCTGGGCATCATCCCCGGCGACGGGGGCGCCTACTTCCTCCCCCGGGCGGTCGGCGCCGCGCGGGCCGCGGAGATGGCCCTCACCGGTGACCGAGTCGACGCCGCGACCGCCCTGGAGTGGGGCATGGTCTCGCGGGTCGTCGTCCCCGAGGAACTGCTCGGCGCCGCCCGTGAACTCGCCGACCGGGTCGCGGTCAACCCGCCCCAGGCCGTGCGGATGGCCAAGAAGCTGCTCCGCGAGGCCCAGGGACAGAGCCTCGACACGGTGCTCTCCCTCTCCGCCGCCTTCCAGGCGATCGCGCACCAGACCAACGACCACACCGAGGCGGTTGCCGCGTTCGTCGAGCGTCGTACCCCCGAGCTGACCGGGGACTGACCATGACCTCACTGCTGCCCCCGCCCGTCGCGGACACCCCCGAGCTCCGCACCCTGCGTCGCGACGTCCGCACCTTCGTCGCCGGTCAGGTCGCCGCCGGCGCCTTCACCCCAGACGTCGACACCTGGCTCAACGGCTTCGACCCCGCCTTCAGCAGGGCGCTGGCCGAGCAGGGCTGGCTCGGCATGACCATCCCCACCGAGTACGGCGGCCACGGCCGGACCTTCCTCGAGCGCTTCGTGGTCACCGAGGAACTCCTCGCCGCGGGCGCCCCGGTGGCCGCGCACTGGATCGCCGACCGCCAGGCCGCCCCCTCGCTGCTCAAGTTCGGCACCGAGGAGCAGAAGCAGCGCTTCCTGCCCCGCATCACCCGCGGTGAGCTGTTCTGGGCGATCGGCATGAGCGAGCCCGACTCCGGCTCCGACCTCGCCTCCGTGCGCACCCGCGCGGTCCAGGTGGACGGCGGATGGCGGCTGACCGGCACCAAGGTGTGGACCTCCGGCGCCCACCATGCGCACGCGTTCTTCGCCCTGGCCCGCTCCGCGCCGCTGGACCCGGCACACCGGCACGACGGGCTCTCCCAGTTCATCGTCATGCTCGACTCCCCCGGTGTGGAGATCCGCCCGATCCACTCGATGAACGGCGCGCACCACTTCAACGAGGTGCACTTCGAGGACGTCTTCGTGCCGGACGACCTGGTGATGGGCGAGATCGGGCAGGGCTGGCACCAGGTCACCTCGGAGCTGTCCTACGAGCGGTCGGGTCCCGAGCGGTTCCTGTCCAGCTACCAGCTCCTCGCCGCCCTCGTCGACGCCCCCTCGACCGGGGCCGATCAGCAGATCGGGCAGTACGTCGCCCGCACCGCCGCCCTGCACGAGATGTCCAACAGCGTGGCGAGCGCCCTGGAACACCACCACGACGTCTCCTCGGCCGCGGCCGTGGTCAAGGTGCTCGGCACCGCCCTGGAGGGCGACGTGGCCGACCTCGGGGACGTCCTCACCGAGGACGACCCCGGCGACCCGCAGCTGCGTGCGCTGGTCACCCGAGCCGTGATGCACCGGCCCGGTTTCACCCTCCGCGGCGGCACCAGCGAGGTGCTGCGCGGCGTGATCGCAAGGGAGCTGGGTCTGCGATGACCACCATCGACACCCCCGTCAGCATCGCCGAGGTCGACCCCGACCTGATCGCCACCATGCGCGAGGTGCTCTCCTCCTCGGCCCCGACGCCCCGAGACCCCGACACCGGGGTCGAGTTCGACCAGGCCCTCTGGGACCAACTGGACGAGCTCGGGCTGGCCCGGCTGACCGGTTCGGAGGAATCCGGCGGCAGCGGGGCAGGCTGGGCCGAGTCGGCCGCGCTGCTCACCCAGGCCGCGTCGTTGGCAGTCGCCCTCCCGCTGGCCGAGCACGACCTCCTCGCCGGCTGGCTGCTCACCTCGGCGGGCCTGCCCGTCGACGCCGACCTGCGCAGCGTCGCCGTGCTGGACGCCGACGGATCGGCGCGGGCGGTGCCGTGGGCCCCGGTCGTCTCCCGCATCGTGCTGGCCTGGCCGGCCGGTGACGGCGGCTGGCGGGTCGCCGACGTACCTGCCACCTCGGTGAAGCTGACCGCGGACACCAATCTCGCCGGCGAGCCCCGCGGCGAGATCACCGCGACCCTCGACGACTCCGAGGGCGTGCCGGTCCCCGAGGACCTCATCCGCCGACTGCAGCTGCGCGCCGCCCTGGTCCGCGCCGTCCAAGTGGCCGGCGCCCTCGAGCGCACCCTCGACCTGGTCACCGAGCACGTCACCACCCGAGTGCAGTTCGGACGGCCGATCGGCAAGTTCCAGGCGGTCCAGCACCTGGTCGCCGACATCGCCGCCGAGACCTCCCTCGCCCGCGCCGCCGTCGACGCCGCGGTCCGCACGGTGGCCACGCCCGACGTGGACCTCGCCGAACTGCGGTTCCGCGTCGCCGTCGCCCGCTCCTGTGCCGGCCATGCCGCCTCGGTCGTCGTCCGCAACAGCCATCAGGCCCTCGGCGCGATCGGCACCACCCTCGAGCACGACCTGCACCGCTTCACCCTCCCCGCCCTCGCCTGGCGCGCCGAGTACGGCTCCACCGCCTCCTGGGACCGCGTCGTCGCCGACTCCGCCCTGTCCGTTGGTAGCGACGGGCTCTGGGAGCTCATCGCGGGCTGAGCGGGCTCGGTACGTTTCCCCGGTGCACCGGGGAAAGGTGCGCTACCCGGCCGAAAAATCGGCCAGGTAGCGCACCTTTTCGCTGGGTGCTGTGACGCCAGGGACAGTAGTGAGGTCTACGAGCCCGGCCTTGGGCTCACCCGGCGCGAGGAGACCGTGAGACGCAAGCGTCCGCCGCACCGCGAGGCGGTACGGCGGACGCTCGGCGCAACGGTCAGGGGATCAGGGCGAACTTGCCCACCGCCCGACGCTCCTCGATCCGGAGGAGTACGTCGGGTGCGTCCTTCAGCGCTACGGCGGTGGGGGCCGGCGGGTTCAGTTCGCCGCGGCCGATCCGGGCCAGGACGTCGGTGAGCAGGGCGGTCCGGCCCTCGACCCCGCCGACCTCGCGGGCCCAGTCACCCCAGTCGACGCCCACGACCGAACGGTTGCGCAGGAGCACGATGTTGGCGGGCAGCCGCGGGATCTCGCCCGAGGCGAACCCGAGGACGCAGAAGCGGCCCCCGGCGGCGAGCGCGCGCAGCGCGCTCTCGGCAGCCGGACCACCGACCGGGTCGATCACCACGTCGGCACCGCCGCCCGTGGCCTCCCGGATCGAGTCCTTGAGCCCGTCGTACCCGATCGCGACGTCGGCACCTGCGGCGAGGGCCAGGGCGCGCTTCTCCTCCGTGGAGGCGACCGCGACGACCCGCGCGCCGAGGCTGCGGGCCACATCGACGGCGGCCAGTCCGATGCCACCACTGGCCCCGAGCACCACGACGCTCTCGCCCGCCTCGATCCGCACCCGGTGGGTGGTCGCGAAGACCATGGTCAGGTAGCCCTCGGTGGTGGAGGCGGCGACGGCCGGGTCAACCCCCTCGGGCAGCGGTACGACGGACGCCGCCGGGGCCACCGCGTGGGAACGGTATCCACCGTCCCCGGTGGCCACGGTCACCACCGGTGTGCCGAGCGGGAGGTCGCTCACCCCGCCCCCGACAGCGGCCACGCGGCCGGCCACCGAGGTGCCGGGGGTGAACGGCAGCGGCGGCAGCACCTGGTAGCCGCCGCGCACGATCAGTCCGTCGACGAAACTGACACCGGCCGCGTCGACCTCGATCACGACCTCGCCCGGACCGGGGAGCGGGTCGGGTTCCTCGACCAGTGCCAGCTTCTCGGGGGAACCGAACTCGGTACAGATGATGCGCTGCATGAGACTCCTGTGAGATGAGTGCGGGGGGCTGAGCCGCTCGAAGCAGCCGCCGAAGCCGCGATCGGTGCCCGGGGTCACCCGGGCGCCCCCGGGTGACCCCGGGCAG
Source organism: Nocardioides insulae DSM 17944 (assembly GCF_000422825.1). Taxonomy (GTDB): domain Bacteria; phylum Actinomycetota; class Actinomycetes; order Propionibacteriales; family Nocardioidaceae; genus Nocardioides; species Nocardioides insulae. Next base: position 728,115 of record NZ_KE383928.1, on the reverse strand, counting down.
CCCGGGCTTGGGGCGTTCAGTTGTTGGCGCGGGCGCGGAGATCGGTCTTGAGGATCTTGCCGGCCGCGTTCGCGGGCAGGGCCTGGATCACGTGCACCTCGCGCAACTTCTTGTAGGGCAGGACCCGCTCGGCGACGTAGGCCTGGACCTCATCGGGGTCCGGCTGCGCTCCGGGCGCCGCGACCACGAAGGCGATCGGCAGCTGCCCGACCGCGGCGTCCTCGCGGCCGACCACCGCAGCCGCGGTGATCGCCGGGTGCTGGACCAGGAGCTCCTCCAACTCACGGGGGTACACGTTGTACCCCTTGTAGATGAGCATGTCCTTGAGGCGGTCGCTGATGAACAGGAAGCCGTCCTCGTCGAAGTAGCCGATGTCCCCGGTGCGGAGCCAGCCGTCGACGAACTGCTCGGCGGTCAGCTCGGGATGGCCGGCGTAGCCGTCGGTGACCTGGGGTCCCTTCACCCACAGCTCACCGTGCTCGCCCGCCGGCAGAACGGCACCGTCCTCGGACCGGATCTCGACGGTCACGTCGGGAAGCGGGAAGCCGACGCTGCCCAACTTGCGCGCGCCATCGCGGTACGCCGGACCGGAGGTGACCACGCAGGTGCCCTCGGTGAGGCCGTAGCCCTCACAGACCACCGCACTCGGGAAGAGCTTCGAGAGCCCCTTCATCGTCTCCAGGTCGATCGGCGCGGCACCGGAGGTCAGGACCTGCAGGGAGCTGAGGTCCAGGCGTTGCCCCTCCGGGGAGGCCACCAGTGCGTGACACAGGGTCGGGCTGGCGCTGAGGTAGGTGGCCCGCTCGGCCTCGATCATCTGCAGCAGCCGATCAGGCGAGAACCGGCCCATGATGATGACCCTGGCTCCGGAGGCCAACATGAACGAGGTGTTCAGCAATGCCTGGGCGTGGTACATCGGGCCCACCACGATGCTGACGCCCCGCCCTTCGGGCAGGCCGCAGTCCTCCCGACCGATGGGGTCGAGTTCGTAGCGTCCCTCCCGCATCGCGACCGTGCGGCCGGTCCGCCAGGCGACGGACTGGCAGATGTTGGCGATGACGTTGCGATGCAGGACCCGGACGGCCTTCGAGCGGCCGGTGGTGCCGCCGGTGAAGGCCAGGTGCGCGACGTCCCCGGAGGTGACGCTGAGTACCGGGGGCTCGGCGGGGTGGCCGGCCACGAAGTCGGCGATCCGGGTGACGCCCTCGGCGTCCGGCACCTCGGCGGTGACCGGGGCGGCGGTGGTGCCCGGCACCACGACGACGCGACGGACGGTGCTGCCGGCTCCCGCCTCCAGCACCGTGGACACGTGGTCGGGATGGCTCAGGACGACGACCGCACGGGAATCCTCGATCTGGCTGCGCAGACCGCTGACGGTGTGCAGCGGGTTGCACGGCGAGACGGTGGCGCCGGCGAGCATGGCGCCCCAGTACCCGACCACGATCCAGCGGCAGTTGGGCAGGTGCAGGAGGACGGTCTCGCCCTCACGGACGCCGTCCGCGCGCAACGCCTGCGCGAACGCCGAAGCCTCGGCGAGGAGTTCCGCGTAGGTGAGCTGCTCCTCGCCGTCCTGTACTGCCACCCGGTCGGCGAAGCGGCGGGCGATCCCCGCGAAGAGCGCACCGACCGGAACGGCGGGGTAGTCGAGGTTCCTCGGCACCCGTTCGGGCCACAGGTCGGTGCGCTCGGCCACGGTGACGGTCACCGGCCGGTCCACTTGGGGGCGCGCTTCTCGGCGAATGCGAGCGCCCCCTCCTTGGCGTCGTCGGAGGCGAAGACCGGGCTCACGATGGCCCCCTGGCGCTCCCAGCGCTCCTCCACCGGCCAGGCACGCGACTCGACCATGACCTGCTTGCTCGCGCGGACGGCGAGCGGGCCGTTGGCCGCGATGGCAGCCGCCAGCTCCAGCGCGGTGTCCAACGCGGCGCCGTCGTCGGCGACCCGGTTGACCAGGCCGAGCTCGTAGGCCCGCTCGGCACCGAGGAAGTCACCGGTCAGGGCCAGCTCCATCGCCACCGCCGGCGAGATCAGGTCGGGCAGCCGCATCAGGCCGCCGGCCGCGGCGGCCAGGCCGCGCTTGACCTCGGGGATGCCGAACTTGGCGCCGCGACCGGCGGTGACCATGTCACAGGCGAGGACGAGCTCGCAGCCGCCGGCGAGGGCGTAGCCCTCCACGGCCGCGATCAGCGGCTTGGCCGGGGGCTTCTGGGTCAGGCCGGCGAAACCGCGGCCGGGAATGCTGGGGCTCTCGCCGCGCAGGAAGCCCTTGAGGTCCATGCCGGCGCAGAAGGTGCCACCGGCACCGGTGATGATGCCCACCGACAGGTCCTCGCGGGCGTCCAGCTCGTCGAGAGCGGCAGCGACGCCCTGCGCGATGGCGAGGTTGGCGGCGTTCTTGGCCTCGGGACGGTTGAGGGTGATCACCATGACGCCGTCGTTGGTGGAGACGAGGACGTCGTTGTTCTGCTCGGTCATGTCGGCCTTTCGGTTCGGTTGTTGGGGGGTCAGGAGTTCTTCGCGGACGAGTCGTGGCCCGACGGGCTCACCTGGAACTGTCCGGTGAACTCCGGCTCGGTGCGGTTGCGGAAGGCCGCCATCGCTGCGGGGGCGTCGGTGGCGAAGTTGACCGCCTGCGCGGTGCCCTCGGCCTCCAGCGCGTCGTGGAAGGAGCCCTGCGAGGCCTTGTTCAGCAGCGCCTTGGTGGAGGCCAGGCCGATCGGCGGGCCGGCGGCGAGCCGGGCGGCGAGGTCGGCGACGTATCCGTCGATCTCCTCGACCGGTACGACGTAGGTGGCCAGTCCGATCCGCTCGGCCTCGGCGGCGTCGATCATCTCGGCCAGCAGGGCGAGCCGCTTGGCCTGGAGCATGCCCACGGTGTGCGGGAGGAGCCAGGAGGCGCCGGCGTCCAGGGACAGGCCGCGGCGCGCGAAGATGGCGCTGAACCGGGCCCGCTCGGAGGCGACCACGAAGTCGCACGCCAGCGCCAGGCTCAGGCCCGCACCGACGGCGACGCCGTCCACCTTGGCGACGACCGGCTGCGGCAGGTCGTGCAGGGCCAGGGCGACGTCGTTGAAGTGCCGGATCCGGCGCAGCGGGTGCTCCGACCGGGTGCCGCTCACGTCGGCGCCCGAGCAGAAGTCACCGCCCTCGCCCTGGAGCACGACCGCGCGCACCGAGTCATCGAAGCCGGTCTCGCGCAGGAGCGGGAAGAGCTCCTCGAGGGTGGCCGGGTCGATCGCGTTCTTCTTGGCCGGGTTGTCGAGGGTGATGACGCGGACCGCGCCGTCGTCCTTGTAGTGCATCGGCATGTCAGAGACCTGCTTTCGGCTGGTAGGCGCGGCGGAGTTCGCCCTTGACGATCTTCCCGTTGGCGTTGACCGGCAGCTCGTCGACGACGATGGTCTGCTTCGGCACCTTGTAGGCCGCCAGTCGCTCGCGACCGAAGCTCTCGATCTCGTCCGACGTCGGAGCCTCGTCGCCACGGGCGACGACGATCGCGACCGGGACCTCGCCCCAACGCTCATCGGGAACGCCGATGACCGCCACGGTGCCCACCTTGGGGTGCGCGGCCAGAGCGGCCTCCACCTCGGCGCAGTAGACGTTCTCGCCGCCGGAGATGATCATGTCCTTGAGCCGGTCGACGACATAGAGGAAGCCCTCCTCGTCGGCGCGGAGCAGGTCACCGGAGTGGAACCACCCGCCCTTGAACGCTTCCGCGGTCTTCTCCGGGGCGTTCCAGTAGCCCATCATCACGGTGGGGCCGCGGTAGACGATCTCGCCCACCTCGCCGGGCGCGACGTCGTTCATGTCGAGGTCGACCAACCGGCACTCCACGTGCAGCATCGGCTTGCCCACCGAGCCCGGGCGCGCGACGGCGTCGACTCCGCGCAGGATCACGGAGGTGGAGCAGGTTTCGGTCTGACCGAACGCGGTGCTGATCTGGGCCCGGGGGAAGGCGTCCAGGATCTCCTGGACCAGCGCGGGGCTGGCCGGCGCCGCACCCCAGGAGGCCAGGATCAGATCGGGGAAGGTGCGTCCCTCGATGGCCGGGTGACGCACGATCGCCTGCCACTGGGCGGGCACGAGGAAGGTCTGGTTCACCCGCTCGCGGGCGAGGAGATCGATGATCGCGGCGGGGTCGAAGGCACCGCTGCCAGTCAGCACCATCCGGCCGCCCAGGTAGGCCGCGGTGAGCCAGTTCAGCATGCCGCCGATGTGGAACAGCGGCACCGGCACGAGGAAGGTGCGCAGCTCGATCGGGTAACCCTGGTGCGCGATCCGAGCGCCCATCCAGGTGTGCACGTTGGAGTGCGAGAGCATCGCGCCCTTGGGCGCACCGGTGGTCCCGGAGGTGTACATGATCATCGAGCACGACTCGGCGTCGACCCGCTGCTCGGGGAACGGGGTGACCTCGCCGAGGGCCTGCTCCCACTCCGCGCCGGCCACCAGGGTACGGCGCACCTCGGTGCCCTCGGCCGCGGATTCCGCGGTCGCGGCGAGGGGCGCGTCGGTGAGCAGGGCGAGCGCGCCCGAGTCGACCAGCTGGTAGGTGATCTCGCCCGGCGAGAGCCGGAAGTTCAGCGGCACCAGGATCGCGCCCAGACGGGCCACGGCCACGGTGGCCTCGATGAACTCGGGGCGGTTCTGCATGAGCAGCGCGACCCGGTCGCCCGTGCGCACCCCCTCATCCGCGAGCAGACGCGCGAGGCGACCCGCCCGGTCGTGCAGCTCGGCGAAGGTCATGGTGCTGTCCTCGAACGTGAGGACGACAGCGTCGGGCTGCGTGCGGGCGTGCCGGCCGACCCAGGCCGAGAGGTCCACGCCTTGGCCGTGGACATCGAGAGTGTCCTGAACGAGGTCCTCAACAGGACTCAGGGTGACGCTCACGTATTTCCTCCATCTCAGAACTGAAGGGCGGTCTCCGGTCGCAAAAAGCGAGCCGGACCGCCCGGTACATGGTGTGTCGGGCACCACACGTTGGCAAAGACCGGTTGCAACATCGACCATGAGGCCCTTCCTATGGCGCCGATGTCCCCTCGTCGTGGGTACAGCCGCACCGGCTCTCGACCTCCCTCGCCGAGTCGGTGTAGCGGTGTGCCGAACCTGCAGGACCCGCCGGCGGGCCCGGCGGAAGTGGGGTGGGAGTGGGGCGGGAGTGGGGTGGAACGACACCGGGGCCGGCCCGTGGGAACGGACCGGCCCCGGACTCGGTGACGGGGGTGAGAGCAGTGCGTCAGAGCGCCCGCTGGGCAGCCTTGACCAAACCGCCACCGATGATCAGACGCTGGACCTCGCTGGTGCCCTCGTAGAGGCGCAGCAGGCGGACCTCGCGGTAGATCCGTTCGACCGGCACCTCGCGCATGTAGCCGGTGCCGCCGTGCACCTGGACCGCGAGGTCGGCGACCTTGCCGACCATCTCGGTGCAGAAGAGCTTGGCGGCCGACGGCGCGATCCGCCGGTCCTCGCCGGTGTGGTACTTCCGGGCAGCGTCGCGGGCCAGTGCCTCGCCGGCCATCACGCCGGTCTGCATGTCCGCGATCATGGCCTGCACCAGCTGGAAGTCCCCGATCGGGGTGCCGCCCTGGGTGGCGCTGGCGGCGTAGGCCACCGACTCGTCGAGGGCTCGACGGGCGGCGCCCACCGAGAGTGCGGCGATATGCACCCGCCCTCGGGCCAGCGACATCATCGCGGCCTTGTAGCCGACCTCCTCCGAACCGCCGACCAGAGCGTCGGCCGGCACCCGGACGCCGTCGAAGGTGACGTCGGCGGTCCAGGCTCCCTCCTGCCCCATCTTCCGGTCCTTCGGGCCGACCTCGACGCCCGGCGCGTCGGCAGGCACCAGGAAGACGGCGATGCCGTTGTCCTTGCCCTGCGGCTCCCGGGTGCGGGCGAAGGTGATGAACAGGTCCGCGATCGGCGCGTTGGTGATGAAGCGCTTGCCGCCCGAGATGACCCACTCATCGCCGTCCTGAACCGCCTTGGTGCGGAGGCCGGCCGGGTTGGACCCGGCGCCGGGCTCGGTCAGGGCGAAGGAGGCCACCACCTCACCGGAGGCGATCTTCTCCAGCCAGGCGGCCTTCTGGGCGTCGGTGCCGTAGTTGACCAACACCTGCCCGGCGATGCCGTTGTTGGTGCCGAACATCGAGCGCAGGGCCAGCGCGGTGTAGCCCAGCTCCATCGCCAACTCGGCGTCCTGGGTGAGGTTGAGGCCGAGGCCGCCCCACTCCTGCGGGATGGCGTAGCCGAACAGTCCCATCTCGGCGACCTGCGCGCGCAGGTCCTCCGGGATCGCGTCCGACTCCATGATCTCGGTCTCCCGCGGCACCACCTTGGTGCGTACGAAGCTGCGGGTGGCCTTGAGGATCTCGGCGAAGTCCTCGTCGCTGACCTGCTCGAGACCGGGCTTGGTCATCGGGTCGTGGGTGATGGTCATGTGTGCTTCCTGGTGGGTCGAAGTATCAAGAGATCGGTACGACGCTCGCGCCGTCGCTCACACGCGCTCGAAGACGCCGGCCAGGCCCTGGCCGCCGCCGATGCACATGGTGAGCAGGCCGTAGCGGCCCTGGCGGCTGTGCAGTTCCCGGGCGAGGGTGGCGAGCATGCGGCCGCCGGTGGCGCCGACCGGGTGGCCCAGGGAGATACCGGAGCCGCGGACGTTGAGCCGCTCGTCATCGCCCTCGACCTTCCACTCCCGCAGGACGGCGAGCGCCTGGGCTGCGAAGGCCTCGTTGAGCTCGATCAGGTCGAGGTCGTCGACGGTCAGGCCGGCGCGCTCCAGCGCACCCGCGGTCGCGGGGACGGGGCCGATGCCCATCCGGTTCGGGGCCACGCCGCCCATCCCCCAGCTGACCAGCCGGACCAGCGGGGTGAGGCCGAGCTGCTCGGCCTTCTCGGGCGTGGTCACGATCGCCATCGAGGCGGCGTCGTTCTGTCCCGAGGCGTTGCCCGCGGTCACGGTCGCCTCGGGGTCCTGGCGGCCCATGATGGGCTTGAGCTTGGCCATCGATTCCAGGCTCGCGTCGGCGCGGGGGTGCTCGTCGGTGACGATGACCTCCTCGCCCTTGCGGGTCTTCACGGTCACCGGCACGATCTCATCGGCCAGCAGCCCGGACTGCTGGGCGGCCACGGCCTTGCGGTGCGAGGCGAGCGCGAACGCGTCCTGCTCCTCACGCGAGATGGAGTAGTCGCGGCGCAGGTTCTCGGCGGTCTCGATCATCCCGCCGGGCACCGGGTAGGCCTCGCCGCCGGCGGTCTGCCGGCCACGGACCAGGCCGTCGTGGATCTTGACGCCGGTGCGGGCGCCGCCCCAACGCATGTCGAGGGAGTAGAACAACACGTTGCTCATCGACTCGGCGCCGCCGGCGATGACCAGGTCGCTGCCGCCGGAGCCGACCTGGAGGGCGGCGTTCACGACGGACTGGAGGCCGGAGCCGCAGCGCCGGTCGACCTGCTGGCCGCCGACGGTGACCGGCAGGCCGGCGTCCAGCGCGACCACCCGACCGATGGCGGGGGCCTCGGGGTTCGGGTAGCAGTGCCCGAGGATCACGTCGTCGACGTGGTCGGGGTCGAGACCGGTGCGCTGCATCAGACCGGTGAGGGCCGCGACGCCGAGCTGGGTGGCGGTCACGGACTTGAACATGCCGCCGTAGCCGCCGATGGCGGTGCGGACGGGCTCGCAGATGACGACCTCACGCATGGTGGGGGCCTTTCTGTCGGGGTCCGCGGCGGTGACCGCGGATCGGGGGTCGGGGACGGTTACTGAAGGATGGTGGCGGTGAGCGCGACCCGCGGCTTGTCCTCGGAGAGGAGCTGCAGGGCGACGTCCTCGCCCTGCTCGGAGCTGGTGCGCTCAGCGACGCGGAGCCGGGCCGGGGCGCCGCAGAGGAGTGGGGCGAGGTTGCGGTGGGTGATCCGCCCGACCCGCGAACCGGGCGACTCGAGCCGGACGACCTCGGCCAGGGCCAGGCTCATCAGCGGGCCGTGCACGACCAGTCCGGGGTAGCCCTCGACCTGGGTGGCGTAGGGCCAGTCGTAGTGGATCCGATGGGCGTTGCCGGTGGCGGCGCTGAACCGCATCAGCAGGGTCGGATCGGTGGTCAGCTCCCAGGACCATTCGCCGGCCCGGGTCAGGGGTGCGGCCGGGAGAGTGCCCACCGCCTGCTCCAGGAGTACGCCGGCCTGCGACCGGTCCCCCGGCGCGGCCGCGTCGCGGTAGACGAGATCCTGCCGCTCCTCCACCGCCAGCTCGCCCGAACCGTCGTACAGGCGGGTCGCGACCTGGACGATCACCAGGTCGCCGCTGCGCCCGGTCTTGTGCTCGACCGAGACGACCTCGCTCTCGCTGCGGGCGGTCTCACCCACCCGCAGGGTGCCGGGGAAGCTGACCGCTCCCCCGGCCCACATCCGGCGGGGCTGCGAGACCGGGGGCAGGAAGCTCCCCTTCCGGGGGTGGCCATCGGTGGCCAGCGACGAGGACGGCGCCCACCGCGGCAGCGCCACCCAGTGCCACAGCGGCGGCAACGGGTCGCCGGGCCCGACGCGGGCGGACCCGTCGTCGAGCAGGGCCTGCAGGGCCGCGACCGGCGCCGGGTCGACGTACACGTCGGCGGTGACGGTGTGGGGCTCCCAGGTGCCCGGTTCCAGCGACTCCGTGGTGGACATCAGAGCAGTCGCCCGCCGGTGACCTCGGCGACCGTGCCGGTCATGTAGGAGGACAGGTCGGAGGCGTAGAACGTGGCGACGTTCGCGATCTCCTCGGGCTCGCCGGCGCGGCCCATCGGGATCTCGGTCATCTTCTGGTCCCATGCCTTCTGCGGCATCGCCTCGGTCATGGCGGTGCGGATCAGACCCGGCTGGATGGCGTTGACGCGCACACCCTGGTGGGCGATCTCCTTGGCCGCGGCCTTGGTCAGGCCGACGATGCCGGCCTTGGCGGCCGAGTAGTTGGTCTGGCCGATCATGCCGACCTTGCCGGAGATGGAGGACATGTTGACGATGGCGCCGAAGCCCTGCTCCCGCATGATCAGCGAGGCGGCCTTGGTGCCGTTCCAGCAGCCCTTGAGGTGGACGGCGATGACCTGGTCGAACTGCTCCTCGGTCATCTTGCGCATGGTCGCGTCGCGGGTGATGCCCGCGTTGTTGACCACGATGTCCAGCTTGCCCCAGACCTCGACGGCGGTGTTGAGCAGCGCCTCCACCTGGCCGTAGTCGGTCACGTTGCAGGTCACCGCGCGGGCGACGTCCTCACCGCCGAGCTCCTTGACCGCGGCCTCGGTGGCCGCGAGGTCGAGGTCACCGAGCACGACCTTGGCGCCCTGCTCGACGTACTTCTTGGCGATCGCGAGGCCGATGCCCTGCGCGCCTCCGGTCACGACGGCGATCTTGCCCTCGAGAAGTCCCATCTTCGTCTCTCCTGTCTCGCTGATCAGTGCTCGTTGGACCGGGCGACCCACTGGGCCGCGATCACGTTCCGCTGGATCTCGTTGGTGCCCTCGCCGACGATCATCAGCGGGGCGTCGCGGAAGTAGCGCTCGACGTCGAACTCACGCGAGTAGCCGTAGCCGCCGTGCACCCGGACGGCGTCCAGTGCGACCTTCATCGCGGTCTCGGAGGCGAACAGCTTGGCCATGCCCGCCTCCATGTCGGCACGTACGCCGGAGTCGAGACGCTCGGCCGCGTCTGCGGTGAGCAGCTGCGCGGCGCGCAGCTGGGTGGCCATGTCGGCGAGCAGGTTGCCCACCGACTGGTGCTTCCAGATCGGCTTGCCGAAGCTCTCCCGCTGCTGGGCGTAAGTGGTCGCCGCCTCCAGGGCCGCCTTGCCGACGCCGAGGGCGCGGGAGGCGACCTGGATCCGGCCCATCTCGAGGCCGCGCATCATGTGGCCCCAGCCGAGGTTGGGCTCGCCGCCCAGCACCTGCGCGGCGGGCACCCGCATGCCGTCGAAGGAGAGGGTGCAGGCCTCGACGCCCTTGTAGCCGAGCTTCGGGATCTTCGGGCTGATGTCCAGGCCCTCGCCCGGCTCGACCAGGATGACGCTGAAGCCCTTGTGCGCCGGCTTGGCGTCACGGTCGGTGCGGCAGAGCAGGCCGATGATGCCCGAGTGGGCGGCGTTGGAGATCCAGGTCTTGGAGCCGTTGACGACGTACTCGCCGGTGGCCTCGTCGAGGGTGGCGAAGGTCGACATCGCCTGGAGGTCGGACCCGCCGCCGGGCTCGGTGAGCGCCATCGTCGCGCGGACCTCCCCGGTGGCCATCCGGGGGAGGTACTTCTCCTGCTGCTCGGGAGTGCCGAAGGTCTTGATCAGGTAGCTGATCACCGAGTGGCCGCCGATCGCACCGGCCAGGCTCATCCAGCCGCGGGCGATCTCCTCGGTGACCCGCGCGAACGCCGCGGTGCTCACGTCGACGCCGCCGTGCTCGGCGGGCACCAGCAGACCGAAGAAGCCGAGCTTCTTCATCTCCTCGATGAGGGGCTCGGGGTAGATGTCCGGCTCCTCGAACTCCCGGACCTGGGGCTTGACCCTCTCGTCCACGAAGTCGCGAACGAGATCGATCATCTCCTGCTCGTCCTGGGTCAGGGTGCTCATGGGTGTGTCTCTCCTGCTCTGGGTGGGGTTACAACGAGGCCGGGGCCGCGTCGAGAAGGTGGTGGGCACGGTCCAGGACGGGCTTGTCGACCATCTGACCGTCGACCTTCACCACTCCGTCGGTGCCGGCCTCGGCGACCGCGGCGACGATCCGCCGGGCCCAGTCCAGCTCGGCCTCGCTGGGTGCGAGCACCTCAGCCACCGGGGCGACCTGGACCGGGTGGATGCACAGCTTGCCGGTGAATCCCAGCCGGCGGGCCAGTCCGGCCTCCTCCCGGAGGCCGGCTTCGTCCTGGATGCCCGCGCGGACGCCGTCGATCGGACCCGCCAGCCCGGCCGCGGCCGAGGCGAGGACCAGACCGGAGCGGGTCGCGGTGAGGGCCAACTGGTCGACCGGGTCGACGCCGAGCTCGCTGGCCAGGTCGAAGGAGCCGAGCGCCAGCCGGCGAACGCCGGGGGTGGCGGCCACGGCCCGGGCGTCGAGCACGCCGACGGCGGTCTCGACCAGGGCGATCACCGGGAGCGGACCGGCCCCCAGCGCGGTGAGGGCCTCGCCCGGCTCGGCCATCGGGAGGATCAGTCCGCTGATCCCGGCGGCACCCTGCAGGGCGGCCACGTCGTCGGCGTACCAGGGGGTGTCGACGGCGTTGATCCGGACCACGACCGAACCGGCCGAGCCGTGCTCGGCCAGCCAGGCGACCGCGTCGGCGCGGGCCTGCACCTTGGACTCGGCCGGGACGGCGTCCTCGAGGTCGATGACCATGACGTCGGCACCCGCGGCGGCCGCCTTGGCGAACCGGTCCGGCCGGTGGCCGGGGACGAACAGGAACGTGCGTGCGACCTCCAGGGCAGCGCTCATCCGAGGATCCCCTCCTCGCGCAGGCCGCGCAGGCGGTCGGCGTCCACACCGAGACCGGTGAGCACCTCGTCGTTGTGGGCGCCGATGGGGGCGGTGGGCGCCGGCGGGACCTGCTCGTCGTCCAGGCGCAGGGGTGCGCCGGGCGCGTAGTAGGTGCCGACACCGGGCTGGGTCAGCTCGGAGAAGAGCGGGTTGTCGCGCAGTTGGGCGGCACCGTCCGCAGCGATCTCCCCGAAGCCCTGGTACGCCGAGTGGAGCGCACGGGTGGAGGCCAGCATCGGCTGCACCTCGCTCCACGGGTGCCGGGAGAACCAGTCGCCCAGCAGGGCGGAGATGACCTGCCGGCAGCGGTAGCGCTCGGCCTCGTCTGACAGGTCGGCCTCCAGGGCCTTCTCGATCCCGGCCATCGCGTCGCCGAGCCCCGTCGCGTCCACGAGCCGCCGCCAGTGGCTGTTGGTGAGCGCGATGAGCATGAACCGGACCCCGTCGGCGGTGACGAAGTCCCGCCCGTAGGTGCCGTACACCTCGTTCCCCGCGGCGCCCCGGTCGATCCCGGTCAGCTGGGCCTCGGCGAGGTAGCCGAGCATGCCGGCGGCGGAGTAGGCGACGTCCTCGAGCGCGAGCCGGACGTGGCTGCCCCGGCCTGTCTCGCGGCGGCCCTGGACACCGGCCAGCAGCCCGGTGGCGAGGTAGAGGCCGGCCGCGATGTCCCAGGCCGGCACCACGGTGTTGGTGGGCGTGGTGCGGTCGGCCGGACCGGTCAGCATGGCGAAGCCGGTGGTGGCCTGCACGGTGTAGTCGACCGCCGAAGAACCGTCGCGACGTCCGGTGAGCAGTGCGTAGACCAGATCGGGGCGTCGCTCGGAGAGGGCCGGGTAGCACAGGTCGGCGTACCGCTCGGAGTTGGCGACCGCGATCGCGCCACCCGGGTCGTCCTCGGGCGCGCCGGTGCCGCAGATCAGGTCGGCGACCAGGTCGCGGCCCTCCTGGCGGGACATGTCGACGGCGAAGGCCCGCTTGCCCTGGTTGAGCCCGCTGAAGTAGAGGCTGGTGCCGTCCTCGGCACGCGGCATCCGGGTCCGGTCCGGTGCGCCGGTCAGCGGCTCGACCCGGATCACGTCGGCGCCGAGTTGGCGCAGGGTGAGGCCGCACAGCGGGGTGGCGACGTAGCTGGAGAGCTCGACGACGCGGAGTCCGGCCAGCGGTCCCTTCGGCGGGGTCATCACTGGATCACCCCCGCCACACGCAGCGCGGCGACTTCGTCCTCGGCCACGCCCAGGTCCGCGAGGACGGCGTCGCTGTGCTGACCGAGCGCGGGCACGTCGCCCATCACGAGCTCGACGTCGCGGTAGGTCATCGGAGGCAGCAGCGCCTGGACCGGGCCGGTCTCGGTCTGCACCTCGCGCCAGCGTTCGCGCTCGCTGAGCTGAGGGTGGGCGATCAGTCCGGCCATGTCGTTGATCTGGGCCGCGGCCACGCCCGCCTCGGCGAGCCGCTGCTCGAGGTCACCGGTCGCCCAGGTCGCGGTGCGGGCGCCCACCTCGGCGTCGCACTCGGCCCGGTGCTGCACGCGGAGCAGGTTGGTCAGGAAGCGGGGGTCATCGGCCAGCGCCTCGTCGTCGAGCACCTTGCGGCACAGCAGGTCCCAGCCACGGTCGTTCTGGACGCCGATGAGCACCTCCCCGTCGCGGGTCGGGTAGGCGTCGTACGGCGCGATCGCGGCGTGGCTCAGACCCATCCTGGGGAGCTGGCGGCCGGCGTACATCGCGACGTACATCGGGTGGCCGAGCCACTCGGCGGTGGCGTCGAACATGGTCACGTCGATGCTGGCGCCCTCGCCGGTGCGCTCGCGACGGAACAGCGCGCTGAGCACGGAGGTGAGGACGTACATGCCGGCGGCGATGTCGGAGGTCGGGATGCCGGTCTTGGCGGCGTGGTCGGGCGTGCCGGTGATGGAGACCAGGCCGGTCTCGGCCTGCACCAGCATGTCGTAGGCCTTGCGGGTGGCGTGCGGGCCGCTGGTGCCGTATCCGCTCAGGTCGACCGTGACCAGCCGCGGGTTGCGACCCCGCAGCGTGTCGGTGTCGAGGCCGAGCCGTGCGGCCGCACCGGGGGCGAGGTTCTGCACGAACACGTCCGCCCCGTCGATGATCCGGGCCAGCAGCGCCCGCCCCTGCTCGGTCTTCAGGTCGAGCGCGACCGAGCGCTTGCCGCGGTTGAGCCAGACGAAGTGCGAGGCGACGCCGTTCACGGTGTCGTCGTACGCGCGGGCGAAGTCGCCCTCGCCGACCCGCTCGATCTTGATCACCTCGGCCCCGAGGTCGGCCAGATGCCTGGTGCCGAGCGGGGCGGCCACGGCCTGCTCGAGCGAGACGACGCGGATTCCGGCCAGGGGCAGCGCGGAATCCCCCGTGCCCGGGGTGTCAGGGGTCATAGGACGATGGTGCCAACAGAATCAATACCCAGCAATGGCGCAATAGGTATGATCGCCATACGCGTGCCGTATCAAAGCCCGCTGACCAGCGACGACGAGGACCCGGTTTGGACCTGCACCACATCATCGCGTTCCTCGCCGTCGCCGAGGAACTCCACTTCGGGCGCGCGGCGGCGCGCCTGCACATCGCCCAGCCGCCGTTGAGCCGGACGATCCAGCAACTGGAGCGACACCTCGGCGCCACCCTCTTCGACCGCACCACCCGGCGGGTCAGGCTCACCCCGCAGGGCGAGGCGCTCGTGCCCGCGGCCCGCGAGATCGTGGCCGCCTTCGACACCGCCGAGCGCATCGTCGCCCACGCCGGCCAGGGTGCCGTCGGCCGGGTCGCGATCGGGTTCGCGGGCCCGTCCTCGCATGCGCTGATCAGCGCCCTGGCCCAGCAGGTCCGGCACGACCAGCCGGGCATCGAGGTAGCACTGAGCAGCACGACGTACGGCGCCGAGGCGATCAACAAGCTCCGCGAAGGCACCCTCGACATCGCGATCGTCCGCTGGGATTCCACCCCGCCGGGTATGCGCTCCCGGATCGTGCGGATCGACCGCTTCGTCGTGGTGGTGCCCGACACGCACCCCCTCGCCGGACGCGAGTCGGTGAGCATGGCCGAACTCGCCGAGGAGCCATGGATCTTCCTCGAGCCCTCCAGCGGCTCCTCTCTGCGCGACACCGCGATCCGCCTGGCTCAGCAGGCCGGGTTCATCCCCCGGATCGTGCAGCACGGTCCCGACACCTGGACCATCATGGCCCTGGTCGCCGCGGGCGTGGGCCTCACCTTCACCGTCGCCTCCGCCTTCGGCAACGTCATCACCACCGGCCTCTCCGTCCTCCCCCTCGAGCACGGCGCCGAGGAGGCCCATGCCCGCCTCATCTGGCGCGCCGAGGAGACCAGCCCGGCGGTGGACCGCGTCCTCGAGCTCTCCGAGATCGCTCTCCCCACCCCTGAGGGGTACGCCGAGGGCTGACCGCCGGGCAGACTTGGACGGGATCCAGGGAGGATTCCCATGGCACCACCCCCAATTCCCCTCCAGCGAGCTCCCCGATCGACACCCGGGGGCCGCCAGACGCACACCCGGGGGCCGGCTCGATGAAGGCGGTCGTCCAGGACCGGTACGGCGGTCCCGACGTGCTGCGCATCGAGGACATCCCGACCCCCTCACCCGCCGCCGGGCAGGTGTTGGTCAGAGTCGCGGCCACCTCGCTCAATCTCAGCGACTGGGAGGGACTGCGCGGCTCCCCCGCCTACGCCCGCTGGCCGGGGTGCGCCGCCCGCGACGCCGCACCCTCGGCTCCGACATCGCGGGGGTGGTCGCGGAGACGGGGCGCGGAGTCAGCCGGTTCCACGTCGGGGACGAGGTGTACGGCGACAACCTGGCCCTGATGGGCGGCTTCGCCGAGTTCGCGGTGGCTCCGGAGGGCGCGCTCGCGCACAAGCCCGCGGAGTTGAGCTTCGCCGAGGCCTCCACCATCCCGCAGGCCGGAGCGATCGCCCTGCAGGGCACCCACTCGGCCTTCCCCGGCGCCCGGGTCCTCATCAACGGTGCCGGCGGCGGATCCGGCGCCTTCGCCATCCAGGTGGCCACCCGGATGGGCGCCCACGTCACCGGGGTGGACAACGCCGCCAAGCAGGAGTTCATGCGGGCGATGGGCGCCGAAGAGGTGGTCGACTACCGCCGCGACGACTTCACCCGCTCCCGCGAGCCCTATGACCTGATCCTCGACCTGGTCGCCCACCGATCGGTCTTCGCCTACCGTCGCGCGCTCGCCCCCGGCGGCCGGTATCGGTGCGCCGGCGGGTCGGTCCGCAGCCTGCTTCGCGTGGCGACGATCGGCTGGTCGATCGGCCGGCTGACGCGGCGCTCGATGGGAGTGCTGGTGGTCAAGCAGGGGCCGGCCCACTTCGGTCCGCTGGCCCTGCGGTGCGTCTCGGGCGAGGTGCGGATCCACATCGAGCGCACCTTCGGCCTGGACGACGTCCCCGCCGCGCTCGCGCATCTCGGCGGAGGTCACGCACTCGGCAAGGTGGTCGTCGTCCCCTAGGAACGTGCCGAGCAGGGTGGAAGGCGCGAGCGGCGCCCTGTGAGTCTGTCGGCCTGTGCAACGTCAAGGGCATCGAGGCCGTGCCGGGCGGGTCCTCTGCGGACACCACCACCGCCGCTCCCACGACCCCGACTACACCCACACCCGCCTCCCCAACGTCGACTACCGCTACCACCGACGTACCTGAGCCCACGTCATCCACCTGGCTGTCCGAGCCTTCGGATCACTCCCCCGGTTTCGAGTCACCATCCGCGCAGGAGACCTCACCGCTTCATCGGGCGTTCACGTGAACCTCCGGGGGCGTGTCCTCGCAGGTCACCGTCTCTCGCGAGCATCGCCGGGTTGTGTCCACCCACCATCAGGAGCACACCGTTGCGCCCCCTACACAAATACGCCCTCACAGGTTTGGCGATCGCGCTTCTCGGGATCCCCGTGACCGACACGCTCGGAGCCGGTGAGGCCACCGCGGCACCCGCAGCCACCTCGAGTGCCGCCGCGGACGGCAACACGTCGCGACGCGGCCCGGTCAGGATGAACGAGATCCAGTTCATGGGCGCCCACAACGCCTACCACCGCGAGATGCAGCAGCCCGAACTGTCCGGTGCGGTGGCGATCGATCCCGGCCTGCCCGGGTGGGCGTCGTACTCCCATGCCTCCATCACCGACCTGCTCGGCCAGCAGCGCGTCCGGGGGCTGGAACTGGATCTCCTGCCCGATCCAGAGGGCGGGCTGTACCGCCATCCGCTTCCCCGGAAGAACGCCGGCCTGGGTCCGATCGAGGATCCGGCGATGACCGAGCCCGGGATGAAGGTCCAGCACGTTCCGGACGTGGACTACAACAGCAGTTGTGCGACCTTCATCCAGTGTTTGACGCAGGTGGAGTCGTGGTCCGCGGACAACCCGGATCACAGTCCGATCGTCATCCAGCTCGAGCTCAAGCAGACCGATGACCGATGGGAGAAGCTGGGCGGCGCGACCAGCCCCGCGTGGAGCCCGGCACTGCTCGACGACGTCGACACCGAGATCCGCTCCGTCTTCGATGAGGTCCAGCTGATCACCGCCGACGACCTGCGCCGTCCCGGCCACACCCTGGAGGAGTCGGTCCTGGACTACGGCTGGCCGACCCTTTCGTGGGCCCGGGGAAAGGTGATGTTCTTCTTCGACAACGGCGGGCCCGGCGCGATCCGCGACATGTACCTGGATGGCCACCCCAACCTGGCCGGCCGGGCAGTGTTCACCCGGGGCAACCCTGGCGATCCCGACGCTGCGATCACCATGGTGAACGATCCTCGCGGCGCGAACGCCGACACGATCACCGACCTCGTCGAGCGCGGCTACTTCGTGCGGACCCGCTCGGACGAGCCGTTCGCGACCGTGAAGAACGAGGAGTTCTCCCGGGTGGAGACCGCGCTGAACAGCGGCGCTCAACTGATCACCACCGACTTCCCGACCGTCGGCATGGCGGCGCGCTGGGACAGTGACTTCGTCGCCCAACTCCCCGACGGCGCCACGGTGCGTTGCAATCCGGTCTCGGCGACCCGGGCCTGTCGCGACCGCCAGGTCGACGACTGAGCGCGACCGCGTCGGCGACTGACCGAACCGCGGGGGTCCGGAGGCTGGCGATCCGCCGCTCAGCCTCCGCCCTCGCGAGGCTCGGGGCCGACAGGTCGAGGCGCCATGGCCTGCAGTCTGAGTCCGGCCAGCAGCAGGTCGAGACCGGCGCGGAACTGCTCGGCATCATCATGATGGGCGAAGGCATCGGCGATGTCGTGGACGAACGGGAACTCGTCGGCGTCGAGGGCGCGCCACAGGTCGGCATGGCGGCCGAGGAACTCGTCGCGGGCGACCGATCCGTCGAGTAGCTCCTCGGGCGGCTCCTGACCGATGTCGGCGGCAGTGCCGATGACGAATCCGACCACGGCGGACACGGCGTGGAAGCGCTGCTGCGACGTGAGGTCGAGGCGCAGCAGCGGCCTGCCGACGCGCTCGTAGTAGCGCATCGAGTTCGGCTGCAGCCCGCTGTTGGCCATGAAGTAGCCGGCCAGCCACGGGCGACTTTCGACCACGTCGAAGAGCTGGACGGCGAGCGCGCGGATCTCGCCGATCGGATCCGGGTCCGCGACGTCCCGGGTCTCGGCTACCAGCGTGGCCAGCACGTGGTCCGCGGCCCTGGCGAGGAGTTCCTGCTTGTTCGCGACGTACCAATAGATGCTCGCCACGCCCCCGCCCAGGTGCTGCGCCAGGGCCCTGAACGTCAAGGCGTCCTCGCCGCCCTCGTCGAGGATCGCCACGGCTCCGCCGAGGACCGCCTCGAGCGAGTGCGAGACACGGGGGCGAGTGGGGCCGCCTGCCCGGCGGGTCGAGCGGCCGGCTCGGCCCACACGCACTGGCGCGGGTTCGGCGTTCGGGGCACTCATGTCGCCATCCCACCACAGATTGGACCTGAATCGAACATTGTTCTACGCTCGAACACTGTTCGATGTATCGAACGTTGTTCGGTCGAGATCTCAGGAGGTCCCATGTCCACCGCATTAGCCCCGTCGCCACCGGCGTACCGCTCCCTGCGGGCCGCCTGGCTGCCCCTGCTCGCCCTGTGCCTGGCCTTCTTCGTGGAGATGGTCGACAACACGCTGCTCTCGATCGCACTGCCGACCATCGGCCGCGACCTCGGCAGCAGCACCACTGCTCTGCAGTGGGTCACCGGCGCCTACTCACTCACCTTCGGCGGCCTGCTCCTGACCGCCGGCTCGGTCGCGGACCGGTTCGGCCGCAAACGTGTCCTGCTCACCGGAC
This sequence comes from Nocardioides insulae DSM 17944, assembly GCF_000422825.1. Classification (GTDB taxonomy): domain Bacteria; phylum Actinomycetota; class Actinomycetes; order Propionibacteriales; family Nocardioidaceae; genus Nocardioides; species Nocardioides insulae. The sequence goes on along the minus strand of NZ_KE383928.1, from coordinate 709,350 downwards.
TGGCGGCATTCGGGGCGATCAGTCTGTGCGTCGTCGCGGTCTCCACGACCGCGGAACTCATCGCCCTACGGGCCGCCCTCGGCCTGGCGGCGGCGGCGATGGCGCCGGTGACGATGTCGCTCATCTTCCGGCTCTTCGACGACGAGAAGCTCCGGATGCGCGCGATCTCGATGGTGATGGTCGTCGGGCTCTCCGGCTTCGTGCTCGGCCCGCTGCTGGCGGGCAGCGTGCTCGCCCATGTGAGCTGGGTGTGGCTGTTGGTCATCAACGCGCCGATCGCGGCGATCGCGGCGTTCGGGGTGTGGGTCGGCGTCGACCGCGACCGACCCGAGGACCTGACCCACGACCCCCTCGACCTGCTGGGCGCCGTACTCAGCGTCGCCGGCATCGGGCTGGCCTGCTACACGTTGACCAGCGGCGTCGAGCATGGCTGGCTCTCCGCCGTCACGATCGTCTCGGCGCTGGCCGCGGTCGCCGCCGTCGCCGGCTTCGTACGCCACGAGCGGCGGACGTCCTCGCCGATGCTCGACCTCTCCCTGTTCGACCGAGGCCCGGCCCGGGGAGCCGTCCTGGCCCAGGTAGGGACGTCGATCGCGATGGCCGCGGTGATGTTCGGCCTGATCCTGCACTTCCAGTACGCCTACGGCTGGAGCCCGATGAAGGCCGGTCTGGCCAACCTGCCACTCATCATCACGATGCTCGCTGCCACCCCGTTATCGGAGTGGCTCGCTCGGCGCTACGGACACCGGGTCGCCGTCCTGACCGCCGGTCTGCTGCTCACGGGCTCTCTGGTCGCGATGTCGTGGGCGGTCTCCCACGGCTACCTCGCCATCGCGGTCTCGATGGTCGTGATGACCGTCGGCATCCGCACCATCATGACCATCTGCGCCGTCGCTCTGGTCGATGCGATGCCGGAGAACCGCACCTCCATCGGTGCCGCGCTCAACGACACCGCCCAGGAGGTCGGCACCAGCGTGGGCACCGCGCTGATCGGCACGCTGATCGCCGTCCTGGTGACCACTCAACTGCCGGCCGGCACCTGGTCCGCCGATCTGGTCTCCCAGTTCTTCGCGGGTGAGCAGATCGCCTACGCCCTCATCGCGGTCGTCGTCGGGGCCGTCACGATCTTCGGCGCGCTCCTGCTCACCGACTCCCGCACCGTCGAAGAGCACTGACCCCAACCACTTCGCGGGCCTCCTTCCGTTCCCGGCCGAGGAGGGCGGCGACGGTCACGACGACGCAGGTGTGTCTCCCGTACGCGTTCGGCGGCGCATCTCAGGCGACGCGTTCCAGGCAGCTACTCTTCCCTCGCCACCGTGCCATCCGATTCGCCGAGTCCGTCGCCCGCGTCATCTCCGCACCCGGCCAATGACCCGGATTCGGGGTAGAACCCCGCCGAGTCAGTCCATGATTGCCCGGTGGACGATGACACCTACCGTCAGGAGCTCGAGGCGATCCTGACCAATCCGCACCCGACCGGGATCGACCCGGACGATCCCTACGGCAGGGCCGAGGACGGGATCGACCGCTACGACGGCTACGGGCGGGACGTGATCGTCGGGCACCTCACCCTGACGGACGGCGAACACGGCACCGAGCTCGTGGTCGCCTACACCCACGACCTGCCTTCGTCCCCTCCGCTGCGCGGCCGCCCCTCCGGCGGTTTCGTCCACCTACCCTTCGACCCGGAATGGCGAGACCTGAGCGGCTATGCCGAGCCCGCCACGTACGCGCCGTCGGTGGCCAGCAAGGTGATGTCGGCTGCCAGGCAGCAGTGGGAGCGTCACGGTCCCGGGCGGGACTGGGCGGCCGAACGAGAACAGATGCGTGCCGCGCTGCCCGACCGGGCGGCGCAACAGCGGATGCTCTGGGAGGCACTGGACGGTGTGGGTTCGGCCGAAGAGGTGTCCCCTGGCAGGTTCGAGGTGCAACTCCCCGACCCCTACACCGGCCATCCGGGTCAGATCCTCACCGTGCTGGTGACCCCCGACCAATGGGAGGAGGTACTCGCCTGGCAGGCCGGCGCGGACTACGACCTCTATCTCTCCGAACTCGTCGCGTGCGGTGAGCCCGACGAGAGCTTCATCGTGTTCTACGAGGGCGACCTGGTCCGCTCGACCCGCGAGCAGCTCCCACCCGTCCACGGCCGCGCGATCGCGCGGTACATGACCCGCCAGCTCACCCGCAGACCGATCACGGACGCCGGCTGGTACGCACACCCGCCCGAGCACCACACCTGACCCGCGGGACGCGCCGGTCGTTGTCCGGCTGACCGGGGATCCGACGTGTGCTGCGGGTCAGACAGATGCCCTGATGGTGCGGGATCAGAGCCGACCCGGCCGACGCCACAGCAGGGTGAGGGCGGCGGCCCCGGCCACGAGCGCCAGGCCGGCGTGGACGAGGACGGGGAGGCCGAGGGCGTAGCAGCCGGCGACCCAGGCGTACCCGAGGGCGAGGCCGCCGAAGCGGCCCATGTTGTGGACGCCGAGAGCCAGGCCCGCCCGCGGGCGGCCGCCGAGGAGCACGAGGGCGGCCATGCTCTGCACGGTCGCAACGCCGCAGCCGATGAGCAGGAGCACCACCACCATCGGGACCAGCACCACGGTGCCGTGCACGGTCGCTTCGAGCACGGCCATGGCAACGGCGCAGCCGAGGAGCAGCACCAGCCCGCCGGCCAGGGTGGGCTCGGCACCGTAGCGTCCGGAGAGCCGGCTCGCGATCGGCCCGAAGACCGACATGCCGATGGCGACGGCGAAGACCACCGCGCCGATCAGGCCGGCGCCGAGCCCGAGGTCACGCCCGAGGTAGAGGGGCAGCCCGACCATGGTGATGCCGAGGCCGCACATGCCGGCACCCGCTGCGACCGTGGCCACGACGTAGGCACGATCACGCAGAGCGTCGCCGAGCAGGTGGCTGCCGTCTCGGCGGGTGCGCAGCGCCCAGCAGAGGACCGCGACGCCGGGGAGGATCAGGGCGGCACAGGTCAGCGGGGCACCGCCCTGGCCGGCCCAGGTGAGCCCGACGATGAGCAGGCCGGCTCCGCCGAGCAACTGGGCCATCGGACCGGTCTCGAGGGCGGGATGTCCCGCCGGCACCCACGGGACGTAGCGGACCACGACGGCCAGGACGCCGAGGCAGACCACGGCGTAGAGACCGAACAGCGCCCGCCAGCCGAAGAACTCGGAGACCACGCCCCCCACCAGCGGCCCGACCGCCTGGCCGATGCCGATCGCCGAGGCCCAGGCGGCCATCGACCGTGCCCGCCGGTCCGGCCAGAAGTCGGAGAGGCCCTTCTGGATGGCCGGCGGGATGCCCGAACAGGCGATCCCCTGGACCGCCCGCATCGCCACCAATACGCCGATGCCCGGTGCCACCGCGGCACCGGCCTGCCCGGCCACCATCAGCAGCAGCGAGCCCACCAGGAACCGGGTCATCCCGAGCCGTTCGGAGAGCCACCCGGCCAGCGGCGCGAAGACCACCATCGCCACGGTGAAGGCGCTCACCGCGAGCACCGTCTCCTGCGGGCTGGCCCGGAGTTCGGCGGTGATGTCGTTGATCGGCGCCGACATCACCGTGCTGGACAGCGTGCCGAGGGTGGAGGTGGTGAGCAGCGCGACGTACGCCGCCCGGCCGGGGGTGCGCCCCCCGACCTGACGCGCCACGTCCGAGGCGGTCACCGCAGGTAGAGGCGGACGGTATCGATCTCCTCACGGAGCAGGCGGACATCCTCCACCCGTGGCCGCGGGGTGAGGACCAGGTCCTCCCGCACGCGGAGGTCCCAGCCGGTGTTGTCCCGGACCTGCTCGACGGTGACGCCGGGGTGGATAGCGGCGAGTTCGAGCTCGCCGAACCTGTCCGGGCGGCGCAGGATGCCGAGGGGGGTGATCACGGTCGTCACCCCAGCACCCGGAGGCTGGTGGAAGCCCTCCTGGGCGCGGGCGCGCACCGGGCTGGGCGAGGTCACGAAGTCGACCTGCTCCGGGAGCGCTCCCGGATCGTGCCTGCGCAGCACCACGAAGATCTCGTGCGCGCTGGCGATGATGTCGCACGCTCCACCCGATCCGGGCAGCCGGACCGTGGGCTGGTGCCAGTCGCCGATGAAGGAGGTGTTGATGTTGCCGACCCGGTCGACCTGCGCGGCGCCGAGGAAGCCGACGTCGACGTTGCCGCCCTGGAGGACGTAGCCGAACAGCGCGTCCATGCCGAGCATCGCCTCGGCCCCGGACACCAGGACCGAGTCGGCGATCCCCTCGGCCATCGCCTCCGGGTGTGCACCCACGACGCCGGACTCGTAGACCAGTTCGACGTTCGGGTTGGTGGTGCGCTTGGCCAGGTCGACCGCCAGGGTGGGCAGACCGACGCCGGCGAAGATCCGCCGCCGGCCGGCGAGCTCGCGAGCGGCGACGGTGGCCAGGAACTCGGTGCTGCTCGGCGGCAGGTCGGAGAGCTCCTCGGCAGGGTTGTCGGCGGCGAGGGTCATGACTTCCTCCGTCCGTAGGAGACCTCACCGGACGGCGCGTCGGCGACCTGGAGGCCGGCCCAACGCTCCGCTCCGATGCGGTCCAGGTAGTCGGCGTGGTCGACGGTGCCGTGGATCCACTCCTTGATCCAGGCCCGTACCGCCTCCTTGTCCTTGCTGATCGGGGTCCACTCCCGGTAGAAGGCGCTGTCCCGGTCGTAGCAGCCCTGCGCGTACGACGGATGCGCACCGCCCGGCACCGGCACGATCGCGTCGACCGCGTGGGCGGGGATCAGCGTGCGGTTGGGGTCCGCCCGGATCACCTCGGGCGCGACCACCTCCTCGACGGTGACGATCACCCGGGACGCGGCGTAGGCCGCCTGCTGCTGGGCTCCGGTGATGCCCCACATCTGCACGTTGCCGCTCTCGTCGGCGCGCTGCGCGTGGATGACGGTGACGTCCGGGTTGAGCGGCGGTACGACGTACACCTTGCCCTCGCCGTAGGGGCTCTCCACCGCGCGGATGCGGGGGTTGAGCTCCGGCAGGTCGCTGCCGACGTAGGAGAGCAGCGGGTAGAACGGCAGCCGCTTGGCGCCGGCCTCGTAGCGGCAGTACATGCCGTAGTGGGAGTACTCCTCGACCTCGAGCGGCTCGGGGTCGTGCTGCTCGACGCGGCGACGGATCTCGTAGAGGGAGCCCGCGGACCCGCTCGCGAAGAAGGACGCCACCAGCTTGCCGACGCACTCGGCGGCGAGCAGTTGGTCGGTGAGCAGGTCGGGCGTCATCCGGCACACGGTCAGGTTGCGGCGGCCCTGCCGGATGATCTCGTGGGCCGCGGCGAACGGGATCAGGTGCCCGAAGCCCTCGAGGGCAACGGTCGCCCCGTCGTGCACGTGGGTCCCGATCGCCTCCGGGAGCGTGGTCACCTTCGATGCGTTCATGCGGGGTCCCCGTTCGAAGCGGAGCGGAGCGAGCATTCGGATGGGGTGCTCACGCGGTGACCTCCTGGTTGCTGCGGACAGGGCCGGGGCCGATCAGGCGGAGCGTCACCAGGAGCACGATCACGACGGCCAGTCCGGTCAGTGAGGTGACCAGCCCGGGCGCCAGCAGCGCGATCCCGGCGACCAGGGCCACCGCCCGTGCCCAGATCGGCAGGCGGACCTCGGCGATCGGAGCGTATCCCTCGAAGGCCGCGCCCATCGCGTAGACGCCGACGATCGCGAGGCCGAGTGCGATCAGCACGTTCGGGAGGCTGTCCTGGGCGACCAGCGCAGGGTTCAGGGCGAAGCAGAACGGGATGATGTACTTCACCGCGCCCAGTTGCATCGCCTTGAACCCGGTGGCCATCGGTGGTGTCTTGGCGATGCCGGCCGCCGCGAAGGCCGCCAGGGCCACCGGCGGGGTGATGTAGGAGGCGGCCGCCCAGTAGATGACGAACAAGTGCGCGGCCACGGCGTTCACGCCGAGCTCGACCAGCGCCGGTGCCATCACGATGGCGAGGAAGACGTAGACCGCGGAGACGGTCATGCCCATGCCGAGGATGAAGCAGGTGATCGCGCCGGCGATCAGGATCATGATCACGTTGTCACCCACGGCCGAGACCAGCTCGCGAGCCAGGGAGAGCGAGACGCCCGACATCGACAGCCCGCCGACGATCAGGCCGACGCCCGCGATGATGCCCACGATCTCGGCGATCGAGCGGCCGGAGTCGACCACGATCGCCAGCAGTCCCCGGCCACGGATCGGGTTCGTACGACGCACCATGGCGATGATCAGCAGGGCCGCCGCGGCGATGAAGGGCGCCTGGGCCTCGTCCTGGCGCCAGACCAGCAGGAAGACCAGGCCCGCGATCGCGAGCAGGAACGGCCACCCGGCCACGATCGTCGCGCCGATCCGCGGCAGCGCGGATCGCAGCTCGCCGCGCAGCCCGGTGCGGGCGGCGTAGGCGTCGACCTGGGTGAAGATGCCGAGGTAGTACAGGAGCGCGGGGATGGCGGCGGCGAGGGCGACCTCGGAGTAGGGGATGCCGAGGAAGGAGACCATCAGGAAGGCAGCGGTACCCATGATCGGCGGGGTGATCGAACCGCCGGTGGCGGCCGTGGCCTCGATGCCGGCGGCGTAGGTGCCGGGGTAGCCGGCCCGCTTCATCGCGGGGATCGTCATCGGGCCGGTGGTGAGCACGTTGGAGACGGCCGAGCCGCTCATCATGCCCATCCCCGCCGAGCTGGCGACGGCGACCTTGGCCGAGCCACCACGGGAGTGCCCGAACACCGAACGGGCCAGGTCGATGAAGAAGTCGGCCCCGCCGGTGCGCTGCAGCACCACACCGAAGATGAGGAAGCCGACCAGGATCACGCCGGCGGTCTGCAGCGGCAGGCCGAGGATGGAGTCGGGGCCGAGCGCGTGGATGGTGGCGGCCCGCTCGATCGGGAACGGCACGCCCTGCAGGAACTTGATCGGCACCTCGCCGGCGACCAGCGGGTAGAGCGAGAACGCCGTGGCGATCAGAGTGACGACCAGACCGGCGGTACGCCGCAGGCCCTCCAGCACCACCAGCCAGAGCACGAAGGACAGCACGGCCGCGAGCGGCGGTGCGGCGTAGTCCCAGCCCTCCAGGGAGATGTTCTCGGCGTTCACCGCGAAGTAGAGGTTGGTCGCCACACAGACCAGCACCAGCAAGGCGTCGTACCACGGCACCGAGAACGGCGGCCGAGGGTTCTTCTTGCTCGCCCGCAAGAACACGAAGACCTGGGAGAGGAACAGGGCCAGCACCACGTAGAGGAACTGGTTGCGCAGCAGGGTGAAGCCGCCGGGGTTCCAGAAGAACACCTGGTTGAGCACCACCAGCACACCGAGCCCGGTGAAGGCGATGACCACGGCGACCCAGAGCCGCTGCGCGCCGGTGAGCCGGTCGGGTACGGCGGGCGACTCGGTGTGCCGCTCGGCCGTGAGCTCCTGGTCCGGAGCGTCGGTCAGGTCAGGCATCGGTCTTCTCCTCGAGGTTCTCGGCCTTCCAGTCGGCCCAGGCCTGCTCGAGATCCTCGGCACCCTGGACCTCCTCCCAGCCCTTCTCCAGCAACTTCTCCTGGGCGAGCAGTTCGTCCTGCTTCGCCTGGGCCTCGGGCGTCCACACGCCCTCCTCCTTGAGGACCTGGATGAGTCCGGGGTGGAAGGGGACCTCCTTCGGCTCGGTCATGGCCTCATCGATCGACCAGCCCGAGGTGGTCGAGGTCGCGTCGGCGTACCGGTCGTAGGAGTCGAGGACCGAGTGGGCCATCTGCGCGGCGACGACGTCGGAGGTGTCGGCATAGGTGACCACCGGGACGGCGTACCAGAAGCCGACCGAGGTCTCGCCCTCCTCCTGGCCGGGGGCGCCGGAGAACTCGCCGAGCTCCACCGACGGCACGCCCTCGGCGACCGCCTTCTGGGTCTGCGGGTCCGACGGATCGAACTCGAGCCAACGCACCGGGGTGGAGGACTCCAGTTCGAACAGGGAGGAGCCGTAGACCTGCTGGAAGAGGATGTCGAGCTTGCCGGCCTTGAGCGCATCCGGCTGCTCGCCGTAGCCGATGTCGACCGGCTCGACGTCGTCCCAGGTCAGCCCGGCGGTGGCCAGCATCGCCACGGTCTTCTGGTTGACCGAGGGGTTGGCGGTGATCCGCGGGACCTTCTTGCCGGCCAGGTCGGCGGCGGTGTGAATGTCGGAGGACGCCTTCACCATCCAGCTGTGCGGCGCGGTGGGTGCCCAGACGACGCGGATGGGCTGCGGCCCCCAGTCCTCGTCGGCGAAGTCGTATTCGCCACGGAACGCGAAGATGTACTCGTCACCGGTGCGCGCGAACTGGGTCTGCCCGTCCTTGAGCGGCAGCACCCGGCCGATCGCCGTGTCGGAGGTGATGATCCGGAACCGGGTGTCGTCCTGGGTCGTCACCGCGTCGGCGACCGCCGCGACGTCGGCGAAGGTCGCCGTGCCGGTGCCGTAGGTCGACATCGCCACCACGTCGAGCGGGGTGTCACTCTGCGCAGGGTCCTCACCTCCCCCGCACCCGGAGAAGGCGAGCACGCCGGCCGCGAGCAAGGCGACCAGTCCGTGGCGTCGTGAGGTCATGCATCCGTCCCATCGTTCGTCATTGTGCGCATGCAACTGTGAACGACGACACACGCTTCGCGCCAATACTTCTTCGACCGTCGATTGATACCCCGACGGTTCTGATACGCCAAGGACCGTGACCCACGGTGGTCGTAATCTTGGCCCCATGCCCGCCGCGATCACCCTCGACGACCTCCGTACGGCGCTCACGCTCACGCCTGCGGGCGCGCACCCCCGAGGCCACCTGCTCACCGGCGGCGGGCAGGCCCACCCGAGCGACCGGGTCTTCGGCGGCCTGCTCCTCGCCCAGGCCGTGATGGCCGCCGGTCAGGCGTCCCCGCCCGGGCTTCTCCCGGTCTCCCTCCAGGCGGACTTCCTCGTCGGAGTCCCTGCCGGCCGCCCGATCACCTGGCTGGTCGAGGACCTCGGCACCCTCACCTCGTTCGCGACCCGGCGGATGACGGCACTCGGCGACGGCGAGGCTCCGCTGTTCACCGCCACGGTCCGACTCACCCGCGACCGCGCCGATCTGCCGTCGTACTCCCTCGTGGAGCGGTGGAAGGTGCCCGGCCCCGAGGGCCTCACCGACCTGTACGGCCGATACGGCGAGGACGAGCGCATCCCCCCGTGGTGGCGACTGCGCCGCCCGGTCGACATCCGGCACACCGAACCGCCCTCCTACCTCGCCCCGGAGCAGCCACCCACCCACCGGCAGACGGTGTGGTGGCGGGTGGCGGAGGACCTCGGCGAGTACGACGACCTGTTCGCCGCCGCGGTCACGGCGTACACCTCCGACATGAGCGTGATCGAGCCCGTCTTCCGGCAGAGCGGCGCCTCCCGACACCTCGACGGCAGCCGGATCCTCAGCCTCACCCACAACCTGGTGCTGCACCGGGTTCCGCGTCTGGAGGCATGGATGCAGATGGACTGCGAGGTCGCCGCACTGTCCCACGGGCGGGCCCGCGGCACCGCCGAGATCCACGGCCCGGAGGGCCACCTCGCCTCGTTCACCCAGCTCGCCCTGGTCAAGCTGGGCGGCCGGCCCGCCTGAGCGCCGCTCGACCACACGCAACGGCCGGGCGTCGAGGGGTCAGAGGACGGCGCGGACGGACTCCTCGAAGTGCGCCACGTGCTCCCCGGCGAGGGCACCGGCGCGATCGGGCTCGCCGTCGAGGATCGCCTGAAGTAGACCCACATGCTCGCGGATGTGCTCCCCCACCGACGGCAGCCGGTCCAGGACCAGGCACCATATCCGGGTGGCCAGGTTGTCCAGCCTGACCAGCGTCTCCTCCATGTGCGGATTGCCGGCCGCGCGATAGATCAACCGATGCACCGTGAGGTCATAGGCCATCAGCGCCCGGCGCTCCTCGGTCTCGGGCTCCAGTGCCGCGATCTGCTCGGCCCGCTCGGCTAGTTCGGAGCGCACCGCGGCGGTGGCGTGGCGCGCGGCGCGGGCCGCTGCGAGCGGCTCGAGCACCCTGCGCATCTCGCTGATGTCGGCGAGGTCGGTGAGATCGACCCGGGTGGCGAAGGTGCCGCGCCGCGGATAGGAGACGACCAGTCGGTCGCGCTCCAGCTGCTTGAGCCCTTCGCGCAGGGGGGTGCGCCCCACGCCCAGTTCGGCGGCCAGAGCGGCCTCGTTCACGGCTTCCCCGGGCGCGATGTCCAGCAGGATCAGCCGATCCCGCACCTGGTGATAGGCGCGGTCGGCGAGCGAGGCGTAGGTGCGCTCCGCCATGTCGAGGCCCATGTCCACCCTTCGCGATGTCGGCGATCCGCCCGGCCCGGAGGAATCCGAGGTCGATCCGTTGACCGCGCCACATCCTAGGCCTACGGTTGCCGACATCTAATATATCAATCGTCGACGATGCATCCGGCGCCGTATCTCTCCCTTGCACCCACCGTCGAGAAGGTCTCCGCATGAACCAGCGCAACCTGCCCGAACACCCGGATTTCCTGTGGGACGACCCGGAGCCGAAGAGCAGCTACGACGTGGTCATCGTCGGCGCCGGTGGTCACGGCCTGGCCACGGCGTACTACCTGGCCAGCATGCACGGCATCACGAATGTGGCGGTGCTGGAGCGTGGGTGGCTGGCCGGCGGCAACATGGCCCGCAACACCACGATCATCCGGTCGAACTACCTGTGGGATGAGTCGGCGGCGATCTACGAGCATTCGCTGAAGCTGTGGGAGGGCCTGGAGGAGGAGTTGGACTACGACATCTTCTTCTCCCAGCGTGGGGTGCTCAACCTCGCGCACACCCTGCAGGACGTGCGCGAGTCGGTGCGCCGGGTCGAGGCCAACCGCCTCAACGGGGTGGACGCCGAGTGGCTGGATCCCAGGCAGGTCAAGGAGGTCTGCCCGATCGTCAACATCGCCGACGACATCCGCTATCCGGTGATGGGTGCGACCTACCAGCCTCGTGCCGGGATCGCGAAGCACGACTGGGTCGCCTGGGGGTACGCCCGCCGGGCCGCCGAGCTCGGGGTCGACCTGATCCAGAACTGCGAGGTGACCGGGTTCGAGATCAGCGGCGGTCGGGTGATCGGTGTCCGGACCAGCCGGGGGCGGATCGGGGCGGGCAAGGTGGCCCTGGCCGCAGCGGGGAGCACCTCGGTGCTCACCGAGCTCGCGGGCTTCCGGGTGCCGATCCAGTCGCACCCGTTGCAGGCGCTGGTCTCGGAGCTGCACGAGATCATCCACCCCACCGTGGTGATGTCCAACCACGTGCACGTCTACGTCTCCCAGGCGCACAAGGGCGAACTGGTGATGGGCGCCGGCGTGGACTCCTACAACGGGTACGGCCAGCGCGGTTCGTTCCACATCATCGAGCAGCAGATGGCGGCCGCGGTCGAGCTCTTCCCGGCCTTCTCCCGTGCCCACCTGCTGCGCACCTGGGGCGGCATCGTCGACGTCACCCTGGACGCCTCGCCGGTGATGGGGCTGACCCCGGTGGATCAGCTCTACCTCGACTGCGGGTGGGGCACCGGCGGGTTCAAGGCGGTGCCCGGCGCCGGCTGGGCCTACGCCGACACGATCGCCCACGACCGGCCGCACGACCTGGTCGCGCCGTACGGCCTGGACCGGTTCGTGACCGGCCATCTCATCGACGAGCACGGCGCCGCCGCCGTCGCACACTGACCCGCGAAGGAGCACCCTCATGCTCACCATCGACTGTCCCCACTGCGGCCCTCGTCCCGAGACCGAGTTCGGGTACGGCGGCCAGGCCCACGTCGCCTACCCGGAGGACCCCTCCGCCCTCACCGACGAGGAGTGGGCCGGCTACCTCTTCTACCGCGACAACCCCCGCGGCGAGTTCGCCGAACGCTGGGTGCACTCGGCCGGCTGCCGGAAGTGGTTCAACGCGGTCCGCGACACCCGGACCTACCGGATCTCGGCCACCTACACCTCGGCCGGCCCGGTCCCGGCCGGCATCGTGCGGCCGCGCACCGACGTCCCCCACCCCGTGAGCAAGGGAGCCTGACATGACCAGCACGGGACCCCAGCCCCACCGCCTGGAGACCGGTGGCGTGATCGATCGCTCCCGACCGGTCGATTTCCTCGTCGAGGGCGCCGCCGTGAGCGGGTACGCCGGCGACACGATCGCCTCCGCGCTGCTGGCGGGCGGCCGCCGACGGGTCGGCGACTCGATCTACCTCTCCCGCCCGCGCGGCATCGTCGCCGCCGGAGTCGAGGAGCCGAACGCGCTGGTCCGGATCCGCGGTGAGTGCGACGAGTCGATGCTCCCGGCCACCACCGTGGAAGCCGCCGACGGGCTGGACGTCTCCCTGCTGAGCGGGATCGGCGTGCTGGACCAGCGGCAGGACCCGGCCGAGTACGACACCATGAACGTGCACACCGACGTGGCCGTGATCGGTGCCGGTCCGGCCGGACTGGCCGCCGCCCGCGAGGCCGCGGCCACCGGCGCCAGGGTGACGGTGTTCGAGCAGGACTTCGAGCTCGGCGGCTCAATGCTGGCCGACCCGACCCAGCACATCGAGGGCGTCCCGGCGCGCGAGTGGGTGGAGGTGGTCCGCGCCGAGCTCGAGGCAGCGCCGGAGGTCACCGTCCTGGCCCGGACCACCGTGTTCGGCAGCTACGACGGCAACTACCTGATCGCGCTGGAGAAGCGGGGCGACCAGTTCGGCGCCCCGGCGCGCCCGGGGGTGTCCCGGCAGCGGGTCTGGCACGTCAACGCCGCCCGGGTCGTGCTGGCCACCGGGGCGATGGAGCGCACCGTCGTCTTCGCCGACAGCGACCGGCCGGGCGTCATGCTCGCCTCCGCGGTGCACACCTACCTGGGCAGGTACGCCGTCCTGCCCGGCCAGGCGGTCGTCGTGTTCACCACCAACGACTCCGCCTACCCGGTGGCGCACGCGTTGGTTGCCGCGGGTGCGGCGGTGACCGTGGTCGATGCCCGTGAGCGGTCGGTGTCCTCCCCCGCTCGGGACGCCGCCGTGGCCGCCGGGCTGAGCGTGCGCCCGGGCAGTGCCGTGGTCGGGGTGGACGGCGACGCGGGTGAAGCGGTCGAGGCCGCCTGGGTCGCGCCGATCGATGCGGCCGGCACCCCTGGCGACGCGGAACGTGTGAGCGCCGACCTGGTCGCGGTCTCCGGCGGCTGGAGCCCGACCTTGCACCTGCACAGCCAGCGGCAGGGCTCGGTCCACTGGGACGACCAGCTGGCCGGGTTCGTGCCGACCGGGCCGGTCGGCGGCCAGTTCCTGGCCGGGTCGGTGGCCGGCGCCTACTGGACCGAAGGGTGTCTGGAGCAGGGACGCCGGGCCGGGCGGAGGGCCGCTGCCGAGACCGGCCACGGGCCGGCGTACGAGGCGGAGACCGCCCATGAGCAGCCCGGGCAGTCGGAGCGGGCCGCGCGCGCGGGGACCACCCGGCAGCTGTGGATCGTCCCGGGCCGGGCGGAGGGCTACGCGCGCCACCTCGTGGACCTCCAGCGGGACCAGACCGCGGCCGATCTGCTCCGCGCCACCGGTGCCGGGATGCGTTCGGTGGAGCACATCAAGCGCTACACCTCGATCGGCACCGGCGCCGATCAGGGCAAGCTCAGCGGGGTCACCACGATCGGGATCCTCACCGCCGCCCTCGCCGACCAGGTGCCGGCCGCCGAGGGGAGCCCGCTGACGCCGGGCGACATCGGGACGACGACGTTCCGGGCACCCTTCACTCCCGTGGCCTTCGGCGCCCTGGCGGGGCGCTGCCGGGGCGACCTGTTCGACGCCGCCCGCACCACGCCGGCGCACTCCTGGCACGTCGAGCACGGCGCCGTCTTCGAGGACGTCGGGCAGTGGAAGCGCCCCCGGTACTACCCGCAGGAGGGAGAGGACATGGACGCCGCGGTCACCCGCGAGTGCCGGGCCGCCCGCGAGGGCGTCGCGTTCCTGGACGCCACCACCCTGGGGAAGATCGAGGTCCGCGGCGCCGACGCCCCCGAGTTCCTCAACCGGATCTACACCAACGGCTACCTCAAACTCGCCGTCGGCAAGGGCCGGTACGGCGTGATGTGCACCCCGGACGGCATGGTCTTCGACGACGGTGTCTCGCTCCGGCTGGCCCCGGACCGCTACTTCATGACCGCCACCACCGGCAACGCCGCCAAGGTGCTGGACTGGCTCGAGGAGTGGTCACAGACCGAGTGGCCGGACCTGGATGTCACCTTCACCTCGGTGACCGAGCAGTGGGCCACCACCGCGGTGGTGGGTCCGCGCTCGCGCGAGGTGATCGCCCGGCTCGCCCCCGACCTGGACGTCTCGAAGGAGGGGTTCGGGTTCATGGAGTTCCGCGACACCGTGCTGGCCTCCGGGATCCCGGCCCGGATCTGCCGGATCACCTTCTCGGGAGAGCTGGCCTACGAGGTGAACGTCGCCACCTGGTACGGCCTCAAGGTCTGGGAGGACATCGCCGAGGCCGGCGCGGACCTGGACATCACGCCGTACGGCACCGAGGCCATGCACGTGCTCCGCGCCGAGAAGGCCTACCCGATCGTCGGGCAGGACACCGACGGCACGGTCACCCCACAGGACCTGGGGATGGACTGGATCGTCTCGACGACGAAGGAGTTCATCGGCAAGCGGTCCTACAGCCGTCGCGCACTGACCGAGGGCGTGCGGAAACACCTGGTCAGCGTGCTCCCGGTCGACACCTCGCTGCGGCTCCCCGAGGGCGCCCAGCTGGTCGAACCCGACGCCCTCGGCGACTACACCGGCCAGAGCCTGCCGGTCCGGCCGATCCCCATGCTCGGACACGTCACCTCCAGCTACCACAGCCAGGCACTGGGCCGCGGCTTCGGCCTGGCCCTGGTCTCCGACGGCCGCAACCGGATCGGGGAGACCGTCCTGGCCTCCTTCGGCGGTCGGTTCGCCGAGGTCCTCATCGATGAACCCGTGCTCTACGACAAGGAAGGGGCCCGACGCGATGGCTGAGACCGCAACCTTCACCCGGGCGCAGGTGCTCGCCCACCGGCGCAGCCCGGCACAGCACCTGGCCGCCGAGATGGACCGGGGCTCCGGGGCCGCCGTGGCCCTGCGGGAGGTGCCGTTCCTGACCCAGACTGCGCTTCGCGCGATCCCCGACGGTCCGGCCGGCCGGGCCCTGGAGTCGGCGCTGGGCGTCGTACTCCCCCGGCGCTGCGGCGAGGTGGCCAAGGGACCGGACGGTCTGGAGGTGCTGTGGCTGGCACCCGATGAGTTCCTCGCGGTGGCACCCGACGAGGCCGACTCCGGCATCCTCGCCACCGAGTACGCCGACCGGCTCGCCGAGAGCCTCGGCACCCACCGCGGCCAGGTCGTCGATGTGTCGGCCAACCGGGCCACCCTCGAACTCTCCGGCCCCCGAGCCCGATCGGTGCTGGACAAGAGCGTGCGGATCGACCTGCACCCACGGGTCTTCCCGGTCGGCCAGGCGCTGGTCACCCCACTGGGCGCCACCCCGGCGATCCTGTGGCGGACCGGCGAGACGACTTGGCAGGTGCTGGTCCGCTCCTCCTTCGCCACCCACGTCACCCGCTGGCTGCTGGACGGGATGCGGGAGTACCTCTGCTGACGCTGGACCCCCGGGCTGACCGGCGGGCGGGCGCGTTCGGCCGGTCCTGACGCCGGACAGGACCGTCGGCCGCCTGCTCGGGCGGAACGCCGACCCGGCACGGATCCGGTCTGAGCCACACCCTCGTACCCTGGACCGGTGAACGACGGCCCCCTGATCGTCCAGTCCGACAAGACCCTTCTGCTCGAGGTCGACCATCCCCGGGCCGTGGAGGCACGCAAGGCGATCGCCCCGTTCGCGGAGCTCGAGCGCAGTCCCGAGCACATCCACACCTACCGACTCACCCCGCTCGGACTGTGGAACGCACGGGCTGCCGGCCACGATGCCGAGCAGGTCGTCGACGCGCTCCTGGAGTTCAGCCGGTACGCCGTCCCGCACGCGCTGCTGGTCGACGTCGCCGAGACGATGGCCCGCTACGGCCGGCTGCGTCTGGAGAAGCACCCCACCCACGGTCTGGTGCTGGCCACGGTCGACCGGCCGGTGCTCGAGGAGGTGCTGCGCGCCAAGCGGGTGCAGGGGATGCTCGGCGCCCGGATCGACGACCACCCCGACAGCGAGGGTGCGGTCGCCGTGCATCCCTCCGAGCGCGGCAACCTCAAGCAGGCGCTGCTCAAGCTCGGGTGGCCGGCCGAGGACTACGCCGGGTACGTCGACGGGGAGGCCCACCCCATCGAACTGGTCACCGACGACTGGCAGTTGCGCCCCTACCAGGCCGAGGCGGCCGAGTCGTTCTGGCACGGCGGCTCGGGTGTCGTCGTGCTGCCCTGCGGCGCGGGCAAGACCCTGGTCGGGGCGGCCACCATGGCGCATGCCAAGGCGACCACCCTGATCCTGGTCACCAACACGGTGAGCGCCCGCCAGTGGAAGGACGAACTGGTCCGTCGTACGTCCCTCTCCGCCGAGGAGATCGGTGAGTACTCCGGCTCGGTCAAGGAGGTCCGGCCGGTCACCATCGCGACGTACCAGGTCCTCACCACCAAGCGGAAGGGTGTCTTCCCGCACCTCGAACTTCTCGACGCCCGCGACTGGGGGCTGATCGTCTACGACGAGGTCCATCTGCTGCCGGCCCCGATCTTCCGGATGACCGCCGATCTGCAGGCGCGCCGCCGGATCGGGCTCACCGCGACGCTGGTGCGGGAGGACGGGCGCGAGGGTGACGTGTTCTCCCTGATCGGCCCCAAGCGGTACGACGCCCCCTGGAAGGACATCGAGGCGCAGGGCTGGATCGCGCCCGCCGACTGTGTCGAGGTCCGGGTCACCCTCCCGTCCGAGGAACGCCTCGCCTATGCCACCGCGGAGCCGGACGAGCGGTACCGGCTGGCCGCCTGCACCCACCACAAGATCGACGTCGTCCGCGACCTGATCGCCCAGCATGCCGGGCGGCCCACGCTCGTGATCGGGCAGTACATCGACCAGCTCGACGAGATCGCGTCCGCCCTCGACGCCCCGGTGATCAAGGGCGAGACCTCGGTCAAGGAGCGGCAGCGACTCTTCGACGCGTTCCGGGCGGGCGACCTCGACCTGCTGGTGGTCAGCAAGGTCGCCAACTTCTCCATCGACCTGCCCACCGCCGAGGTCGCCATCCAGGTCTCCGGCTCCTTCGGGTCCCGCCAGGAGGAGGCCCAGCGGCTCGGTCGGCTGCTTCGCCCGGGTGAGGCGCCGGCCCCGGACGGCGCGCGCAAGGTCGCCCACTTCTACGCGATCGTCTCCCGCGACACCGTCGACGCCGACTTCGCGCAGAACCGTCAGCGCTTCCTCGCCGAGCAGGGCTACGCCTACCGCATCGTCGACGCCGATTCCCTCGGTGACCTGTTCGCCTGAGCCCGACCCGGACGGCGAACGGGTCGGGTAGGCGGGAGGGACCCACCGCTCGGGCGCCAGGCACGATCGCGTGCCGGGACTACCCGCTGGTAGCCGAAGAGGTTCGCGGTGACGCGCATCTCCCCCAGATGAGGGATGCCAATTGCCCCGTTCGCCTGCGGGCGACGGTCCGGCCCTGCGAATATTCGGTCGCGCACCGCGCATCTCTCGGGTCTCTCACGTCCCTCGATCAGGAAATCTCACCGATGAAGAAGAGCATTGCCTCCGCCGCCGTTCTCGGCGCGACCCTCACCAGCCTGGGCTTCGCGCTGCCGGCTTCGCCCGCCTCGGCGGCAGACCCGAACTGCAGCGCGGGCTCGCCCAAGCTGATCGAGACCATCCCCGCGGTGACTCACACCGAGTCGCAGTACGCCAAGACGATCACCCACCCCGCCCAGGGCGAGCCGATGGTCTCGGTCAAGGTCCAGGACGCCGTGGCCGAGGTCAGCCACACCGACGTCGAGTACGTCGTGAAGAACTGGCTCGGAGAGGTCGTCAAGACCCGCTGGGCCCACAAGGATTCCGGTCGGACCGTGTTCTACGACTGGGAACTGTGGCACCGCACGGGGGTGACCCAGCGCCACGTCGAGGTGCCGGCCAGGGACGCGGTCTGGGAGGACCGGGCCAACCCGGACTATGTCCCGGCGTCCACCGAGACCCTGTACTACAACGGCAAGTCGGGTGGCACCACCGACCCGGCGAAGGCGGCGTGGGTGCGCTACACCCCCACCGGCTGGAGCCAGGTGGTCGACACCAAAACGGTCACCGACGCCCCCGAGTCCTACCTGTGCGACTTCGTGAAGCCGGTGGCCACGATCGCACCGCAGTCCTCCCTGGTCCGCCCGGGTCACCTGTTCACCGTCTCCGCCACGGACGACCACCAGGTGGCCAAGACGGTCGGCAACGTCTACGGCCCTACCGGCCTGCTCGACTCCAACCAGACCTCCGGGCGCAGTCTCGGGGTGACCGTGCCCGGCGCCGACGGCGACTACTACCTCAAGTACAACGCCCTCGACTCCGTGGGCAACCTGTCCACCACCGGGCAGCACCGATTCACCGTCGACGGCACCGCACCCACCGTCTCCGACAAGGGCCAGCCCGGGGCGGCCCAGTCGAAGTCGTTCAAGCTCTTCGACCGCAACAAGATCGCGACCGCCTCGGTCAACGGGGTCGACTTCGCCCTGACCGACGCGGTGTGGACCGACGTCAACGACCTCACCCCCGGCCGCCGCGGAGCGGTGGAGGGCACGAACGTCCTCACCGTCACCGACCTCGCCGGCAACACCACCGAGGTGACCTTCGTCCTCGACACCACCGGTCCCACCGTGACCGACAAGGGCCAGCCCGGGGCGGCCCAGTCGAAGTCGTTCAAGCTCTTCGACCGCAACAAGATCGCGACCGCCTCGGTCAACGGGGTCGACTTCGCTCTCACCGACGCGGTGTGGACCGACGTCAACGACCTCACCCCCGGCCGCCGCGGAGCGGTGGAGGGCACGAACGTCCTCACCGTCACCGACCTCGCCGGCAACACCACCGAGGTGACCTTCGTCCTCGACACCACCGGTCCCGTCGTGACCGAGAAGGACGGCTCGTCCGCCACCTCCCGGTCCTACTCCCTCGACGACGGCGCGCTGGGCAGCAAGGTCGCCGGCGTCCGGATCAACGGTCACGACCACCCGCTCTCCGCCAACCGCTGGTCCGACGTGAACGGCGTGATCGTCGGGAACTACTGGGGCGCTCTGGCCGGGGAGAACACCCTGGTCGCCTACGACGCCCTCGGCAACGAGACCACCCTCACCTTCACCCTGGACGCCGTCCAGCCGGTCCTCCCCGAGGAGGAGCCGGACACGGTGGCCGAGGAGCCGACCGAGAGCACCCCCGAGGTCCCCGGTCCCTCCACCGACACCTCGACCGACACCTCGACCGAGGGTGGCCAGGGCGGCCAGGTCTCCGACGCCTCCGCGAACGACGCGGCCGGCGCGCAGCCCGATTCGGCCGAGTCCACCCTGGGCGAGGAGCAGGCCGAGGAGAGCGAGCAGGACGGTTCCGGTTCGGGGGCGGTCCGGCCGGACGCCGACCCCGCCGACAGCGGCGAGGGGACCACCTCTGAGGAGTCCACCCCGGAGGAGTCCACCGACGAGGAGGTGGCCGCGGCCGCCTCTGGCGGGTCGGCCCCGAGCGCGAAGCAGACCGTGACGCAGGGTGATGAGCTCCCGGTGCGCGATCACTCCGGGCCCGCGCCGGAACTCGTCGAAGCCTCGCTGGCAGCAGCCCCCACGCACGAGGCGGACGGCAAGCAGTACGCACTGCTCGGGGCGAGCCTGCTGGCTCTGCTCCTCGGCGCGTCGGCCGCTCTGATCCGGGTCGTTCGCCGCTGATCGAAACCGGCCCGCCGGGACCCCTGCGCGGTGTCCGGCGGGCCCGAACACCGCTCTGCCCCCGACCCAGGCAAGTGCCTGAGTCGGGGGCAGAGTGGTTGGTGTCAGCGTGGGTCGAGGCTCAGCGAAGACCCATCGTGCCGGTCGGCGGCAGCGTCCAGTCCAGCGCCCGGTGCTGGGCCAGCAGGGCATCGATCGGCTCGGCGAGGACCTGCTGCCACGGGACGGTACGCCGGGTGGTCAGGTCGACGTGGCCCTCGACGTACTCGAGCGTGTTGACCACGCGCCCGGTGGTGCGGTTGACGATGATCGAGGCGGCGTGCAGCAACTTGGCGTTCCGGGCCAGCAGCCGGGTGTGCACGCTGACCTCGTGGCCGATCAGCACCTCGTCGTAGAAGTTGATGTGCTGTTCCATCGTGAAGGTGCTCTGACCGTAGGTCGCGAGGTAGTCCCCGTGCACCCCGAGCTCCTCGAAGAACCGGTGCGCGCCCTGCATGTGGAAGTTGTAGTAGTGGCACACGTTGACGTGGCCGTTCTGGTCCTCCCACTCCGGCGGAGCGAGGAGGCGGACCTCGTTGCCGAGGGCATCGATCTCCGCGACGGTGGGCAGCGCGGGGCGGGACGGCGCCTGGGCGCCGCTCATACCGTGAGCACCACCTTGCCGGTGGCGGCCCGCTGCTCGAGGCAGACCAGCGCGTCGCTGGCCTTCTCCAGCGGGAAGGACGGCCCGATCACCGGGGCGAGGGCACCGCTGGACAGGTGCGGGAGCATCGCGTCCCACTCCTTCATCAGGTGGCCCGGCTTGGTCATCGCGAAGGCACCCCAGCCGACGCCGACGACGGAGACGTTGTTGAGCAGCAGCCGGTTGACCTTGACCTCGGGGATGCTGCCGCCGGTGAATCCGATGACCAGCAGTCGGCCCTGCTCACGCATGGCCCGCACCGAGTCGGTGAAACGGTCGCCGCCGACCGGGTCGACCACGATGTCCACCGAGGCCCGGCCCACCGAGTCGAGGAACCCGTCGGCCAGCACGACCTCGTCGGCACCGGCGGCCAGGGCGATCTCGCCCTTCGCCTCGGTCGAGACGACGCCGATCACGCGGCCGGCGCCGTACGCCTTCGCCACCTGGATCGCCGCTGTACCGATCCCCCCGGCGGCACCGTGCACGAGCACGGTCTCCCCCGCGGCGAGGTTGCCGCGCTCGATCAGCGCGAAGTAGACGGTGCCGTAGTTGAACATGAACGACGCGCCGGCCTCGAAGCTCACCGAGTCGGGCAGCTTGAAGGTCCGGTCGGGGCTGGAGAGGGTCGTCTCCGCGAAGCCCCCGATGCTGCACAGGGCCGCCACCCGGTCGCCGGGCTCCAGGCCGGAACCCTCAGGGGCCGCCACGACCACGCCGGCCACCTCGGCGCCGGGGACGAACGGCAGCTCCGGCTTGATCTGGTACTGCCCCCTCGTCTGGAGCAGTTCGGGGAAGGCCACGCCCGCGGCCTTCACGTCGATGATGACCGCGTCGTCGGCGGTCGGGGCCGGGATGTCGACCAGCTCGATGGCCTCGGGCCCCTCGAGCTTGGTGATCTGGATCGCACGCATGTCCGCGACCTTAGGGTGAACCTGAGACCGGCTTCAAGAGTGTCCGTACGCCGGGCATGACCGGGTCAGGAGTGGCGCGAACCGCGTCGGAGAGGATGTCGCCATGACGCAGCCCCCTCCCCCGCCACGACCGGGGCATCCCCAGCCGCAGCCGCCGCCGCAGTCGTCGCAGCCACAGCCGCAGTGGCGTCCGCAGCCGCAGCCGGTCCAGGCTCCCGTCGGCTTCCTGCACGTCCACCTCCAGGGGAGCGTGCTGACCATCAACGCCATCACGCCGCAGGTGCGACTCAACGGCCACCCGGTGCCAGCGCGGTACGGCGACAACGTGTTCCCCGTGCCACCTGGCCCGTGGGCGATCGACGTCTCCACCCAGTGGTTGCGCACCTACGGCCACGCGCGCCTCGACGTACGGGTGGCCCAGGGCCAACACATCCCGGTCTTCTATGCCGCGCCGCTGCATCAGTTCGCGAACCGGGGCGCGATCGGGTTCGAGAAGCAGGAGCGCCCCGGCAAACTCGGTCTGTGGCTCATCCTGGGCTCGCTGGTGGCCGTCGTGGTCCTGATGGTGCTGGCCGCCGTCCTCTCCGCAGTGCTCGGCGGCTGACCGCGATCCGGCCGGGCCTCGGGCCCCGGCGCCGGTCCCAGGTGTGACCGTCCGCATCCCGTCGCGCCCTCCACGGACCGGCGCCGCCCACTACTGTGGGTGGCGTGAAGGTGCTGCTCCTGGAGAACATTCATTCGCTCGCTGTCGAGAATCTCGAGCGCGCGGGCTTCGAGGTCGAGTTGCTCAGCCACTCGCTGTCTGAGGACGAGTTGGTCGCCAAGCTCCCCGGTGTGGCCATGCTCGGCATCCGCTCCAACACCCACATCACCCCGCGGGTGCTGGACGCCGCCACCGACCTGATCGCGATCGGCTGCTTCTGCATCGGCACCAACCAGGTCGACCTCACCGCCGCCGCCGGGCGCGGCATCGCGGTGTTCAACGCACCCTTCTCCAACACCCGCAGCGTGGTGGAGCTGGTCATCGCCGAGATCGTCGTACTCGCTCGCCGGCTCGCGGAGAAGAACCAGCGGATGCACGACGGCGTCTGGGACAAGTCGGCCAAGGGCAGCCACGAGGTCCGGGGGCGCACGCTGGGCATCGTCGGCTACGGCAACATCGGCACGCAGCTGTCCAACCTCGCCGAGGCGATGGGCATGTACGTCATCTTCTACGACATCGCCGACCGGCTCGCGCACGGCAACGCCCGCCGGATGCCGAGCCTGGACGCCCTGCTCGCCGAGGCCGACGTGGTCAGCCTGCACGTGGACGGCCGCCCCGGCAACGCCGGCATCTTCGGCGAGGAGCAGTTCGCCGCGATGAAAAAGCGCGCCCTGTTCATCAATGCCTCCCGCGGCATGGTGGTCGACGACGTCGCGCTGCGCCGACACATCGAGTCCGGTCACATCGCCGGCGCCGCCCTCGACGTCTTCCCCGTCGAGCCCAAGGCGCAGGGCGACGAGTTCACCTCGGTCCTGCGCGGGCTCGACAACGTCATCCTCACCCCTCACGTCGGCGGGTCGACCCAGGAGGCGCAGGAGGAGATCGGCTACTTCGTCTCCGGCAAGCTCCGCGACTTCGCCCGCGAGGGCTCCACCGCACTCTCGGTCAACCTGCCCGCCGTCCAGCCCTCACCCCTCACCGAGGGTGAGCGGTACGCCTTCCTGCACGTCAATGTGCCCGGCGTTCTGGCGGAGGTCAACAACCTGCTGGCCGAGGATGGCGTCAACATCACCGGGCAGTACCTCGCCACTCGCGGCGAGCAGGGGTACGTCGTCACCGATGTCGCCAGCCACATCCCGGAGAGTGCTTCGGCCAAGCTGGCGGCCTCGACCCACACCATCTGGCTGCGGTCCTACTCGGCCTGACCCCGCCGGTCCTCCGGTACGGCGGGTGGTGCTGGTTCAATGGGTCGGGTGGACCTCCCGCATCAATGGCCGCTGCCCGACTCACCCGACCTCGGTGAGGACCTGGTGGCGGCATACACCGACCCCACCCGGCACTACCACGACCTCCGTCACCTCACCGAGGTACTCACCCAACTCGACGAGTTGGCTGCGGCCGGTGAGCTCTTCCCCGACCTGCCGGTGACCCTGGCCGCCTGGTTCCACGACGCCGTCTACGACGGCGAGCGGGACGCCGAGGAGCGGTCGGCGGTGTGGGCGGAGGAGGCACTCCGGGGCCTGGTGCCCGACGACGTCGTGACCGAGGTCGTCCGACTGGTCCGGCTGACCGAGACCCACGACCCCGCCGACGACGACCCCGCGGGCCGCGCCCTCTCCGATGCCGACCTCGCCATCCTCGCGGCCGACGAGGCCCGCTACGCCGAGTACGCCGCGGCCGTCCGAGCCGAGTACGCCCACCTGTCCGATGAGGACTTCCGGATCGGTCGTACCCAGGTGCTGGAGACGCTGCTCGACAAGGAGCGGCTGTTCCGCACCGAGTACGCGTACAGGCGCTGGGAGGTTGCGGCCCGCACGAACGTCCGTCGCGAACTGGCCGGCTGGCACGCCTCGGTCTAACCCTCTTGTGCGGGCCGCATAGGCGCGCCCTATCTCCCTCTTCGTCCTCACGTCTTTGTCGCCGTGTGACCGCGCGCACATGATGGGGGTCACGCCCAGTGACATTCCCCTGGGCACTCTCCCCTCGACGTGAAGGACACGCCGTGACCCTGACCCATCCCGCCGAGCCCGCGCGGCTCGACGACACCAGGCCCCCCGAGGACCACAGGCTGAAGGCCTGGGGCTTCACCGGGCTGCTGATGCTGCTCTACATCATCAACTGGGCCGACAAGGCCATCTACGGTCTGGTCGCCCAGCCGCTCTCCGAGGAGTTCGGGCTCAGCCAGGGCACGATCGGGTTCATCGGCTCGATGTTCTTCGTGGCGATGACCGCGGGCAGCTTCCTGGCCGGCGTGATGGGCCGGTACTTCACCCTCAAGTGGTGCCTGGCGATCATGGCGATCGGCTGGTCCTTCGCGATGCTGCCGCTGGCCTTCGCGGGCGGCTTCGCGATCCTGCTGCTCAGCCGGATGTTCCTCGGCCTCCTCGAGGGTCCCTCCAGCCCGATCATCCACACCGCCCTGTACAGCTGGCACCCGAACGAGAAGCGCGGCCTCCCCTCGGCGTGCATGGCCGCGTGCGCCTCGATCGCCAAGATCGCCGTGGCTCCCGTCATCGCCGTCATCATCGCCACCTGGGGATGGCGGGCCGCGTTCTTCGCCTGCGCGGCGATCGGCCTGGCCTGGCTGCTGGCGTGGCTGCCGACCTGGAAGGTGGGGCCCTACGGGGCCGAGACCGGGCGCCGTTCAGCAGCCGGCGCGGATATCGCCTCCGCCGCGGCTGCCGCGGAGCCCACCGTTCCGCTCCTGAAGATCATGACCACCCGCACCTTCATCGGCGGCGCGTTCGCGTGCATGACGATGTACGCCATCGTCACCGCGGTGCTCACCTGGCTGCCGTCGTACTTCGAGCTGGGCCTGGGCTTCAGCCGGGTCGAGGCCGGTGCCATGTTCGGCTTCCCGAGCATCGCCTCCCTGGTCATCCTGTTCATCCTGACCTCGCTCAGCGACCGGCTGATCGCGCGCGGCGCCACCTCCCGTGTCCTGCGCGGCGTCGTCCCCGCCATCGGACTGCTCTTCACCGGCGCCGCACTGACCCTGCTGCCCTACGTCGACGGCAAGTACTTCGCAGTCGCCTTCATCTCGATCGGCTATGCCTTCGGTGCCTCGATCTTCCCGCTCTTCAATGCGGGTCTGTCCGAGATCGTCCCGCCGCGCCAACTCTCCGCCGTGCTCGGTGTCTTCATGGGCATCATGGTCCTGGGCGGCATCTACGGCCCCTGGCTGACCGGGCTGATCGTCGACGCTGCTGCGACTCCCGTGGCCGGCTACACCGCGGCGTTCCAGACCTTCGGCCTCATGGCCCTGGTCGGCAGCCTGATCGCGCTGTTCGGGGTCAACCCCGA
The DNA here is from genome assembly GCF_000422825.1 of Nocardioides insulae DSM 17944. Taxonomy (GTDB): domain Bacteria; phylum Actinomycetota; class Actinomycetes; order Propionibacteriales; family Nocardioidaceae; genus Nocardioides; species Nocardioides insulae. The sequence continues at coordinate 683,908 of NZ_KE383928.1, read as the reverse complement.
GCGCGACAAGCTCAAGCTGCGCCCGCATCTGGCACAGCCCTCCCGTACGGAGGTCTGAGCGCTCCCGCCTGGGGCCTCGCCACGCCTCTCGCGCCTACGCCGCCCGCCCGACCGGTCGATCCCGACCGGTCGGGCGGGCGTTCTGCGTCCGCAGAGGTCGGCGTCGTGTGACCGTTATCACAACATCACCGGGATGCATAGGCTCTCGCTATCACCCCATTCACCCGAACGTCTTTGTGGTCCCCGTCACCCACCGACACGATAGGGGTCCGCCCTGACCTCCGGGTCGGGTGCAGCGGTTGCCACCGCCACGCCTGATCACCTCGGTCGATCCCGTGCAGCCGGCACCCGTGCCAGCCCGACCGGGAGGCGGATCCCCGGCACTGCTCCGCAGCGTCAACCAGTCCGCCGCCCCGGTCGGCTGCGTGACCTGGCCCGCCCCGACACAGAGGTGACCCCCGTTGCGATTCCTTCACGGTCTCGACAAGACACTGTCGATCTTCACGGCGATCGCCGTGATCCTCATGATGCTGCACATCGTTGCGCACGCGCTGATGCGCGCCTTCTTCAACGCACCGATCTACGGCACCAACGAGCTCGTCGCGTACTGGTACCTGCCCGTGGTCGCCCTGCTGGGCATCCCGGCGGCACAGCTACAGCGCGAGCACATCTCGGTCACCCTGGTGCTCGAGCGGCTCAACACCACCACCGCTGCGGTGTTCAAGATCTTCGCCTGCGTCTTCGGTGCACTCCTGTCCCTGGGCTTCGCCTGGTTCGGCTTCGCCGAGGCGATGGACAACATGGAGATGCGATCCACTGCCGGCGTGACCGACATCATCACCTGGCCGGTCTACTTCCTCGTCCCGGTGGTCTTCATCCTGCTGGGCATCCTCTACGTCCTGGACATCCTCACGATCGCCCGCACCGGCGATGTCGAGGCCGACGAAGTGGGCGAGCACATCGATGCACCTGTCTAGCCCGACCCCACCCGAAGACATCCACGGCCAGGCACGACAGGAGAACCCCCGATGAGTGAGACCCAGACAGACCCCACCACCCCGGCCCCGCCGCTGTTCCCCACCGCCACCCGACGCCGCGGCCGACCCAGCTGGCTCGCCCTCGCGATCGGCTTCGGCCTCTTCGCCATCTGCCTGATCGGCCTGTTCACCAGCCCCACCCCCGCCGTCGCCGGCCTGTGGTGCATCGGCATGATGCTGGTCCTGATGTTCCTCGGCGTCCCGATCGCGGTCTCCCTGGCGATCCCCTCCCTGGTCGGCATCTACGCCCTCTCCGGCATCCCGGCCACCGAGAACATCCTCTCCACCGCGCCCTACCACTCGGTCTCCAAGTGGTCCATGAGCGTGCTCCCGATGTTCATCTTCATGGGCATGCTGCTCTCCCAATCGGGCATGACCACCCGGATCTACCGCGCCACCGACCGCTGGTTCTCCTGGCTGCCCGGCGGGATCGGCATCGGCACCACCGCCGCCGGAGCCGGCCTGGCCTCGGTCTCCGGCTCCACCATCGGCATGACCTACGCCCTGGGCCGCGCCGGCATCCCCGAGATGCTCCGGGCCGGATACGACAGGCGCGTCGCGGTCGGCACCATCATCGTCTCCGGCCTGCCCGGCAACCTGATCCCGCCCAGCATCCTGCTGGTCATCTACGCCGGCATCGCCTCGGTCCCGGTCGGCCCCCAGCTGGTCGCCGGCGCCGTCCCCGGCATCTTGATCGCGGTCTTCTTCGGCGTCTTCATCTTCGCCCTCGGCGTCCTGTTCCCCCACCTGGTCGGCCGCGGCAAGAAGGGCGAAGGCGTCCAGGACAAGGTCACCTGGGCCCAGCGCTTCCAGTCCCTCGGCGAGATCTGGGGCTTCCCGGTGATCATGGCCGTCCTGTTCGGCGGCATGTTCTCCGGCACCTTCACCCCCACCGAGGCCGGCGCCGCCGCCGCACTCACCGCCCTGATCCTGTGCCTGTGGTACACCCGCAACGACAACCCGCTGCAGAAGGTCGCCAGCGCCGCCTTCGCCACCGTCTCGGCCACCTCCGCGATCTTCTTCATCATGATCGGCGCCGAGATGCTCACCCGGCTCCTCGCGATCACCGGCCTGGCCCCGATGATGACCGACTGGATCACCAGCTTCGGCCTCAACCGGGTCGGATTCCTACTCGTCCTCGTCGCCCTCTACGTCGTGATGGGCATGTTCTTCGACACCCTCTCGATGATGCTGCTGACCATCCCGATCCTGCTGCCCACCCTGACCACCATGGGAGTCGACCCACTCTGGTTCGGCGTCTTCGTCGTCCTCCTCGGCGAACTCGGCATGATCACCCCACCCGTGGGCATCCTCACCTACCTGGTCCACAACATCACCAAGAGCCCCGAGGTCAACCTCGGCCAGACCATCACCCTCAAGGACGTCTTCACCTCCCTGGCCTGGTTCCTCCCCATCGTGGTCCTCTTCCTGATCGTCATGATCGCCGTCCCCGAAATGACCCAATGGCTCCCCGACCTGTTGGAGAACAGCAGCAGCTCCGCCACCCCGTAGGAGTCTGCTGAGCCCTCCGCGCGGCCGGGCGCCGCCCGGCCGACGGCGACCTCGGGAAACGCCGGAGCAACACCCGTTTGGTTCCACCTGCGCAGTTCCTGATCCGTCCGACAGAACTCTTCGAAGGGGAGAACACGATGTCAGCACCACGTCCCAGGAGGTCCCGGGCCCTGGCCCTGGTGGCCGCGGCCGCCGGAGTGAGTCTCACGCTCAGCGCGTGCGCCGGCAGCGCCGGAGGCGGCAGTGACGAGGCCGGTTCGTCCGGCTCCGGCGAGGGCTTCGAGTACGACGCCCCGCAGGAGGACGTCGACGCGGTCCTCGAGGACCTCGACCCGGTGACGCTCACGTTCCAGCCCTCGGCCGCCTCGCAGAACTCGGTGATGGCTCCGGCCGGCACCGTGTTCAAGGACATCGTGGAGGAGCGCTCTGGCGGGAAGATCAAGGTCGACATCGTCTGGGGCCAGGCGATCGCCGGCTGGACCGAGGTGAACGACGCACTCGCCGACGGCCGCATCGACGTCGCCTACACGCTGCCGGTCTACGAGCCCACCGAGTTCCCGGCGATCAACGACCTGGGCACCTCGCTGGCCGGTCTCTCCTCCTCGCCGTTCGTGGGCGAGATGGTGGCCAACGCGGTGGGTAGCGAGATCGCCTGGGACAACGAGAACGTCCTCGAGCAGTACGAGGCGAAGGGGCTGGTCCCGCTCAACCCGCTGGCGGCCTCGGGCGGCTACTACACCGTCTGCTCGGACCCCGTGGAGACGGCTCAGGACTGGGACGGTCTGCAGGTGCGGATCGCCTCGACCGCTCAGGCCGCCCAGGTGGAGAACCTCGGCGGCACCCCGGTCTCGATGGAGTACGGCGAGACCTTCGAGGCACTCCAGCGCGGCACCGTCGACTGCACCCTGGGCCAGCTCGTGCCTTCGGCGGAGGCAGGCGTCTTCGAGGTCGCGCCCGAGCTCGGCTACACCACCGACTCGAGCTTCTCCCGGTCCCCGGGCGCCTACCTGGCGGGCTCGACGTACCAGGAACTGCCGCTCGCCTACCAGCAGATCATCTTCGACAGCATGGCGTTGGCGTCCTCCGGTGGCATGCAGGCGATCATCGGCGGCAACGCCGACGCGGTGAGCCAGGCCAAGGAGGCCGGCGGCCAGGTCGCGCCGTTCGCCGACGACATCCAGGATGAGATCCGCTCCTACTCCGAGGAGCTCACCTCCGAGGCGGTCGCCAACGGTGAGATCCCCGAGGACATCCAGCAGGTCATCGCCGACTCCGCCGAGCAGTGGACCACCGAGTTCGAGGGCCTGGGCTACACGGACAAGGGCGAGACCAAGGACTTCGACCAGTGGTACGACCCCGAGACCGACTACACGGCCTACGCCGAGGCGGTCTACGAGAACGGCGCAGCGATGGAGCACCGCCCCAGCTGAGCCGCGTCGCCTCACCTCTCGGGGAGCCGCGCGGTCCGGGTCCCAGTCCACTCGGCGGGGGCTGGGACCCGTCAGAGGGGTGTGCCGCGACCGCGGCGCACCCCTAGAAGACAACCCTCATCACGGAGAGCACATTGAGAACAGCAACCATCCGACGCCGCGTCGTGCGAACCACGCTCGGCGCCATGGCCCTCGCCACCGCGACGGCTCTGTCCGCCTGCGCCGGATCGGCCGGTGGCAGCGACAGCAGCTCCTCGGGAGGAGGTGAGGGGGTCGAGTACGGCGCGACGCCCGAGGAGTACCAGGAGGCGCTGGCCGACATGGAGCCGGTGACGCTGAAGTACCAGCCCGGTGCTCAGTCCGCGGCGGGTCACACCGGTGAGGCGGAGAGCGAGTTCATCAAGCAGGTGAGCGAGCTCTCCGGCGGGAAGATCACCCTCGAGCCGGTGTGGGCCCAGGCGATCGCCCCGTTCGACACCGTGACCGAGGCCGTCGCCGACGGCCGGCTCGATCTGGGCATCGAGATCCCGATCTACACGCCGAGCAAGTACGCCGCGATCAACGACCTGATCAACCTCACCCCGTCCAAGCCGGCCAGCCCCTACGTCACCGAGATCGCGCACACCGCCGCGATGCTGGAGACGGCCTGGGACACCCCCGAAGTGATGGACAACTACGAGGCGATGGGCGTGACCGCGCTGCGACCCGCCTGGTTCGAGTTCTCCAACGCGCTGATGTGCACCGAGCCGGTGACCAGCCCCGCCGACCTCAAGGGCAAGCAGATCCGGGTCGGTTCGGCCGCCGACCTCACCATCGCCGAAGCGCTCGGCGCCACCGGTGTCTCGATGCAGTTCGTCGAGGCGTACGAGGCGCTCCAGCGCAACACCATCGACTGCACCTTCGGCGGCCTGCGCATCGGCGCCGAATACGGCTTCCTCGAGGTCGCGCCGTACGTCACGTTCCCGACCGAGGCGGCCTGGGTCCGCAACCCCACCGCCCTGGTCGCCGGCCCCGGCTACACCAACCTTCCGCTGGCGGCGCAGCAGGTCATCTACGACGCGTTCTCGACCGCGAACGCGAACTCGCTGGAGGCAGCGGTCTCCTGGACCGCCGACGCGCTGACCAAGGTCGAGGAGAACGGCGGCGACGTCGTGCGCCTGGACGAGGACGCGATGGAACTGCTCAACGGTGCCATCGACAAGCTGCGGCAGCAGACCATCGACTCGGAGAACCTCGACGGCCAGGCCGCGGTGGACGCCTTCGACGAGAACTACGACAAGTGGATCGCCATCGCGGAGGAGGAGGGCTACGAGAACACCGACGACTACTTCGCCTTCGCCGACGCCCAGCACGCCGACCCCGTCGACCTCCAGCCGTTCTCGGAGCGCATGTTCGAGGAGATCTACCTCGAACACCGCCCTGAGTGACCCTGGCTGCCCCACCTAGGGCCCGCGCGGTAGTGCAGCGCCACCGCCGGTGCGTCCCCGTCCTGGGCACGCACCGGCGGCGGCACGCACCGGCGGCGGCACGCACCGGCGCGGCGACACGCTCGCGCACATCCAGTTCAGCGCGAGGCGGGCCTCTTCCGCCGGCGCAGGTCGGCGGCGATGAGCCTGGCGACCAGGTCTCGGCTGGAGGTCGGCGTCGCGCCCGCGGCCACCACGGCGTCGTACCACTCGGAGGGGACGTCGTAGTGGTCGCGGTCGAAGCCGCGCTCGGGCAGGCCGACCTCGCGCGCGAAGTCGTGCAACTCCTGGTAGGACGTGTCACTGGCCAGGTGCGACCACAGGCGCCCTCGCCAGGGCACCAGCGGCGGGTCGATCAGCAGCACGCGCACCATCCTCACACGTCCGGCCGGCTCACCACTCCCCCTTGCCCGATGGGTGACCATGGAGGGGTGGATACCGTCCTCCTCCTCGAGGCCCGTGCCCGCGTCCTGGCTGATCTCGACGCCCGCGGGCTCGCCACCGCTCCCTCCGTCTCGGCATTGGAGGAGGCGGTGAGCGAGCGCGGCTGGTGGGTCGACCAATGGCCGGAGGGTGTCACGTACGTCGCCGGGCTGATCGCCCAGGACGTGCAGGACGCCCTGTTCGAGACCACCGGTCGTTGGCCGCTGTGCCGATCGTGTCCCGAGCCCGCGCCCCAGCACTCGCTGTTCATCAGCCCCGACCTCGGCGGCCCCGATCCGGTGTGGATCTGCGAGGAGTCGGGGGACGTCGTCGCCCCGCTCGGCTGCCTGTGAGGTCTCGGGGAGTCAGCGGTCCTCGAGGCTGAGGCGTAGGGCGTAGCGATCACCGCGGAAGACCGACTGCGACACCTCGATGACCTGGCCGTCACACAGGCCGCGACGGCGCTTGCGCAACACCGGCATCGTCTCGCGGGTCCCGAGGTGGACAGCCTCCAGTGCGCCGGCGTGGTCCGCGGTCCAGTGGTCCTCCACCCGGGTGGGTCGCAGTTGGCGCGCCCCGAGCCAGGCGTACAGGCTGGCCGGCAGCGCTCGGGTGAGCGTCTCGACCAGCCGGGCGGGCAAGAACACGTCCTCGAGGCAGAGCGGCTCACCGTCGGTGAGTCGGAGCCGTCGCCAGTGCACGACCGCCTCGCCGTGGGACAGTTCCAGCGCTCGGGCCACCCCGGGGCCGGCCTGCTCGCGGCGGGCCAGCACCGTGCGGGTCTCGACCATCTGCCCGATCCGGCCGAGTTCCTCGGTCAGGCCGACCACCCGGTTGAGGGGGCCGCGGGAGGCGGCGAAGCTCCCTCGCCCCGGGATCCGCTCGACGAGCCCTTCGGAGACCAGCGCGTCCAGCGCCTGACGCACGGTCATCCGAGCCACGCCGAACCGCTCCACCAGGTCGCGCTCGGAGGGGAGCGGTGTGCCCGGCGAGGCCTCATCGAGCAACTCCCGGAGAGCCTCACGCACGCGCACATGCTTGGGGCGGGGGCCCCCGAGATGCGCGTCGGCCATAGCCCGAGACTAGGCATCAAGCGGGGTCAGTGTCTGCCCAATCGTTAAATCCGGCACTAGGATCGAACATTCTTTCGAACTTCTGGAGTACGGTGAGGCCCATGGACTTCCAGGGCACCCTGTTCGAAGCCGCACCGGCCACCCCGGATTTCAGTGGGCTTATCCGGACCCCGTTGACCCGCGGTGCCTGGGTCGACGTGTGCCCGGCCTGGCTCCCCGAGGCCGACGACGTGTTCCGAGCGCTGCTCGACGACGTGCCGTGGCGGGCGGAGCAGCGGGAGATGTACGACCGGGTGGTCGAGGTGCCCCGGCTCGTCCACACCTACCTGCGCGGTGAGGCACTCCCCCATCACCGACTGGTGGAGGCCCGGGAGAGCCTGAGCGCTCACTATGCGCCCGAGCTCGGCGAGCCGTTCGTCACCGCCGGCTGCTGCTATTACCGCGACGGCCAGGATTCAGTGGCCTGGCACGGCGACACGATCGGGCGCGGCAAGATCCACGACACCCTGGTCGCGATCGTCTCCGTCGGCGACTCCCGCCGGCTGTGTCTGCGTCCCCGCGGCGGCGGCGACTCGATCTCGGTGGAGCTCGGGCACGGCGACCTGGTGGTGATGGGCGGCAGTTGCCAACGCACCTGGGAGCACGCCGTGCCGAAGGTGGCCCGTGCCGGCCCGCGGATCTCGGTGCAGTTCCGCCCGCTCAACGTCTTCTGACCGGCCGACTCGGCGCCCTGCCCAACCTTCGGTGGACGGGTGGCCCGCTCCGTGCGACGGGCAGGACGCCTCGACGGGCTCGGCGGACGGACGGACCGCCGACCGAGCCTGTCGAGGTCCACACGGGTCAGGCGGAGCGCCTCCTGATGCGTCGGCTGACCCACCACACCACGACCAGCGCACCCAGAGCGGCCGCGGCCGGCTTCGCGTAGGTCTTGATCAAGACCGGGAGCACTGTCGCGCCGAGATCGAGTGCCTCCGGCTCCGGCGCCCGATGCTGCGGTCTCGGGGGCTGCGCCTCGGCCGGCCCTGCCGACCTCAGCGGAGGCTCGACGGACGTCGTCGCACCGGTGTTCGCCTCGTCTGCCGTGCCTTGCCCCGCGGACTCCGCCGTACCGTCCACGGGACCACCCGCTCCGGCTGCCCCGGCGACCGGGACAGGAGCGGGCTCCGCGGCGGTTTCACCACCGGACTCGGCCCGCTCGGCCAGGCAGGCGACGAACTGGCCGAGCAGCTTGTCCGAGACGTCTTGCAGCACTCCCCGGCCGAACTGGGCCGGCTTTCCGGTGATGGCCAGGTCGGTGTGCACACTGACCCGGGTCTCCTCCGACCCGTCGGCGAGTTCGACGGTGACGGTGGCGCCCGCCGTACCGTTGCCGCGCTTGTCCTTGCCCTTGGCCTCGACCACCATCCGGCGGGCGGACTCGTCCTTCTCGGTGAAGGTGCCCGAGCCGTTGTAGACCAGGGCGATCGGGCCGAGCTTGACCTTCACGGTGCCCTGGAAGGAGTCGTCCTCGACCGAGGTGACCTGGGCGCCCGGGAAGCATTCGGCGAGGGAGCCGATGTCGAGGAACCGCTCCCAGGTCTCCTCCACGCTGCCGGGCACGCTGAACTCGTGCGTCAACTCCATCAGGCGGTGCCTCCTGAGATGGCGGTCATCAGGGCGCGGCGGGTGAGCACCTGGGCCAGGTGTGAGCGGTACGCCGCATCGCCGTTCAGGTCGCTGGGGGGCGCCGTACCCTCACTGGCCCGGGCCGCAGCCGCGGCCACGCTCTCCTCGGTGGCAGGACGGCCCGTGAGCGCCTCCTCGACACCGCGGGCGCGCAGCGGGGTGTTGCCCATGTTGGTCAGCCCTACCCGGGCCTCGGCGACGGTGTCGCCCTCGAGACGGACGGCCACCGCCACGGCCACGATCGACCACTGGTGCTTGACCCGCACGAACTTCTCGTAGTGGGTCCGCCAGCCGGTGCGCTTGGGCACCCTGATCTCGGTGAGGATCTCGTCCTCCCCCACCGCCGTCTCGAAGAGGTCGAGGAAGAACTCGTCGGCGGCCACCGTCCGGGTGCCGCCCGCGCCCGCGATCACGAAGCGGGCGTCAAGGGCTCGCGCGGGCGCCCCCAGGTCACCGGCCGGGTCCGCATGGACCAGCGCGCCGCCGATGGTGCCGCGGTGGCGAATCTGGGCGTCGGCCACCTCGGCCTCCGCATCGGTCAACAGGCGAGCGTGCTGCGCGACGAGCGGGTCCTCGCCCACCACGGCGTGCGGGGTCATCGCCCCGATCACCAGCTCGTCACCCTCCTCGCGGATGCCGCGGAGCGACTCGATCCGGCCGAGGTCGATCACCCACTCGGGAGCGTTGAGCCGCATCCTCATCACCGGCAGCAGGCTCTGCCCGCCCGCGAGGAGCTTGGCGTCGTCGCCGTGCTCACCGAGCGCGGCGAGCGCCTCCTCGAGCGTGGTCGGTGCGACGTAGTCGAATGCCGCCGGGATCATGCGGGACCGCCCTTCGAACCGGAACCTTCTGCGGGCTGGGCTGGGATGCGGATCACTGGCCTGCTCCTTCCGTGCTGGACGCGCCGGGCTGTTCCTGGTTGCCGGCGGCTCCGCCGGACTCGAAGTGAGGCATCGCCGCCCCCGGGGTCGAACCGCCGGAGCCCGCTCCGTGGATGGCCTGCCACACCCGCTGCGGAGTGCACGGCATCGTGACGTCCTCGACGCCGAGCGGTCGCAGCGCGTCCACGACGGCGTTGACCACCGCCGGTGTGGAGGCGATCGTGCCGGCTTCGCCGACCCCCTTGGTGCCGAGCGAGTTGGTCAGGCTCGGGGTGACCGTGTGGTCGAGGTCGAAGCTGATCGTGTCGGCCGCGGTCGGCAGCAGGTAGTCCACGAACGACCCGCTCACCAGGGTGCCGGACTCGTCGAAGACCGCCTCCTCCCACAACGCCTGGGCGATGCCCTGCACCAGGCCGCCGTGCACCTGACCGCTGACGATCAGTGGGTTGATGATGGTGCCGACGTCATCGCAGGCGACGTACTTGCGCATCCTCACCTGGCCGGTCTCGGTGTCCACCTCCACCGCGCACAGGTGGGTGCCGTGGGGGTAGCTGAAGTTGACCGGGTCGTAGGTCGCGTCGGAGTCCAGCGAGGGCTCCATCCCGTCGGGCAGGTTGTGCGCGGCGAAGACCGCACCGGCCACGTCCTGGATGCTGATGCCGGCCTCGGTGCCCCGGACGGAGAAGGTGCCCGCACGGAACTCCAGGTCCTCCACGGAGGCCTCCAGCAGATGCGCCGCCACCGGCTTGGCCTTCTCGATCACCTTGTCGGAGGCCTTGACCAGCGCTTCACCGCCCACCACCAGGGAGCGGGAGCCGTAGGTGTCCAGCCCCTTGGGAGCGACCTGGGTGTCGCCGTGCAGCACCTCGACGTCCTCGAAGGGTACGCCGAGCCGGTCCGCCACGATCTGGCTGAACGCGGTCTCGTGCCCCTGCCCGTGGGCGCTCGCCCCGGTGACGACCTCCACCGTGCCGGTGGCCAGCATCCGCACCTGGGCGCTCTCCCACCCGCCGGCACCGTAGTCGAGACTGCCCAGCACGCGGCTGGGTGCGAGCCCGCACATCTCGGTGAAGGTGCTGACCCCGATCCCGAGCTGGACCGGGTCACCCGACTCGCGGCGACGCCGCTGCTCGGACCGCAGGTCGTCGTACTCGAAGAGCTCCTTGGCCCGCTCGGTGGCGGCCTCGTAGTGCCCCGAGTCGTACTCCAGCCCGGCGACCGTGGTGAACGGGAACTCCTCGTGCTTGATCCAGTTCTTCTCCCGCACCTCGAGGGGGTCGACGCCGAGTTCGGCGGCGAGCTCATCCATCATCCGCTCGATACCGAAGGTGGCCTCCGGTCGGCCGGCACCGCGGTAGGCGTCGGTCCAGGTCTTGTTGGTCAGCACGGTCTGACAGGCGAAGTGGTAGGCGGGGAACTTGTAGATCGCGTTGAACATGAACGCACCCAGCACTGGTACGCCGCCACCCACGATCGCGACGTAGGCCCCCAGGTCGGCGAGCAGCTCGACCTTGAGGCCGGTGACGGTGCCGTCCTTGGTGGCGCTGAGGGTGAGCTTCTGCCACTGGTCCCGACCGTGGTGTGCGCTCATCAGGCTCTCGGAACGGGTCTCGGTGTACTTCACCGGCTTGCCGAGCCGGCGCGCCAGCGCCACCGTGAGCCACTCCTCGGGGGTGAGCTGGAGCTTGCCGCCGAACCCGCCACCGACGTCGGGGGCGATGACCCGCAGCTTCGACTCAGGTATCCCGAGCGTCGCCGCCATCGCGAAGCGCAGCACGTGCGGGATCTGGGTGGCCGACCAGACGGTGAGTTGCTCGCCGGTCGGATCGACCACGGTGGACCGAGGCTCCATGAACGCCGGGATCAGCCGCTGCTGCCGGAACTCGCGCTCGATCACGACCCCGTCCGTCCGCGCCCGGGCGATGGCCTCCTCGACGTCGCTGCCGGTGCCGGCCTCCGCGGAGTCGAAGATCCACAGGGCGCTCTTGTTGGTGCCCAGGTCCGGGTGGGCGAGCGCCCCGCCGTTCTCCGGCGTCGCGGCGGCCGCCTCCTTCAGGTCGACCGCAGCGGGCAGCTCCTCGTAGTCGACATCGACCAGTTCGGCCGCGTCCCGCGCCTCCGCGGCGCTGCGCGCGGCGACGACGGCGACGATCTCGCCGGCGAATGCCACCCGGTCGACCGCCATCGGCGTGTGGACCGGCGTGACCTGGTCGGGGGTGATCGGCCAGGCGTTGATCAGCACCCCCATCTCCTCGCCGAGCTCCGGGCCGGTCAGTACGGCGACCACCCCGGCGGACTGCTTGGCGGCCGCGGTGTCGATGCCGGTGACCCGGGCGTGCGCGAACGGACTGCGCACCATCGCGAGGTGCACCATGCCGGTCAGGGTGATGTTGTCGGTCCAGCGGGTCCGGCCGGTGATCAACCGGGCGTCCTCCTTGCGGCGACGGTCACGACCGATCTCCGCCTCGGCCACCGAGCGGTCATCGACCGTGGTCATGGCTGCTCCCCCTCGGCGGCGTACTGCACCGCACGCACGATGTTGTGGTAACCGGTGCAGCGGCACAGGTTGCCCTCGAGCCCCTCCCGGATCTCCTGCTCGGTGGGGTGGGGGTTGCGGTTGAGCAGGTCGACCGAGGCCATGATCATGCCGGGCGTGCAGTAGCCGCACTGCAGGCCGTGGCACTCCCGGAAGGCCTCCTGGACGGGATGCAGTTGCCCGTCGGCACGGTCGGGGACGGTGTCGGCCAGGCCTTCGATGGTGGTGATCTCGCCACCGTCGGCCTGGACGGCGAGGACGTTGCATGACTTCACGCTCTGCCCGTCGAGGTGGACGGTGCAGGCTCCGCAGTTGCTGGTGTCGCAGCCGACCACGGTGCCGGTCTTGCCCAACTGCTCGCGGAGATAGTGCACCAGCAGGGTGCGCGGCTCGACGTCGTCAGAGACCGCCATGCCGTCGACGGTGAGTTTGATCCGGGTCATGAGAACTCCTGATCACACGAGGGGGTGTGTTGTACACCACAACCTAGTGATGTCGAGGTTGGGCGCAGGTTGGTCGGGCGCCCCTTCATCGATTTACGGGCCCGAGGCCTGGACCCGTCAGTGTGCCGCCGCAGCCAGCCTGGCCTTGAGCAGCGGCAGCGCCGGATGCGGCCGGCCGGAGCGGCTGAGCTCGTCCAGACCCGCCTGGACCACCTCGAGGTCGTACGGCGCCAGGTCGGCGTAGCGCAGCACCGCGTCGGGCCGCGGGTCGGCGAGCAGCGCCTCGCGCACGGCGACCGCGACGTACTCCCCCAACTGGCTCAGCGCCGGCGAGTTGGTGCCCGGCAGCAGGTCGCCGCCGTAGACCTCCATCGCCAGGCCGATCTCCCCCCGCCGGAGCAGCCCGAGGACGTGCTCGACATCGGTGGCGACCGGCATGCACAGCCGGTAGGGACGGGAGGAGAGCTGGCCGCCGAGGGCGTGCCGCAGATGCGATACCTCCGCCTTGAGGGTGGAGAAGGTGACCGCCTGGTCGCCGTACAGCATCGCGTGCAGACGTTCCAGGGAGAGCCCTTCGGGGTGCAGCGCAAGCAGGGCGAGCACCTCGGTCTGGCGCCGGTTGAGCAGCAGCCGGTGGCCGTCGAGGCGGGCCTCGGCGGTGCCGAGCAGGGTCATCACCAGACCGGGGTCGGCGGTCTCCTCGGGCTCGCCGGCGCCGTGCCGGGAGGCAGGTAGCGCCTGCTCGATCAGCCGGGCCAGCACTCGAGCGGTGGCCAGCCCGATCGGGTGGGTGCGGTCCCAGGTGGTGGAGAGGTCGAGCACACCGAGGCGGTGGCCGGTGACCGGGTCGTGCACCGGTGCGGCCCAGCAGACCCAGTTGTGCACGATCGGCGCGTAGTGCTCGGCGCTGAAGACCATGCTGGGACGCCCCAGCCGATTGGCCAGGTCCAATGCGTTCGTGCCGACCGAGCGGTCGTCCCATCGGCCGCCGGGCACGAAGTGCACCTGCTCGGCTCGCTGCCGCATCATTCGGCCGCCGTAGGTCCACAGCACCCGGGTCTGGGGGTCGGTGACGCCGATGACCAGGTCGCCGTCCTCGGCGCTGCGTCGCAGCTCCTCCTCCACCCGCTCCACCGCGACCTGCAGCCGTGAGTCCTCCCAGTAGGCACGGGCGTCGGACTCGTCGCCCAGGGGTGCCGCGGGCACGGTGGTCTCGACCGTGACCCGTGACCGGCACCAACTGTGCAGGATCTCCGGTCGCACCGGGACCTGCGCCGGGGAGCCCTGCACGAAGTCGGTCCAGGCCCGGATCGCCGCCTGGCGCTCCTCGTGCAGGTGCCTCATGCCTCGCGAGGCTACACCGGCGTGAACCGGCTCACACGTGAACCCGGGTCCCCGCCCGCCGGAGGGGTCAGGGACGGTACTCGACCAGGGTCAGGGCGAGGGCGACGTAGCGTTCGACGAGCTCGTCGACACCGACCGCGCCCTCCACGTCGTACCACTGGGCGATGGCGTTGCACATCGCGATGATCGCTCGGCGCGCGTCCTCGGCGTAGGCGGTGTGGAAGAGACCTGCTTCGAGACCGTCCTCGACGATGCCGCGGAACCGGTCGGAGGCCTCGTCGTTCCGCTGGTGCCACCGCTCGAGGTGCTCCGGCTCGAGGCTGCGGGTCTCGCTGAGCACGATGTTGCTCTTCACCGGGTGCTCGATGCGGAAGTGCACCGTCGCGGTGACCAGCGCCCGCAACCGGTCCGCGGGATCCTGTGAGGCGGCGGCGAGGGCCTGGTCGCAGGCACCCCAGTACGACGCCTGGTCGGCCTCCAGGATCGCGGCCAGCAGGTCCTGCTTGCCCTTGTAGTAGTAGTACAGCGCCGACAGGCTCAGCCCCGCGCGCTGTGCGATGTGCCGGATCGACGCGCCGCTGTAGCCGCGCTCGGCGAACTCGTACCGGGCGGCGTCCACGATCGCCTGCTGGCCCACGGCCGCACGTACCGTCACGAATCCTCCTTGGTCGGACCGGATTGCTCGTTCGCTGTGAGGCCCTGGCGCGAGCGAAATCCGGATGTGGTGCTACTCAACTCGCGCGGCAGCGTACAACTCCCACGACTTCGCGAACACGCTCGCGCTGATCGCGATCCGCGCGGCAGCGTGGCGCCGCCGCCGGTGCATCGTTTCCTCTGCACGCACCGGCGAGCCGCGACACGCTCGCGCACTCATTCAGCCTCGCGCGGCAGCGTGGCGCCGCTGCCGGTGCATCGTTTCCTCTGCACGCACCGGCGAGCCGCGACACGCTCGCGCACCTATTCAGTTCAGAGCAGCTCGAGGATGGTGCCGTTGGCCATGCCGCCGCCCTCGCACATCGACTGCAGGCCGTACTTGATGCCCTGGTCCTTCATGTGGTGGACCAGGGTGGTCATCAGGCGGGCACCGGAGCCACCGAGAGGGTGACCGAGGGCGATCGCGCCACCGTTCGGGTTGAGCAGCTCGTAGTCGGCGCCGAGGTCCTTCTGCCAGCCGAGCGAGACGGAAGCGAAGGCCTCGTTGATCTCGAACGCACCGATGTCGGAGAGCTTCAGGCCGGCGCGGTCGAGCACCTTGCGGGTGGCGGGGATCGGGCCCTTGAGCATGGTGATCGGGTCGACGCCGGCGAGAACGCCGGTGTGGAAGCGCGCGATCGGGGTCCAGCCGTTCTTGGCGGCGATCTCGCTGGTGGTGATGAGCAGGCCGGCCGAGCCGTCCGAGATCTGCGAGGAGTTGCCGGCGTGGATCACGCCGTCCTCCTTGAAGACGGTCTTGAGCTGGCCCATCTTCTCCAGGGTGCCGCCGCGACGGATACCCTCGTCGGTGTCGAAGAGGCCGTTCTCGGTCTGGACGGGAGCGATCTGGTCCTTGAACCGGCCCTCGTCGACCGCCTTGGCCGCGCGGGCGTGGGAGTCCAGCGCGTGCTGGTCGAGCTGCTCGCGGGTGAGGCCGTACTCCTCGGCGATCATCTCGGCGCCGATGCCCTGGTTGAAGCGGTAGTTGTCGTAGCGCTCGGCCACGAGGGTGCCGTACGGCGTGCCGAACTGGCCACCAGCCGACGTGGCGCCCATCGGCACCCGGGACATGACCTCGACGCCACCGGCGATGGCGACGTCGTACTGACCGGCGATGACGCCCGCGGCGACCTGGTGCACGGCCTGCTGGGAGGAGCCGCACTGACGGTCGATGGTGAGGCCGGGGACCGACTCGGGCCAGCCGGCGGCCAGCACGGAGTAGCGGCCGATGCAGCCGGCCTGCTCGCCGACCTGGGACACGCAGCCCCAGACGACGTCGTCGATGATCGTCGGGTCGAAGCCGTTGCGCTCCTGCAGCGACTTGAGCACGTGGGCGGAGAGGTCGGTGGGGTGGATGCCGGAGAGGGCGCCGGCGCCGGGCTTGCCGCGGCCGACCGGGGTCCGGACGGCGTCGACGATGACTGCGTCACGCATGGTGGTCACTCCTGTGATGGGTGGTGGTTGGTCGAACTGGTGGAGCTGGGGTGGTGCGTCGGGGTGGTGGACCGGCGTACCTGCCGCCGGTCCACCTCATCAGAGACCGAGGTCCTTGGCGATGATCGTCTTCATGACTTCGCTGGTGCCGCCGTAGATCCGGGAGACCCGGGTGTCGGCGTACAGCCGGGCGATGGGGTACTCCCAGATGTAGCCGTAGCCACCGTGCAGCTGCACGCACTTGTCGATCACGCGACCGGCGACCTCGGTGCAGAACAGCTTGGCGCGGGCGGCGTCGGCGATGCTGAGCTCGCCGGCGTCGAGAGCCTCCAGGGCCTGGTCGGCCATGATCCGGGCAGCCTGGGTCTCCGCGGAGCACTCGGCGAGCACGAACTTGGTGTTCTGGAACTTCGCGACCGGCTGGCCGAAGACCTGGCGCTCCGAGACGTACTGGGTAGCGAACCGGATCGCGGCCTCGGCGGCCGCGGCCGCGCCGAGTGCGATGGTGAGGCGCTCCTGGGGCAGGTTGCTGGTGAGGTAGCGGAAGGCCTCGCCCTCCTCGCCGAGCAGGTCGTCGACCGGCACCTTCACGTCGGTGAAGGCCAGTTCGGCGGTGTCGGAGGCCTTGAGCCCGAGCTTCTTCAGCTTCTTGCCGACCACGAAGCCCTCCGAGGTGGTGTCGACCACCAGGATCGAGAGCCCGCCGCGACGGTTGTCGGGGTCGAACGGCGAGGTGCGGCACACGACCAGGATCCGGTCGGCCAGCGCACCACCGGTGATGAAGGTCTTGGCGCCGTTGAGGATGTAGTGGGACCCGTCGTCGGAGAGGACGGCCTTGGTGGCGATGTTCGCCAGGTCGGAGCCGGTGCCGGGCTCGGTCATCGCGATGGCGGTCATGATCTCGCCGCTGACGAAGCCGGGCAGCCAACGCTTCTTCTGCTCCTCGGTGCCCTTCATCAGGTAGGGGAGCATCAGGTTGGTGTGCACCGAGTGCGAGCCGAACGAGACGGCCGCACGGGTGGTCTCCTCGATCGCGATCGCGGCGTACTTGAAGCTGGGCTCGCCGCCGCCGCCGTACTCCTCAGACACCTGCGTGCCCAGGACGCCGAGCTCACCGAGCCGGTTGTAGAACTCGCGGGGCGGGTGCCCCTGCTCCTCCCACGCGTCGTGGACCGGGACGACCTCCTTCTCGATGAAGTCCCGCAGCATCTGGCGGTAGGACTCGTGGTCCTCGTTGTACACGGTGCGACGCATGGTTCTCTCTCTGTCCTGGATCGGGGGGTACTGAAATTGTCGGGATTCGGGGATGGATCGGGGGCTGCTCACTCGCCGGGCGGTACGACGACCACGGACTCCTGGGCGGTCGAGGCGACCAGCCGACCGCTGCGGTCGTAGAACTCGCCGTGGGCCAGCGCGCGGCTCTCGCCCTCCAGCACGCTGCGCTGGCGGTAGAGGAGCCACTCGTCCGCCCGGCAGGCGTGGTGGAACCACATCGCGTGGTCGAGGGACGCGACCCGGGTGCGGGAGACCGCGCGATTGATCTCGGTGATGCCGTGCGCGAGCAGTGCGGTGGGGCTGAGCGTCACATCGGAGAGGTAGGCCAGCGCCGCCTCGTGCACCCCCGGGTCGTCGGGGAGTCTGCCCACGGTGCGGAACCAGGCGATCTTCTCCACCTCGCCCTCCTCGGGGCGACGGCGCACCGCCGCCTCGCGGCACTCCATCGCACCGCGGATGTGACTCTCGGGGTCGCGGAACCAGAAGCCGTCACGCAGGTCCTCGGGCCCCGGCACGTCGGGCATGCTCGGCTGGCGGGTGAGCCGGCCCCGGCCGGCGGTGTCGGCATAGGAGCACTGCAGGGTGGCGACCTCGGCGCCGCCCTGGCGCACCTCCACCCGGCGATTGGCGTAGCTGCGGCCGTCGCGCAGCAGCTGGACGTCGTAGAACGCGTCCTCGGTCGGGCTCACCGCGGCCAGGAAGTAGCAGTGCAGGGAGTGCAGCCGGCGTTCGATCGGCACGGTCGCCCGAGCGGCCATCAGCGCCTGCCCGAGCACCGCGCCGCCGTACGCCGCCGTCGGCCGACCCTCGTGCGGACGGCCGAGGAAACCGCCCTCGACCGGCCGTACGGTCATCAGGTCGCCGCGACCCAACGGCCCGTAGCCGTCCTGGTCGACCTCGGGCACGGTCTCCACCGGCTCGGTCATCCACACGCTCACCGCGCGCCCCCGGAGTAGTTCTGGCGCAGCTCGGTCTTGAGGATCTTGCCGGCCGCGGAGACGGGCAGCGCGTCGACGAAGACGACCTCACGGACCTTGGCGTAGGCCGCCACCCGCTCGGCCACGAACCCCATCAGCTCCTCGGCCAGCTCCGGGGTGGCGTCGTACCCCTTCTCCAGGACGACGAAGGCGACCGGGATCTCGCCGACCTCGGGCACCGGGGCGCCGATCACGCTGGCACCGGCCACGGCGGGATGCTGGTGCAGCGACTCCTCCAGCGGGACCGGGTAGACGTTGTAGCCCTTGTAGATCAGCATGTCCTTGGCCCGGCCGACCAGGAACAGGAAACCGTCCTCGTCCAGCCGACCGATGTCACCGGTGCGCAGCCAGCCGTCGACGTACTGCTCTGCGGTGAGGCCGGGCTGGCCGTGGTAGCCGGCGGTCACCTGCGGACCGCGCACCCACACCTCGCCGGTCTCCCCGACCGGCACCTCGGCGCCGGCGCCGAGCTCGCGGATGGCCACCTCGGTGTCGAACAGCGGGGTGCCGACGCTCCCCTTGGGGGTGGGGTTGGGGTCGTCCACCGGGTGCATGGTCACCGCCATGGTGGCCTCGGTGAGGCCGTAGCCCTCGACGATGGTGGCGTTCGGGAAGACCCGGCCCAGCTTGGCCAGGGTGTCGGTGTCGATCGGCGCGGCACCGGAGTTGACCACCTTCACCGAGGTGAGGTCGCGCTCGAAGACTCCCGGCACCGTGAGCAGGGCGTGGAAGAGCGCGGGCGAACCCGGCAGGGTGGTGATGCGCGCCTGCTCGATCAGGTCGATGAAGCCGGCCGGATCGAAGCGTCCCACCACCGTCGCACATGACCCGGAGACCACGGAGCCGACCTGGGCGACCAGGCCCATCGCGTGGAACATCGGCGCCAGAGCGGCGCCGACGCCCTCGCCGAGGGGGCTGATGTACCGCGTGCCGCCGCCGTCGATCGCCTCCAGGTAGACACCGCCCTCGGCGTCCACGCGGGGCACCGCACCGCCCCGGAAGGACTGGACCTGCAGGGAGTTGGCGACCACGTTGCGGTGCAGCACGCGCACGGCCTTGGAGCGGCCGGTGGTGCCGCCGGTGAAGGAGAAGTGAGCCACGTCGTCGGGCTCCGGGCTGGCCGCCGGGCCGGCCTTGTGGTCGAGCAGCGACTCCACCCGGAGGCAGTCGGTGTCCTCGGGCACCTCACCCGGGGCGACCGACGTGCCCGGCACGATGATCCGGTGGGCGAGCGTGGGGACCCCGTCGAGGGGAAGACCGGCGACCGTCTGCGGGTGGGTGAACACCGCGACCGCCCCGACCTCGCCGAGCTGGTCGGCGATGGCCAGCGGCGGGAGGCTGGGGTTGACCGGTGTGACCGCGGCGCCGGCAAGCAGGATGCCGAAGTAGGTGGTGGTGAACCACATCGAGTTCGGCTGGTGCAGCGCGACCGCGTCGCCCTGCCTGACGCCGAGCTCACGCAGACCGGTCGCGATCCGCAGGGCCCGGTCGTACAGTTCCGCGTAGGTGAGCGTGGTCTCGCCGTCCCGGATCGCCGGTCGATCGGCGTACCGCCGGGCCGAGCCAGCCAGGACGTCGCCGACGGCGGCGCGCGGGTAGTCCAGCGAGGCACTGGTGTGGCCCGCAGGCAGGTACCGGGACATGCAGGAACTCCTAGGTTTTCGAACGCTCGTTAAGTAACGACGTGGGAGTACGGTAACCCCACTTCCTGTGAGCCTCAACACTCGTCCGGAGTGCGACCGGCCACATTGCCGCGAGGGGCCGCCCGATCCTCACCGACCGGCGCCGTCGCGATGGGATCGGTGGGCTATCGGTGGACTACGGGGTCAGTCCGTGTGGATTCGCCCGGAGGTGCGAGCCAGCGGCTCACCGCTGCCTCCCCAGCGTCCCGCGACGATCTCGGCCGCGATGCTCACAGCGGTCTCCTCGGGGGTCCGTGCACCCAGATCGAGCCCGATCGGGCTGCGCAGGCGCGCGAGTTCGTCGTCGGTCAGGCCCGCCTCACGGAGTCTGGCGAGGCGGTCGTCGTGGGTACGCCGCGAGCCCATGGCGCCGACGTAGGCCACCACCGGAAGCCGCAGGGCCACCTCGAGCAGGGGTACGTCGAACTTCGGATCATGGGTCAACACCGCGATCACCGTGCGCTGGTCGATCCGGCCGGACTCCTCCTCGGCGGCGAGGTAACGATGCGGCCAGTCGACCACCACGTCCTCCGCGCCCGGGAACCTGCTCGCGGTCGCGAAGACCGGCCGCGCGTCACACACGGTCACCCGGTAGCCGAGGAAGGTGCCCACCTTGGCCACCGCCGCGGCGAAGTCGATGGCCCCGAAGACCAGCATCCGGGGCCTGGGCGCGAAGGCCCATACGAAGACGCGGGCGCCCTCGCCGCGGCGCTCGCCGTCGGGCCCGTAGGTGAGGGTGCCGTGGTGCCCCGCGGCGAGCAGGCCCAGCGCGTCGTCGTGTACGGCGGCCTCCAGACGCCCGGACCCGAGCGAGGCTCCCCTGACGCCGGTCGAGGCATCGACACCCGGCCGCACCACCATCCGGCGACCGACCCGGCCGGGGTCGGGGTGCTCGACCAGGGTGGCCACCGCGACCGGGCGGCCGGCCTCGAGATCCGCGGCGATGTCGTCGAGTTCGGGGAAGGTCTCCCGGTCGACCTTCTCCACGAACACGTCGAGGATGCCACCGCAGGTGAGGCCGACGGCGAAGGCATCATCATCGGAGACGCCGTAGCGCTGGAGCACCGGATCGCCCGAGTCGAGCACCTGCTGGGCGAGGTCGTAGACCGCACCTTCGACGCAGCCCCCGGAGACCGAGCCGACCGCGCTGGCGTCCGGCCCGACCAACATCGAGGCCCCCGGGGGACGCGGCGCGGACCTGAAGGTCGCCACGACCGTGCCCATCCCGACGCTCTTGCCCGATCGCCACCAGTCCAGCAGCTGCGGCAGCACCTCACGCACGACCGATCACCTCCACGAGTTCAGCGTAGGTCGCCAGCGAATGCCCGGCCACGAAGTCGTCCAGATGCGGTAGGACGGCCACGATCCCGCGCTGCAACGGTTCGTAGCCGACCTTGCCGCGGTGCGGGTTGACCCATACGACCCGATGCGCGACCCGATGCAGCCGCGCGACCTGCTCGGCGAGCTGGTCGACCGAGCCCCGCTCCCAACCGTCGCTGGCGATCACCACCACCGCGCCCCTGGCCATCCCCCGGCGACCCCAACGGTCCATGAAGGCCTGCAGGCCCTCCCCCAGCCGGGTGCCGCCGGACCAGTCCGGCACCGAGTCACCAGCGGCCGCCAGCGCCCGCTCGGGGTCGCGGTGACGCAGCGCGGCGCTGACGCGGGTCAACCGGGTGCCCACCGTGAACACCTCCACCCGACCGGCGCTCGCCGGGGCCGTGACCAGCCGGTGCCCGAGGCGCAGCAGGGCCTCGGTGTATCCGCTCATCGAGCCGGAGACGTCGATCAGCAGCACCACCCGCCGCGGACGTACGCCGGGTCGCCGCCACGCGATCTCGCCGGGCTCCCCCATCCTGCGCAGCGAGGCCCGGAGGGTGCGGGCGGCGTCCACCTCACCGCGGTGCCACCGCCGGTGCCGGAAGGTACGCCGCCACGGCGGCCGCACCCGCAGCCCGCCGAACAGCACCGCCAGCCGCGCCCGCTCCGCCGCCGAGAGGGCGGACACGTCCCGGTGGCGCAGCACCTCTGCCGCACTGGCCCGGGCCCGGACCGGGTCCTCACCCTCGCTGGTCTCCTCACCGGGACCGAGCTCGTCGAGCGGGAGATCCACGATCGTGGCGGTGGCGGTAGCCGGCGCCCGGCCGGTTCCGAGCGCGGCGGGGTCGCCGAACCAGGCGGTGAAGATCTCGTCGTAGCGCGAAAGATCGTCCGGTGAGCCGCAGAGCGTCGCCCGGCCCGCGGCGTAGGTGCCGGGCAGGTCGTCGAGGCCGAGGATCGCCACGGCCTCCAAGTAGCTGCGGCTGCGGTCCTGGGTCACCGGCACTCCGGCGGCACGCAGCGCCCGGGCGAAGCCGAGGAGCACCTCGACCGCGGGCCGGGCCGCTCCGGCCCCCGGTCCGGTCACGCCAACAACCGGTCGAGTGCGGCTCGGACGCGCTCGGTGTCCTCGCGGTACTTGACCAGGGCACCCAGCGTCGTCGCGGCCGAGGAGAGGTCCAGCTCGGTGGTGCCGAGGTGGTGCAGCGCCCGCGCCCAGTCGAGGGTCTCGGCAACGCCGGGGGGCTTGAGCAGTCCGGCGTCCGTCCGCAACTGCTGGACCACGGCGACGACCTGGCGGGTCAGCGTCTGGTCCACCTCGGGTGCGCGGGAGCGCACGATGGCGACCTCCCGCTCCAGCCCGGGGTGGTCGATCCAGTGGTAGAGACAGCGCCGCTTCAGCGCATCGTGCAGCTCGCGGGTGCGATTGGAGGTGAGCACGACCAGCGGCGGCTCCGGTGCGGCGATGGTGCCGAGCTCGGGGATGGTCACCCGGTAGGTGGCCAGCACCTCGAGCAGGAACGCCTCGAACTCGTCGTCGGCCCGGTCGACCTCGTCGACCAACAGCACCGCGGGAGCCTGCTGGAGGGCGGCCAGGACCGGGCGGGCGAGCAGGAAGCGCTCGTCGTAGAGGCTCTTCTCCGCCTCCTCGACGTCCTGCCCGGAGCGGCCGACCGCCTCGAGCGCTCGCAGGTGCAGGATCTGGCGGGGGAAGTCCCAGTCGTAGAGCGCCTGGCTGGCGTCGATCCCCTCGTAGCACTGCAGCCGGACCAGCGGCAGCTCCAGCGCCTCGGCGAGCGCCTCGGCCAGCGCCGTCTTGCCGGTGCCGGGCTCCCCCTCGAGCAGCAGTGGCCGCTGCATCCGCAGGGCCAGGTATGTGACGGTGGCGAGTTCGGGGTCGCTGAGGTAGCCCGTCCCGGCCAGACGATCGGCCAGCTGGTCGGTGGTCAGCGCATCCATGGCCACACCATAGTGTCGGAGACGTTGGCTAGCGTGAGAAGTGTTTCCGGACCCCGTCCGAGGGGCACCAGGATCGTGCCCCACGCATCCCGCACCGCCCGCACCAGCCGAGAGGCCGCCATGACGCTCCCCGCCGACCCCGTCATCTCCCCCGGCGCCGCCTCGCACCCGGCCCCGCCCTCGAGCGAGGAGATCGCGGAGGCCGGTGAGGTGCTGCGCACCGTCACCGACTCCTTCCGCGCCCGGGTGGCGGGGCAGGACCGCCTGCGCACCGCGCTGATCGTGGCGCTGCTCGCCGAGGGCCACGTGCTCCTGGAGAGCGTCCCAGGTCTGGCCAAGACGCTGGCGGCGACCACGCTGGCCGGTTCGGTGGCAGCCGACTTCTCCCGCATCCAGTGCACCCCCGACCTGCTGCCCAGCGACATCATCGGCACCCAGGTCTACGATCCGCGCCACCACGAGTTCGAGACCCAGCTCGGGCCCGTGCACGCCAACATCGTGCTGCTCGACGAGATCAACCGCGCCAGCGCCAAGACCCAGTCGGCGATGCTCGAGGCGATGCAGGAGCGACAGACCTCGATCGCCGGGGTCGTGCACCCGCTCCCCCAGCCGTTCATGGTGCTCGCCACCCAGAATCCCATCGAGGAGGAGGGCACCTACGTCCTGCCCCACGCCCAGATGGACCGGTTCCTGCTCAAGGAGATCGTCACCTACCCCCGCCCGGAGGACGAGCTGCTGGTGCTCGACCGCTTCCAGGACGGCACCCTGGGCGGCACCGACCGCTCCCGCGACCCGGCACCGGTGATCACCTCCGATCAGGTCCGCCGGCTTCAGGCCCTCACCCGCCGGGTGTACGTCGACCCGGCGATCAAGCGCTACATCGTCACCCTGGTCGGCGCCACCCGGGAGGCCAGACAGGCCCTCGGGCAGGGGCCGGCGCACCGGCTGGGCGAATACGTCGAGGTCGGTGCCAGCCCGCGGGCCTCGATCGCCTTCTTCCAGGCCGCGCGGGCGCTCGCGGTGATCCGGGGGCGGAGCTGGGTCATCCCGGAGGACATCCGCGAGCTGCGTCATCCCGTGCTGCGCCACCGGTTGCACCTGAGCTTCGAGGCGCTGGCCGACCAGGTCCGACCGGAGACCATCATCGACGCCGTCTTCTCCGCCATCCCCTCACCGTGAGCCGACCGTGCCGCACCTGACCAGGGTCAAGTCCCGCCTCGCGCTCCGCACCCACCGTCCGGTGCGCGGGGTGCTCGACGGCGAGTACGCCTCGCTGCACACCGGCCGCAGCCTGGACTTCAACGACCTGCGCGAGTACGTCCGCGGTGACGACGTCAAGGACATCGATTGGAAGGCCTCGGCCCGGTCCCGCTCGCTGCTGGTGAAGCGCTACGTCGCCATCCGGCAACACCAGATCACCCTGGTCGTCTCGACGGGCCGCTCGATGGCGGCCGGCAACACCAGAACGCGGAGCAAGCGGGAGGCCGCGGTGCTGGTGGCCGGTCTGGTGGGGTGGCTGGCGTTGCGACACGGCGACCAGGTCACCGTGGTCCACGGGGACAGCGCCGAGCAGCACATCCGCCGCCCGGCCACCACCGAGGTGGCGCTGGAGCACGGCCTCGCGGCGATCCACGACGCCACCGTGCCGGGCGCGGCTCCGAGCGACCTCGCCGGTCTGTTGCGCTTCGTCACCCGGGTGGTGAGGCGACGCAGCATCCTGCTGGTGGTCACCGACGACCCGGCCACGGATCAGGTCGAACCGGCCGGTGACGAGCCGCTCGATCCGGCGTTGGAGTCGGCCCTGCGCCGTCTGGTGGTGCAGCACGAGGTCCTGCTGGTCACCGTCGGCGACCTCGACCCCACCACCGCGTCCGCCGACACCCTGGTCGACGTCGACACCGCGACGGCGGTGCCCGAGTGGCTTCGCGGCGACGCACAGTTGCGGGCCGAGTACGCCGACCTGGTGGCCCGCCGCCGGGCACAGTGGCGCTCGACCCTGGAGCGGCTCGGCATCGCCCACGAGCAGGTCGGCGATGAGGACTCCGCGGTCCCGGCGGTCTTCCGGCTCCTGGAGAGGCACCGGCATGCGCATGTTCGCTGACCTCGCCGCCCCCGCCCCCGACGAACTGGTCGATCCCGTCGGGTACTCCTCGTGGTGGGCGCTGTTCGGCGTCCTCGCCGTTCTCGCTGTGGTGGTCTACTACGTCGTCGTGTCGCTGTGGGGCCGACCGTGGCGACGCCGGACGGAGCAGCGCCGCGGCGGCGACGTGGGCACGGTGCGGGCCCAGCACCTGGAGCAGCTCGACGCGGTCGAGAGCGCGGTGGCCGCGGGCAGCCTGGCCGCCCGTGTCGCCCACCAGCAGCTGAGCACGATCCTGCGCTCCTACGTCGCCCAGGTGACGCCGATCGAGGCACCGGTGATGACGCTGGAGGAGCTGCGCGCAGACGCGCCCGCCGAGCTCGCGGAGGCGATCGAGGTCATGTATCCACCCGAGTTCGCACCCGACGACCTCGGCGGCGCCGACCGCGCCTTCGGCGAGGCCGCCCACCGTGCCCGGTCGCTCGTGACGAGGTGGGGGTGAGCATGGAGCTGGGCGCCGACCTGCGCTGGCCGCTGATGTGGCTGCTGTTGCTCGCCGTCCCGCTGGCCGTGCTGGTGGGTCTCGCCCTCCGTCCGGGCCGCCGCCACCGCGACACCACCTGGGTGGCGCACAGCGGCGTCCTGCGCGGCCTCCCCCGCTACGCCGTCCTGCTCCGGCGGCGCCGCTTCTGGGCTTGGTGGCGGGCGGCGGCCGCACTGCTGGTCGTGCTGGCCGCGGTCTGGCTGGCCGCGCGTCCCTCGGCGGTCACCGCCCAGCCACCCACCGAGCGCAGCCGCGACATCATGCTCTGCCTCGACTCCTCGACCTCGATGACCGATGAGAACGTCGAGGTCCTGGCCGCCTTCCGGGAGCTCGTCGACCAACTGGAGGGTGAGCGGATCGGGCTGACCATCTTCAACGGCGCCGCCGTGCCGGTCTTCCCCCTGACCGATGACTACGACTTCATCCGCGACCAGCTCGACCTGGCCGAGCAGAAGCTCTCGGTCGAGGATCCCGACTACGTCGCCGGCACGATCCTGATGTACGGCGGCAGCTCGCTGGTCGCCGACGGTCTTGTGACGTGTGCGCAGAGCTTCGATCGGCCCGAGACCGAGCGCGGTCGCGCGGTCGTGCTCGCCTCCGACAACGAGCAGCAGGGACGCACCATCTTCACCATGTCCGAGGCGGGTCGCTACGCCGCCGACCGGGACATCGTCGTCTACGGGATCGGCTCGCCCGCGCTGCGCCGAAACCCGGACCTGCGAGAGGACTTCGAGGAGGCGGTCGCTCCCTCGGGCGGCACCCTCACCCTGCTCGGCCAGGGGCAGACCACCGGGTCGATCGTCGACGGCATCCAGCGGCTCGAGCGCACCCGACTGCAGCTGCCCTCCCGGCCGGTGCCCCATGACCAGCCGGCCGCACCCACGGCTCTCGCCGTCGTCGGGATCGGACTGCTCGCCACCGGATGGGTGGCCGAGTGGGTGCTGGCCCGTCGTGACCGTGCCCGGATCGGCCGGGTGCGCCCATGACCCCTCTCCTCCGCCGGCCCGCCACCGTCGCGCTGTGGACCCTGCGCTGCCTGGTGCTGCTTCTCCTGGTCGGGGTGCTCGTGCGTCCGGGGTGGGGCACCGACCACGCCGAGGGGCGTCTCTCCGATCTCGACGTCCTGGTCGTGGTCGACCGCACCCGCTCGATGGCCGCGCTCGACCAGCCCGACGGCGGCCCCCGGATCAACGCCGCCAAGGAGGATCTGCACGCGCTTGCCGAGGAGCTCGCCGGGTCCAGGTTCTCCCTGATCACCTTCGGCGGTGACGTGGTGCGCACCGCGATGCCGTTCTCGACCGACCTCGCGGCCTACGACTCCCTGGTCTGGACCCTGCGGCTGGAGGACCCCTACTTCGGCGCCGGCTCGATCATCGATCAACCGCTGGAGGAGATGCGCACCCGGCTCGAGCAGAGCGCCGAGCAGCACCCCGACCGGCGCCGGGTGGTGGTCTTCGTCAGCGACGGCGAAAACACCAAGAAGGGTGCCGAGCAGCGCTCCTTCGCCGAGCTCGCCGACGTGGTCGACGCGGGCGTGGTGCTGGGCTACGGCACCGAGTCCGGTGGACCGATGCCGGTCGAGGACGACGGCTCCGGGGAGGAGGTCATGCGTGACGACGAGGGCGAGCCGATCCTCTCCCGGAGCGATCCCGACAACCTCGCCCGGGTCGGTGCCGATCTCGGGATCCCGGTGGAGCGTCGTACCGTCACCGACCCCACCCCGATCGCGGAGATCACCGACGGCTTCGCCCCGACCTACGCCGCCGGCACCGACCCGGTGGAGACCGACCGGGAGTTCACCTGGCTGCTCGGCCTGCTCCTCCTGGTGCTGGTGCTGGTGGAGGTGACCCTCGCGGTCCGGACCCTGCGTCTCACCCGTCGTCCGGCCCCCCGCCCTCGCCCCCACGGCGGCAGCCGATGAATCGCACCCGCTCCACCCTCCTGCTGGCCGGTCTGCTGCCCGCCCTGATCCTGCTGGCCTTCGCGGCGAAGGTCGGCCTGATGCTGGGCAACCAGAGCAGCGGGGACCGGGCCTATGCCGCGGGTGACTTCCCGGCCGCGCTGGAGGACTACGACGCCAACCGGCGACTCAACGTGCTCGAGCGCTGGATCGCGCCGTTCGACGCGGGGGTCGCGGCGTTCCGTACCGGCGACCACCAGGGCGCGGTCGCCCGTTACCGCGAGGCGCTCACCGTCGTGCCCGAGGACCGCGAGTGCGTGGTGCGGATCAACCTCGCCCTGGCCTTCGAGGCGCTCGGCGATGACGCCGCGCGCTCCGGTGACCGCGCCGCGGCCGAGCAGCACTGGCAGGCCGGCGTGAACGCGCTGGCCGAGGGCGGATGCCCCCAGGACGCCGGCTCCGAGGAGCTCACCGAGGACTCCGGATCGGTCGACCAGCGGCTCCGGGAGAAGCTCCCGCCGACCGGTCAACGCCAGCCCCCGCCGCTCTCCGACCCGCCCCCGCCGGAGGATGAGACCCCGCAGGAGGAGTTGCTCGAGGAGCGCAACGAGCGGGGCTACCAGGAGCGCCGCGACAACCAGCAGTGGCTCGACGACCAGCGGGGCGACCCCGAGTACAGCTGGTGATCAGTCCACGCCGAGTCGTCGGTCAGGTGGTGGCTTGCCCTCCGTCGGTCGGTCCGGTTCCTCCGCCGCCGTCGGTGTGGCCGGCGATCGCATCGACGAGGTCGGGCCACAGGTGCTTGGGGCGGTCGTGTCCCATATCGGGCATGAGCACCAGCTCTGCGCCCGGGATCAGCTCGGCCGTACGCCGGCCACCGCTGGGATCGATCAGGGTGTCGTCGAGCCCGTGGATGACGAGGGTCGGGAGCCGCAGCCTCGCGAGTGCCGCGGCGCGTGACCCGTCGAGAACCATCGCGCCCAGCTGCCGGGCAACGCCGGCCGGGTAGTAGGCGCGGTCGTAGCTGGCCGCGGCCAGCTCCCGCAGTGCCGCGACATCGGGATAACGCCTCGACGCCCACACCGTCTCCGCTTCAGCGGCACGCACGTACCCGTCCCGGTCGGCCGGCCTCGGGGTGAACAGGATCTGTTGGGCTCGGGCCGAGGACCGGCCGACCTCGGGTTCGCCGGTCGAGGACATCATCGAGGTCAGGGTGAGGATCCGCGCCGGATGCTCGATCGCCATCCGCTGGGCGATCATGCCCCCCATCGATGCGCCGACGACGTGAGCGCGCTCGATCCCCAGCGCGGTGAGCAGGCCGATCCCGTCGGCGGCCATGTCCGAGAGCGTGTAGGGGATCATGCCCTGCGCTGCCGGGATGTCACCGTGGCTGACCGCGGAGACGAACGCCGCCAGATCCACCGGGTGGCGGTCCCACTTGGTGGAGAGACCGCAGTCCCGGTTGTCGTACCGGATGACGTGGCGACCGCGTTCGGCGAGCAGACGGCACAGGTCCTCGTGCCAGGCGATCAGCTGGGCACCGACACCCATCACGAGCAGAAGCGCGGGGTCATCCGGGCTCCCGAACCTCTCGTAGGCGATGTCGACGTTCGGCGCGACACGGACAACAGGCACCCGGTGACTGTGCCACAGCCGTGTCCCGAGGAGACCACCGATCTCCTCTCGGGGACGTGCGCCGCACGGCTCGGGCCGCTGGCGGGGAGCCTCCGATCGCCGCGGTCCGCTCAGATGCGGGGGGCGATGCGGGCATGGATCTGCTCGTCGATCACCTCGACCGCATGGGTCTCGAGCCCTTCCATGGCGGGCCCACGAAGCACCTCCCCGGTGGTGAGGTCGTAGCGGCAGCCGTGGCACTGGCAGATCATCGTGGTGCCCTCGAGCAGCCCGGCCGAGAGCGGGCAGGCCTCATAGGTGCACAGATCGTCGACGGCGTACAGGTCGCCGTTGACCCTGGCGACGGCGACCCGGCGCTTGTGCTCGGCGACGTAGTAGGGCACGACGAATCCCTCGGTCACCTCGGCGGCGGGGCCGAGGAGACGGAATCCTTCACGGCTGCTGGTGGCGGGCATGGCGTCTCCCGGCTGGTCAGTAGGGGTATTCGGGAATGATGTCGGCCGCGCGCGCGTCGAGCCGCAGTTCGCCCGGCACCCCGGCCGGCACGATCGGCCGTCGCGGTAGGACCGGGGCGATCCGCTCGTACCCGGAACCGAGCGGGGGACGGGGGTCCGGCTCGCCCTTGTCGGGCCACAGCGACATCGCGCGCTCGGCGAGAGCGGTGATCAGCAGGGAGGGGTTCACCCCGGGGTTGGCGGGCATCACGCTGCCGTCCATCACGTGCAGCCCCGGGTGCCCGAAGACCCGCTGGTAGGGGTCCACGACGCCGTCATCGGGCGACTCCGCGATCGACATCCCGCCGATGAAGTGAGCCGACGCGGTCCGGTCGAGCACCTCGAAGGCCAGTGCCCCCTGATCGGCCCCCATCCGGGTCGCCAGCCGGTCGACGTACTCCTCCACGACCGGGATGTGGGCGGCGGGTGGCGTGCCGGGTCCGGGCTTGCTGCGCAACATGCCGTTCTTCCAGAACAGGTCGATGGAGGTGTCGGAGGTCTGCATGCACAGCATCACCGCCATCCGCTCGGACCAGTGCCGCGGGTCGTCGAACTTGAGCACCTCTCCCGGACTGGTCACCAGCTTCTTGAGCCACTCCCGGGTGGGATGATCCTGCGCGCCCTGTTGGTGAAAGGTGAACATGAAGGCCATCAGGTTGCTGCCGCGGCCGTAGTAGACCGGTTCGATGCTGGTGTAGGGGTCGGGCCAGACACCCGAGGTGATCGAGACCGATCCGGGAGTGATGTGGACCCGCTCCGGGTCGCGCTTCCAGTCCTCGTACGGGATGGTCACGCTGAGCAGTTGCTCGGAGTTGGTACGGGCCCGCCTGCCGAGCTCGGTGGAGAGACCGGGCAGGGTGCCGTCGTACTGCATGTGGTGGAGCAGCTTCGCCGAACCGTAGGCATGAGCAGCCACGATCACCTGCTCGGCGGTGTAGACGTGGCGATCCCGCTTGAACGCCCGCTGCATCCAGCCGGGGTGACGGGCGCGCACCTCGAACCCGCCGCCCTCCAACGGCACCACCTCGTGCACCTCGTGCAGTTCGTGCACCCTGGCCCCGAACTTCTCGGCGAGGTAGAGGTAGTTGACCGTCAACTTGTTCTTCGCGTTCCGCCCGCAGCCGATCATGCAGTCACCGCAGTTGATGCACCCGGTGCGACGCGGTCCGACACCGCCGAAGTAGGGATCCTCGACCTCCTCACCGGGGGAGCCGAAGTAGACGCCGACCGGCGCCCGATTGAAGGAGTGACCGACCCCCATGTCCTCGGCGACGGCCTTCATGTTCCGGTCGAAGTCGGTCAGCATGTAGGGGACGCGCTCCACGCCCAGCATCCGGCTGGCCTGATCGACGGCCGGGGCGAGTTCCTCGGACCAGTCGGTGATGTGCGACCACTCCGGCGCCTCGAAGAACTGCTTCGGGGGGACGAACAGGGTGTTGCCGTAGACGTGCGAGCCCCCGCCCACCCCCGCACCGGAGAGGATCAGCACGTCGTCGAGCACGGCCATCTTCTGGATGCCGTACATCCCCAATTCGGGCTGCCAGAGGAACTTGCGCACGTCCCAACTGGTGGTCGGGATGTCCTCGTCCAGCCAACGCCGGCCGGCCTCCATCACGCCGACCCGATAACCCTTCTCGGTGGCGCGCAGTGCCGCGACGCTCCCCCCGAACCCGGAACCGACGACGATGACGTCGTAGTCGAAGCCACTCATGCGGATCTCCTCACACCCGACAGTCCGGCAAGCAGCCCCTGCGGCGAGATCTACTGCGCCACGACCCGGGGCCCCAGTGATTCAGTCCAACCTGCGACTCACTCTAGGGGCACCCGACCCCGTTGGCACCACCATCCTTCGCCCGGTCATGGCGGGGCGGCGCGTCAGGCCGGGGTGTCGCGGTCCGCTCCGCCGGCCAGGTCCCCGCACTCGAGGAGGGTCACGGCTCGCCCGGCCAGGTAGCGGCGAGCACCCTGGTCGCCGTGGGTCTGCTCCGCGATCATCGGCCAATGGGCGCGGCCCAGCAGCACCGGATGACCCGGTACGCCGCCGTAGGCGGCCCGGGCCAGGACCTGGTCGGCTTCGCGACCGACGGTTGCCGCCGCGAGCAAGCGCGCGACCACGCCGGGGCCGACGTCCGGCAGGTCGACGAGGTGCACGACCGCGACCTCGGCATCCCCGTCGGCCAGCTCGGCCAGCTCGGCCAGCCCGGCCACAAGCGATGCGGACATCCCGTCCGACCAGCGCTCGGCGCGTACCACCCTGACCGCACTCGGCGCCTTGCCTGCCCAGTCCTCGGCCAGCACTCGCTCGGCCTGGTCCGCCGAGGCACCCAGGACCACGAGTACGTCCTCGCAGCCCCCCTCGAGCAGGACGCGCACGCTGCGGGTGAGCCAGGCGGTGCCGTCCGGGTCGCGCATCAGCGCCTTGGGCCGGCCCATCCGGCGGCCCGCACCCGCGGCGAGGAGGAGCCCCGTGGCGTGCACGCCTGGCTCAGTTGAACGCGGCGTCGTACAGCTTCTGGAGCTGCGGGGAGACCGGCCCGCTGAAGCCGCACACGGTCAAGGTGCCCTCGTCGTCGGCCGCCAGGAGGTAGTCCTGGCCCTCTTCGAGGGAGAAGTCGCCCTCGAACGCGGCCGCCCCGGGCATCGCCACGGCGACCGTGTCGCCGACGGTGCCGGCGTACACGTCGGTGGTCTCCACGGTGGCCTGGTCTCCGTCCACCGAGACCACCGTGCCGGCCAGGGCGAGGTCCTTGGCGGCCAGCGCCTCTGAGGTGGGGACCAGGCAGCGGCCACCGGCCGCCGGGAAGGCGAGCGTGGTCACGGCCGGGGCGGAGGTATCCGCAGACGAGGGGGCGCTGGGAGACGCCGATCCGCTCTCGGAGGGGCTCGCCGACGAGCCGTCGGCGGAGGTCTGCGACGCGTCGTCACCCGCCGCATCGTCATCTCCGAACATGGCGAACAACGCGTACCCGAGGGCCACGAAGACCACTGCTGCGGCGAGGGCACCGGACAGCAGGGCGAGGCGGGGCTTCTTCGTCTGCACCCCCCTATCCAACCAGCCCGGCCCAACAGCCGCGCACACATCCCGCCGTGAGGGAAACGCTGATCAATACCGGCATCGCGAGCGTTGCGAGGCGAGTGCGTCCGGCAAGCCGCGGGAGCGAAGGCATGCTGGGGCCGATCGAGCGAGCGCGGCGCCGCCGGCGTGCCGCATCGCGGCGCGCAGCAGGCGGGATTGATCAGCGTTTTCCTGGGTCTTGGCCCGCCCGATCCTTCCGCCCCACCCCGTTCCCCGCGGGCACCGGATCACCGGCGGACCTCGAAAGTCTCGGCCCCAATGGTCCCGGAGGGGGTGACCTCGAGGTGGTCCACCCGCGCCTTCGGCGGGCCGATACGGCACGTCTCGATCAGCGCGAGGACGGCGGCGGACTCCCCCTCGAAGTGGCCGGTCACCGAGCCGTCGGGCTGGTTCGCGACCCAGCCGGTCACGCCCTGCCGGCGGGCCTGCTCGGCGACGTAGGCGCGGTACCAGACCCCTTGGACCCGCCCGGTCGCACGCACGTCGTAGGCAGCGCTCACCCGGCCATCCTGCGACACCGTCACGAACCGCGCATCAACCCAGGGACGGCACCGCGGCGGCACACGGACGGAACCACACAGGGACGGAACGACATGGGGACCGCACGGGAACGGCACAGGGCCCCCGCCGTGACGGCGGGGGCCCTGTGGTGATGCTCAGGTGAGCACGGGGGCGGGGCTCAGAAGCCCATACCGCCCATGCCGCCCATGTCGCCCATGTCGCCACCGGGCATGGCCGGCGCCTTCTCGGGCTTGTCGGCCACGACGGCCTCGGTGGTGAGGAACAGCGCGGCGATCGACGCGGCGTTCTGCAGCGCGGAACGGGTCACCTTGGCGGGGTCGATGATGCCGGCGGCGATCATGTCGACGTACTCGCCGGTGGCGGCGTCCAGACCGTGACCGGGGGTGAGACCCTTCACCTTCTCCGCGACGACGCCACCCTCGAGACCGGCGTTGACCGCGATCTGCTTGAGCGGGGCGGAGGTCGCGCTCTGGACGATCGCGGCACCGACGGCCTCGTCGCCCTCGACCTCGAGCTTCTCGAAGGCCGCAGCGGCAGCCTGCACCAGGGCGACGCCGCCGCCGGCGACGATGCCCTCCTCGACGGCCGCCTTGGCGTTGCGCACGGCGTCCTCGATGCGGTGCTTACGCTCCTTGAGCTCGACCTCGGTGGCCGCGCCGACCTTGATGACGGCCACGCCGCCGGCCAGCTTGGCGAGGCGCTCCTGGAGCTTCTCGCGGTCGTAGTCGGAGTCGGAGTTCTCGATCTCGGCACGGATCTGGTTGACCCGGCCCTCGATCTGGGCCTGGTCGCCAGAGCCCTCGACGATGGTGGTCTCGTCCTTGGTGATGACGACCTTGCGGGCCTGGCCGAGCAGCTCGAGACCGGTGGTCTCCAGCTTGAGGCCGACCTCCTCGGAGATGACCTGGCCACCGGTGAGGATGGCGATGTCCTGGAGCATGGCCTTGCGGCGGTCACCGAAGCCCGGGGCCTTGACGGCGACGGACTTGAAGGTGCCCTTGATCTTGTTGACGACCAGGGTGGAGAGCGCCTCGCCGTCGACGTCCTCGGCGACGATGACCAGCGGCTTGCCGGTCTGCATGACCTGCTCGAGCAGCGGGAGCATGTCCTTGACCGAGGAGACCTTGGAGTTCGCGATGAGGATGTAGGGGTCCTCGAGCACGGTCTCCATGCGCTCGGTGTCGGTGACGAAGTACGCCGAGATGTAGCCCTTGTCGAAGCGCATACCCTCGGTGAGCTCGAGGTCGAGACCGAAGGTGTTCGACTCCTCGACCGTGATCACGCCCTCCTTGCCGACCTTGTCCATCGCCTCGGCGATGATCTCGCCGACCGTGGTGTCAGCCGCGGAGATGGACGCGGTGGAGGCGATCTGCTCCTTGGTCTCGATGTCCTTGGCCATGGCGAGCAGCTGCTCGGACACAGCGGCGGTGGCCGCCTCGATGCCGCGCTTGATGCCCATCGGGTTCGCACCCGCGGCCACGTTGCGCAGACCCTCGCGGACCATCGCCTGAGCGAGGACGGTCGCGGTGGTGGTGCCGTCGCCGGCGACGTCGTCGGTCTTCTTGGCGACCTCCTTGACGAGCTCGGCGCCGATCTTCTCGTACGGCTCCTCGAGCTCGATCTCCTTGGCGATGGACACACCGTCGTTGGTGATCGTGGGGGCGCCCCACTTCTTCTCCAGGACGACGTTGCGGCCCTTGGGGCCGAGGGTGACCTTGACGGCGTCGGCGAGCGTGTTCATGCCACGCTCGAGGCCGCGCCGGGCCTCCTCGTTGAAAGCAATCAGCTTCGACATAACTCCTGCGATCCTCGCATTGAAGAGTCTGGGGAACGGGGCGATGGGTTGCCCGCGACGGACGACCCGAGCCGACCGGCGAACCCTTCTCGCCGGAGCACCGGGCCTCAACTGACACCGCTCCGAGTGTTGTCACTCTCGGTATGAGAGTGCCAGCCTCATGTTTAGCACTCGACCATGGCGAGTGCAAGAAATGCCGGGTGAATCTCGCCTGGTTCCAGCGATCGTCGCCGTCGCGTGCGTCACCCGGAGGGGGTGCCTTCACGGCCGAGCGCTGAAGGCGGATATGGGGCCCGTCGAGGTGCGGCGATGCGCACGGCGCGAGCGGACGGCGGCGCGCAGCAGCCGCAGGATCGCTGGATCGGGGGTCAGGCGTTCCCGAGTTCCTGGCAGACCCGCGCGACGAGGTCGGCGAACCGCTCCGCGTTGGTCGGCACGACGTCGAGATAGAGCCCCGGCTCGATCAGCTCCAGTTCGCTCAGCACCCAGCCGCCGTTCCAGGGCATCAGGTCCGCCCGGGCGTACGCCGGCCGCGTGCCGGTGAGCGACTCGACGGCCGCCACCGCCGCCAGGGCCAGCGCGGCCGACTCCGGCTGGACGGGCACCTGGGCCGAGCGGCCGCCGTGTTGCTCGTGGACCCGGACCTCGCCCTCCCCCGGAACCTTGTCGACCTGGGCGACGACCTCGTCGCCGAGGACGAAGAGTGAACGCTCCCCCAGCGTCCGGATCCTGTCGACCAGGGGCTGGACGATCCACGGACCGGGCAACAGGCCGATGAGCCGCTCGTCCTCGACCGATCCGAGGGGTACGACGCCCAGGCCGCCCGCGCCGATGCGCGGCTTGACCACCACCTCCCCCCACCGGTCGAGCGAGTCGGCCAGCACGGTGAGCAGGGCACTGTCGTCGAGCAGCTCGGTCGGCAACGTCGGGACCTGCTCGGCGAGCAGGCGCAGGTAGGACTTGTCGGCGTTCCACTCGATCAGGCCGCCGTTGAGCACGGTGGTCTCGGCCGCCACCCGCCGGGTCCACGCCCGGAACTCCGGCCAGCGCCGGTGGTAGTCCCAGGTGCTGCGTACGGCGACCAGATCGGCGTCCCCCCAGCGCACGTCGGGGTCGTCCCAGCGCACCCAGCGGGCCTCGATCCCGCGAGCCGCCAGCGGCGCGATCAGGTCACCGCCGGGTTCTCCGGTCGGCATGAGTTGGAAGGTCGCCAGGAAGACGGTCGTCACCCGGGCGAGCCTACGGTGACGACCCGCCCGGGGACCGACCCGGCACCGGCGCCGAGGACGACGCCTCGGCGCAGGAGTGGGCCCTCGAGACACACTCGCTCGGTGTCGGGCGGATCCGGGGCTCCGATCCGGCGGCGGATCGGCGAACCGACCCGGCGGCTACCCGAAGACGCTGATGCCGCCCGGACCGATCAGCAGGCCGACGACGATCAGGACACCGCCCCAGAGGAACTGCCCCCGGATCAACGAGACGATGCCGGCGATCACGAAGATCGCCGCGATGATCAACAAGATGATTGTCATGGATGTCCACACCCCTTTCGTTGCCGTGTAGTACCCGCCTGTGGGCTCGGCTAACGACCACAGGTCCGGTCGCGGGCCGCCGGCCGGTCGGCACCGGTCGATCCACGCCTACGCTCACATGTCGACGCTCACGCGGTGCGGGCGTCCCTGTGCCCGGGGCCGGCCCGTCCGGTGGGCCGGGCCGACCCACCGAACCGCGAGACATGCCACAAAAGGCCATCCGAGCCGACACACTTGTGCTCGATCGGACAGGAACTAGGTGTGGAGTCCACTACTTCGTCCCCAGCGGAGCGTGAACAACGCTTCCGGGAGGTCTACGACGCGGTCTACCTCGACCTGCTTCGTTTCGCACGCAGACGCGTCCACCCGACCCGTGCCGAGGATGTCGTCGGCGAGGTCATGCTGGTCGCGTGGCGCCGCCTCGACGAGGTTCCCGTCGATCTCTCGGCGGCGCGCGCCTGGCTCTTCGGCGTGGCACGCAACGTCCTCCAGAACACCCGGCGACGCGACGCGAGGCACGATGCCGTCGCCGTCCGCCTCGCCGAGGTTCGGCACGCTTCCGAGGTGGTTGGCAGCCACTCTGATCTGGTCGCGCACCGGGTCGACATCGCGGCGGCCTGGGCACTGCTGAGTGCCTCCCACCAGGAGGCGATCGCTTTGTCGGTCCTCGACCGGCTCACCGCCCCCGAGGCAGCCGCCGTGCTAGGCATCTCACCGACCGCGTTCCGTCTTCGCCTGTCGCGCGCTCGCCGCATCCTGCGCAGCCATGTCGACACCGCCGCCGGCGGCCGCCTGACCGACCGCTCTGCTTCCGAGAGGAGCCCCCGATGAACAAGCACTCCGCCGCTGCCCTCACCGCTGCTCTGCGCGATCTCGACCCCGCTCCTGAGGCAGTCCTGACCGACGAGGAGCGGCGGCACGCAGATGCGGCGTACGACCGCATCGTCGCCACCCCTCACGGCGTCGGGCCCGCGGCGGGTGGGCCGCGGCGTCGCCGGTGGCGGCTGTGGGTGCCGCTGGGTCTCGCCGCGGCGGCGGCCGCCGCCATCCCTGCACTCGTGCTCGGCGCCGGCTCCGCCTTCGCGTCCTGGACGCCCACCCCCGAACCGCTCGCCCCCGCGGAGGCAACTGCGGCCGCGGCCGCCTGTCGCGCAGGCCTCGGCATGCCGGCGGGCCCGACTCCGACGCTGGTCGCCGAGCGGCGCGGGGACTGGACCTATGTGCTCATCTCCGAGCCCGACGCGGAAGGGAGCTGCCTGATGCCCAACGATCTCGTCGGGCAGGACGACTCCGACCACGAGGTCATAGGGAGCTATGACCCGGACCCCGGCAAGGCCCCGACCCTGGCACCGGATCGGATCGATGAGACCGGAAGCATGGCGAGCAGCACCGACGAGGGGTGGTTCCGGAAGGGGTGGCTGACCTGGACCCACGGCTACGTCGGCAGCGACGTCACCGCCCTCACCGTCCACACGCCCCTGGGCTTCGATGTGGAGGCCTCGGTCGAGGATGGGCGATTCGCCGCTTGGTGGCCATCGGACCAGCCCAGCAGTGAGAACCTCGAGGTGATGGAGGCGTGGGACTACACCGTGACGCTCGCCGACGGGAGCACTCGGCATGCCACCGGATGACTCCAGAACGTGGGGTCGGTCACTGCCCACTCGTCTTCGCGCCAGGGGGCCGCGGCACCCGATGACCGGCCGCCCCTGCCGCGGGGCCGCCCGGCTCGTGGGGGGTTCGCGCGCCGGGCGGCGTACGACACCGCCGGTCTCCGCACGGTGAGCACCCGGTGCGTCAGACCCAGGAGACGTCGTTGCCCTCGGGTCGGACCGCTGCCGGGTGCGGATCCACATGCTCGATGCCTCCTGTTGGCCCCGGCTACGCTGCCGGGCGTGGACGTCTGCGTGGTGGGGCTCGGAGCGGTCGGCGGGTTGATCGGTGCGCGGCTGGCCCGCGGCGGGGTTCCCGTGTCGGCCGTGGCCCGCGGAGCGACCCTGGAGGCGGTACGCCGCGACGGTCTGACCCTGATCGAGGACGGCGAGCGGTCGGCGTACCCGATCCGCGTCTCCGGCGACCCCGCGCATCTGCGCACCCCCGACGTCGTCCTGCTCTCGGTGAAGGCCACCGCCCTCCCGGCGGTGGCGCCCACCGTGGCCGCACTGCTCGGGCCGCACACGACGGTGGTGAGCGCGACGAACGGAATCCCGTGGTGGTTCTGCGACGGGCTGCCGCTCCCGCCGCCGGGCGGCGCCGCCGCGATCCCGTCCGCCGACCCGGGTGGGGTGCTGCGGGCCACGTTGCCACCCGGGCAGGTGCTGGGGAGCGTGCTGCATCTGAGCGCCTCGACACCCGCTCCGGGAGTGGTCGAGCACCGCTTCGATGAGCGGATCGTGCTCGGCGAGCCCACCGGCGGCACCTCGGAGCGGGCCGAGCGGGTGGCGGCACTGCTGCGCACGGGGTTCACCACGCAGGTGAGCGACTGCGTGCAGCGCGACGTGTGGTTCAAGCTGTGGGGCAACATGACGATGAACCCGCTCTCGGCGGTCACCGGCGCCACCATGGACCGGATCCTGGACGACCCGGAGCTGCGCGGGTTCGCGACCAGGTGCATGCGCGAGGCCGCGGAGGTGGGTGAGCGGATCGGGCTGCACATCGACGTCGACCCCGAGCAGCGGCACGCCGTCACCCGGCGGCTCGGCGCGGCACGCACCTCGATGCTGCAAGACGTCGACGCCGGCCGGCCGATCGAACTGGACGCGCTGGTCACCACGGTGATCGAACTCGCCCGCTCGCTCGGCGTACCCACCCCCGAACTGGAGACCCTGCTGGGGCTGGCGCGGGTGCACGCGCAGGTGCGGGGCCTCTACTGACCAGGCGCCGGGGCCGGCCCCAGCCCGGCGGCCAGTGGTGGCTGGTGGCCGAACGGGACGTCGCCGCCCAGGCCCAGGGCCGCGAGCACGGAGGGCAGGATCGCCTTCGCCGTCCTCGCATAGCCGTGCGCGCTGGGGTGGAACCGGTCCAGGCTGAACATCTCCTCCGGGTTGGTGATGAAGAACGGTCCGACGACCTCGGAGAGGGACACCGCATAGGCACCGTGTTCGCGGGCCGCCCGCGCCTGGGCGGCGGCCAGCTGCCTGGACGCGCGCGAGCCGAGCAGACGGAGCGGCTGCGGCACCGGCTGGAGCATCCCGAGATCGGGACACGTGCCCACCACCACCCCCGCGCCCTTCGCCCGCAGCCAGGTGACGGCGTCGACCAGGTGCGACACCGACTCCGCCACCGGCACCCGGTGCGTGACGTCGTTGCCGCCGACGATGACCACCGCGACGTCCGGGCGGTACGACGGCGGCAGCCCGGTCAGTTGATCGGCGATCATCGACGACTCCGCCCCCACCCGCGCCACCGTGGTGAGTCGCACCGCCCGCTCGGTCTTCTTGCCGACCTTCTTGGCCAGCCGGGCGCCCAGCGTGCCGCGGGGCTCCTCGGCCCCGAGCCCCGCCGCGATCGAGTCACCGACCACGAGCAGCTCGATCGGCTCGCCGTACCGCTTCTTGTAGGTCTTGTCGCTGGTCGGCGCGCTCTCCCCGTGCGGCTTGCCGATCACCGCCCGGGCCGCGGCGGCCTGCCGGCTGAGCAACGCCCGCGCACCCACGCCGAGCACGACCGCCAGCGCACCGACTGCGCCAGCCACGCTCGCGGTCACCGCGAGACCAGCCATCCAGCGCGCGTCCTCCCGTGTCCCCATGGTGAGCTTCTAACCCGCCCGGGTGAACGCCGAACGGATGCCGCCCGGCCTCGGCGGGAACTTCCCGGGTCATCGCGCCCGGACGCGCTCGGTCCAGGGCGGCCCCGGACCGTGCCCTCGGTCCTAGCCCTCGGTCCTAGTCCTCGGTCCTAGTCCTCGGCGAGCAGGATCTCCGGCTCGTGGGTGACCGGGAAGTTCATCGAGGCCGCGATGAAGCAGTTCGCACTCGCTTCGGCGTGGATGGCGCGGGCGGTCTCCACCTGCTCGGCTGCGGCAACGCTCACCCGCGGCCGAAGCACCACCGAGGTGAAGTGACCGCCCTGCCCGGACTGCGACATCGTGCCGACCGGGCTGTCGTCGTACGCGGTCACCACGACACCATGTCGTACGGCCGAGTGCAGGTAGGACAGCAGGTGGCACTGGGCCAGGGCGGCCAGGAGCAGCTCCTCCGGGTTCCAGCGGCCGGCGTCGCCGCGGAAGGTGGGGTCGGCCGATCCGAGCAGCTCGGGCTTGCCCGCGGCCCGCAGCAGCACATCCCGGTCGTAGTCGCGGTAGCCGCTGGTGCCGCTCCCCCGGTTGCCCTGCCAGGTCAGGTCGAGCGCGTAACGGTGATCCATGCCCCCAGTGTCCCCGACCGCCGCACAGGTACGCCGACCAGGAGATCCGCGCAGGCCGGGGGCGATCTCGCCCGCAGGGTCGGACGCGGACCGAACACAGCTGCGCCGACCCACCGCAGGATCGCGGTGGGTCGGCGCAGGCGTAGCGACGCAGCGGGGTCAGCAGCCGCCGGCGACGGCGGGGATGACCGAGATCTGGGTGCCGTCGGGGGTGGGGGTGTCCAGGTTGTCGAGGAAGCGGACGTCCTCGTTGCCGACGTACACGTTGACGAAGCGACGGAGCCCGCCGTTGTCGTCGAGGATGCGGCCCTTGATGCCGGCGTAGTTGGCCTCGAGGTCCTCGATGATCTCCGCCAGCGTGGCGCCCGAGGCGGACACCTCGGACTCGCCACCGGTGTAGGTACGCAGGATGGTGGGGATGCGGACGGAGCTGCTCACGTGGATTCCTTCGCTGGTGTGGCTGGGGTGTGGCTGGGTGACGGCTGGGAGGCGACTGACGGCGGGTCAGGCGAGCCCGGTGGCCGCGAACGCGGAATAGGTCGGCGCGATCGTGGCCGCGGGGCCGACCGAGCCGCTGACCGCGTCGAGGGTCTTGAGGCCGTGACCGGTGTTGATGATGACGGTCTCCGCCTCGGGGTCGAGCTGACCGGTCTCGACGAGCTTCTTCAGCACCGCGGTGGTGGTGCCGCCGGCGGTCTCGGTGAAGA
This sequence comes from Nocardioides insulae DSM 17944, assembly GCF_000422825.1. GTDB lineage: Bacteria > Actinomycetota > Actinomycetes > Propionibacteriales > Nocardioidaceae > Nocardioides > Nocardioides insulae. The sequence goes on along the minus strand of NZ_KE383928.1, from coordinate 642,111 downwards.
TGCCCTCGGTGCGCGCGAGCAGCACGATGCCCTCGCGGATCTCGTCGTCGGTGACGTCCTCGACGGCGCCACCGGTGGAGTTGGCGATGTCGAGGACGTAGATGCCGTCGGCGGGGTTGCCGATGGCCAGGCTCTTGGCGATCGTGTCGGGCTTGACCGGGCGGATCGCGTCCACGCCGGCCTTGTACGACGCGGAGACCGGCGAGCACCCGTTCGCCTGGGCACCGAACACCTTGTAGGGCTTGTCCTCGACCAGTCCGAGCTTGATCAGCTCCTGGAAGGCCTTGTGCACCTTGGTCAGCTGGGAACCGGACGCCACCGGGATGACGATCTGGTCGGGGAGCCGCCAGCCGAGCTGCTCGGCGATCTCGTAACCGAGGGTCTTGGAACCCTCGGCGTAGAAGGGGCGGACGTTGACGTTGACGAACGCCCAGCCCTCCTCCTCGCCGGCGATCTCGGAGGCGAGCTTGTTGACGTCGTCGTAGTTGCCGTCGACGGCGACCAGGTTGCTGGTGAAGACGGCGGAGTTGACCTGCTTGGGCTGCTCCAGGTTGCTCGGGATGAAGACCACGGTCTTGATCCCGGCCCGGGCGCCGGCCGCGGCGACGGCGTTGGCGAGGTTGCCGGTGGAGGGGCACGCGAAGACTCGGGCCCCGAGCTCACGGGCGGCGCTGAGCGCGCAGGCCACCACGCGGTCCTTGAAGGAGTTGGTGGGGTTGGTGCTGTCGTCCTTGACCCAGAGCTTGGCCAGGCCGAGTTCGGCGGCGAGGTTCTTCGCCTCGAGGAGGCGGGTGAAGCCCGGCTCGGTGTTGGGGCTCTGCTCGATGTCGGTGGGGACCGGGAGCAGCGCCTGGTAGCGCCAGATGTTGCGCGGGCCGGCCTCGATCTCCTCGCGGGTGATGCTCGGGTAGGCGTAGGCCACCTCGAGCGGTCCGAAGCACTCCGGACAGGCGTAGTGGGGGCCGAGGGCCACCTGGTGACCGCACTCGCGGCACACCAGCGCGGTGGCGTTGCCGAAGGCGCCCTCCCGCAGTTGGTTCTCGCGGACAGCTTCGGGGGCGACAGCGCTCATGAGTCCTCCTCCTCATCTTCCCCGAGCGCGACTCTCGCCCCGGGCCGGAATTAGCACCTCTTCCACGAACCGACGCGAGGTCGCGGCGGAGGATCGTGGCGGTTGCCGGGACTTCTTCGGGCCGTTCCCTCAGTCCCTCTCGATGAGCGCCCTCACTGTAGGCAGTCCGTACGTCGGGATGCACATCGGCATCTCATATCTCGGTCAGGCGTCTCATTGATCGAGATCGCCGGCGACGCTTCACCGCCCCGTCACCTGACGGCCGCCCAGCGGACAGACCCGGCCGGTTGTCTCGATGTGCTCTCCCCGACGAATCCGGACGAAGGAACCCCACGTGAGCCACCACCCCGACGGACACTCGCACGACCACGCCGCGCACGGCCATTCCCACGAGCACTCCCGCGAGGTCGACGACCTCACCCTCGCCGCCTCCTCCGATGCCTCCGACCGCGACCTCACCCCGGCCGAGGTGAACCGGCGGGGCCTGCTCCGCGCCGCGGGCATCACCGGCGCGCTGACCGCGGGCATCGCGGGGATGACCGGGATCAGCCCGGCGATGGCCGAGGAGGCCGCACGCCGCCGCGGCACCACGGACCGAGCCGGCCAGGGCGACCAGCCGACCAAGGGCGGCAAGATCCGGCACTGGCTCGCCGGCGACCACCACATCCACACGCAGTACTCCTCCGACGGGCAGTACACGGTCCTCGACCAGGCCCAGCACGGTGCGGCGTACGGGCTGGACTGGATGGTCATCACCGACCACGGTGGCCCGACCCACGCCCACCTCGGGGTCGACCTGGTCAACCCGGACATCCTGGCGGCCCGTGACGAACTCGACGGCACCTTGATCTTCCAGGGACTCGAGTGGAACATCCCCGCCGCCGAGCACGGGACCGTCTTCGTGGCGCCGGGCAAGCACGAGGTCGCGGTGCTCAAGCAGTTCGAGAACAAGTACGACGGCAGCGTGCGCGACGCCCGCGAGAACACCGCCGAGAACGAGGCACTGGCCGTCGCCGGCATCCAGTGGCTGGGCCAGCAGAAGGACAAGCGCCGGGTCGAGGACGCACTCTTCCTGGCCAACCACCCCGCTCGCAACGGCATCGACAGCCCGCACGAGGTGCGCGCCTGGCGCGACGCGGATGACCGGATCGCCGTCGGCTGGGAGGGCGCGCCCGGACACCAGGCCGGCGGTCTGCCCACCGGCTACGGGCCGGGCAGCGCCCGCGGGGCCTACGGCAACTCGCCGAGCTCCGCGTCCTTCCCGGGCTACCCGCCGGAGAGCTACCGCTCCTGGGGTGGCTTCGACTTCTACACCTCGACCGTCGGCGGCCTGTGGGACTCGCTCCTGGCCGAGGGCAAGCCGTGGTCGATCTCGGCCAATTCCGACTCACACCGCAACTGGGGCGACACCTCGGCCCGCCCGGACGGCTCCACCTCGGAGCAGTTCGACCGGGACGGGCGCTACGGCAACCCGGTCTACGGCGGTGCCGTGGAGTTGGAACGGGCGGACTTCTGGCCCGGCTTCTACAGCCGCACGCACGTGGGAGCCGCCAGCCGGGACTACACCGCGGTGATGAAGGGCATCCGCGACGGCCGGGTCTGGGTCGACCACGGCAACCTGGTCAAGCAGGTCGACGTGCGCGTGCTCGCCGGAGCACGCTCGGAGACCCTCGGCGGCACCCTGCTGGCCAAGCGCGGCAGCCGGGTCCGGCTCGAGATCACCATCACCGCCCAGGACGTGCCGAACTGGGCGATGTTCACCCCCAAGCTCAACCGGGTCGACCTGATCCGCGGCGCCGTGGACCCGTTCCACGCCACCTCGGACCGCGACACCCTCACCGCACCGGACACCAAGGTCATCGAGCAGACCGACACCTCGGGACGCGAGGGCACCTTCACCCTCCGCTACGACCTCGGTGAACTCGACGAGGCGTTCTACGTGCGGCTGCGCGGCACCGACGCCAACCGCTCGCAGGTCGGCTATCTCGGCGACGACGTCGACCCGGCCGGACCCGCCATCGACGTCGTCGGCGACGCCGACCCGTGGACCGACCTGTGGTTCTACACCAACCCGATCTGGGTGCTCCCCTCGCGATGAGCCCCTCGGTCTCGACCGCAACCTCCACGGCCACCCGCGCGGTGGCCGTGGACACCGGCGCGCGCAGCCTCGCCGACGTCGAACACCTCGCGCACGGTCTGGATCGGGCTCTTCACGTCGTGTTCGGTGCGGACCAGGACGCCTACGTGCTCAGCAGCCACGTCGCCCGTACGCCGATCGCGCGCCACGTCGCGGTCATCACCTGGCCGTCGTCGCCCGCGACCGATCCCGACACCGTCACGGCCGCGGTTCTCGACCAGTTCGCCGGACTCGCTCTGGTCGAGGGCACCCTGGTGGCCGAGCCCGCCCTCGCCCCCGGTGCGCGGGACGCCGCAGCGGAGGCCCTCAGTCGTCGTACGGGCCGCCTGATGCGCTACCCCGGCCGGTCCTCGGTGGAGTCGGTCACCACCGCCGCACGGGCGGTCGCGGAGAGTTGTGTGGATGCCGTGCGGGGTCTCGCCGGGGTCCTCGTGGAGCCCGACACGACGCTCGACCTGACCGGTTTCGCCCGCCCGACCTGGCAGGACGGCCGGGCCGTCCTGCTGGTCCAGCAGGGTCGCCAGGGTCTGATCCCCTTCGAGGTGCGCGACCAGGTCCCCTGCTGTTCCACGCACTGACCCGGTTCCTGCTGCTGCACCGGCGGGGTCCGGGACGTGGACCCACGATTCACCGGAAGGTGAGGGTGGATCGCCGTCCCGGACCTGCTCGGGTCGACGACTCGGGAGAGCCCCACCCGATCGCGGATCAGGCGGCGTCGGCGATGAGCTTGCGCAGGAGCGCGAGCACGCCGTCGGGTCCGGGGACGACGATGTCGCTCAGACCGATCAGGGCGTTCTGCTCGTCGGAGGCGGAACAGACCAGCAGGGTGGCCAGACCGGTGGCGGACCAGGCGGCGACGGACTCGAACGCGTCGATGTCGCCCAGGTCGTCGCCCGCGAACAGGATGCCGCGCGCACCCACCCGGTCGACCAGGGTGTCGACGGCGATGCCCTTGTCCATGCCGGGTGCGCGCACCTCGATGACCTGACGGCCGGGCTCGAGGATCAGGTCGTGGGCCGCAGCTTGCTCCCGCAGCGCCGGCAGCAGTCGCTGGTAGGCGCCTTCGGGGTCGGGCATCCGGCGGGTGTGGACGGCGACGGCCAGGCCCTTCTCCTCGACCCAGGCCTCGGCGGCGTCGTGTTCGCGCAGGAGACGCGGCAGGCCGCGCTCGAAGGAGGAGAGGCCGGCCGGGGGCCGCGGGCTACGGATCCGGCGATGCTCGGTGCTCCATCGTTCGTTGCCGTACTGGCCGAACACGTGCAGCTCGGTGCCGTGCTCGGCCAGGGCATCGCCGACCGATTCCAGCCCGCCCAGGTCGAGGACCTGACGGGCCGGTCGTCCGGTCACCACCGCGATCGCGCGGACGTGCGCGGCCAACTCGACCAGCACCTCGCCCGCCTCGGGGTGGATCCGAGCCTGCTCCGGGTCCTCGACGATCGGCGCCAGGGTGCCGTCGAAGTCGAGGGCCACCAGTGCTTCGGAGGCCACCGCGGTCAGGGCGGCGTACCGGGCGGCACCGTCGGGCGAGACGAACTCCATGCCTTCAGCCTCGCACCCCCGGTGGGCCGCTGCTCAATCCAAGGGTGACGTCAGGATGACGGTCAGGCGATCCATCTGCATCGGGTCGACCGCGGCGCTGACCCGGTCGATCCCGAGATCCAGCGCCAGTTGCTCGGCCTCGCGCTCCATGCCACCGGGGTAGTAGACGGTGTTGTCGGGGATGGTGCCGTACCAGTTGTCCGCGCCGACGACGTTCCAGCCGGCCGAGGACGCCTGGCCGCTGACCTCGCCGGCGAGACCGGTGATGCCGGAGTTGTTGAAGACGACCACGTAGGTCTGACCCCGCTCGATCGGCTTGGGCTTGGGCTTCGGCTTGGGCTTCTTCTGGGTCGGCTCGGCGGTGGGCGAGGAGGTCGCGCTCGGCGAGGTGGTGGCCGAGGGTGCCTCGGCGACCGGGGTGATGTCACGCTCCTCGGGCTGGTCATCACCGGTGGCGAAGAAGGCCACCGCGGCGACGGCGACGGCCGCCACGCTCAGCAGCACCACCGGCGAGGACAGTACGGCGCCGCGTTCGTCGCGCGGGCGCGCGGTCCGGGAGCGGTATTCGGAGTGCCGGGAACGGGGAAGGAAGGCACGCATGGGTTCTCTCAGATCTCGAAGCCGAGGCGTCGTGCGGAGCGTTGCCGCTGCCGGGCCGCGCGCAGACGGCGCAGCCGACGGACGAGCAGCGGGTCGGCCGCCAGCGCCTCGGGGCGGTCGATGAGTGCGTTGAGCACCTGGTAGTAGCGGGTCGAGGACATGTCGAACTTCTCCCGCACGGCGGACTCCTTGGCGCCGGCGTACTTCCACCAGTGCCGCTCGAACTCGAGGATGCCCTGATCGCGCTCGCTCAGCCCGGGCTCGTCCGACTCGTTGCCCGGCAAAGCGTTGGCCGCATCCATGCGATCCCCCAAGGAAGTCCAGAGTGGTGCTCGTCGGGGCTCACTCTAACCCGCGAACCACAGCGATGTAGTTCTCCGCGCGGCGTGTACGCCGGCCGTGTGGCCGGCCTCTCGGGACCACCGACCGGGACCGGAACTAGAGTTCCCTGGTGGCCGATCGACACCTGACCCTCGCCGGGGTCACGACCGCGCTGGTGGGCTTCACCAGCTCCTCAGCGGTCGTGCTGGCCGGCCTCCACGCGGTCGGGGCGACCTCGGCCCAGGCTGCCTCGGGGCTGGTCGCGCTCTGTGTCACCCAGGCGGTCGGCATGCTCTGGCTCAGCCACCACCACCGGATGCCGCTGGTCCTCGCCTGGTCGACTCCGGGGGCGGCCCTGCTCGCCAGCAGCGGCGCCGTCTCCGGAGGGTGGGCCGCGGCGGTGGGCGCATTCCTCGTCGTCGGACTGCTCGTCCTGCTCACCGGAGTCTGGTCTCTGCTCGGCCGGCTGGTGACCGCGATCCCCACCGCCCTCGCCCAGGCGATGCTCGCCGGGGTACTGGTCTCGCTCTGCCTGGCCCCGGTCCGCGGGCTCGTCGAGGAACCCGTCCTGGTCGTGCCGGTGGTGCTGGTGTGGCTCGCACTGCTCCGGCTCGCGCCACGCTGGGCCGCCCCGGCCGCCTTCGGGGCCGCACTCCTGGTGCTGGGCCTCGCTGCCGCCCGGGACGGCGGTCTGTCCGGGCCGCTGCTACCGACCCTGGCGCCCGTCGTACCCACCCTCACCTGGGCCTCGGTGCTCGGAGTCGCACTGCCCCTGTACGTCGTCACGATGGCCTCCCAGAACGTGCCGGGTGTCGCCGTCCTGGCCTCCTACGGTTTCCGGGTGCCGTGGCGCTCGAGCATGACGGTCACCGGGCTGGGCACCGTACTGGGCGCCCCCTTCGGCGGGCACGCGATCAACCTGGCGGCGATCACGGCCGCGCTGGCGGCCTCGCCCGAGACCCATCCCGACCCGCGGCAGCGCTGGCGTGCGGTGTGGGTGGCCGGTTGGGTCTACCTCGCCCTGGCGGTCGCGGCCACCGCCCTGACCACCCTGGTCGCCACTGCCCCCGCGGTGTTGGCCGCGGTGGCCGGGCTGGCGCTGTTGCCGACGCTTGCCTCATCCCTGGCCGGTGCGATGGGCGAGGACGCCGCCGGGCACCGCGAGGCCGCCGTGGTCACCTTCGTGGTGGCGGCCAGCGGGGTGACGGTGCTCGGCATCGGAGCGGCCTTCTGGGCCCTCCTCGCCGGGCTGGTGGTGCTCGGGGTGCTCACCCTCGCCCGCCCCCGCCCGGCGTCCTCATCCGTGGAACCCAGCACCGCAGACCACCGGGACGGCTAGGGTCGGGACCGTGCAGTCCGAACTCGTGGTCGTTGCCAATCGCCTCCCGGTCGACCGGGTCACGATGTCGGACGGCACGAGCGGCTGGCGCAAGTCCCCCGGCGGGCTCGTGTCCGCGCTCGAGCCGGTCCTGCGGCGCCAGGACGGCGTGTGGGTCGGTTGGCCCGGCGGCACCGAGTCGGGCCTGGAGCCGTTCGAGGACGACGGCCTCCACCTGGTGCCGGTCTCCCTCTCGGCGCAGGAGGTGGAGGAGTTCTACGAGGGCTTCGCCAACGCCACCCTGTGGCCGCTCTACCACGACGTCGTGGCCAAGCCGGAGTTCCACCGGGAGTGGTGGGACTCCTACCAGTCGATCAACCGCCGCTTCGCGCAGCGATGCGCCGAGGTCGCCGCCGAGGGCGGCACCGTGTGGGTGCAGGACTACCAACTCCAACTCGTCCCGGCGATGCTGCGCGAGCTCCGACCGGACCTGCGGATCGGGTTCTACCTGCACATCCCCTTCCCGCCCTCCGAGCTGTTCCAGCAGCTCCCGTGGCGGCGACAGATCCTCGAAGGACTGCTCGGGGCGGACCTGGTCGGCTTCCAGACCCCCGCGGCCGCCCAGAACTTCGTCCGCCTGGTGCGGCAGCGCGTCGGACACCGCACCCAGCGCAGCCAGGTGCACCTGCCCGACGGCCGCACGGTCCACGCCGCGGCGTACCCCATCTCGATCGACTACGCCGGCTTCGAGGAGCTGGCCCGGTCCGAATCGGTCAATCAGCGCGCCAAGGAGATCCGGCAGATGCTGGGCGATCCGGCGAAGATCTTCCTCGGCGTGGACCGGCTCGACTACACCAAGGGCATCTACGCCCGGCTGCGGGCGTACGGCGAGCTCGTCCGCGAGGGCGAGATCGACGTCGAGGACTCCGTCTTCATCCAGGTGGCCGTGCCCAGCCGCGAACAGGTGGAGCAGTACCGCCTGCTGCGCGACGAGATCGACCGGCTGGTCGGACGGCTCAACGGCGACCTCGGTCAGATCGGTCGCCCCGCGATCGCCTACCTGCACTCCTCCTATCCCCGCGAGGAGATGGCCGCGATGTACCGCGCCGCCGATGTGATGGTCGTGACCCCCTACCGCGACGGCATGAACCTCGTCGCGAAGGAGTACGTCGCCTGCCGGTTCGAGGACGACGGCGCCCTGGTCCTCAGCGAGTTCGCCGGCGCGGCCGAGGAACTCCGACAGGCCTGGCTGGTCAACCCCTATGACCTGAACGGCATGAAGTCCGCGTTCCTCGAGGCCTTCCGCGCCTCCCCCAAGGAGCGGAGCCGACGGATGCGGGCGATGCGCCGCCAGGTCTCCCGCAACGACGTCGCTGCCTGGGCGGCCCGCTTCCTCACCGATCTCGCCGACGTGGGCGCCGGACGCGGCCACGACCTGAACGGCGCCTGACCCACCTCGGCGGTCGGCTACCGACCGTCCGGCCCGCTCACCCAGTAGTCGTCCCCGATGGCCCGTCCGGCCTTTCCCGCGGCGGCACGGACCGCGGCCCCCATCTCGTCCCGAAGCTGGGGAGCCACCTCGTCGGAGGCGATCGCGATCCCGATTCCGTGCACCTGACCGGTCGCCGGATCGCGCACCGCCGCGGAGACGCCGAAGACCCCGTCGACGTACTCACCCCGGGAGTAGGACCAGCCGCGACGTAGGACGATGTCGAGATCCTCGCCCAGTTCCTCGGCCGTCGACGGCGCCGATCCGTAGTCGGCGCCCAGGCGGGGGTCCCCCAGCGCCGTGGCGCGGTCGGAGCGGGACAGGATCGCCCTGCCCATCGAGGTGGCGAAGGCGGGTGCGCGGTAGCCCGGCGGCGTGTGGGCCTGCAGGACGTTGCTGCCCATCCGAAGGAGGAGGACGACGGAGTCCCGCCCGTCCAGCACGTTGACATACCCGGTGTAGCCGGTGGCCGCGACCAGAACCTCGAGGGACTCCTCGAGGACGGCGAGCACACTGCGGGAGCCGCCGGCCACCTGGGCGGCCGAGATCACCAGCGGGGCCGGCCGGTACGCCCGCGAGGAGTCACGGACCAGCAGACCGTGCTTGGCCATCTCACTCAGTGTCCGTGAGGCCGAACTCTTCGGCACGCCCAGCTCCGCGACGACGTCGGAGACCGTGATCTCCCGCCCCCGCGCGACGATCAACTCAAGTACGGCACGGGCGTTGGCGAGCGTGCTCATACCGGTCTCCTTCCACCTCGGACGGCGATCATGACGCATCCGACTCCGCGTCGCGGCCGCAGGGTTGACGTGATGGGGAACCCCACGCACACTGTTCCATATTATTAACTCTGGTTCCAGATTCTTAGACTCACGAGGAAGTGAGCGGTGTCGGACCGGTTCGCAGGGAGATCCCATGACCACCAGCACCGCTGGCCCGACTCGGAACGGTGCCCACCCGCGGGCACTCGCGCCGGCCAACCTCGTGCTCACCGTCCTGCTCAGCTTCTTCGGCGCCATCGTGGGCATCCAGATCCTGGCCACGCTGGGCATCACCCCCGCCACCTCACTGGTCGGAGCCCTCGTCGCGATGGCGCTCGCCCGGGTGCCGATCACCCTGATGCGCGGATTCCGCAGCATCCACGCCCAGAACCTGGCCCAGACCAGCATCTCGTCGGCGACCTTCGGCGCCGCGAACTCGCTCTTCCTACCGATCGGCATCCCGTTCATCTTCGGTGAGCCCGCGCTGATCGTGCCGATGCTCATCGGCGTCTCCTGCGCGATGCTGCTCGATGCGTACCTGCTCTACCGCATGTTCGATTCCACCGCCTTCCCCGCGACCGGCACCTGGCCGCCGGGCGTCGCCGCGGCCGAGGCGATCAAGGCCGGCGACGAGGGTGGCAAGGGCGCCCGCCTACTGGGTCTGGGCCTCGCCGTCGGAGTCGCCGGCGCCGTCTTCTCGCTGCCGATGTCCGCCTTCGGCGTCGCCCTGATCGGCACTCTGGCCGCGATGATCGCCTTCGGCTGCGGCCTCCTGTTCGGCGGATACTCCCTGCCGGTGTTCGGCCTCGACCTCAACGCCCACTACATCCCCCACGGCCTGATGATCGGCGCCGGCGTGGTCGCCCTGATCCAGGTCGGTCGCGCGGTGTCCCGCAAGAGGACGTCGCGTGGCACCCCTCCCGCCGCCGAGCGGGCCGACGGTAGCGCCGGGGCAGGCTCCACCGCCCCCGACCTGAGCCGCTCCCTCGGTCTCGGCTCGGCCGGCTACGTCGCGATCATGATCCTGCTGTGCCTGGGCACCGGCATCTGGACCGACATGTCGGTGCCGATGCTGATCGGCTTCGTGGTGTACGGCGCCGTGGCAGCCTTCGTCCACGAACTCATCGTCGGCATCGCCGCGATGCACTCCGGCTGGTTCCCGGCGTTCGCGGTGGCGCTGATCACCTTGATCATCGGCATGCTGATCGGCTTCCCACCCGAGGCCCTCGTGGTCCTCGCCGGCTTCTCCGCGGCCACCGGTCCCGCCTTCGCGGACATGGGCTACGACCTCAAGGCCGGGCACATGCTGCGCGGGGAGGGCGCCGATCCGCGCTTCGAACTCGAGGGCCGTCGCCAGCAGCTGATCGCCGGGATGATCGGCTTCGTGGTCGCGATCGTCGTGGTCTCGCTCTCCTACCAGTACTTCTTCGACAACGGCATGACGGCGCCGATCGACGCGGCGTACGTCGCCGCCATCGACGCCGGTGTCTCCTCCGACGTTGCGCGGGACCTCCTGCTGTGGGCCGTTCCCGGGGCGCTCCTCCAGCTGATCGGCGGTTCGCGGCGCCAGCTCGGCATCCTGTTCGCCACCGGTCTGCTGATCTCGACCCCCGCGGCCGGTTGGCTGGTCGCGATCGGCCTGGCCGTCCGGGTGCTGGTCCTGCGGTGGCGCGGCCCCGAGGCCAAGTCCGAACTCGAGGTCTTCGCCGGCGGCGCCATCGCCGGTGACGCTCTGTACAGCTTCTTCTCCGGATCCATCAAGGCGGTCATCAAGTGAAACGTGTGCTCTCGTTCGACGACGTGGAGACGGCCGTCCTCGGCGGTGCGATCCTCGGCGGTGGTGGGGGCGGGCTGATCGAGCCCGGCCTCGCCACCGCCCGGCACGCCCTGGCCTCCGGCGCAGTCGAACTCTGGTCGGTCGACGAGTTCGCCCCCGACGTCCTGGCCGCGACGGTCGCCCTGGTGGGAGCCCCGGCCGCACCCGACCCGCAGATGGCCCCAGCCGACATGCTCGCCACGATCCGTGGGCTGGAGCAGACCCTGCCCGCCGGACAGACCCTGGCAGCGATCAACACCAACGAGAACGGCTCCCAGACCACCATCAACGGCTGGTTTCACGCCGCGATGTCCCAGCTTCCGGTCCTCGACCTGGCCTGCAACGGACGCGCCCACCCCACCGGGTCGATGGGGGCCCTGGGCCTCCACCGTGAGGAGGGCTACGTCTCCCGCCAGGCCTACGCCGGTGGCCGGGGCGCCCGGAGGGTCAGCGGCGTCGCCACCGGCTCGCTCCAGGCGGCCGCGGGCGTCGTCCGGCAGGCCTCGATCGAGGCCGGCGGCCTTGTGGCCGTCGCCCGCAACCCGGTCTCCGTGGAGTACGCCGCCACGCACGGCGCGCCCGGTGCGATCTCGGCCGCGATCACGCTCGGGGAGCGCTACCTGGCCGGCGGCGTGGATGCCGCGGTCGCCCATCTGGGTGGCTCGGTGGTCACCCGTGCCCGCGTCCGCGTCGCCGACCTGGAGCAGCGCTCGGGGCTCGACGTCGGCCGGATCGAGCTCGAGGACGGCACCGACCTGGGGGTGGTCAACGAGTACATGACGTTGAACCAGCGCGGCGCCCGGATCGCCGACTTCCCGGACCTGATCATGACCTTCACCGAGGAGGGTCCGATCCCTTCGGCGCACGTGCGGGCGGGCATGGCCATCACCGTCGTCCATGTGCCTGCGGACCGGCTGCTGCTCTCCCGCACCATGTTCATGCCCGAGCTCTACGACGGAGTCGTGGAGCTGCTCGGTGAGGAGTTCGGTCCGCGTCCGGCCGCGCAGGAACCCGCTGCGTGAGCCCCCGTCCGGCGCCGTATCGTCGGGCTGCTCACCGCTGCGTGATCGTTCATGACGGCCTCGCCCGGTGATCCGCGCGACCCGGTGGCCGGAGGTTTGGTGCGCGATGACTGGGCGCGCTCGATGAGCAGCACCCGTGACAGGCGGCGGTGACCGAGGCAGCGAGCGGAATGTCGACCCGCGCGGCGGGTACGCTCATCGGCGAGGCCGGCGGCCCGGGTCATGATGCGGGCGGGGCGGCCACGACCCCCAGGCACCACACCATCGGGAGGCACGTCATCGCGTTGTTCCCTCGTCCCGAGGCGATCCTCAACGCCGTCCGTGCCGCGGCCGGTCACCTCACCGAGGCCCTGGTGTACGGCGGCCTGGCCGACCTGCGCCCGATGCCGCGCACCCTGATCGACGAGGGCCCGCTGCGGGAGGTGTACCGCTATCGGCCCGGCGGGACGACCGCCGCGCACGCCGATCCTGTGGGCGAGCCGGGGATGGACCCAGGCGTCGACCCGGTGCTCCTGGTGGCACCGGTGGCCGCGCCGGCCTTCTGCTACGACCTGCGCCGGGGCTGCTCGCTGGCCGAGCACCTGGTCGACACCGGTCGGCCCACCTATCTGGTCGACTACGAGCGGATCGACCTCCACGGCGGAGATCTCGACCTCGCCCCCTGGGTGGACGACGTCGTCCCCACCGCGGTGGAGAGCGTCTCGGCAGATGCCGGCGGCCGGCCGGTCCACCTGGTCGGCTGGAGCATGGGCGGCATCTTCGCGGCCCTGGGCGCCGCCGACCGCCCCGACCTTCCGATCGGCTCGCTCACCGTGCTGGGCTCCCCGTTCGACCTCGCTTCGGTGCCGATGCTGGCACCGCCGAGCCCGCAGGTTCCCCTGGCCGGAGACCGTCGCCCCCAAGGCCGTCGGTTGTTCGGCGACCTGCCCGGCCCGCTGCTCCGCCGAACCCTGCAACTCGGTCCCGTGGACCGGCTCCTGGGCAGGCCGCTGGCGGTCGCCTCCCATCTGGACGACCCCGACTACCTCGCCCAGCTCGAGGCGGTGGATCGGTTCACCGCGTCCACCACCGCCTACCCCGGTCGCGCCTTCGGCCAGCTCTACCACCGGCTGCTCGGCGGCAGCGAGATCGCCACCGGCCGGGTCGTGCTCGGCGGGCGCACCGTCGCCCTCGCCGACCTCACCGCCCCCACCCTGGTCCTCGCCGGCGCCGGCGACGCGATCACCCCGCTGGACGCCGTGCGTGCCGTCGTACCGCTGCTCGAGGGGGCCCGGGAGGTCCGGCTCGAGGTCGTGCCCGGCGGCCACCTGGGCATGCTCACCGGCCGCGCTGCCCGCACCTCCACCTGGCCCGTCCTCACCACCTGGCTCGACCAGGTCTCCTCCCCCTGACCCGTTGAGTCGGTCCTCCCGGACGGTCGAGTTGGGGGTTGTGGGCGGTCGAGTCGGTCCTCCCGGACCATCGAGTCGGTCCTCCCGAACCATCGAGTCGGTCCTCCCGAACCATCGAGTCGGCCGCGCACGCCCCGCCACTCCGGGAGGCCCGACTCGACCGCCCACAACCCCCAACTCGACCGCCCGGGAAGGCCAACTCAACCGAGGGCGGGAATCACCTGTTGTTCGAAGAGTTCCATCGACGTGCGGTCGTAGGCGGCGTCGGCGAAGTAGGTGATGGCGTAGCCGAGGCCGACCTTCTCCAACTCCCGGAGCTTCTCGGCGACCTGCTCGGGGGTGCCGACGAGGGGGCCCTGGGAGAGGTCGTGGGCGACGCGGGCCGCCCGCTGTGCTCCGGCCGGCCCGGCGAGGTGTTCCTCGAACCAGGCGAGCTTGTCCCGTACGTCGCCCTCGGTCTCGCCGATCACGACGTTGTAGTTGGCACTCCGGGTGATCTCATCGAAGTCCCTGCCCAGGCTCGTGCAGTGCTCACGCAGGATGTCCGACTTGGCCGCGAAGGCCTCGGGCGCTCCGGAGAAGTTGGTGTAGTCGGCGTACTCCGCTGCGATCCGCAACGTGACCTTCTCCCCTCCGCCCGCGATCCACATCGGGATCCGGTTGGTGGGGCTGGTGGTCTGCAGCGGGAGCGGCCGGCAGATCGCCCGATCGACCTGGTAGTGCTTGCCGTCCAGGGTCGCCTCACCCGTCGTCCACGCCTGCCGGAAGATCTGCACGCCCTCGCGCAGTCGGCCCAGACGCTCACCCGGGCTCGGGAAGCCGTAGCCGTAGGCGCGCCACTCGTGCTCGTACCAGCCACCGCCGATGCCCATCTCCACCCGGCCGCCGGAGACATGATCGATGGTGGTCGCGACCTTGGCGAGGTACGTCGGCGGCCGGTAGCTCATGCAGGTGCACATCTGACCCAGGCGGATCCGCGAGGTGGTAGCAGCGAAGGCCGCCATCAGGGTCCAGGCCTCGTGGGTGGCCTCCACCGACGGCTTGGGCACGGTGTGGAAGTGGTCGTAGACCCACAGCGACTCCCACCCGGGGACGGCGTCGGCGCGCTGCGCGAGTTCGTGCATCGTCCGCCACTGGGCCTCCGGGTCGATGCCCGCCAGATCCATCCGCCACCCCTGAGGAATGAAGATCCCGAACCTCATCTGCCTACTCCTTCTCGTGTTGCGAGTGGACCCAGCTCGCCGCCGTCCGGCGGCATGGTCGCGACACTACTGGGCAGGAGGGTTCGTCCACGACGACTTCGCCGCCCTCCTCCGCGAACGGAGCAGTCGGGCGCCCCGAGGCCGCGGTGGCCTCCCCTGAGCCGAGGCGTGGTCGAGCGGGCACGTTCGCCCCGGGCCGCCGGGGGCATGGGCACTGGCTACCCTGCGGCCATGAGCGCACTCGCCGGACTCGTGGACAAGGGGCTGATGGCTCCCGACTGGGCGAAGGCGTTGGCGCCGGTCGAGGACCGGATCGCCCGGATGGGCGGGTTCCTGAGGGAGGAACTCGCCGCCGGCCGCGCCTACCTCCCGGCCGGCGACCACATCTTCCGGGCCTTCCAACGGCCGCTGGCCGAGGTGCGGGTGCTCGTCGTCGGGCAGGACCCCTACCCCACCCCGGGTCACCCCATCGGGCTCTCCTTCGCGGTGGAGTCGCATGTGCGACCGCTGCCCGCCTCGTTGCGCAACATCTACGCCGAGCTCGCCTCCGACCTGGGCCTGGTCCCACCGGAGCACGGCGATCTCACCGCCTGGGCGGATCAGGGGGTGATGCTCCTCAACCGGGTACTCACCGTGCAGCCGGGCGCCCCGGCGTCCCACCGCGGCCGCGGCTGGGAGGAGGTCACGCAGTGCGCGATCGAGGCCTTGGTACGCCGGGGCGGCCCACTGGCCGCGATCCTGTGGGGCCGCGACGCCCAGAGCCTCAAGCCGATGCTGGCCGGCGTCCCGTGGGTGGAGTCGGCGCATCCCTCCCCGCTGTCCGCGCGGCGCGGATTCTTCGGCTCGCGGCCGTTCTCCCGGGTGAACCGACTGCTCCTCGACCAGGGCGGAGCCCCGGTCGACTGGAGCCTGGAGCCGCGGGCCGGCTGACGCCCGCGCCCCTGGTGCGGCCACCCGGCAGCACCGTCGGGAGCGGGCTCGGCCTCAGCGGGCCTGCTGTTCGGTACCCGCCCAGCAGGTGTCGGTCGCGAGGGGCTCGTCCATGCAGAGGCGGAAGTGCACCCAGTTGATGTCCTTCGTGTACAGCCCGTTGCCGTGCCGCTTCCAGTCGGTGAGCTTGCGCTTGCCGCACCCGCCGGCGTTCGGGGTGCTCCGGACCCAGTCCCCCTGCTCATAGGCCCGACCCTGGCCGACCTCGAACCGACTCTGGACGTAGACGCCGCGATCGTCGCACTTCGCGTCGTGGACCCAGCAGGACACCTCATAGGACTGCTCGTCGTCCGAGACGCGCGAGGAGCAGCTGTAGTCCCCGCGCGAGTTGCCGTCCTTGGCGTGCTGGGTCTGCTCCCAGGCCCAGGCCGCACTCGTGGAGACGACGACCAGCACCAGGGCCCCGGTCAGTCCGATCAGCAATCTCCTGAGCATCTGTTTCCTCGCTGCGTTCGGTGACGAATGGTCACCGCAAGATAGCCGACGACCGCCCGGGGCGTGAGCGGCGACCGCAGTACGGCGGTCTGGGGCTCAGAGTGACCCGTCGGAAGACGTCCCGGAGGTGATTGAGTCCAGTTCGACGAGGTCCTCGGGGGTGGGCTCCCAGCTGAGGGCCTGGGCGTTGGTGCGCACCTGATCGGCGGTGGTGACCCCGGAGATCACGGATCCGACGGCCGGCTGTGCGGCCAGCCCCGAGATCGCGACGTCGACCGGACGGAGGCCGCGTGCCGCGGCGTACGCCTCGAGCGCCTCGATGGTGTCCCAGTCCGCGTCGGCCAGCCAGGAGGCGCCTCGGGAGTCCAGCGCGATCCGGGTCCCCTCCGGGGCGTCCTGCCCGCGCCGATACTTGCCGGTGAGCAGGCCGTACTCCAGGGGGAAGAACGGCAGGATCCCCACGCCGAACCGCTCTGCCGCGGGCGCCACCTCGTCCTCGATGCTGCGGTCCAGGAGCGAGTAGCGGTTCTGCACCGACACGAACCGCTCGAACCCGGCGGTGCGCGCCGTCCAGTCGGCGTCGGCGAGTTGCCAGCCGGCGAAGTTGGAGCAGCCGAGGTAAGAGATCTTGCCCTCGCGCACCAGGTCGGTGAGGACGCCGAGCGATTCCTCGATCGGCGTGACGGGGTCGAAGCGGTGCATCTGGAACAGGTCGATGCGGTCGGTCCGGAGCCGGCGCAGGCTGGCCTCCACCGCCCGGCGCAGGTAGTGCCGCGAGCCGCGGGCACCGAAGTCGGGCCCGTTCGCACGCCCGACCGGGAGCCCGGCCTTGGTGGCCACCACGAAGTGCTCGCGCTGGCCGGCGATCGCCTCCCCGATCATCTCCTCCGAGGCACCCGGGGCGATCCCGTAACTGTCCGCGGTGTCGAGCAGGGTGATCCCGGTGTCGCGGGCGGCGCCGAGGATGTCGCGGACCCCGTCGAGGTCGACGCGTCGGGAGAAGGCGTTGCAGCCGATCCCCACCGCGCTCACCATCAGTCCGGAATCACCCAGCGGCCGGTAGCTCATCGTGCTCATGCCACCATCAGACCACCCGACCGGGCCGAGACCGGCGACGCCCCCGAGCGGTCCTACTATGACGACTGTGCAGATCCTCTCGATCCAGTCCTCGGTCGCCTACGGTCACGCCGGCAACTCCGCCGCGGTCTTCCCGCTGCAGCGGCTCGGTCACGAGGTCTACCCGGTGCTGACGGTCCACTTCTCCAACCACACCGGGTACGGCGCCACCCGCGGTCCGCTGCTGGCCCCCGCCGACGTCGCGGAGGTCCTGCTCGGGGTCGAGGAGCGGGGCGCCTTCCCGCAGATCGGCGCCGTGCTGTCGGGTTACCAGGGCGACCCATCGATGGGCGCGGTCGTGCTGGACGCGGTGGCCCGGGTGAAGGCGGCCAACCCGGAGGCCGTCTACTGCTGCGACCCGGTGATGGGCGATGTCGGCCGCGGTTTCTTCGTCAAGGAGGGCATCCCGGAGTTCATGCGGGACCAGGTCGTCCCGGCCGCCGACATCATCACGCCCAACCACTGGGAGCTGGACTTCCTCGCCGGCCGCACCACGACGACCCACGCCGAGGTGCTCGACGCCGTGGACGCCGTCCGCGCGACCGGGCCCTCCGACGTACTGGTCACCAGCGTGCTCACCTCGGACGTCGCCGAGGGCAGCCTGGACATGATCGCCGTCTCCGACGCGGGCGCCTGGGCGGTCACGACCCCGCTGCTCCCGCTCACCGCCAAGGGTGGTGGTGATGTCACCACCGCGCTCTACCTGGCTCACCTCGGCGGCGGGGCCACCCCTGCCGAAGCACTCGCCAAGGTCGCCTCCACGATGTACGCCGTCCTCTCGGCCACCGTCGAGGCCGGGCGTGAGGAGATGGCTCTGATCGGCGCCCAGGACGCGATCGCGAACCCGCCCGAGAACTTCCCGGTCCGTCGGCTGCGCTGAGCCCGACCCGTCCGGGGCGGGCCCGCGATCTCGATCTGGCTCAGTCCTGATCGAGGTCGATCTTGTTGCCCTCCGGATCGAACACGTCGCCCAGCGGATCCCAACCGAGCGCGATCTCGGACTCCTCGTCCGGTGTCGCCATGTAGTTGGCATCCATCAGGGACTCGGCGATGCCCAGCACCATGTCGACCGCGTCGCCCAACCGGGTCTCGCCCACGCCCGTGGAGAACTCCACGATGTGCGCCTTGTCAGCCACCTTCCCGTGCTGGAAGTGCACCATCCAGCCGTCCGGGCAGGTCACGTTCATCTCGGGCTGATCGAGGTCGAAGTCCAGCTCCACCCCGTCGGTCTCGTCCTGCTCGCTCATCGCGCCTCCTCGTGTGTGCGACTCGACCGTATGCGCTGGGCGCCGGTCGCACCACCGAACATGCCCGGCGATGCGCCCGTACGCCCGTCGGGCTCGTCACACCTCGTCGCCCGCAGCGTTCGCTCGGGATCCGGTTGAGCACCTGCCCGGGCGCACCCGTCCTCCACCCCGAGGCCACCCCACTCGAGAGGGCGCCGTGCGCCCCGTCCTCCGGCACGGCCGTGAGGACACGCTCGCGCCGTCGGACGGCCCCGCGAGCCGGTGACAGGAATCGAACCCGCGACCCTCTTATTACAAGTAAGACGCTCTACCAACTGAGCTACACCGGCGTGCCTGAGAGGCGCCGCCATCCTAGACGTAGCCCGCCGCTGGCCCCGACCCCCGGGCGGTTCTGGCGACAGCGACGTGGCGCAGGAACACCCGCCCGCGACGCCCTGGCAAGCGCGCAGCAGGCGTGATCGATCGGTGGTTCCCTAAGGTTGGCCCATGGCGCTGCGCATCGTGGCGACCAGGCCGGAGCCGGCGACCTTCGGCCTGCCCTGGTCCACCCCGCTGACGGACTGGCCGGAGACTCCGATCGGGGTCGTCGTGCCGAGCCGGCTGGGGCTCTCGCGACACGTGGTGCGAATGATCCGCGTGGCCGACCGGCTGTTCGCGGTCAAGGAGACGACCGACCACTTCGCGTTCCGCGAATACCGGATGTTGCGCGACCTGCATCGGATGTCGCTGCCGGCGGTCACCCCCCAGGCGGTCGTGACGGGGCGCAAGGATGAGAAGGGGGAGGACCTTCCGGCCGTGCTGATGACCGAGCGACTGGCGTACTCGCTCCCCTACCGCAGCATCTTCGAGCACGGGCCCGGCGGCGCGACCCTGGAGAAACTCGTGGACGCACTGGTGGTGCTGCTCGTGCGTCTCCACCTGGCGGACTTCTACTGGGGGGACGTGTCCCTCTCGAACGTGCTCTTCCGCCGCGACGCGGGCGGGTACGCCGCCTACCTGGTCGACGCGGAGACCGGTGAGCTCAAGGACCCGCTCTCCGATCGGTTGCGCGAGCACGACGTCACGGTGGGCTGCGAGAACGTGTTCGCCGAACTGCTCGACCTCGCCGCGGGGGCCGGCGCGGAGGTGGACGCGATGGCGGTGATCGAGAGGATCCGGAGGCGCTACGACAGCCTCTGGGACGAACTCACCGGCGAGGAGTACGTCGGCGCGGACGAGCTGTGGCGCGTCGAGCGCCGGGTCGAGCGGCTCAACGACCTCGGCTTCGACGTCGACGAACTCGATCTCGTCACCGATGTGGACGGAGAACAGATCCGGATCACCCCCAGGGTGGTCGAGCTCGGTCATCACCGCCGCGAACTGCGCGAGCTGACCGGCCTGGAGGTCGAGGACGCCCAGGCGCGCCACCTGCTCAACGACCTGGCGTCCTACACCGCCGCCCACGAGCTCGGGCGACTGCCCCGGGGAGTGGTCGCCGCCCGCTGGTTGAGCGAGGTCTACGACCCGATCACGAGGATGATCCCGGCCGACCAGAGCGAGAAGATGCAGGCGGCACAGATCTTCCACGAGGTGCTGACGCACCGCCGGCAGCTCTCCGAGCAGGCTGGCTTCGAGGTCGAGATCTTCGATGCCGCCCGCTCCTACGTCGACTCCGTCTTCCCGCACCGCCCCAGCACCGACCTCGGAGCCGGCTGACCCGACTGCACCACCTCGAGCGTGCGGCGCACGGGCCGTGTGGTCCTTGACACAGTCCGCCGGGTGCAGTTGGCTCCGCAAACGAGAACTCGTTCTCCCTCTCGGCCGCATCGAGCGGCGACGAGCGAGCCAGGAGCCGCCCCGTGAGTCTGTCCGACCTTCCCGTCGAGGTGTTCGCACAGGGTCGACGCCGCGCGCGGCCGATCTCCGGCGCCCACCGCAGGCAGGATCAGCGGGACAGTAGAGTGCCCGCTCACCCCACCAGCATCACGCGCCACATCGGTGCGGAGTCGTCCCCAGAAGGGAGCAGGGCATGACCGACCAGATCGTGACCCGCCGTACCCCCGAGGCCCGGGCGTTCCGCGCCGAGCGTGTGATCGAGGTGGCCACCGAGCTCGCCACCGAGGGCGGGTACGACGGGGTCCAGATGCGCGAGGTGGCCCGGCGAGCACCGGTCGCGCTGGCCACGCTCTACCGGTACTACCCCTCCAAGGACGAACTGCTCCGGGCCGCCATCGGCGCCCAGCTCGAGGCGCTCGAGAGCGACATCACCCGCCGCCCGCCACGCCAGCACTCCGCCTCCGGACGCGCGGCCGAGGCCTTCATCCGTGCCTTCCACGCGATGGGGCGCAGCCGCGGCTTCGCCCACGCCGCGATGAGCTCCTTCCAGACGCCGCGCCCGCTCCAGCTCGACCCGGAGGGCGAGCCCCGGCCCAAGTCCACCCGGTTCAGCGAGATCGCCACCCTGGCGGCCTGGGGCGTCGACCACCACCCCACTTCCGATCAGCGCAAGGCGCTGGCCGTCCTCGAGTCGCTCTGGGTCTCCAGCGTGATCGACTGGCTCAACGGTCAGCTGACCGCCTCCTACGTCGACTCCCAGCTCCGGTTCGCCGCCGATCGCCTCCTGGACGAGTCCTGATCCGCACCGCCCCTTGACATGAGCTGCGTCACAGCACGAAGCTGTCCCCGCGCTCGCGAGAACGTGTTCTAGTTGCTGCCTGGTGGGGACCGACCGAGTCGCGCACGCCCGCCCGGCCCAGGAGAGGATCCCCATGCCCATCGATGAGTTCCGGGCGAAGGCCCGGGCGTGGCTCGAGGCCAACGCCAAGCCCTACGACGAGGCCGACGAGTACCACTTCTCCCTCGAGGAGTCCAAGCGGTTCCAGAAGGCCCTCTGGGATGCCGGCCTGGCCGGCATCACCTGGCCCAAGGAGTACGGCGGCCAGGGGCTCGGCGCCGCGGAGCAGGTCGCCTTCAACCAGGAGGCCGCCGACTTCGCCCTGCCGACCGGTCCGTTCGTGATCGGTCTCGGGATGCCCGCGCCCACCATCATGGAGCTGGGCACCGAGGAGATGAAGAAGCGTCACCTCCCGAAGATGGTCTCCGGTGAGGAGATCTGGTGCCAGCTCTTCTCTGAGCCCAGCGGCGGCTCGGACGTCGCCTCGCTGCGCACCACTGCGAAGCGCACCGAGAACGGCTGGGTGATCAACGGCCAGAAGGTCTGGACCACCGGCGCGCAGTTCTCCGACTTCGGAGCGATCATCGCCCGCACCGACCCCGAGGCCCCCAAGCACCAGGGCATCACCATGTTCGTGGTCGACATGCACCACCCCGGCGTCACGGTCCGACCCCTCAAGGTCGCCACCGGGGACTCCCCGTTCAACGAGGTCTTCTTCGACGACGTCGAGGTCCCGGCGGACGCCGTGATCGGTGAGGTCAACCGGGGCTGGCAGGCCTCGGTCATCATGCTGCGCAACGAGCGGGTCACCATCGGCGCCAGCGGTCGCTCGCGGGCGAGCGTGCTCAGCTTCGAGACCCTCGCCGACCTGGCCGGCGAGCGCGGCCTGACCGAGGACCCCTCGGTCCGTCGTACCCTCGCCGAGCTCTACGCCAAGGAGAACTCCACCCGTGCCTTCGGCCGCCTGCTGCACGAGCGGGCGACCTCCGGCATCCCGATCGGCGCCGCCGGCTCGGCGGCCAAGCTGGCCGGTGCGGAGCTCCACCTGTGGACGGCCGAGGCCGTGCAGGAGGTCTTCGGACCGCTGTACGCCAGCGGCGACCCGGAACTGGTCGGCGTCGTGAAGGGGGCGCTCGGCGCCCCGGGCAACGCCACCGCCGGAGGCACCAACGAGATCCAGCGCAACATCATCGCCGAGCGGGTGCTCGGCCTCCCCAAGGATCCCGGGGTCGACCGCAACCTCCCGTTCAACCAGATCCGCTTCGGCAACTGACGCCCCAGGAGTCCCCATGAGCCTTCTCTTCAACGACGAGCAGGATGCGCTCCACGACGCCGTGCGGCGCTTCGTCGAGCAGCACAGCCCGATGACCAAGGTCCGCGAGGTGATCGGGTCCGACGCCTCCTTCGACCCCACCGTGTGGCGCCGTCTCACCGACGACCTCGGCCTGGCCGGCCTGGCCATCCCGGTCGAGTACGGCGGTGCGGGCGCCACCCTCGCCGACGTGTCCGCGGCGTACCGTCCCCTCGGCGCCGGCCTGGTGCCCTCCCCGCTGCTGGCCTCGGCCGTGCTGGCCGCAGGACTCCTGCTGGCACTGGACGACGAGGCGGCCAAGAAGGAGTGGCTGCCCCAACTCGCCGCCGGCGAGCTGATCGGCTCGGTCGCGATCAGCGAGCCCGGCAACCGCAGCTGGGTGCCCGCCGAGCTCTCCACCCGGGCGGTCGCCACCGCCGAGGGGAGCCGACTCACCGGCACCAAGGTCGCCGTGCTCAACGGCGCCGACGCGGACGTGCTGCTGGTGATCGCCAGCGGCGACCAGGGGGCCGGAGTGCACCTGGTCCGCCGTGACGCCGAGGGCCTCACCGTCACCGCCACCAAGGGCGTCGACCTGGTCCGCGGCGTGGCGACGGTCACGATGCAGGACACCCCGGCCACCCCCCTCTCCGGGGACGGTCTGGCCGCGCTCGACAAGACCCTGGACCTGGTCAACGTCGTGGTCGCGTCCGAGCAGGTCGGCGCCATGGAGCGCCTCTTGGAGTTGACCGCCACCTACGCCAAGGAGCGCTACTCCTTCGGCCAGCCGATCGGCGCCTACCAGGGCGTGAAGCACCCGGTGGCCAACATGTTCACCTCCCTGTCCCTGGTGGACGCCTCCCTGCGGGAGACCGTCGAGGAGGGGCAGGACGACGTGCGCGCCGCCGCCGCGGCCACCCGGGTGCTGGCCAACCAGGCCTACGTCGTCGCCTCCCGCGACACCATGCTGATGCACGGCGGGATCGGGTTCACCTGGGAGCACGACGCCCACCTGTACGCCAAGAACGCGATGGCCGACAACGTCCTGTTCGGCACCACCGAGGAGCAGTTGGACCGGCTCGCCGCCACCGTCCTGGACTGAGCGACCTCCCCGGGCCCCGTCCGCTCGGCCATGCTGGCCGAGCGAACGGGGCTTCTCCATGTCCGCCGCGTCTCGAGTCGGCCACCGGCGAGGATCGCGGGATCTCGGGCCCGCTAAGAACCCCGACCACGCCCGATCGGCGCCGGATCACTCCGGGCGGGAGAGCTCGACGTAGTCGTCCACGGTGAAGACACCGTTGGTCTGCAGTTCGACCGGCTGGATGCCGACCGGGCGGCCGTCCCGATAGGTGATCAGGGTGACCTCGGCCTGGCGCCGCGGCTTGCTGCCGAGCGCCACGGCGTACGCCGCACCACCGGTGGTGCCGTTGGTGTAGGTCCAGCCGGGCTCCTCGCCCTCGCCGGCGACCTTGGTGGGACCGACCTGCACGTGCAGGTGACCACCGACCACCAGGTCGGCGCACCCGCGGCGCAACGTCTCCTTGCCGAGGTTGGCGTCGTGCAGCAGCAGGGTGCCGACCCGGCCCTCCTCACACGCGGCGTCCGCCAGTCGGTCGCCGACCTCGGTGAAGGAGAGGCCGCCCTCGTCGCGCCAGTTGCCCAGCCCGCTGGACCGCGGGTCGGGGACGCCGAGCAGCGTGCTCTCCCCCGGCCCCTCGACGATCTCGCCGTCCAGCATCGTCCAGCCCTTGTCGGCCAGGTCCTGGCCGACGAAGTCGCCGTGGTCGTGGTTGCCGGTGACGGCGTACCGGTCGAAGTCGTGGAAGGCGGCGTCCAGCGAGTCGAGGCTGAACCCCTCCCATTCGGCTCCGGTGGAGGTGTCATCGCCGGCGTCGAAGACGGCGGTGGCGCCGCCGGCGTCGGCGACCGCCCGAGCCACCTGGTCCATCCCGATGTTGTCGTGCCGGTCGCTCACCAGCAGCACGACAATCTCGTCCTCGGCCGGTTCGCGCAGGGGGAGGTCTGCTGCCGCCTCGGCCGCGTCACCGTAGAAGACCTTGGACTTGTCGTAGGTGTCGACTGCCGAGGTGATCAACCGCTGGGTCTGGTCGGTGGTCACGTCACCGCGCACCTCGACGGGCACGAGTTCCTCGGGCACGGGCACCTCGGGGCCCAGGAAGGTCGCCAGCGGCTCCCACTCCCCCGCGACCGGCTCCTCGCCGTCCGGGCTCCAGGGCTGCCAGATGACCACGCCGAGCGCTGCGGCGGTGAGCACCGCGACCCCTCCACGCACCGAGGGTGTGGGGTCGAGGAGTTCGCGTCGCCGGGCCGCGCCCAGCAGCGCCCACACCAGCACCGGGATGGCGGCGATCGCGGCGCCCCGCAGAAGTGCGGAGACCGCCATCTCCTCGACGGCGCCCTGCACGGCGTGCACGGGTCCCTCCGGCGAGCCCGCCAGGTAGGCGTACCGCTGGAGCAGCGCTCCGGTGCTGTCCGCGTCGGTCTTGCCGAGCGTGATGTCGACCCCGATCGGCGAGCCGGAGTCGATCCGGACGTCGGGCAGGACCGGCCCCGACTCGAGCACGACCTTGCCGGAGAACGTCGGCTGCAGCACCGCATCGTGGCTGGCCACGTTGATCTCGCGGTCGGTGTGCAGGAAGACGAGCACCGCCGAGGCGAGTGCGAGGACGACCCAGACCCCGACGTAGGTCAGGACCCGAGCCCAGGTGGGCAGAGTTGTCGGCCGAGCCATCCGGCGGTCAGACCGCGCGCGCCTGGGCGATCGCGTAGAGGGTCACCGACGTGGCCACGCCGGCGTTGAGCGATTCGACGGAGTTGGCCATCGGGATCGACACGATCTGGTCGCAGGTCTCCCGGACCAGCCGCGACAGGCCGCCGCCCTCGGCCCCCACCACGACCACCAACGGCCCGTCGGCCAGTTCGAAGGCCGGCAGGTCGACGTCGCCGTCCATGTCGAGCCCGACGACCATGCAGCCCTCCTCCTGGTAGGCCTTGAGCTGGCGGACCAGGTTGACCGTCTGGGCCACCGGGATCCGCGAGGCGGCGCCCGCCGAGGTCTTCCAGGCCGATGCGGTCATGCCCGCCGACCGCCGCTCCGGGATCAGCACGCCGTGCGCGCCGAAGCCGGCCGCGGAGCGCACGATCGCGCCCAGGTTGCGGGGGTCGGTGATCTGGTCCAGGGCCACCACGAGCGGCTGCTCGCCGACCTCGTCGGCCCGGGAGAGCAGATCGTCCGGATGGGCGTACTCGTACGCCGGGACCCGCGCGGCAAGGCCCTGGTGCACGGCACCGTCGGTGAGCCGGTCGAGCTCCGGACGGGTCACCTCGAGCAGGGCGACCCCGTGGTCGGCCGCCATCCGGAAGGCCTCCCGCAGCCGGCCGTCGCGCTCGGCGCCCTCGGCGACGTACAGGGTCGTGACCGGAACCCCCTCGCGCAACGCCTCGACGACGGGGTTGCGGCCGGCGATCCACTCGGCGTCGGTGCCACGCTTGCGCGGCCGGCTCTGTCGCTGCGGGGACGACTTCTGGGCGACCTTGTGCGCCTTGTGGTACTCGCGGTCCTTGGCCTTCGGGGTCGGACCCTTGCCTTCGAGGCCGCGCCGGCGCTGACCGCCGCTGCCCACGGTGGCACCCTTCTTGGTGCCGGCCTTCGCGACCGCGCCGCGGCGCTTGCTGTTACCTGCCATCGCTCAGATGCTCCACTTCGGGCCGTCGGGGGTGTCTTCGATCTCGATACCAGCCGCCTGGATCTGGTCGCGGATGGCGTCCGCGCTCGCCCAGTCCTTGGCAGCGCGGGCGGCGGCACGCTGGTCGAGCAGGCCGCGCACGAGCACGTCCACCGCCGCGGTCAGCTTCTCGTCGCCACCGGTGCCGGGCCCCCAGGCGGGGTCGGCGGGGTCGAGCCCCAGGATCGCGAGCATCGCACGGACGCTGCCGGCGACCCGTCGCAGTTCCGCTCCCGCACCCTCCGGAAGGAGGCGGTTGCCCTCCCGGACCAGATCGTGGATCGCGGCCATCGCGGCCGGAGTGCCCAGGTCGTCGTCCAGCGCGGCGACGAAGACGTCGTTCGGCTCGCCGCCGGCCGGGATCTCGCCGAGGACGTCAGCGGCGCGCTCCAGGAAGCTCTCCAGCCTCCCGAACCCGGTCGCGGCCTCCGCCAGCGCCTCGAAGCTGAACTCGACGTGCGAGCGGTAGTGGGCGGCCACCAGGTAGTAGCGCAGTTCGATGCCCCGGAAACGCTCCAGCACCGCCGGGATCAGCAGGCTGTTGCCCAGCGACTTGCTCATCTTCTCGCCGCTGGTGGTGATCCAGGCGTTGTGCATCCAGTACGACGCGAACGGCCGCCCGGCCGCGCGGGCCTGGGCCTGCTCGTTCTCGTGGTGCGGGAAGCGCAGGTCGAGGCCGCCGCCGTGGATGTCGAAGGCGGGGCCGAGGTACTTGCCCGCCATCGCGGAGCACTCGATGTGCCAGCCCGGGCGGCCGCGGCCCCACGGGCTGGGCCAGGCGGCCGTGGCCGGCTCGGAGTCCTGCTTCCAGCCCTTCCAGAGGGCGAAGTCGCGCGGGTCACGCTTGCCGCGCGGGTCGGCGTCCGCGGCCGCCTCCATGTCCTCGATGCCCTGGTGGGAGAGCTCGCCGTACGCCGGCCAGGAGCGTACGTCGAAGTAGACGTCGCCCGAGCCGTCCGCGGCGGGATAGGCGTGCCCGCGCTCCACCAGCTCGGAGATCAGCTCGATCATCTCCGGGATGTGCCCGGTGGCGATCGGCTCGTACGTCGGCCGCGCGACGTTCAGGTCGGCGTAGGCACGGTCGAGCTGTCGGTGCATCTCGTAGGCGAGGTTGTACCAGTCCCGGCCCTGCTCGGCCGACTTGATCAGGATCTTGTCGTCGATGTCGGTGAGGTTGCGGATGAAGGTCACGCGGTAGCCGCGGTACCGCAGCCAACGCTGGAGCACATCGAAGTTGACCGCCGACCGCACGTGTCCGACGTGTGGCTCGGACTGCACCGTGAGGCCGCAGACGTAGAGCGACGCCTCGCCGTCCCGGAGCGGGACGAAGTCGCGTACGTCGCTGGTCGCGGTGTCGTAGAGCCTGAGCACCCGGCAAGTCTAGGAGACGGGCGCGCAGCGGCCGACTCCCCGCATGCCGCGCGTCGGGTCCCCCCTCCACGGGCGGCGGTCGGGAGTCAGACGACCTCGAACTCGACGGCGTGCCAGCCGGTGGCGCCGTCCGGCGCCGGCGACCGCTCGACCCCGGTCTGCACCTCGCCGTCGGCCCCGACCGCGCGGACCCGCGCATGATGGGTGCCGGCCCCCAGGTCGGCGCGCAGCCGCCACTGCACCCAGGTGTCCGCGCTCGCCGCACGGCCCAGGGAAGCCACGGTCCAGGGGCCGCCGTCGATCTGCACCTCCACCCGCTCGATCCCGACGTGTTGCCGCCAGGCCGTCCCGGCCAGGGTCACCGATCCGGCACCGACGTGGTCGTTGGAGCGCGGGACGTCGATCCGGGAGCCGATCTTCACCGGGCCGTGCGCGCTCCAACCCTTGTCGGTCCAATAGCCCTGCGCCCCATCGAACCGGGTCACCTCGAGGTCGACGATCCACTTGGTGGCGCTGACATAGCCGTACAGGCCGGGCACGATCATCCGCACCGGGAAGCCGTGCTCGATGGTGAGCGGCTCCCCGTTCATCGCAACGGCGAGCATCGCGGCACGGTCGTCGGTCAGGGCATCGAGCGGGGTGAGGCAGGTCCAGCCGTCCTCGGAGGTCTGGAGGACGCCGTCGGCCCCGGCCTGCACGCCCGCCTGGGCGAGCAGCGGCGCGATCCGGACGCCGCTCCACCAGGCGTTGCCGATCAGGTCGCCGCCGACCTCGTTGGAGACACAGTTGAGGGTCAGCCATGCCTCGTCCAGGCGCAGCTCCATCAGGTCGGCGAAGCTGAACTCGAGCTCCCGGTCGACCATGCCGTGGATCCGCAGGCGCCATTGCTCGGGGTCGATCACCGGCGGCGAGAAGGCGGTGTCGATGCGGTAGAACTCCTCGACCGGGGTGCTCCACCGTGGCTGGGCGTCGATCTGGAAGTCGGTCAGCTTCGGCGGCTTGGGCGGAGTCACGCCGTCCAGACTGAGCAGCCGTCGGCTCTCCTCGACGGTACGCCGCCGGCCGGTCAGGAACGCGGCGAACACCGTGGCGACCACGCTGCCCACACCGAGCACCCCGGAGGCGATCAGGAAGCCACGCCTGGTCGGTACCCCCGCGCCCTCGTCGGGCACGAGGTCGCCGTCCAGGAGCTCGGGATCCGGGGCCTCGGCGCCACGGCCGACGGCGCCGACGGCGCCGACCGCACCGGCCTCGGGCAGCAGACCGACCAACACTTCGAGCACGCCGATCCAGACCACCAGTCCGACGAGGATCGCCACCAGTCCGGGCCCGGGCGCCTCCGTCTGGCCGAGGACCGCCACGGCACCGACTGCCGCGAGCGCGGCGTACCCGAGCCAGGACCGCGCCCGGCTGCGCGCGCGCAGCCGCCCGAACTGGGCGGTCAGCAAGATCACGGCGGTCAGGATCAACGCGATCATCACCGGCTTGTCGGCGGTGCCGAACAGACCGATGCCGAACTCGGTCAGCGCACCGGGGAGCACGGCCACGATCTGTTCCGCGACCGCCACCACCGGACCTGACCGGACGCCGAGCAGCGACGCGGTGAGGTAGCTGGCGGCCAGGCCGGTCACACCGGCGACCGCTCCCGCCCAGGCCCAGCCGGCGCGCGAAGTCGTCACATCGCCATTGTTCCCCACCGGGGTGGGCGCTGGTCCGCGCCGCCCGCCGCACGGGCGGATCGAGGATGCGGAGACGGTGGGGCATGATGCGCGGGTGGAGATCCCCAGCATCGGCATCGGCACCGACGTCCACCGACTGGCGGACGGTGTCCCGATGTGGGTCGCCGGACTGTCCTGGCCCGACGAGCCGCGCGGGCTGGAGGGTCATTCGGACGGCGACGTCGCCGCCCACGCCGCCTGCGACGCGCTCTTCTCCGCTGCCGGGATGGGAGACCTCGGTCGGCACTTCGGCACCGCCGAACCGCAGTGGTCGGGGGCGGCCGGCACCACCTTGCTCCGGGAGAGCGCGCGCCGGGTCCGCGAGGCCGGCTTCGAGATCGGCAACGTCGCGATCCAGGTGATCGGCAATCGCCCCAAGCTCGGGCCGCGTCGTACCGAGGCGGAGGCGGTGCTCTCCGACGCGGCCGGTGCCCCGGTCTCCGTCTCCGCGACCACCACCGACGGACTGGGCCTGACCGGACGCGGCGAGGGCGTGGCCGCGATCGCGACCGCGCTCGTCCTCCGGCGCTGAACCCGCAGCGCCCCTTTCGGTCTCGGCTGATCTAGTCTCGGCAACGTGTCCGCCGCCCTCGTCGTCCTCGCCGCCGGATCAGGCACCCGCGTCGGGGCCGGGATCAACAAGGTCCTGCTGCCCCTGGGCGACGGCACCGTTCTGGGCCACTCGCTGCGCACCGCCCTGGCGGTGCCTGACGTCCGCCGGATCGTGGTCGTGGTGCGGCCCGGCGACGAGGAGGCCACCGCGGAGGCGATCCGGCCCGTGCTCGGCACCGGCGAGGTCCTGCTGGTGCCCGGCGGTGCGACGCGGCACGCGTCGGAGTACGCGGCGCTGCAGGTGCTCCGCGCGGAGATCGAGTCCGGCGAGATCGACGTGGTCGCCCTGCACGATGCCGCCCGCCCACTGGCCTCGCCGGAGCTGTACGCCGCCGTCCTCGCCGCCGCCCGCGAGCACGGCGGAGCCCTGCCCGCGTTCCCGCTCCGCGACCTGAGCACCCGCGAACTCCGGTTGGTCGCCGGGCCGCTGGTCGCCGTACAGACCCCCCAAGCGTTCCGCGCCGGTCCGCTCCTGGCGGCCTACCTCCGGGCCGAGGAGGACGGGTTCGAGGGCACCGACACCGCGGCCTGCCTGGAGATGTACGCCGGGGAGATCCGGATCGCCGCCGTGCCCGGTTCGCCGCTCAACCTCAAGATCACCTTCCCCGAGGACGTCGCCGTCGCCGAGCGCCTCCTCGCCTGACTTCCCCGGCGGCTGGCCGGCCCACAGGTGGGCCGGTTTCACCTCCTTCGATCGCAGCCCCTTCAGCTCTGGCCCGGGTCGAGTGGGTCGCAGGAGGCTCAGCGGGAGGTGAGCGCCTCGAGCAGTCTGACCTCGTCGACCGAGGCGACCCGTCGTGCTTCGGGCGGCGCCTGGATGGTGAGCACGGGCAGGCGCGCGGCCAGGTCATCGGCCAGGGCACCGAAGTCGGTCGAGGGCCACTCGGCGAGGGTCGCGACCACTTCGGGCGGCAGCACGACGGGTGAGGCGATCGAACACAATCGATCCCGGTCGAGGGTCTCCCCCACCACCGCGACTCCGTCGCCGACCTCCAATCGCTTCACGGTGTCGGTCACCGGCCTGACCCCGATCACCACTGCCCCCCGCTCCAGGGCGGTCTCGACACAGCGGGAGACGAACCAGGCCGGCGTCATCGGGCACAGCGCGTCGTGCAGCACGAACGCCTCGCCCGAGGCCGCGACCGCCTCCCACGTCGTGCCCTGGTCGACCGGGGTGACCCCAGCCTCACCGAGCGCCCAGGCCGCACAGGCCACCAGTGCCTCTCCGTGGATCAACGAGAACGGGAGGGCTCCGCGCTCCTCCTCGACGACCGCACCCAGCACCGGACCGAGGTCGGGCAGGTCGATCGGCTCTGCAGGTTGATCGGCGGGCAGCGGCGCGGGAAGGTTCACCCCGCCACGGTACGGCGCAGCCTCACCCGGGCCACGCAAGGGCGGTAGACGTGACGAGGCCCCCGGGAACTTCCCGGGGGCCTCGTCATCAGACCGTGTGAGAGCTCGGCCTCAGGAGGCGAGCACCTCGTCGAGCAGCGCCTCGGCCTTGTCCTCGTTGGTGTTTTCGCACAGTGCCAGCTCGGAGACCAGGATCTGCCGGGCCTTGGCCAGCATCCGCTTCTCGCCGGCGGACAGACCGCGGTCACGCTCGCGGCGCCACAGGTCGCGCACGACCTCCGAGACCTTCATGACATCGCCGCTGTGCAGCTTCTCGAGGTTGGCCTTGTAGCGTCGCGACCAGTTGGTCGGCTCCTCGACGTGGTCGGCACGGAGGATGTCGAAGACGCGGTCGAGACCCTCCTTGTCGACGACGTCACGGACGCCTACGAGGTCGAGGCTGTCTGCGGGAACCCGCACCACCAGATCCTGTTGGGCCACGATTCTCAGGACGAGGTACTGTCGCTCTTGCCCCTTGATGGTCCGCATCTCGATGTCCTCGATGACTGCGGCCCCGTGGTTCGGATACACAACCGTTTCGCCGACGGTGAAAGTCATATGTCAGGTTCCCCTTCCTAGATCACCTAGTCTAGCACGGTTCTGCGCACCCCCATTCGGCGTTTTCGCAGGTCAGGGCGCTAATGAGGGCTTGACATCCGGGCCTGATTTGTGTTGTTCGCGCACGTCGCGCCTGATCGCGACCTGATTTCTGGCTGTGATTCGCGGTCCCGCGACCGCGTTCCGCGATACTCGGCGCATGTCGAAGTCACGCCCGTGGCGTCGGGCCCGTAGGGACGACGCCACCCGCACCGACCCTCCGCCCGTGACCGACGCCGTACCCACCTCCGCGCCACCCACTGCCGAGCCCGCTGCCCGACCCGGTGCCGAGGCCGCCAAGCCCGCCAAGCCCGC
This sequence comes from Nocardioides insulae DSM 17944, assembly GCF_000422825.1. Lineage (GTDB taxonomy): Bacteria > Actinomycetota > Actinomycetes > Propionibacteriales > Nocardioidaceae > Nocardioides > Nocardioides insulae. Next base: position 609,960 of record NZ_KE383928.1, on the reverse strand, counting down.
CGCCGAGGATGCGCGCCCCGGCACCGCGCAGCGACCGGCCGCCACGGCCATCGAGGCCGTCGACGCGCCACCCGCACCGACGCGGCGGCGCTTCCGCGACGTCACGGCCCTCCTACTCATCCAGGCGTCGCACCCCCGACAGGCCCTCACCACGGCTCTCCTCCTAGGCCTGGTCGCGGGTCTGACCGAGCGGCCCGCCCGCGAGGTCGCGCTGGTCTTCTGCACCGTGCTGGTGGGGCAGGTCGTGCTCGGTTGGCACAACGACCTGATCGACGCGGACACCGATCGGAGCCACGAGCACCCCCACAAACCGATCGCCGACGGCCGACTGGACCGAGGCACGGCCTGGTTCGCGCTGTGCTGCGGAATCCTGCTGCTCATGCCGTTAGCGATCGCGAACGGCGTCGTGGCCGGCTGCTGCTACCTCGCCTCGGTGCTGATCGCCGGCATCGGGAACATCGCCCTACGGCGCGGGCTGCTGTCCTTCGTGCCGTGGACCGTGTCCTGGGCCCTCTACGCCCCGTTCCTCTCCTACGGCGGCTGGGCGACCGGACTCGGCGGCCAACCACCCCAGCCGACCATCGTCGGCCTCTTCGCCCTGCTGGGACTGGGGGTGCACGTGCTGTGCGCGCTGTGGGGACTGGTCGCCGACTACGAGGACGGCTGGACCTACCTGCCGATCCGGATCGGCATCTCGCTGGGCGCGACCCGCCTCCTGGTCCTCGTCCTGATCTACCTGGCCGCGGTCTGCGCCGGACTGGTCTACGAGCTCGAACGGGTCGGACTGTGGCAGTGATCGGACCACGGGTCACATCGACCCGAGGGTGCCGGTAGGCTGTCGGCCGTGACGACGCATCTCCGCCGAAAGCTCGTGCTCGGCCTCGCGACCGCCGGCCTCGCGGCCTCGCTCTCCGCCTGCGGCTTCGACTACGCGACCGACCGGCCCAACACCATCATCAACGGTGGTGGCAACTGGGAGGGCGCGACCCACGTGCTGGCCGCACGCGTCGTGGCTCCTGCCGACGGCGAGGGCGCCTTCGTCGCGACCATCACCCGCGACCAGGGCGAGGGCGAGGTCACCTTCGACTCCCTCGAGGGCGAGGGCGTGCAGGCCGGCGACTTCGAGCCGTTCGAGGTCGCCGACAACGGCGCGGTCAACCTCGCCGAGGAGGGTCCGATCCCCGTCACGGGAGACTTCGTCGCGGGTGACCGGGTCGAGTTCACCCTCGGCTTCACCAACGGCGACGCCGTCGAGGTCGACGCCATCGTCGTCACCAAGTGCCACGAGTACGCCGACATCGAGGCCCCGGCCGCCGAAGGGGCCACCGAGGAGGGGGACTCCTCCTCCGAATCGACTTCGGAGTCGACCTCTGAGGAGGCCGGCTCCTCGCCGTACGACTGCGAGTACCCCGAGATCCCGGAGACGGAGTCCGAGGGCCACTGAGCCCGCACACGGAGATGACACACACCCTGATCCTGCTCCGCCACGGCGAGAGCGAGTGGAACGCGCTCAACCTGTCCACCGGCTGGGTCGACGTCGACCTCACCGAGAAGGGCCGGGCCGAGGCGGTCGCAGGCGGAGAGATGCTGCTCGAGGCGGGGCTGCTGCCCGACGTCGTGCACACCTCGCTGCTGCGCCGGGCGATCACCACCGCCGCGATCGCCCTCGACAAGGCCGATCGGCACTGGATCCCGGTGCGCCGCAGCTGGCGGCTCAACGAGCGGCACTACGGCGCACTCCAGGGTAAGAACAAGAGCGAGACGCTGCGCAGGTTCGGCGAGGAGCAGTTCCAGCTGTGGCGCCGTTCCTATGACGTACCCCCGCCCGAGCTCGCCGCCGACGACGAGTACTCCCAGGTCGGCGACCCGCGGTACGCCGACATCGAGGTGCCCCGCACCGAGTGCCTCAAGGACGTCGTGACGCGGCTGATGCCGTGCTGGGAGCAGCAGATCGTGCCGGACCTGCGGGCCGGTCACACCGTCCTGGTCACCGCGCACGGCAACAGCCTGCGGGCGCTGGTCAAGCACCTCGACGGGATCAGCGACACCGACATCGCGGCGCTCAACATCCCGACCGGTCAGCCGTTGGTGTACCGCCTCGACGACCAGTTGCGTCCCACCGTGCCCGGCGGGGAGTACCTCGACCCCGAGGCCGCGGCCGCCGCAGCTGCGGCGGTCGCCAACCAGGGTCGCTGACCCGCCCAGGCCTGGGTCGCTAACCGGCCGGCATCGGCGCGGCGTCGCCTACTGTCGGTTGACCCACCACGACGACACTGCCGGCGACCCGGATCGGGGTCACCGACAGTGGAGTGGCGGATTCAGAACCGGTCGGAACCGGGCGACCCGGCGAGGACCTGGTTCTCGCCGGTGACCACGAAGACCACCCCACGGGCGACCGTGACGGCGTGGTCGGCGATCCGCTCGTAGTAGCGGCCCAGCAGTGCGAGGTCGACCGCGGCCTCCACACCGTGCTCCCAGTCCTCGGCCAGCATCTGCGCGAAGGTCTCGCGTCGCAGGTCGTCGATCTCGGCGTCGTCCTGCGCCAGGTTGGACGCGGCCTGCACGTCACGGGTGCGGATCACGTTGCCCGCCTGGGCGACCATCGATTCCGCCGCCTCCGCCATCCGGCCGACGAGCGGCAGGACCGGCGCGGGAACGGCGACGTTGGGCACGCGCAGTCGGGCGATCTTGGCCACGTGCACCGAGAGATCCCCCATCCGCTCGAGATCCGCCACGATGCGCAGCGTCGCGATCAGGATCCGCAGGTCGCCCGCCACCGGCGCCTGCAGCGACAGCAGGGAGTAGGCCTTCTCATCCAGGTCCTCCCGGATCCGGTCGATGGCCTTGTCCTCGCTGATCACCCTCTCGGCGATCTCGGCGTCGGCGGTGAGCAGGGACGAGGTGGCCAGCGAGACCGCGGTCTCGACGCGTCCGCACATGTGGGCGAGATCGTCGAACACCCGGTCGAGCTGGTCGTGGAAAGCTTCGCGCATGCCGGCGATCGTAGGCGACCGATATGACCAACCGACCAGCTGCGATGAACCCTCGGTGAACGTTGGGGGTCGAAGGTCCTTCCTGGACAGGACCTGGTGGATAGTGGCCTTAGTCTGGTCGCGTGGATCCGACGACGCAGGCTTTCCTTGCTGCGCTCCTCGGGGCAGTGGTCGCAGGTGCCGCCGTGCTGGCCTGGCACATCAGTGACCGCCAGCAGAGTCGGCCCGTCGACGTCGAGGCCCCGGTGGTGCCGCCCGAGGTGGCCACCGTGCTCTCCGTGCTGCGCAGCAGCGCGGTCGTCGTCGACCGCGACGACACCGTGCTGAAGGCCAGTGCTCCGGCGTACTCGCTCGGCTTGGTCCGCGGCCGCAGCCTGGTCGTCGCGGAGTTGGAGGAGCTGGTCCACCAGGTGCGCCGGGACGGGCAGATCCGGGAGACCGAGCTCGTGATGGAGCAGGGCGGCAGCCCGGCCCTGCACGTCACCGCACGGGTGGCTCCGCTCGGATCCAGACTGGTGCTCGCCCTGGTCGAGGACCGCACCCGCGAGCGCCGGGTGGAAGCGGTACGCCGCGACTTCGTGGCCAACGTGAGCCACGAACTCAAGACGCCGGTCGGTGCGATCCGGGTGCTCGCCGAGGCCGTGCAGGACGCCTCCGACGACCCGGAGGCCGTCGTCCGTTTCTCCGACCGGATGCTCACCGAGAGCGACCGGCTCAGCCAGCTGGTCCAGCAGATCATCGAGCTCTCCCGACTCCAGGGCGACGAACCGCTCGAGCAGCCGGAGGCGGTCGACGTCGACGCCGCCATCCGCGCCGCCGTCGACGCGAGTCTGGTGGACGCCGACCGCAAGAGCATCACCGTCGTACCCGGGGGCGAGGGGGCCCTGGAGGTGTTCGGCAACGAGGAACAGGTGACCGCGGCGGTGACCAACCTGGTCTCCAATGCGGTCGCCTACTCCGACCCCGGTTCCGCGGTGGCGGTCGCCACCCGCGCGGACGCCGGCACCGTGGAGATCTCGGTGGTCGACCAGGGCATCGGGATCCCGCCGGACGACCTGGACCGGATCTTCGAGAGGTTCTACCGGGTGGACCCCGCCCGGCACCGTTCCACGGGGGGAACCGGCCTGGGCCTCTCGATCGTCAAGCACGTGGCCGCCACGCACGGCGGCGACGTGCGGGTGTGGTCCGTCGAGGGCCAAGGCTCCACCTTCACACTCACTCTTCCGCAGCATCTAGCCACCGGGGCCGCGGCCTCGGCCACTGACAAGGAGGACCGCCCGTGACCCGGGTACTCGTCGTTGAGGACGAAGCCAGCTACAGCGAGGCGCTGTCGTACATGCTGGGCAAGGAGGGCTTCGAGGTCGCCGTGGCCGAGAACGGTGATGACGCCCTCAAGGAGTTCGACCGGTTCGGCGCCGACATCGTGCTGCTCGACCTGATGCTGCCCGGAATCCCCGGCACGGAGGTGTGCCGCCAGATCCGGGCGACCTCCAGCGTGCCCGTGATCATCGTGAGCGCCAAGGACGACGAGGTCGACAAGGTGGTCGGACTCGAACTCGGCGCGGACGATTACGTCACCAAGCCCTACTCCCCCCGTGAGCTGACGGCCCGCATCCGGGCGGTCCTCCGCCGCGGCACCGAGCCGGAGCTCGCGCCGGCCACGCTCGAGGCCGGACCGGTACGGATGGACGTCGAGCGCCACGTCGTCACGGTCGGCGGCGATGAGCAGCGGCTGCCACTCAAGGAGTTCGAGCTGCTGGAGATGTTCCTGCGCAACCCCGGTCGGGTGCTCACCCGCGCTCAGCTGATCGACCGGGTGTGGGGTTCGGACTACGTCGGCGACACCAAGACCCTCGACGTCCACGTCAAGCGGCTGCGGGCCAAGCTCGAGCCCGACCCGGGCGCACCGAAGTACCTGGTGACCGTGCGCGGACTGGGCTACAAGCTCGACCTGTGAGGATCGGCCGGCGCGAGCCGAACACGGCGTGTCCCGGGCAGGTGAGGATTCCTAGACTGCCCGGGTGACCACCCCCGCTCCCACCCGCGCCCTGCCGCTGCTCGCCACGGGCGTCACTCTGGTGCTCTGGGCGAGCGCGTTCGTCGCGATCCGGCACCTCGGACACACCATCGGACCGGGGGCGCTCTCCCTCGGGCGGCTGGCCGTGGCGACCCTGGCGCTGGGTGTGATGCTGGCCGTGCACCGACGCCGCCGCGGCGGCGCGCTCCGCTGGCCACAGCGTGCCGACTGGCCGCTGGTGGTGCTCTGCGGCGTGGCCTGGTTCGGCGTCTACAACGTGGCCCTCAACGCCGCCGAACGCAGGATCGACGCCGGCACCACGGCCCTGGTGATCCAGGTAGGGCCGCTCCTCGTGGCACTGCTTGCCGTGGTCTTCCTGCACGAACGCCTGCACCGATGGATGATCGCGGGGATCGTCCTCGGCTTCGCCGGCGTCGCCCTGATCGCCCAGGGCTCCGCCGATGCCCGCCACCTCGACACGATCGGGGTGGCACTCGCCGTGGTGGCCGCGCTGATGTACGCCATCGGTGTGCTGTCGCAGAAGCCGCTGCTCGCACGGGTCGGCCCGCTCGAACTGACCTTCTGCGCGACCGCGGTCGGCACCGTGTTCTGCCTGCCGTGGCTCGGCGAACTGATCGGGCTCATCCGAGCGGGCGAGGCCGGCGGCATGGCGTGGGTCGTCTACCTGGGGGTCTTCCCGACCGCCGTCGCGTTCACCACCTGGGCCTACGCGCTGTCCCACACCGACGCGGGCAAGCAGGCGATGACCACCTTCCTAGTGCCGGCGATCACCACCGCGCTGGCCTGGCTGCTGCTCGACGAGATCCCGCCGCCGCTGGCCTTCCTCGGCGGCGCCCTGGCGATCCTCGGAGTGCTGCTCACCCGGGTCCGCGTGAGGCCCCAGACCCGCCCTCCGGTGCCGCGTCCTCACGCCGACGCTCGCTGAGCCAGGCCTCGCCGCGGCGACGTGAGGCCCGGGCGAGCCAGGCGTCCCAGACCACCTCGGCCAACTCCTGCCGGGTGATCTCGCCGAGCCGGGAGGCACGGAGCAGGACCGACGGATGACCGGCGAAGTGCGGGGTGGTGAAGTACGGCGTCCTCGGGTCGCCGACCATGGCCTGCTTGTCGGCCTCCGAGGCGACCCAGAAGACGATCACGTCGTCGTACCGCTCCCCGGTGTCGGGGTCGACGGCGTCCGGCCGGGGGTTGCGGAAGAAGACGAAGGACTTACCTCCGACCTGGTAGACCGGGTTGTCCTGTGAGCCGGGCACCACCGTGACGTGCGGCATGCCGCGGGCGATCTCGTGCACGTCCGCCACCCTTGCGGGGCGAGGTCGGGTCATCTCCCCATCGTGCCCGGTGAAGCGGCCCGTGGCGCCGGAAAAGGTGCCGCGCGGATGTCGAGATCGGATTCGCGGCTCCGTCCCAGGGGTGAGGACGGCAAGATGGCCGTCTCGGAACGAGGAGACCACCATGACCAAGTACCTGCTGCTCAAGCACTACCGCGGCGACCACGAGATCGCCCCCGGCGGACTCACCCCGATGGACCAGTGGTCGCCCGAGGAGATCGAGGCGCACATGGCCTTCATGGGCACCGTGATCGAGGACTTCAAGCAGCGCGGCGAGTTCGTCGACGCGCAGGCGCTCTCCCCGGAAGGCACCTTCGTCCGGTATGACGGCGAGGGCCGTGCCCCGGTCACCGACGGCCCCTTCGCGGAGACCAAGGACCTGGTCGCCGGCTGGATGGTGATCGACGTCGACACCCGGGAGCGCGCTCACGAGGCCGCGGCGTACCTGTCCTCCGCCCCCGGGCCGGGCGGGGAGCCGATCCGGGAGTGGATCGAGGTCCGCCCGTTCCTGGGCGACGCACCGGGAGTCACCGAGTGACTCAGCCGGCCGTGCCCGATGACCTGGTTCGGAGTCTGTCTCCCCGGGTACTGGGCATCCTCCTCCGCCGCGGCGCCGACTTCGCCGCGGCGGAGGACGCCGTCCAGGACGCGCTCGTCGAGGCGGTACGCCGGTGGCCGGAGTCGCCCCCGGAGGATCCGAAGGCGTGGCTGGTCACGGTCGCCTGGCGCAAACTGCTCGACCTGCGCCGCGCCGAGTCGGCCCGGCGGCACCGCGAGCAGCGCGTCGAGCGGGAGCCGGAGCCCGGCCCCACCGAGGACACCGACGACACGCTGCTGTTGCTGAGCCGCTGCTGTCATCCGTCGCTGACCCCGGGGTCCGCGATCGCGCTCACCCTGCGGGCCGTCGGCGGACTGACCACGGCGCAGATCGCGCAGGCGTTCCTGGTGCCCGAGGCGACGATGGCGCAGCGGATCTCGCGGGCCAAGCGCACCGTGTCGGGCGAACGGTTCGACCGGCCCGGCGAGGTGGGCGCCGTACTCCGGGTGCTCTACCTCGTCTTCAACGAGGGCTTCACCGGCGAGGTGGATCTCGCCGAGGAGGCGATCCGACTCACCCGTCAGCTCAGCGCCGCCACCGACGACCCCGAGGTCGAGGGCCTCCTGGCCCTGATGCTCCTGCACCACGCCCGGCGCGCGGCCCGCTGGACCGCCTCGGGCGACCTGGTGCCGTTGGCCGAACAGGACCGGCGGCTGTGGGATACGGCCCTGATCACCGAGGCGGTCGGGATCCTGCAGGAAGCACTGCGGCGTGACCGGCTCGGCGAGTATCAGGTCCAGGCGGCGATCGCCGCGCTGCACGACGACGCCGCTTCGCACGCCGAGACCGACTGGATCCAGATCCTGGAGTGGTACGACGAACTGCTGACCCACTCCGACACCCCAGTGGTCCGGCTCAACCGCGCGGTGGCGGTGGGCGAGGTGGACGGGCCACTGGCCGGTCTGCGCGAGGTCGAACGCCTCGACGCCGACCTCCCCCGGCGCGACGCGGTGGCTGCCTACCTGCACGAGGCCGCCGGCACACGGGGCGAGGCCGCCCGGCTCTACGCGCTCGCCTCCGAACGCGCGCAGAGCGCGGCCGAACGAGACCTGCTGATACGCCGGGCCGCCCGGCTGCACGCCAAGGACGGTTGAGCGGCCCCACTCAGCCCGGACCCGCCGATCGTCGCCGTCGCGAGGGTCCCCGGACGAGTCGGCCGGCAAGGCGGGGCGCCGACGACGCGCCGGAGGCCCGTCGAGCTGCGACAACGCAGCCGGCGCACCCGGCTGCCGGCACGCAGCGGGCGCAGGATCGGTCGACCCGGGCTCAGGATGACGAGGGGGCCTCGTCCTCGGACTCCAGCCAGCCGCGGAACGCCTCCAGGTTGGCGGTGGACTCGCCACGCAGGCGGCGCCACTCCCACTCCTTGCGGATCGAGGCTGCGAAGCCGAGCTCGAGGATCGGGTTGAACGACTCGTCGGCGTAGGTCAGCACCGCGCCGAGCAGCCGGTCGAGCTCCTCGGGCGTGGCCGAGCTCAGCGGGAGTCGAGCGTCGAGGTAGATGTCACCGAGGCGGTCGACCGCGAACGCGACGGCGTACATCCGCAGGTTGCGCTCCAGCAGCCAGCGGTAGACCCGCTCGTGGTTCTCGTCGGGACGGCGGCACACGAAGGCGTGCACGCCGAGCGAGTGCGTGCCGACGTCGAGTCGGACCGGCACCTGCAGCTTCGCAACGCCCGGCAGCGAGAAGGAGAAGACGGACTCCTGCTCATCGGCCTCGATGTCGTTGTCGCGCAGGTAGTCGCGCACCGCCTCGAGGGTCATGCGACCCCCTGGCGCAGAGCCGCTCCGGCACGTGAGTACGCCGCCACCATCGCCTCGGCGGTCGCCTCCCAGGAGAAGTCGCGGGCATGCTCGAGCGCGCCGGCCTCCAGGGAGAGCCGCAGTCGGTCGTCACCGATGATCCGGGTCAGCGAGTCCGCCCAGCGCTGCGGGTCGTGGCCGTCGACCAGCAGGCCGCTGCGCTCATGGCGCACGGCCGTGGGGAGACCGCCGACGGCCGCGGCGACCACCGGCGTGCCGGTGGCCTGGGCCTCCACGGCCACCAGGCCGAAGGACTCGTTGTAGGAGGGCACCGCGACGAGCGTCGCCGCGGCGTACCACCGCGCCAGCTCGGCCTGACTCACCGGAGGGACGAACCGGACGACGTCGCTGATCCCCAGATCCACCGCCAGCGCCGCGAGCGACTCGGGGCGGTCCAGCCCGGTGCCCGACGGGCCGCCCACGATCGGCACCACCAGCTGCGAACGCAGGCCGGGACGGCGCGCGAGCAGCGCGTGCACGGCCCGGAGCAGCACGTCGGGTGCCTTGAGCGGCTGGATGCGTCCGGCGAAGAGGAGGACGTGGGCATCGAGCGGCAGACCGAGCTCGGCCCGGACCGCGGCCTTGTCCTGCGGGCGGAACAGGCTGAGGTCGACGCCGGGGTGGACCACCTCGACGGCGTGCGGCGAGGCGGCGTAGAGCTCGATGAGCTGGCGGGCCTCGAGGTCGGTGTTGGCGATCAGGGTGTCGGCGGCGGAGACCACCTGCTCCTCGCCGATCACCCGCGCCGCCGGTTCGGGGAGGTCGCCCTCGGCCAGCGCGGCGTTCTTCACCTTCGCCATCGTGTGCATCGAGTGGATCAGCGGCACACCCCAACGGTCGCGGGCCAGCGCGCCCACCTGCCCCGAGAGCCAGTAGTGGCTGTGCACGGCGTCGTAGTGCCCCAGCGGCTGGGCGGCCTCGGTGCGGAGCACCTCGCGTGCGAAGGCACACAGCTGCCCGGGGAGATCGTTCTTGGAGAGCCCTTCGAACGGCCCGGCGTGGATGTGCCGCACCAGGACGCCGTCCTCGGCCTCCACGACGGTCGGCAGGCGGGAGGCGGTGGCCCGGGTGAAGATGTCGACCTCCACCCCCTGGCCGGCGAGGCGCCTGGCGAGCTCGAGCACGTAGACGTTCATCCCACCGGCATCGCCGATGCCCGGCTGGTCGAGCGGCGAGGTGTGCAGGCTGATCATCGCGACCCTGCTGACTCGATCCTCCACATGACTCCTCTCACCGGTGTCCCTGCTCGAAGGACAGCTGCTGCCGAAGTGCCAACCGCGCAAGCGCCCCGGACATTCCCCACGTGCGTGCGACCACCGGTGGTCGCGTCGTCGCTGCGGCCGACCACTGGGCACAATGACCCCCATGAGCATCCAGACCGACGCGAAGATCGCGGTCGTCACCGGCGCCTCCAGCGGCATCGGTGCGGCCACTGCCCGTCAGCTCGCCGGGGCCGGCTACCACGTGGTGCTGGCCGCCCGCCGGGCCGAGCGGATCACCGACCTGGCCGCCGAGCTCGGCGGTACGGCGGTCCCGACCGACGTCACCTCCGAGGAGTCGGTCGCCGGACTCGCCGAGGCGGTGGGCCCTCGGGTCGACGTCCTGGTCAACAACGCCGGGGCGGCGTACGGCCGGACGCCGGTCGCCGACGCGGTGACCGCCCAGTGGCGGGCCATGCTCGAGGTCAATGTGATCGGCGTGATGCAGGTGACCCGTGCACTGCTCCCCGCGCTGGTGGCCAGTGGCTCGGGGGTCATCCTCAACGTCGGCTCGACCGCCGGCCGGATCGCCTACGAGGGCGGCGCGGGCTACACCGCGGCCAAGCACGGCACCCAGGTGGTCACCGAGACCCTGCGGCTCGAACTCGTCGATCAGCCGGTGCGGGTGATGGAGATCGCCCCGGGCATGGTGCGCACCGAGGAGTTCTCCCTCAATCGCTTCGCCGGCGACGAGGAGAAGGCCGCCGCCGTCTACGCCGGTGTGGCCGACCCGCTGGTCGCCGAGGACGTCGCCGACGCGATCACCTGGATGATCACCCGCCCCGCGCACGTCAACATCGACCAGTTGGTCATCCGTCCCCGTGCCCAGGCGGCCGAGCACAAGGTGCACCGCGTCTTCGAGTGACCCGCCGGCGGCGGCCGACGTCAGGAATCTGCCCCCGGACGTCGCGCATGTCACACTCCCCGGGTGAAGACCATCGGACTGATCGGCGGCATGAGCTGGGAGTCCAGCGCCGTCTACTACCAGGGCCTCAACACCGGTGTGCAGCAGCAGCTCGGAGGGCTCAGCTCGGCCAGGATCGTGCTCGCGTCGGTCGACTTCGCGGAGGTCACGGCGCTCCAGGAGAGCGAGGACTGGGACGCCGTCGCGACCCTGCTGGCCGCCGCCGCCCGGGGCGTCGAGCAGGCCGGCGCCGACTTCATCCTGCTGTGCACCACCACCTTCCACCTCGTGTACGACGCAGTGCAGGCCGCAGTGTCGGTGCCGGTCGTGCACCTGGCCGACGTGGTCGCGGCCCGCTGCCAGGAGCAGGGCATCACCAAGGTCGCCTTCCTCGGCACCGCCTTCTCGATGGAGCGGCGGTTCTTCTGCGACCGACTCGACAGCCACGGCATCGACGTCAACGTGCCCGACGAGATGCACCACCAGACGGTCGACTCGATCATCTATGACGAGTTGGTGCGCGGCGAGATCAAGCCGAACTCGCGCCGCCGCGTCATCTCGGTGATCGACGAGCTGTGGGACGCCGGCGCCGGCGCGGTGATCCTCGGGTGCACCGAACTGGAACTCCTGGTCAAGCAGAGCGATCTCGAGATCCCCGTGCTCGGGGTCACCTCGGCGCACATCGAGGACGCCCTCAAGCGGGCCCTGGCCTGAGACCCCCGCGCACTCCAGCGGGCCCAGCGCCACGTCCGGGCCCGCTCTGATCGCTACCTGCCCAGCACCAGGTCGACCACGCGGCTGAGGTCGTCGGTGAGGGCCGTCTCGGGGACCTGGCAGCGCTCGCCGCACAGGTCGACGTCGTAGACGAACCGATCCGGCCGGGGCTCCTCGGGCTGCGCACCCACGGCCGCCAGGTCGATCCGCTGCACCAGCAGGAGCAGCTCTCGCGCGCGATCGTCATCGTCGTTGAGGTCGATGCTGGCCGAAGCCGGGATCCCGGTGAACCCGCCGGTGCGGCGCACACTGACCTGGGTGTCAGGGGCGGGAGGCCGCTCGACCTCCCCGGGGGTCGCCGCGGCACCGACGCCGACCTGCTCCCAGGCCGCGACCACGGCCTGCTCGTGCTCGCCCGCCGCCGCCACCGTCGCCGCCGCGAACTGGGCGAAGTCGCTGCGCGGTCCGACCGCCGTCGAGGTGAGCGCCGCCCACCACACCCGGCCGGCCCCCTCGGCCGCGGAGCCCCCGATCGCTCGGGCGGCGAGCGCGAAGGCGCGGTTGGGGATCCCGGAGTTGAGGTGGACCCCGCCGTTGTCGTCCCGGGTCACCACGAAATCGTCCATGTGCGCCGGCTGCGGGTCGCGCCCCAGCCGAGGGTCGTCGTAGGCCGTGCCGGGGTTGAGCATGTCGCGCAGCCCCCGGGCCTGCACGCCCGGAAGGAACAGACCCTCCCCGATCAGCCAGTCCGCCTGGTCGGCGCTCTGGCCGAGCAGGCGCTGCTTGAGGCAGGCGGCGAACACATCGGAGACCGACTCGTTCAGCGCGCCCGACTGGTCGCGGTAGACGAGCCCGGCCGTGTGCTCGGTGACCGCGTGGGTGAACTCGTGACCGAGCACGTCGACCGGCTTGGTGAACCGGTCGAAGACCTCCCCGTCGCCGTCGCCGAAGACCAGCTGCTGACCGTCCCAGAAGGCGTTGACGTAATCCTGGCCGTAGTGGACGGTGCCGCTCACCGTGGCCCCGGCACCGTCGTAGGACTCCCGCCCGTAGACCTCGGCGAACATCGCGAGCGAGGCGGCGATGCCCTCGGCGGCCTCGTCGACCGCGACGTCGCCGGTGGCCGGATCGCCCGGCTGCCGCACGACCCGGCCGGGAAGACGGGTGCCGTTGTCGGCGGTGTGCACCACCCAGGCGGCCGCAGCCGCGGCCACCTCCGGATGGGCGGTCATCGCCGGGCGCGCGGCTCGGAACCCCCGATCGAGCGCGAGGGTGTCGGTGTAGGAGAGCGTCTCCAGGAGGTACGGGGGGACGAAGGAACAGGTGAGATCGGTCATGTCCCCAGCGAACACCCGCCCACCGACGATTTCACGCGCCAGGGGCGCGCACCCCGATACCCTCGCTGGCACCCCGTCACCGCACCCGCCGCGCAGCTTCCCACGACCCTCCAGGAGCCAGATGACCAGCTCGCCCGAAGCCGGTCCTCCGGACTCCGTCGGCGATGCCGCGCCGACCCGGCCGGCGGCCGAGGAGCGGGAGGCCATCCGGCGACGCGTCCAGCGCCGCACCCTGCGAGTGGTCGTCGCGGGTCAGGTGCTCGGCGGGGCAGGTCTGGCGGCCGGGGTCACCGTCGGTGCGCTGCTCGCCGAGCAGATGCTCGGCCGCAGCGGGCTGGCCGGCGTACCGACCGCGCTGTTCACCCTGGGCGCCGCGTTGACGGCGTACCTGGTCGGCCGGGTGACCCAGCGCTCCGGTCGGCGGGTGGGGCTCGCCTGGGGGTTCGGGGCCGGCGGGGTCGGCGCGATCGGCGTCGTCGTGGCAGCCGCGGTCGACAGCGTGCCACTGCTCTTCGTCTCGCTCTTCGTGTACGGCGCCGGCAGCGCCACCAACCTCCAGGCCAGGTACGCCGGCACCGACCTGGCACCGCCCACGAGCCGCGGCACGGCGGTCTCGGTGGCGCTGGTCTCCACCACGCTGGGGGCGGTCGCCGGGCCCAACCTGGTCGCCCCACTCGGTCGGCTCGCGGTGCAGTGGGGGCTGCCGGCGCTGAGCGGCCCGTTCCTGCTGGCGGCGGTGGCCTACCTCGCCGCCGGCCTGGCGCTGTTCGTGCTGCTCCGCCCGGACCCGCTGCTGCTGGCCAGGGAGCTGGAGCGCACGTCCACGGGCCGTCCCGACGAGCAGGACCTCCCCGGGGACCGCCTCGTCCCTCGACCCGACGCCGGCGCGTACGTGGGCGCCACCATCATGGTGCTCACCCAGATCTCGATGGTCGCGATCATGACCATGACCCCGGTGCACATGCGCGCGCACCATCACGGACTGGCGGACGTCGGCCTGGTGATCGGGCTCCACATCGCCGCGATGTACCTGCCCTCGCCGCTCACCGGGTTGCTGGTCGACCGGGTCGGGCGCACCGTGATGGCCGTGGCCTCGGGTGTCGTACTGCTCCTCGCCGGAGTGACGGCGGCCTTCTCACCGGGCGACTCCCTGGCGGGGATGGTGGCGGCCCTGGTGCTGCTCGGGCTCGGCTGGAACTTCGGGCTGATCGCCGGCACCGCGCTCGTCGTGGACGCCACCGTGCCCGAGAACCGGCCGCGCACCCAGGGCAGCATCGACGTCCTGGTGGCGCTCGCCGGCGCGGGCGGGGGGATGCTCTCGGGGCTGGTGGTGTCGGTCTCCAGCTTCGCCGTTCTCGGTCTCGCCGGCGGAGCCCTCGCCCTGGCCCTCATCCCGGCGCTGGTTTGGGCGCACCGCGACCGCCGTCCGGTCTGAGGGACTCACTCCAGCACGGAGATGGCGAACGCGACGGCGAACCCGAGGGTGGTGACCAGCCCGACGACGCGTCCGCCCTGCTCGTAGGCCTCCGGCATCATCGTGTCCGCGAGCATGGTGAGGATGGCGCCGCCGGCGAAGGCGAGGACGAACGCGGTCACGCCCGCCGACGCGGAGGCGAACGCCGTGGCGCCGACCAGCGAGGCCAGCCCACTCACCACACAGACCAGCGCCCACAGCCCCAGGATCCTGGCTCGCGACCAGCCCGCCTGGGTGAGCCCGACCGTCGCCGCGACCGCCTCGGGGAGATTGGAGACGAACACCGCCGCGAGCAGCGCGATGCTCACCGTCCCGTCGGTGAGCACGGTCAGCCCCAGGGTCATCGACTCGGGGATGCCGTCCAGCACGATCCCCAGCACGATCGCCAGCCCGACACCGCCGGCCTGGGCGCCCGAGGAACTCTTCCGCCGGTCGCCACCCATCCGGTCGATCAGCGCGTCGCCGGCGAAGAAGACAACCGAGCCGGCGAAGAGGCCCGCTGCGACCGGCAGGCCGGTGGAACCACCGTCGTAGGCCTCCTCGACCAGCTCGTAGGCAACCGCGCTGATCAAGACGCCGCCGCCGAAGGCCATCACCACGCCCACGGTTCGCGGGCTGAGCCTGGTCACGAAGGTGAGCAGCCCGCCGAGGATCAGCGAGGAACTCGCCACGATCCCCCAGATGAGCGCCAGTGCCGCCATCGCTCCTCCTGTACTCCCGGGGCCGAGACCGCTCCGCACAGCCTGCCGCAGGAAGGCCCGGCGGGACCGGACCGACACGTCCTCCGCGCTCCCCGCCCACCGCCGGCGCCGCCGGTGCGGCCCGCTCCGGATGCGCAGCGAAGCGCGATTCGGGCGGCGGTCGCACTACACTCGGGGAGGCTCAGCCTTGCGTGGTCGGGCCTGTCGAGATCCCTCACCTGAAGGCGCGCCGTACATCCATGTCTGAGACCTTGAAGGCCACTCTGCGCAACGTCGCCATCGTCGCGCACGTCGACCACGGCAAGACCACTCTGGTCGACGCCATGCTGAAGCAGTCGGGGGCCTTCACCGCCCACCAGGCCGAATCGGTCGAGGAGCGGGTGATGGACTCCGGTGACCTCGAGCGCGAGAAGGGCATCACCATCCTCGCGAAGAACACCGCGGTCCACTACGCCGGTCCGAGCGCCGCGGAGTTCGACGCTCCCGACGGCCTGACCATCAACATCATCGACACCCCCGGTCACGCCGACTTCGGCGGCGAGGTCGAGCGCGGTCTCTCCATGGTCGACGGCATCGTGCTGCTGGTCGACGCCTCCGAGGGACCGCTCCCCCAGACCCGGTTCGTGCTCCGCAAGGCGCTCAACGCGGACATGCCCGTCGTCCTCGTGGTCAACAAGGTCGACCGCCCCGACGCGCGGATCGAGGAGGTCGTCGACGAGACCTACGAGCTGTTCATGGATCTGCTGGACGACTCCCACAGCCAGGACGCCCTCGACTTCCCGGTGGTCTACGCCTCCGGCAAGGCGGGCGTGGCGGCGCTGGAGCAGCCGGCGAACGGCCAGCTCCCCGACAGCGACAACCTCGAGCCGCTGTTCCGCACCATCCTGGAGACCATCCCCGCTCCCGAGTACACCGACGGCGCTCCGCTGCAGGCGCACGTGACCAACCTGGACGCCTCGCCGTTTCTCGGCCGGCTGGCGCTGCTCCGCATCCACCAGGGCACCCTGACCAAGGGCCAGACCGTGGCGTGGATGAAGCGTGACGGCACGGTCAAGAACGTCCGCATCACCGAACTGCTGATCACCGAGGGCCTCGAGCGCAAGCCCGGCGAGCAGGCCGGCCCGGGCGACATCGTCGCGGTCGCCGGCATCCCCGAGATCATGATCGGCGAGACCCTGGCCGACCCGGAGAACCCGGTCGCGCTGCCGCTGATCCACGTCGACGAGCCGGCCATCTCGATGACCATCGGCACCAACACCTCTCCCCTGGTCGGCAAGGTCAAGGGCGCCAAGGTGACCGCCCGTCTGGTCAAGGACCGCCTCGACTCCGAGCTGATCGGCAACGTCTCGCTCCGCGTGCTGCCCACCGACCGCCCCGACGCGTGGGAGGTGCAGGGTCGAGGCGAACTGGCCCTCGCCATCCTCGTCGAGCAGATGCGCCGAGAGGGCTTCGAGCTGACCGTCGGCAAGCCGCAGGTGGTCATCAAGGAGATCGACGGCAAGCGGCACGAGCCGTTCGAGCGGCTCACCATCGACGCGCCCGAGGAGTACCTCGGCGCCATCACCGAGCTGCTCGCCAACCGCAAGGGCCGGATGGAGGGCATGACCAACCACGGCACCGGCTGGGTGCGGATGGAGTTCGTCGTCCCGGCGCGGGGCCTGATCGGTTTCCGTACCGAGTTCCTCACCGAGACCCGCGGTACCGGCATCGCCCACCACATCTCCGAGGGCTACTTCCCCTGGGCCGGCGAGATCCGCTCGCGCAACTCCGGCTCCCTGGTCGCCGACCGGGCCGGCGCCGCCTCGGCGTACGCGATGACCTCGCTGCAGGAGCGCGGCATCCTCTTCGTCGAGCCGACCACCGAGGTCTACGAGGGCATGATCGTCGGCGAGAACTCCCGCGCCGACGACATGGACGTCAACATCACCAAGGAGAAGCAGCAGACCAACATCCGGTCGGCCACGGCGGACAACTTCGAGAAGCTCATCCCGCCGAAGAAGCTCTCCCTCGAGCAGTGCCTGGAGTTCTGCCGCGAGGACGAGTGCGTCGAGGTCACCCCCGACATGGTCCGCATCCGCAAGGTCGAGCTCGACTCCAACGCGCGGGCCAAGATCGCGAGCCGAGCGCGTAAGGCGAACAAGTAGCCCCCACCGCAGCGAGGAACGAGCGGAGGCGGGTGCTGCTTGCTCGTCTTCTGTGAGGCGACGCGATGGGGCGAGGTAGGAGCCCCGATCGCGAGCCGAGCGTGTGAGGCGAACAAGTAGCCCCCACCGCAGCGAGGGACGAGCACGGACCTGACGTGACGAGTGGCCCCACCGGGATGATCTCCGGTGGGGCCACTCGTTTTCTCCTCGCTCAGCGCAGCACGAATCCCGGTGTCATCTCGTCGTCGGGATCGACGTGGAAGTGGTGCTCACCCGTCATGAACGCCGTCCCGGTGACCATCGGCACGACCGCCTCGAGGCCCTCCACGTCGGTCCGCTCCACGATCCGGCCGATGAAGGTGGAGCCGACGATGGAGTGGTGCACCAGATGGTGTTCCTCGTCGAGCCGCTCGGTCGCGGCCAGGGTGGCGATGCGCGCGCAGGTGCCGGACCCGCAAGGTGACCGGTCGACCTCGCCGTCGGCGAAGACGGTCACGTTGCGCTGGACCACGTTGCCGTGCTCGTCCTCGCCGTGGTCGTCGAAGAAGATGACCCCGTAGATGCCGTCGAGCCGCTCGTCGCTCGGGTGGCGGGAGTGTTCGCCGGCGTTGAGCACGACCTTGATCTCCCTGCTGAGCTCGATCAGACGCGGCAGGTCCGCGCCGGTGACCGACAGCCCCAGCGTCGATGCCTCCACGTGTGCGTAGAGCGCGCCGCCGTAGCTGATCCGGCTCGCGACCGGACCGGCGCTGGTCGGAATCTCGACGTACGGGTGCAGTTCATAGCTGGCGACGTTGATGAAGTCGACCGAGGAGACCCGACCATCGGCCGAGCTGTGGACCCGCGCCGTGACCCTGCCGGACGGTACGTCGATGACGACCTCGGTCACGCCGTCGGGGGACGCCTCCACCAGCCCGGAGTTCACCGCCCAGGCCCCGAGCGCGATCGTGCCGTGGCCGCACGCGGTCGAGAACCCGTCCTTGTGCCAGAACAGCACTCCGAAGTGCGCTCCTTCGTCGTCCGGCTCGGTGATGAAGCCGCCGTACATGTCGGCGTGGCCGCGCGGCTCCGAGCAGAGCAGTGCCCGGAGCCCGTCGACGTCGGGGTCGGCGATGGCCTCGATCCGCTTCTGCGCGACCGTCGGGGCGTGGAGGGGCGGCACGTCGGTCACGATCCGGAACGGTTCGCCGCCGGTGTGGTAATCGACGGTGCGGATCCTGCGAGGCTCCATGGGGCTCCGATCTGGCTTCGGGACGGTCAGGGTTCTCGCTCCGCACGCCCCGGTCGGCAGTGCAATGTCATATGTAACAAACCGGCGCGCGGTGAACAAGTGGCCGGCTCGAGCGACTGGGCCGATCGAGCGTCGCAGCCCCACGGCCCGTCGGGATCGGTGGACGGTGGCGGGTGCGCGCCGCTCAGCGCTCGCTGTCGAGGTCGGCCATGGCGGCAGCGGGATACCGGTCCCCCCGGACCGAACCCCGGGGCACCAGACCATCGATCCGCGCGAGATCCGCGGCGTCCAGCACGACACCTGCGCTACCGATCAGGCTCTCCACCTGAGCGAGCCTGCGCGCACCCACGATCGGGACGATGTCCCCTCCCCGGGCGGCGACCCAGGCCATCGCGAGCTGGGCGAGGGTCGCCCCCTTCGCCTCGGCGAGTTCGCGCAGGGGTGCGATCAGGGCATCGTTGTGCTCCCGGTTGGCCCCCTGGAATCGCGGGAAGGCGGTGGCGAGCAGCGCGTCGCCCGCGCCGCTCCCGCCGATCAGGCCCTTGGCGAGCACGCCGTACGCCGTCACGCCGATGCCGAGCTCGCGGCAGGTGGGCAGGATGTCGTCCTCCATGTCTCGGCTGAGCAGGGAGTACTCGATCTGCAGGTCGCTGATGGGCGCGACGGCGGCGGCACGCCGGATCGTGTCGGCGCCGACCTCACTGAGCCCGATGTGGCGCACGTATCCCGCCGTGACGAGCTCGGCGATCGCGCCCACCGTCTCCTCGATCGGGACGTCCGGGTCGAGCCGGGCCGGCCGGTAGATGTCGACATGGTCGGTGCCGAGCCGCCGCAGCGTGTAGGCGAGCGCGTTCCCGACCGAGGCGGGACGACCGTCGAGGCCACTGGGCATGGGCGAGCCGGGAGTCAGCCGGGCGCCGAACTTCACCGAGAGCACGACCTGGTCGCGGTCGCGTTCGGCCAGGGCGCGACCGAGCAGCATCTCGTTGTGCCCGGCCCCGTAGAAGTCGCCGGTGTCGAGCAGGGTGCCGCCTGCGTCCAGGTAGGCGTGGATGACCCGCAGGCCCTCCTCGTCGTCGCTGTGCCCGTAGGCACCGGAAAGTCCCATCAGGCCGAGCCCGGGGGATGGGACGGCCGGACCGGAGCGACCCAACGTGCGCTGGGCCAGGGGGCGGAGGTCGGTGGGGGTGGTCGGATCGATGATGTCCATGCCTCCACCCTGCGTCGGCCGGGAGATCGGCGGCAGGCACGGCGCATCCAGGGAGGGGCTCTCCCTGGATATGCGGGCGGCGGAGTCGCAGAATGGCCCGGGTGATCGACCGTCCCGGGCTCGCCGACTTCCTACGCCGCCGCCGCGAACTACTCCGCCCTGCCGACGTCGGCATGCCGCCGGGGGTCCGACGCCGCACCCCCGGTCTGCGCCGCGAGGAGGTCGCACTCCTCGCCGGGGTCTCCACCGACCATTACACCCGACTGGAGCAGGCCCGCGGATCTGCTCCGTCCGAGTCGGTGGTCACCTCACTGGCGCGGGCCTTGCGGCTGGATCCCACCGAGCGCGACCACCTCTTCCACCTCGCCGGGCTCGCCGCTCCCCGACGCCACGGGAGCGGTCACATCAGTCCCGGTCTGATCGCCATCGCGACCCGTCTGGTGGACGTACCGATCGCGATCGTGAGCGACCTCGGAGAGGTGCTGTGGCACAACGCCCTGCTCGCCACCCTGTTCGACTGGGAGGACCCCGGGCCGGGTGTCGGGCGCAACCTGGTCTGGGTGTGGTTCACCGATCCGCGCGCACGCGAACGGTTCCCCGAGGAGGCGCGCGCCCGCCTGACCGCGGCACATGTCGGGGACCTGCGCGCTACCGCGGCGCGCCGGGCCGGCGACCAGGACGTCACCACACTGGTGGAGGACCTGCGACGAGACAGCCCCGAGTTCCGGGAGCACTGGGACCGGCACGAGGTCGGGGTGCGCCAGTCCGACCGCAAGGACATGACGCATCCCGAGGTTGGTCTGATCCGGCTGCGATGCGAGGTCCTGCTGACGCCTGACGCGGAGCACGCTCTGCACGCCTTCTTCCCGATCGAGGGCACGGACGCGCGGGAGAAACTCGACCTGCTTCGGGTCATCGGCGCGCAGAGGTTCGAGCCGACGCCGTGATTCCGCTGGGTGCCGGCCTGCCCGCAGGAGCATTCCGTCGGACCGCATCCGTCGCGCGGGCTGTGAGGGGTAGCCCCGAGCGGGGTAACGACAGGCCCTCCCGCGCCCTCGGGTCGGTCCCTAGCGTGGAGGACATGAGCGACCCGAAGATTCCCACCCTGACCCTGCACAACGGCGTCCGGCTGCCGGCCCTCGGATTCGGCGTCTTCCAGACCCCACCCGACGAGACCATCGCCGCGGTCGAAGAGGCCCTGCGCGTCGGCTATCGGCACATCGACACCGCTGCCGCCTACGGCAACGAGCGGGAGGTCGGCGAGGCGATCCGCCGCTCCGAGGTCGACCGGGCAGACCTCGTCGTCGAGACGAAGGTGTGGGCGAGCGACTACGGCTACGACGAGACGCTGCATGCCTTCGAGAAGGCGTCGGCCAAGCTCGGCCTCGAACAGCTCGACATCCTCATCCTCCACCAGGTCGCCGCCAACCTGTTCGACCGGACGATCGATGCCTACCGCGCGCTCGAGCGGCTGCTCGCCGAGGGACGGGTGCGCGCGATCGGCGTCAGCAACTTCCCCGTCCCGCGCCTGACCCAGCTCATCGACGCGACCGAGGTCGTACCGCACCTCAACCAGGTCGAGCTGCACCCCTACTTCTCCCAGCCGGAGTTGCAGGACTTCCATCGCGAGCAGGGCATCCTCACCCAGGCCTGGTCGCCCATCGGCGGCATCACGTTCTACCCGGGCTGGGGCGGTGAGGATCGACGCAGCACCCTCGCGGACCCGACGATCGGCGAGATCGCGGCCGCCCACGGCAGGACGCCGGCGCAGGTCATGCTGCGCTGGCACCTCCAACAGGGCCGCTCGGCGATCCCCAAGTCGGTGACCCCCAGCCGGATCGCGGAGAACCTCGCCGTCACCGACTTCGTGCTCAGCGACGCCCAGCTCGCCGCGATCGACGCCCTCGACACGGGTACGCCGGGTGGTCCCGAGCCCGAGCGCGACTTCGACGACCGACAGCTCTTCCCGATCCCCGAGGCCTGAGGAGAAGACCATGCAGTACCGACCGCTCGGGCGCACCGGCGTCCGGATCAGCCCCCTCACCCTTGGCGCGATGATGTTCGGCCCGTGGGGCAACGAGGACCGCGACGACTCGATCCGGATCATCCATCGCGCCCTCGATGCCGGGATCAACGTCGTCGACACCGCCGACGTCTACTCCGCCGGGGTCTCCGAGGAGATCGTCGGCCGGGCCCTCAAGGGGCGTCGCGACGACGTGTTCCTGGCGACCAAGTTCTTCATGCCGATGGGCGAGGACCCCAACCACCGCGGCGGGTCACGGCGATGGGTCCACCGCGCCGTCGAGGACTCGCTGCGTCGGCTCGGCACCGACCACATCGACCTCTACCAGGTGCACCGCCCCAGCCCGGACACCGACGTCGCCGAGACGCTGGGCGCACTGACCGACCTCGTCCGGCAGGGGAAGATCCGCTACCTCGGCTCGTCGTCGTACTCGGGTGCTCAGATCGTCGAGGCCCAGTGGGTCTCCCGGGAGCGGCACCTCGAGCGCTTCGTCACGGAGCAGCCGCCGTACTCGATCCTGGTGCGTGGCATCGAGGAGGACGTCCTCCCCACCGCGCAGCGGCACGGCATGGGCACCTTGACCTACAGTCCGCTCGGAGGCGGATGGCTCTCCGGCCGCTGGCGCAAGGGCGCGGCGGCCTCCCCGACGTCGGGCGCCCGGCCGAGCGCCCGCTTCGACATGGCCGTCCCCGCCAACCAGCGCAAGCTCGACGTCGTCGAAGAGCTCGCCCGGCTCGCCGAGCAGCACGACCTGACGCTCCTCCAGATGTCCATCGCCTGGGCGATCAACCACCCCGGCGTCACCAGCGCCATCGTCGGTCCGCGGACGATGGAACAGCTCGAGGACTATCTCCCGGCAGCGGAGATCACCCTTCCCGCCGAGGTGCTGGACCGCATCGACGAGATCGTCGCCCCCGGCGTGACCCTCAACCCCGACGACAACAGTTACGGCGCGCACGAGCTGACACCCACGGCCCGACGGCGCTGACCGATCGCCCCCACATCTCCGCGGCACCCGACCTCGCCGCAGATGACAGGCACCAGACGACCGACCCGACAGGAGCAGAGCGATGCCCACCGAAGCCGCCCGCAAGAACCACGAGACCCTCTTCGGCGACCGCATCTCGACACTGGCACAGACCGATCCCGAGCTGGTCGAGTACTTCGATGACTTCGCCTTCGACGACGTGCAGAGAGATGCACCGCTCGAGCCACGACTCCGGGTGATGACCCAGCTCGCCGCGCTGATCGCCCTGGGTGCGGTCGGTGAGTACCGCGTGCTGCTCGGCGGGGCACTGCGTGTCGGAGCCACCCCGGTGGAGGTCAAGGAAGTCGTCTACCAGGCCGTGCCGTACGCCGGGATGGGTCGCGTCTTCGACTTCCTGCACGTGACCAACGAGATCCTCGCCGAGCACGGCGTCGAGCTCCCGCTGCCCGGCCAGTCCACCACCACCCGTGCGACCCGCTCCGATCGTGGGCTCGCCGTCCAGCGGGAGATCGTCGGGGAGGACACCGTGTCCGCCATGTACGCGAGCGCGTCCGCCGACACCGCGCACATCCAGCGCTACCTGTCGGCCAACTGCTTCGGCGACCACTACACCCGGGGCGGGATCGACGTCCCCACTCGGGAGTTGCTGACCCTCTCGATGCTGGTCGCCCTCGGCGGCGCCGATCCGCAGGTCGCCGGGCACGTGGCGGCCAACGTGCGGGTCGGCAACGACCGGGCGACGCTGATCGCGGTGATCACCCAACTCCTCCCCTACGTCGGCTATCCCCGGACCCTCAATGCGCTGCGCGCCGTCGACGACGTCGCGCCCGCTCCCTGACCGGGCCATGTCCGCAGCACCTGACGCTCGCGGCCTTCTGGCCCTCTACCTTCGAATCGAGACGACCATGACCGAGTGGAACCCCGAGGACCTCTCTGCGCTCGCCGACGCGGGCGAGATCGACATCGCCGCCTACCGCGCCGACGGAAGTCTCCGCTCCCCACGGATCGTGTGGCACGTCGCCGTCGACGGGAGCCTCTACCTCCGCTCGGTGCGCGGTGAGGCCGGGGCGTGGTACCAAGGCGTCCGGGCGACCGGGCACGGTGTCATCGAGGGCGGCGGCGACCGGGCGGAGGTGACCTTCTCCCGCGACGACAGCCTCGACGACGCGATCGACCGCGCCTACCACGACAAGTACGGCGACGGTTCCCCCGTCCGGGCGATCACCAGCCCGGCAGCGGTCGCGACGACCCTGCGCGTCGACCCGCGCTGAGCGTCGCGCCACTCCCTGGAACTCCCCCGGCTTGGGCGCATAGAGGGCCCGCCGCTCCGACCTGACGTCGTAGTCTGCATCGTGTGGCCCCCGATCTGCCGGGCGTCGGGCCGGCAGCCCCATCGAACCCCTCGACCACCGCGCCCGACAACCGTCCGGCGTTTGGCGCCAGGTCGCACAATCGCAGCATGGTGGACGTCGAGCCGGAGCGCTTCGAGGAGATGGTCGCCGAGGCGCTCGACGGGCTGCCGGAGGAACTCGGCGAGCTGATGAGCAACGTCGCGGTCGTGGTCCAGCACGAGCCCGGGCCTCGCGGGCTGCTCGGGCTCTACCAGGGCATCCCGCTGACCCGTCGTACCACTCACTACGCGGGCGTCCTCCCGGACCGGATCACGATCTATCGACGTGCGATCTGTGCGCTCTGCCCGTCCGAGGACGACGTGGTCGATCAGGTGCGTCGCACCGTCGTGCACGAGGTCGGCCACCACTTCGGCATCGGCGACGCCCGCCTGCGCCAGCTCGGCTGGTGAGCGCATTCCTCCAGCGGAGGCGAGGCCGAGCCCGCTGACCGCGGCCTTCCCGACCCACGTCGGGCGCCCGATCGGGTCAGGCGACCAGGCCGACGCTGCCGGGCATCGGCTGCGGCACGCACTCACAGGTGTCGCTGCAGGGCAGGAAGGTGTGCGCGGCGTGGCCGCAGTGCGGGCACGGAAGGTCGTGGGAGACGTGCGTGGTGCTGGTCTGAACGGTGTCCCACATGACTTCCTCCTGTGTTCTCTCTCATTAAGGAGGTCGGAGCCGTCGCTCAGATATCGACACGCCGAAGCGGACGGCGCGGATCCGAGCCCGGTCCCGATGTGCCAGTCGGTCAGGCGGAGAGGCGGGCACCCGAGGCCGTGTCGAAGACGTGCACGCGCTCGGGGTCGGCGGCCAGCAGGACCCGCTCACCACGCACCAGACGCTGCCGCCCGTCCAGACGCGCGACGATCTGGTGACGCACGGCGTCCTGGACGGAGGTGCCGTCGGCCAGCACGTCCTCGAGGGTGCCGTAGAGGTAGGTGTCGGCGCCGAGCTCCTCGACGACCGCGACCTGCACCGGCAGACCGGTGCTCGTCGGTCCGGCCTCGGCGACGACATGGAAGGACTCGGGACGGATCCCGAGGGTGACCGACCCGTCGGCCCTGGCCGCGACGTCCCTGGGGAGCGGCAGCCGGTATCCGGCGACCGTCGCCGTGCCCTCCCCGTCGAGGGTGGCCTCGAGGAGGTTCATCGCCGGGGAGCCGATGAAGCCGGCCACGAAGAGGTTGGCGGGCCGGTCGTAGAGCGCCAAGGGGGCGTCGACCTGCTGTAGCACCCCATCGTGGAGGACGGCGACCCGATCGCCCATCGTCATCGCCTCGACCTGGTCGTGGGTCACGTAGACGGTGGTCACGCCCAGCCGCTGCTGCAGGGAGGAGATCTGGGTGCGCGTGCTGACCCGCAGCTTCGCGTCCAGGTTGGACAACGGCTCGTCCATGCAGAACACCTGCGGCTGGCGGACGATCGCCCGACCCATCGCGACCCGCTGCCGCTGTCCGCCCGAGAGCGCCTTCGGCTTGCGCTCGAGCAGCGCCTCCAGATCGAGCAGCGCGGCCGCGTCGCGCACCCGTGCCAGCCGCTCGGCCTTGGGTACGCCGGCGATCCGGAGCGCGAAGGCCATGTTGTCGGCCACGGACAGGTGCGGGTAGAGCGCGTAGTTCTGGAAGACCATCGCGATGTCGCGATCCTTGGGAGGTACGCCGCTGACATCGCGCTCGCCGATGCGGATGGAGCCGGCGGTGACCTCCTCGAGCCCTGCCAGCATCCGCAGCGAGGTCGACTTGCCGCAGCCCGAGGGGCCCACCAGCACCATGAACTCGCCGTCCTCGATCTCCAGATCGAGATCCGCCACCGCCGGCTGCGTCGCACCGGGGTAGCGATGCTCGGCGTGGTCGAAGGTCACCGCTGCCATCCGTCGTCCTCTCCTCCACCCACGGTGATGTGGGTCACGTTCCTTCCACGGTACGGCACGCACGGCGCCGCGTCGATGGGAGCGCTCTCACCAATTTTCATGACTCCGCGAGCGCGATCAAGCGTGAGTGACTCCCGTCTCGATTGACACGCTCAGTGACGTACGTCATATTCAAGGAAGCAATGTGGAAGCGCTTTCATTCCTTCGCCTGTCCCAGGTTCCCCGAGCACCCACCGCAGGAGCGTCACCGTGAACACCAACCCAAGCCGGCCCCGCAGGGGCACCACATCTCGACGCCGCCGCGTCCTCACCGCCGCAGTCCTCGCCACCGCCCTGCTGGGCTCGGCGGCCGCCTGCGGCTCCGACGACGACGGCGACAGCGACTCCGAAGCGTCCGGGATGAGCCAGGACGATGTCTTGACCATCACCACGTTCGGCGACTTCGGCTATGCCGATCTGATCAAGCAGTGGAACGCCGACCCCGACCGTCCCTTCACCGTGAAGGAGACCCGGGTCGCGGAGTGGGACACCTGGAAGCAGCAGCTCACCTCCGGTCTCCAGGCCGGCACCGGCCTGACCGACATCGTCGGTGTCGAGGGTGACGCGATGCCGCAGTTCCTCGCCGAGGGCGCCTCCGAGCAGTTCGTCGACCTGTCCGACCCGGACCTCGACGGCCGCTGGGTGGAATACCGCTACGAGGCCGGGCAGACCGCGGACGGTGTCCAGCTCGGCTATCCGACCGACGCCGGCCCGGAGGCGATCTGCTATCGGGCCGACCTGTTCAAGAAGGCCGGCCTGCCCACCGACCGGGCGGAGGTCGCCGGACTCTTCGGCACCTGGGAGGACTACTTCGCCACCGGCGAGGAGTTCGTGAAGAAGGTGCCCGCCACCAAGTGGTACGACTCCTCCGGCTCGATCGCCCAGGCGATGCTCAACCAGGTCGAGTACCCCTTCCAGGACGAGGACAACAACCTCAACGTCGACGACGCCGACAACACCGGCCTGCGCGAGGTCTACGACACCGTGGCCAAGTACTCGCCGACCCTGTCCACCCAGGTCGTGCAGTGGAACGAGGACTGGCAGGCCAACTTCACCAACGACGGCTTCGCCACCATGCCCTGCCCCGGCTGGATGTTCGCCAACATCAAGAGCTCCGCGCCGGACGTGAAGGGTTGGGACATCGCCGACGCCTTCCCGGGCGGCGGCGGCAACTGGGGCGGCTCGTTCCTCGCCGTCCCCGCGATGTCGGAGCACCCTGAGGAGGCCAAGGAGTTCGCCGACTGGCTGACCGACGCCGACCAGCAGGTCGGCGCCTTCGAGGCCGCCGGTGCCTACCCGTCGAACGTCGACTCCCAGGAGACGCTGGCCGGCGAGAACATCACCGACCCCTACTTCAACAACGCACCGACGGCCGAGATCCTGGCCAACCGCGCCGAGGCCGTCCCGCCCGGGGTGCCGTACAAGGGCACGATGTACTCGGACGTCCTGGGCCTGTTCCAGACCGCCATCCAGCGGGTGGACGAGGGTGACTCCCCGGACCAGTCGTGGGACACCTTCGTGCAGGCCGTCGACGGGCTCGGCTGAGCCGCACCCAGCCGATGACCGAGCGCAGCACGTCCTCGTCCGGGGGCACCGCACAGGCGGCGCCCCCGGACGGGGCCCACCCACCCGGCCCGCCCGAACCCCGGCCCAGCCGAACGGCGCCACGGATCACCCTCCGCCAACGGCTCTCCCGGCTCGACACCAAGGTGTCGCCGTACCTCTATGTCCTGCCGTTCTTCGTCATCTTCGCCGCCATCGGTCTCTACCCGATGCTCTACTCCGGCTACCTGTCGTTCTTCTCCTGGCCGCGGTTCGGGGCCGAGCACGGCGACGCGGTCGGCTGGGACAATTACATCCACGTGCTCCAGGACCCCGTGTTCCACAAGGCGTTCTGGAACACCATCGGGATCTTCCTGCTCTCCTCGGTCCCCCAGGTCATCATCGCGACCCTCGTGGCGGCCCTGCTCACCACCAACCTGCGTTGGAAGGTCGGCTGGCGGATGAGCGTGCTCGTGCCGTTCGTGGTCGCGCCGGCGGCGGTGGCGCTGATCTTCGGGTCGCTGTTCGCCGACAAGTCCGGCCTGATCAACGAGATCTTGAGCATGGTCGGTCTCCCCGAAGTGCAGTGGCACTCCAACCGGCTGGCCAGTTGGACGGCGATCGCCACGATGGTCAACTGGCGCTGGACCGGCTACAACACCCTGATCCTGCTGGCCGCGATGCAGGCGATCCCCCGCAGTCTGTACGAGGCCGCCGCGATCGACGGCGCGGGGACGATCCGCCAGTTCTTCAGCATCACCCTGCCCTCCATCCGGCCGACCCTGATGTTCGTCATCATCACCTCGACCATCGGCGGACTGCAGATCTTCACCGAGCCGCGACTCTTCGACACCAACCTGCAGCACCAGGGCGGCTCCAATTACGAGTACCAGACCCTCGCCATGTACATCTTCAACACCGCCAACAGCGCCACCGACCCGTATCCCCGCGCGGCCGCCGCCTCCTGGCTCCTGGTCGGGCTGATCATCTGCTTCGCCCTGATCAACTTCCTCCTCACCCGAGCCGTCCAGCGAAGGAGCGCGACATGAGCACCCGCCGTACCGCCCTCCGCGACCGGCCCCGGGCCCTGGTCTACGCGCTCCTGGCCGCGTTCCTGTTCGGCTCGGTCTTCCCGCTGTACTGGTCCTTCGTGATCGGCTCGGTGACCTCGCAGCGGGCGATCCAGACCCCGCCCCCGTTGATCCCCGGCGGCCACTTCTTCGACAACGCCGCGCGGGTGCTCGACCGGATCGACTTCTGGTCGGCGCTGGCTAACTCGATCTTCGTGTCCTCGGTCGCCGCGATCTCCACGGTCGTCTTCGCGACCCTGGCGGGGTACGCCTTCGCCAAGTTCCGCTTCCGGGGCAACAACGCCTTGATGGTCTTCGTGATCCTGACGATGACCATCCCGCCCCAACTGGCCCTGATCCCGCTGCTCAAGGAGTTCAGCAACCTCGGCCTCACCGGCACCCGCACCGCGGTCATCCTGCCCTGGATGGTCACCGCCTTCGGGGTGTTCTTCATGCGCCAGTACCTCAAGGACGCGATCCCGGACGAACTGATCGAGGCCGCCCGGGTCGACGGCTGCTCGATGATCCGCATCTTCTGGACCGTCGCCGTCCCCGCGGCACGGCCGGCGATGGCGATCCTCGGCCTGTTCACGTTCATGCAGGCCTGGACGGACTTCATGTGGCCGCTACTGGTCCTCCAGGGATCCGACGTCCAGACCCTGCAGACCGCACTGGACCAACTCAAGATCGCGCCCGGTCAGGGCCTCAGCGACATGGCCCTGCTCCAGGCCGGCACCCTGATGGCCACCGTGCCGCTTCTTCTCCTGTTCATCGCCACCGGACGCCAACTCGTGTCCGGCATCATGCAAGGAGCCGTCAAAGGATGAGCACGACCAGCACGACCCGGCAGCAGCCCGGCACCGCCCTGGCCGACCTGCGTTTCCCACCCGGCTTCCTGTGGGGTGCGGCGACGGCGTCCTACCAGATCGAGGGGGCCGTCGACGTCGACGGCCGCAGCCCGTCGGTCTGGGACACCTTCGCCCGCGTCCCAGGCGCCGTCCTCGGCGGCGACACCGGCGACATCGCCTGCGACCACTACCACCGTTACCGCGAGGACGTCGCCCTGATGAAGCGGCTCGGCCTCGACAGCTACCGGTTCTCGGTGGCCTGGCCGCGGGTACGCCCCGACGGCGGCGCGGTCGACCAGCGTGGCCTCGACTTCTACCGGCGGCTCGTCGACGAGCTGCTCGAGCACGACATCGCCCCCTGGGTCACGCTCTACCACTGGGACCTCCCCCAGGCACTCGAGGATGCCGGCGGCTGGACCCGGCGCGACACGGCGTACCGGTTCCTCGACTACGCGCTGAGCGTGTACGACGCCCTCGGCGACCGGGTGCCGTATTGGACCACCCTCAACGAACCGTTCTGCTCGGCCTTCCTCGGCTACACCGGCGGGCAGCACGCACCGGGCCGGCAGGACGGCGTGGCCGGGATGGTCGCGGCCCACCACCTGTTGCTCGGGCACGGCCTGGCGGCCGAGGCACTGCGGGAACGCGGCGTCGGCCAGGACGGCACCCGGCTGGGGCTCACCCTCAACTTCACCGTGCCCGACCCGTTCGACCCGGAGGACGAACTCGACCGCGACGCGGCCCGCCGCGTCGACGGGCAGTTCAACCGGCTCTTCGCCGACGCGGTCCTGCTGGGCCGCTATCCCGAGGACATCGTCGCCGACACCACCCCGCTCGACTGGCAGGGCGGATCGTGGACCGACGTCATCGAGGACGGTGACCTGAGCCTGATCAGCGCGCCGCTCGACGTCCTCGGGGTCAACTACTACCAGGGCAACGCCGTGTCCGGACGACCGCAGGACGACGAGGCCGGCACCGCCGCGGCACAGCCGTCCCGGCCCACCGCGTCCCAGTTCGTCGCCGGTGAGGACATCACCTTCCCCCGCCGCGACCTCCCCGTGACCGGCCTGGACTGGGAGGTGCAGCCGGACGGACTGACCCGCCTCCTGCGACGACTGGCCACGGACTACGACGTCCCGCCGATGTACATCACCGAGAACGGCGCCGCCTACCCCGACACCGTGAGCGCGGACGGCGGCGTCCACGACGCCGAGCGGACGGCGTACGTCGTGGACCACCTGCGGGCCGTGCATGCCGCGATCCAGGAGGGCGTCGACGTCCGCGGATACTTCGCATGGTCGCTGCTGGACAACTTCGAATGGGCCTACGGCTACGACCAGCGGTTCGGCCTGGTCTACGTCGACTACGAGACCCAGGAGCGCATCCCGAAGGACAGCGCACTGGCCTATGCCAGGATCGCCGCTGAGCAGCGCGGCACCCGGCCATGAGAGGGGTGGGGACATGACCGGAGTGAACGACGCCGAGGCGATCCGCGGTCGGCGCTCCCCCACGCTCGACGAGGTGGCCCGCACCGCGGGGGTCTCACGGGCGACCGCCTCGCGCGCCATCAACGGCGGCCACCGGGTGAGCCCGGCGGCCAAGGCGGCGGTGGAGTCCGCCGTACGCACCCTCGGCTACACCCCCAATCTGGCCGCGCGCAGCCTGGTCACCCAGCGCACCGACACCATCGGCGTGGTGGTGCCCGAGCCGGACGAGCGGATCTTCTCCGACCCGTTCTTCGCCCGCACGCTGCGCGCGGTGACCCGGCCGCTGGCAGACCGCGACCTGCAGCCGGTCCTCCTCCTCGCCACCGGGGGGGACGACGAGCCGCGTCTGCTGCGCTATCTCAACCACCGTCATCTCGACGGGGCGATCGTGGTCTCCCACCACCGGTCCACGACCCTGCCCGACCACCTCGCCTCGGTGGGCCTGCCGTCGGTGTTCGTCGGTCGCCCCTGGAGCAGCGTCGACCGGGTGTCCTACGTCGACACCGACAACGTCGAGGGCGGGCGACAGGCAGCCCAGCTCCTGCTGGACCGGGGCTGCCGCCGGATCGGCACCATCGCCGGCCCCGCCGACATGTCCGCGGGGGTCGACCGGGCCGACGGCTGGCGCGCGGCCCTCGGGTCTGCGGGGATGCGAGCCGACGCGCTCGTCCACAGCGACTTCACCGAGGCGGGCGGCGCCCTGGCCGCGGCCCAACTGCTCGACCGGCACCCCGACCTCGACGGTCTCTTCGCCGCCTCGGACCTGATGGCCGCCGGCGCCCTCAAGGAGCTGTCCCTGCGCGGCCGACGGGTGCCCGAGGACGTCGCGGTGATCGGCTACGACGACCTCGACGTCCCCGACCGCACTGAGCCGCCGCTGACCACGATCCACAACCCGATCGCGGAGATGGCCGGTCAGGCCGCGCGACTGCTGCTCGAGCAGCTCGACGGGCGGCGCGGTGCCGGGCCGGTGCGGGTGATCTATCCGCCCACTCCGGTCCGACGCGAGTCGGCCTGAGCGCGCACTCTAGGGTGTGGGCCGTACCAGTTGTCGCAAGGAGGCCCCGTGTCTAGCCCTGATTTCGCACCGCTCGACGGTTTCGACACCGACCTTCGGACCCTGTTCGAACTGGAGCGGATCGACCGCGATCTCTTCCGCGCCGCCACGGTCTTCTCCGAGCGGTTCGCGCTGTACGGCGGGCAGGTGGCCGCCCAGGCGCTGCGCGCAGCGGGATCCACCACGCCGGAAGGGCGCCGGCCGCACTCGCTGCACGGCTACTTCCTGCGGCCGGGCAACGCCGCCCAGCCGACCGTCTTCCAGGTCTTCCGGGACCGTGACGGCGGCTCGTTCTCCGCCCGCCGGGTGGTCGCCCTCCAGGACGGCGAGGTGATCTTCAGCGCCTCGGTCTCCTTCCAAGGAGAGGTGCCCGAGGCCCCGCGGGAGCAGGTTCCGACGCTGGGTGAGGACGTCCCGTCCCCGGACGAGTCGCCGGCCTACACGATCCCCCGGCTGTTCTCCTTCGAGGGCCGCTCGGTCCCGCAGCCGCACGAGGCGCCCGGGGCGCCGTCGGGTCGGTGGCCGACCCGCTTCTGGGCCCGCTGCGCCGAACCCGAACTGGCCGCCGACCCGCTGGTCGACGCCTGCGTGGTCACCTATCTCTCCGACATCTCCACCGGCATCGGCCCCTTCGCCCGAGACGGCTGGTGGCCGGGCCCGAGCCTGGACCACGCGATCTGGTTCCACCAGAACGGCGGCGCGGCCGACTGGATGCTGATGGATCTGCACCCCCATGCGGTGGCCAACGGCCGCGGCCTCTACACCGGCTCCATCTTCGACGCGGCCGGGCATCTGCTGGCCACCCTCGCCCAGGAGTGCCTCCACCGCGCCCCGCGCCCCAGCTGACCCGCGCCCCGGTCTACCCACGCCCCGGTCGATCCATTTGCCCGGTCGACCCACACCCCGACCCTCGTCGGCCTCGGACGTCGACGTGCTCGGACTTCGACACGTTGGGGCGGTGACGGGATGGAGTCCCAGGGCGCCTTGAGTGCGTCAGACCCTGGGTGTCGTGACAGGGCCCAGCCGGCACAGCGAAGGGCCCCGACCGGCTCGGCCGAGATGGCCGAGCCCGTCGAGGCCCATGGACCCGGGAGGGTCAGCCCTTGACCTGCTCACGCAGCGGGGGCTTGATCACC
The DNA here is from genome assembly GCF_000422825.1 of Nocardioides insulae DSM 17944. GTDB lineage: Bacteria > Actinomycetota > Actinomycetes > Propionibacteriales > Nocardioidaceae > Nocardioides > Nocardioides insulae. Next base: position 576,775 of record NZ_KE383928.1, on the reverse strand, counting down.
TTGCCGGAGGCGTTGCGGGGCAGCTCGTCGATGACGAGGACCTCGTGGGGGTGCTTGAACCGGGCGAGCTTGTCGTTGAGGAACTGACGCAGTTCCTCGATGCTCGGAGCGGTGGCGCCGGGCTTGGCGACCAGGACGGCCACCGGGGCCTCGCCCCACTTCTCGTCGGGGCGCCCGACGACGGCCACATCGGCGATGTCGGGGTGGGCGAAGATGGCGTTCTCGACCTCGGCGCAGTAGATGTTCTCGCCACCGGAGATGATCATGTCCTTGAGCCGGTCGACGACGTAGATGAAGCCGTCCTCGTCCATCTTGCACAGGTCACCGGAGTGGAACCAGCCGCCGCGGAAGGCCTCCTCGGTGGCCTCGGGCTTGTTCCAGTAGCCGACCATCGTGTTCGGTCCGCGGTAGACGATCTCGCCGACCTCGCCGACCGCCACGTCGTTCATCAGCGGGTCGACGATGCGCACCGAGACGTAGGGAACGGGCTTGCCGACCGAACCCATCTTGGTGATCGCGTCGTCGCCCTTGAGGATCGTGGTCACCGGCGACATCTCGGTCTGGCCGAAGGCGCACAGGATCTGGGCCTCCGGGAAGGTCTCGGACATCTGCTGGAGCAGCGTGGTGGACGCCGGCGCGGCACCCCACGAGATGGTGCGCAGCGGCAGCTTGCGGTCCTTGATCCCCGGCAGGTCGACGATCGCCTGCCACTGCGCGGGGACGAAGAAGGTGCCGGTGATCTGCTCACGCTCGAGGATGTCGACGGTCTCGGTAGCGTCGAAGGCGCCCAGCGGCTGCAGCACGGTGACCCCGCCGACCATGAACATGCCGGTGAGGTTGCCGATGCCGGCCACGTGGAAGAGCGGGACGCCGAGCAGGCGCACGCCGGTCTCCCAGGGCTGCGCGCCCATGATGCCGCTCAGGCCCTGGACGAACATGTTCTGGTGGGTGAGGACGGCGCCCTTCGGGTAGCCGGTGGTGCCCGAGGTGTAGAGGATCGTCATCGGGTCGTTGTCGTCGATGTCGACCAGTTCCCAGTCGTTGGGGGTCTCGGCCGTGACCGCGTCGACGTCGAAGGCACCCGCCGGCGGCTCGGGGACGTCGATGGTCAGGACGGTGGCCTGGTCGTAGCCGGACGCCTGGTAGGAGGGCAGCAGCGGCGCCTCGACGAGGACGACGGACGGACCGGAGTCGGTCAGCACGTAATTGAGCTCGGCCGGGCTGAGTCGGAAGTTGTAGGGCACGAAGATCGCGCCGACCCGGATCGTGGCGGCGACGAGGTCGATGAACTGGGTGCGGTTGAGGGTCAGCGCGCCGACCCGGTCGCCCTTCTTGATGCCCTGGCCCTGGAGCCAGGTCGCCAGCCGGCTGACCCGGTCGTCGAACTCGCGCCAGGTGGTGGCCTCGCCCCGGAAGCGCAGCACCACCTCGTCCGGCTGCTCGTGCACGTGGCGGGTCAGGAACGCGCTCCAGTTGATCCGACGAGCGGCGTCGATGGGGGTCATGTCGGGGCTCCTCCAAGGGCGATCGGTGTGATCGATCGATGTGCTGTTGATGTGCTGCGGGTGAGCGACTTGACGGCTGCCAGTACGGCGAGTCCGATTGAGCGCTCGTTCAGGGGAACGGTAATGATGTGATGTGCCCAACACAAGGGGGCGTTGACCGAGAACGGGTCGACGAGGGCACCCCGCCCTTCCCGGATGATCCATGCGGCCGAGAACCGCTGATCGGAGCAGCCCAGATGACCACCTCCACGACCCACCCCAGCCAGGACTGGCGCGAGTTCGACCAGGAACCGTTGCCGCCGATCCTCCAGGGCGCCTTGGAGGCCTTCTCCGAACACGGCTTCCACGGCGCCTCGGTGCGCGACGTCGCCAACCGCGCCGGCGTCACGGTGCCGCTGCTCTACTACCACTACGGCAGCAAGGAGGGCCTCTACGTCGCCCTGGTCGACCTCTCCACCCGGGAGACGGCCTGGCGTACGGCGGCCGCCGACGCGGACGGCAGCACCCCGACCGAGCGGCTGGCGAACGTCACCGAGGCCATCGTGCGGCACGTGACCCAGCGGCACCTGTTCGCCGCGGTCGCGGGCGAGGCTCGCCACCTCTCACCGGCCAACCGGGACCGCTTCGTCGAGCCGCGCCGCGAGATCGAGCAGATCGTCGAGCGGATCCTCGCCGACGGCGTCACCAGCGGTGAGTTCACCGACCTGGACGTCGACAGGACGGCCCGGGCGCTGCTCGGCCTGTGGCGCTCGGTGATGGGGTGGTACTCCCCCGCCGGCCCGGACGGGCCGGCGGAGATCGCCGCGCAGTACGTCGAACTGTCCCTGCGGATGGTCAGACCCTAGAGGCGTCCCGGGGCCACTCCGGCAGGTAGTCAGGAAGCGGGCCGGCGAAGCCCGGGAACTCGGCGGGCCGCCGCTCGAGGAAGGAGGCGATGCCCTCCTTGACCTCCGCGGACCCACCCAACTCGTAGATCGCCCGGGAGTCGGTGTCGTGCGCCTCCCACGGGTCGCTGGCCGAGAGCATCGACCAGAGCATCCGCCGGGTGTAGACGGCCGACCGCGGCGCCACGTTGGCCACGATCTCCTGGGCGATCTCGCGCGCCTTCGGCAGCAGTTCCTCGGGCTCCACGACGTGGTTGAGCAGACCGGCCTCGTGCGCCTCCTCGGCCGTCACCAGGCGGCCGGTGAGGCACCATTCAAGCGCCTTGTTGATGCCGACCACGCGGGGAAGGAACCAGGAGGAAGCCGCCTCGGGCACCAGGCCGCGGCGGCCGAAGACCAGGCCGAGCTTGGTCCCGGTGACCGCGATCCGGATGTCGGCCGGGAGGGTCATGGTGACCCCGACGCCCACGGCGGAGCCGTTGAAGGCGACGATCACGGGCTTGGTGCACGCCGCGATCCGCAGCGAGGTGATACCGCCGCCGTCGCGCGGTACGCCGTCGCCGACGTACCCACGCTTGAGCATGGGGTCGTCGGGGTCGGCCTGCTCGACCTTCTCCTTGGAGACGAAGCCGCGGCCGAGGTCCGCGCCGGCGCAGAAGCTCTTGCCCGTGCCGGTGAGGATCACCGCGCGGACGTCGTCGTCGGCGTCGACGAGATCGAAGGCGGCCACGAGTTCGAGGCAGCCCTCGGTGGTGAAGGTGTTGCGCTGCTCGGGCCGGGTGAAGGTGATGGTCGCGACGTGGTCGTCGACCTCGTAGGAAAGGGTCTGGAAGTCGCTCGGATTCACGGTCGGGACGCTATGGGGCGGGCACTAAACAGTCAATGCTGACTTTTTGCGTGTTAGGTTTCGTGCCGCCTGCCCGACCCGAGCTGGGAGACCCCTCCATGACGACGTCCGCGCCCGACCGCGCCGCCCTGTTGTCCACCCTCTTCAGTGACCGCCTCGCGGCCGCCTGGTCCACCTCAGTGGCGGTGATCGACGCCCGCCGGCTGACCGGCGGCGCCAGCCGGGAGACCTGGGCGCTGACCGTTCGACGCGAGGACGCCGGGGAACTGCGCGTGATCGCCCGCATCGACACGGTCGCGAAGGGCTCGCTCGCCCTCGAGGTCGAGGCGATCTCCGCGGCCGCGAAGGTCGGGGTCCCCGTGCCCGAGGTCTACGACTCCGGCACCGACGACCAGGTCGTCGGCGGCGCGTTCATGCTGGTCGCCTTCGTCGACGGGGAGACCATCCCCCGCAAACTGCTGCGCGATGAGGAGTACGCCGGCGCCCGCGACGGCCTCGCCCGCACCATGGGCCGCACCCTCGCGCGCATCCACACCGCCGACCTGCCCGACTCCGAGCTCCTCACCACGGTGGCCGACCCGCTGGGCGACATGATCCGCGACAACGGTCTCGGTGTCCCGGTCGCCCCCGGACTGGCGCTCGGCCTGCGCGAACTCCGGCGCCGCGCCCCGTCCTCGGGCCGCACCACGCTGGTGCACGGCGACTTCCGGCTCGGCAACCTGCTCATCGACGGGGACGGGCTCGCCGCGGTGCTCGACTGGGAACTGGTGCACCGGGGCGACCCGGTGGAGGACCTCGGCTGGCTGTGCGCCAAGGTCTGGCGCTTCGGGTCCCCACTCCCGGCCGGCGGGGTCGGCACCCGCGAGGAGCTCCTCGACGGGTACGCCGAGGAGGCCGGCTGGCGTCCCACCGACGAGCACCTCGCCTGGTGGGAGCTGTTCGCCACGGTCAAGTGGGGGATGATGTGCCAGCGGATGACCACCACCCACACCTCCGGCGCCCAGCCCTCCGTGGAGCGGGCCGCGATCGGGCGGCGTACCTGCGAGCAGGAGTTCGATGTGCTGCTCGCCCTCGGTCTGGACGAGCCGCACCAGGCTCCCCCGCTGCCCGACTACAGCGAGGGCACCGACCTCTACGGCTGGCCGAACGCGGCCCAGCTCGCCGACGGGGTCAGCCACTTCCTCACCACCTCGGCGATGCCGTTGGGCGGCGCACTCGGCTTCGAGGCCCGCGTGGCCGCCAATGTGGTCGCCATGCTGCAGCGTGAGGCGCTGCTCGGCCCCGAGGCGCGGCGGACCCACGCCGCGCAGCTCACGTCGCTGGGCGTGGCCGACGACGCCGAGCTGAGCCTGGCCATCGAGCGCGGTGATCTCGACGCGCGCTGGGCCGAGGTCACCACCGCCGTCCGTGCCGCCGTGCGCGACCGGGTCGCGGTCGCCAACCCACGTCATCTGGAGCGGCCGGTGTGACGGCGGACCGGCTCGAGCCGCCTCGAACCCGGGCCCGGCAGCAACGCAGCCGCGACACCGAACTGCTGCTGATCGAAGCCGCTCTCCGGGCCCTCGTCGAGTACGGGTACGCCGGCGCCTCGACGCTGCGCATCCAGCGCCTCGCCGGGGTCTCCCGGGGCCGGCTGCTGCACCACTTCCCCTCCCGGGACGCCCTGCTGATCGCCGCGGTACGCCACCTGGTGCACCGCCGACTGGAGGAGAGCCCGACCTCGATCGATCCCGCCCTCGGCCCCGAGGAGCGGATCGACGCGGCCGTCACCGCGATGTGGCTCTCCTACCACTCCGAGATGTTCTGGGCATCCGCCGAGCTCTGGCTCGCCTCCCGGCAGGTGCCCGAACTCCGGCGCAGCCTGCTGCCCTCCGAGCAGCAGATGGGCGCCGCCCTCGCCGAGTCCTGTGGCCGCCTCTTCGGCCCGGACCTCGCCGCCCGCCCCGGGTACGCCGACCTCCGCGAACTGCTCAACACCAGCATGCGGGGCGTCGCCTTCACCTACGCCTTCACCGAGCGCGACCCCAGCACGGACCCGCATCTGCCGGGCTGGCGACGGCTGGCCCGCGGCGTCCTGCTGTGACACCGCGCGACCGATCCGGCGCGAGGAGGGCAGCCACCGGCGTACCGGGCGGGCACCTGCGTTGACGTCGTCGATCCCACACCCGGACGTCGCCCGGCCCGGCTGCCGGTAGCTCTGACCCTAAGATCGCGGTGACCCGACCCTTTGTCACCGAGGAGCACCGTGCCCGAGACGCCCAGCGATCCCCTCATCGCCCTCGCCCGACAGCAGAGCCTGGGTGACCTGCCCCGGCGTACCGCCGCCCGAGTGCCCGACAAGACCGCGATCATCGACGGTGAGACGCGGTTCAGCTTCGCCGAGTTCGACGCCGCGGTCGACCGCACGGCCGCGGCGATCGCCGCCGCCGGACTCACCAAGGGCGACCGACTGGCGCTGCTGAGCCACAACTGCTGGCAGTTCGCCGTGCTCGACTTCGCCACCGCCCGGGTCGGCGTCGTGCTCGTGCCGATCAACTTCATGCTCGGCGCCGAGGAGATCGCCTTCATCCTCGACCAGAGCGGGAGCACCGCCTTCGTCGTCGAGGACGCCCTGCTGCCCGTGGCCGAGAAGGCCCTGGCCGGTTCGTCCGGCTCGGTGCGCACCCGCGCTGCGATCCGCCTCGCCGGCGGCGAGGTCCCCTCCGGGTGGGTCGACCTCGCCGAGTGGACCGAGCACGAGGGCACGCCGCCGGTGGTCGCGGTCGCCGACGACGACCCGGTGCGGATGATGTTCACCTCGGGCACCGAGTCCCGGCCGAAGGGGGCGCTGCTCTCCAGCCGGGCGCTGCTGTGGCAGTACGTCTCCTGTGTCATCGACGGCGAGATGCGCGCCGACGACGTCGAACTGCACACGCTGCCGCTCTACCACTGCGCGCAACTGGACTGCTTCCTCGGCGTCGACATCTACCTCGGTGCCACCTCGGTCATCCTGCCCGGCCCGGATCCGGCCGCCGTGCTGCGCGCGATCGAGGAGCACGGCGTCACCAAGTACTTCGCGCCACCGACGGTGTGGATCGGCCTGCTCCGGTCCCCCGAGTTCGAGCGGACCGACCTGTCCAGCCTGCGCACCGGTTACTACGGCGCCTCCCCGATGCCGGTGGCGGTGCTGGAGGAGCTGACCCGGCGGCTGCCCGGCGTACGTCTGTGGAACTTCTACGGACAGACCGAGATGGCGCCGCTCGCCACGATCCTCGGTCCCGACGAGCAGCTCAGCCACGCCGGCTCGGCCGGTCGTCCCTCGATCAACGTCGAGACCCGCATCGTGGACGAGGATGACCGGCCGGTGCCACCGGGCACGGTCGGGGAGATCGTGCACCGCAGCCCGCACGCGACGCTGGGCTACTACCGGCAGCCGGAGAAGACCGCGGCGGCCTTCGCCCACGGTTGGTTCCACTCCGGCGACCTCGGCTACCTCACCGAGGACGGCCACCTCTACGTGGTCGACCGGAAGAAGGACATGATCAAGACCGGCGGGGAGAACGTCGCCTCCCGCGAGGTCGAGGAGGCCATCTACCAGCTCGACGGCGTCGCCGAGGTGGCGGTCTTCGGTGTCTCCCACCCCCGCTGGGTCGAGGCGGTGGCCGCCGTCGTCGTACCCGCTGAGGGGGCCGATCTCACCCCCGAGGGGGTCATCGAGCACACCCGCGGCGTCCTGGCCGGCTACAAGACCCCCAAGTACGTCGTCCTGGCCGACGCCCTCCCGAAGAACCCGTCCGGCAAGATCCTCAAGCGCGACCTGCGCGAGGAGCACGGCGGGATCGCGGCGGACGCGTCGGATCAGTAGCCGTACATCCCGCCCTTGCCCCCCTCGTCGTCCTCGCTCTCCGGGGTGCTGGTCCCCTCCGGGGTCGAGGTGACCGGGGTGCCGTCCGAGGCGAGCAGCCACCAGACCCCACCCACACCCTGACCCGAGACGTCCCCGGGCTCCTCGTCGCCGGCGTAGTAGTACAGCGGCCAGCCGTCCAGGGTCAGCTGGGAGACGTTGTCCACCCCGGTGATGGTGCCCAGCCTCCCGGTGACCCCGGGCGCGGGCAGGTCCGCCGGCCCGGCCGTGCCCGCGGGCACGGCCGGCCACTGCTGCGCACAGTCACCGGTGCACGCGCTGGTGGTGGCGCCCTGCCGGTCGGCGTCGTACTGGTAGACCGCCCGGCCCTCGCCGTCGACCACGATCTCGCCCACCGCCGAGTCCGCGAGCATCAGGGCCGCCTGCGCGTCCCCGGAGCTGTCGGCGGTCGGCGAACCGTCCTGGGTCTCCGAGGCGGTCGTGGACGGCGTGTCCTCCTCCGACCCGCAGGCGGAGAGACCGAATGCGACCAGCGCGATCACAGTGACTGGAGCGACCAGTGTCATCCGGCCGCCGAGGGTCCTGATCCCCATGGCGTCGTCCTCTCGTGCGGGACTCCCAACACGAGACCCGACCCCCTGCGGTTCACCCCGTCGGAGCCGCGAGCAGCACCCGGCCGCTCGCGCCGACACGCACCTGGAGCCGCAGGATCTCCTCCACCCCGAGGTCGGAGGAACCGCTGGTGCGCACGGTGTCCCCCGGGCCCGCCCGCCAGCGCGACACGACCTCGCGTCGGCCGTCGGCCGTGAGGACGACCAGACGGTAGGCACGCCCGCCGGCGTAGTCGCCGCCCGATCCGCGATAGGACGCCGGGTCGCCCTGCGGATAGGTGCAGGTCATCTCCACGCTGGTGCCCCACGGCATCCCGGTGAGGGCGACCTCCGCGCTCAGCGAGGTGGCCGCCCGCGGCCGCAACTCGACACTCATCGTCGGCGCCTGGTCGGTGGAGCCCTCGTCCACGTCGAACGGTACGACGAGCGCCGCTGCCGCCACTGCCGCCACCAGGGCGGCGATCACGCCCGCCAGGACCAACCGCCGCCGGCTCCGAGGCCCGGACGACTCGCGTTCGGCCTCGGCCGCATCGAGCAGTCGCTCCTCCAGACCGGCGGGCGGCCCGAGGTCCTGGCGGCCCCCGCCCGGGTCGTCGAGCAGCAACTGCGCGTCCGCGGGCTCCAGGTGTGAGAGCAACCCGGGAAGCGGCGTCAGCTCGCTCACCGAGCGCCGGCACTCGGCGCATCCGCTCAGGTGGCGTTCGAATCCCTCCCGCTCGCCCGGGGACAACGCCCCGAGCACGTAGGCACCGTCCAGGTCGGCGTACTCCGCATGCGGGTCACGTCCGTTCCCCTCGGCACTCATCGGGTCACCCCCCGCTCCTGCAGAGCGAGCCGGAGCGCACGCAGGCCGTAGTGCAGCCGCGACTTGACCGTGCCGGCCGGGATCCCGAGTTCGGCCGCGATCTCCGCGACCGAATGCCGGCCGTAGTAGGCCCGGACGACGACCTCCAGGTGCTCACGGGTGAGGGTGCGCAGGGCGTCACCGACCAGCAGTGACTCGAACAGCGCCTCGACCCGGTCCGAGATCGGAAGCTCGGGCAGCCGTTCCACCAGGGTCTCGTGCCGGACCCGGGCGCTCCTTGCCTGGTCCACGACCAGGTGGTGCGCCACGGTGAACAGCCAGGCCCGCGCCGACCCGCGCTCGTCCTCGGCCAAACCGTGCCGCCAGGCCCGGAGCATGGTCTCCTGGACGACGTCCTCGGCCCGCGCCGGATCGCCGGTGAGCCGGACGACGAACCCCCACAACGCGCCCGCATGGTCCCGGTGCAGGGCACGCAGCACCGCCGCATCCCGCTCGGCCTCGGTCGGCCCTCGGGCGCGTGTCACGGTCGGCTCCCTCTGCGCACCGCCACCTCCGCCCTCTCCACGGTACGCGCGGACGACCGGTTCACCCGACCAGCACCGAGCCGGGAGTGACGACCGGCCCTCCCGGCGGGCGCTCGGACCGGCGGGCGTCAGAAGTACTGCATGCCGCCGTCCAGGCTGATGTGCTCGCTGGTGATGTAGGACGCCTCGTCACTGACCAGATAGGCGACCAGGCCGGCCAGTTCCTCGGGCTCGGCGGCCCACTTGGGCACGAACGGCGTACCCATCCCCATCAGGCTCGGGTTGGTCTCGGCGGCTGCGGCCAGGGCGCCCTGCATGTTGCCCGAGCCCATCGGCGTGTTCACGCCGCCGGGGTGGATGCTGTTGACCCGGACGTGGTGCCGGCCGAGTTCGGCCGCGAAACCACGGGTCATGCCGACCAGGGCGTGCTTGCTGGTCGTGTAGTGCACCATGAACGGCTGCACCTTCTTGCCGGCGTAGGAACTGACCAGGACGATCGAGCCGCCGCCCCGCTCGATGAGGGCGGGGGCGGTGGCCATCACGGTGTTCCACACGCCGGTGACGTTGATGTCCAGGTGATCGCCGAAGATCTCGGGGGTGGCGGCGTCCCAGGCGGTCGGGATGCAGATGCCGGCGTTGGCCACCACGATGTCGAGGCCACCGAGCTCGGCGGTGGCCCGGGCGCTCAGCTCCTTGAGCGCGGCGAGGTCGCGCACATCTCCCTGGACCAGGATCGCGCGCCTCCCCTCGGCCTCGATCAGCCGCTGGGTCTCGGCGAGGTCCTCGGGCGTGGGCGAGTCGTAGGGGACGCCGGGCAGCGGCCCGGCCAGGTCGATCCCGACGATGTCGGCACCCTCCGAGGCCAGACGTACGGCGTGCGCGCGTCCCTGTCCTCGGGCCACCCCGGTGATGTAGGCGACCTTGCCGTCCAGTCGTGCACTCATGGGCTCCTCCTCGGCAGACGAAGGGGTGACCGCGAGGCGTGCCACCCCGGTGCCGAGGATGTCAGATGCCTCACAATCCGGCGGGGGTGACCTTGCGTGCCGGAGGGGTGGCCCTGTTAGGTTCCCATGCCGATGCCTGACCATGACATGACTGGCAGAACGTCCACCTCTACCTCGACCGCTCAGGTCGATCTCCGCGCCCCCGCCCTCGGGGACGCAGCCGCCATGTGGCGGCTGGCCCGTGATTCACGGGTGCTCGACGTGAACGCGTCCTACGCCTACCTGCTGTGGGCACGGGACTTCGCGGCCACCTCCGTCGTCGCGACCGTCGGGGACGAACCGGCCGGCTTCGTGACCGGCTACGCCCGACCCGACCGGCCCGAGACGCTCATGATCTGGCAGGTGGCCGTCGACGAGCGGCACCGCGGCCGCGGCCTCGCCCGCCGGATGCTGGCCGAGATCGTCGACCGGCACGGTGACCGGTTCTCCCACCTGGAGACCACCATCACCGCGGACAACGCGGCCTCGATCGCGTTGTTCTCCTCCTTCGCGACCAGCCGGGGAGCGCTCCTGGAGCGCAGCGAACTCTTCGCCGCCCCGCTGTTCCCGGACGGCCACGACGCGGAAGTTCTGTTCCGCATCGGGCCGCTGCACGCCTGACGCACGCCTGATCCACACCAGACGCACACCAGACGCACGACTGACCACTGTCCCCATGCGGTCGGCGCGGGTACGTCGTCGTACCCCGTCCCGGCTGCCAGGAAGGTTCCATGTCCCAAACCATGACGTCTTCGCCCGCCACCTCACCGACCGACGCCGCGACCTCGATCTTCGAGTCGCTGGAGTCCGAGGTGCGCAGCTACTGCCGCAGCTGGCCGGCCGTGTTCACCAGGGCCGCCGGCCCCCGGATCCAGACCGAGGACGGCCGGGAGTACCTCGACTTCTTCTCCGGCGCGGGCGCGCTCAACTACGGCCACAACCACCCCGAGCTCCTCGAGCCGCTGCTGGACTACCTGCGTGACGGGGGCATCCTGCACTCGCTGGACATGTACACCAGCGCGAAGCGGGACTTCCTCACCGCCTTCCAGGATCTGATCCTCGAGCCGCGGGAGCTCGACTACCGGGTGATGTTCCCCGGACCGACCGGCACGAACGCCGTGGAGGCGGCGCTCAAACTGGCCCGCAAGGTGACCGGCCGACAGCACATCCTGTCCTTCACCAACGCCTTCCACGGCATGACGCTGGGCTCGCTGTCGGTCACCGGCAATTCGATGAAGCGCCGCGGCGCCGGGATCCCGCTCACCAACTCCTCCAAGATCCCCTACGACGACTACTTCTCCGGCACCACCGAGGACTTCTTGTGGCTCGAGCGGGTCCTGGAGGACTCCGGGTCCGGCGTGGACAAGCCCGCGGCGATCATCGTCGAGACCGTGCAGGGCGAGGGCGGACTCAACGCCGCCCGGCTGGAGTGGCTGCGGGCCCTCAGCGACCTGTGCCGCGCCCACGACATCCTGCTGATCGTCGACGACGTCCAGGCGGGCTGCGGACGCACCGGCACCTTCTTCAGCTTCGAGGAGGCAGGGATCGTCCCCGACATCGTCTGCCTGTCGAAGTCGATCTCCGGCTACGGGCTGCCGATGGCGCTGGTGCTGATCCGACCCGACCTCGACGTCTGGGAGCCCGGTGAGCACAACGGCACCTTCCGCGGGCACAACGCCGCCTTCGTCACCGGCACGGCCGCGCTGGAGAGGTTCTGGTCCGACGACGTCTTCGCCAAGGAGGTCCGGGAGCGCGGTGCCGAGCTGCGGCGCGACCTCACCGCCGTGGCCGAGCAGTACGACGGCGCCGAGGTGCGCGGACGCGGCCTACTCACCGGCGTGGCCTTCCCCGACCCCGAGGTCGCCGGCCGGGTGGCCCAGGCAGCGTTCCGCCGCGGGCTACTGGTCGAGACCTCCGGCCCCGAGAGCGAGGTGCTCAAGGTGATGCCGGCGCTCACCATCACCGCCGAGGACCTGGCCGAGGGCACCCGGATCATCGCGGACTCGGTGGCCGAGGTGCTCGGCACGGCCCGCTGAACGACGGTACCGACGAGAAGGAGAGAGCAATGAAGGTCACCTACCTGGAGAAGCTGGACGACACCGAGCGCGACATCCGGTCCGAGGACGGTCACTGGCGCAGCCGACGGATGGTGCTGGCGCGCGAGGGTGTCGGCTTCTCCTTCCACGAGACCAACATCTACGCCGGCACGAGCAGCGAGTTCTGGTACGCCCACCACATCGAGGCCGTCTACTGCGTCGAGGGCGAGGGCGAACTGCTCGACCGCGAGACCGGTCAGACCCACCAGATCCGCGACGGCATGTGCTACCTGCTCGACAAGCACGACCGGCACACGGTCACGGCCACCACGGACCTGCGGCTGATCTGCACCTTCAACCCGCCCGTGACCGGTCGCGAGGTGCACGACGAGGACGGCGTCTACCCGCTGATCACCGAGCCGGAGGCCGCCACCGAACCGGTCGGCTGACCCGGCCGACCAGCAGCAGGCCTCGGCCGGCCCGCCGATCTCGGCCGGGCCGGTCGGGACCTGCCGGGGCCTGTCGGGGGCCGCTGCCACCGGGCGCCAGAGCCGCGTGCCGGAGCGATGCGCACGGTGTCGCCCGCCGTACCCTGGCACCATGGATCCGATCCGGGAGGCCCGTCGTCAATGGACCGCCCACGGCTGGGCAGAGGCCGCCGACGGAATGGCGATGGTGACCTCGGTGTTCCGCGCCCACCAGCTGCTCCTCGAGCGGATCGATGCCGTGCTCCGGCCGCTGGGTCTCACCTTCGCGCGCTATGAGGTGCTACGCCTGCTCGCCTTCACCCGGGCAGGTGCCCTCCCGATGACGCGCCTCGGCTCGCTGCTCCAGGTGCACCCCACCTCGGTCACCTCCGCCGTCGACCGGCTGGAGAAGCAGGGGTACGTCGTCCGCAGCCGCGGCGAGCAGGACCGACGGATCGTGCTTGCCGAGATCACCGAGGCGGGCCGCAAGATCGTCGAGGAGGCGACCGTCGGTCTCAACGCCGAGGTGTTCGCCCGCCCCGGGCTCGCCACCGATGAGGTGGCCCGCCTGACCGACCTGCTCAACGACTTCCGCGCCGGGGCCGGCGACCCGGTCGACGACTGAACCCGGACGAACAACGCGGCGTCGGCGGCTCTCCCCCTTGCGCGGTCGCGGCGCCTGTCGAACTACCGGCCGGTCACCCCTGTTGCGATCCGGACGGGCACCGTACTCTTGATTTAGTTGGACTTCCTAGTAATCCCTGAGTACGACGGAGCATCGATGCCCCAGCACCCCGAGTTGCACGTTCCCCACCACCACATCCGACTGGTGACCGCCAGCAGCCTCTTCGACGGCCACGACGCCTCGATCAACATCATGCGGCGGATCTTCCAGTCCCAGGGCTGCGAGGTGATCCACCTCGGACACAACCGCAGCGTCCAGGAGGTGGTCGACGCCGCCATCGAGGAGGACGCGCACGGGGTGGCGGTGAGCAGCTACCAGGGGGGCCACGTCGAGTACTTCAGCTACCTCGTCGACCAGCTCCGCGAGCGCGGCGCCGGGCACATCCGGGTCGTCGGCGGCGGTGGCGGCGTGATCGTGCCCGAGGAGATCGCGCTGCTGCGCGAGCGCGGCGTCACCATCTTCTCCCCCGAGGACGGCCAGCGACTGGGCCTGGCCGGCATGGTCAACTCCGTCGTCCGGGAGCTCGACGTCGACCTCTGGGAGCAGCGCCAGGTCGGGGCCGATGAGGTGATCGCGGGCGATCGCACCGCCCTGGCCCGTGCGATCACGGGTGCCGAGGAGGGGCAGTTGCCCCCCGATCTCATGGACCGTCTGCGGCAGGCTGCCGAGACCGCGTCGGTGCCGGTCCTCGGGCTCACCGGCACCGGTGGCTCGGGCAAGTCCAGCCTCACCGACGAGCTGGTCCGTCGCCTCCGGCTGGACCAGCAGGACAAGCTCCGCGTCGCGGTGATCGCGGTCGACCCCACCCGTCGCAAGGGCGGGGGTGCCCTGCTGGGCGACCGGATCCGGATGAACTCCTCGATCTCCACCCACGGCGAGAGCCCGGTCTTCTTCCGCAGCCTGGCCACCCGTGGCGCCCACGAACTGCCCGAGCACCTGAGCGACGTCCTCACCGTGGTGAAGTCCGCCGGGTTCGACCTGCTGATCGTCGAGACCCCCGGCATCGGCCAGGGCGACGCCGCGATCGTGCCCTTCGTGGACACCAGCCTGTACGTGATGACGCCGGAGTTCGGCGCGGCCAGCCAGCTGGAGAAGATCGACATGCTCGACTTCGCCGACGTGGTCGCGATCAACAAGTTCGAGCGGCGCGGCGCCCTCGACGCGATGCGCGACGTGGGCCGCCAGCTGGTGCGCAACCGGGAGGCGTTCGGCTCCAGGCCGGAGGAGATGCCGGTCTTCGGCACCTCGGCCGCCCACTTCGACGATGACGGGGTCACCGCGCTCTACCAGCACCTGACCGGCCTCCTCGCCGAGGCGCGATCCGAGGACGGCACCGGGGGCGGCCTGCGACTCGAGGAGGGCACGCTCCCCCACGTCGACGTGCGCCACTCCAGCGGCAGCAATCCGCTGGTGCCCGGCGAGCGGATCCGCTATCTGGCCGAGATCGCCGACACCGTCCGCGGCTACCACACCCAGACCGAGCAGCTCGCGACCTCCGCCCGCCGCGCGCAGGCGCTCGAGATCGCCGCAGCCGAGGTGCCCGAGGCGGGGACGGTGGCGGCCCAGGCCCGGGCCGACCTTCCCCGCGACCTCAGCGAGGAGATCGACGAGTGGCCCGCCACCGTCGCGGCCTACGACGCCGACGAGGGCCGGGAGAGCCTGTCCGGCAACCGGGTGCCGCGCGTCGCCGTACCCCGCTATCAGGACCACGGCGAGCTGGTGCGCTTCTGGCGCCGGGAGAACCTCCCGGGCCGGTTCCCGTTCACCGCCGGGGTCTTCCCGCACAAGCGGACCGGCGAGGACCCGGCCCGGATGTTCGCCGGCGAGGGCGACCCGTTCCGCACCAACCGCCGCTTCAAGCTGCTCTCCGAGGGGCAGCCGGCCACCCGCCTCTCGACGGCGTTCGACAGCGTCACCCTCTACGGTCGCGACCCCGACGAGCGCCCCGACATCTACGGCAAGGTCGGCACCAGCGGGGTCAGCGTGGCCACGCTCGACGACATGAAGGCGCTCTACGACGGCTTCGACCTGCTCGCGCCGACCACCAGCGTCAGCATGACCATCAACGGGCCGGCCCCGACGATCCTGGCGTTCTTCCTCAACACCGTGATCGACCAGGCCCGCGAGCGTGGGATCGACCCGGCCGAGGCCCTGCAGACCGTCCGCGGCACGGTGCAGGCCGACATCCTCAAGGAGGACCAGGGCCAGAACACCTGTCTGTTCTCCACCGAGTTCAGCCTGCGCTGCATGGCCGACATCCAGGAATGGTTCATCGCGCAGCAGATGCGCAACTTCTACTCGGTGTCGATCTCCGGCTACCACATCGCCGAGGCGGGGGCCAACCCCATCACGCAACTGGCCTTCACCCTGGCCAATGCGTTCACCTACGTCGAGTCCTACCTCGCCCGCGGGATGGACATCGACGACTTCGCGCCCAGCCTGTCGTTCTTCTTCAGCAACGGGATGGACCCCGAGTACACCGTGATCGGCCGGGTCGCCCGCCGGATCTGGGCGGTCGCGATGAAGGAGAGGTACGCCGGCTCCGAGCGCTCCCAGAAGCTGAAGTACCACATCCAGACCTCCGGCCGTTCCCTGCACGCCCAGGAGATGGACTTCAACGACATCCGCACCACCCTGCAGGGCCTGTGCGCGATCTACGACAACGCCCAGTCGCTGCACACCAACGCCTACGACGAGGCGGTCACCACCCCCTCGGCTGAGTCGGTGCGGCGCGCCCTCGCGATCCAGCTGATCATCAACCGCGAGTGGGGCCTGGCGATGAACGAGAACCCCCTCCAGGGATCCTTCATCGTCGACGAGCTCACCGACCTGGTCGAGGAGGCCGTGCTCTGCGAGTTCGAGCGGCTCTCCGAGCGGGGCGGCGTACTCGGCGCGATGGAGACCGGCTATCAGCGCGGCAAGATCCAGGACGAGTCGATGCTCTACGAGCAGCGCAAGCACGACGGCACGCTCCCCATCATCGGGGTCAACACCTTCCGTCGTCCCGACGCCTCGGCGTCCCCCGACACGGTCGAACTCGCCCGCGGCACCGACGAGGAGAAGCAGGGTCAGCTCGACCGGGTTCGCCGCTTCCAGGCCGAGCACTCCGTGGAGGCCACCGAGGCGATCTCCCGGCTGAAGAAGGCCGCGATCTCGGGCGAGAACATCTTCGCCGTCCTGATGGACGCCTCCCGGGTCTGCTCCCTGGGCCAGATCACGGAGGCCTTCTTCGAGGTCGGCGGCGCCTACCGCCGCAACGTCTGACCCACGCACGTCCGCCCCGGCCCTTGGGCCGCGGCGGGGCGGACGTGGGATCGGCGTCAGATGGTCGCGCTCAGGCCGCCGTCGACCACGAGCGACGCTCCGACCATGTACGACGAGGCCGGGCTGGCGAGGAAGAGCAGCGCGGAGTCGAGCTCCTCCTGCTGACCGAACCGGTGCAGGATGCCGGTCTGCTCGACCATCGCGCCGAGTACGTCGCCGTCCTGGCTGGTCATCTCGCTATCGAAGTAGCCGGGGCACAGCGCGTTGACCCTGATCCCCCGGCGCTGCGCCCACTGCTGGGCCAGGTCGCGGGTCAGCCCGACGACGCCGGCCTTGCTGGCGGCGTACGCCGCGCCCGGGAAACGGGAGGCCGCCCAGCCGTGCACGCTGGCGATGTTGACGATCGAGGACCCCTGCGGCATGTGCGGCGCGCACGCCCGGGCCATCCAGTAGACGCCCTTGAGGTTGACGTCGACCACCTGGTCGAAGGCCGCCGGATCCTCGCGCAGCGCCGTCGTGCCGCTGGTACCGAGGCCGGCGTTGTTGACGAGCACGTCGATCCGGCCGAACTCCTCGGCAGCCGCGGCGGCCAGCGCCTGGCACTCCGCCTCCACCGCCACGTCGGTACGACGGGTGAGGACCCGGGTGCCACCGGCACGGAGTTCCTCGGCCAGGCTCTCGAGCCGGTCCTCGCGGCGGGCGGCCAGGACGACCGTGGCGCCGACCGCGGCGACCGCCCGGGCGAACCCGACCCCGAGGCCGGAGCTGGCCCCGGTCACCACCACCACCTTGTCGTCGAGCCGGAACCTGTCCAGGGGTGAGCTGCTGAGGTCGGTCACGGCCGCAGCACCCCCTCGGCGGCGAGTTCGTTCTTCGCGATGGTGCGCAGGTGCACCTCGTCGGGGCCGTCGAACAGGCGCATGGCCCGGTGCCAGCCGTACATCGCGGCGAGGGGGACGTCATCGCTGATACCGGCGCCGCCATGCACCTGGATGGCCCGGTCGATCACGTCGAGGGCGACCCGGGGCACCGAGACCTTGGCCTGCGAGACCAGCCCCGCGGCGGCCTTGTTGCCGTGCGCGTCGATCACCGCTGCGGTGTGCTGGCACAGCAGCCGGGCCTGGGCGATGGCGATCCGCGACTCGGCGATGGAGGCCTGCACCAGACCCTGCTCGGCCAGCGGCTTGCCGAACGCCACCCGGGACTGGGCCCGGTCGACCATCAGCTGGAGGGCCCGCTCGGCGGCGCCGAGGGCGCGCATGCAGTGGTGGATGCGGCCCGGTCCGAGCCGCGCCTGGGCCATCGCGAAACCGCCGCCCTCCTCGCCGAGGACGTTGGTGACCGGCACCCGGACGTCCTCGAAGAGGACCTCGCAGTGACCGTGCTGGTCGTGCCGGCCGAACACCGGGAGATCCCGCACGATGCTCAGGCCAGCGGTGTCACGGGGCACGAGAACCATCGACTGCTGCCGGTGACGGGCGGCCTCGGGGTCGGTCTTTCCCATCACGATGAACAGCTGGGCCCGCTCGTCCGCGGCCCCGCTGCTCCACCACTTGCGCCCGTTGATGACGTACTCGTCGCCGTCGCGCACGATCGAGGTCTCGATGTTGGTGGCGTCCGAGCTGGCCACCTCGGGCTCGGTCATCGCGAAGACGGACCGGATCCGGCCGTCCATGAGCGGCTCGAGCCAGCGCTCCTTCTGCTCGGGAGTGGCGAACAGGTGCAGCAGCTCCATGTTGCCGGTGTCGGGCGCCTGCCCGTTGATCGCCTCCGGGGCCAGATCGAGGCTCCAGCCGCTGATCTCGGCCAGGCCGGCGTAGTCGAGGTTGGAGATCCCGGAGACGGAGGGGAGGAAGAGGTTCCACAACCCGCGGCGCTTCGCCTCCGCCTTGAGCTCCTCCACCACCGGCGGGAGGGTGTGGTCCTCGGGCCCCTTCTCCGCGCGGTAGGCGTGGTAGGCGGCTTCGGCCGGGAAGACCCGCGTGTTCATGAAGTCGACCAGCTCCGCACGCAGTTCGCGGGCCTTGGCCGAGGGCGTGAGGTCGAGACCGGCCACGTCGTAGGGGTCGGACAGGGTGGGCATGCTTTTCTCCTGCTGGGTGGCGGACTGGAGCCGGCGGCGGACCGCGGGCCGGGTGCGCGCGCGAGCGCCGAAGCGCGCGCGCGTCCCGATCTCGATTGAACGATCGTTAAGCTGCGGACACGATCATCGCTCGCGACACTCCTGTCAAGCACACCGCCCCTGTCCCACAGGGGTCCGAGGAGGAACCCCATGCCCATCACCAGGCTGCCCGAATCGATCGGCCGCCGGCTCCGCATCCCGGCGATCTCGGCCCCCATGCTGCGAGTCAGCGGCCCCGAGCTGGTGGCTGCGGCCTGTCGCAGCGGCGTGATCGGGGCGTTCCCGACCGCGAACGCGCGTTCCGTGGGCGAGCTCGACGACTGGCTCGGGAGCCTGGATGAGGAGCGTGGCGAGGCGCCCTGGGCGCCGTGGTGCCCCAACCTGATCATCCGTCAGCCGCGCCTCGCCGAGGATCTGGAGACCCTGGTGCGACACCGGGTGGAACTGGTCATCACCAGCGTCGGCTCCCCCGCCGGCGTGGTCGGCCCGCTGCACGAGGCCGGTGCGCTGGTCCTCGCCGACGTCGCCACCGTGCGGCACGCCGAGAAGGCGGCCGAGGCCGGCGTCGACGGCCTGGTCCTGCTCACCGCCGGTGCCGGCGGTCAGACCGGGTGGCTCAACCCGTTCGCCTTCGTCCGCGAGATCCGCCGTTGGTACGACGGCCTGATCGTGCTCGCCGGCGGGATCGGCGACGGCACCGCGCTGCGCGCCGCGATCACCCTCGGCTGCGATCTGGGCTACCTGGGCACCCGGTTCATCGCGACCGAGGAGAGCCGGGCGGAGGCTGCCTACCAGGAGATGCTGGTCTCCAGCACCATGGACGACGTCGTCCTGACCCGGGCCTTCACCGGCCTCTCGACGAGCATGCTCCGGCCGTCCATCGCCGCCGCCGGGCTCGACCCGGACCGGCTCGACGAACAGGTCACCGCCGAGTCCGCCGCGGTGATGTTCGGGTCCGGGGCGAGCGGACCGCGTCGATGGACAGACGTATGGAGCGCTGGCCACTCCGTCTCCGCGGTGGGCGACGTACCCCCCGTGGCGGAGCTGGTGGCCCGGCTCGCCGAGGAGTACGCCGCCGCCGGGGCGTGACCCGGGGATCACTCCTCGCGGAGCGCCTTCTTGTCCACCTTGCCGACCGCGGTGGTGGGCAGTTCGGTGAGCACCCGGACCTGCTTGGGCGCCTGGACCGAGCCCTTCAGCTCCTTGACCCGGTCGATGAGCATCTCGGCCTCGACCGTGGCGCCGTCCTTGAGCACGACGGCGGCGTGCACCGCCTCGCCCCACTTCTCGTCCGGTACGCCGTACACCGCGGCGGTGCTGACCTCCGGATGGCTGGTGAGGGCGTCCTCCACCTCGCGCGGGAAGACGTTGAACCCGCCGCTGACGATCATGTCCTTCTTGCGGTCCACGATGCTCAGGTAGCCGGACTCGTCGAAGCGCCCGATGTCGCCGGTGTGCACCCAGCCGCCGGCCAGGGTCTCCTCGGTGAGGTCGGGCAGGTCGTGGTAGCGGTCCATCGTTCCCTGGCTCCGCACGCAGATCTCACCCGAGTCGCCGGTGGGGACCGGTTCTCCGTCGGCTCCCAGCAGGGTCACCGCGGTGCCGACCACGGGGTAGCCGCAGGAGGTGAGCAGGCCGGGGTCCTCGGCCAGGCCCCGCGCATGGTCGGCACGGGAGAGGTAGGAGATCGGGTAGCACTCGGTCTGGCCGTAGAGCTGGGCGAAGATGGACCCCAGGCGCTCGTGGCCCTCGCGGAGGCGCGAGGGGGACATCGCCGATGCGCCGTACAACATGACCTCGAGCGAGGAGAGGTCGGCCGAGTCCAGGGCCGGGTCGTCCAGCAGCGCGTAGATCATGGTCGGCACCAGCAGCGCCAGGTTGATCCGCTGCTCGGCGATCGCCGTCAGCACGGTGGTGGTGGAGAACCCGTCCAGCAGGTGCACCGTCCCACCCTTGTGCAGCGTGGGCAGGATCTTGGTGCCCGCGACGTGGGTGATCGGAGCGGCCGCGAGGTAGCGCGGCACGTCCGGGAACTCGAAGTCGGTCAGCACCGAACGGGTGCCGGACAGCACGGCCTCGTGCCGACGCTCCACACCCTTGGGGCGTCCGGTGGTGCCGCCGGTGTAGTTGATGATGGTGAGCTCAGCGGGGTCCGCTACGTCGATCGCCCGACTCGCGCCGATCCGGTCACATGCCTTCCGCAGGTCGGCACCCTCGCCCGAGGGGCCGAAGCTGAACACCGTGGACAGACCGGTGGCATCGGCGATCTCACGACCGCGCTGCTCGTACTTCCCCGGATCGACGAACAGGGCGGTCGCCCCGGCGTCCTGCACCTGGTAGGCCTGGTCAGCCAGGGACCCGAGGGGGTGGAGGTTCGTCACGACGATGCCGCTGGCACTGGCCGCGGTCGACGTACACCAGGCGTCGACCTTGTTGCCGGACAGGATCGCGATCCGGTCGCCGCGGGTGAGGCCCGCCTCCGCGAGCACCGCCTGGGTCCGGCCGATGACGTCCAGCACCTGGTCGTAGGTGAGCCGTTCCTCGACCGTCCCGCTCCCCCAGGTGAACGCTGTCCGTCCCGGGAAGCGTCGCAGTGCTCGGAGCGTGACCGCCCCGACGGTGCTACCGGTCTGGTGCTGGTACGGCATGCGGACCCTTCCTGTCGCTTAACGATCGTTCAGGAGGAAACCAGAGCACTGGGAGCCGGCGCAAGGAAAATCGCCCTTCCGCATTGAACGATCGTTCGGTAGAACGGGGCGAACGATTCGAGTGAAAGGTGCCCGACCCATGAGCCCGACCGACCCGCCCGGCGTCCCCGCATCGGAGGACGCCCCCGTCCTGGTGACCCGGCCCGCCCCCGGCATCTGCCAGCTGACCCTGAACCGGCCCGACCGGCTGAACACGATGACCCATCAGCTGGTCACCGACCTCCATCGGGCCCTGGACGAGGTCGCCGCCGACCGGGATGTGCGAGCCGTCGTCCTCACCGGAGCCGGGCGGGGCTTCTGCGCCGGGCTCGAACTGACCGGGTACGGCGACAACGGGCGCGAGGAGGAGATGGGCCGCTCGCTCGGCGCGCTGGACCGCCAGCGCGAGATCGCCCGGCTCACCCAGAAGATCCACGACCTGCCCCACCCGGTGATCGCGGCCGTCAACGGCCCGGCAGCGGGCGGCGGCCTCGCCCTCGTGCTGGCCAGCGACATCCGGATCGCGGCCGACCCGGCCGTGTTCGCGGTGTCCTTCATCCGGGCCGGGTTCTCCGCGTGCGACATCGGCACCTCCTGGCTCCTCCCCCGGATCGTCGGGGCCGGCCATGCCCACGAACTCATGCTCACCGGCCGCAGGTTCGACGCCGCCGAGGCGGAGCGGATCGGCCTGCTTCATCGGGTGGTCGCGCCCGCGGACCTGCTTCCCGTCGCCCATGCGAAGGCCGCGGAGATCATGCTCAACCCGCCCGGTTCGGTCTCCCTCACCAAGCAGGGCATGTGGGCCTCGCTGGAGATGCCCTCCCTGGCCACGGCGATCGAGTTCGAGAACCGCCAGCAGATGGTCAGCGCCTGGACCGAGGACGCCGCCGAGGCCCGTGCGGCCTTCCTGGAGAAGCGTCCGCCGGCGTACCAGCACCGCTGACCCGGCACCCGTGACCCGACACGACCGACCCCGCACCCCTGACCCGGCACCCCTGACCCGGCACGGCCGACCCCGCACGACCGACCAAGTACCGTCGAGCGGGTGATGGACGACCTCGGTACGCCGTACGACGGACCACGGCCGGCCCGGCGAGTGGTGTCCCTGGTGCCCTCGCTGACCGAAGCGCTGGCGTCGGTCGCCGCCGACCGGGTCGTGGGTGCCACCGACTGGTGCACCCACCCCGCCGACCTCGCGGCGACCCGCGTCCGCGGTACGAAGAACCCGGACCTCGCCGCCGTCCGCGCCCTCGCCCCCGACGTGGTCGTGGCCAACAAGGAGGAGAACCGGGAGCTCGACGTACGCCGCCTGCGCGACAGCGGCGTCCGGGTGTGGGTGACCGACATCGAGACCGTGCCGACGGCGATCGGTTCGATGGGGCGCCTCCTCGACGCCCTCGGTTGGGCGCGCCCGGCCTGGCTGGCCGAGGCCGCCGACCGCTGGTGCGGCCCGCTCCCCGCGGTGACCCGCCGCGTCGTCGTACCCATCTGGCGGGATCCGTGGATGATCGTCGGCGCACGAACGTTCACCGGCGACCTGCTACGCCGGCTCGGTTGGCTCAACCTGTATGCCGACCCTGCGCTCAACCCGGCCGGCG
Source organism: Nocardioides insulae DSM 17944 (assembly GCF_000422825.1). Classification (GTDB taxonomy): domain Bacteria; phylum Actinomycetota; class Actinomycetes; order Propionibacteriales; family Nocardioidaceae; genus Nocardioides; species Nocardioides insulae. Next base: position 553,913 of record NZ_KE383928.1, on the reverse strand, counting down.
ACCGCTACCCCCACGTCGACCTCGCCGACCTCGACGCCGCCGGCGCCGAGGTGGCGCTGCTTCCCGACGAGCCCTACGAGTTCACCGCCCTCGACGGACCCGAGGCGTTCCGCCGCACCCCCACCGAACTGGTCAGCGGCCGGCTCCTCACCTGGTACGGCCCCTCGCTGCTCGAAGCGGCCGACCTCGCCTGAAGGGCGCGGACCGACCGGCCACCGGGACCCGCGATCAGCCGAAGGCGGGCCTGTCCTTGGCGAGGAAGGCCCGCACACCCTCGGCGAAGTCGGGACCGGTGTAGACCTCGTGGAGAAGCGGGCCGTCGAAGGAGGGGGCGGCCTCGACGACCGCAGCGCGGGCCACGAGCTGACGCTTGGTGGCTCGGAGGGTCACCGCGGAGAGGGTCTCCAGTGAGTCGAGCAGCCTGGCGAGCGCATCGTCGAGGGAGTCTGTGACCTCCAGGAGGGCGCCGACGCCGTGGGCCCGGTCGGCGCCGACCAGGCGGGCGGTGAGCAGCATCTCGCGGGTGAGGGCCTCACCGAAGACGGCGGCGCACCGGTAGACGATGGGCGCGGCGAGCGCGTTGCCGAGTGTGCGTGCGATCGGGTAGCCGAAGCGGGAGTGCGGGGTCGCCAGCCGCAGGTCGCAGTGGGTCGCCACCGCAAGCCCTCCGCCGACACACACACCGTCGACCGCGGCGACCGTCACCTGCGGCAGCCGGAACAGCTTGTCCAGCAGCGCGCGGATCCAGTCCTCGTACTCGACCGGGTCCTGGGAGAGGAAGTCGGAGATCTCGTTGCCCGCCGCGAAGGCCCGGCCACCCGCGCCCCGCAGGACGAGCACGCGGACGTCCTCGGCGGAGGCGAGCTCGTCGCACAGCTCGTGCATCGCGGCGTACATCGCCTGGGTGAAGGCGTTGTGCCGCTCGGGACGGCTGAAGGTGACCTCGACGACGCCGGCGGTGCGGCGTACCTGCAGTTCTTGGCTCACCGCGGGAGGGTAGCCTCCCTGCGCTCCGGACGGGGGTGCGGACCACCCGGTCCGGTCAGGACGGGGCGATCCGGCACGCCCCCTCGGGCACCAGCCATCGGGCCAGCAGGGTGCCCTCCTGTTCGACCAGCGAAGCCAGCTCCAGGGGTACGTCGAGCGGCGGGCCGTTCACGATCCGATGGTGCTCGCCGCCCACCAGGCGCGGCACGATCGTGGTGCACAGTTCATCGACGACCCCGGCCCCCAGCAGGCCGGAGAGCAGGGTCGGTCCACCCTCGCAGAGCAGCCGCCGGTGCCCGGCGGCGTACAACTCCTCGACCAGGCGCCGCAGGTCGGCGGGTCCGCCACCCCGCCGTACGGTGACGTTGGCGGCTTCCCGCAGGGAGTCGGGGAGCAGGTCGCCGTGGCTGACCACGACCATCGGTGTGCGGGCCTCGCCGTACTCCTCCGCCCGCGCGGTGCCGGCGCCGACCAGCACGACCTCGGCCGCCTCCCGCAGGCTCTGGAACACCTCCCGGTCGACGTCGTTGTTGATCGAACCCGACCGCCCGTCCTCGCCCTGGGCGGAGCCGTCGACCGTGCTCACCATGTTCACCCGCAGCCACGGCCGGTCGGGCCAGTCCCAGCGTCCATCACCCAGCAGAGTCCTCACCCGGACATCCTGCCCGAGCCGCGCCGCCTATCCTGGGCGGGCTCACGACCTACGACGAAGGAGATCGAGATGAGCTGGCTGGTGACGGGCGGGGCGGGCTACATCGGCTCCCATGTGGTGGCGTCGCTGATCGAGGCGGGCATGGCACCGGTGGTCATCGATGATCTCTCCTCGGGCCACGCGCAGTTCGTGCCCGCGGACGTGCCCTTCGTGCGCGGCTCGGTGCTCGACACCGCGCTGGTCGAGCAGACCCTCCGCGAGCACGAGGTCGAAGGGGTCATCCACCTCGCCGGGTTCAAGTACGCCGGCGTCTCGGTGCAGCGACCGCTGCACACCTATGCCCAGAACGTCACCGGCACCGCCAACCTCCTCGACGCGATGCTCACCGTGGGCGTGGACAAGCTGGTCTTCTCCTCCAGCGCCGCGACGTTCGGCACCCCCGACCTCGATCTGGTGACCGAGGAGACCCCCACCGACCCCGAGAGCCCGTACGGCGAGAGCAAGCTGATCGGGGAATGGCTCATCCGCGACGTGGCGACCGCCCACGGCCTGCGGCACACCAGCCTGCGCTACTTCAACGTCGTCGGCTCCGGCTCGGACGCCCTCTACGACAGCAGTCCGCACAACCTCTTCCCGCTGGTCTTCGAGGCGCTGACCGAGGGACGCACCCCGCGGATCAACGGCGAGGACTACCCCACTCCCGACGGCACCTGCGTGCGCGACTACGTGCACGTCGCCGATCTCGCCCACTCGCACGTCGTCGCCGCGCGCCGGATGATCGAGGGTGCCACCCTCGAACCGGTCTACAACCTCGGATCGGGCGAGGGCTCCTCGGTGCGCCAGATCATGGACGCCGTCCGCGAGGTCACGGGCATCGACTTCGCCCCCGACATCGGCCCCCGCCGGCCGGGTGACCCCGCCCGGATCGTGGCCACCGGCGAACTCGCCAGGCGCGACCTGGGGTGGGAGATGCGCAACTCGTTGACCGACATGGTCGCCAGCGCCTGGTCCGCCCGCCAGGCCGCCGAGCGGGTGTCGAGCTGAGCTGAGCGATCGGTCCGGGGAGCGCCCGAGGGGCCGCGCCCCGGCCCGGCCACCCCGGCTCAGTCGTCGAGCAGATCGAGCAGGTAGGCGCCGTACCCGGACTTGACCAGCGGCTGGGCGAGCTCGGCCAACTGATCGTCGCTGAGCCACCCGTTGCGCCAGGCCACCTCCTCGGGGGCGCCGACCTTGGTGCCCTGCCGGTTCTCGATGGCGCGCACGTAGTTGGAGGCCTCGTTCAGGTCGCTCACGGTGCCGGTGTCGAGCCAGGCCGAGCCCCGCGGCAGCACCTCGACCGACAGCTTGCCGGCGTCCAGGTAGAGGCGGTTGAGGTCGGTGATCTCGAGCTCCCCGCGGGCCGAGGGCCGCAGCGAGCCGGCCAGCTCCACCACGGTGTTGTCGTAGAAGTAGAGCCCCGGCACCGCATAGTTGCTGCGCGGGTGCTGCGGCTTCTCCTCCAGCGAGACGGCCCGGTGGTGCTCGTCGAACTCGACCACGCCGTACGCCGTCGGGTCGGCCACCCGGTAGCCGAAGACCGCCGCGCCATCGAGCTCCTCGAACCGCTGGAGCTGCGAGCCGACCCCGCTGCCGTAGAAGATGTTGTCCCCGAGCACCAGGCCCACCCGGTCGTCGCCGATGTGGTCGGCACCGATGGTGAAGGCCTGTGCCAGGCCGTCGGGGGACGGCTGCTGGGCGTAGCTCAGGTCGATGCCGAACTGGGAGCCGTCCCCGAGCAGTCGCTCGAAGGCCGCCGCGTCGTGCGGCGTGGTGATCACCAGGATCTCCCGGATCCCGGCGAGCATGAGCGTGCTCAGCGGGTAGTAGACCATCGGCTTGTCGTAGACCGGCATCAGCTGTTTGCTCACCGCGAGAGTGATCGGGTGCAGACGCGAACCGGTGCCCCCCGCCAGGACGATTCCCTTCATGCTGGTCAACCCTACGGATTCGGGGCCGCGTCCGTAGACTCCCCCGCGTGAACCGCATCATCGTCACCGGCGGGGCCGGTTTCATCGGCTCCAACTTCGTCCACCATCTCGTGGCGCACACCGACGCACACGTCACGGTGCTCGACAAGCTCACCTACGCCTCCACCGAGGCGTCCCTGGCGGGCCTGCCCGAGGAGCGCGTGCAGCTCGTGGTCGGCGACATCACCGACGCGTCCCTGGTCGACCGGCTGGTGGCGGGTGCCGACGCGGTGGTCCACTACGCGGCCGAGTCGCACAACGACAACAGTCTCGAGGACCCGGCGCCGTTCGTGCAGACCAACCTGGTCGGCACCTTCACCCTGCTGGAGGCGGTGCGCAAGCACGACGTGCGATTCCACCACGTCTCCACCGACGAGGTGTACGGCGACCTCGACCTGGACGACCCCAAGCGCTTCACCGAGGACACGCCGTACCAGCCCTCCTCGCCGTACTCCGCCTCCAAGGCCGGCTCCGACCACCTGGTGCGCGCGTGGGTGCGCAGCTTCGGCGTCCGCGCCACGATCTCCAACTGCTCCAACAACTACGGTCCCTGGCAGCACGTCGAGAAGTTCATCCCCCGCCAGATCACCGAGGTGCTCGACGGCCGTCGGCCGCGCGTGTACGGCGACGGGCTCAACGTCCGCGACTGGATCCACACCGAAGACCACTCCTCGGCGGTGCTCGCGATCCTGGAGCGTGGCCGAACGGGTGAGACCTACCTGATCGGTGCGGACGGCGAGAAGAGCAACCTCGAGGTGGTCCGCGCGATCCTGCGCACCTTCGGCCGCCCCGAGGACGACATCGAGTGGGTCACCGACCGCGCCGGCCACGACCGCCGGTACGCGATCGAGTCCGGCAAGCTGCGCAGCGAACTGGGCTGGGAGCCGCGCTTCCAGGACTTCGACGAGGGCCTGGCCGAGACCATCGACTGGTACCGGGCGCACGAGGACTGGTGGCGCCCGCTCAAGGCCGAGACCGAGGCCAAGTACGCCGCGAAGGGCCACTGACCGATGGCCGACCTGAGCATCGAGACCACCCCCATCCCCGGTCTGCTGGTCGTCCGCCTGCCGGTGCACGGTGACGCCCGCGGCTGGTTCAAGGAGAACTGGCAGCGCGCCAAGATGGTGAGCCTGGGCCTGCCCGACTTCGGGCCGGTCCAGAACAACATGAGCTTCAACGCCTCCCGGGGCGCCACCCGCGGGATCCACACCGAGCCCTGGGACAAGTTCGTTTCTGTGGCCACCGGACGCGTTTTCGGTGCCTGGGTCGACATGCGCGAGGGCGACACCTTCGGGGCGACGTACTCGGTCGAGATCGATGAGGGCGTCGCGGTGTTCGTGCCGCGAGGCGTCGGCAATTCCTACCAGGCGCTCGCGGACGGCACCGTCTACTCCTACCTGGTCAACGACCACTGGGCTCCCGGCCAGACCTACCCGGCGCTGAATCTGGCCGACCCCACGATCGCCATCCCGTGGCCGATCCCGCTCGAGTCCGACGAGGTCGAGGTCTCCGAGAAGGACCGTGGCAACCCCCGACTCGACGATGTCACCCCGATGCCAGCCAAGCGCATCCTGGTGCTCGGGGGCGGCGGACAACTGGGGCGCGCCCTGGCCGCCGAGTTCCCCACGGCCCACGTGGTGACCCGATCCGAACTCGACCTGACCGACGAGGAGGCCCTGGCGGCCTGGCCGTGGCGTGAGTACGCCGTGATCATCAACGCCGCCGCCTACACCGCGGTGGACGCCGCCGAGGGCGACGAGGGACGGCCGCGGGCCTGGGCGGCGAACGCCACCGGGCCGGCCACCCTCGCCCGGATCGCCACCGAGCACGGGCTGACCCTGGTGCACTACTCCTCGGAGTACGTCTTCGACGGGGCCGCCGCCGAGCACGCGGAGGACGAGCCGCTCTCCCCGCTCGGGGTCTACGGCCAGAGCAAGGCCGCCGGCGACACCGCCGTGTCGACCACGCCGCGCCATCTCCTGCTGCGCACCTCATGGGTGGTCGGCGAGGGCGGCAACTTCGTGCGCACCATGCGCGGCCTGGCCGAGAAGGGGGTCTCACCGACGGTCGTGACCGACCAGGTCGGGCGGCTCACCTTCGCCGGCGAACTGGCTCGCGCCACCCGCCACCTCCTCGCCACCGAGGCCGCCTTCGGCACCTATAACGTCACCAACGCCGGTCCCGCCATGTCGTGGCACGACGTCGCGGCCGAGGTGTTCGCGCTCTCCGGGCGCACGCGTGCGGACGTCGCCGAGACCGACTCCGCGTCGTACGCCGCCGCACAGGCCGAGGCCGGCCGACCGATGGCTGCCCGGCCGCTCAACTCGATGCTTCCGCTCGACAAACTCCAGGCGACCGGTTTCGAACCCGAGGACGCCCTCACCGCACTACGTCGCCACCTGGCCGACTGAGCGCGAGCGCTCGAGTCCGCTCGGGCGGAGGAACGGTCGCGGCGGTGCCGGACGAGCACCGTCCGCCTCGAGGCTCAGTGCTCGCAGCGGCCGAAGTCGTCCTGGAGTCGGACGATGTCGTCCTCGCCGAGGTAGCCGCCACGCTGCACCTCGATGATGACCAGGTCCTCGGTGGGGTGGTCGTTGCAGATCCGGTGGGCCTGGCCGACCCCGACGTCGATGCTGTGGCCGGCACCGATCACGGTGGTCTCGCCCTCGATGATGCAGGTGGCGGTACCGGTGATGACGACCCAATGCTCGGAGCGGTGCTCGTGGGTCTGGTAGGACAGTCGCGAGCGCGGGAGCACCAGGATGCGCTTGACCTTGTAGCCCTTGCCCTCATCGAGCACGGACCACTCGCCCCAGGGCCGCAGTTCGGAGTCGCCGATCATGGCGAGAGCCTAGGCCGCCGCGAGCTCGTCGCGCAGGGAGTAGAGGCAACCAATCCCCGACGATCCGGTGAAGACCTCTCTCCGACCGGGCACGGTCTCGCCCCTCAGCGCCGCCGGAGCCCGGCGAGAGCGGGCCGGACGTCGGCCAGGTAGACCAATGCGGCGATGGTCAGGACGAGATTGACCAGGGAGAGTCCGAGCCCGGCGAGGGTGAGCAACTGGAGCGCCACCGAACCCCCAAGGATCATCGCCCAGGTGGGCTTGGTCAGCTTGCCGGCCGCACGGTAGGCCTCCGTCTCGAAGCGCAGGCTGGAGACGAATGCGAACAACTTCACCACCAGCAGCACGAAGGCGACCAGCAGCATCACGCCACCCTGCAGGTTCAGGAACATGTCCACTCGCACCACTGTACGCGGCGCCACCGCGAGTACGACGACACGCGAGCCCGCCCCGCTGGTGCGGGACGGGCTCGAGTCAGCGACCGATCGGCGCTCAGGCCTCCGGCTGCTGGGTGGGGTTGTCGGCCTTCGGCGCGGGCTCGGCCTCGGTGGTGGCCGTGGGCTCCGGAATCAGGGCCTGCTGGCTGTTGGGCTTCTCGGCCTGCTTGTCGGCAGGCTTGTCGGCGGGGACCGCCGAGGCGGTCGGCTTGGCCGGAGTCGCCTTGGCCGGAGTCGGCTTGGCCGGAGTCGGCTTGGCCGGAGTCGCCTGGGCGGGGGTCTCGGCGTTCGTGGGCTTCGCCGGGGACGTCGCCTTCGCCGGCGTCGCCTTCTTGGCCGGGGCCCTCTTCGCCGTAGCCGACTTGGCAGCACCCGTCTTGGCGGTGCCGGTCTTGGCGGCGCTGGTCTTGGCGGTGCCGGTCTTGGCGGTGCCGGTCTTGGCGGCGCTGGTCTTCGCCGAGGTCGTCTTGGCGGTGCTGGTCTTGGTGGTGCTCGGCTTGGCCGCGCTGGTCTTCGCCGAGGCCGTCTTGGCGGCGCCGCTCTTGGCGGTGCTCGTCTTCGCGGTGCCGGTCTTGGTGCCGTTCTTCGCGCTCGTGGTGGAGGGCGCAGCCTCGGTGGCGGTCTCGACGGTGGGCTCCTCGCCGCGGAGGCGGGCGACGACACTCTCACCGCGCTTGACCAGGACGCCGTAGGCACCGACGGCCGAAGAGGTGGTCTCGACGGCGTACGCGCCCGCCTTGCCCGGCAGCGACTGCAGACCGGCGACGCGCTCCCCGACCTGGGCCCGACGCGCCTTGGCGTCGGCACCGATGGCCTCGACCTGCTCGGAGATCTTGGCGCGGGCCGAGGCGGACAGTGCGGACGGGTCGATGGCGCCGGCGCTGCGCTGGACGTCGGAGAGCTTGGCGCTCACGCCCTTCTGGTAGCCGGCGAACGCCTCGGTGACCTCAGAGCTGTAGTCGGCGACCTTCTCGGTCACGGTGCCGGTGAGCGTGGTGAGGTAGCCCTTGACCGTGTCGACCGCGAGGTCGGCGAAACCGGCCCCGGCGTAGAAGGTCCTGGTGGCGGGGGCGGCGACCTTGGGCAGGTCGGACAGGGACGGCTTGGGAATGTCGAACGTGGGCATAGCGATTCCTCCGGGGGATCGGGAAGTCAGGGTTGGGTCAGTCCTGGTCGGCACCGGGCTCCGATGCCCGGTCGTGGGTGGTGGTCGGCTCAGGGTGATCGGCGGCGGCCGACTCGGTGGTCTCTGCCGGGCCGGTGGTCTCGGTGGTGCCGGTCGACTCCGTATCGCGGGAGTTGAGCGCGAGGAAGGATGAGTAGACGTCGAGCAGGGACTGCTTCTGGCGCTCGGTGAGTCGGGTGTCGCCGAGCACGGCGAGCTCCACGGAGCCACCGACGCCGTCCTCGGGGCTGAGGATGCCGGCGCGCACGTAGAGCTGCTCGGCGGAGATGCGCAGCGCCTTGCCGATCTGCTGCAGCACCTCCGCGGACGGCTTGCGCAGCCCGCGCTCGATCTGGCTCAGGTAGGGGTTGGAGACTCCGGCCTGGTCGGCGAGCTGGCGCAGGGAGAGCTTGGCGCTGACCCGCTGCTCCTTGAGGTAGTCGCCCAGCGACTGAACCGTCTTGGTGACCTTGCTCGTGACCATGCCTCCATTGTGCTAACTCTTGCTAGCAAAATCAAGCGGGCAGTTAGCAAAATCCTTCAGACGAGGGCGCGGATCTCCCCCACCGTGGTGCCTCCACCGCTGAGCGGGTGCGCCCCGGTCGCCCTCAGCGCGACCCCGTCCACCCAGTCCTCCCGATCCACCCCGGAGCGGACCAGCGCGGCGGCCATCACGATCGGACGCACCCGGTCGGCACCGTCCTCGACCTTGAGTGCCCAGGCGCGCCCGTCCGGGGTGGCCAGTACGTAGACCGCCTCCGCCCCCAGTTTGGCGATGGCGCCCGGCATGGCGGTGAGCAGCCGGTGCTCGTCGCGGGTCGTGCCCGAGACGTTCGCCGGGTGGCGCCGGATCGCCTCCGCCACGGCGTGCTCGGCGAGGTCCGATGCCTCCTCGGCACGGGCGACGGCGAGCCTGCGGAAGGCGCGGGCGAGCCCGATCAGCGAGGCCGACAGAAGCGGGGCGCCGCACCCGTCGACGGCGACGTACGGCGTCTCGCCGGTGAGTTCGGCGAAGACAGCGGTGATCCCACGCTGGAGCGGATGCTCCGGGTCGAGGTAGTCGGTGAGACTCCAGCCGTTGGCCAGGCAGGTGAGCAGCATCGCGGCGTGCTTGCCCGAGCAGTTCATGGTCAGTCGGCTCGGCTCCGCGCCGGAGCGCATCGCGGCCTCCCGTACGTCGGGCCACATCGGCCAGTCGACGGGGCACTGGAGAGCTGACTCGTCCAGTCCACCGCGCGCCAGCATGGCCCTGACCCCCTGTACGTGGAAGTCCTCACCGGAGTGGGACGCCGACCCCAGTGCGAGGAGTTCAGGTGGCAGATCCAGCCCGAGCCGGACCATCGCAGCGGCCTGGAGCGGCTTGTTGCACGATCGGGGGAGGATCGGCGCCGTGGGGTCACCGACCGCCCAGTCGACCTGACCCTCGGGAGTGAGCGCGACCACCGACCCGCGATGGCCCCCCTCGACGAAACCCGAACGGACGATCTCGGCGATCTGCACAGACTGCGACATGCGCACAGCCTAGGGAGACCCGCGTGCCACACTGACGCCCGTGTCGACGCCTCCCCAGTACCACCCCACCGCACGCGAACTCGACGACCTCGAGCTGATCTCGACCGGAGCCCTCCCGGGCCCCGTCAACGCACCCGGCAGCCCGCTCACCCTCACGCTCCCCGACGACGTCGGCACCGCCGCCCGCGCCGCCGGCAGGGTCGAGATCGTGGACCCCGAGGGGCTCCCCCTGGTCGCGGTCACCTGGCCCGAGGGGGCGGTCAGCCCCCTGACCCACGCCCAGTACGGCCCCTTCCGACGCCTCTACCTCTCCCCCGCGCAGGCACGCGCCCAGCACGCCGGTCGCACGGTGGTCCCGGTGACCGGGCCGCTCACCTACGCCGAGCTCGACCGGATCTCCGAACTCGGCCCGGTCCTACTGCTCACCCTCGTCGGGCACGGCACCCCCGACCTCTCGTCGGTGGCGCTGATCCGGGCGACCCTGCTCGCCACCGGCCACCTCGACGACGCGGTCGTGGTCGCGGTGCCGCTGGCCGCGCACGACGACCCGGCCGCCGACCACGAACTCGGTCAGAGGGTGGCTGCGGCGTACGCCGGCGACGACCCGGTCCGGGCGCTGCCTGACCTCCTCGACTCCGGAACAGCGCAGGAGTTCCCCGCCGACGTCGCGGCGGTCATCGACCATGATCAGCCGCCCACCGAGGAGCAGGGACTGGTGCTCTTCTTCACCGGCCTCTCCGGCAGCGGCAAGTCGACCATCGCGCGGGCCCTGATGGACCGACTGCTCGAGCAGGGGGTCCGCACCGTCACGAGCCTGGACGGCGACGTCGTACGCCGCAATCTCTCCGCCGGGCTCACCTTCTCCAAGGAGGACCGGGAGACCAACATCCGCAGGATCGGCTGGGTGGGCGCGGAGATCGCCCGGCACGGCGGGGTGGCCGTGTGCAGCCCGATCGCGCCGTTCGACTCGACCCGCAAGCAGGTCCGCGAGTACGCCGAGGCGGCGGGTGGTGCCTTCTTCCTGGTCCACGTCGCGACCCCCCTCGAGGAGTGCGAGCGGCGTGACCGGAAGGGTCTCTACGCGAAGGCCCGGGCCGGCCAGATCCCGGAGTTCACCGGGATCAGTTCGCCCTATGAGGAGCCCGAGGACGCCGAGGTCCGCGTCGACACCACGGGCCGGAGTATCGAGGACGCGCTCGGCGACGTCCTGATCGCGCTGCGCGAGGCGGGATACCTGGACCTGGTCTGACGGCGCGCCAGGCGACTCCTCCGCTGCGGCGCAACGCTCACCTACTCTCGTAGTCGTCGGCCGTCGCCCCCGCACTGGCGCCGACGGCCACACCACGACCCGCGCCGTCCGATGCGGGGATTTGGTCCGGCCCGCACCCAGCCCCCTACATTTTGTCGACTACTTCTATCGGCTTTACTTCGTCACCCGACGATCTCGGCCCGAACAGAAAGCAACCGACGTGCTCGAACTCTTCACCGTCTCCGCACTGGCCGTCCTCGTGGTCAGCTTCGGCGTCGGCATCGTCGTCGGCCTGACCGGCATGGGTGGTGGAGCCCTGATGACCCCCGCCCTGATCTTCCTCGGAGTCAACCCCACCGCCGCGGTCGCGAACGACCTGGTCAGCGCGTCGGTGAGCAAGTCGGTCGGCGCGACGGTGCACTGGCGACACGGGTCGCCCAACCTGAAGCTGGCGATCTACCTGATCTGCGGCTCGGTTCCCTTCGCCCTCGCCGGCGGGTTCATCGTGCACGCGATCGGCGGCGGCGGCGAGGGGTCGGACAGCTTCGTGAAGATGGCCATCGGCGTCGCGCTGCTCTTCGCGGCGGGCACCTACACGCTTCGGATGTACCTCCAGTTGCGTCTGGTCACCGGGGGCAACGTCGCGCCGAGTGAGGACATCTCGATCCGTCCGATCCCCACCCTGCTGGTGGGCGCGGTCGGTGGTCTTCTGGTCGGCATCACCTCGGTCGGGTCGGGCTCGCTGATCATGGTGGCCCTGCTCCTGCTCTACCCGATGCTCTCCGCGGTGAAGCTGGTCGGCACCGACCTGGTCCAGGCGGTGCCGCTCGTCCTCGCCGCGGCGATCGGGCACGTGGTCACCAGCGGTGTCGACTGGGAGGTGCTCATCCCGCTGCTGCTGGGCAGCGTGCCCGGCACGTTCCTGGGTGCCCGGATGGCCAGCTGGGTCAGCCAGTCGGTGATCCGGCGCGGCATCGTGATCGTGCTCAGCCTGACCGGTCTGAAGATGCTCGGCGCCCCGCCCGAGGCGGTCGGCATCATCGGCGCGGGCATGCTCCTGCTCGGTCCGCTTGCCTGGGGGTTCATCCGGCAAACGCGCGGACTGCCCCCCTTCGACAAGAACTCCGGGGCGTGGTGGCACGACCGCGAGATGTCCGACTCCGGCACCCCGCGCACGTGATGGCGGGTCACGGGCCGGCACTCCCAGCGCCCCGTAATCTGCTGGGCGCCCCCTGCGTCCTCGGTCTCACCGCCGGGCTCGGTTTCTCGATCCCACTGATCCCCCGGTTAGGCTGTCAGCTGCTCAACCCCCAAGGAAGGCATCCCCGTTGACCGCAACCCACGCCGACTACCGGCTGAGTCAGCTCGACCAGCTCGAGGCGGAGTCGATCCACATCTTCCGTGAGGTCGCCGCCGAGTTCGAGAAGCCCGTCCTGATGTTCTCGGGCGGCAAGGACAGCATCGTGATGATGCGACTGGCCGAGAAGGCCTTCTACCCGGCGAAGATCCCCTTCCCGGTGCTCCAGGTCGACACCGGCTTCGACTTCCCCGAGGTGCTGGCGACCCGCGACAACTGGGTCAACCGCCTGGGCGTCAAGCTGATCGTCGCCAGCGTCGAGCAGGCGATCAAGGACGGCGTCGTCGTCGACGACGGCAAGACGCCGCGCAACCGACTGCAGATCGGCACGCTGCTCAACGCCCTGGAGGAGGGTGGCTTCACCGCCGCCTTCGGTGGCGGCCGGCGTGATGAGGAGAAGGCCCGCGCCAAGGAGCGCGTCTTCTCCCACCGTGACGAGTTCGGCCAGTGGGACCCGAAGAACCAGCGCCCCGAGCTGTGGAGCCTCTACAACGGGCGGCTGCACGAGGGCGAGCACATGCGGATCTTCCCGATCTCCAACTGGACCGAGCTGGACATCTGGGACTACATCGGGCGTGAGGCCATCGAGATCCCCTCGATCTACTACTCCCACCAGCGCCGGGTGTTCCAGCGCGACGGGATGTGGCTCAGCGAGACCCCGCACAACCCGCTCCGCGAGGGCGAGGTCGTCGAGGAGCGCACGGTCCGCTTCCGCACCGTCGGCGACATGACGCTGACCGGCTGCGTGGAGAGCACCGCGAGCACCGTGCCCGAGATCATCGACGAGGTCGCCGCGGCCCGGGTCACCGAGCGCGGCGCGACCCGTGGCGACGACCGCTTCTCCGAAGCGGCCATGGAGGACCGGAAGAAGGAGGGCTACTTCTGATGGCCACCGACACCCAGCCCACGACCGGCGAGCCGACCACCGGCCCGGACATCACCACCGGCATGGACCTGCTCCGCTTCGCGACCGCCGGCTCGGTCGACGACGGCAAGTCCACCCTCATCGGGCGGCTGCTCTACGACAGCAAGTCGATCTTCGAGGACCAACTCGAGGCGGTCGAGTCGACCAGCCAGAGCAAGGGCCACGAGTACACCGACCTCTCCCTGCTGACCGACGGGCTCCGCTCCGAGCGCGAGCAGGGCATCACCATCGACGTGGCCTACCGCTACTTCGCGACCCCCAACCGCAAGTTCATCATCGCGGACACCCCGGGGCACGTGCAGTACACCCGCAACATGGTCACCGGTGCCTCCACCGCCGACCTCGGCCTGGTGCTCGTCGACGCCCGTAACGGCCTGACCGAGCAGTCCCGCCGGCACGCGGTCCTCCTCTCCCTGCTGCGGGTGCCGCACCTGGTGCTGTGCATCAACAAGATGGACCTGGTCGACTACTCCGAGGAGACGTACAACCGGATCCACCAGGAGTTCACCCAGTTCGCCACGAAGCTGAACATCCCCGACCTCGAGGTCATCCCGATCTCGGCGCTGCAGGGTGACAACGTCGTGGAGCGCTCGCAGAACATGCCGTGGTACTCAGGCCCGACCCTGATCCACCACCTCGAGCACATCCACGTGGCCTCCGACCGCGACCTGATCGACGCGCGCTTCCCGGTCCAGTACGTCGTCCGGCCGAAGTCCGACGACTTCCACGACTACCGCGGGTACGCCGGCCAGGTGGCCGGCGGCGTCTTCAAGCCCGGCGACGAGGTCGTCGTCCTCCCCTCCGGGATGACCAGCACGATCGCGGGCATCGACCTGTTCGACGAGGAGGTCGCCGAGGCCTTCCCGCCGATGTCGGTGACGATCCGACTGGCCGACGACGTGGACGTCTCCCGCGGCGACATGATCGCCCGGGTGAAGAACGCACCCGAGCCGGTGCAGGACATCGACGCGATGGTCTCCTGGATGACCACCAAGCCGCTCCAGCCCCGGCAGAAGCTGGCGATCAAGCACACCACCCGCACGGGTCGTGCCCTGGTCAAGGACATCCAGTACCGCCTGGACGTCAACACCCTGCACCGTGACCAGGACGCCACCGAGCTCGGCCTCAACGAGATCGGCCGGGTCCAGCTGCGCACCACCGTGCCGCTGCTGGCCGACCCCTACTCGAAGAACCGCACCACCGGCTCGTTCATCCTGATCGACGAGGCCACCGGCGTGACCGTCGGGGCCGGCATGATCAACGGCTGACGCCCCTCACCACCACCAGGGCCCGCCTCCTACCGGAGGCGGGCCCTGCTGCGTCCGCCCCCGCTGCGACACGCTCCACCTGAGCAGCCCCGCCCTGGGCGCCGGGGCGCTCGGTCGCTAGCGTGGATGACCATGGCTGCTGAGGAACCGACCGAACACCGGGGGATCCGCCGAGGACCCCGCCGCATCCCGCACCCGGCGCTGGATCAGGCGCTGGGCGACAACGAGGTCGTCACCGGCGACCGTCCCATCGACAAGGTCGTCTTCGGCGTCACCGCATCGATCGCGATCGGCTTCGTGATCTGGGGCTTCGTGAGCACCAGCACGCTGGCCTCGGTGGCCGACGAGGCCCTCAACGGGACGATGAAGTACCTCGGCTGGCTCTTCGTCCTGACAGCCTCCGGGTTCGTCGTCTTCACCATCTGGCTCGCCCTCGGCAAGTACGGCTCGATCCCGCTCGGCCGGGACGGGGAGGAGCCGGAGTTCCGCACCTCCTCGTGGATCGCGATGATGTTCTCCGCCGGCATGGGCATCGGGCTGATGTTCTTCGGGGTGAGCGAGCCGCTGACCTTCTTCGCCGATGACGGCGACGCCCAGATCCCCGGCACCGAGGGGTTCTCCCCCGCCGAACGGTCCGAGGTCGCTCTCGCCCAGACCCTCTTCCACTGGACTCTGCATCCCTGGGCGATCTACGCCGTGGTCGGCCTGACGCTGGCATACGGCATCTTCCGCAAGGGGCGCTCGCAGCTGTTCAGCTCGGCGTTCATCCCGCTGATCGGGGCTCGCCGGGCGGAGGGCGCGCTCGGTCGCGTGATCGACATGCTGGCCATCTTCGCGACCCTGTTCGGGTCGGCGGCGTCCCTGGGTCTCGGCGCGCTACAGATCTCCCGAGGCCTGGAGATCGTCAGCGGCATCGGCGAGGTGGGCAACGGCGTCCTCGTCGCGATCATCACCGTCCTCACCATCTGCTTCATCCTCTCCGCCGTCTCCGGGATCGATCGCGGCATCCAGATGCTCTCCAACATCAACATGGTGCTCGCGCTGATCCTGGCCGTATTCGTCTTCGTCGTCGGACCGACGATGTTCATCTTCAACGTGCTGCCCGAAGCGATCGCGTCGTACGTCGACCAACTACCGACCATGGCCGGACGGACCGACGCGCAGGGCACCGACGTGGCGAGCTGGCTGAGCAGCTACACGGTCTTCTACTGGGCCTGGTGGATCTCGTGGACCCCCTTCGTGGGCATGTTCATCGCGCGGATCTCGCGCGGTCGCACGGTGCGCCAGTTCGTCACCGGGGTGCTGCTGGTGCCGAGCCTGGTGAGCCTGGTCTGGTTCGCCATCTTCGGCGGTAGCGCGATCAACCTCCAGGCCGCCGGCGAGCAGATCTACCAGGGCGCCACCGAGGACCAGTTGTTCAACCTGTTGGACCAGTTCCCCTGGGCCACGGTCACCAGCATCCTGGTGATGGTCCTGGTCGCGATCTTCTTCGTCTCGGGCGCGGACGCCGCCTCGCTCGTGATGGGCTCACTCTCCCAGCGGGGCACCACCGAGCCCGGCCGTGCCACCGTCATCTTCTGGGGCGCCGCCACCGGGGCGGTCGCGGCGGTGATGCTCTGGGTCGGCGGCGAGGACGCGCTCACGGGTCTGCAGAACATCACCATCGTGGCGTCGGTGCCGTTCGTCTTCGTGATGATCGCGCTGTGCGTGTCGCTGGTGCGCGACCTGATGTCGGACCCGTTGATCATCCGCACCCACTACGCCCGGCAGGCGATCAACGACGCCGTCGTCGCCGGAGTCACCGAGCACGGGGACGACTTCGTCATCTCGGTCGAGGCCGACCCGGACGCCGAGGGGGGCACGGACGACACCGCCGCCCAGGAGGACCTGGCGAAGGCCGCGGCCGACGTGGAGACCATCGACCCGGACGACGAACCGCGATCCTGACCTCAGGCGGCTGTGGTCGAGGGATCTCCCGTGGGTGATCCCTCGACCACCGCCGGCCCTGGACCACTCAGCAGAGCGGACGGACGCGCACGTTGCGGAAGGACACCACGTCGCCGGCGCTGCCGTGGGCCTGGAGCCCGATGTGCCCGGTGAGACCACGACTGCTGGAGTCGGGGTCGTTCGGCCGCCCCGGGAAGGGCAGCCCCGGAACGTTCTCGAACTCGTTGATCACCTCGCCGTTGCGCAGCACGGTGTAGTGCTGGCCGACCACGCGGATCTCCAGATCGTTCCAGACGCCCTTGTCCGTGGACCGGGCAGCAGCGAGATCCAGGTCGGCGAAGCCGTAGATCGAACCGGTCTTGCGCGGATCGTTGCCGCCGGTCTCGGGCGAGTCGTTGATCTGGATCTCGTGGCCGCAGTTGACCGCGATCCAGGAGAGATTGCCGGTCTCGCTGCCGTTGAAGGTCGTCGGGCAGCCCTCGACCGGCCCCCACAGTTCCGGGAACCGGACCTGGACGCCGCTGTTGCCGCGCCCCTCGCCGGGCGCGTCGTCACGGAACTGGAGGCGCAGGGAGAAGTCGCCGTACTCCTCCGGGGTGTACCACAGCGTGCCGAATCCCCCGGTCGCTCCCACCCGGCTGCGGATGACCCCCTCGGGCAGGAGGTCGAAGCCGCCCACACCGGCGTAGGCCCAGTCGGCGAAGGACTCCGGCGTCCCGTCGAAGAGCATCTGGTAGCCGGGCACCTTGCCGACCTCGGAACGGGCTGCTGCCACCCACAGCCGGAGCGCCGTGGAGCGGCTGATCTCACCGTCCTTCACCAGGTCCCGGGTGACCCCGAGGACGTGTACGACGAACCGCCCGTGGCTGCGCCAGGAGGCCTCGTCGTCGAGGACGTCGTTGAGCGTGCACCCGCCGCTGAGGCTCTGGTTGGCGATCCGGGTGTCGTCGTCGAGGAGCACCACCGTGGGCCGGGCGTCCGGAGCCTCGCAGGTCGGGGCCGGAGGCACCGCGCTCGCCGCCGTCGGCGCGAGCGAGGCCGTGGCCGTGGCTGCGGCCACGAGCATCGCGGTGAGCCCCGCAGCGCCCCTCCATCTGCTGAATCGGGCGCGGCGTGGGTGGGGACCTCGGAACATGGGGACTCCTGTGCGTCGGGTGACCTGCATCACTCCCGACGCTAGGGATGCGGGGTCCTGACCTCAAGCCTCCCGACGCACTTTCGCAGCCGACCCTCGAAAGTAGCCGCTCCTCGTCCTCCGGTCCCAGGCCGCCGGTCGGGTCACTAGGGTGGGCCCGGTGCGTGCCGTACTCCAGCGAGTCTCCTCCGCCTCGGTCATCGTCGACGACGAGGTCGTCGGCCAGCTCTCCTCCCCCGGGCTGCTCGCCTATCTGGGCGTGACCCATGCCGACGGACCGGAGCAGGTGGCGTGGATGGCTCGGAAGATCTGGGAGCTACGGATCCTGCCCGAGGAGCGGTCGGCCGCCGACCTGGGGGCACCGGTCCTGATGGTCTCCCAGTTCACGCTGTACGGCGACGCACGGAAGGGCCGCCGTCCGACCTGGACGGCGGCCGCTCCCGGGCCGGTCTCCGAACCGCTCTACGACGCGGTGTGCACGGAACTGGTGCGCCTGGGCGCCACCGTGGAGCGGGGCGTCTTCGGGGCACAGATGGAGGTGCGGTCGGTCAACGACGGACCGTTCACGGTGCTGCTCGAGACGCCCTGATCTCGGCACCGCCGGTGCGGCACGCGAGAGGTCAGCCACTCAGCTGGATCGCGCCTCAGAGCGCGCCCTTCTTCTCGTCGCCACACGGCTCCGGCGTGCACAGGGTGATCTCGCTGGGGCCCTCGACGAGGTCCTTGGTCTTGGCGCCGAGCGCCTTGAACACATCGGACTCGGCGTGCCGCTGGAGGGCCTCCTTGTCGGCGTACGACTCCACCACGACGATCTTGGAGCGTCCGCTCCGGTGGAGCGCGAAGAGCAGGCAGCCCGGGTCGGCGTGGTAGTGCGGCGCGGCCTCCTTCATCGCGGCCAGGACGGCGTCCTGCTGGCCTTCCTTGGCGGTGATCACGGCGACGACATTGACGGTCACAAAGGGTCCTCTCCTCGAAGTGGGCGCCACCTGACGACCCATAGGGCGTGGTGGTGGTCACACCGTATCCCTGACTGAGCGCTCAGTCACCGGCCTCCCCGTGGGAAAGGCCGCTGCCATACCGCCCCAGTATCACCTCATGCGACATCAGGCTTAGACGAGCATCACATGGACGACCTACCTTCTTACCGGACGTGGCGACGCTCACTTGGTCGCCGCCTTCTGCCGTGCCCACAGATCTGATTGAGAGCTGACCCATGCCTCTCCTCGTCGTCGCCATTGCCGTGGCGATCCTCCTGGTGCTGATGACCCGTTATCGGCTCAACGGGTTCATCGCCCTGTTCGTGGTCGCCATCCTGGTCGGCCTCGTCCAGGGCATGCCCGTCTACGACGTCTACGACTCGATCCTCGAGGGGGTCGGTGGCCAACTGGACGAGCTCGTGCTCATCCTCGGCTTCGGCGCGATGCTCGGCAAGGTGCTGGCCGACAGCGGGGCGGCGGACCGGATCGCGCTGAGCCTGACCCGGGCGTTCGGCATCTCGAGGGTGCAGCTCGCGGTGATGCTGACCTCGGTGTGTATCGGGATCACGCTGTTCTACGAGGTGGCCTTCGTCCTCCTCATCCCGCTCGTCTTCACGCTGGTCCGCCAGCATCGGCTGCCACTGCTGTGGGTCGGCCTGCCGATGTCGATCACGCTCTCCACGATGCACAGCTTCCTGCCGCCGCACCCGGGCCCGGCCGCCGTGGCCGGCACCTTCGGCGCCAGCCAGGGGCTGACCCTGCTCTACGGCCTCCCGATCGCCTGCGTCGCGGCGGCCGTGGTGGGCTACACCTGGCCGCGGCTCCCCTTCGTCCGGGCGATGAACCCCACCATCCCGACCGCCCTCACCACCGACCGAGACTTCGCCGAGGAGGACCTGCCGCGGCTGGGCACCTGTATCGCCGTGGTCGCGATCCCGATCGCGATGATGGCGGTCTCGGCGGCGACGATGCTCTCCCTCCCCGAGGGCTCCTCGACCGCCAAGTCGATCGAGTTCTTCGGCGAGGCGCCGATCGCCCTGCTGGTGGCGCTCGTGCTCGCCGTGGTCCTGCTCGGCGGCAACATCATCCGGCTCAACGCCCGTGCCGAGCAGCAGCTGGTCGCGGTCGGCGCCGGATCCGCCGGTACGCCGGGCGGCTCGGGTGTCGCCGGCGGCGGCACCGGGTCGGCGTACCTCGAGCGCCCCGCGCCCCCGACCGGCCTGACCGCCCGCTTCCAGGCCGCGATGGAATCCTGCGGCGACGCGGTCAAGCCGATGGCGCTGATCATCCTGGTCATCGGCGCCGGCGGCGCGTTCAAGCAGGTGCTCGTGGACTCCGGGATCGCCGACTACATCGAGCAGCTGACCCACGGCTGGGACATCTCCCCGCTCATCCTCGCCTGGGTGATCGCCGCAGTGGTCCGAGCCGCTCTGGGGTCGGCCTCGGTAGCGGTCGTGACCGCGGCCGGCATCGTGATGCCGCTGCTGGGGGACGGGGTCTCCCCCGAACTGATGGTCCTGGCAGTCACCTCGGGCAGCATCGCCTTCTCCCACGTCAACGACCCGGGCTTCTGGCTTTTCAAGGAGTACCTCAACCTGTCGGTGATCGACACCATCAAGGTGCGCACCACCTACAGCACGGTGGTCGGCGTGATCGGGCTGCTCGGCGTCCTGACCCTGAGCACGGTGGTCTGAGGCCACCGAACCGGCCCAGACGAACAGCGGCCCGTCCCCGACCGGGGACGGGCCGCTCTCGCGTCGGCGGTCAGCCTCGGTTCATTCGCCCTCGAGGATCCGCTTGATCGCCGCCAGGGTGGCGGGGATGTCGTGGTGGGCCGCCTTGGTGCGGTCCTCGGCCGCCCGGGCGGCACCTTCACCGAAGGTGGTCTCGAAGAACGTGAGGCCCGCGGAGGTGAACTCCCAGCTCTGGGTCAGCTCGGTGCCGCCGCCCTGCGTCGGTCGCATGGCGAAGCTCCAGCGGACGAAGCCCTTGCCGACCATCCAGGCGAACTCGGACCCCGGCTCGGCGGCCACGACCTCGGAACGGGTCTCCCAGGTCCGATCGGGGGTCTCGTTGCGGCCGATGAAGGACGCGCCCACACGCGGACCGTCGCCCTCCTCCCAGCGGCACTCGCGGCAGGTGGGCGACCACTCCCCGGTGCGGGTCACGTCCGAGACGACCGCGTACACCTCCTGGGGGGTGGCGGCGATGTCGATCGAGTCGCTGTGTGTGCGCGGTGTCAGATCCATGGACCGAAGGATGGCAGGTCGCCGACGCACAACGTCCTGCGCCCCGGCTGTGAGCAGCCGGGGCGCAGGACGTTGTCGTGAACCGGGTGAGCGGTCAGCCGACCTGGATGACCACCTCGGCCACGCTGCCCGTCGCGGCGTGGACGACCTTGTCGACCGGCTCGGCCTTGGGCGCGAGGGTGCGCAGCGTCCACTGGCCGTCTCCAGCGAAGAACCGGAAGTGGCCGGTGGCCGAGGTCGGGACCTCGGCGGTGAACTCACCGGTGCGGTCGAGGAGTCGGACGTAGGCGCCGGCCAGCGGCTCGCCGTCGCGGGTCACCTGACCCTGGATCACGGCCTCCTTCGCGACGTCCACGCCCGCCAGGGACAGACCGCCCTCGGTCGCGCCGCACATCAGGCGACCCCTGCCTCGTCGCCGAGCGCCACGGGAACGCCGACCAGGCTGCCGTACTCGGTCCAGGAGCCGTCGTAGTTCTTGACGTTCTCCTGGCCGAGGAGCTCCTTGAGCACGAACCAGGTGTGCGAGGACCGCTCGCCGATGCGGCAGTAGGCGATGGTGTCCTTGCCGAAGTCGACGCCGGCCTCCTCGTAGATCTTGCGGAGGTCGTCGTCGGACTTGAAGGTGCCGTCGTCGTTGGCCGCCTTGCTCCACGGGACGTTGGCCGCGGTCGGGATGTGCCCCGCGCGCTGGGCCTGCTCCTGGGGGAGGTGGGCCGGGGCAAGCAGCCGACCGGCGTACTCGTCAGGGCTGCGGACGTCGACCAGGTTCTGGGTGCCGATCGCCGCGACGGTCTCGTCACGGAAGGCACGGATGCTGAGGTCCTGCTCGGTCGCGGTGTAGCTGGTCGCCTCACGCTTGACCGGCTCGTCGGTCAGCTCGCGGGCGTCGAGCTCCCACTTCTTCCGGCCGCCGTCGAGCAGCTTGACGTCCTGGTGGCCGTAGAGCTTGAAGTACCAGTAGGCGTAGGCGGCGAACCAGTTGTTGTTGCCGCCGTAGAGGACGACGGTGTCGTCGTTGGCGACGCCGCGGTCGGAGAGGAGCGCTTCGAACTGCGCCTTGCTGACGAAGTCGCGACGCACCTGGTCCTGCAGATCCGTGGTCCAGTCGAGCTTGATGGCGCCACGGATGTGGCTGCGGTCGTAGGACGAGGTGTCCTCGTCGACCTCGATGAGCACCACCTTCGGGTCGTCGAGGTGCTCCTCCACCCACTGGGCGGAGACGAGGGAGTTCTCGCGGCTCATGTACTTACCTTTCTGTGCTCACCGGGCCCGGTGAGGGGAATCTGGGAGGGCGGGGCAGGGAGGCGAACGGGTCGCGGGCGGCCGCTCTGTTCTCCGACCCGGAGGGCGGAGCGAGGAGGGCCACGACGGAGCCGGGGCTGGCCACGGCCGCCGCACGGGGCGGCGGAACGCAGGGGCGGCGAGAGGCCGCAGGAGGCAGTGCCCTGGCTCAGCTGGACATTCGACACAGCGCCGAACGCACACGGCAGTGGTCGACTGCGCGGCGACGGGTCAGCATGGTCGAGAACACGAGGAAGAGACTAGGCGGCTTGGGCGAGGAGGAAAAACGAACCGACCACATCATGAGACTGGCGTCTTGTCATTCGAGACGGGTGGTGGAATGACTCCCGCCAGGACGCTCAGCACCTGCCGGCGCGACGGCACACCCTCCGCCCTCCACACCTCACGCCCACCGGCGTCGAGCACCAGCGTGGTCGGCGTACTGCGCACCTCCAGGGCCCGCACGATGGACAGGTGTCGCTCGGCGTCGACCTCGAGATGCACCACCCCCGGCACCAGCGCAGCGGACCGCGCGAGCGTCGTACGGGCCATCCGGCAGGGCGCGCAGAACGCCGAGGAGAACTGCACCAGCGTGGCCCGCTCCCCCGGCACCGCATCGCCGACGGCCGGGGCGAGGGTCTGCCAGGTGGTCACGCCCGGCGCAACCACGCCGGCTGCACGGACATTCCCGCGGGGCGGCACGCCCCGCCGATCAGCCGCCCGCGAACGGCGGCAGGAACTCCACCGTCTGACCGGGGTGGACGACGACCTCCTCGGCCGGTCTGGTGCCGGCCGGCTCGTCGCCGATCAGCGTCGAACACGCCCCCAGCACCGCCTCCAACCGGGTGTCGGCGTGCCGCTCCAGGATCCGACGCACCACCTCGGCGAGGGCGATCGGACCGGTCACGTCGAGAACGTCCTGAGCGGTGCCGGACGCGGCCTTGGCCGAGGCCCAGTAGCGCACCAGGATCGATTTCGGCTCCGCGTCGACACCCCGAACCTGTGAGTGACTCATCTCACGCCCACACCTTTCTCCTCCCCCGGAAACGGCCGAGCCGTCGGCTAACATGCCGTCCAAGGATCGACGACCGAGGCCCAACGCTGTGTTTCGGTGCTCCTGACTCCGTCCGGGGAGGCTACAACCCGTATGAGCACCATCCTGCTGTTGACCAAGGCACTGCAACCCTCCGCCGAGGTGCTGCCCGCGCTCGCGCTGCTGGGCCACTCGGTGAAGATCCTCCCTGCGGAGGGCAGCGCCCTGCTGGAGGCACCCGACTCCGATCTGCTCCTGGTCGACGGGCGTCAGGATCTGGCGCAGGTCCGCGACCTGTGCCGCCTGATCCGCACCACCGGCACCGAGATCCCGGTCCTGTTGATCGTCACCGAGGGCGGACTGGCCGTGGTCAACCACGACTGGGGCATGGACGACGTGGTCCTGCACACCTGTGGTCCGGCCGAGCTCGAGGCCCGGATCAAGCTGGCGCTCGGACGGCTCGCGGCCGAGCGCGACGCCAGCGACCCGGAGGCCCATGTCATCCGCACCGGGGAGGTCGTGGTCGACGAGGCCAGCTACACCGCCAAGGTCGGCGGCCGCACGCTCGATCTCACCTTCAAGGAGTTCGAGCTGCTCAAGTACCTCGCCCAGCACCCCGGCCGGGTCTTCTCCAGGCAGCAGCTGCTGCAGGAGGTCTGGGGGTACGACTACTTCGGCGGCACCCGCACCGTCGACGTTCACGTACGCCGCCTGAGGGCCAAGCTCGGCGCCGAGAACGAGACCCTCATCGGCACCGTCCGCAACGTCGGCTACCGGTTCGTCCTGCCCAGCTCGGAGAAGGACGGCGCGGCCCGCGCCGGCGTCCCCGCTCCTCGCTCGGTCGACGCCTGAGCCGGAACCGGAGCCGGGCTGGTCCTCGGCCGGACCGGCGGGGCGAGCGGGCCCCGAACACGCTCCGCGACCTCTAAGCTGAGCGGGTGGACCACATCGCCGAGATCGCCCGGGCCGCGGAGCACTACGACGGGGCCGCGCCGCTGGACGAGGCCACCGTGCTGGCCCTACGGCACCGTCCCGACTCCGCCCGGGTGTGGGGAGATCCCGATGGCGTCGCCGTGCTCCTCGGAGACGAACTCTCGCTGGTCACCCGGCCCTCCGCACGGGGACACGGTCTGGGCGGCAGGCTGCTCGAGGAGGCGCTGACTGAGATTTCGGGACCGATCCGCGCCTGGTCGCACGGTGACCATCCGGCGGCGGCGGCACTGGCCGCCCGGTACCGGTTCCGACGCACCCGTGAGCTGTGGGTGATGCGGCGCCCGGTCACCGAGGACCTCGAGGCCCCCTCCGCACCGGAGGGCGTGAGCCTGCACGGCTACACCTCGAGCTGGGAGAGCGAACTGCTCCGGGTCAACGCCGCGGCGTTCGCCGACCACCCGGAGCAGGGCGCGCTGGACGGCCCCGGACTCGCCGAGCGGATGGGGGAACCCTGGTGGGACGCGGCCGGACTGATCCTGGCCACCGAGGAGGATCGCCTGCTCGGCTTCCACTGGACCAAGCGGCACTCCAGTCGACTGGGCGAGGTGTACGTCGTCGGCGTCGACCCGTCCTCCCAGGGTCGTGGGCTGGGCCGGATCCTCACCTCGGCCGGCCTGGCGCACCTCGCCGACCTGGGGGTCGCCGAGATCCACCTCTACGTGGAGTCCGACAACACGCCGGCGATCCGGCTCTACACCGGGTTGGATTTCACCCACGCGCCCGCTGACACGCACGTGCAGTACGCCCGCGACTGACTCCCGCCGCGGCGACCGACCGGGCTCATGCGCCGAGTGCGGACCACGCTACGGCGGCGACCGTCGTTGCGTCGTGACGCAGGTCGTCCCCGCCCGGCGCCCCTCCTCGGGGGCCAGCCAGCTCGGATGCTCGGGGCGCTCGCGCCTGCACACCCCTCAGCGAAGCTTGGGGCGCACGTGCAGCCCGACCTCGGGGTCGACCAGCACCTCCTGGGCTGCCGGCATGCCGTCGACCTCGAGCTGGGCGGTGACCTCGACGTTGCGCTTGACCAGGCCGAGCGCGATCGGCCCGAGTTCGTGGTGACGCGCCGAGGAGCCGACGAAGCCGACCTGCTTCTCACCGGCCTGGAGCGGAGCACCTGCTTCGGGCAGACGGTTCTCCGAGCCGTCGAGGTGCAGCAGCACGAGTCGCCGGGGTGGGCGGCCCAGGGTGTGCACGCGGGCCACCGTCTCCTGGCCCCGGTAGCAGCCCTTGTCCAGGTGGACGGCGCGCCACGGCTCATCGGCCAGGCTCACCCAGCCCACCTCGTTGGGGATGGTCCGCTCGTCGGTGTCGACGCCGAAGCGGGGTTCGCCCCGCGCGATCCGGAGTGCTTCGAAGGCCCACATCCCGGCGGCGGGACCGACCGCGTCGGCGTACGCCGTGAGCTGGTCGCGGGCGATGAAGGAGTAGCCGGCGTCCCTGCCCTCGCCGGCCGGCCGCCAGACCGTGGCCAGCCCGGGCTCCTGGGTGAGGGTCACATCGGACCAGAACTTCATCCGCTCCAGGAAGCCGAGCAGGCCGGCACCCGCGCCCGGTTCGGTCCAGGCGGTGAACGCCTCACCGTCGTCGACGCCGGCGAGGAAGTGCTCCACGTGACCCTGCGGGGAGAGCACCAGCGCGGTGGTCCAGACACCGGGCCCGAGCCCCTCGAAGTGCTGCGAGGTCAGCGAGTGCAGCCAGGTGAGCCGGTCCGGTCCGGCGATGCGCAGCACGTCGAGGTGGGAGAGGTCGACGAAGCCGTCACCGGCCTCGAGCCGACGCTGCTCGAGGTTGAAGGAGCCGTAATGGGCTGCGACCGGGGCGTCGGCTCCGTCGCCGGCCACGGCTCCGGGCAGGGCGAGCAGGGGGCTGGTCATGTTTCCTCCACGTGTTCGGGATCCGGACAGGAGCGACACCGACCGAACACGGTCAGATGTCCGAGATCCGGCTCGAAGTCGAAGTCGTCGCCGAGGACGGCCACGAACGACTCCGCTCGTTGGACGTCAACCGAGATCACCCGCGAGCAATTCCGGCAGACGAGGTGGAAGTGCTCGTGCTCACCCACGGAGTGGAACGTCGGCGCGCGGTCGCTCAGATGGGCGTGCCGCACGAGCCCGAACTCCTCGAGCACCTCGAGGGTGCGGTAGACCGTCGAGATGTTGATCGAGGTGGACTGGGTGTGCACCTCGGTGAGCACCTCGTCAGGGGTGGCGTGCCCGAGGGTCTGGACCGCTCGCAGGATGAGCTCACGCTGTGGGGTCAGACGCCGGCCGGAGCGGCGCAGCCGCTCACGCCAGTCCCCCTCGGGGTCCGTCCCGGGTTCAACTCCCTGCTCCGGTGCCGCCATGATGCGCCGATCAGGCTCGCTTCAGTCGCGCCCACAGGTGCGGCTGGAGCGCCTGCCCCATCGCCGCCATGTCGAAGGCGTACATCAGGTCGCCCTCGACGTTGCCGTAGAGCCGCTTGCCGGCGGTGTACTCCTTGGCCGACTCGGTGCGGCCGACCGCGTCGGTGGCCAGGTCGAGCTTGCCGCCCTCCGCAGTGCCGTACCAGACCTCGACGATGCCGGAACTGTGGGTGAGGACCAACTCGACCTTGCCCTCGGGACGGCAGCGCAGGAACCCGGTCTCCAGGGCCGCGTCGCGCACCTTCTCGCCTGTCTCGGGGTCGATGATCCAGCTGCGAGCGAAGTAGTGGAAGAAGGGCCGCCCGTCGTGGGCGAAGACCAGCTCCTGGCCGTATTGGAACGCGTCGATGGTGGGATAGTCACCGTGGCCGTTGCCCCGCCAGGTGCCGAGCATCCAGGCGACCGGTCCGCAGTCGGGGTGGAGATTGTCGGGCAGTTCGAATGGCACGGCCCCGAGTCTACGGTTTCCGCTCCCCCGGCGCCCGGTCGGCGAGGATCGCCCCCGGCCGGGTCAGCCGAGCAGATCTGCGAGGGCGACGCTGTCGATCCCGACCGCCTCCCCCACGGGGGCGTTGGTGAGCCTGCCGGCATGGGTGTTCAGTCCGAGCGCGAGGCTGTGGTCGACCCGGCAGGCGTGCGCCCAGCCACGGTCGGCCAGCGCCACGACGTAGGGAAGGGTCGCGTTGGTCAGCGCGTACGTCGAGGTGTTGGGCACCGCGCCGGGCATGTTCGCCACGCAGTAGAAGATCGAGTCGTGCACCGGGTAGATCGGATCCGCGTGCGTGGTGGGATGGGTGTCCTCGAAGCAGCCGCCCTGGTCGACCGCGATGTCGACCAGGACCGAGCCGGACTTCATCTGGGAGACCAGCTCGTTGCTGACCAGCTTCGGCGCGGCCGCGCCGGGGATCAGCACCGCGCCGACGACCAGATCGGCCTGCCGGACCTGCTCGGCGATGGTCAGCCTCGAGGAGGCCAGCCCGTGGACCCGGTTGTTGTACCGCCAGAACGACATCCGCAGCTTGTCCAGGTCGGTGTCCAGCAGGGTGACGTCGGCCCCCATCCCGAGCGCGATGTTGGCGGCGTTCTGGCCCGCGACCCCGGCACCGATCACGACCACCTTGGCGTTCTGGACCCCGCCGACCCCGCCGAGCAGCACCCCGCGGCCGCCCTGGGCCTTGAGCAGCGCGTGCGCCCCGACCTGGGGCGCTAGACATCCGGCCACCTCAGACATGGGGTAGAGCAGCGGCAGCGCCCCCGAGGGGAGCTGGACGGTCTCGTAGGCCAGCGCGGTGGTGCCCGCCCCCAGCAGCGCCTCGGTGAGCGGCTTGTCGGCGGCCAGGTGGAGATAGGTGAACAGGGTGAGGTCCGCGCGCAGCCGGTGGTACTCCTCCGCGATCGGCTCCTTCACCTTGAGCACCAGTTCCGACTCGCCCCAGACGTCATCGGCACGCGCCAACACCCGGGCGCCCGCCGCGGCGTACTCGTCATCGGAGATCGCCGACCCGGTGCCGGCACCCGCCTCGATCCTGACCTCGTGGCCGTGCTGCACCAGCTCGTGGACACCGATCGGGGTGATGGCCACGCGGTACTCGTGGTTCTTGACTTCCCTCGGGATGCCGACCTTCATGTCACTCTCCTGCCGCAGACGTCTCACCCGGCCCACCTACGACATCGATCATGGTGGTTGGAACCCGGTTCAGGGAACCCGTCGGCGGGTACTGGACGTCCACCGCCGACGCGCCCACGACGTCCTGTGCCGGGACCGGGCCGTGATCCGGATCGCGGCGACACGCCACCGACCCGGTCGATAGGATTCCCGCGATGGATGAGACCCCGCAGCCGTCGGAGGGACGCCGGTGGTTCCGGCGCTCATCGGACGCCGACCTGCCCTCCCCCGAGGAGATCGCCCGGCAGATCGCCGAACACACCGCCACCGCCGAGCGGGCTGTGCGACTGCGCAAGGCGGCCGAGCAGGCTGGCGCCGAGCAGGCCGCCGAGCGGATCGCCGCCGAGGAGTCGGCCACGGAGGCCCAACGACTGCGTGCCGAGGCCGACCAGCGAGCGGCCGAGGCCGTCGAGCAGGCCGACCGGGCGCACCGGGCGCTGGCCGAGGCCGAGCAGCGGCTGGCGGAAGCCACCCGGCTGCGGGCCGAGGCCGAACAGGCCGCGACCGAGCAGATCTCCGCCCGCACCTCGGCCGAGGAGGCCACCACCCGGCAGGCCGCGGCCGCGGAGGAGGCCGAGAGGCGCCGCACCGCCGCCGAGGAGGCGGCCACCGCCCAGGGCGAGCTCCGCCGTCAGGCCGAGGAGGCCGCCGCCGAGCGGGCCACCGAGGCCTCCTCCGCGCACGAGGCCCGCACCGCGGCGGAGGCCCTCGCGACGGAGGCCTCCGTCCAGGCGGCGGGCGCGCAGGAGGCTCGCCGTACCGCCGAGGAGGTCGCCCGCACGCACGCCGAGGAGGCTGGTGCCGCCCTCGAGGCCCGCACCGCGGCCGAGCGGGTCGCCGCCGCCCAGGCCGAGACTGCGCGCAGGGCGGATGCGGCGCGCCAGGAGTCGACCGAGGACGCGGCCCAGGCCCACCAGGGCCGCGCCGCGGCCGACCGGGACGCCGAGGCCCAGGCCACCGCACGGGCCGCCGCCGAGGAGGCCGCCCGCAAGCAGGCCGCTGCGGCCCAGTCCGCCCACGAGCTCCGCGCCAAGGCGGAGGCGGTCGCGCGCCACGCCGAGGCCGCGGCACGCGAAGCGCACACGCGACGGGAACAGGCCGAGTCCGCGGCCGAGGAGCAGGCGGCCCTGGCCGCCCAGGCGGCCCAGGCCGAACACGCCGCGCACCGCCTGGCCGAGGAGCAGGCCGAGGCCGCGCGCGCCGCAGCCATCGCGGCCGACCAGGCCCACCGCGCCCGTCTGGACGCCGACGACACCGCCCGCCTGTCGGCCGCCCGGGCCGAGGAGGCGATGACCGCCCGGCACCTCGCCGAGGAGGCGGCGTCGGCTGCGATCGCCGCCCGGGCCGCCGCGGAGGACGCCCTGACCGCCGAGCTGGATCGACACACCGAGACGGCCCGCGAGCGGATGGCCGCCGAACACCGCACCGCCGAAGCGGTGACCCGCATCGCCGAGGTGGAGGCCGAGAGCGAACGCCGGGTCAGCGCGGCCCGTCAGGCCACCCTGACCGCCGAGGCGTCCGCGGCCGAGTCCGCCCGGCTCCGCACCGAGGCCGAGGAGCGGGCCGAGCAGGCGGCCATCGACCGTCAAGCCGTGGAGGCCGCGATCCGGCATCACACCGAGCTCGTCGAGGCCGCCCTGCGCGACCGGGCTGCGGCCGAGCAGCGGGCGCTGGAGCTCGCCCGCGAACTGGTGACCCTGCGCGAGCAGGTCGTGACCACGATCAGGGAGAAGGGCTCCAAGCGCAGCATGGCCGCACTCCAGCTCGCCCTGGAGACGACCTCCGCCCCGGCCGAGCTCGCCTCCGAGGCCCGACCCGCGACCGCCCCCGCGGACCGACCGCCATCGGGGAGCGCTTCCCGGAGCGCTGGCGCCCGGCGCGGCCCGTCGTACTCCTCGGCCGAGGCTCCTCCCCCGCACGATCCGGAGGTGGAGGTTCGCAGCTTCACGCCGGAGGGCAGGGCGGGTGCCATCGACGCCGGCGAGGTCACCGTGACCGACACCGGCATCGTCGACATCCGGCGTGGCACCCGGCACCACCGCTTCGACCTCTACGACCGTGCGGTGAGGCTGGAGGTGCACGGCCGACCGGGCCAGCGCCGGTGGCGGGTCGAGTTCCGCAACCCCGAGGACCCGGAGCCGGTGGTCGTCGATGCCAGACTGGTCGACCCCGAGGAGTTCTCCCGCGAGATCCTCCGCTGGCGGCCCTCCGCCGTGGCGGACTGAGGCTCTCCGAAGCACCCTCTTCGCGCACGCCGACCCGCTCCGCCGTCGCTCGATTCGCCCTTTCGGCGAAGCGACTCGACCGGTCGGAGCCCGTGGGTCGGGCTCAGCCGAGGCCGGCGCGGAGGGCCTGGACCAGTTCGGCGACGGCGGCAGGCGAGGTGCGGCCGAGGCCGGTGACATTGAGGAAGCCGTGGATCTGGTCCTCGAAGCGGCGCAGCTCGACCCGGACGCCGGCCTCGCGGAGCCGCTCGGCGTAGGCCTCCCCCTCATCGCGCAGCGGGTCGAACCCCGCCGTTGCGACGTACGCCGGAGCGACCCCGTCGGGCACCTTGGCCTCGAGCAGCGCCAGCCGTGGGTCGGCGCGATCGGCCTCGGCGGTGAGGTAGCCCTCGGTGGCGACCTGGATGAACTCGCTGGTCAAGAAGTAGCCCTGGCCGAACACGCGGGCGCTCCGGGTGTCGTGGTCGGCACTGGTCACTGGGTAGATCAGCAACTGGAAGGCGCACTCCGTGGTGACCTCGAGGGCGACACCGGCGGCCAGATTGCCACCGGCCGAGTCACCGCCCACGCCGAGGCGCTCGGGGTCGGCGCCGAGTTCGGCGGCATGGGCGCGCACCCAGGCGAAGGCGGCCACGGCGTCCTCGCACGGTCCGGGGAAGCGTGACTCCGGGGCGAGTCGGTAGTCCACCGACAGCACTCGGACGCCGGCCCCCTCGGCCAGCACCCGGCACGGCGCGTCATGGGAGGCGAGGCTGCCGTAGATGAATCCGCCACCGTGGAAGAAGACCAGCAGCGGGTCGCCCTCGCCCGTCGACCCGCTCGGGACGTAGAGCCGCGCCGGCAGGTCCGCGACGGTCAGGTCGCGGGTGGAGCCGATCCAGGGGTCGCCGCCGATGAGCCGGGCCTGCTGCTCCAGTGCCTCCCGTGCCTCCGACAGGGGGAGGGTCGGCAGCGCCGGCTCGCGCGCCAGCTTCTGCAGCCACAGCATCAGCTGGGTGTCGGTGGCCAGCGTCTGCCCGTCGACCTCCACCGGAGAGCCGACGATCCGCCTCTGCACGGACTCGGGAAGCCCCATCGCGGCGGAGAGCACGCGGCCCTGTACGGCGGAGCCGAGGCCGGCCAGCCGCTCGGCGCCGCGGAGCAGGGACCCGGGTAGATGGAGAGCGATCACCCCGCGAACTTACCCGGCAGTAGCGATCCTGGCGAGCTCGCGACCCGACCTGGTCAGAGCGGAGCGCCCCGGGTTCTCCGGACACCTTGCGTTCACTCGCCGGTGCCACACTGCACACATGAGCCTCGATGCCCCACAGGCCCCCACGGAGACCACCGACGCCCGACGGATCCCCGACGAGCCCTTCGACGTGGAGCCCCCCTATGTCCCCGACCACGAGGCCCTGGCAGCAGTGGAGGAGTTCCCCGACCGCTTCCTCGATCGCGAGCTGTCCTGGCTGCGCTTCAACGAACGCGTGCTGGAACTGGCCGAGGATCCCTCGCTACCCCTGCTGGAGCGTGCGCGGTTCCTGGCGATCTTCACCAGCAACCTGGACGAGTTCTTCATGGTCAGGGTGGCCGGCCTCAAGCGCCGGATCGCGGCCGGGCTGGCGGTGCGGGCCGCCTCCGGCCTGATGCCGCGCGAGGTGCTCCAGCTGATCTGGCGTACCTCCTGGGAGCTCTCCCTGCGACATGCCAAGGTCTTCCGCGACGACCTGGTGCCGGCCCTGCACGAGGAGGGGATCGAGCTCGTCCGCTGGGAGGAGTTGACCGACGAGGAGCAGAAGCACTGCAAGAAGCTCTTCAAGGAGCGGATCTTCCCGGTGCTCACCCCGCTCGCCGTGGACCCGGCGCACCCGTTCCCCTACATCAGCGGCCTCTCGCTCAACCTCGCGGTGCTGCTGCGCGACCCCGAGAACGGCAAGGGCCACTTCGCCCGGGTCAAGGTGCCCCCGATCTTCAGCCGGTTCGTGCCGCTGGGCAACCAGCGGTTCGTGCCGCTGGAGGACATCATGCGCGAGCGGCTCCACCGCCTCTTCCCGGGGATGAAGATCGAAGAGGTCCACCTTTTCCGGGTCACCCGCAACGAGGATCTCGAGGTGGAGGAGGACGACGCGGAGAACATCCTCGCCGCCCTCGAGAAGGAGCTCCTGCGTCGCCGGTTCGGCCCGCCCGTTCGTCTGGAGGTCGAGGAGACCATCACCGACTCGGTGCTGAAGCTGCTGGTCACCGAGCTCGGTGTGGACGACGAGGAGGTCTTCCGCCTCCCCGGACCCTTGGATCTGCGCGGCCTGCACGGCATCGCCGACCTGAGCCGGGAGGACCTGATGTTCCCGGCGTTCGTCGCCAGCACGCAGCACCAGCTCGCGGAGGTCGAGTCGGCGGCTCCGGTCGACGTCTTCAAGGCCGCCCGCCGTCGCGACGTCCTGCTGCACCACCCCTACGACTCCTTCGCCACGTCGGTGCAGCGCTTCATCGAACAGGCCGCTGCGGACCCGAAGGTGCTCGCGATCAAGCAGACCCTCTACCGCACCTCGGGTGACAGCCCGATCATCGACGCCCTCATCGAGGCGGCCGAGAGCGGCAAGCAGGTCCTCGTGCTGGTCGAGATCAAGGCCCGCTTCGACGAGGAGGCGAACATCCGCTGGGCCCGCAAGCTGGAGCAGGCCGGCTGCCATGTCGTCTACGGCCTGGTCGGCCTCAAGACGCACTGCAAGCTCGCTCTGGTGGTGCGCGACGAGCCCTCCGGCATCCGCCGGTACGCCCATGTGGGCACCGGCAACTACAACCCCAAGACCTCTCGCCTGTACGAGGACGTGGGGCTGATCACCACCAACCCGGTGATCACCGAGGACGTCGCGCACCTGTTCAACAACCTGTCCGGCTGGTCGCGCTCGGCCCGCTTCGAGAACCTGCTGGTCGCTCCCGACTCGGTCCGCGACGGCCTGATCGAGCGGATCCACGGCGAGATCGCCCACCACCGGGCCGGCCGCCCCGCGCGGATCCGGCTCAAGGCCAACTCGGTCGTGGACGAGGCGGTCTGTGACGCGCTCTACCTGGCCTCCCAGGAGGGCGTCCCGATCCAACTGCTGGTGCGTGGCATCTGTGCCCTGCGCCCGGGCGTCCCCGGTCTCTCGGAGACGATCGAGGTGCGCTCGGTGCTCGGCCGCTACCTCGAGCACTCCCGGATCTTCTGGTTCGAGAACGGCGGTGAGCCGGCGGTCTACATCGGCTCGGCCGACATGATGCACCGCAACCTCGACCGTCGCGTCGAGGCGTTGGTCCAGCTCGCCGCCCCGGAGACGGTCGAGCAGGTCGCCGACCTGCTCGAGCTCGCCTTCGACCCCGAGACCGACGCTTGGCACCTCGGCGCTGACGGCGAGTGGCAGCGTCGTCGTGGCAGCCAGCATCTGCAGGAGGAGCTCATCGCCCGCCAGCAGCGGCGCCGCCGCGACAAGCGCAAGGACGGCTGACCCGAAGCTCACGCGTCGCCGGGGTGCGGACCGCACCTCGGCGA
The DNA here is from genome assembly GCF_000422825.1 of Nocardioides insulae DSM 17944. GTDB lineage: Bacteria > Actinomycetota > Actinomycetes > Propionibacteriales > Nocardioidaceae > Nocardioides > Nocardioides insulae. The sequence goes on along the minus strand of NZ_KE383928.1, from coordinate 520,095 downwards.
CGGCAGCGTGCCGGCGTCGTCCCTACCCGGCTCTCAGGGCGCTGCGGGTCACGGCAGTTGGAAGACGTACTTGCACAGCCAGTACGCCGCCGCGGCGGCCGCGCCCGCGGCGGGGAAGGTGAGCACCCAGGCCACCAGGATCGACTTCGCGACGCCCCAGCGCACCGCGGAGACCCGCTTGGTCGCGCCCACACCCATGACCGCGGAGGTGATGGTGTGGGTGGTGGAGATCGGCGCCTCGATGACGTAGGCGGTGGTGTAGAGGACGGACGCCGCGACCGACTCGGCGGCGAAGCCCCGGGCGGGATCCAGGTGGATGATCCGGCGACCGAGGGTGCGCATGATCCGCCAGCCACCCGACAGGGTGCCCAGCGAGATCGCGCCGGCAGCGGCGAAGATGACCCAGAACGGCAGCGGGTCGCCCTCCGCGACGTACCCACCGGTGAGCAGGGCCAGGAAGATGACGCCCATCGTCTTCTGGGCGTCCTGGAGACCGTGACCCAGGGCCATCGCGGCCGCCGACATCGTCTGGGCGATCCGGAAGCCCTTCTGGGTCTTGTGCTGATTGCGGTTGCGGAAGATCCACATGATCGCCAGCATCACCGCGAACCCGAGGCCGAAGGCCAGCACCGGCGAGAACAGCATCGGGATGATGACCTTGTCGAGCACGGTCGCCCAGTTGACGAAGATCCCGGCGGCGAGACCGGCACCGGCCAGGCCGCCGATCAGGGCGTGCGAGGACGAGGACGGCAGGCCGAAGTACCAGGTGATCAGGTTCCAGGCGATCGCCCCGAGGAGCCCGGTCATCACGATGGTCATGCCGTGCGCGTTGTCGGGCGGATCGATCACCTCCGCGACGGTGTGGGCGACCTGCTGTCCCAGGAACGCGCCGGCGAAGTTCATCACCGCCGCCAGGATCAGCGCCACCCGGGGTGTCAGCGCTCGGGTGGAGACGGACGTGGCGATCGCGTTGGCCGCGTCGTGGAAGCCGTTGGTGTAGTCGAAGATGAGCGCGACGACGACGACCGCGCAGATGATCGCGAGTTCCATCAGGGACTCAGGACTCCTTGACGGCGATCTGCTCGATGGTGTTGGCGACCGTCTCGAAGTCGTCGATCGCCGCCTCGAGCGCCTCGACGATGTCCTTCAGCTTGAGGACCTCCATCGCCTTGTACTCCCCGGAGAAGAGCTTGGCCAGGATCCGGCGATGGTTCTTGTCGCCCTGGTTCTCCAACCGGTTGATCTCGATCCAGTACTCCGAGAGGTCCTTCATCGACTGGAGCCGCGGCATCGCCTGGGCGGTGAGCTCGGCACACCGCTGGAGGACGACGACCTGATCGCTCAGCGCAGGGGGCAGGACCTTGACCTCGTAGACCTCGATCATGTCCACGACCTCGTCCATGTGGTCCATGACGTCGTCGAGCCCGGACGCGAGGGCGTAGATGTCCTCGCGGTCGAAGGGGGTGACGAAGGTGCTGTTGACCTTGCGGATCAGCTGGTGGGTGGTCTCGTCGGCGGCGTGCTCGGCGTCGTGCATACGCCGGGCGACGTCGGCACGGTCGACCGAGTCGTCCATGACCTCGGCCAGAAGGGCCGCGCCTGAGACGAGGTGGCGGGCGGAGTCGGTGAACAGGTCGAAGAACGACGAGTCGACCGGACGGAGGCGCAAACGCACTGGTAACTCCTGGCATAGGCGTGGCAAACCGCCCCAATGCTAGGGGAGTCGGGTCCGCAACCGGCAAGCCGCGAGGCCTCGGAGTGGCTCTGGGCGCACGGAGTGAGACGACGAACACGTTCGCGCCCCCGCGGATCGGGCGGCACGACCACTCCTCGGGCACGGGCCCGACGGGCCCTTCCGCCCGGTGTGGCGCCGGGGCACTGACCAGACAGGAGGGCCCGACGCCCCCCAAGCGTCGAGCCCTCCTGGGTCTGTGCGGGTCCGGCTCAGCCGAACCGGCCCGAGATGTAGGCCTCGGTCGCCTCGTTGTCCGGGTTGGTGAACATCTTCTCGGTGGAGTTGAACTCCACCAGGTGCCCCGGCTCCCCCGTCGCCTTCAGGTTGAAGAAGCCGGTCTCGTCCGACACCCGGGCGGCCTGCTGCATGTTGTGCGTGACGATGACGATCGTGTACGTCGACTTCAGTTCGTGGATGAGGTCCTCGATCGCCGAGGTCGAGATCGGGTCGAGCGCCGAGCAGGGCTCGTCCATCAACAGGACCTGCGGCTGCACCGCGATCGCCCGGGCGATGCAGAGCCGCTGCTGCTGTCCGCCGGAGAGGCCCATCCCGGGCTTGTTGAGCCGGTCCTTGACCTCGTTCCAGAGGTTGGCGCCCTTCAGCGAACGCTCCACGATGGTGTCGGCCTCGGACTTCTTCAGCCGCTTGTTGTTGAGCCGGTTGCCGGCGAGCACGTTCTCGTAGATCGACATGGTCGGGAACGGGTTGGCCCGCTGGAAGACCATGCCGACCTGACGTCGTACCGCCACCGGGTCGACGCTGGGGGCGTACATGTCCTGCCCCTGGAGCACGATCTTGCCCTCCACGCGAGCGCCGGGGATCACCTCGTGCATCCGGTTCAGCGTGCGTAGGAAGGTCGACTTGCCGCACCCGGACGGGCCGATGAAGGCGGTGACCGACCGGGCCTTGATGGTCATGTTGACACCTTCCACGGCCTTGAAATCGCCGTAGTAGATGTTGACGTCGCTGACGTCGATGCTGGTGGCCATGTGGGTCTTTCTCTCTCTTCTCGCCTGGTCCGCGCCGGGTCAGTGCCCGGTCTTGGGGGCGTAGATCTTGCCGATGATGCGTGCGACCAGGTTCAACAGCATCACGATGACGATGAGGGTGAGGGCACCGCCCCAGGCATACAGGGCGCCCTTCTCGGTGGCTTGGGTGTACTGGGTGTAGATGAAGACCGGCAGGGTCATCATCGGCCCGTCGACCGGGTTGGTGTTGACGTTGTTGGTGAACCCCGAGGCCACCAGCAGCGGCGCCGTCTCGCCGATGACGCGAGCGATCGCGAGGACCACACCGGTCACGATGCCACCGATCGAGGTCGGCAGCACCACCTTGGCGATGGTGCGCCACTTCGACACGCCGAGCGCGTACGACGCCTCCCGGAGGTCGTCCGGCACCAGCTTGAGCATCTCCTCGGTGGCCCGCACCACGGTCGGCACCATCAGCAGGGAGAGCGCGATCCCGCCCGCCAGGCCGAAGCGGCCGGGGCCGAAGACCAGGGCGAACAGGGCGAAGGCGAACAGGCCGGCCACGATCGAGGGGATCCCCGTCATGACGTCGACCAGGAACGTGATCGCCTTGGACAGCTTGGTGCCGCGGCCGTACTCAATCAGGTAGATGGCCGCGAAGATGCCGATCGGCACCGAGATGAGGGCAGCGATGCCGGTGACGATCAGGGTGCCCAGCAGGGCATGGTAGAGGCCACCCTGCTCGTCTCCCACCACGCTACGCATGGAGTAGGTGAGGAACTCCATGTTGATCGCCTCGATGCCCTTGGACACCGTGAGCCAGATCAGCCAGACCAGCGGGATCAGGATCACGCCGAAGGCGGACCACACCATCGCGGTGACCGCGCGGTCCACGCCGGCGCGCCGCCCCTCGACCAGCGTCGCCCACAGCGGCATCGCGATCAGGAAGGCGAGGATCAGGCCGGCCACACCGAAGGCCACGTTGCCGCTGAGGAGCCAGACCAGTCCGCCGAAGGCGGCGGATCCGGTCAGGACCACACCGGGGGCCCAGCCGGGCAGCCGGGCGTGCTGCAGCGCGCCGGCGGTTTTCTGCTGCGTGCTCATGCGGGGCCCCCGTTCGAAGCGGAGCGGAGCGAGCATTCGGATGGGGTGCTCATGCGGGGCCCCCGTTCGAAGCGGAGCGGAGCGAGCATTCGGATGGGGTGTTCATGCGGGGCCCCCGTTCGAAGCGGAGCGGAGCGAGCATTCGGATGGGGTGTTCATGCGTGGCTCCTCTCGCCGCGCTGGACGATGTAGCGCGCCAGGGCGTTCACAGCGAAGGTGAAGGCGAACAGGACGAGGCCACAGGCGATGAGCACGGCCACCTTGTCAGGAGTCGTCTCCTTGTAGTTCTGGGCGATGTGCGCGGCGATGGTGCGGGAGTTCTCCGAGCCGATGATCCCCAACGTGATGATCGGCGCCGAGGAGAGCACCATCGAGACCGCCATCGTCTCGCCGAGGGCACGCCCCAGCCCGAGCATCACGGCGCTGACCATGCCGGAGCGGGCGTAGGGGAAGACGGCGTACCGCACGGTCTCCCAGCGGGTCGCCCCCAACGCGAGCGCCGCCTCCTCGTGCAGTCGCGGCGTCTGGGCGAAGATCTCGCGGCACAGCGAGGTGATGATCGGCAGGATCATGATGGCCAGCACGAAGCCGGCGGTGAGCATGGTGCGGCCGGTCGCGGACGGCGTCGGCGAGAAGAACGGCAGCCAGCTCAGGTGCTCGTGCAGCCACACGTGCGCGGGCTGGATGTAGGGCCCGAAGGCCAGTCCGCCCCACAGGCCGAAGACCACCGAGGGCACCGCGGCCAGCAGGTCGATGACGTACGCCGTGGGCTTGGACAGCCAGCGCGGAGCGTAGTGCGAGATGAACAGTGCGACCCCGATGGCGAACGGCACCGCGATGATCAGCGCGATGATCGCGGCGTACGTCGTACCGAAGAGCAGGGCGAGGACCAGGCTGCCGAAGCTGCCCTTCCCGTCGTAGTTGGACGGGTCGACGTCGAACCCTGGGAAGCCCTCGAGGCCGAGGAAGAGGAAGACCAGGGCCAGCGCGACCATGATCGCGACGCCGGCGGAGGTGGCGAGGAACCGGAAGAACCGGTCACCGAAGGTCGAGTGCCCCTCCAATTGGGGCTCGTCCTCGGGAGGCATGAGCTCCGGTGGGGAGTCGAGGCTCGTGGACACGTTGGGGGCGCTCCTTGAAGTGCTGGATGACAAGCGGCTGTGCGGCAACCCGTCCAAGGCCCGGACCTTGGGGGCTGCCGCACGGCCGGCGGTGACGTCGCGGGCGGATGGCACCGCCCGCGACGCCGTGATCACTCGGTGGCCGAGATCCCGTCGATGAGGCCCTGCGCCTCGGACGCGGTCTCCTCGGCGAGCGGCGCGGAGCCGGCCTCGGCGGCGGCGGCCTCCTGGCCCTCCGGCGAGAGCACGTAGGTCAGGTAGCCCTTGACCAGGTCGGCGGTCTCCGCGTCGTCGTAGGTCTGGCAGGCCAGCAGGTAGGAGACCAGCACGACGGGGTACACGCCCGCCTCGGTGGTGTCGCGGGCGAGCTCGACAGCCATGTCGGTGTCGGTGAGCCCGGCGCTCTCGGAGACGCCCAGCACGGCGGCGGCGCCCTCGGCGGACGGCTCCACGAACTCCTCGCCGACCTTGACCGAGACCTGGGTCAGGTCGGCGGCGACGGCGGCGCTGTGGTCGACGAAGCCGATGGTGCCCTCGCCGGCCTGGACCGCGCCCACGACGCCGGAGGTGCCGTCGGCGCCCTCGCCGCCGAGCTTGGCCGGCCACACGCCCTCGGGCTCCTCGGCCCAGGTGCCGGCCTCGGCCAGGTAGGCGGTGAAGTTCTCCTGGGTGCCGGAGTCATCGGAGCGGTGAACCGGGGAGATGTTGGTACTGGGCAGCTCGACGCCCTCGTTGAGCGCGGCGATCTTGGGGTCGTCCCAGGTCTTGATCTTGCCGGCGAAGATGTCCGACGCGGTAGCGGCGTCCAGGTGGAGCTCGTCCACGCCGGGGAGGTTGTAGACGATCGCGATCGGCGAGACGTAGGCGGGGACCTGGATCGGCGACTCGCCGCCGCAGGTCTCGGTGGCCGAGGTGAGCTCACCCTCGTCGTCGTTCAGCGCCGAGTCGGTGCCCGCGAAGGCGTAACCGCCGCTGATGAAGTTGGCGCGACCGTCGCCCGAGCCCACCGGCTCGTAGTTGACGGTGAGGTCCGGGTTGGCGTCCTGGATGCCCGCGACCCAGGCGTTCTGAGCCTTCTCCTGAGAGGAGGCGCCGCCGCCCTGGAGCGTGCCCGACAGGGCCTCGCCCTCCGACGCGGAGCCGGAGTCCGAGTCGCCTTCGTTACCGGCGGAACAGGCCGAGAGTGCGATGGCCAGCGCAGCAACGCCCGGAACGATCGCGCGGCGATAGGAAGTGAGCTTCACTTCGATACTCCTACAGGGGGATTGACCGTGTTGTCGCAGCGACGCTAAGGAGTCGAAGTGTCCGGTTACCGGGCCGTCGGTGAACGAGCGATGAACTCGATCTGCCCGTTCGGCGACGGATGGCCGTGAAGATGGCAGCGAACAGGTGAACAAGCACCGGGAGGGCTTGACGGTGTGGCCCGCCCCACACTCGTGCGGCGGCCGGGGTCAGCCTTCGGCGAGGTGCCGGTCCTGGTCCACCACGCGGCCCTCCCGCAGCTGCACCGCCACCAGTTCACCCTTCCGCAGCCGGACGTCCGGGACGCCGAGCGCCGAGAAGACGAGCGGCAGCACCGGCCGATGGGTGCACAACACAGTCGGTCCGTGGTCGTCGAGGGCGTCGACCACCCGCCTGGTCAGCTTGGCCACGCCCCGCCCGGTGGCCTCCTCCTCGCTGAGTCCGCTCGCCCCCTCCACGTCCCTGGCCCCGGGGTTCGCCTCCGCCCAGGGCACGACCGTGTCCGCGCATCGGACGCTGGGCGAGGTGATCACCCTGCGGACGCCGTACGCCGACAGCACCGGCACCAGGGCCCGCGCCTGGCGCTGCCCGGCCGGGAGGAGCGGGCGCTCCGCATCCGGGCCGGACCACTCGCTGCGCGACAGCGCGTCGGAGTGGCGCAGCACGAGCACGGTCTCGGTCCGGCGACGGCGTACGAGTGCCTCGTCCAGGGTCACCCGGTCGTGCGGGTAGGTGAGCAGTTCGTGTGCCTCGGTCGCCTGGACCCAGACGACCCGGTCGATCTCGGCGTTGGGCCGGTAGGACTCCACGTCGTCGTTCCCGACCACGCGGGCCGTCCAGTAGTCGACCCGCTTCGCGCCCTTCGCCACCTGGTACTGCTGGGCCCCCAGCCGGCGCATCAGCCGCACATCGAGACCCGTCTCCTCCTTCACCTCACGGACCGCGGCCGCGGTGACGTGCTCCCCCGGGTCGACCTTGCCCTTCGGGAAGGACCAGTCGTCGTAGCGAGGCCGGTGGACCAGGAGCACCTGCCAGTGCTTCTCGGTCTTGCGCAGCACGACGGCGCCGGCGGCGAGGACGGCCGCGAGTTCCCCGGGAGGCATGGCGCAAGGGTAGGTCCCCACACGGAGCGGCAGGTGAACGGGAGCCTTCTAGCACGCCGATGCCTGCACAGCCCGGCGACCCGGTTCCCGGCCCGCTGGATCCGCGGTCCCATCCCGAGTCGACGGCTCGGGCTCAGCGGAACCGACGCAGGCGCAGCGAGTTGCCGACCACGAAGACCGACGAGAACGCCATCGCGGCGCCGGCGATCATCGGGGTGAGCAGGCCGGCAGCGGCCAGCGGGATCGCCGCGACGTTGTATCCGAAGGCCCAGAACAGGTTGCCCTTGATCGTGCGCAGGGTGCGTCGGGAGAGCCGGACGGCGTCCACCGCGACTGGCAACTCATCCCGCACGAGGGTGAGGTCACTGGCCTCGATGGCGACGTCGGTGCCGGTGCCCATCGCGATCCCGAGATCCGCCCGGGCGAGCGCGGCGGCGTCGTTGACCCCGTCGCCGACCATCGCGACCACCCGACCCTCCTGCTGGAGGCGGCGGACCACCTCGACCTTCTCTGCCGGCAGGACGTCGGCGATCACGTGCTCGGCGTCGATGCCCACCTCGGCCGCCACCCGGCGGGCGACCACGTCGTGGTCGCCGGTGAGGAGGTACGGCGTGAGGCCTAGCTCGCGGAAGCCGGCGATGGCCGCGGCGGAGGTCGACTTGGGCTCGTCGGCGACGATCAGGATCCCCCGGGCGGAGCCGTCCCAGCCAACCGCCACGGCGGTCCGCCCCTCGCTGCGGGCACGCTCCGTCGCGGCGGCCAGCTCGGGGGTCAGCGGGAGCTGTCGCTCCTCCAACAGCCGCGGCCGGCCGAGCACGACCGCATGCCCGTCGACGGTGCCCTCGACACCCAGCCCCTCCAGGTTGGCGAAGGCCTCCACCGGTCGGGTCTCCCCCGCGGCCGCGACGACGGCGCGGGCCACCGGGTGCTCGGAGGCCGACTCCAGCGCAGCGGCCAGGGCGAGAACCTCCGTGCGCGACTCTCCGCTGCCGGGAACCACGTCGGTCAGCTGCATCCGACCGGAGGTGACGGTCCCGGTCTTGTCGAGCACGACGGTGTCGACGGTGCGGGTCGACTCGAGCACCTCCGGTCCCTTGATCACGATGCCGAGCTGGGCACCCCGGCCGGTGCCCACCATCAGCGCGGTGGGAGTGGCCAGGCCAAGCGCGCAGGGGCAGGCGATGATCAGCACGGAGATGGCGGCGCTGAAGGCCAGCGCCGAACCGCCGCCCGTGACCAGCCAGAAGGCGAAGGTGAGCAGCGCCAGCACGATCACCACGGGTACGAAGACCCCGGAGATCCGGTCGGCGAGCCGTTGCACCGGCGCCTTCCCGGCCTGGGCGTCCTCGACCAGTCGGGCCAGCTGGGCGAGTTGGGTGTCCGCACCGACCCGGGTGGCACGCACGACCAGCCGCCCGGAGGCGTTCACGGTGGCCCCCACGACGTCGCTGTTCACGCCGACCTCGACGGGCACCGACTCACCGGTGAGCATCGACTCGTCGACCGCGGAGCTGCCCTCCAGGACCACGCCGTCGGTGGCGATCTTCTCCCCCGGCCGCACCACGAAGCGGTCGCCGACGACCAGCTGCTCGACCGGCACCCTCACCTCGGCGCCTCCGCGCAGGACCGCGACGTCCTTGGCGCCGAGCTCGAGCAGGGCCCGCAGCGCGGCTCCGGCGCGGCGCTTGGCCCGCGCCTCGGCGTACCGCCCCAGCAGGATCAGGGTGGTGACCCCGGCGGCGGCCTCCAGGTAGATGTCGCCGGCCGCGTCGCCGCGCTCCGCGGCGAACGTGAAGGGGTGGGTCATGCCGGGATGCCCCGCGGTACCCCAGAAGAGCGCGTAGAGCGACCAGCCGAACGCCGCCAGGGTGCCGACCGAGACCAGCGTGTCCATCGTCGTGCTGCCGTGTCGCAGGTTGGTCCAGGCGGCGCGGTGGAAGGGCCAGCCGCCCCAGACGACCACCGGCGCGGCCAGGGTCAGGGAGAGCCACTGCCAGTTGGTGAACTGGAGGGCCGGGATCATCGCCATCGCGACGACCGGCACCGTGAGCACCGCCGAGACGATCAGCCGCTGCCGCAGTGCGCGGTCGGGGTCCTCGATCTCGTGCTCGCCGTCGGCAGGTACGGGATCCCGGCGCGGTACGACGGCGCCGTACCCGGCCGCCTCGACGGTGGCGACGAGCTGGTCGGGCGTGACCGTGCCGGGGAAGGACACAGTGGCCTTCTCGGTGGCGTAGTTGACGGTCGCGGTGACGCCGTCGAGCTTGTTGAGCTTGCGCTCGATCCGGTTGGCGCACGACGCGCAGGTCATCCCGGAGATCGCGAGCTCCAGCTCCTCGGCCCCGCCGGGTGCGGCCGTGCGCTCGGGCGTCCTGGTGGTGTTCATGCCAACTCGTAGCCCGCCTCGGTGACGGCTGCCCCGACCTGCTCACGGCTGAGCGGGCCGGCGCTGGTCACCTGCACGGTGCCGGTCTCGAGGGTGACCGCGACGTTCTCGACGCCGGGGAGCTCGCTGAGCTCCTCGGTGACGGAGGCGACGCAGTGCTCGCAGGTCATCCCGGTGACGGTCCAGGTGGTGGTGCTCATGGAGTTCCTCGCTTCTCAGTGGTTGTCCGGACGCAGGCTGCGGCGCTCAGGAACGGACCAGGCGGTTGATGGCGTCCACGGCCTCGGTCACCTTGGCGCGCGCCTCGGCGTCCTCCCCCGCCCGCGCCGCGTCCAGCACGCAGTGGTTCATGTGCTCCTCGAGGAGCCCCAGTGAGACCGCGTGCAGGGCCCTGGTCATCGCGGAGACCTGGGTGAGGATGTCGATGCAGTACTTCTCCTCCTCGACCATCCGCTGCAGCCCTCGCGCCTGCCCCTCGATCCGGCGCAGTCGCTTGAGGTAGTCGTCCTTGCGGTGGATGTAGCCGTGTTGGTGCTCCGCGTGCTCGCTCATCATCACTCCACCCTACCCCCCTATGGTATCTGCTCCAAGAGGGCGATGGGTCCGGAAATGGCACGAGGCCCCGCCCCCGAAGGGGCGAGGCCTCGCGAAGAAGCGCTGATCCGGTGGGATCAGAGCGGAACGACGTTCTCCGCCTGGGGACCCTTCGGGCCCTGGGTGACGTCGAACTCGACCTTCTGGTTCTCGTCAAGAGACTTGTAACCACTGGACTGAATAGCCGAGTAGTGCACGAAGACGTCGTCGCCGCCGTCCTCCTGCGCGATGAAGCCGAAACCCTTCTCGGCGTTGAACCACTTCACGGTGCCCTGAGCCATTGCTCTGTTACTCCTTAGTCGGGGCGAGAGGCCGTCATTGTCAACGGCCCCACATCAGATGCGGTGACACGTCGCTCCGACCTGTGGTGTCCCCCCCATCCGAAACCGGCCGGAAGGGCACAGAGCAGAAACGCCGTTGGATCACAAACTCCGCGGGCGTCAGACCAGCAGGAACTTGCACCTGTTGCGTGGTCGACACTACCAACCTCGCGGCGATTGGGAAGCTTTCCCGCGATTATTTCCCACGAATCCGCCGACCTGGTGCCGAGCGGGCAGGAGTTCGCGCCACCTCAGCCTTGCGGGACGCCGGTACGACGACGCACACCAGCCAGCTGGGCATCGGTCAACTCGCGCGTCGCGGCGGCGTCCTGGGCCAGGGATCGGGGCAGCCGGAGCTGGCATTCCCGACCCGCACAGTCCTTGAGCCGGCGCCAGATCCGCGCCAGCTTCCGCTTCACGGGCGCGGCGCTCGGCTCGCGCCAGAGGTTGTCCAGTTCGTTGGGGTCGGCGGCCAGGTCGTAGAGCTCGCCGGAGAACTCGTACCGCAGGTACTTCCACGACCCGACCCGCACGCCGATCGTGTCGCGATACCCGAAGCCCTGGGTACGACGCCCGCTCCACCGGTGCCGCAGCGTCGCCTCGGTCAGCAGCGCCCGCCGCCAGCCACGGTCACCGTGCTGGATGACCGGCGCCATCGAGATGCCGTCGGGGCGATGGTGTCGCGCGAGCCGGCCGGCCACGCCGGCGAACTCGGCCAGGGTCGCGGTCAGGTCGACGGTGGTCACCGGGTCGTAGCGGCGCTCTCCGGAGGGAATCCCGGCCCCCGCCATCAACAGGGGCACCCGCAGCGAGGGCTCGTGCCCCATCGACTTGCCCTCCGGACGCCGGTGCTCGCCGAGGTAGTAGCCGTTGTCACTGGTGAAGACCAGGATGGTCCGCTCCCACTCGCCGGTGCGCTGGAGCGTGCGGATCAGGCGGGCGACCTGCTGGTCGACCACGGCGATCGACTCGGCGCGCTGCCGGGTCGAGTCACGGATCTGTCGCCGGAGATCGGCATCGGGCTCGGACAGCTCCCGCAGCGTCCGGATCTCGTCGCGCATCCTGGGGTCCGAGGAACCTCGCCGGGAGATCCCCGCACCCTTGCGCACGACGTCGTCGAACATCCCGCGCACCCGCTCGGGTCGCTGCGGGGTCAGCAGGTCGGCAGGATCGCCCGGCTCCTGCTCGCCGGTGAAGTGCGGCGCCACGAAGGCCAGGTAGAGGAAGAGCGGATCCCGGCTGCGCCGCGCGGCATGCTTCCGCACCACCTCGCGGGCCATCTGCCCGAGACGGTCGGTCTGGTACTCGCCGGGACGATCCACCACCCGGCCGTTCTCGTTGTAGGAGGTGTGGAAGTAGTCATACGCGTCGCCGGTCGCCGGGCTCTGCGGCGACCAGTTCAGGGTCACCCGCCACTCGTCCCACCCGTTCGGCACGTAGTCCCAGGAGGGGCCGCCGGTGACCAGCGAATCCTGGGCGCCGTACCCGTTGAGGTACTTGCCCAGCAGCGCGGTGCGGTAGCCGCCCTGCTTGAGCGCGGTCGCGAGAGTGTAGGTGTCGTCGAAGGCGCCGAACCCCCACGGCGGTTCGTGCGAGTAGACGCCGTGGTTGTGGGCCAACTGTCCTGTCAGGAAGCTGGCGCGAGCCGGGCAGCACAGCGGGAAGGGCGAGAAGGAGTTGACGAACTGGACACCCCGATCGCGAAGCACCCGACGGACCGTCGGCGCGAATCGCAGGTCGTCGGCGCGCATGTCGTCGGTCATCACGACCACGATGTTCGGAGGGCCCGCATCCCCACCGGGCCGATCCGACTCGACCGGCCCCGGGGATGGTGAGGCCGGGGTCGAGGTGGCCGGGGAGGACGGCGGTGAGGTCGGGACCGCCTCCACGAAGCCTCCGCCCCCGGTCGCGGCCGACTCGTCGCTGCCTGCCTGAGCGGTACACGCGGAGAGCCACAGCCCGGTCACCAGAAGGGCGACCACGAGCCCACGCAGCCGGCCCCCGGCGTACGTCGCCATCCCACCCTCCTCCCGCCGACGCTCTCGTCATCAGCTCTGACGCACCGGCGAGTGGATCGGTTGCCCGCGCCCCGTCCTCCTCGATGCAAAGAACCTCATGATGGCGGCTGTCCCCCGTCGTTGTACGCCGAATGGCTGCGACATGCCCCACATCGGCCATGGCGAGCAGAACCCTTGACGGCGCCGCCCGCCGCCGCAGGCTCCCGGGGCTTCGGACGGCGATCGGCCGGCGCCCTTCGGATCGGCGTTCCTGTCACCAGCGAGCCTCTAGATTCTGCGCATGGACGTTCCCTCCCTCCTGACCGGCGGCTCCTCGACGGTGGCTCTGGTCGTCAACACCGGCTCCCGTCGCGGCCGCGACGCCCTCGACCAGTGCCGGCGCCTCTTGCATGAGGGAGGAGTGCGCCGGGTCGAGACCTACTCGGTGACCTCCGGCGACCAGCTCGCCGGCGCCCTGGACAGGGCGTTCGCCGCCGATCCGGCACTGCTGCTCGTCGGCGGCGGAGACGGCACCGTGAGCGCGGCCGCTGGGCGCGCGGCCGGCCGCGACACCGTCGTCGGGGTGCTCCCCCTCGGCACGGCCAACGACTTCGCCCGCACCCTGGAGATGCCCGATGACCTGCCGTCGGCCGTCCGATCGATCCTGGAGGGCAAGGTCGTGGACGTCGACCTGGGTCGCGCCGGAGGCCGGGTCTTCTTGAACGTCGCCTCGATGGGTCTCTCGGTCGAGGTCACCCAGCGGCTCAGCCCGGGCATGAAGCGTCTACTCGGGCCGGCGGCGTACCCGGTCGCCACCGTGCTGGCCTACCGACACCACCGCCCGTTCACCGCCCACCTCGAGTTCCCCGAGGCCGACCACGAGCCGATCCGCCTCGACGACCTGCTTCAGGTGGCGGTGGGGAACGGCCGGCACTACGGCGGCGGCAACACCGTCGCGCCCAACGCCTCGGTCGACGACACCCTGCTCGACGTGTATGCCATCGAGAAGGGTCGGCTGCACGAGCACGTGTCCATCGCCCGCCTGCTCAGGAGCGGCACGTTCGTCAAGCACGACCGGGTCCATCACGTCACGACCCGCGCCGTCCGGGTGCGCACGGACGCGCCCATGCCGGTCAACCTGGACGGCGAGATCACCGACCCCGCTCCCACCCTCTACGAGGTCGACCCCGATGCCCTCCACGTCGCGATCCCGGCCGATTCCCGCGCCGGCACCCTCGACGGTTCGGGCCCCTCGACGGACTAGCCTCCCGCGAGGGGGCAGCACTCGCTCTCATCTCGCACCGAGCGGACCAGGACCCCACCGGGGGCCGCGTGGGCGGCGCGGGTAAGGCCCCGCTCGGTGACCTGCGACAGCGGGCCGGTCGAGCAGAGGACCCCCCGCCCAACTAGGCTGCCGCACGAGTTTCATTCTGTAGCGGCTTGCCGAGGAGAGAGTGGAACCGGGGGCCCTTAGCTCAATGGGCAGAGCATCGGACTTTTAATCCGCTGGTTGTGGGTTCGAGTCCCACAGGGCCTACCGCAGGTGCCGGGGGTGTCAGTGCCGGAAAGCAGCCGCCGCTGAGACCCCCGGCCACCCGGGACACCTCGATACCTGGACATCCACCCATTACGGTGTGCGACATGCCCGCCCGTCACGTCCTCCCCGACGAGGAGACCGCGGACCTGCTCCGCCTGGTCCGCCAGATCTGCACCGACGAACTCGCGCCGCGCGCGGCCGACGCCGAGGCCGAGGAGGCGTTCCCGCGCGACGTCTTCGGTCTGCTCGGACGCACCGGTCTGCTCGGCCTCCCCTACCCCGAGGAGTACGGCGGGGGCGGGGTCCCCTACACGACGTACCTGCGGGTGCTCGAGGAACTCGGCGCGGTGTGGGCGAGTGTCGGCGTCGGCACCAGCGTGCACGCGCTCTCCTGCTATCCGCTGATGTCCTACGGCAGCGACGAGCAGCGCGCGCGGTGGCTGCCCACCCTGCTCGGCGGGGAGGTGCTCGGCGCCTACTGCCTCTCCGAGATCCACGCCGGTTCCGATCCTGCCGCCATGCGTACCCGTGCGGTCCGCGACGGCGATGCATGGGTGCTCACCGGTGCCAAGGCGTGGACGACGCACGGCGGTCAGGCCGACTTCTACACCGTGATGGCGCGTACGTCGGAGGAGCGGTCGGGCATCTCCTGCTTCCTGGTGCCCGCCGACGCCGAGGGTCTCAGCGCGGACACCCCGGAGCGCAAGATGGGCCTCACCGGCTCGGCCACGGCGACGATGCGCCTGGAGGGTGTGCGGGTCGACGGCGACCGGCTCATCGGCGGCGAGGGTCAGGGGCTGAGGATCGCGCTGGCCGCCCTCGACTCCGGGCGTCTCGGGATCGCTGCGGTCGCCACCGGCCTGGCCCAGGGCGCCTTGGACGCAGCGCTGGCCTACGCCCAGCAACGAGAAGCCTTCGGACGTCGCATCATCGACCATCAGGGACTGGCCTTCGTGCTCGCCGACATGGAGGCCGCCGTCCAGTCCAGCAGGTCGATGCTGCTCCACGCGGGTGGGCTCCGTGACCTCGGCCTCCCCTTCTCCCGCGAGGCAGCGATCGCCAAGCTCGTTGCGACCGACAACGCGATGAAGGTGACCACCGACGCCGTCCAGGTCCTAGGCGGCGCCGGCTACACGAGAGACTTCCCCGTCGAGCGCTACATGCGCGAGGCGAAGGTGACCCAGATCTTCGAGGGCACCAACCAGATCCAGCGGATGGTGATCTCACGGGCCCTCGACCGCGGCGACGGCGGAGACATCACCGTCGGGCGCTGACCGGCGTCCGGGGTCGAGCGGTCGCCGTCAAAGTAAGTATCCGAGCGCGCACTCCACCTGGGAAGTACGCGCTCGGCTAGCTGCCTCGCCGGACGAACCGGCGGACCCTACGACGTCGCAGCCTCGGGCTCCTCGTGGTGGACGCCGCGCTGGCGCTGGTCGGTGAGCCGGGCCTCCTCGGCCGCGGTCGCCTCCAGTTCGGCCCGGCGCTCCTCGGCTGCGGCGAGCTCCTCGGGGGTGGCGACCAGGTCCGCGACGCCGCCCTCGAGCCGTTGGATGGCGGCACGGCCGAAGACCTGCTGCATCGTCGAGGTGCGCTCGGAGCTGTCCCGGCCGAGGAAGGAGATGAACCAGTGCACGACCGCGGTGAAGCGGTTCTTGAACCCGGTGATGTAGACCAGGTGCAGCACCAGCCAGGAGAGCCAGGCAAGCAGGCCGGTCATCCGGATCCGGCCGACCATCATCACCGCGTTGAACCGGCTGATGATCGCCATCGAGCCCTTGTCCCAGTACTTGAAGGGACCCTGCGAGGGCTTCCCGTCGAGGCGGTTCCCGATCTCCTTGGCGGCGTACTTGGCGCCCTGGATGGCCACCTGGGCAACGCCGGGCAGGTGGTCGAGGGAGATCATGTCGCCGACCACGAACACCTCGGGGTGGCCGGGCAGGGTCAGGTCGGGGTTGACGGCGATCCGCCCGGCGCGGTCGAGCCCGGCACCGGTCTGCTCGGAGAGGGTCCTACCCAGCGGGGAGGCCTGCACGCCGGCCGCCCAGATCTTGGCGCTCGACTCGATCCGCTGTGCGCGACCGTCCTTGAACTTCATCTCGATGCCGGTCTGGTCGACGTGGGTCACCATCGCGCCCAGGATCACCTCGACGCCGATCTCCTCGAGCGCCTTCTTGGCCTTCGTGCCGAGCCGCTCGCCGAACGGCGGCAGCACCTGCGGCGCGGCGTCGACGAGCACCACCCGCGCCTGGCGGCTGGAGATGTTCTTGAAGTCCTTCTTGAGCGTACGGCGGGCGAGCTCGGCGATCTGCCCGGCGAGCTCCACACCGGTGGGGCCGGCACCGACGACCACGAAGGTGAGCAGCGCCTCGGTGTCCTCGCCCCGCGCGGCAGCGATCTCGGCGAGCTCGAAGGCCCCGAAGATGCGTCCGCGCAGCTCCAGCGCGTCATCGACGCTCTTCATGCCGGGCGCGAACTCGGCGAAGTGGTCGTTGCCGAAGTAGGACTGTCCGGCGCCGGCCGCCACGATCAGCGAGTCGTAGGGGGTCTCCAGGGTGCGGTTGAGCAGTTCGGAGACGACGACCTTGCGCTCCAGGTCGATCGCGGTGACCTCGCCCATGAGCACCGTGGCGTTCTTCTGACCGGAGAGGACCTCGCGGGTCGGAGGAGCGATCTCGCCCTCGGAGAGGATGCCGGTGGCCACCTGATAGAGCAGCGGCTGGAAGAGATGATGACTCGTCTTCGCGATCATCGTGACGTCGACGTCGGCGTCCTTCAACTCCTTGGTGCCGAAGAGGCCGCCGAACCCGGAGCCGATCACGACCACCTGGTGGCGTCCCGAGCTGTTTCCCTCTGCTGCACTGGCTGCCATGCCACACCCTTCCTTGGGTTGGAACCTTCCAAGCCATTGTTGCGCTTCCCGGACCCGCGCGGGTAATCAGGTGACCGCGACCTCACCGAAGACGTCACCGAGGACCTCACCGGATCGAGCGGCGGGGCGGCGTACGAGCTTGTGGTTGAGGTCTCAACAGATACCCAAGATGAGCCGGTTTTGCCGGTGAGGCCGCGGGGTATACCGGACTCAGTCCGCTCTTCACCCCCTCGGAGATCTCACGTGCACACCCCACCCACCCTCGCCCTGGGTTCCGGCCCGGGCGGCGTGCAGCAGGCGCGCCGGTGGGTCGTCGACGCCTGCCGGGGGTTGGGCCGGGCGGATCTCGCCGAGGCCGCCGAGCTCGGCGTCTCCGAGCTGGTGACCAATGCCCTCCTGCACGGGGCGGAGCCGATCGAGCTGCGCCTGCGCGGCACCCGTGAGCACCCGCGGGTCGAGGTCTTCGACAGCTCGACCGAACCCCCCGAGCTACCCGGCGAATCCGACCTGGACGCCTTCGATCTGGACGCCTTCGACCCCGACTCCCCCGTGGACGACGCCGCGCTGCTCACCTTCGGCCGCGGCCTCGCCATCGTCGCGCGCGCCGCCGACGCCTGGGGCGCCGACATCGAGTCGACCGGCAAGGTGGTCTGGTTCTCCCCGGCGGCCGAGATCAGCGAGGACGACGGCGTCGAGGGCGTCGTCACCGGCCTCGACCCCGCACTGCCCGGCGCGCGTCCTGACCTGGTCGACCGCGTCGAGGTCGCCGTCCTGGGCATCCCGCTACCGCTCTACATCGGCTTCCAGCAGCACTTCCGCGAGCTACGCCGCGAGGTCCGTCTGCTCGCCCTCGCCCACGAGGTCGACTACCCCCTGGCCAAGTCCCTGTCCGACCTGTTCGGTGCCCTGGAGCGACAGCTTCGCGGCGGCCTGGGGATCACCGCCTCGGACGCCGCGCTCGCGGGGGCCCGCAGCGTCGCGGATCTGCATGTGCGGATGCCGCGGGAGGCAGCCGGGAGCGTGCAGCGTTTCATCGACCTGCTGGACCTCGCCGACGAGTTCTGCCGGCAGGAGCGTCTCCTGGCGCTCGCCCGCACCCCCGAACAACGCGCCTTCCAGCACTGGTTCCTCGGCGAGTACGTCCGGCAGGCACGTGGCGCACGGCCGACTCCCTGGTTCGACACCACGCCCGCCCGTCGCCACGCCGCACACTGACGGCCACACCCTGCGTCGGAGCCCGTTGGACGATCCGCGGCTGCGGCGCGCCGTCTCGCGCCATCGTCTCCCCGGAGCCCGCTGGAGGATCCGCGCGGCACGCGACGACGGGTGCAGCCGGCAGCGTTCGCCCCGGTCGTGTCGACCCGTCATGCCCTGCACCTCGGCGGCCTCGCCGTCGTACGCCGGCCCCCTCGCGCTCGCCCGCCCTGGTCAGCACTCTCCTAGGCTGCTGCGCGTGACTCATCGCAGGACGCTGGCGCTGGTCGCGCTGGGCGGCGCCCTCGGGTCCCTGGCGCGCTACGCACTGACGGTCGCCCTTCCGCATGAGGACGGCTCCTTCGCGTGGTCCACCGTGCTGGCCAACCTCAGCGGGTCGCTGCTGCTGGGGATCCTGATGGGCCTGCTGGCCACCGTCTGGGCGCATCGGCACTGGCCCCGGCCGCTGCTGGGGGTGGGGGTGCTCGGCGGCTACACCACCTTCTCCACGGCTATGTTCGACCTGCACGCGATGTTGCTGGCCTCACCGCCCACGGCGTTCGCCTACCTCGCTGCGACGATCGCGCTCGGCCTCCTCGCGGCCCTCGCGGGCGTGCTGCTGGGTCGGCAGCTCGGCGCTCGGGCCACTCATCGGCCCGCACCCCGGAGAGGCTCCCCGCGATGACCGTGCTGCTCGTGCTCGCCGGCGGAGCGGTCGGCGCCCCCGCCCGGTGGGCCGTCGACCGCTGGGTGCAAGCGCGGCACGGGACCGGGCTGCCGTGGGGCGTGTTCGTGGTGAACGTGCTCGGCTCGCTGATCCTCGGCCTGGCGGCCGGAGCCGCGGCGGGCGGCGCCCTGGCCGGCTGGGTCCTCACCCTGGTCGGCACCGGCTTCTGCGGCGCGCTGACGACGTACTCGACCTTCGCCTACGAGACCGTCCTCCTGGCCGAGCGCCGCGCCTGGGCCCAGGCCGTCCTCAACGTCGCCCTGTCCCTGGCCGTCGGCCTGGCCGCCTGCTCCTCGGGCTGGTGGGTCGGGCTGACGCTGGCCGATCTCGGCTGATCTCGGCCGGCGGGTGCCAGCGGACCGGGCGATCAGGCGTAGCCGAGCTCGTGCAGGCGGGCGTCGTCGATGCCGAAGTGGTGGGCGACCTCGTGGACGACGGTGATGCGCACCTCCTCGACCAACTCCTCCTCGGAGTCGACGAAGTCCATCAGCGGGCCGCGGAAGACGAAGATGCGCGCAGGGAGCTCGCCACCCTGGGGATCGACGCCGAGCGGTAGTCCGTCGTAGAGCCCGAGCAGATCCGGCGGCTCCCCCTCGGCGGGCTCGTCCTCCACCAGGACCACGAGGTTCTTCACCAGCCGGGCGAGCTCGTCCGGGATCGTGTCGAGGGCGTTGTCGACCAGCGCGTCGAAGCGCTCGGGCGGGATCTCGATCGGCACCCGACCATTGTGCCGGGGCGAGCCCAGCGCACCCGAGGGTGCGCCGGCCGTGACCGCCTGCCGAGCCCGCCCACTCCCCTAGGGCGGGAAATGAGTGAGAGGCTCAGGTCATCGACCTGAGCCTCTCAGCTGCGACCCCGACGGGACTCGAACCCGCGGCCTCCGCCGTGACAGGGCGGCGCGCTAACCAACTGCGCTACGGGGCCTTGCGTGTGCTCCTTGCGAAGCGGTGAAACAGTAACCCACGCCCTGCCGGAACCACCAATCGGGGCCGCACCTCCGCCGTACGACGCCGCCCTCGAGTGGATCCTCGGCCCCGACGCTGTCGACGCCCGCCACCGGATCCCTCCACCTCACGACCTCGAGAAGGACCCGGCGGACCGGGCGGAAGCGTCGGCGGATCGACGCGATCGGACTCGTATCCATAACCCCGCAAACGATTGACAATGCCCGAGCACCGAGCATTAGGTTGGCGTCGAAACGTGATTGGCTTCGATTTCCCCAGATCACGGAGTATCAATTCATCTCGTCGACGAGGAGAGATCAAGGTGCCTGCCTCACCCCTGCCCGAATTGGGTTTCTATGCGCTCGCGGGCGGATCCCTCAATCCGCGAGATGCGATCAACGAGGTGAGGGATGCCGAGGAACTCGGCCTGGGCACCGCTTTCCTCTCCGAGCGCCTCAATGTCAAGGAGAGTTTCACGATCACGGGCGCCCTCGGCGCGACGTCGACCTCGATCGGCATCGCCACCGGGGTCACGAACTTCAACACCCGGCACCCACTGGTGACCGCCGCGCACGGCGCGACCATGCAGGCCCTGACCGGCGGCCGGTACACCCTCGGCATCGGACGCGGCATCGACCTGATGCTCCGCCCGATGGGCCTGCGGATGGCAACCACGGCGCAACTGGAGGACTTCGCCCACCTCATCCGCCGACTCTGCGACGGTGAGGTGATCCAGGACCATCAGGGTCCGGCCGGCTCCTGGCCGCTGCTCCGAGTCTCACCGGCGCCGTCACAGGGGGTTCCGCTTCTCATCACCGCCTTCGGCCCGAACACCCTCAAGCTGGCCGCCCGCGCCTTCGACGCCGTCGTCCTGCACACCTTCTTCTCCGACGAGACCACGCGGCGCTGCGTCCAGACCGTGCGCGAGGAGTGCGAGCGCATCGGGCGGGACCCGGCGTCGGTCCGCATCTGGTCGTGCTACGCCACGGTCCGCAACGACCTCCCCGAGGAGACGTTCCTGCTCAAGACGACCGGCCGGCTCGCCGGCTATCTCCAGGGGTACGGCGACCTCCTGGTCGCCACGAACGACTGGGACCCAGCCCCGCTGGAGCGGTTTCGCGCCGACCCCACGGTCCGGTCGATCCGAGGTCCGATCGACTCACTGGCCACCCCGGCACAACTCGAGCACATCGGTTCACTCCTCCCCGAGGAGTGGCTGGCCTCGGCCGCGATCGGCACCTCGCAGGAGTGCGCGGCCGCCGTCGACGCCCAGTTCGATCTCGGCGTGGACGGGGTCATCATGCATGGCGCGACCCCCGAGGAACTGGCTCCCGTCGTGGACGCCTACCGCGCCGTTCGCCGACATGGACGCGCAAGCGCGTCAGCGGCAGTCACCGCGTGACGTGTCAGGCACGAGTCGACGAGGGCAATTTCCGACAATTGACGAAATGCACTTTTCCGTCAGGACGAGTGCCGAGATATCACCTTGACGCGTGACGTCCGTCACTGTACGTTCGAGCGCGCAACAGGGGCATTTCTCATATATTCGGCACATTTCGCCCAATTCCGCGAATGGCCGGATTATCGGGCGCGACCGGGCACCGGGCGCATCCTTGCGGATAGGGGCGTTGGACATTGCGTGTCACTGAGGTCAACAGCACGTGGCTGGCCGGTTTGCTGGAGCTTCCCGAAAACCACATCGCCGACGTCACCGCGACGCCGGTGGGCACGGGTCAGGTGGCCGACACCTACCGGGTCGCTTTCACCGCCGGTGGCACCCCTCGCTCGCTGATCGCCAAGCTGACCTCCGAGGACGAGGTGAGCAGGGCCACCAGCGCCAACCTCCTCACCTACCTGCGCGAGGTGCGGTTCTATTCCGAGATCGCGCCGATGCTCTCGGTCAACGTCCCGACCTGCCATCACGCGGAGGTCGATGACACGGGGGTCGACTTCGCGCTGGTGATGGGCGACCTCGCGCCTGCCGTCCAGGGCGACCAGTTGGGGAGCAGCACCCTGGCGCAGGCACGCGCCGCACTCGACCAGGCCGGCCGCCTTCACCGGGAGACGTGGAACCGAGGTGACCTCTCCTCCCTCGGGTGGCTGGCGACTCCGCAGGAGGCCGAGGGCGAGGCACCCGACTACCAGCCCCTGCTCGACGAGTACCTGCGGCGCTACCCGCAGCACGACACCGAGGAGTTCACCCTCCCCGCCCGGGCCTTCTTCGCCCGTGCCGAGACCTATCGTCGACGCGCAGCTAACGCGACCCCTCGGGCCCTGGTCCACGGGGACTTCCGGCTCGACAATCTGCTGTTCGATCCCGGCACCGACACGGCGACGGTCGTCGACTGGCAGACCGCGCAGGCCGGATCCCCGATGATCGACGTCGCCTACTTCATCACCACGTCGTTCCCGCCCGCCGCTCGGCGCCTCCATGAGACCGATCTGCTCCGGAGCTACCACCAGGATCTGGTGGCAGCAGGGATCACGGACTACTCCTTCGAGCAGTGCTGGCAGGACTACCAGTGCCACGTGTGGTTCTCCCTGTGGATGGCGGTCGTCTCGGCGGTGCTGGTCAAGAGGACCGACCGCGGCGACGCCATGTTCACCACGATGGCCTCGCGGGCGATCGCGGCGGCGCGCGACCACGATTCCGTCCGGTTCCTCGACTGAACTCCGGACCTCAGCAGAGCCGACTCCCGAAGAAAGGTCAGCACGTGCGCGACTCGATCCAGACGGCACCATCCCTCCGCGTCGACCCGGCCGACGAGGGACCCCATCCCGAGGATCCCGCGGTTCCGCTGTGGAGTGAGAGCTACTACCTCGACGGCATCACCGACGATGGCGCCCTCGGCTTCTACATCCGGGTCGGCGACACCCGCAACCTCGGCACCAGCATGGTCTCCCTGGTCATCGCCCGCCCCGGCCGCCCCTCGATCATCCTGTCCACCCAGGAGGCTCCGCCGCTGGCCCATGAGGGCACCTCGGCCACCGTCACCACACCCGCCTACACCGCGACGTTCGACGTGAAGGATCCTCTGCAGGAGTACGCCATCACCTTCGACGGAACCGCCCAGACCTTCCCCGATGAGGGTGCGATCCTCCGCGGCGAGCAGGGGGAGCCGATCCAGGTGACCGCGGATCTGACCTGGACGACGACAGGGCTGGACTACCGCTGGCCAGGTCTCGCCGACCGTTACGAGATCCCCTGCCGCGTCACCGGCACCATCACGGTGACAGGTGAGGAGTTCCCCTTCGTCGGCAACGGCCAGCGTGACCACTCCTGGGGCAACCGGGACTGGTGGGCCAACTCGTGGATGTGGAACGCGTTCTGGCTCGACGACGGAAGCCGGACCCACTCCGCCGTGGGCCGCGGAGGGGTCTGGGCGCGCGGCTACTGGCAGCGGGGCGAGCGTCTGGTCGACCTCAGCCAGGGCGACTGGGTCGCCGACTACGACGGGGACGGCCGGATGCGCGCGGCGTCGTTCCGCCTCGACGAGGCCGGGGTCGAGGTCACCGTGGAGCCGACCGCCTACGGCAACCTCCTCCTCATCTCACCTGAGGGCACACCCGCTCATTTCGTCCGGGCGATGGCCGACTTCACCACCGCCGACGGCCGGACCGGCCGTGGCTGGATCGAGTGGGAGTGCCTCCTCGGACCTGACGGCGAGATCCACTGACCGCCCCCCTCCGGCCGGCCATCGCCGAATGCGGCGAGCCCGGTCCCGGACTCCCGACCCGCCACCGGTGGCGGGTCGGGAGTGCGGGGCTTCGGCGCCGCGACGTCGGGGCACGATCAGCGGAGAGGGCCGGACTCAGCTGCGAGTTGGTCCGACCTCGATCTGGGCGGCGATGCCGGTGACGTACTGCTCGAGGGTGGTGCGGTCGGGAGCAAGGAACGGCCTGTCCGTCACGAGCACGTAGTGGAGCGCGGCGGTGATGAAGAAGCCGAACGCCTCGACATCGACGTCGCCGCGCACGGTCCCTCGCTGCTGCCCCGCGCGGAGGAATTCGGTCATGACCGTCGCCCACGATCGGGTCGCGCCGTCATCGACGGCCTTCTGGAGGATCTGGCCGCCACGTGAGTCATGGCCGAGGTGCGCCACGAGAGCGGGCGCATCCGAGGCAGATTGCAGGTCGGCGAACTCCATCAACCGGTCGGCGAGCGCCCCGCCCGGTCGTGCAGCCCACTCTTCGATCTGGGCGGCCAGCTCATGCAGCGAGGACCGAGTCAGCTCGCGAAGCAACTCATCGCGCGAGGCGAACGCCTTGTACGACATCCCGACTGCCGTGCCTGCCTGGCCGGCCAGGGACCGCATGGTCAGCCCGTCCACTCCATCGCGGGCGATCACAGCGCGGGCGTGTTCCAGCAACGAGCCGCGCAATGCCTCGGTGTCGGTGGGTGGTCGAGGTGCCATCGGGGACCTTTCAATTGCCGTTGACGAGACATCATAGGTGAACTAGCGTTCATGAACGCGCGTTCACAAATCGCGCGCCTCACCGACTCCCACTTTCCCCTCGGCCACACTCCGCAGGAAAGGCAGGAACCCATGGCGCACTCTCTGCACAGCACCTCGACGCCTCCCGTCGCCGCGGGCGGCGACCGCCACACCCAAGGCTGGCTCAAGGGGTGGCCGACCGTACTGGGACTGGGCACCGCGACCCTGCTCCTGATCACGGGGGCCGCAAGTCGGGACACCCTGGCCATCGGTGCCACCGCAGCGGCGTGGTGCTACCTCGCTGCCGCAGCCTCCGGTCGACCCTGGGTCGCCTGGGTCGCCATACCCGGATCCTCACTCGTGGTCGTCCTCAGCGAAGTGATGGGGATGCCGTGGTGGGCCGGACTGGCCCTCGGGTCGCTGATCCTGGTGGTCGTCGCCCTACGCCGCGAGCGTCCCGACGCTGTCCTTCTCGCTCAAGCGGCGGCGTTCGCCGCGATCGGCCTGCTCGCCGTGCTCGCCCTGAGCCTCGACCCGCGCGCCGGCGTAGTCCTGGCCGGCCTCGTGCTGGCCTCCCATGCCATCTGGGACGCGATCCACCACCACCGGCGGATCGCCGTACCGCGCTCACTGGCCGAGGCGTGCTTCAGCCTCGACCTCCTACTCGGCCTCGGCCTCGTCGCCGTCGTCGTCTTCGCGTGGTAGCCCGACACGTCGCACCCGAACGACCCGCTGACCGGAGTTGCGACCCCGGCGTGACCCTTTGACCGGGGGCATCCGGTCCCGAGCGCTGCGTCGACGTACCGCGGCGCGATGCTCGCCGCGGTACGTCGAATCGATGGTTGACGCCCCTCAAGCCCAAGCCTTTAGTGCTAGGAGCCCAGTCCAATGGAGTGAGAGCGATGATCGAATTCCATCTGGACCCGCGCTCCGGCGTCTCGCCGTACCAGCAGCTCGTCCAGCAGGTCCGCAACGCGCTCCGACTCGGCCTCCTCGAGGATGGCGATCAGCTGCCGACGGTCAAGGACGTGGTCGCCGACCTGGCGATCAACCCCAACACCGTGCTGAGGTCTCGGCCCGCCACACCGACCGGCAGTCGACGTATCTGGTCCGCACCGATCAACCCGTGCGCGATCCCCGCTGGACGGTCGGCAGCCTCGCCCTCGAGGACCTGGTCCTGGCCTAGATGACCGACGCTCGCACATCGGCCCGCCCGGCTCGCCCGAACCTGGAGGTGCTCCGATGATCTGGCTGGCATGGCGCCAGTTCCGGCTCCAGATGGCCATCGTGTACGCCGTCCTGCTCGCGCTCGCGGTCAGCGGCCCGAGGATCGCCGACCTCTACGCCGCGGACGTCGAGACGTTCCTCGACCGGCTCGGGTCCGCGGACGGCGACCGGTTCCTGTATCTCGCAGGGGTCGTGGTGCTCTGGGTCCTTCCCGGCGACGTCGGCGTCTGCTGGGGCGCACCCCTGATCGCTCGCGCACTCGAGGTCGGAACCCGCCCTGCACGGGCTCCAGGCGAGCGGGCCGGGCGAGCCGGTCGACACGCTCCAGGTCCGCCACCACGACTACGGCGGGTGGGTGCTCGACAGCGCCACCGTCAACGCCGCCGGCAAGGGCGTCGCGACCTTCCCGACCTGGGTGGAGCACTGTCTCCCCGACCCCGGGGGATCCCCGAACCCACAGGTCGCCGCCTGCTTCGACCGGCTGGCCCAGGAGGGCTACCAGCAGGAGGTCGTCGCCCACCCGGGCAGCCATTCTGGGCCTTGCAGTGGCGAGACCGGCGTACTCCTCGGACTGACCGCGCTTCTGGGCGGATTCTGCTTCTGGTGGCTCCGACGCCTGTCCCGACTCGGCCCCGGCGAGGAGGGCTCCATCGCCGAGCCACTCCGACATCCCCCGGGACGGCACCGAAGGACGGGCTCCCCTCATCAGAGACATCGACTCGATCGATCACCCTCCGCGGGAGAGGGGGCCCAGGTGCTCGCTGACCCGGCACGCCTTTCACGTCGGCCGTCGCACGCGGACATGCAGGGCTTCAAGGACTTCACGGACTTCACGGACTTCGCCGAGGGGAAGGACACCCGCAAGGCGCGGTGAACCGCGCCGGCAACGGATGCCGACCACAGGGCATCATCGCGGCCCGCGTCAGTGGCGGGAGGGGTACGCCAGTGCCTCGAAGAACAGGCGCCCGACCTCGCGACGCTGATGCTTCGTCGCGTCGACCGGAGCGGCGTCGAACGGCACGAAGTAGACGAAGTAGCGGGGCCGCATGACCTCGATCGCAGTGAGCGCCAGCGGAAAGGGGCTGACCTCGCTCAGGGCGACCTCCTCGTCACCTCGCCACACGCGGGCGAAGTCCTCGTCGAGGGCCAGGAAGGGCACCCGAACGACCAGCCACGTGCCCGGACCGCCGCAGACCGGCACCACCGGGTGCACCCGGTCGAGGAGCTCCTCGACGTGGTGGAGCCTCCCCGGTACGCCCTCGGCCGCGAGCCGGTGATCCAATGCCGCGTTCAGCCGGGCCGGGAGCTCACGGAGCAGCGCGGTCACGGCATCCCGGCTGGCGGGGTTGCGCGGGTGCGCTGCGTCGGTAGGTCCCCCGATCGGGAGTGCCTCGATCAGCCGGGACACCGTCGCGCGGTTCTGGTCGGCCCGGGCCAGGAACTCCTGATAGTTGCGCCAGGCGGGCACGGGTGAGAGCGAGAACGAGTCGCACACGGCGAGCAGGGCGAGCGTGGCCCGTGCCTTCAGAGTCACCGCCGGCTCCTCGGAGGACGCAACGAGCGCCTCGAGCGCGGGCCGAGATCGGCGCAGCCAGGCGAAGCAATCGTGGTCGTCGCTGACGCGATCCCCTGCCCGGTGGCCGTTCCCCGCCGCGGAGAGATAGTCGAGATCGGGTGAGGCTGCGGAGGCGCCCCGGGTCAGTTCGTAGACGTTGCGAACGGCATGCTCCAGGGCGGCGTCGGCCGCTACGACGGCGTAGTGATGGACGACCCAGCGGTACTGCTGTGCCCGTTGCACCAGGAGCGTCTCGAAGGCGGACACGGCCCGGGCGCCCAGCCCGATCCTCCAGCCGCCCTCGGCACGGTGCAGTTCGAGGCTGTGCAGCAGTCGATCGACGTCGATCGCCCCGAACTCGGTGCCGCTGTTGACCGCATCGCGCACGAGATAGTCGAGTCGGTCGACGTCGAACTGTCCGTCGATCAGGTGATGCAGGCTGGAGGCCCAGCCTGTCTCGGAACGGTCCGAGAGCACCCGCCGGATCAGTGTCCGCGGCAGCCACTCGAACACGGACCCGTCGATCGCGTCGAAGATGCGCAGCCCGGCCCACTCGTGGAACTGGACGCGCCCGGACGCGTCGGCGCGGTACTCGGAGAACGACCGCAGCTGATCCTCGCCGAGTATCGCTGAGGCATGCGCCTCGTAGAACGGCTCGAGGATGTGGGAGAACGGCGGATGACCGAGGTCGTGCACGAGGCCCACCGCACCCACCACGAGGCCGATCACGTGCTCGAAGTCCTGCCACAGCTCGGTGTCCTCGGCGTCGGTGGTCTCGCCCGCTTCCACCAGAGCCGCGGTGCGCGGGTCGAGCACCGCGGGGTCCAGCTCCCGCAAGGAGGTGATCACGTCGTGGCGGAAGGCGTCCCTCGTCGCACCAGGCGTGCAGCCGTCCGGCGCGACCGTGTTGCGCCAGCTCGAGCGCCAGCCCCGAACCGCCAGATGCATCGTCCCGAGGGCGTGTTCGAACCGGGAGCCGCCCATGGAGGGGTACCGCACGACGGCCCGCGAGTTCTGCGCGACGTTCCGCAGCCGCTGCACCTCCGGAGCCCGTACCAGGGCGTCGAGTTCGCCCATCACCTCGACGTACCCGAGCACCGGGTCGCGGATGACTCGGGCGCGTGGTCGGGAGTCTGCTGCGGACGGCCCACGCTGCTCCATGACCCTCAGTGTGTCGGAACCGGCGGATGCCATGGGCGAATTCCCGACGGTTACGCCCGCGCTCCCCTAGCATCAGGACATGCTCACCGTGGAGCGGGTGGCCCACCTCCGCCGGGTCGCGCTGTTCTCCGCCACCCCCGACCGGGTGCTGGCCGGTGTCGCGGGGGTGCTGGACGAGGTCTCCTTCGCCAAGGGCGAGGTGTTGATGCACGAAGGCGATATCGAGGACTGGCTCTTCGTCGTCGTGCGCGGCCGGGTCCAGGTGACGCGGGTCGATCGGGTCGTGGAGATGGGCGACGGGTCGGTGGTCGGTGAGCTCGCTGCGCTCGATCCCCGACCGCGGACCGCGACCGTGACCGCACTGGACCCGGTGACGGCGTTCCGGCTGACCAAGCCCGCCTTCGACGAGGCGGTCCGGACACGTCCCGAGATCGCTCTGGGAGTGATCACCGAGTTGGTGCGTCGAATCCGCGAGACCCATCGCCCGCCCGCGAACGGATGAGGCCTCGGCTGCTGCTTCTCGCCGGCCAGACGACCCTCCTCGGGGTGATGGTCGCCTTCCTGGTGGTGCCGGCGAGCGCACTCTTCCTCGCCGAGTACGGCGCGGAAGCCCTCCCCTACGCCTACCTGACGGTGGCGGTGGCAGGGATCGGCGTCTCTGCCGCGATGCGGCGCGCGCAGTCCCGTCTCACGCTGGCGCGGCTGGCGGGGAGCGTGCTGGCTGCGTACGTCGTCGTGGTGGCCCTCGCCTGGGCGGGGCTGGCGCTCTTCGACGGTCTCTGGGCGACGTTCCCGCTGTTGGTGCTGTTCCCCCTCATCATCCCGGTGGGATTCGTCCTCATCGGCAGCCAGGCCGGTCGACTTCTCGACGTCCGGCAGATGAAGGCCCACCTGCCCCGGGTGGTCGCGGGCTTCTCGGTCGGCTTCGCCGTCGGCGGGCTGGCGGCGGCGCTGCTGGTCGGACCGTTCGGCGGGCCGGTGCACCTTCTCGGGATCGATGTCGCCTCCGGGCTGTGCCTGCTGATCCTGGTGGCGGAGACCTCCCGTCGATTCCCCACCGAGTTGCGCGCCGCACCGGCACCACCCGTCGCCGGGCCGGGTCCCCGCAGCACGGCCCGCGCTCTGGTCCGGAGCCGCCTGGTCCTGGTCGTCTTCGGATACCAGGTGTTGTCCGCGGCGGCCACCCAATTGCTCGACTTCCTGGTCTGGGAACAGGCATCGGTCCGCTATCCCGACGCCGCGGACCTGGCACGGTTCCAGGGACTCTTCGGCGCCCTCATCAATGTGGTGTCCATCGTGTTCGTGGTCGTGTTCGCCGGGCGGCTGCTGACCCGATGGGGGGTGGGCTTCGGCCTGGTCGCCAATCCGCTCGCGGTGGTCCTCGCAGTCGCGGCCGGAACCCTCATCGGCTACGGCAGCGGGACCCAGGTCACCGCCTTCTTCGTCATCGTGTGCGTGCAGCAGATCCTCGACATCGCGCTCACCGACGGCATGACCCGGACCTCGATCAATGCGACCTACCAGGCGCTGCCCGCAACGGCACGGCTGCGCGCCCAGACGGCCGTGGAGGGGGCGGGCGTGCCACTCGCTCTGGGTCTGACCGGGGTCTTCCTGCTGCTCCAGCAGGCGTTGGGGCTGGACGTCCGCGTCGTCGAGCTGATCACCCTGCTGGTGGCCGCGACGTGGGTGGCCCTCGGCTGGTGGGCCTATCGGGAGTACGGCGCCGGCCTGCGGGAACTCCTCGGCACCCCCCCATGGACCCCGGTGCAGCCGTGGGGGATGAGCCCCGCGGATCCGGCTCCTGAAGCCGGGCACGAACTCCGGGCCGACCTGCTGACCGAGGCCACCCGGGTACGCCGGGTGCTCCAGGTACTGGACGGTCTCGACGGGGCCGCCGCACTGCAGCCGCTGCGGAGCGCCCTGCGCGACGAGATCGACGCCTGCGCGCAACGCGTCACGGAATCGCTCGCGCGCGCCCACGGACGGGAGCCGATGGTCCGAGCGGTCGCCGCGCTTGCGTCCACGGTCGAGCACGATCGCGGCATCGCACTGGAGATGATCGAGGTGACCTGTGGGCGGTCCGCCCGGATGGTGGTCGCCCTGGTCGACCCGACGCTCGACGAGGACGAGCGCCGGACCCGCCTCGGCGACCCTGCACCGAGGCGACCCGACGACCTCTCCGACCAGATTCGGGAGTTGGTCGCCGACCCCGAGGGCTGGTGGGCCGAGCCGTGGCTGCGGGTCTGCGCGCTCTACGCCGCACCCGTCGTCCTCCGAGATGCCGCAGCGGAGATCGCCGGCGCCTGGGTCGATGATCCGGATCCGGCCGTAGCGGAGACCGCGCGGTGGGTGACACGATGAAC
Source organism: Nocardioides insulae DSM 17944 (assembly GCF_000422825.1). Lineage (GTDB taxonomy): Bacteria > Actinomycetota > Actinomycetes > Propionibacteriales > Nocardioidaceae > Nocardioides > Nocardioides insulae. Next base: position 489,512 of record NZ_KE383928.1, on the reverse strand, counting down.
CTCAGACCGGGCCCACCGAGGACTCCGGGAGAGCCGGACCTGACAAGCTCGGCGGTTCAGCCCGCTGGCGCCTGCGGCGCTCCTGCTCGCAGCGAGGCGGTGACCATGACCTGTTCGGCGTGCGGTGCGACCATCAGCCGGAGTGCGCGCTTCTGCTCCTCATGTGGCGCTGCCCTGGCCCTGGACGGCGGCGCGCCCGACGTACCGCGGGACGGTTGGACGACGTCCCCCGGGGACGCGAGCAGGCGACTCGCGGCGGCGTACACCCCCCGGCACCTCACCGACGAGGTGCTCACCTCGCCCTTCGCCCTGGAGGGTGAGCGCAAGCAGGTCACCGTGCTGTTCGCCGACCTGATCGGATCCACCGAGCTCGCCTCCAGGGTCGGCGCGGACGCGATGCACACCGTGCTCGACTCTCTCTTCGAGGCGGCGGCCAGGGCCGTCCACCGCTACGAAGGGACGATCAACCAGTTCCTGGGCGACGGGTTCATGGCGCTGTTCGGTGCGCCGATCGCCCACGAGGACCACGCCCGCCGCGGCGTGCACGCCGCTCTGGACCTGCAGGAGGAACTGCGGCGCGCAGACATCCGCGCAGGCGGGATCCATCTCACCGACCTGCCCGTGCGGATCGGTCTCAACACCGGTGTCGTCGTCGTGGGCGCCATCGGCGACGGCAGGCGCATGGACTACACCGCCATCGGCGACACGACCAACCTGGCCGCGCGAGTCATGAGCCTGTCCGGCGCAGGCCAGGTGCTCGCCACCGACACCACGGCGCGTCTGGCCGGCCCGGCTTTCCGCTGGAGCGATCAGGGCAGCCGTCAGGTCAAAGGCATCAAGGAGCCGGTGAGCGTGCGGCTGGCCGCCGGCCGGACCGTCTCCGCGACCACGCCCCGCGCCGACACCTTCGCGCAGACCCGATTCGTGGGTCGCGCCGCGGAACTCGACCTGTTGACGCGCCGGTGCGCCGCGCTGGGCAGCGGCACTGGTGGGTTGGTGAGCCTGGTCGGCGAACCCGGGCTGGGCAAGACCCGGCTGCTCGGCGAGCTGCTGGGTCGGGTCGCGACCCCCGGCTCTGCCGGTCTGGCACCGCTGTGGCTGGAGGGGCGTTCGTTGTCCTTCGGCGAGTCGCTGGGTTACTGGCCCTTCCAGGACATGCTGCGCCGTTGGCTCGGGGTCTCCGAAGGGGATGCGGCCGACGACGTGACGCTCCGGCTCCGCGAGGCGGTCACCGACGTGGCTCCCGAACGGGCCGCACAGATCGTGCCGTACCTCTTGATCCTGCTCGGACTGCCCGTCCCGGACGACCTCGATGACCGGGTGCGCTATCTCGACAACCAAGGCAGCGGCGCGGCCGTCTTCCGCGCGGTGCGCGAACTCGTCGACCGGCTCGCCGCCAAGGGCCCCGTGGTCCTGGTCTTCGAAGACCTGCATTGGGCAGACCCCGCGTCGGTGGAGCTCCTCAAGCATCTGATGCCGCTGGTCCGGACACGTCCGGTGCTCGTGCTGGGGGTGGCCCGCCCGGAGCAGCACAGCCCGGTGGCCTCGTTGAGGAGCCTGGCACTCGAGCAGTTCTCGGACTGCTTCACCGAGGTACGCCTCCGCCCGTTGAGCGACCACGACGGCCTCGAGCTACTCGACGGCCTGCTCACCGGGGATGGACAGCACGCGCTACGGCAACGCATCGTCGAGCGGGCGGAGGGCAATCCCTTCTACGCGGAGGAGATGGTCCGCGCCCTCGCCGCCGAGGGGAGCCTGGTGCGTGACCACGGCGCGCGTGCCTGGCGACTGCACGCCGACCCCCGCGAGATCGCTATCCCCGACTCCGTACAGGCCGCCATCAGCGCCCGCATCGACCGGCTCGACGACGAGGTCAAGCGGGTGCTCAAGGTGGCCGCGGTCATCGGCCGCACCTTCCTCTACCGGATCCTGGAGGCGCTCGCCGATCCGGATGCCGATCTCGCCGACGACGTACGCCACCTCACGCTCGTCGAGCTGATCCGAGAACGACGCAACGATCCCGAACTGGAATTCGCCTTCACGCACGCACTCGTGCAGGAGGCGACCTACGACAGCGTCCTCCTCGAGGCTCGACGTCGGCTGCACCGGCAGGTCGCGGAGTCCGTGGAGAAGATGTTCCACGACCGTCTCGACGAGTTCGCCGGGATCCTCGCCTACCACTACGCGGCTGCCGAACGGTGGGACAAGGCGCAGGAGCACCTGCTCCGAGCCGCTGACAACGCGAGCCGGGTAGCAGCCGACTCGGTGGCTCTCGCGCAGTACCAGCAGGCCATCGAGGCCTACGGGCGCGCCTTCGGCGATCGATGGGATCCACTCGAACGGGCCCGGCTCGAGCGCAAGGTGGCCGATGCGCTCTTCCGGATGGGTCAGCATGGCCGGGCCATCGAGCATGCCCAGGAGGCCTCCCGGCTGCTCGGCACGAGCTACCCATCGACCCGGGGCGGGCTCCGACGGGCGATCGTCCGGCAGGCCCTGGTGCAACTGTGGCACGTGCTCCGCCCGCAGGCGTGGCGGCGCAAGCGGGACGAGCACACCGCAGCCGTCCTGACCGAGCGGTGCGCGCTCGCCGACCTGCTCGGCTGGATGGACTTCTTCCTCGACCCTGAACGGTTCGTGCTCGACGTCCTGCTGAGCCTCAACAACGCGGAGCGCAGCGGTGCCCGGGCGGACATCGTCAACGGAGCCGTCGGTGTCGCGATCGTGCTGTACACCGTCGGCCTCACCCGCTGGGGAGCGAGCTACGTCCGCCGGGCGACCAGGATCGCCGAGGGCCTCGACGATCCCCGTTCGATCGCCTACGCCCTGCTCGGGGAGGCACACCGGGCGTCGTACGAAGGTCTGATCACCAAGGCCAACTCCGTGACCGAGCGGGGCGCGCAGGCGTACCGCAGGATCGGCGACATCCGCAAGGAGAACGCCTGCTCGGCGATGGGCATCCAGTTCGCCCGAATGACCGGCGACATCCGGCTCGCGCAGGAGCGCGGGAAGCATGTCTACAGCGACGGTCTGAACAGCAACGACTCGATGCTGGTGGCCTGGGGGGGACAGAACCTCGGCTTCATCGGCTCCTCGCTGGGCACCATCGACGAGGCTCGCGCGTACCTCGAGGACTCGCTGGCCACCTATCTCACCATCCCCTCCTGGAACTCCGTGTCGGAGGTCCTCGCCGACCTGGCCGTGTGCGACCGGCGCGAGGGGCTCCTCGACGAAGCTCTCGCACGACTCGACGAGGCCGACGGCTACATCAAGGAGTACGGGCTACGCGGTTACAGCGTCGCCTACCCCGTCCTACGCCGTGCCCAGGCCTGGCTCTGCAAGGTGGAGACGAGCGAGGACGCGCAGAGGCGGCAGGCGGTGATGACGGCCAAGGCCGCAGTCAAGGACGCGCGCCGCCTGGCCAAGACGGTGCCGCTCGCGCGGGCCTGGGCGCGGCAACTGGAGGGCACTGCCGCCTGGCTGACCGGCGAGGAGGGCAAGGCGCTCAAGGCGTGGAATGCGGCGCTGGCCGCCGCGACCGAGCTGGAGGCGCCGTACGCCGCCGCGCTGGCGTTGCTCGACCGAGGCCGCTTCACCGGATCGGCGGGCGATCTGCAACGCGCCGCGCGGATCTTCGACGACTGCCTGATGCGGATGGATGCCGACGACGCCCGAGCGGCGCTGGCGAGTCTGGACAGCTCGGAGGAGGCCGCATGAGCTCGACCCCGCCCCTGCCGCTCGGCGCCGATGGGTGCTACCACCCTGCCGAACTCACCGATGTACAGGCACTGACGACCTACGCGACGAGCACCGGGCGGCAGCTTCGGGTGCTCGGCTCGGGTCACTCCGTGCCTGCCGCGATCGGCACCCCAGCCCCGACCGGCCTCAACGTCCGGTTGGACCGGATGACCGCCGTGACGATGTCCTCCGGCGGCATCACCGCGCAGGCGGGCTGCCACTTGGGCCCCGATCCACGCGACCCTGCCTCGACCGTCGCGAACTCGCTGCTGGGCCAGATGACGGCCGCCGGTCTGGGCCTGGCGGACACCGGGGGGATCACCCACCAGACCGTCGGCGGCTTCCTGTCCACCGGGTCGTCGGGTGGCTCGCTCACCCATGCCCTGGAGAGCCAGATCGCGGCGATCACGCTGGTCGACGCGACCGGGCAGGTTCATCACCTCACCTCCGACGCCCCGAGCCCGCCGCGCGCCGACAATCCCTTCTATGCGGCAGGCGTGTCCCTCGGCCTGCTGGGGGTGGTCACCGATGTCACCTTCACCCGGGCGAATGCCTTCCAGATCATCGGTCAGGAGTCCGTGACGACGGAGGCCGACTGCGCCGTCGACCTGTTCGGCCCGGGTGCGGGCGACAAGCCGTCGCTGGCCGGATTCCTGCGCAGCACCGACTACACCCGGCTCACCTGGTGGCCGCAGCGCGAGGTCGGTCGCGTGGCGCTGTGGCGGGCCGAGCCGCTCTCCGGGCCGTTCCCGAAGGGCGCGCCCCAGCCGTACCAGGAGCTGGGGTCCTACTTCGACGTGGCCGGATTGGCAGAGGCGCTGATCGAGGGCTGGCACATGTGGACGCGCCTGCTGTCCAGCCTCGAGCGGCACTGGCCGGAGCTCGAGAAGCGGTACCGGGCCGACGCGACCCGACTCGGCGCGACGGGCGTCGATCTGGCTCGGCAGCTCACCGAGATCCTCCAGGCCGAGACGGACGAGGACAGGCTGAAGGTCCTCGGGATGTTCCTGCTGAACCAGGACCTCCAGCAGGTCCTGGTCGGCCTCTACTTCACGCTCCTGGGCCACCGCTCCGCCGGTGGGCTGTGCGAGCGGATCTTCACCGAGACCTTCGAGAACGAAGGGGTCTTCGAGCAGAAGTGGTCGCCGATCATCATGAACAAGTTGTTCCTCACCCTCGACAAGGACAAGCTCGGAGCGCAGCGCGGACAGCCTCAGCGGTTCTGGGACCATGCCTGGACCGGGCTGCCGATGGACAACCAGATCTCCGACGACCTCATGCCCACCGTGTTCACCGAGCTCTGGATCCCCATCGATCGAGCACAACAGGTGATGACCACGCTGCGCGAGTTCTACGCCGGCGGGGGCTATACCCGCACCGGCACCTATGCCTGCGAGATCTACGGCGCGAAGGCCAGTGACTTCTGGCTCAGCCCGTCCTACGGCACCGACGTCGTGCGCGTCGACCTCTACTACTTCGGCCGCAGCGCGACCCCTCCCGACCAGACGTTCTACCCGCAATTCTGGGCCGATGAGGTGCTGGGGCAATACGCCTACCGCCCCCACTGGGGCAAGTACCTCCCCGCGGGCGAGGATCCTGACTTCGGTGCGGCCTACCTGGCCTCGGCCTACCCGAGGTTCGACGACTTCATGCAACTTCGCCAGGAGTGGGATCCCGACCAGGTCTTCGTCACCGACTACTGGCGATCGCACCTCGGCATCCGCCGGTGACCGGTTACGAGCTCATCGGGGCGCACGAGTCCCGCCTCACGGTGGTGCGGCGGGCTTTGAGCAACCGCGATCTGCGCCGCGCGCTCGTGGCGTACCTGGCCTTCAACATCGCCGAGTGGGCCAGCTACATCTGCCTGCTCGTCTGGGCGTTCGACCGCGGTGGGGTGCGTGCTGCGAGCGTGATGGGACTTGTGCAACTTATCCCCGCCGCGCTGCTCGCCCCGGTGGGCGCGAGCCTCCTCGCGCGGATGACCCGTGCAGGTGCCCTGGCGACGGGCTATGCGGTGCAGACGGCGGCGTTCACGGTGTGCGGATGCATGCTGCTTGCGGAGGCCGGCTATCCGGCGGTGGCGGTGAGCGCAGCGCTGGCGGCGTTCGCCGTCACACTGACCAGGCCCGTGCACAACGCGCTGCTGCCGGAGATCTCGGCCTCCACCGCGGTGCTGACGGGGGGCAACGCTGCGTCCGGCACCATGGAGGCCGTCGCCGTCTTCCTGGGCCCGCTGCTGAGCGGGCTGCTCATCGTGACCCTCGGGCCGGGCGGTGTCCTCCTCGTGCTTGCTGGTCTGACGGCGCTGAGCTGCGTCGGGTGCCTGTTCCTGACCAGGAGGCCGCGGCTCCGACCGCCCCACCGCGGGCCGCCGCAGCCCTCGACGCTGCAGATCGTGGTCAGGGCGCCCGCCGCGCGGCTGTTGCTCCTGGTCGTCGCAGCGGAGTACCTCCTCGTCGGGCTCATCGATATCCTGCTCGTGGTGCTCGCTCTCGACGTCCTCGACATGGGCCTCGGAGGACCAGGCGTACTCAACGCCTCGATGGGGATCGGAGCTCTGGCCGGCGCAGGTCTGGCGGTCCTCCTGGTCGGACGGCGGCGGCTGGCATCTGCCGTCCTGCTCGGCGCGGTCGTGGCCGGCGTCCCCTTGTCCATCGCCGGATCCGCACCCGTCGTGGTGCTCGCCTTCGCCATGCTCGCTCTCTGCGGAGGAGGAAAGCTCTTCTTCGACGTGGCCTTGAGGTCGTTGGTCCAGCGTGCCCTTCCGGACGCTCAGCTCACCGCGGTCTTCGGCGTGAACGAGGCGGTGATGATGACCGGAATCGCCGCGGGTACGGCGATCGCTCCCGGGCTGGTGTTGCTGTTCGGGCCGCAGGGCGCTCTCCTGGCTGCCGGTGTGCTGCTGCCGGTGGTGGCGCTGCTGGCCCTGCCGACCATGCGCCGCCTCGACGCGGAGGCGGCGGTGCCTGCCGCACCGCTCGCCAGGATGTCCCAGGTGCCGTTCCTTTCGATCCTCTCGGGTCGCGTGCTGGAACGGCTGGCAAGGAGCGTCCGGATGGCGACCGTCCCGGCCGGGCACACCGTGATCCGCGAGGGCGAGACCGGCGAAGACTTCTACATCGTGGTCTCCGGTCACGCAGCGGTGCTCATGGGCGGCGAACACATCCGCGAACTCGGTCCTGGCGACTTCTTCGGCGAGCTGGCCCTGCTCCGAGACGTTCCGCGGACGGCCACCGTGCGAGCGACGTCCGAGCTGGAGGTCGATGTCCTGCAGCGGGTGCCCTTCCTCACCGCCGTTCTCGGGACGACGGACGCGGTACGGCGCGCCGAGGAGGCCGCGGAGCACTACCGCTACTCGGGCCCGGGGCGTGGATGAACGGGGGTCGCCGATCCCGATCGCGGGCCAGCCCCCGCCGCGCGGGTCGGTCGGCGCTTCAGCCCGACGCCGCGGCGCGTCCCAGCACTCGATGTCGTTGCCGTACGGTCGGACAACGCCATGCTCTTGAGTCGGCTCGGCTTCGTCCCCCCGGCGTGATCAGCCGCTCCGACTTCGGGCTCGTCTTCAACCTCCCGCCGGACGGCGGCAAGGTCGTCATCGGCGACACGGGCATCCTCGATCAGCGTCCCGGCCGTCCTCACCCCCGAGACCGATCAGGCGTCGTCCCGGGCCGGGCCGCATCCTCGGGCCGGCCTGATGGTCGTGGCCACCCCGGATTCGTCCCGCCGTTCACCTTGCTGAACACCGAGCCGAGCCCAGCACGGTCGAGTTCGCTGCCATCAAGGCGAAGACCTCCTGATCCGCTGGCGCAGGTCAGGAGGTCTTCGTGATGCCGCACCCCCAACCGGATTCGAACCGGCGCTACCGCCGTGAAAGGGCGGGGTCCTAGGCCGCTAGACGATGGGGGCCCGCACACCGGCGTACCGGCGTGCCCGCACATCCTAGGGCGCATCCGCTCTCGCTGCGAAACCGATCCCCCCGCCAAGGCCGCGGGACCCCGATTCGTGATCGTCGCTCCCGTCGGGTAATCTCTCCTCCGCTTGGGCAGGTAGCTCAGTTGGTACGAGCGTCCGCCTGAAAAGTGGAAGGTCGGCGGTTCGACCCCGCCCCTGCCCACAAGCAAAGCCGCAGGCCAGACACCATGTCCGGCCTGCGGCTTCTTTCTTCCCCGGCCGGCCGACAGCCATTTCTGACAGCAACGCAGTCATCCGAGACGCCTCCCGAGCCGGTTGAGCGCCTCGCGCTTCTCATCCAGGGATGCGTGCGCGTAGATGGTCATGGTGACGTCGATGGCACTGTGACCGACGATCTGCTGGACCACGTGCGGTGGTGCGCCCTCGGCCAGGAGAAGGCTCACGCATGTGTGCCGCATGTCGTGGAACCGCGGCGCCGGCTCCCCCAGCACCTTGCGAGCCTCGTACCAGCTGCGCGACAAGTTGTCCGGCTCCATCGGCGTCCCGATCGTCGTCGAGAACACCATGTCTTCGTCACACCAGCGGGGGCCGGCCTTCAGCCGCTCTTCCCCCTGCTTCACCCGGTGCGACTTGAGCGCGTCGACGCACGGAGCCGGCAGCGGGATCGTCCGTCGCGACGACCGGGTCTTGGGTGCCTTGAAGATCAGGTCGCCGTCGACGCGCTGCAGCGTGTGCGTCACGACGAGGAACTCCTGGTTCAGGTCGACGTTGGACCAGCGCAGGCCGAGCAGCTCGCCACGGCGTAGGCCGAGGTAGACGGCCAGCACGTAGAGCGCGTGCAGTCGGTCGCCCTTGCTCTCGCGCATCAAGGTGCGCGCCTGCTCAACCGAGAGCCCGTGGCCGACGTCGTACCGAGGCGTCTTGACCTGCACCAGCTTGGCCACGTTCCGCATCACCAGCTCGTCACGCATGGCGCTCTGCAGCGCGTTGCGGAGTACGGCGTGCACCTGCTGCACACCCCGTGTGGACATGCCGGACTCCTCCAGCGAACCCACCAGCTGGCGCACGTCCGGCACCGACAGCGTGTTCAACCGCTTGCGGCCCAGCTGTGGAACGATGTGGAGCCGCACGATCAGCTCGTAACCCTGGTACGTCTTGGGGGCCCGGTGCGGCTTGACCACGTGCGTCAGCCAGTGCTCGAGGTACTGCCGCACCGACCACTTCTCCTCGGGAACCCGAACACCGCGGTCGAGCTCACGCTGCAGCGCAGTCAGTTTCTGGCGCGCCTGCTCGCGAGTCTTGCCATAGACCGTCACCCGCTTACGACCGCCGTGGTTGGTCGCCGCGTAGACAGCGCCGGCCCACCGACCATCGGACCGCTTCCACAGCGAGCCCTCACCGTTCGCGCGCCGGCTCATGCCACTGCCTCCTCCTCGAGGAGCCGGTCGACCAGCTCACGACAGGCGTCGACCGGGATCCGGCGGCGACTGCCGATCTTGACCGAGCGAAGCAGCCGCATCCGGACCAGGTCGTAGACCGTGGACTTGCCGACGCCGAGAACCTCTGCGGCCTCCTCGACGCTCAACAGGATCTTCTCCATCTCTCTCACTCCTTCTGTCTGTGTGGGCTTCGAACTGACGGCGACTCACTGGTCTGCGCGGGCCATCGCGGCGGAACGTACGGCGGCTGCTGCCTGGTCGAGGTCGAGGTAGCCCTGGCCGGCGAAGATCCAGGAGGAGACGACCTCGAAGCCGTCGGGGACGTCGGTGTCGTCGTCGAGGATCTGGCGGATGTCAGCGTCTGGATCGAGGCCGGGGTCGCGGCGGTAGGCGCGGCGCGAGCGGCGGATCTGGCCGAAGGTGATCGAGTAGGCGTGGGACTTGGTGATGGGGTGCCCGCGATAGCCAAGTGTTGCGAGTCGATCGGCCAGGCGGGTGTAGTCCTGCAGCGTCTCGAGCTGCGTGTGCTGCTGCTGCAGCTCCGCGGGCAGCTTCCCGGGCTCGTCCCCCTCGTCCTTCTGGACGGATGCCCGGTGGGCGGCGATTCGGGCGTCGAGGCGGGTCTGGAGGGGCCGCGCGAGCTGGTCGGCCTGCGCGGCGAGGTCGAGAGCCGCCTGGATGATCCGGACCGCGTGCGGAGAGGCGCCGGCGGCGCGGGCGTGGAGGGAGTTGCGGACCTTGGCGGGGAGGCCGAAGTCCTCGGTCGTCTTGGTGAGGTACTTGGCCAGGTAGGCGGCGACCTGCTCGGGATGAACCCGGGGCGCGGCGCGGTGGGTGTCGCGCTCGGCGTCGCCCGTGATGGAGCGGCAGTCGATCTGGTCGCCCCAGCGCAGCTCGACGCTGACGGGGCCTGAGCGGACACCGTCGCCCAGAGGAAGGGTGCGGTAGCGGACCTGCGCGGCGGCGAATTGGACGGCTTGTTCGAGCAGGCTGGTGGTGACCGGGACCTGTGGGGGTTGCCCGTCCGGACCGTCGGAGCCATCGAGCCGGATGGGCGCGTGGAAGTGCACGATCCCGCGGGCTTGGAACTCGACCACCTTGGAGTAGGCGATCCGGCACCGTTCCCGGAATGCTTTGACGGTAAGGCCGCACAGGTGGGCGAGGTGCCGCTGCAGGGCGATGGTGAACCGGCGCCACAGCTCGGGGGCGTGCCACTGCCACAGCACGTGCCCGGTGTAGTCGTAGCAGTCTAGGCACAGCGGCTCACCGAGTCGGGGGTCGCCGGGTTGGTGGCGGCGGTTGCACCACGCCGGCCGGCCATGAGGGCAGACCGGCTTGTCCCGCCGTGCCCGGCAGGGGCCCTTCTGCCGAATGCCGTGGACCGCCCCGAAGGAGGGGGCGGTGAGGGTGGCGAAGGTGGCGGGCCGGTCCGCGACGTCGGCGGAGATACCGCGGCCGCCGGCCAGGCCGCACATCAGCAGGTGCCACGCGTCGCCCTTGTACTCCCGGCTGCACGAGGGGCACACCGAGGCGCGGCGGTTGCCGCAGCGCACGTAGGTGTACCCGTCCAGCTCGTCATCGGAGGAATAGGCAGTGTGTACCTCCCCGGTGGTGGTGTCGACCAGCATCCGCGACCCGCGCAGCCGGACCGGGTTCGCACACCCACGGGCACGCTGCTCCGCGCGCTCCAGGCCGGCCTCGGCCAGGAACACCGGATGCCTGCCGGGATCCAGGACCGGATCGAGCGCGGGGGCGGTGGTCACGACCAGTATCCCTGCCCGGCGATGACCGACTGCGCCCCATCGAGCATGAGGCCAAGCTCTCGCGCCGCTCGGGCTGCCTGGGTCAGGGCCGTGGACGCGGCCTCAAGGTGGGCAGCCGGGTCGCCGCCGTCGGCCTCGTACAGGTCGTACTCCCTGGGCGAGGCGGCCAACCGGTCGGAGAGTTGCAGTGCCGCCTGTTCCAGGCCGTAGCCGAGCTGGCGCAGCGATCCGAGGACCTCATAGACGCTGGGAGCAGGCAGGGATGGGCCGGTGATGGTGACGTGGTTGATTCCGCGGACCGCCTGCGCGGCGTCGTCGGCCAACCGGGCCAGTCGGTCTTCTCGGGCCTCGAGTGCCTCGCGGTCGCTGCCCATCATGCATCTCCTTTCACCAGTTGCAGCGGCGGCTGGTCAGTGGCCACCGCAGGTGGGGCGAACTCGTCGACCATGCGGGCCAGGTCGTTGTCGTCGATGTGAGCGGCGCGGACCCGCACGGGTTCGCGGATGCCCTCGATGACGACGTAGCCGACTCCGGGCAGGCTGGGCGGGATGCGGTCGCAGGCGGCACCTCGGGCGCGGGCGGAGCGGCCAAGCACCATGTCGATCTGGGTGTCCTCCAGCAGTCGCAGTGCCACCCGGGTCGGGAACAGGTCCCGGTACGGGAGCACGTCCTTGCCGGGGTCCTGCAGAGCGGCCACGACCAGCACGCCGGCTGCGCGGCCCTGGGACAGCAGCAGCTGGAGGGCAGCGTCGGCGCGCTTCTTCAGCTCCCGGTCGCCCACGTAAGCCGTCAGCGAGGCCAGCTCATCGACCAGCACCACCACCAGCGGATCCTCAGGAGTGGGTTGGTGAAGCCGCAGCCCGGCCTGGCGGAGCCGTTCGGAACGGTGCCGCATGAAGGCCACCGCGTCCTCGAGCAGCTCGACCATCGCGGCCGGGCCGGCGTAGGCGAACCACGCGAAGAGCCCGGCGCCGGGGGTCAGCTCCATCCCGCCCTTGGGGTCGACCGCCCACACCTGCACGCTGCGATCCCGGAGCGCCGGGCCCAACGCCCGGATCAGGGACCACAGCACGGAGCCCTTGCCCGAACCGGTCGCGCCCGCGATCAGCAGGTGAGTGCCGAGCAGCCGCAGCGTCCACGGCGTGCCGTCCTCCCGTGTCCCGACCGGTAGCGCGGTCAGGTCGGGCGGCTCGGCCGGCGCCAGGGCGGGCACGACCTCGACGAGAGGGTCGGCGTGGGTGAACTCCAGCCAGATACGGCCCGGTCGATCCGCGACCACCCGGCACTCCGTGGCCTCGAAGGTGTGCGCCAACTGCGAGGTACGGGCCTCGAAGTCCTCCGGTGCCTGCCCGGACAACAGCTCGACCAGCAGCCGGTCCCGGCACGTCTCGGAGACCACCCGGCGGATCTCGGGCAGATACTCCCGCTCTCCCACCGTGGTGGCAAGGCCGCAGGTCACCATGGCCGGTTGCCACAGCCGCCGGTACACCACCAACGCCCGCCACCGCGAGGCCAGCACTCGGCGGAACGAGGCCGGCCAGCGATCCCGCCACACCACCAGCCCCGCTGCCAGCCCGACCGTCCCGGCCAGAAGGACGTGCGCGACGCCGGTGGTGCCGAGCAGGCGCAGCAGCACGACCACCGCCAGCATCGGTCCCGTGACGAGGGGGTGGTGGCACAGCCAGCGCAGCAGCCGCCCGACCAGGCGGGCGGCGTTCACGACGACGACCGTGCCCAGCGTGGGGCGGGGCTGGACCGTCACCAGCTGTGGTGTCTGCCGCCCCCGCATCCCGCCCAGGCCCGTGTTGTGACTCGTGACTCTCATCCCGGCCATCCCAGTCACAGATTCGCTAGCGATTGGTCGACCCAGATGCCGGCCTGCAGAACCGCGGACTGGATCGGCGGCCCCGCCGGCCCGGCGGCCAGCAGGACGCCGAACAGGATGCACACCAGACCCGACATGGGACGCACCCACTTGGCCTTGACGAACAGCGCGATCAACGCGCCGAGGACCACCGCGATCGCGAGCAGAGACATCAGGCCGCCTTCTCCCCACCGGTTGATCGGCCCCCACCGCTGGTGCTGCCGGTGTTGCCCGCCTGACTACCGGACCCGGTGCTCTTGGAGGTCTCCATCAGCCCCTCGGCCGACCAGTACTCCGCGAACCCACCGGCCTTGTTCGTGCGCACCTCCACCCGCAGACCGGTGAACCCGATCGGGGTCAAGGGCGCCACCCTCGGCTCCTCCTCGTGACCTACCGTCACCTTGGCCGTCACCGTCGATCGACGGCCGAATGAGGACTGGACGTAGAGCACCTCCACCGCCCACAGCGGCATCCCGGTGTCCTCGGACCGGGCCTGCACGTCACCCGGACGGCGCCGGCCCTCCGGAGTCTCGACCCACTCCATCACCGGCTCGACGATCCCCGTCCCCGTGAACGGCTGCCGGATGCTGTCAACTGCGTAACTGGGCATCATTTCTGCTCCATTCCTTGCCCTCGTGTGGGGCTGTCGGGTTCACTCATCACCGACGCTAGATACGGCTTTGCTCGGGGACCCGGAAGAAAATTCCGGGGACTGTCGGAGGGCGGTGCGACGCTTACGTCATGCGAGGAATGACGACGCAACTCACGGTCGGCGAGCGAATCGCCTGGTACCGGCGGCGGCGCGGACTCTCGCAGGACGTTCTGGCCGGCCGCGTGGGACGTACTTCGGACTGGCTCAGCAAGATCGAGAACGGTCGCATCGAGCTCGACCGGCTCTCGGTGTTGCGCAATATCGCGCACGCCCTCGACGTGGCTCTCGGCGACTTGGTCGCCGAGCCGTCGCTGATGGAGTGGACGAAAGATTCGGGGCAGCAGACGGTCCCGGCGCTCCGTTCGATTCTCATGGACTACCGCCAGGTGGCCCGACTCGGCGACGGCGGCTCGTCGAGGAGCGAACCGACGTCACTCGACGCGTTGAAGCGTGACATCGACGACGTGTGGAACGCCTACCAGGACGCGCGATTCGGCTACGTGACCCATCGGCTACTGACCGTCATCCCGGCAGCCAAGGAGGCCGTGCGTACCCATGTCGGTGATGAGCAGAGACTCGCGGCCGGCCGGCTAGCCCTGGCGTACCAGGCGGCCGCGAGTGTGCTGACCAAGGTGGGCGAGGCGGACCTCGCCTGGAGCGCATCGCACCGCGGCATCGATGAAGCACACCGCAGCGAGAACCCGGTCATCATCGGGTCGCTTCTCCGCTCAGTAGCACACTCGCTCCTATCGACCGGGGCGTACGGCGACGCCGTCAGGCTCACGCACGAAATCGCGAGCATGCTCGACCCAGACATCCGGAAGGCTGGCCCGACCATGCTGTCGGTCTACGGCACAGCCCTGCTGGTGGGTGCCATGGCCGCGGCCCGCAGCGAGGACCGGCAGTCCGCCCGGGACTTCCTCGACGGAGCTGAGGGGACCGCCGGTCGCCTGGGCTCCGACCAGAACCGGCTTTGGACTGCCTTCGGGCCCACCAACGTCGCGATCCACCGTGTGTCCACGGCGATGGAGCTCGGCGATGTCCAGGTCGCGGTCGACTTGGGACCTGGTATCGACACCACCGCGGTGCCCACCGAAAGACGCGTCCGCCATGCACTCGAGGTCTCCCGGGCGTTCAGCTACTCCAACCAGCGCGACGACGCCCTGGCGACGATCCTCGAGGCGGAGAAGGTCGCTCCCGAGCAAGTGCGCTACCACTTCCTCAGCCGCCACCTCGTCCAGACGTGGATCCGAACCCAGCGCAGTAAGCCGAGCTTCCAACTTGCCGGCTTGGCTGACCGCCTCAACGTGGCCTGACCCCACCCGTCCTAGGGTCGTGGGCATGGTCGCGGAGCAGACACCCCCCATGTCACATCCCAGAGTCGCCGCAGGCGCGCTCTTCTTCGATGATCTGGGCCGGGTCCTGCTCGTGAAGCCGACCTACAAGGAGGGCTGGGAGATCCCCGGCGGCTACGTCGAGCCAGGCGAAACCCCCATCGAAGCCTGCAGGCGCGAGGTCCAGGAGGAACTGGGCCTCGACCGGACCGTCGAAGACCTGCTCGTCGTGGACTGGGCCCCCTCCGACAAAGAGGGCGACAAGATCCTCTTCGTCTTCGATGGCGGCGTACTCGGCCCCGACGACATGACCACGGTTGTGCTCCCACCGGATGAGCTCGAAGCAGCCGAGTTCCACGAGCGCACCGAGCTGCCGTCGCTGCTCATCGATCGGCTCGCGCGCCGCATCCTCGCGGCTCTCGACGCACGCCAGGCCGGCCGAGTCGCCTACCTCGAGCACGGACGTCCGGTCATGACCAGCGAGCCCCGGTAGTACCTACCGAGGCGACCCCAAACGGATCGGGCGAGCGTAACCGCCCGCAGAGCGGCAGATGAGTGCGTTTCTGGCGGCCAGTCGAAGACCAGCGTTCAGACGTAGCGGAGTGCCGTCACGTGAGCCCCTCGGGCGTCACTAGGCAGAAGGGATGGCCGGCGGGATCGGCGTACACACGGAAGCCGATGGGCTTGTCAGACCCGTCCAACAGCGTGCCTCCAAGGCTCAAGACCTGACCTTCGGCATCGTCGAGATTGTCGACGAGGATGTCGAGGTGCATTTGCTGGGGTGGTTCACCAGAAACCCAGTCAGGAGCGCGGAACTTATCCGTGCGCTGCAACGAGAACGACGGGTGACCACCGTCTACTGCGAGAGTCACCCATTCGGCGCTGTCCTCGACCCGCTCCGCGCCGAGTAGCACCTCGTAGAACCCTGCCAGCGCACGAGGTTCAGGGCAGTCGATGACGATGCCCGCGAGCCGTCCAATCATGCCGGGAGTCTCCCACTACCGTCGGACAGGTCCGACGAAGGCGACCGAACATCGGCAGGACCGCACGGAACGCGGCAGAAGAGGACGATCGCGGCGGGACGCGGACCTGGAACTCAGTCTGAACCTGCGGGAGGAGAGGGGTCGGCGGTCTACTCGATCAGCGAGCACGCCTGCCTGTTTCTGTCGGTGCGCCATTCACGGCCAACTCGTCTGTTCGTAGGTCGAATGTCAGCCACAGGAGTCCGCCGAGGCAGGTGGCAGCGGCGCTGGTCAGCGCTGCGGCGGTGCTGAGCGTTGAGGCGATTGTGCCTGCAATTAATGCTGCGACGGGGACAGCGCCGACACCGACGAGGTTGAACAGACTGGACACGCGGCCCAGTAGGTCGTGGGACGTGCGCTCCTGTCGCAGGGTCACCGCGGCGACGTTGTAGATCATGGTCCCGATCCCGAGCAGCACCATCCCGCCGGCTGCGAGGTAGACATCTCTCGCACTGGCGATCAGGAGGAGGCCGGCCGCGCCCACTCCGGCAGCGGCCATGAGGCAGGCGCGCGAGCCGAGTCGGTGGCGGAACGGAGCTGCCAACCAAGCACCGATGACGCTGCCGATCGCGAAGACGGAGAACAGGATGCCGTAGACCAAAGGCGGGGCCCTGAGTACATCGACCACGTGCACCACGAGCACTGCTTGAAGCATCCCGGTGGAGGAGGCCAGCAGGAACGTCGATACCGCCAGCGAGCGCAAGACTCGGTCAGTCAGGGCCACTCGAAGCCCTTCGCCGATGTCTGCACGGACGGTCCGGACGCCAATATCCCGGTCCTCGGCGGGCACGGCTTCTGCTTCCGGCGACGGAAGCTTCCGAAGGCACACCACGGAAGCGAGCAGCGCGGTGGACCGCGCCAGGAACGGCACAGCTGATGCGAGGGGGTACAGGACACTACCCAGCGCCGGCCCCAGGAAGCTCCCAGTCATGACCGAGCCCGTCTGGATGTGCCCGTTCGCCCGCGTCAGGTCATCGGGCGCGACCAGCGCAGGCAGCAGGGCCGGTGACGCTGCGCGGAACGCGACCGTCGCCACCCCCTCGAGGAAAGCGATCGACAGCACGAACGCGACCCCTGCCGCGTCGGAGATGATCAAGGCGACCAAGAGGACCACCAGGACGGCCCGCGATGCGTCGGCAACCCACAACACCGTCCGACGATCGTATCGATCGACAAGCACGCCGGCGTGGAGGCTGAACAGCAACCAGGGCAACCCCATCGCGACGGGAAGCAGTGCGATCAGGAACGGGTCCTCGGTCGCTCCGATCAGGACTAGCGGCAGCGCAGCAGTCGCGATGCCATCGGCCAAGGCACCCGACGTTGTCGAGGCGAGCAGCCAACGAAAGGGTGTGCCCATCGATCCCGCTTTCTGTACGTTTTGTACAGTTGTAGCATATTGGCGTGAAGGAGATACCAGTTACCGAGGCGCGGGCGCAGTTGTCTGATCTGGTCAGCCAGGTGGCCTTCGGAGGCGAACCGGTGATCTTGACCCGTCACGGCAAACAACTGGTCGCGCTTGTCCCCGCCGAACTCCTGACCGAATCCGAGTCGGTGGACACGGAGTCGACCCCGGTAGATGCTCCGTTCGTCCTGGATCTCACCAGCGACCCTGGAGCGACCCGCGAGCGGTTCACGATCGCGGCCCGCGACCGAGATCCTGACCATCCCTGACAGCGGGTCTACCTGTTGGGGTCGCGCACACTTGGGTCGGGGCGCTGGGCCGGCTCGCTACTCTCCCGGCATGGCTGGGTACCGATGGCTCCTCTTCGACGTCGGCGGAGTGCTCTCCACCGTCGATGATTCTCGCTGGCCCGGAGAGTTCTCCGCTCGCTGGGCCGCTCGCCTGGGGCTGTCCGAGGAGGACTACGCGTCCCGACTTTCCGTGGCCGAACTGCCCGAGGCGACAACGCAGATGAATGTTGAGGACGAGTTCTGGTCGCGGTATGGGGCCGCGGTGGGTGCAGGCGGTGAGGCCCTGCTGGAGATGCGGAGGGAGTTCTGGAACGCCTATTGCGGTACTCCGAACACACCGCTCCTTGATTTCGCTCGATCCGTCAAGGGCGAGGTCGGGTTAGCGATCCTGTCTAACTCCGGCGACGGAGCCCATAGGGAGGAAGAGCGCCGCTTCGGCTTCTCGGCCGTCTTCGACCCGATCTGTTACAGCCACGAGATCGGTGTGAACAAGCCCGATCCGAGAGCATTTCGGGCAGCTCTCAGCGCCATGGACACAGCACCCGAGGAGGTCGTCTTCATCGACAACCTAGAGGACAACGTCGCCGCAGCCTCCGAGCTCGGCATGCACAGCATCCTGCACCTGGACAACCGGAGCACCCTCGCCCACATCGGCGCCCAACTCAAGCGCGACTAGCGAGCCCTGGCGCCGATCGCTCATCGGCAGGACCGCACGGAACGCGGCAGAGTCGGGCATCGGAACGGCGTGGCAAAGGCCCAGGCCGCGTTCGCCGGCGGCTTTGAGTGGCGTAAAAGGTGCGAGGGTTGAGGACCGATCAAGTCGAGCGGTTCAGCACTTTCGCCGCTGCCGTAGCGCTCGAATCTTCCATGTGGACTCTCGCGCCGTACACCGTAGGTGGTGTGTGTCAGCCGACGGGGCTGCGAAGCACAGTGAGGCGTGAGGTCGCGCCGGAGCCTAGCTTCGTCGATGTGACCTGTATCCGGGTGAATGAGCGGAGGTGCCGCAGGCCGGGGATCTTGATGAGACCTGCGATCTGCGGGTCGACCCGTCGGGTGACGGTCTTTCGCTGCTTCCCCTTGGGGGTGGTGACCCGGACGGTGACACGGAATCGAGCACGTTCCGTGCCGTACATCGGAAAGACCTTGAGCACCGGCCGCTCTCCCCGCCGCACCAGAACCCCCACGGGGCCGCCCATAGCGGCGAGGTTTGCCCGTCCCAGCCCCACGACACTGGCAAGACATTCCGCACGGCGCGCCTGGCGGTAGATCGCGAAGACGTCCTCGGGACGCTTGACCGGGGAGAGGACGTACTGGCCGAAGCCGCCTGCCTTGGGGCGCCGTGGCGTGTTCAGGTTCACGTCGCTGTCCTGGTCGGTCACGATGCCACCGCGCCATGTGCCCTTGACTCCAGTGACACGTGCCCGGGCGTAGGTGCCGTTCGGGGCGGGACGCGTGGTGAACCGGATCCGTCCCGGCACCGGTCCCAGGTCAGGCCCGTAGCAGCTGCTCTGCACCGTGATCTTCTCTGCATGAGCCGGCGGGGCCGCCTGCGCCGGCGCCGTGGGCATGACGCCGATGATGAGCGCGACCGTGGGAACGGTCGCTGCCAGGGCACGGAGCACCTCGACACCTCCACATTTCGAGCCACCCCGTCGGTAGCTGCTGCCAGATTCAAGCACATTCCCGCAGGGCTGGCAGCCGAACGCGGTGCCCGGGCATAGCTCCTCGAACTCCCCGGAGACCAGACCCAGGTTCCCCAGGTTCCCCCTGATGTCGGCACATCCCCTGTGGGGTCGCGCGGTCAGGTTCCAGAGGCCATATAGGCAGCGAGGATGTAGTTGGGGTGACGGTCGAGGTTCTTGCGTGCCCGGTCGTAGCGCATGGTGGTGCGTGGGTCTGCGTGGCGGGCCGCGATTTGGACGTCACGTAGGTCGACGCCGGCGTCGAGCATGGTGGTGACGAAGGTGTGTCGCAGCATGTGGGGGTGCATCCGCGCGACCGTGAGGCCGGCGGCGGTGGCGAGGGCGTGGAGACGACGGGTGGCGCAGTGACGGTCCATCCTGTGGCCGGTCCGGCTGCGGAGGATTGGCCCGCCGGCGCGGTCGGTGGTGGCACGGGCAACGGCGGGTGGGAGCGGGGCCAGTACGACCTTGCCGCCCTTGCCACGGACTCGGAGCACGCGGTGGCCGTGGACTTCGCTGAGGTCCTCGATATCGGCTCCAGATGCTTCAAAGATCCGCAGCCCCAGCAGGCCCAGCATGGTGACCAGGGCGAAGTCGTTGGGATTGGGGGACTCTCGTGCGGCGGTGAGGAGGGCTTCGAACTGCAAGTGGCTCAGGCCGAGGGTGGGCGACTCGGCTGGTACTCGGGGGCGTCGCACGAACTCGGCAGGTGAATGCTGCAGCACCTCGTCCATGACACAGGTGCGGTAGAAGCCCACCAGCACCGAGAAGCGACGTGAAACTGTCGATGGTTTGTACCGTTGGGTCTCTTGCATCCATCGCAGGTAGAACTCGAGGTGTGGCCGCTGTGCGCGGAGCGGCTCGAGATCGCGATGGCGGCACCAATCGATGAAGCTGCGTAGGTCGGACTCGACGTGGACACGGGACACGCCTTGGTAGCGGGCCAGATAGGCAGCGACCGCGATGTGGAGTCGCTGGTCCTCGAACGAGACAGGCACCAGAACGGCCGGGGATGGAATGTTCATCTTCTCAGTGCCGCCCCCACCGCGCCCACTGTCAACGCGACCTGCCCTGCACATCGGTCCACCGCCGAGCAACAGGTTCCATCGCGGCAGGGTCGGGGCGAGCGTAGCCGCACTCAGAGCGGCAGGAGCGAGCGTGTCGCTGGCAGGATGTCGGCGGCGGAATGACCCACGCCGGCCGCCCCCGGGGAGATACACATCCGCAGATCCGGGCTTCCCCGGGACGCCCGAGCGCAGCTTGGCAATACACCCAGGTCCAGAAGCGCTTGCAGTGGGGCGGTCGTAGGCCAAGGCTGGCTCGTAGCCCGGCCGGCGTCAGAACGGGACGACCGACACTTTGAAGGCCTGGCCCTCTCGCGCCGCGACTCTGTTCAACGACCGTTCGAAGGCCTCGGCGCTCTCGCGCGAGTACGCTTCCAGCGACTCCAAGACGACCTCGGGCCGGGTTTGCCCGGGAGCCGGTGGGTCGGGGTACCTGGTCACCTTGAGTCCGTGTTCCGCCGCGAGGCGGTCCAGCATTTGATGCAGCGCGTGCCGATCCACCGCCCGCTTCTCCCGCCGACGGCGATTCGGGTCGCCGAGCACGTATTCCGGATCTCGGTCGGAGCGGAGCGCGCGGACGTGCAGCAGGATCTCGTCGAGGACGTCCGCCTCGTCGCGCCTCTTCGTGCGCCTGGTGGTGGGATGCTTCGACGCCTTCTCCTTCGCCGCCTCGATTTTCGCTTCCAACTGCGGCCAGTAAACCTCGAACCGCTGTCCCGCGACGCCCTCCTCGATCCCGGCGACGGCTGCGAGTGAGCGAACGACGCTGAGCATCCCCGCCTTCTGGGCGGTCTTCGCCTGGAACTGCGCGAGCGGCCCCGTCAGTTGCGTCGGGCCGCTGAGGTCCACGAGCAGCGGCACCACCCGCTGCTCTACGTCGCCTACGACGGTCTTGCTCAGAGCCCCCGCCTCGAAGTTGAGCCAGGGGGCATGCTGGTTCTCGGCGGTCACGACCACGACGCCGAAGCGCGTGTCCGTCAGCTCAGACTCGATCTGAGCGAGCCCCCGCTGTCCGGCCGCGACGTCAGTGTCCGAGGCCCACGGCCTGACGCGGTCGAACAGCAGCGGCAGCCAGTCCCGCAGCGCGACCGCGATCTCCCTCGCGAGGTCGCCCGACCAACTGATGAAGGCCTTGACGTCGCTCTGCTCTGCCACGGGCGAAGCATATGGGACCTCCGCCGCCTCAAACCGGGTTCTCGCCGAGTCGCTCGCTCTAGCTGCGATCCGCACTCGATCAACTTCTTGCTGTCCGCGCCCAAGCCGCGGAAGCCTGACGGACTGCATAGGTAGTCCGTCATAGTGGGCGGTTCGGCCCCGCATGTAACTCTGGGCGGATCAACGAGTGCCCGCTCATCGGCATGACAGGGCGGATCTGAGCGCAGGATGGAGGCGCTGTTGGTGAGGAATCTCTTCTCTCCGTTAAAGCGCCGGCTGGCGCCGGCACGGGTCGCGACTGCGGGCGGCGCTGGCGCGCCGTCCTCGCCGCAACCGCATAGCGAAGGGACGCCCTGGCCGAGAAGACCACGGCGCCCCTCCACCAGTCGGACGAGCTCCACCCGACTACAGCCGAGCGGCCACCTCACCACCGAGCCGCCGACCCGATCCCTCATCATTTGCACGGCGCAGCCCGGCGTCAAGGCTTCCCTTCGGCGCCTCCGGCGACCTTGACCCCGAGCACCGCCGAGCACGGGCGCTGGTTATCGGATCGGTGGCTCTCCCCTGGCCGACAGCGATCCTGACAGCAACTGTGACAGCAGCCCGGCGGATGATCACGGACAGCCGGCAGACGAGAAGCCGCACGGCAAGCGGGAAGTTTGCTCGTGCGAACCGCTTGGTGTGCCTGAAAAGTGGAAGGTCGGCGGTTCGACCCCGCCCCTGCCCACAAGCAAAGCCGCAGGCCAGACACCATGTCCGGCCTGCGGCTTCTTTCTTCCCCGGTCGGCTGACAGCCCGGTACGACGTCGTACTCCTCGGCAGCCCGATCTGGAACGTCCGTGCACCGATGATCATGTCCACCTTCATCGAAAGCGTCGACCTGTCCGGTAAAATCGTGCTGCCCTTCGTCACCTACGCCGTCAGCGGCCTGAGCGACGTCGACCAGGACTACCGTCGTGCGCTCCCCGACGCCGAGGTCCGCGACGGGATAGCAATCCAGGGCGAGGAAGCCGCCGAGGCCTCCTCGGACCTCGATGCATGGCTCGGCTCGCACGGCCTGCGGTCATGCAGCTGCCAGCGCGGGCCCGGGGACGACAGGACGCCCTCCCACTGTGTTGCATGAGACCTTGCTGTGCTGGTGAGGCAGTCACATCGCCTGCCTTCCGCGTCACCCCGGTGAACTCGACTCGATCCCGTGGCTCGTGCCGATGCTCTCCGTCAGAGTGCCGCCGTGCTTCATCGGCCGCGACCAGGGCGAAGGAGGGAACAGAGTCAGGCGTATTGTCCGGCCGACTCGTCGAACTCGGTCTCGTGACCGGCGTCGACCACCATCGCCGCCGCGACGTGTGACCAGGCCACCACGAAGGTCGCCTCGACCTCGGAGCCTGGGTCGATGATGGTGAGCTGGCTGGTGTCATCGCTTCCGACGCGGGTGATCTCCGATCGAATGCGGTCCTCTTCTCCATGAGGAATCTGGCAGCGCTGGTTCCAGCCGTCGCCGTACAGCAGGAGATAGGCCATGGTTCACACACCGGTCCGGTACGAGGGTGGGATGGGATGTGGCTCCCACCAGGAACCGCCGTCGTCGTTCCAGTGCTGCCACGGGCCGGTGGCAACGTCGGCGCTGACCTCGTCCAGGAGAGCGAACGCGGTATCGGCGGAGCCGTTGACCGCGACCGAGAGCACGTCGTCGGCCCGGTCCGCATCCAGGGACGGCGGGACCACCAGGACCCGCAGCACCGTCCGGTCAGAGGTCTTCAGGTGGATCAGATGGGTGTCGTCCCGAGGGAACGACCCCACCTTGACGTAGCCGCCGGAGACGGCGATGCGTCGAGGAGCAGATTCCCAGTCGGGGGGTGAGAACACGGCGCGGACGATCCGGCCCAGGTGCGGTGGGAAGTGGTCGACCAGGTCGGCCAGTTCGACGGCAAGGTAGCGGCTCTGTGGCCACCAGCCGCCATCGAGCTGGCCCCTGCCGCGCTGCTCGGTCATGCGCAGCCTCAGCTGCTCACGGTCTCCCGGCGCCGGGCCGGTGGGGATGGGACTGATCGACGTCGACATGACGCCCGCCTCTCGACCGGGAAGGCGGCGTCCGCAGGGACCTCGCCGGCCGGTCACCCTCAGCCTACGTCGGACACCCTGACCCGGCGCTTCCGCACGTCCGATGTCACCTGGCTGGCTCCGGACGTGGCCCGTACAAGGCTGCCCGGTCCCGACGGGGCGGCGTTCCCAAGGCCGGTGTCCTCACCGCCGCATGGCCGACCGATGCTCCGGGTACCGACACACCAAGCCCCTGTCATGTGCGCACGTCGCAGGGGCCAGGCGCCGGTCGTTCCCACAAGCAGCGGCCGACGCCGTCGATGACGGCTCCGAGTCACTGCTGACAAACCCGGGATCCGGACGGCTGTCGAGAGACTTCCCTCGACTCGCCGGACGCCGGTCCGTCGGGAGCGCACACACCGGATCCGTCGTGCTGGCGCACCCGGTGCGCCACCCGTGGTCTTTTCCACCGGAGGCTGACTCCACGCCGACTGCGGACGGCGCGGACACTCCCACGAGGGAGGGAGCGAGAATCTTGTGATGGTCACCGCAGGCGGGAAAGATCGGGTTCCGCTGTGCCCGGCTGACGATCGAGGATTGACCCGGGCGACCGTGGCTGGAAGTGGGCAATGCCGTGACTGGTGACCACGCGAAGGGCGTGCCTTCGCGATCGGGTGAGGAACAGCATCCTGGTCCACGTCTGTGGGACGTCGCCATCCGGGTGGTGGTCAGCCTGACGACTGCTGTCGTCGTCCCGGCAGTCCTGTTGTGGTCGATGCTGGAGCTGTTCAACGTCGCCGTGGCCGTGATCGCCGCCCTCGCCTGGATGGTGATCGCCACGGGATGGCGATATGCGACCAAGCGCCCGGTGTCCGGGTTGCTCCTCCTGACCCTGGGAGTCCTGACCATCAAGACGGCCTTCACCCTCGCGACCGGGAACACCTTCGTCTACTTCATCCAGCCGGTCTTCGCCGATCTCGCCGTGGCGGCGATCTTCCTCGGATCGTTGTGGACCACCCGCCCGATCATCGCCCGCCTCGCACCGGAGTTCTACCCCATGAGCGCCGCGGTCGCTGCTCAACCCCGGGTGCGGAACCTCCTACGGAGACTCACCCTGATGTGGGGACTGGTGGTACTCGCCAAGGGAGCTATTACCTTCTCGCTCCTGGTCACACTCTCGACCGCAGACTTCGTCCTGATCAAAGGCGGCGCCATCATCACCCTGACCCTCACCGCCGCCATCGTGACGATCGTCTGGGCCCTCATAGTGGGACGCCAACAAGGACTCATCCAACCCAAGTAGACGACGGATCGTTGCCACCGCGGCTCGTCCGACCTGGCAGCCGACCCGTCCTGCCCAGCACCGTCGCCCGCATCGGCCTTCACGCCATCTTCGCACCGACTGCCATGCCGCGTGCCCCTTCCACAGGCCCACCCCCAGGAACCGCTCACCGGTGATCAACGGATGGGCCGAAAGGGGTCGTATTCGGTCGGGGACCATTCGGTCTGCGGGCGATGTTGCCGAGCGCACCATCGTGGCGGTCTAGCGGCCTTGACCCCGAGCACCACCGAGCAGGGGCGCTGGTTATCGGATCGGTGGCTCTCCCCTGGCCGACAGCGATCCTGACAGCAACCGCGACAGCAGCCGGGTGGACGATCACGGACAGCAGGCAGACGAGGAGTCGCACGGAAAGCGAGAAGTTTGCTCGGGCGAACCGCTTGATGGGCTGAAGAGTGGAAGGTCGGCGGTTCGACCCCGCCCCTGCCCACAAGCACGCGAGGCCCCCGCTGCGGCGGGGGCCTCTCGCATTGGGTCTCTGTGTCACGCGACTCGACCTGCGACTCCGAGCCCGGTCAGTCGCCGTCGCCGTCCCCGCCCTCGGGACCGATCGGCGGGCCCCCGGACTCCACCGCCACGTAGGCCACCGTGGGCACGACCGCGGGGAGCGTCCTGAAACGCGACGTGCGCTGCGGGTCGCCGTTCTCCTCCGCCATCAGGCCACGGTACGCCGATGCGCGCCCCGCCGGCAGGGGCCGGGAATGCCGGCGAGCCTCAGCCCACCGAGACCCGGTTGCCCGCCTCGGTGGAGCGTACGACGACCCGCCTGCCAACCGGCTCCTCGCCGGAGTCCAGGAGCGCCTGGAGGTCCTCGGCCGGCACGGTGGCGAGGAAACGGCCGTCGCCCCGCTCGAGACGACCGACCACGATGCCGAGGCCACCGGTCCGACGGTGGGCGATGGTGAACGCCTCGATCCGAGCCGGACCGTCCGCGACCGCGACCTGCTGGGGCGCAGCCCAGGCGTCGATCTCGCGCTGGAGGGTGGACGAGTCGTCGGGGCGATGCGGGGCGGGCACCGTGGAATAGATGCCGACGGAGTACTTGGACAGGACTCCGCCGTTGGCTCCGACCAGGGCGAAGGAGCCCCGGTCGGCTCGGACCCGGGCGACCGCCTCGGCGATCCCGTGCATCGAGTAGTTGTTGCCCGCGCCACCGAAGAACGGCAGCCCGCCGGTGAGGGTGAGCCCGCGCGGGTCGTCGGCGGCCAACCCGAGCGCGTCGGCCACATTGCTCACCGCGATCGGGAAGCAGCTGTACAGGTCGAGATAGGACAGTTGCTCGACGCCCAGGCCCGCCACGGCGAGCGCGTGCTGCACCGCCATCACCGCCGCAGGGCTCTCTGCCAGGTCAGCCCGGTCCAGCAGGCTCCGCTCGCGCAGGTCCGCATGGCCGCTCAGGTAGACCCACCTGTCCTCGGGTACGCCGAGCCGCCGGGCCGCGCCGACCGAGGCGATCAGCACCGCGGCACCCTGGTTGACCTGGTCCCGTGCGACCAGGTAGCGCGGGTAGGGGTCGGCGATCATCCGGTTGGACTCGGTGACGGCCACCAGTTCCTCGGCGGTGCGCTGCACCGGGGCGGCGGAGAACGGATTGCCCGCCGCGACCCGGGTGAACGGAGCGAAGAGCCGGCCCATGCCGAGCGCCCACTCCTGCGGGGTGACGCCGGCACGGGCACGTCGGGCGTGCTCGCACAGGGCGTACTGCGTCGGCATGTCGACCAGTCCGTGCTCGGCGCCGCCGGGGATCCGCAGGTCCTCGAGTCCGAAGCCGCGGTCCTCCTGGTCCCCGCCGGGGTCATCGGAGAAGTCCGGCCGGTCCCCTCGCCCCGCGAGATGCCGGATCGTGCTGATCGCCTCCGACCCGGCCAGCAGGACCACCTCGTGCCGCCCGGCCGCGATCTCGCCCGCGAACTCGGTGACCAGGTGCTGGGGCGACTGGCCCCCGGCCACCTCGAGGACGGCGCGCCCGGGATCGATCCCGAGCCGGGCGGCGACGGAGCGAGGGAAGTTGGCCGACCGGCCGAGCGGTGCCGGTGCGCCGGGCACCGAGTTCTCGAACTGCCGGGTCGTGGCGATCACCCCGACCGCCTGACCCAACGCCTCGCCGTCGGCCGCTGCGGCGTCCTCCAGGGCGGCCCGGGCGGCACGCACCGCCAGGTCGATCGGCGACAACGCACGGTAGTCCTGGTCGTCGAGCCGCTCGGCGTACTGCCCCACCCCGATCAGGACCGGAGTGGTCTCGGGCAGGGTCTGGCTCGTTGCGGTCATGCGGGTCTCCACGCTCCTTCGCCGGTGTTGCCCGCACTCTGGCAGGACGCGGCGTTCACGTCCATCGCCGCGTGAGCACGACCTCAGCTCTGGGCGTCGTCCCCGGAGTCACCGGAGCCGGTGCCTGTGCCGGAGCCGGAGCCGGAGCCACCACCAGGTCCGCCGCCGGGACCACCGAAACCACCACCGAAGCCACCACCGCTGAACTCACCGGCGGTGACGGTGCCGACCTGGGTGCCGTCCGAGGTCAGCGTGTACGACGCACCGTCCTCCAACCCGTCCACCGAGACGGTGAGGGCCGCGGTCTCCTCGACCGTGTCGTAGGAGGCGATCACGGTGCCGGACGCGCCCTCGACATCGATCGTCCGACCGGCGGGGACCGGGGAATCGAGCGTGGCGACCAGCCATGCCTGGGCCGACTCCTCCCCGGGCGCGACCAGCATCCCGGCACTGCCGCCGGCGAGCAGGCTGCCGCCGTCGACGGTGAGATCGGAAGCGACGTCCAGCGCGCCGTTCCCGCTGCTGGTGGGTCCGTCCACGACGATCTCGCCGCCGGTGATCTCGATCGAGCCGTTCGAGTCGAGACCATCACCCTGGGCGTTCACGTGCACCGTGCCGCCGCTGATGGTCAGGGCACCACCGGTGTCGCCCTCGCCGGGCATGCCGCCCTGGCCGCCGCCCGGCCCCCCGCCCTGACCATCGGCGGGCGGCTCGGGCATCTGCCCGTCCGAGGGGGGCTCGGGCATCTGGCCATCGGCGGGTGGCTCGGGCATCTGGCCGTCCGCCGGCATCTCGGGCATCTCCCCCTGCTGGCCCTGCTGGCCCTGCTGGCCCTGCTGGCCCTGCTGGCCCTGCTGGCCCTGCTGACCCTGCTGACCCTGCTGACCCTGCTGGCCCTGCTGGTCCTGCTGGTCCTGCTCGGAGGAGGTACCGCCGGTGTCCTCCGTCGTGGAGGTCGAGGAGTTCCCCGGCTCGGAGACGTTGATGCCGTCATCGGCGGAGGTCAGGTCGACGCTGCCGCCGGCAATGACGATGTCGCCGCCCTCCATCCCCTCCTCGGACTTGGAGACCGCCACCTTGCCGTCGTTGATCGTGACCGCCCCCTCGGCCTTCACCCCATCGTCGCCGGCCGCGACCTGGAGGGTGCCGCCGTTGACCGCGAGCGAACCGAGTTCGCCCTCGCCGTCGTTGTCGGCCTTGACGCCGTCGTCCTCGGCGGTGACCGCGAGGGAACCGCCCTCGAGGTCGACGTAATCCTTACCGCGCACGCCGTCGTCTGCCGCGGTGACGGAGACGTCGCCGGAGAGCATCACCAGGCCGTCCTTGCTGACGATGCCGTCCGCGCTCACGCCAGTGACGTCGAGCGACCCGTTGCCGGCGATCGTGAGGTCGGCCATCGAGAACAGGGTGGCATTGGGGGTGTCCTCCTCCTCGTCGTCCGCGCCGGATCCCTTGGCGTCGGAGAGGGAGTTGGTGCTGCCGTCGGCGAGGATCACGACCGCCTCGTCCGCCTCGGTGACGACCAGCGGCGAGGACGTGGTCGAGGTGAGGTCGACGCCGTCCAGCACGAGCCGGACCTTCCCGTCGGCGGAGGAGTCGACGACGACCTGACCGTCGCTGAGTCGGCCGCTCAGCACGTAGGTGCCGGGTTCGCTGATGGTGACCACGTCGCCATCGACCGCAACACCGGAACCATCGGTCTCGGTGGCGCCGTCCGCGAGCGAGATGGTGGTGGCCTCCGATGTGTCGTAGTCACCGTCGTCGGCATCGGCATGGGTGCCCTCGAGCCCGGTGACGTAGTTGCTGCTCCCGCGGGAGTCCGCCTGGGCGGTGCCGGTGGAGCCTGCGGCCGCGGGGTCCTCGGTCTCGCTGGCGGCCCCGCACGCGGCGAGGACGGCGACGGCAGCGGCCGCGGACAGGGCGGCGGCGAAGCGGCGACGGCGGGTGGTGTTCAACATGTGCATTCCTCCTGGTGCGGGCTCAGGCGGCCCGAAGCGATGCGGCCCGACAGGGCAGGCCGAGGTGATGGTCGAGGACCCGATGCCACTTCAGACGGGGCAGTTCGGGGTGGAGTGCGGCCAGCCCGGCGCCGTACTTGGAGATCCGCACCGGCCGTTGCCCCAGCCGCCACAGCAACCGGTCGACCGCGCCGGGCGTCGAGCCGGACTTGGTCTCCACGACGGCGAGTCCCTCCAGGACGCCCTCGCGATCGGCCAGGTGGGAGTTCACGGTCAGGCCGGTGTCGATGGTGGCACGGGTCCCTCCCGGCACGAGCAGCGTGCTGCGCAGGTACGACGTGTCCAGAGTCGGTCGCAGTCGGGCGGCCTCGTCGTGGTCGATCAGGGTTGCGGCGTACGCCCGGACGGCGGTGTCCGGGCCTGCGGGCAGTTCGACCCGGTTCTTCACGGTGGTGCCACGCGGGCCGCGGGTCTTGACCTCGACGTAGCTGGTGCCGGTGTCGAGGTAGGTCCGGACCCGGACCTTCCAACGGTTCCGCCGGCCGCGGCCGGCGGCGAAGAAGCTGCTCAGCTCCGGGGTGTCGAGGTAGGTCGAGCGGTAGCCCATCGCGCGGTGACCCTCGATCTCCAGCACCCGGCTCCCCCGCGGCAGGCCGCCGGCCAGGTCTGGCAGGAGTTCGGTCCGGACGAGGTACTTGCGGTCGACCCGGGTCAACAACGCGGCCTCGGCCACCATCCCGCTCAGGTCGATCGGCTCGAGCGAGTCCAGCAGCCTCATCGGGCGGCCTCCGTGAGGGTGGTGGGCGCCGCGGCGACACGGGGTGTGCCGGGGACGTACCGCACCCGCACCAGGGTGGTGTCGTCGGCGAGGTCGAGCCGGATCACCGAGATGTCACGGACGTCGAGCCCGAGCAACTCCTCCACGTGGGCGGTCATCGCGACCGGATCGGCGTGGGCCCGGTCCAGCAGGATCTCCTGGGTCGCGGTCCGCGGCGCCACGGCCGGATGATCCCCCACCGCCACGGCGAGCACCACCGCGGCCATCAGCGTGAAACCGAGCCAGTCCGGAGTGATCGCGAGCCCGCCGAGAAGGCCGAGAGCCAGCGCCGCGAAGTAGTAGGCCACTTCTCGCTGGGCGAGTTCCTCCGAGCGCAACCGGATGATGGACAGGACGCCGAAGAGGCCCAGCCCGAGGCCGGCGCCGATCTCGCTGTTGGCCAGGGCGAGCGTCACACCCAGCACCCCGATGTTGACGGTGAGGTAGGCGACCACCAGTTCCCGACGGCCATCTCGCCGCCAGAACAGTCCGAAGACGAGCACGGCGAGAGCAACCAGGTCGGCGAGCACCATGGGATGAGACATCAGCTGAACTCCAGGGAGACAAGAGGTGAACGGTCTCTCCCATTGCGCCCGATCCGCCTATGCCGTAGGCCTGGCGAACCTGTGCGTCCGCTGTGAGCCCGGTGAACCCGGGGTGACCTGGGCCTCAGACGGCCGTCCGGCCCCTCTCGGCCCGATGCGGACTGCGCCCTTCGCCTTCGCGGATCCCGAAAAATGACCGAGGCCCCCGGTCGGTGACCGGGGGCCTCGGGCCCATGTGGCAGGTGAAGGATTCGAACCTTCGAAGCTTTCGCGACGGATTTACAGTCCGCTCCCATTGGCCGCTCGGGCAACCTGCCGGGCTGTCATCGCACCCCACCGTGGTGCGGGCGACGACGGAACGGAACAATAGCGCAGGCACCACGGCGGACGAAAACCGAGGCCGGGCCCCGCGCCGAGGTCGTAGGCTCCGTGACCGTCGCGCCCGCGCGCGACGAACCTCCCCGTCCCCCACCATCGCCAGGAGTAGCCATGGCCGACAGCTCGTTCGACATCGTCAGCAAGATCGACCGTCAGGAGGTCGACAACGCCCTGGGGCAGACCGCCCGCGAGGTGGCGACCCGCTTCGACTTCAAGGGCACCGGCGCGAGCATCGAGTGGCAGGGCGAGAACGCCATCGAGATCACCGCCTCCGCCGACGACCGGGCCAGCGCCGTCCTCGACGTGTTCAAGGGCAAGCTGATCAAGCGCGGCCAGAGCCTGAAGATCGTGGACGCCTCCGAGCCGCGCCAGTCCGGCCAGCAGTCCAAGATCGGCATCGCGCTCAAGGAGGGGATCAGCTCCGAGGACGCCAAGAAGATCTCCAAGCTGATCCGCGATGAGGGCCCCAAGGGCGTCAAGGCCCAGATCCAGGGAGACGAGCTCCGGGTCTCGGCCAAGAAGCGCGACGACCTCCAGGCCGTCATCGCCCTGGTCAAGGAACAGGACTACGACTTCGCCGTCCAGTTCACCAACTACCGCTAAATCTCGCGTGGACGCGGCGCCCCCGGTCTCACAGGCGTCAGCCTCGGCGGGCCCAGCGGGTCCAGCCGACGCGGTCGTTCGGGTCGCGCATCGCATCGGGGGTGAGGCTGTTGTCGGTCTCCGCCCGCCCGCGGAGCACCTGGGGCTCGCCGAGGCATCGCCGCGGCACGGTGAGCCGAATGCGGTCGTACAGGTTCTCCCGCGTCTTGAGCCGACAGGTCTGCTCCCAACCCTGCCAGCGGGTGTTCTTCGTGACGGTCAACTGTCGCGGCGCGAACTGGGTGGTGGCTACGGTGAAGTCGATCCGTCGGGTCCCCGGCCGGTCGAGGTCGACGAAAAGCGACAGCGGCCACGCATGCCCGCGCACGCGCCCGTCGTAGACCACCGTCATGACCACGCGGTGAGGTTGATATCGCACGATCAGCCGGGCAATGTCGCCGCTCCCCCGGTCGTCGTCGACACGGTCGTGCCGCACGACCCGTTCTGCCTGCGCGGGCGCCAGCAGCGCCACGGGCGCGAGCACCGCCAGCACCGCGACGATCGCCACCCGCATCATCGTCCTCGTCGAACCCATCGGTCCCCCTCGAGCGTGTCGTCGGCCCGCAGCTGCGCGGGCCCCGTCTCCTGATCAGACGCGGTCGCTACCGGTCAGGGTTGCGTTCCGCCCTCGATCCGCGTCGATGCACCCCTCGGATCGCCCGACGCAGGACCTCTCCGTCAGGAGCATCAGGAGGACTGACTGATACCGCGGCCGGCCGTCGATTCGGCGAGACCCTCCGACCTCGCGGCCGGACGGGCCGGCCACCAGAACCGCTCCCCGAGGAGGACGGCGAGTGAGGGGACCAGCACGGTCCGCACCAGCAGCGTGTCGAGCAGGACGCCGAGGCAGACCACCACGCCGAGCTGGGCCAGCACCACCAGCGGGAGGACGCCGAGCACCGCGAACACCGCGCCGAGCAGGATGCCCGCACTGGTGATCACGCCACCGGTGGCGGCGAGGGCACGGAGCATCCCGGTGCGGGTGCCATGCTCGGTGGCCTCCTCACGGGCTCGGGTGACCAGGAAGATGTTGTAGTCGACCCCGAGCGCGACCAGGAACAAGAACGCGTAGAGCGGCACCTGGTTGTCGAGCGCGGAGAAGCCGAGCGGCCCCTGGAACAGCCACCAGGCCGCACCCAGGCTGGCGGCGTAGGTCGCGACCACGGTGGCCACCAGCAGGACCGGCGCCAGCACCGAGCGCAGCAGTACGACCAGCGAGACGAGCACCAGGAGCAGGATGAGCGGCATGATCACCAGCCGGTCCCGGGCGGCCGCGTCGCGCTCGTCGATGGCGGACGCCTCCTGCCCGCCCACGTAGGTCTCCTCGAACCCGCCGACCGCCTCGCGCAGTGCCTGCACCTGCGCCTCGGCCTGGTCCGACCCCGGTGGCGCCTCGAGCACCACGTCGATCTGGGTCATGCCCGAGCCTTGTGCGACCACCTGGGCCGAGACCGCCCCCTCCGATGAGGAGGCGGCGGCCGCGACCTCGGCCGGGTCCGCGGCGGTGACGATCTCGGCCGGCTCCGCCGCCCCGGCCGGGAACGACTGCGCCAGCCGCTCGGCAGCGGCGATGGCCTCGGGCTTCTCGAGGAACTGGTCTGCCTGGTCGAGTCCCACCGAGATCGAGGTGGTGCCACTGGCCAGCACCCCCAGCAGGACCAGCGTGCCGGCCACCAGCCACGCCGGACGTTTCCGGACGACGCCACCGACGCGGCTCCACAGCGTGGTCCGATCGACCAGGGCAGCCTCGCCGACCCGGGGCACCCTGGGCCAGAAGACCCATCGCCCGAAGCAGACCAGTGCGGAGGGGAGTACGACCAGGACGAAGAACGCCGCCACCACCACGCCGATCGCGCAGGCCAGCCCCAGCCCACGCGTGGTGGGGGTCAGCGAGAGGAGCAGGGTCAGCAGCCCCAGGACGACGGTGACCGAACTGGCCAGGACCGCCTCGACCGTGCGGGTCAGTGCGTGCGCCATCGCGGCCCGCCGGTCCGGCGTACGGCGCAGCTCGTCGCGGTAGCGCGAGATCAGCAGCAGCGCGTAGTCCGTGCCCGCACCGAAGACCAGCACCGACAGGATGCCCACGGTGGACTCGTCCCAGGCGACGTCGAGGCGAGCCATCACCTGGGTCGCGAGGACGGCGGCGAACCGGTCGGCGACACCGACCACCGCGAGGGGGATCAGCCAGAGCACCGGACTCCGGTAGGTGATCACCAGCAGGACCGCCACCACCGACGCGGTGGCGAGAAGCAGACGCAGGTCCGCCCCGTCGAAGACGCGGGCGAGGTCTGCCTCCACTCCGGCGGCGCCGGTCACCTGGGCGTCCACCCCGTCCGGCACCTGGTCGTCCAACTGGGCCCGCAGGTCGTCCACCGCTGCGATGGTGGCGGTGGACGACTCGGCCTCGATCGGTACGACGGCCAGCATCGCGCTCCCGTCCTCGGCCACCTGGACCGACGGCGGTACCGCCCCCGCGGATTGCGCGAGCCGGGTCAGGTCCTGCTGCTCTGCCGGGGTCAGCTCGCCCTGCTGGGCGGTGAAGAGCACCAGCGCGGAGCTGTCTCCGTCCTCGGCGAGCGACTCCTGGACCTCGACGACGCGGGTGCTGTCGTAGCCCTCGGGGATGGAGTCGGTGGGGAGGCGGGTGCGCTCCCCTTCGCCGAGGAGGAGGGTCCCGGCGAGGGCGAGCACCAGCGGCACCAACGCCACGAGCCACGCCGTACGCGCTCCGGTGACGAATCGTGCGGCAGGATGGGCGGTGTGCATCGAGGACTCCAGTCTGAGAGTTCGGGGTGCTTAAGCAAGTTAATCATCAAGAAGGTGAAAAAGTGAGCGGGCACGTGTCGACGGATCCCGCAGGCCCGCCCTCCCCCGAGTGGCACGAGGCAACCAGCCTGCGCACGCTGCGCGCCCTGCTCGAGGCCGCCACCCAGGTACGACGGGTGGTCGCCCGCCGGGCGGGTCTCAGCGAGACCGAACTGGCCGCCCTCGAGCAGCTCAGTCACGGACCGATCGGTCCCGCCGCGCTCGCCCGGCGACTCGACGTCACCTCAGCCGCCTCCACCGGCATCGTCGACCGCCTCTCGCACCGCGGTCACGCCGAGCGGCGACCGGATGCCGAGGACCGCCGGCGTACCGAGATCCACCTGACCGCATCGGGCCGGTCGACCGCCTCCCGGGAGTTGGCTCCCATGTTCGTCAGGCTCGCGCGCCTGGAGGACGAGTTCGAACCAGACGAGCTCGACGCCATCAACCGCTACCTGGAGGGGGCGCTCCGGGCCCTGGAGAGCGTGGGGGCGGACCGGTCGCCGGAAGACCCGCAAGGCGACTTCGTCGAGTGATCTGATCGAGTCATCTGACACACTGAGCAGGTGCGAGTATCTGCCAAGTCCGACTACGCCCTGCGCGCACTCATCGAGATGGCCACCCGTGAGGACGCCCGCGCGGTGAGCGCCGAAGAGCTCGGTCGCGTCCAGGACATCCCGCACGGCTTCCTCCAGGCCATCCTCGGCGACCTGCGCAAGGCCGGCGTCGTGATCAGCCAGCGGGGCAAGTCCGGCGGCTGGCGGCTCGCGCGCTCGGCTGCCGAGGTGTCGGTGGCCGACGTGATCCGCGCCGTCGATGGTCCGCTGGTCTCGGTCTACGGGCTCCGACCCGAGAGCGTCAGCTACAACGAGGACGCCGAGGTGCTCCAGCACGTGTGGATCGCGGCCCGCGACTCGCTGCGCGAGGTGTTCGAGCACGTCTCGATCGCCCAGCTCGCCTCCCGGGAGCTGCCGGACGAGGTCACCGTCCGCACCGCCCGCGAGGAGGCCTGGGAGCCGCACTGAGCCCCGGCCCACCGATCCGCCGCCCGCTGCGCGCCGCCAGCCGGGACGCTCGCGAGGGCGACTACCGGCGGATCCATGCTGAGCCAGCGGGTGCCCTCGGACAAGGGCACCCGCAGTCCGCGACCAGCACGTGGACGACCCGGAGGTCAGGCGCCCGCGACCAGCACCGGCTTCGCCGGCTCGAACAACGCGCTGAGGAACACCACCCGACCCTGTTCCAGGGCGAGCCGTCGGGCATGTGGGCGGGTCAGCTCGACGGTCACGACCTCCCCGTCGTCGGTGAGCACGGTGAGGCGCACCTCGAAGCCGATGCGCTGCACCCGCGACACCGTGCCCTCGATCGAGTCCGGGCCGGCGGGCGCGAGGGACACCTCGATGTCATGCGGCCGGACCAGCTGCCCGTCGAGGGTGGTGACCGAGCCCAGGAAGCCCATCACGAAGTCGTTCGCGGGGGCGTCGTAGAGCTGGTCGGGCGTGCCCACCTGCTCCACCCGACCCTCGTTGATCACCACGATCTCGTCCGCCACCTCCAGCGCCTCCTCCTGGTCGTGCGTCACGAACACGGTGGTCACGTGGACCTCCTCATGCAGCCTGCGCAGCCAGTCGCGCAGCTCCTTGCGGACCTTCGCGTCCAGGGCCCCGAACGGCTCGTCGAGCAGGAGCACGGTGGGCTCCACCGCCAGGGCGCGGGCCAGCGCCATCCGCTGACGCTGACCGCCGGAGAGCTGGGAGGGAAGCCGATGGGCGAACTGGGAGAGATGGACGAGTTCGAGCAGTTCCTCCACCCTCGCCTGGATCTCGCCCTTCGGCCGCTTCCTGATCTCCAGACCGAAGGCGACGTTCCTGGCGACGCTCATGTGCTTGAACGCCGCATAGTGCTGGAAGACGAACCCGACATTGCGCTTCTGCACCGCCAGCCGGGTGGCGTCGGTGCCCTCGATCAGGATCGAGCCCGAATCGGCGGTCTCCAGTCCCGCGATCACCCGGAGCAAGGTGGTCTTGCCCCCGCCGCTGGGTCCGAGCAGGGCGGTGAGCCCTCCAGTGGGGATGCTCAGGTTGATGTTCTCGAGCGCGACGAAGTCGCCGTACCGCTTGTTGACACCGGACACTTCGATACTCACTTGTCACTGCCCTTCCGCAGAGAAGCGCCGCGCGCTACGAGCACGCAGCACGAAGACGACGAGGATGCACAGCACCGAGACGCTGGCGAGGAGGAAGGCGACGGCGTAGGCGCCGTCCTGGTCGAAGTTGAGGTACTTCTCCTCGACGGCGAGGGTGGCGGTCCGGGTCTCGCCCAAGACGTTGCCCGAGACCACCTTGACCGCTCCGAACTCGCCGATGGATCGGGCCAGGGTGAGCACCACCCCGTAGATCATCGCCCACTTGATCGCGGGCAGAGTGACCCGCCAGAAGGCCTGCCAGCCACTGGCGCCGAGGCTCCACGCGGCCTGCTCCTGCTCGGTGCCGACCTCTCTGAGCACCGGTTCCACCTCGCGGATCACCAGCGGCAGGGAGACGAACGCCGTGGCCATGATGATCCCGGGGGTGGCGAACACGACCTGGAACCCCCAGCTCTCCAGGGTGGGGCCGAACCAGCCGTCCCGGCCGCCGTACACGAGCACGAGGGCGAGGCCGACGACGATCGGCGAGACCGCCAGCGGCAGGTCCACGAACGCGCTCAGCAACCTCTTGCCGGGGAATTCGCAG
The DNA here is from genome assembly GCF_000422825.1 of Nocardioides insulae DSM 17944. Taxonomy (GTDB): domain Bacteria; phylum Actinomycetota; class Actinomycetes; order Propionibacteriales; family Nocardioidaceae; genus Nocardioides; species Nocardioides insulae. The sequence continues at coordinate 452,674 of NZ_KE383928.1, read as the reverse complement.
CGCACCAGCAGCAGGGAGATCCCCACTCCGAAGACGGTGTTGATCACGGTCGCCACCACCGCTGCGAGGGCGGTGAGACGCAGCGCCGCGACCAGGTCGGGATCTGCGAACAGGGCCTGCAGCGACTCGGTGCCGTGCGCGAAGGTGTGCGTGACCACCAGCAGCAGCGGCCACGCCACCAGGAGCACCAGGTAGACGATGACGAAGGCCCGGAGCAGATACCCGAACGGGCCGTTGCGGACTCGACGAACCTCAGCCACGTCTGGCCACCCTTCGCTGGATGAGATCGAGGAGCAGGATCACGGCCAGCGAGATCAGGAGCAGCAGGGTCGCGATCGACGCCGCGCCACCGGGGTTGTCGTGCTCGATGGCGCTCAGGATGCGCACCGAGGAGACCTCCGACTCGAAGGGCAGGTTGCCCGAGAGCAGGACCAGCGAGCCGTACTCCCCCACCGCACGGGCGAAGGAGAGGGCGGCTCCGGCTGCGATCGCGGGCGCCAGGCTCGGCAGGATGATCCGCCGGAAGGTGGTGACCCGACTGGCACCCAGGGAGGCCGCCGCCTCCTCGACATCGGACTCCAGCTCCTCCAGGACAGGCTGCACGGTGCGTACGACGAAGGGCAGCGTGACGAACAGGAACGCCAGGTAGACCGACCACTGCGTGTTCGCCCAGTGCAGGCCGAGCGGACTCTCGTTGCCGTAGAGCGAGAGCAACACCAGGCCCGCCACGATGGTGGGCAGCGCGAACGGGACGTCGATGATCAACTCCAGCAGGCCCTTGCCGGGGAAGTGGTCGCGGACCAGCACCCACGCGATCGCGGTACCGGTGAAGACGTTGAGCGCGGTGACCACGACCGCCGCGAGCACCGTGAGCCGGATCGAGGCCGCCGTCTGGTCGTTGGTGATCGTGCTCCAGAAGCCGCTCCAGCCGGCCTGGGACGCGGTCACGATCACGGCGGCCAGCGGCAGCAGCACGAGCAGGCTGAACCACAGCATGGTGAGTCCCAGGCCGATGCCCGAGGTGCGCGTCAGGTTGTGGGCGAGGGCCGGCCGGGATGCGGCCGGCCTCGTCCCGATCAGTTCAGCCACGACTCCGCGTCACCCGGTCGCCTTGCCGGACTTCGCGATCGACTCCGTCACGATGCCCAGCGGCTCGCCGTCCTCGCCGGTGCCGAACAGTTCGTCCTTGACGGCGTCCCAGCCGGGGCCGCCGAAGTCCTTCTCCAGGGTCAGCAGGTGTGGCACCGCCGGGAAGGGGTCCTCGGGGTCCGGTGCGCCCTCGATGTCGGCCGGCTCGAGCCCGAGCGCCTCGAAGTCGACCACCCCCGGCTCGGCGGTGTTCACCGGACGGAAGCCGGTCAGGGCGAACTGCTTCTGCCCCTCGGTGCCCAGCACGAAGTCCAACCAGTCCTGGGAGGGAGCGGAGGCGTCCTTCAGCACGGCGCCGGGGTTCTCGATCAGCACGGTGGTCTCCGGGATGACGTACTCGAAGCCTTCGTCGTTCTGCGCCGCCAGGATCGCCTCGTTCTCGTAGGCGAGCAGCACGTCCCCGGTGCCGTCGAGGAACGCCGTGGTGGCGTCCCGACCACTGTTGGTCAGCGACACCACGTTGGCGAACAGCTTGTCCAGGTACGCCGTCCCCTCCGCCTCGGTGCCGCCGTTCTTGACGATGTGACCCCACGCGGCCAGCGCGTTCCACCGGGCCGAGCCCGACGACGCGGGGTTGGGGGTGACGATCTCGACCCCCGGCTTGATCAGGTCATCCCAGCCCTGGATGTTCTTCGGGTTCCCGTCGCGGACCGCGAGGACCACGATCGAGGTGGACACGATGCCCTTGTTCTCACCCTGGTCCCACGAGGGGTCGACCAGGCCCTCCTCCTCCAGCCGGTCGACGTCCGAGCCCACCGACAGGTGGACGTAGTCGGCGTCGAGTCCCTCGACGACGGCACGACTCTGGTCACCCGAGGCGCCGTACGAGGTCCGGAAGCCGACCCCGTCGCCCTCCGGTGTCTGCGTGAACTCGGCGGCGATCGCCTTGTTGGCGGCCTCCGGCACGGCGTAGCCGACGATCGAGATCGTCTCGTCGCCGGACGCGGCACCGTCGGCTCCACCGCACCCGGCGAGCACGAGACCGAGCCCGACGAGACCGGCCACTCCCCATCTTCCTGCGTTCTTCCTCATCGGTCCCACACTCCGTGTCCATTGCTCAGCTTTTCAATCATTTCAGGAATCTCTATGAGACTACTCAACTTAATTGCTCCACTGTCAACAGATCGGCGTGTCGCGCAGAAATCACGAGATCCGGCGGCGCCGCGTGAGACGACACACATGTCCAACCGGGGAGACGGTTCGGTTGACATGGGGGCGCGGACTACCCTGAAGAGTCGGCGGCGCTCTCCAGTACGGGAGTCCGCTGAGACCATCGAGCAAGGGAAGTATCAGGGTGTCCAAGCAGGTCCAGCAGCTTGACCGCGTCATCATCAGGTTCGCCGGTGATTCCGGCGATGGCATGCAGCTCACCGGTGACCGGTTCACCCAGGAGTCCGCCATCTTCGGCAACGACCTGATGACGCTCCCCAACTTCCCCGCCGAGATCCGCGCCCCACAGGGCACCATCCCCGGCGTGTCGTCCTTCCAGGTGCACTTCGCCGACCACCAGATCCTCACCGCCGGCGACGCGCCCGACGTGCTGGTCGCGATGAACCCCGCCGCCCTCAAGGCCAATCTCGGCGACCTGCCCAAGGGCGCCACCGTCATCGTCGACTCCCACGACTTCACCAAGCGCAACCTCTCCAAGGCCGGCTACGACGCCGACCCGCTGGAGTCGATCGGCGACGCCGGCTCGGTGCTGGGCGAGTACGCCGTACACCCCGTCGACCTGACCGGCATGACCGTCGAGGCGGTCAAGGAGTTCGGCCTGTCCCGCAAGGACGCCGCCCGGGCGAAGAACATGTTCGCCCTGGGCCTGCTGTCCTGGATGTACGGCCGCCCGACCGAGCCGACCATCGGCTTCCTGACCAAGCGGTTCGCCAAGGTGCCCGACATCCGCGAGGCCAACATCGCGGCGTTCAAGGCCGGCTGGAACTTCGGCGAGACCACCGAGGCGTTCGCGGTCTCCTATGAGATCAAGCCCGCCCCCATGGCACCGGGCACCTACCGCAACATCTCCGGCAACCTCGCCCTGGCCTACGGCCTGGTGGCCGCCGGCGTCCGCTCCGACCTGCCGGTCTTCCTCGGGTCCTACCCGATCACCCCGGCCTCGGACATCCTGCATGAACTGTCCAAGCACAAGTCCTTCGGCGTCACCACCCTCCAGGCCGAGGACGAGATCGCCGGCATCGGTGCCGCGATCGGCGCCTCCTACGCCGGCGCGCTCGGCGTCACGACCACCTCCGGCCCCGGCATCGCGCTGAAGTCCGAGGCGATCGGCCTGGCCGTGATGACCGAACTGCCGCTGCTGGTGGTCAACGTCCAGCGCGGCGGGCCCTCCACCGGCCTGCCGACCAAGACCGAGCAGGCCGACCTGCTGCAGGCCATGTTCGGCCGGAACGGCGAGGCCCCCGTCGCGATCGTGGCGCCGCAGTCGCCCGGCGACTGCTTCGACGCCGCCCTGGAGGCCGCCCGGATCGCGGTCACCTACCGCACCCCGGTGATGCTGCTCTCCGACGGCTACATCGCCAACGGCTCCGAGCCGTGGCGGATCCCGGAGATCTCCGAACTGCCCACCATCGACCCCGGCTTCGCGACCGCGCCCGCCGTGGGCGAGGACGGATCCACGCCGGAGTTCGAGCCCTATGCCCGCGACCCCGAGACCCTCGCCCGTCCGTGGGCGATCCCCGGCACCGCCGGCCTCGAGCACCGCATCGGCGGCCTGGAGAAGGGCGACGGGCACGGCAACATCTCCTACGACCCGGCCAACCACGACAAGATGGTCCGGCTGCGCCAGGCCAAGATCGACAAGATCGCCGATTCCCTGCCGCCGCTCGAGGTCGACGACCCCTCCGGCCGGGCCCGCGTGCTGGTGATCGGCTGGGGTTCGACCTACGGCCCGATCGGCGCCGGCGTACGACGGGTCCGCAAGGCCGGCTTCAACGTCGCCCAGGCCCACCTGCGCCACCTCAACCCGTTCCCGAAGGATCTCGGCGAGATCCTCCAGGGCTACGACAAGATCCTCGTGCCCGAGATGAACCTCGGCCAGCTCTCCCTGCTCCTGCGCGCGGAGTACCTCGTCGACGCGGTCGGCTTCAACGTCGTGCGCGGTCTGCCGCTCAAGGCCGCCGAGCTCGCCGACGCCATCGCCGAGCTCGTCGGCGAAGCCGAGGGCGTGCCCGTCGACCTCGCCCAGAACATCGATCCCGAGTCCACGACCGATCTGGAGGTTGCCAAGTGACCGCGACCGACGCTTCCACCGAGCTGGGTCTGCCTGCGTTCCGCACCGGCACCGAGCTCGTCCCCGCCCTGCCCGAGGGCCAGACCCAGACCGGCAAGGACTTCACCAGCGACCAGGAGGTCCGCTGGTGCCCCGGCTGCGGTGACTACGCCGTGCTCAAGGCCGTCCAGGGGTTCCTCCCCGACCTCGGCCTGCGCCGGGAGAACATCGTCTTCGTCTCCGGGATCGGCTGCTCCTCGCGCTTCCCGTACTACCTGGACACCTTCGGGATGCACTCGATCCACGGCCGGGCGCCCTCGATCGCGACCGGTCTGGCGACCGCGCGCGAGGACCTCTCGGTGTGGGTGGTCACCGGTGACGGCGACGCCCTCTCGATCGGTGGCAACCATCTCATCCACGCCCTGCGGCGCAACGTCAACATGACGATCCTGCTGTTCAACAACCGCATCTACGGGCTCACCAAGGGTCAGTACTCCCCCACCTCGGAGACCGGCAAGGTCACCAAGTCGACCCCGGTCGGCTCGATCGACCAGCCGTTCAACCCGGTCTCGCTGGCCCTGGGCGCGGAGGCGTCCTTCGTGGCCCGCACCATCGACTCCGACCGCAAGCACCTCACCTCGGTGCTCTCCGCGGCCGCCGCCCACCGGGGCACCTCGCTGGTGGAGATCTACCAGAACTGCCCGATCTTCAACGACGGCGCCTTCGAGGACCTCAAGGGCCGCGACACCAAGGACGAGTCGATCATCCCGCTGGTCCACGGCGAGCCGATCGTCTTCGCCGGCGGTGCCAAGGGCGTCGTCCGCGACCCCGCCACCGGCGGTGTCAAGGTCGCCCAGGTCGAGGAGGTCGGCCTGGACGCCGTGCTCGTCCACGACGCGCACAACACCGACCCCACCGTGGCCTTCGCGATCTCCCGGCTCACCGCGGCCGACTACCTCCACCAGGCTCCGATCGGCATCTTCCGCCAGGTCGAGCGACCGACCTACGACGACCAGGCCCGTGCCCAGGTCAGCGCCGCCGTCGACGCCGCCGCCGCCTCCCCCGATGAGCGCCTCGGTGCCCTCCTCGGCGCGGGCGACACCTGGACCGTCGTCTGACCCAGCGCTACACCTGATCGAGCCGGCGTACTCGTACGCCGGCTCGATCTCGTTGGTCGCGGTCCCGCAGGTCGAGTTGTGGGTTGTGGACGGTCGAGTTGGGCCCTGCCGACCGTTGAGTTGTGGGTTCTGGACGGTCGAGTTGTGGGCCGTGGACGGTTGAGTTGTCGGTTCCGGGAGGACCGTCTCAACGGTCCGGGAGGACCCACTCAACAGTTCGGGAGGACCCACTCAACCGTTCGGGAGGACCCACTCAAC
>NZ_KE383928.1:0-446894 GCF_000422825.1 Nocardioides insulae DSM 17944 | reverse complement strand
CGGGAGGACCCACTCAACCGTTCGGGAGGACCCACTCAACGGTCCGGGAGGACCCACTCAACGGTCCGGGAGAGCGTCAGATGGCCGCGGACTCGGCGGCACGGCGGAGCTGCTCGCGCCGGGCGTGGGTGAGGGCCTCGACGGTGAAGGCGACCAGCGCCACCCAGACCAGCGCGAAGCCGGCCCACCGGCCGGGCGGCATGTACTCGTGGAAGTAGAGGACGCCGAGCAGGAACTGGGCGATCGGGGTGAGGTACTGCAACAGACCCAGCATGGTCAGCGGGATCCGGGTGGCGGCGGCACCGAAGCACAACAGCGGCACCACGGTCACCACGCCCGAGCCGATCAGCAGGGTCGTCAGCGTCGGTCCCTCGCCGACGAAGTGGCCACGCCCGAGGGCACCCAGCCAGGCGACGTACGCGAGCGCGATCGGCGCGACCACGGCCGTCTCCACGGTGAGGCTCTCGATGGCGCCGGCGTCGGCGCGCTTCTTGAGCAGACCGTAACTGCCGAAGGAGAGGGCGAGGCCGAGCGCGATCCACGGCGGCCGGCCGAGATCGAGAGTGAGTACGACGACCGCCAGGGCGGCGACCCCCAGAGCGGCCCACTGCATCGGCCGGAGCCGCTCGCCGAGCAGCAGCACGCCGAACAGGACGGTGACGAGCGGGTTCACAAAGTATCCGAGGGATGCCTCGACGACGTGACCGCTGTTGACCGCGCCGATGTAGATCAACCAGTTGAGGCTGACGGCGACGGCAGCCAGCGGGAGGATCCGCATCCGGCGCCGATCGGCCAGCAGTGCACGCAGCCGGCTCCAGCGGCGTAGCGCGACAACCAGCACACCCATGACCACCAGGGACCAGAGCAAGCGGTGCGCGAGGATCTCGCCGGCCCCGGCCGGCTCCAGGAGCGGCCAGTACAGGGGGAAGAGTCCCCAGATGCCGTAGGCCGCGAAGCCGAATGCCACTCCCCTGCGCTGCTCCGACACCCGATGAGGGTACGCCGCACGGTCGGGGCCGCGGCCCCCAACCCCGATCCCCGCACGGTCTGAGTAACGTCTCGCGCGACACCGAGTCTTGAGGAGGCACTCATGCGACTGGCCACCATCGCCGCATCGCTGGCCGCCCTGGCAGCGGTCCCTCCACGAGGGCGACTACACCCTCCGGTACCACGACCAGACCAGGCTCACCCGGGTCGTGCGCTTCTGACCCTCTGGCCCACGTCCGGAAGGCCGCGAGCTGTCGCGGGTCGCGCCGTAAGCGCAGTTCAGTCGACCAGTTCGGACTCGCCTGCCGCGTCCAGGATGGTCTGGAGCATCCGGCGGAACTCGACCGCGTCGTCGTCGGTGAGACCGGCGGTGAGCACCGGTTCGAGCCCGTCCACCTTCGGACGCAGGTCGGCCAGCTTCGCCCGGCCGTCCGCGGTGAGGGTCAACACCTTGCGTCGCCGGTCGGTCGGGTCCTGCTCCCGGGCGATGAGGCCACGCCCGGTCATCCGGACCACGAGGTCGGCGACCGTCGAGCGGTCCAGCACCAGTTCGGCGCCGAGTTCGGCCTGACTCGCGCCGGGTCTGGCCCGCAGCACCGAGAGGACGGCGTACTGGACGCTGGTCACCTGGGTGGAGACGTCGCGCTGCCAGACCGCCGTGTGCACCTGCTGGGCACGTCGCAGCAGGTGCCCGGTGTGGCGGACGAGCGGCTCGCCGACCGGCTCTGCTGGGGTCATCGCGCGGCCGGAACGGTGAGCAGGTCCGCGAAGAAGGCGCTCAGCTCGGCGTACCCGTCGAGCGGGAGCACCTGGGCGACGTACTGGTCGGGGCGCACGAGGACCAGGGCGCCCTCGGCGCGCGAGACACCGCGCAGGTCGAAGATGTCCGGGCCCGACTTCAGGTCGGGCGCGAACGCCTTCTCGTAGTCGGTGAGGCCGAGCCGGCCGGTCGCCGGACGCAGGAGGTGCGGCAGGCCACCGAAGTCGATGTCCGCATGCGGCCGCTGCCAGATCCCGCGTACGTCGATCACGGCGTCGAGGTCCGCCCCCTTCGGGGAGTGCCGGACCACGGGCGACTCCTCGGCACTGACCAGCCACTCGCACAGCTCTTCGAGCCTGGTGCCGGCTGCGTCGGCGAAGGCGTAGAGACGCCAGCGACCGTCGGCCGCCGCACAGTGCCCCAGTTCCATCCTCTTGCCGTCCGCGACCCGCACGACCGGCGCGGAGTGGAAGCGGGTGCCGACCTCGAAGCCGGTCGCCAGCTGCTGATGCTCGCCGGTGCCGGTGAGCCGGGACGGGGTGTAGCGGACCGCGACCCCCGCGGTGTACCGGCCCTGCCGGACGAAGTAGTCGCTGACCTCCGCGGCCGAGGCGCTGTCGACGGCCCCGCCCGCGAGCATGGCCGACCACTCCTTGTCGAAGTCGATCAGCTCCTGGGCCACCGGCTGACGCTCGGCGGAGTAGGTCTCCAGCAGGCTGGCGTCGCTGCGCCCCTCGAGCACCGCGGCCAACTTCCAGCCCAGGTTGAACGCGTCCTGCATGGACACGTTCATGCCCTGGCCGGCCTTGGCACTGTGCGTGTGGCAGGCGTCGCCCGCGATGAAGACGTGCGGCCCACGGTCGCTACCCCGGCCCGCGACGTCGTCGAACCCGTCGGTGAGCCGCTGGGCCACCTCGTAGACGGAGAACCACACGGTCTCCTTCACCTCGAGGGAATGGGGGTGGAGCGCCCGGTTGGCGACCTCGGCCACCTGCTCCGCGCTCATCCCCCGGATCTCCTCGCGGTTGTCCTCGGTCACGACGCCGAGGTCGACGTAGAGGCGCACCAGATGGCCGCCCTCACGAGGGATGAGCAGGATGCTGCCGCCCGCGGCGGACTGGATCGCCGCCTTGAACCGGATGTCGGGGAAGTCGGTGGAGGCCAGGATGTCCATCACGCCCCAGGCGTGGTTGGCCCGGTCGCCGACCAGTTCGCGGCCGATCGCCTTCCGAACGCCGCTACGGGCGCCGTCGCAGCCGATCACGTACGACGCGCGGACGGTGCGGGTGGTGTCGTCGGTGACATCACGCAGGGTGACGGTGACCGGGTGGGCGCCGTCCTCGGCCACCTCCAGGTCGATGAACTCGAGCCCGTAGTCGGGCGCCAGCCTCGTCGGCGAGTTCCGCATCGCCTGGAGGAGATACTCATGGATCCGGGCCTGGTTCATGATGACGTGCGGCATCTGGCTCAGCCCGTCCTCGACGTCCTGCACCCGGCCGGTGCGCACGATGTGGTCGCGCCGCCCCTCGGCCGGTCCCCAGAAGACGGTCTCGTTGACCCAGTAGGCCTCGTGCAGCAACTGCTCGGCGAAGCCGAAGCCCTGGAACATCTCGATGGTGCGGCACGCCACGCCGTCCGCCTGGCCCATCTCGAGCGGTCCGGTACGCCGCTCGACGATCCGGGTGGTGATGCCCGGGAACCGGGCCAGTTGGGCGGCGAGTACCAGACCGGCGGGGCCGGTGCCGACGATCAGCACATCCACCGAGTCGGGGAGGAGGGTGGGCGCCGGCCGGTCGGCGGGCACCACCGCCGGGTCGCCAGGGTGGAATCCGTCTCGGTAGTACTGCATCGCGCTGCTCCTCCGGGTGTGGTGACCGACAAATATAGTCAGTACACCAACGATTCTGCCAACGAGGGTGACGAAGCCCCTCGGCACCGGCCTCAGCTGGTGCGCACCGCGACGATGTCGGCGAAGGCCTCCAGGGCGGACCGGACCGGCCCCTCGGGCAGCGCGCCGAGGACCTGCTTGGCCTCGGCGGCCCGGGCGACGACGTAGGCACGGGCCTCGGCCATGGCGGGGTGCGCACGCAGCAGGATGAGCGCCTCGGCGAGGTCGGCGTCCTCGGACAGATCGGTGTCGAGCAGCTCGATCAACCGAGCGTCCTCGGCGCGCGCAGCACGCCGGGCGAAGAGCACGGGCAGGGTGGGCACGCCCTCGCGCAGGTCGGTGCCGGGGGTCTTGCCCGACTCCTCGGACTCGGAGGCGATGTCGAGGATGTCATCGGAGATCTGGAAGGCGGTGCCCACGATCTCGCCGTACGCCGTCAGGGCCCGCGTGATCTCCTCCGACGCACCGGAGAACATCGCGCCGTAGCGGGCCGAGGTGGCCAGCAGCGCGCCGGTCTTGCCGGCCACCACCTCCAGGTGATGGGCGACCGGGTCGGCGTCGGGACCGGGCGCCACGGTCTCGAGGATCTGGCCCTCGACCAGCCGGGCGAAGGTCTCCGCCTGGATCCGCACACCCTCCGGGCCCAGCTCGGCGGTCAGCTCCGAGGAGCGGGCGAAGAGGAAGTCGCCGGTGAGGATCGCGACGTGGTTGTCCCACCGCGCGTTGGCGGTGTCGGCGCTACGGCGTACGAGCGCCTCGTCCATCACGTCGTCGTGGTAGAGCGAGGCCTGGTGCACCAGCTCGACCGCGCAGGCCGCGGTGAGCACCTCCTCGGCGTCGGGGTGCGGGCCGGTCTCCGCCGCGAGCAGCACCAGCAGCGGCCGGAACCGCTTGCCCCCCGCGGCCAGCAGGTGCGTCGCCGCCTCGGTGACGAAGGGGGCCCGGCTCTGCACGTGGCCGGCCAGGGCCTTCTCCACCAGGTCGAGTCGGCTGCGCAGACGCTGCTCGACCTCCGGGTCGGTGACCGGGAGGGCGAGCGCGGCGGTCGAGGGAGTACTCACCTGATGAATGATCCCGCATCGGCCAGCAGAGCGAGAACCGGGCCGGGCAGGACACCGAGCAGCACGGTGCCCAGCGCGCACACGCCGATCACCAGCGAGGTGAGCGGGGAGGGCACGGTGACCGCCGCCGGCTCCACGCCGTCGACGGGATCGGTGAAGAACATCAGCCAGATGAACCGGACGTAGAAGAAGACCGCGACCACGCTGGCGGCGATCGCGACCAGCACCACCGGCCAGGCCCCGGCCGCGAGGGCGACCTCGAAGACCGCCCACTTGCCGACGAAGCCGGCCGTCAGCGGGATGCCCGCCATCGAGAGCAGCAGGAACCCGAACACACCCGCCAGCACCGGCGCCCGCTTGCCCAGGCCCGCCCAGCTGGCGAATCGGGTCGCCTCTCCCCCGGCGTCGCGCACCACCGTGACGATGGCGAATCCGCCGACCGTCGCCAGCGAGTACGCCGCCAGGTAGAACAGCACCGCCTGGAGCGAGCTGATCTCGGAGGGCCCGAGGTCCGCCGGGGCCTGGACCCCGAGCAGGCCGGTCAGCAAGAACCCGGTGTGCGCGATCGCCGAGTAGGCCAGCATCCGCTTGACGTCGGTCTGCACGATCGCCAGCGCGGACCCGAGCAGCATGGTCAGGATCGCGACCACCCAGATCATCGGCTGCCAGCTCCACCGGTCGTCTCCGAGCGCCACGTAGAAGAGCCGCAGGAGGGCACCGAAGGCGGCGATCTTGGTGCAGGCCGCCATGAACGCCGTGACGGCGGTCGGGGCGCCCTGATACACGTCCGGGGTCCAGGCGTGGAACGGCACCGCACCCACCTTGAACAGCAGCCCGACCGACATCAGGCCCACCCCGAGCAGCAGCAGGTCGTGGTTGCCGATGTCGGAGTTGATCGCCTCACTGATCGCGGCCAGGTCCATCGACCCGGCGTACCCGTAGACCAGCGCCATGCCGTAGACGAAGAAGCCGGAGGAGAAGGCGCCGAGCAGGAAGTACTTGAGCGCCGCCTCCTGGCTGAGCAGCCGGCGGCGGCGCGCCAGCCCGCACAGGATGTAGAGCGGCAGCGAGAGCACCTCGAGGGCGACGAACATCATCAGCAGGTCGCTGGAGGCCGGGAAGAGCATCATCCCGCCCACCGCGAACAGCATCAGCGGGTAGACCTCGGTGTGCTCCAGCCCGCGACTCGACGCGTCGCGCTCGGCCGCGGTGCCCGGAAGCGCCGCGGCCTGACCTGCGAAGACCGAGACCCCGGCGTGGACCCGCCGCTCGGCGAAGAGCATGGCACCGGCCAGTGCGAACACGAGGGTGAGCCCCCACAGGAACACGCTCGGACCGTCGACCGCGAGCGACCCCTGGGAGGTGATCAGCCCGCGGGCGGCCCCGTCGGCCACCACCTGGAGGCGTACGCCGACCACGACCGTGCCGACCAGGGCGACCCCGAGGGCACCGATGGCGAGCACCGCCTGGGTCACGAAGCGGCGTTCGCGGGGCACGAAGGCCTCCACCAGGATGCCGACCAGTGCCACCCCGAGCACGACCATCAGCGGCCACAGCTCGGCGTACTCCAGGCCGGGTGCGGAGAACGGCTCCATCAGTGCCCCTCCTCGGTGGTGGTGTCCTCAGCGATGGCGACGGTGGGGCCGTCCTGTTCCACGCCGACGTGCTCGATGAGCTGGTCGACGGTCGGATTGACCACGTCCAGCAGCGGGCCGGGCAGGAAGCCGAACAGCACCAGCGCCAGTGTCAACGGCGCCAGGACGCCGATCTCCCGACGGCCCAGGTCGTTGACCGCGACCGGTTCGGCCGAGGCCGGTTCGGCACCGATCCCGGGCGGGGAGGTGCCGTCGGCCTGGCCGGCAGGACCCCCGCCACCGGCGGCGCGGCCGCCCCAAGGTCCGGTGAAGATGCGCTGGTAGGCCCAGAGCACGTAGATCGCGGCGAGCACGATGCCGGTGACGGAGACGACGCCTGCCAGCCAGTGGTAGTCGAAGGCGCTGATCATCACCATGATCTCGGAGACGAACTGGGAGAGCCCGGGGAGACCGGCGGTGGCCAGACCGGCGACGAGGAAGAGCCCGGCCAGGATCGGGGCCCGGCTCTCCACACCGGTCATCTCCGAGATCAGGCTGGTGCCGCGGCGCTGGATCAAGAACCCGGCCGCCAGGAAGAGCGCGGCGGTGGCGACACCGTGGTTGACCATGTAGAGGACCGAGCCGGAGCCACCCTCGGGCGTGAGCGTGAAGATGCCCAGGGTGATGAAGCCGAAGTGGCTCAGCGAGGTCAGGCCGATCAGGCGGAGCAGGTCGTCCTGACCGATCGCCAGGAACGCGCCGTACACGATCGAGATCAGCGCCAGCACCACCACGACCGGGGTCGCCCAGGCGCTCGCGTCGGGCAGCAACCCGAGGCAGAAGCGCAGCATGCCGAAGGTGCCGATCTTGTCCAGGATGCACACCAGCAGCACGCTGGTCGGCGGGGTGGCCTTCTCGGTGGTGTCCGCCAGCCAGGTGTGCAGCGGGAAGATCGGCGCCTTGACCGCGAACGCGATGAAGAACCCGATGAAGAGCCACCGCTGGGTGGTCTCGGAGATGTCCAGGGCGGCCAGGTCGTCGATGAGGTAGGACGGCGACCCGGCGTTGGCGGAGACGACGTAGAGGCCGATCACCGAGGCGAGCATGACCAGCCCGCCCCCGAGCTGGTACATCAGGAACTTCAGCGCCGCCGCACCGGACCCGGAGCGGCCGTAGCTCCCGATCAGGAAGTACGCCGGCACCAGGGTGGCCTCGAAGAAGACGTAGAACAGGAAGACGTCGGTGGCACAGAAGACCACCAGCGAGAACGCCTCCAGCGCGAGCGCCCAGGCGAAGAAGCCGGCGCGATCCGTGTCGCGCCAGGAGGCCAGCAGTACGATCGGCACCAGGACCACGGTGAGCGCCACCAGCAGGACGCCCAGACCGTCGAGCCCCAGGGCGTAGTGGACGCCGAAGGCACCGATCCACTCGTGCGTCTCGGTGAGCCGGAAGCCTTCGCCGTCGCCGGAGTTGTACGCCGCCACCGCGACGACGCCGAGCACCAGGGTGAGCAGGGCGCCGCCCATGGCGACCGCCCTGGCGCGCGCGCCGGCGAACGCCGTCGCCAGCGCCGCGACGAACGGGACCACCCAGAGCAGGGTCAGCAGCGGAAAACTCATCGGATCCCCCTCGTGAGGGTCACAGCGGAGGGTCGCCGACCCGCTCGCCCCACCTCATGGCTCAGGTTGGACGGCACCGCGCGACAGCGGGTCGCGCGCCTCGACACGGCACTCATGCGAGATTCACCGCCAGCAGGGCCGCGATCACGACGACCGCGCCGGTCAGCACGGAGAGCGCGTAGCTGCGGACGTAGCCGTTCTCGAGGCGGCGGAGCACCCCCGCGATCGCGCCGACCGCGACCGGGCCCCCGGTGAGGACGCCGTCGACGACGTGCTTGTCGACGTCGACGACGGTGCGCGTCACCGTGGCTCCGGGACCCACCACGAGCGTGTCGTTGATCTGGTCGCCGTAGAGGTCGTTGCGCCCGGCGGTGACCGCCCAACCGAGCGGGCCGTGCGGTTCGGGCGGAGCCTCCGGGACACTGCGGCGGCCGAACATCAGCCAGGCGCCGGTCACGCCGACCGCCACCACCGCCACGGTGAGTACCGAGACGGCCCACGCCGGGATCGGCGGTGCCGCGTGCTCGGCATGGCCGACCACGGGGGTGAGGAAGTCGGAGATCCAGTTGCCCAGGATGAGGACGCCGCCGAGTACGGAGAGCGCGGCGAGAGCCACCAGCGGACCGGTCATCACCGCCGGCGACTCGTGCGGGTGCACCCCGTCACGCCAGCGCCTCTTCCCGAAGAAGGTCATCAGCATCAGCCGGGTCATGTAGAAGCCGGTGATCCCGGCACCCAGCAGCGCGAGCGATCCGACCAGGAGGTTCTCGGCCAGGGCGGTCTCGATGATCTTGTCCTTGGAGAAGAACCCCGAGAAACCCGGGAACCCGATGATCGCGAGGTACCCCATCGCGAAGGTGAGGAAGGTGACCGGCATCGGCAGCCGCAGTCCGCCGTACCGTCGCATGTCGACGTCGTCGTCCATCGCGTGCATCACCGAGCCGGCGCCGAGGAACATGTTGGCCTTGAAGAAGCCGTGCGTGAGCAGGTGGAAGATCGCGAAGGCGTAGCCCGCGACGCCCAGGCCGGCGCCGAGCATCATGTAGCCGATCTGACTCATCGTGGAGCCGGCGAGCACCTTCTTGACGTCGTCCTTGGCACATCCGATCACCGCCCCCCACAGCAGGGTGACGACGGCGACCACGACGACCACGGTCTGGGCCGCCGGGGCGAGTTCGAAGACGAAGTTGGAGCGCACCACGAGGTAGACGCCGGCGGTGACCATGGTCGCGGCGTGGATGAGTGCCGACACCGGGGTCGGGCCCTCCATCGCGTCCAGCAGCCAGGCCTGCAGCGGCACCTGGGCGGACTTGCCGCAGGCGCCGAGCAGGAGGAGCAGCCCCAGGATCGTCATCGTCGTCTCGGAGGCCTCGGGCGCGCCGGCGCTGATCACCGCGAAACTGGTCGACCCGAAGGTGACGAAGGCGAGCATGATCGCGGTCGAGAGGCCCATGTCGCCGACCCGGTTGATCACGAAGGCCTTCTTCGCCGCCGCTGCCGCCGACGGCTTGTGCTGCCAGAAGCCGATCAGCAGGTACGACGCCAGGCCGACCCCCTCCCAGCCGAGGAAGAGCACCAGGTAGTTGTCCGCCAGCACCAGGGTGAGCATCGCGGCGAGGAAGAGGTTCAGATAGGCGAAGAACCTGCGCCGCCGCGGGTCGTGCGCCATGTAGCCGATCGAGTAGACGTGGATCAGGCTGCCGACGCCGGTGATGAGCAGGACGAACAGGATGCTCAACGGGTCGAGCAGCAGGTCCATGCCGACGCTCAGATCGGAGGTCTCGAACCAGGTCCACAGGTGCTGACCGACCTGCCGGTCGTCCTCGGCCCGGCCGAGCATCGCCACGAACATCGCCACGCCGAGCACGAAGGAGACGATCGGCAGCGCGGTGGCCAGCAGGTGCCCCCAGGCGTCGGTACGCCGGCCGCCGAGTAGCAGGACGACGGCGCCGAGCGCGGGCAGGGCGATGATCAGCCACATCAGCCCGAAGACGCCGGAGGCCTCGGTAGGAGCGACCACCGGGACGTGCTCGGCGGCGGAGAGGATCACGGTGTTCATCGCGCGCTCACCACTTCAGCAGACTGGCGTCGTCGACCGAGGCCGAGTGACGGGTGCGGAAGATCGTCATGATGATCGCCAGTCCGATCACGACCTCGGCCGCGGCGACCACCATCACGAAGAAGGCGGCGACCTGACCGTCGAGCCCGCCGTGGTGGTAGGCGAAGGCGACCAGCGCGAGGTTGCCGGCGTTGAGCATCAGCTCGACGCACATGAACACCACGATCGCGTTGCGTCGGATCAGCACCCCGACGGCCCCGATGCTGAACAGGATCGCGCTGAGCACGACGAAGGGGGTCACGCTGTCCATCAACTCTCCTCTCCCTGCTCACCCGCGTCACCGGTCACGGCTGCGTCCTCGTGCCCGTCATCGGGGTCGGATACGCCCGGCGGGGCTGCGGCCCGGCCGTCGGCGTCGTCGGCCGGACGTGTCCAGGCCCGCTCCTCGATCTGCGCCTCGACGAGCTCGGCGGCCGGACTCTTCGGCCCCGGCCCCTGCTCGCCGCCGTCGCCCGAACCGGGCGAGGACGCGAACCCGCCGACGTCCCGGACGCTGCCGCGGGCGACCAGCACCCGCGGCACCGAGCCGGGGACGGTGCCGCCGTCGGGCAGCAGGGCCGGAGTGTCGACGGCGTTGTGACGGGCGTAGGTGCCGGGGGCGGGCAGGTTGCCGAGGTGAACGCCGCGCTGACTGAAGTCTCGGACCCGCTGCGCGGCCAGGTCGGCCTGGGAACGCTTCGGCTCCAGCCGCTCCTTGTGGGCCAGCACCATGGCGCCGACCGCGGCGGTGATGAGCAGGGCCGCGGTGACCTCGAAGGCGACGACGTACCGGCTGAACAACAGATCGGCGATCGCGCGGATGTTGTCGCTGCCACCGGCCGCCCCCAGCGACTGGGCGGCTCCCAGACCGAGTTGGCCGAATCCGAGCAGCAGCAGCACGAGCAGGAGGATTCCGACGACGCCGGCGCTGAGTCGCTGGCCGGGGATGGTCTCGACCAGCGAGTCGGAGGCGTCGACGCCGACCAGCATCACGACGAACAGGAACAGCATCAGGATCGCGCCGGTGTAGACGACGATCTGGACGGCGAAGAGGAACGGCGCCTCGAGCACCGCGTAGAGCACGGCGAGGCTGATCATCACGACCGCGAGCAGGAGCGCCGCATGCACGGCTTTGCGCACGAACAGCAGACCGAGAGCGGCCAGCACCAGCACCGGTGCCAGCACCCAGAACGCCGTCATGCGCCGGTCTCCGTGGCGTCGACCGCCGGATCCTTGGGCCACTCCTCCCCCGGCGCAGCACCGGCCGCCGCGGGCGTCCACCGCGTGCCCGGTTCCTCCCGTTGCGCGCGGGTGGCGTCGCGGTAGTAGTCGCTCTCGTCCTCACCGAGCCGCATCGGGTGCGGCGGCGACTCCATGCCGGGCAGCAGCGGTGCGAGCAGATCCTGCTTCTCATAGATCAGGTCGGCCCGGTTGTCGTCGGCGAGTTCGTATTCGTTGGTCATCGTCAGGGCCCGGGTCGGGCACGCCTCGACGCACAGTCCGCACAGGATGCAGCGCAGGTAGTTGATCTGGTAGACGCGGCCGTACCGCTCGCCGGGGCTGAAGCGCCCCTCCCCGTCCTCGGAGTCGTCGTTGTCGGCCCCCTCGACGAAGATCGCGTCCGCCGGACAGGCCCAGGCACACAGCTCGCAGCCGACGCACTTCTCCAGCCCGTCCGGCCAGCGGTTGAGCTGGTGACGGCCGTGGAAGCGGGGGGCGGTGGGCTGCTTCTCGAAGGGGTACTGCTCGGTGACGGGCTTCTTGAACATCGTCGAGAAGGTGACGCCGAACCCGGCGACCGGGTCCCAGACGCTCTCCTTGACGCGCTGCCCGACGCCTGGCTTCTGCTCCTCGCTCATCGGGGGTCCCCGTTCGGAGCGGAGCGGAGCGGGCATTCGAATGGCGTGTTCATGGGGTCTCCTCAGCTGTCGCTGTGGTGGTACTGGTGCGCTCGCGGGCCGGCTCGGGGGGGAAGGTGAGCGGCGGCGCCACACCCTGGACGGCGCCGCCGGCGGGCATCGGCGGTACCGGGAAGCTGCGTGCTCCCTGCTGGCCGGGGGCGGTGGCCGGCACCGGGGTCCTGTCACCGGCCCCGGCCTCCGGCGTACTCGCGGGTCTGTCCTCGCCGCCCACGAAGAACAGGGCGATCAGGGCCACGAGTGCGATCCCGGCCAGGATCAGGCTGGTCTGAGTGGAGAAGCCGTCGAGCTCGTTGCGCGCCACCCGGACCACGGCCACGCCCACGATCCAGACCAGCGAGACCGGGATCAGGACCTTCCAGCCGAGCGCCATGAACTGGTCGTAACGCATCCGGGGCAGGGTGCCCCGCAGCCAGATGAAGACGAAGATGAAGAAGAGCACCTTGCCGAAGAACCAGAGCACCGGCCAGTAGCCCTGGTTGGCGCCGGCCCACACCTCGTCGATCCAGAACGGCGCGTGCCAGCCACCGAGGAACAGGGTCGTCGCCAGCGCCGAGACGGTCGCCATGTTGATGTACTCGGCGAGGAAGAAGAGGGCGAACTTGAGGCTGGAGTACTCGGTGTGGAAACCGCCGACCAACTCGCCCTCGGCCTCCGGGAGGTCGAACGGGGCGCGGTTGGTCTCGCCCACCATCGCGATCACGTAGATGACGAAGCTGGGCATCAGCGTCAGGCCGAACCAGACGTTGTCCTGAGCGGCCACGATCTCGCTGGTCGACAGCGACCCGGCGTGCATGAAGACGGCGATCAGGGCGATGCCCATCGCGACCTCGTAGGAGATCATCTGGGCGCTGGACCGCAGACCACCGAGCAGGGAGTACGTCGACCCGCTGGCCCAGCCGCCGAGCACGATGCCGTAGATACCGATGCTGGCCACCGCCATCACGAACAGCACCGCGACCGGCAGGTCGGTGAGCTGCAGCGGGGTGGTGACACCGAACAGGTTCACCTCGGGGCCGAACGGGATCACGCTGAAGGTCACGAAGGCGGGCACGCAGGCGATGATCGGCGCGAGGACGAAGACCACCTTGTCGGCGGCCCGCGGAACGATGTCCTCCTTGAAGGCCAGCTTCACGCCGTCGGCCAGGCTCTGCAACAGCCCGAACGGACCGTTGACGTTGGGGCCGATGCGGTGCTGCATCCGCGCCACCACCCGGCGCTCCCACCAGATGTTGAACAGGGTCAGCAGCACCAGCACGACGAAGATCGCCAGCACCTTGATCCCGATGATCCACCACGGGTCGTGGCCGAACATCTCCAGCATCAGCGCTCACCTCCGGTCAGGGACACCCGGGAGCCCGGGCTCGCCAGCCCGGCCAGCACCCCGGTGCCACAGGAGTTGGCCGGCACCCAGACGGTGCCCTCGACCATGCCGTCGACCACCTCCACCGGGAGGGTGAAGGAGCCTCGATCGCCACTGACGGTGACCAGGCCCTCGTCGGGCGCTGGGTCGAGGGCGGCGTACGTCGCTGGGCTGACCCGGGCCACCGCCGGCCGGGCGGTGGCGGCGAGGTGCTTGTCGCCCTCCTGCATCGACCCGTTGTCGAGCATCAGCTTCCAGGTGGCCAGCGCGAGGACGCCGCTCTCGGCGCCCGTGTCCCGCACCGAGCGGCCGGGGATGTCCGCCGACCGGGCGGGGTCTGCGGATCGGGCAGGGGCAGCGGTCGGCAGTTCGGCGGGGAGGGCGGCCAGTTCCTTGCGGATCTCGTGGAGGACCCGGGCGTCGGAGAAGCAGGCCGGCCGATCGAAGACCTGCGGGAACGGACGCGGTCTGCCCTCCCAGGTGAGGAAGGTGCCGGACTTCTCGCTGGCCGCGGCCACCGGCAGGACGACGTCCGCGGCACGGGTCACGTCGGTGTCGCGCAGTTCGAGGCTGACCACGAACTCGGCCGCCTCCAGCGCCGCGCGGAACGCCGCCGGGTCGCTCACGTCGTCGGGGTCGACACCCCCGACCACCAGGCCGCGGATCTCACCGGCCAGGACGGCGGCGATGATCTGGTCGGCGTCGCGGCCACCATCGGCGGGCAGCAGTCCCGCTTCGAGGGCACCTCGATCACCGGCCCGGCGCGGCACCCATGCCCAGCGTGCGCCGGTGCAGGCCGCCAGGTCGCTGACGGCGGGCAGGGCGCCCGGCGAGGTCGCCAGCCGCTCCCCGGCCAGCACGACCGTCCCGTCGGGGACGTCGAGCGAGGCCAGCGCCGTCGCCTCCTCACCCGGCACGGTGGCGACCAGTTCCGCGCCGAGCTTGGCCGCGCCCCGGCTGAGGTACGGCGCCACGGCGAGCACGCGGGCGCCGCGGCGCGCGGCCTTGCGCAGGCGCAGGAAGATGGTGCCCGCCTCGTCCTCGGGCTCGAGGCCGACGAGGACGACGACCGGCGCGGCTTCCAGGTCGGCATAGCCGAGGTCGCGGTGCCCGGCGACCCGGTCGCGCAGGAACTCGGTCTCCTCGGCGGAGAGTGGGCGAGCCCGGAAGTCGACATCGGCGGTGCCGAGGTCGCGGGCCAGCCCGGCGTACGCCTCGGCGTCCTCACGGGTGACCCGCCCGCCGCTGAGCACCGCCACGCTGCCCGCGGCACGCAGCCCGCGCGCGGCCAGGGCGAACGCCTCCAGCCAGGAGGCCATCCGCTGCTCGCCGACCGTTCGCCCCGAGCCTGCCTCCGTCTCGCGGACCCGCGGGTCGACCAGCCGGTCGCGGGCGGTGGCGTAGCGGAAGGCGAAGCGGTCCTTGTCGCTGATCCACTCCTCGTTGACCTCGGGGTCCTCACCGGAGAGGCGTCGCATCACCTTGCCGCGGCGGTGGTCCACCCGGATCGCGGCCCCGCAGGCGTCGTGCTCGGCGACCGAGGCGGTCGAGATCAGGTCGAAGGGGCGGGAGCGGAAGCGGTACTGCTCGGAGGTGAGCGCTCCCACCGGGCAGATCTGGATGGTGTTTCCGGCGAAGTAGGAGAGGAACGGCGACCCCTCGGCGATCCCGATCTGCTGTTGCGCCCCCCGCTCGATCAGCGAGATGAACGGGTCGCCCGGGATCTCGGCGGCGAAGCGGGTGCAGCGCTGGCACACGATGCAGCGCTCCCGGTCGAGCAGGATCATCGGGGAGAGGTTGATCGGCTTGGGAAAGGTGCGCTTGACGCCCTCGAAGCGGCTCTCGCCGCGGCCGTTGCTCATCGCCTGGTTCTGCAGGGGGCATTCGCCGCCCTTGTCGCACACCGGGCAGTCGAGCGGGTGGTTGACCAGCAGGAACTCCATGATCCCCTGCTGCGCCTTGTCGGCGACCGGGCTGGTGGCCTGGGTCTGCACCACCATCCCCTCGGCGACCGGAATGGTGCAGGAGGCCTGCGGCTTCGGGAAACCCCGGCCGTTGCCGGCGTCGGGGATGTCGACCAGGCACTGCCGGCACGCCCCGGCCGGCTCCAGCAGCGGGTGGTCGCAGAACCGCGGGATCTGGACGCCGATCCTCTCCGCCGCCCGGATCACCAAGGTGCCCTCGGGGACGGTCACCTGTTGGCCGTCGATGGTCAGGGTCACGGTCTTCTCGACCTGCTGCTCGCTCACCGGTGGGCCTCCGTCCGTGCCCCGGCCTCGACGGACCCGGCCGGCGTCACGCCACTCGCCGAGGCCGCGCCGGAGTCGGCCCACACCGTCGAGGCCGCGGGGTCGAAGGGGCAGCCGCCCTGGATCAGATGGGCGAGGTACTCGTCGCGGAAGTACTTGATCGAACTGGTGATCGGGCTGGTGGCACCGTCCCCCAGGGCGCAGAACGCGCGGCCCAGGATGTTGTCGCACTGGTCGAGCAGCAGGTCGAGGTCGGCCTCACTGCCCTGCCCCTTCTCCAGGGCGGTGAGGGTCTGGACGAGCCACCAGGTGCCCTCCCGGCACGGGGTGCACTTGCCGCACGACTCGTGTTTGTAGAACTCGGTCCAGCGCAGCACCGCCCGCAGCACGCACACCGAGTCGTCGAAGATCTGCAGGGCCCGGGTGCCGAGCATCGATCCGGCCGCGGCCACACCTTCGAAGTCCAGGGGCACGTCGAGATGCTCGGAGGTGAACATCGGGGTCGATGAGCCACCCGGGGTCCAGAACTTCAGCTCGTGGCCGGGTCGGATGCCGCCGGCGAGGTCGAGCAGTTCGCGCAGGGTGATGCCGAGCGGCGCTTCGTACTGCCCCGGCCGGACGACGTGCCCGGACAGGGAGAAGATGCCGAACCCGTTGCTCTTCTCGGTGCCCATGCCTGCGAACCACTCGGCGCCGTGGTTGAGGATGCTGGGCACCGAGGCGATCGACTCGGCGTTGTTGATCACCGTCGGGCTGGCGTAGAGGCCCGCCACCGCGGGGAACGGCGGGCGCAGCCGTGGCTGGCCGCGGCGGCCCTCCAGGGAGTCGAGCAGCGCCGTCTCCTCGCCGCAGATGTAGGCGCCGGCGCCGGCGTGGACCACCAGCTCCAGGTCGAACCCCGAGCCGTGGATGTCCTGCCCGAGGTGGCCCGCGGCGTACGCCTCCCGGACCGCGGCCCGCAGCCGGCGGATCACGTGCAGCACCTCGCCGCGGACGTAGATGAAGGCACGGTTGGCGCCGATCGCGTACGAGCTCACGATCACCCCCTCGACCAGGGTGTGCGGGCTGGCCATCATCAACGGGATGTCCTTGCAGGTGCCGGGTTCGGACTCGTCGGCGTTGACCACCAGGTAGGTGGGGTTGGGGTTGTCCTTGGGGATGAAGGACCACTTCATCCCGGTCGGGAAGCCGGCCCCTCCCCGACCGCGCAGGCCGGCGTCCTTGACCATCGCGACGACGTCGTCGGGCGCCATCGCGAAGGCGCGGTCGAGGGCGTCGTACCCACCGCGGGACTCATAGGCCGGCAGCGTCCAACTGCGCTCGTCGGCCCAGTTGGCGGTCAGGACCGGGGTGAGGGTGTCCACCGGCTCAGTCATCGCTCTCCTCCTGGACCGTCTCGCTCTCGGCACGGTGGGTGTCGGCCTCGCGCACCGCCCGGTGCTTGTCGTCGGGGGTGCCCTCGCGCTCCGCTCCGCGCTCCCGCACCGAACCGGCCTGCCCGTCGCCCGACAGCTCGGCCCGACCGGCCCGATCGGCCCCCGGTGGTTGCAGCCCCGGTGCCGACCAGGCGTGCTCCTGGGCCAGACGGAGCCCGGCCAGGGATGCCTCTCCCGCGGAGGGCCCCTCGTCCACCCGGTCGTCCTCGAAGCCGGCGAGCACCCGCTCGGCCTGACGCCAGGTGCACAGCCGCGCCCCCCGGGTCGAGGTCCGCTCCGCGCCCTGGCGAAGGTCCTCGACCAGGTCGACGGCGGAATCGGGAGTGACCTCGTCGACGAACTCCCAGTTGACCATCATCACCGGCGCGTAGTCGCAGGCCGCGTTGCACTCGATGTGCTCGAGGGTGATCCGGCCGTCCTCGGTGGTCTCGTCGTTGCCGACCCCGAGATGCTGCTGGAGCCGCTCGAAGACGGCGTCCCCGCCCATCACCGCGCACAGGGTGTTGGTGCACACCCCGACCAGGTAGTCGCCGACCGGCCGGCGCTTGTACATCGTGTAGAAGGTGGCCACCCCGCTCACCTCGGCAGGACTGAGGCCGAGGACGTCGGCGCAGGCCTCGATCCCCTCAGGGGTCACCTTCCCCTCCACGCTCTGCACCAGGTGGAGCATGGGCAGCAGTCCGCTCCGGGCCTGCGGGTAGCGCGCGCCGATCTCCCGGAGCTCGGCGTAGGTGTCTTCGTCGAGGGCCATCAGCGCCGTCCTTCCGCGGCCGCCGCTGCGCCGACTCGATCCCCGCTCGTCACGGGTCGTGGGAGGTTCATCGGTCCACGCCTCCCATCACGGGGTCGATGGAGGCGATCGCGACGATCACGTCGGCGATCATGCCGCCCTCGCTCATCACGCTGGTGGCCTGGAGGTTGGTGAAGGAGGGATCGCGGAAGTGCACCCGGAACGGGCGGGTGCCGCCGTCTGAGACGACGTGCGCGCCGAGTTCGCCGCGGGGGCCCTCGATGGCGGCGTAGGCCTGGCCGGCCGGCACCCGGAAGCCCTCGGTGACCAGCTTGAAGTGGTGGATCAGGGCCTCCATCGACTCGCCCATGATGTGCCGGATGTGATCCAGGGAGTTGCCCAGTCCGTCGCTGCCCACGGCCAGCTGGGCGGGCCAGGCGATCTTCTTGTCGGCGACCATCACCGGCGCGCCCACCAGCCCGGCCAGCCGGTCGGTTGCCTGCTCCACGATCCGCAGGCTCTCCCACATCTCGGCGAGCCGGATCCGGAAGCGGCCGTAGGCGTCGCAGGTGTCCCAGGTGATCACGTCGAAGTCGTAGTCCTCGTACCCGCAGTAGGGCTGGGTCTTGCGCAGATCCCACGGGTAGCCGGTGCTGCGCAGCACCGGGCCGGAGAGCCCCAGCGCGAGGCAGCCTTCGAGGTCCAGGTGACCGACCCCCACGAGCCGCCCCTTGAAGATCGGGTTGGCGTTGCACAGCGCGGCGTACTCGGGCAGGCGCTTCTTCATCAGGGTGATGAAGTCGCGGATCTCCTCCAGGGCGCCGTCGGGGAGGTCCTGGGCCACTCCGCCGGGGCGGACGTAGGCGTGGTTCATCCGCAGGCCGGTGATGAGCTCGAACAGGTCGAGCACGAGCTCGCGCTCGCGGAACCCGCAGGTCATCACGGTGAGGGCCCCCAGTTCCATCCCGCCGGTGGCCAGGCAGACCAGATGGGAGGAGATCCGGTTGAGCTCCATCAGCAGGACCCGCAGGACCTGCGCCTTCTCGGGGATGTCGTCCTCGATGTCGAGCAGGCGCTCGACCCCGAAGCAGTACGTCGCCTCGTTGAACAGCGGCGCGAGGTAGTCCATCCGGGTCACGAACGTGGTGCCCTGGGTCCAGGTGCGGTATTCGAGGTTCTTCTCGATGCCGGTGTGGAGGTAGCCGATGCCGCAGCGTGCCTCGGTGACCGTCTCGCCCTCGAGCTCGAGGATCAGCCGCAGCACACCGTGCGTCGAGGGGTGCTGGGGACCCATGTTGACCACGATCCGCTCGTCCGCGTGGTCGGAGAGCTCCTCGGTCAGGGTGTCCCAGTCCTGGCCGCTGACGGTGAAGACCCGGCCCTCGCTGGTGTCGAAGCCGGCCTCGGTGAAATCGGTGCCGGGGTGCGTCTCGGTGGTCACTGGTAGGCCCTCCGCTCGTCGGGCGGCGGCACCGTTGCTCCCTTGTACTCCACGGGGATGCCGCCCAGGGGGTAGTCCTTGCGCTGGGGATGACCCGGCCAGTCATCGGGCATGAGGATCCGGGCCAGCCCGGGATGCCCGTCGAAGACCAGGCCGTACATGTCGTAGGTCTCCCGCTCGTGCCAGTCCAGGGTGGGGTAGACCCCGACCAGGCTGGGCAGATGCGGGTCGACGTCCGGGGCACTGACCTCGATCCGGATGCGCCGGTTGTGGGTCATCGACAGCAGGTGATAGACGGCGTGCAGCTCGGCGCCGGCCTCATCGGGGTAGTGCACCCCGCTGACCCCGCCACAGAACTCGAACCTCAGCCGCGGGTCGTCGCGGAGCTGCCGGGCGACCTCGACCAGGTGCTCGCGGTGGACGTGGAAGGTCACCTCCCCGCGATGGATCACCACCCCCGGCTCGGCGCCCACGACCTCGACCAGCGCGTCGGCCGCGGCATCGACCCAGCCGCCGTACGGGCGCTCCTCGGCGCCGGGGCGGACGAGGCTGCGGACCAGGCCGCCGTACCCGCTGGTGTCGCCGCTGCCGCTGACCCCGAACATGCCCCGCGCCGGCCCGGCTCCCTCGCCGGTGCCCACGGTGGCACTGGCGGGGGTGCGGTCCTCGCCCTCGGTCGCCCGCTCCGGCTCGGTCATCGCAGCAGCCCCCGCATCTCGTGGGTGGGCGGGGCCGCGAGGGCGGCGTTCTCCAGCGCCTCGACCTCGGCCTCGCGGCGTACGCCGAACTTGGTCGCCTGCACCTGCTCGTGGAGCTTGGTGATCGCGTCGATCAGCATCTCCGGCCGCGGCGGGCATCCGGGGAGGTACATGTCGACCGGGACGACGTGGTCGACCCCCTGGACGATCGCGTAGTTGTTGAACATGCCGCCGGAGCTGGCACACACGCCCATCGCCAGCACCCACTTGGGGTTCGGCATCTGGTCGTAGATCTGGCGCAGGACCGGAGCCATCTTCTGGCTCACCCGGCCGGCGACGATCATCAGGTCGGCCTGCCTCGGGCTGGCGCGGAACACCTCCATGCCGAATCGGGCCAGGTCGTACTTCGGCCCGCCGCTGGTCATCATCTCGATGGCACAGCAGGCCAGGCCGAAGGTGGCCGGCCAGAACGACGCCTTGCGCATGTAGCCGGCGAGGCCCTCGACGGTGCTGAGCAGGACCCCGCTCGGCAGTTTCTCCTCGATACCCATCGGTCTCCCTTTGTCCTCAGTCCCAGTCGAGTCCGCCGCGACGCCACTCGTAGACGTAGGCGAGGGTGATGTTGAACAAGAAGAGGAGGACCGCGACCAGTCCGAACCAGGCGAGCTCGTCGATGTAGACCGCCCACGGGACCAGGAACATGATCTCGACGTCGAAGATGATGAAGGTCATCGCGACCGTGTAGTACTTCACCGGGAAGCGGCCACCGTCGATCGCCTGGGGGGTCGCCTCGACACCGCACTCGTAGGCGTCGATGCGCACCTTGTTGTAGCGCTTGGGCCCGACGACAGCACTGACCACGACCGAGAAGATCGCGAACCCCGCGGCCAGCGCCAGCAGCGCCAGGATCGGGATGTAGAGCTCCATCGGGC
The DNA here is from genome assembly GCF_000422825.1 of Nocardioides insulae DSM 17944. Classification (GTDB taxonomy): domain Bacteria; phylum Actinomycetota; class Actinomycetes; order Propionibacteriales; family Nocardioidaceae; genus Nocardioides; species Nocardioides insulae. Next base: position 426,139 of record NZ_KE383928.1, on the reverse strand, counting down.
TCCTCCTCTCAGACGGCAGGACCCCGAAATGTGAACTTGTGAATCAGATCACAATCGGGGTGATGTGGCTCACCATGCCACTCGAGCACGCCCCTGTCACGCACTCTTCGCGATTCCGTGACCAAGTCGTGAGAACGCGTTTCACTTGCGCCGACTGGCCGCGCCGGCATCCGAGCCACCCGAGGTGCGAGTGGAGTCGACCGACGGACGGGGCCTACCCCGTTCGCGACTCGAGCCTCCGCGTGGGCGGAGGCGTTGACGGGGTGACGCGCGCCACCCTAGGGTCGCGTATCGATCGTTCGATCAGTAGTGAAAACTGCGATCGGGTCGACACCCGGTTCGACCACGTGATGGACGGATCGACAGTCCCCGGGCCCGGGCAGCACCGCCTCGGCCCACCCCGCAGCGCCAGCGGCGCCGTCCGGCCCCGCCTCCCGAAGGGAATCGTCTTGGACTTCCGTATCCCCGAAGCTCTCCAGGATCTGCTCGACGAACTCGACGAGTTCATCGAGCGCGAGATCAAGCCGTTGGAGAACGCCGATGACAACATCCGGTTCTTCGACCACCGGCGCGAGTTCGCCCGGACCGATTGGGACAACGGCGGCGTGCCGAGCGAGGACTGGGAAGCACTCCTCGCCGAGGCGAAGCGCCGTGCGGATGCGGCCGGCTACTACCGGGCCCAACTGCCCAAGCACCTCGGCGGGCGCGGGCTGAGCAACCTCGACATGGCGGTCATCCGCGACAACTTCGCGGCCAAGGGGCTCGGCCTGCACTGCGACCTGCAGAACGAGCACATGATCATCGGCAACAACGTCGGCTTGATGCTGCTCACCAACTACGGCTCCGACGCGCAGATCGCCGAGTGGAAGGAGAAGATGGGGGCCGGCCAGGCCGGCTTCGCCTTCGGGATCACCGAGCCGGACCACGGCTCCGACGCCACCCACATGGAGACCACCGCGACCAAGACCGACAACGGCTGGGTCATCAACGGCGAGAAGATGTGGAACTCCGGGGTGCACAAGGCCTCGCGCGACATCGTGTTCGCCCGCACCCACGGTGAGCCCGGCGACGCCGAGGGCATCACCGCCTTCCTCGTCCCCCTAGACGCGCCCGGGGTCGACATCGCGGAGTACGTGTGGACCTTCAACATGCCCACCGACCACGCCCACGTCCGGTTCCAGAACGTCGAGGTCGACGAGTCCCAGATCTTCGGCGAGTTCGGCCGCGGCCTGCAGATCGTCCAGCACTTCTTCAACGAGAACCGGATCCGGCAGGCCGCCTCGAGCCTCGGCGCCGCGCAGTACTGCATCGACCAGTCGGTCCAGTACGCCAAGGAGCGCAAGCCGTTCGGCAAGCCGCTGTCCAGCAACCAGGCGATCCAGTTCCCGCTGGTCGACCTGCAGGCGCGCGCCGCGATGCTCCGCTCGTTCATCCGCGAGACCGCCTGGCTGATGGACCAGGACGGCGCGTTCACCGTCTCCGACCGGATCTCGATCGCCAACTACCAGGGCAACCGGCTCGCGTGCGACGCCGCCGACCAGGCGATGCAGGTCCACGGTGGCCTCGGCTACTCCCGGAAGAAGCCGTTCGAGCACATCTACCGTCACCACCGCCGCTACCGGATCACCGAGGGCTCCGACGAGATCCAGATGCGGCGCGTCGCCGGCTACATGTTCGGATTCATGTCGCAGAAGGCACCCAAGGGCGTCAACACCGACCGTTACGCCACCCAGCAGGGCTGACCGTGGCCACATCGTCGCTGCGTGCCCGGCTGACCACTGCCGGCACCGCCCTGGCCTCGGTCCTGGCGCTTGCCGGCTGCGCCGGTTCGGTGGGCGGGGACGACGCGAGCGCAGGTGACTCGGGAGACGGGTTCGCCTACGGCGCGAGCCAAGAGGAGGTCGACGCCGCGATCGAGGGTCTCGACCCGGTCGAGATCGTCTTCCAGGCCTCGGCCGCCTCACCCAACTCCGAGATCGCCACCTCGAACATCGCCTTCGCCGAGGAGGTGGAGCGTCGATCCGGCGGCCAGATCGACGTGGAGGTCCTGTACGGCCACCCCATCGCCGGGTACGACGAGGTGTACGACGCCCTGGTCGATGGTCGGGTGGACATCTCCTACACCAACCCGATCTATGACCCGGACCTGTTCGACGGGTTCGACGCGCTGACCTCGATCACCAGCTCGCTGCCGGAATCACCGATGGCCGGCGAGCTGGTGGCCATCGCGGCGCTGACCGAGACCGCGTGGAACTCCGAGGAGATCATGGGGGACTTCGAGGCCGAGGGACTCGTGCCGCTGGTTCCCGTCAATCCCCCGGGCGCGTACTTCTCGTTGTGCAACGAGCCGGGCAACAGCCTGCCCGATTGGAAGGGCCGACAGGTCCGGATCGGCAGCACGGTCCACTCCGATCTGGTCTCTGCGATGGGCGGAACCCCGGTCTCCCTGGAGTACGTCGAGACCTACGAGGCACTGCAGCGCAAGACGATCGACTGCACCATGATCGTGATGAGCGCCGCGCTGGAGGCCGGCTATTTCGACATCGCTCCGAACCTGCAGTACACCGGCGGGATGGCGCTGCCCCGGAACTTCGGTGCGATGCTCGCCGGCTCGAAGTACCAGTCCCTGCCAACGGCGTACCAGCAGATCATCTTCGATGCCTGGCAGGTCTCCCACTACGAGGGACTGGTCCGGGTGCCCACCGACAACATGAACGCGGTGAAGCAGGCGCGAGCGGCCGGTGGCGAGGTGGCGCCCTTCGGGGATGACGTCCTCGAGACCATCGAGACCAACCGGGAGGATGCGATGGCCAAGGCCGTCGACGGCGGCCTCCTGGGCGAGGACATCGACACCGAACTGGCCGAGACCATCGAGAAGTGGCAGGGCATCGTCTCGGAACTCGGCTACGAGGACGGCGGCAGTCTCACCGAGATGGAGGACTGGTTCGACCCGGAGACCTTCGACGCCAAGCCGTTCGTCGACCGGCTCTACGCAGAGGTCGTCAGCAAGCACCGTCCCAGCTGATCCGGCTGGAGGCCGCCCCCATGGTCGGGGGCGGCCTCCTCACGAAGGAGACCCATGAGCAGCGAGCTCGAGGCAGCACTGCAGGCCCGCATCAGGTCGCTCGGCCACTCCGGGGCGAGCGTCACCGGCATGGAGATGCTGACGGGGGGTGCGAGTCGCCAGATGTGGCGGGTCGCCACCGACGCCGGGGGCGAATGGAGCCGCTTCGTGCTGCGCCGGGACCACCCCAGCGACCCCGCCCCGGACGCCAACACCCGGGAAGCGCTCACGCTGATCGCGGCTCACGCCGCCGGCGCCCCCTGCCCGAGCGTCCTCGACCACTCCTCGGACCCGGCCGTGCTCGGCACGCCGTACCTCATCCTCGGGTTCGTCGAGGGCGAGACGATCGCGCGCAAGATCCTGCGCGACGAGCGCTTCGACGCCGCCAGGGCGAGGCTCCCGCGGCAGCTCGGCGACGCGATCGGGACCGTGCACGGGGTGAGTCCCGAGGGGCTTCCCCTCCCCCTGTTGGAGGACGCCGTGGCCAGTCTGCGCGACAAGTACGCCGCCCTCGGGGTGGATCGGCCCGCGTTGTTGCTCGGCCTGAGGGAACTCGACCGGCGCCGTCCCGAGCCGGCTCCCCGACGTACGCTCGTGCACGGTGACTTCCGCCTCGGCAACCTGATGGTCGACGAGTCCGGTCTCGCCGCGATCCTCGACTGGGAGATCCCGCACGTGGGCGACCCGATCGAGGACCTCGGCTACATCTGCATGCGGGCCTGGCGCTTCGGTGGACCGGGCCGGGTGGCGGGGGTGGGCGATGCCGCGGAGTTCCTGGACGCCTACGCGGACCGGACCGGTTTTCGGCCCAGCGAGGAGCAGCTCACCTGGTGGGAGGCGAAGGCCACGGCGACCTGGGGCATCGGCTGCCTCACCCAGCTGCGACGTTCGGTGCCGGGTCACACCAACGAGCTCGAACTCCTGGCGATCGGCAGACGAACCGCCGAGCAGGAGCACGACCTGCTCGAACTCCTCTACCCGGAGGTGACCGCCGCCCCGATGCCGGACCCGTCGAGCGCGCCGGGCCGGACCGGCCGGGCCGCTGGCCTCTACACCCAGCCCAGCTCCGCCGATCTACTGCAGGGGCTGGAACGGTTCCTCGATCCGACCGCGGAGGTCCCCCGCAACGACTTCAAGCTCCGCGTCGCCAAGAACGTGGTCAGCCTGCTCCGCCGCGAACAGGAGTGGGGGCCGGTGGCCACCCGGTGGTACGCCGACCAGTTGGCCCGGCTCGGCCTGGCCGACGAGTCCGCCTTCGCCGAGCGGGTCCGGAACCTCGCGGACACCTCCGCCGAGACGCCCGGGGTCAGCGAACTCGTGGCCGTGCTCAAGACCGCCGCCCGGCTCCGCCTCGAAGTGTCGAACCCGAAGTACCTGCAGAACGCCCAGCCCACCCGGGTCACGGCGTAGAACCGACCGGCCGGCCTGCGGCCGCGTGTCGTCCGGTCACGACTCACGGGGAGGAACTCCCATGCTCCTGGGACACGTCATCGAGAACACCGCCCTGCGCCATCCCGACCACCCCGCGATCATCTCCGGTGAGACGACCCTGAGCTACAGCCAGCTCGCCGAGCGGGTACGCCGGGCGGCCGCCGGGCTCGCGGGGATCGCCGCGGCCGGGGACCGGATCGCCGTCCTCGCGCACAATCGGCACGAAGTGATCGAACTCCAGTACGGCGTACCCACCGCCGGGATGGGGTGCGTCTTCGTCAACCATCGCCTCAGCCCGCGGGAGATCCGCTACATCCTGGCGGACTCGGGGGCCACTGCGATCGCGGTCTCCGCGGAGTTCGAGGCGCTGGTGAGCGACCTGCTCCCGGACCTCCCCGACCTGCGCACGGTCATCGCGCTGGACGGCCCGTCCGAGAAGTCGGCCGGGGCGATGACCTACCAAGAACTCCTCGACGCCGGCCAGGGCACCTCGGCCGCCCCCGACGTAGCACCGGACGACCTGGCGTGGCTCGTCTACACCTCGGGCACCACGGGCCGCCCCAAGGGCGCGATGCTCAGCCACGCGAACCTGCTGGCCGCGGTCGCCAACTCCCTGAGCGGGGCGCCCTCGGAGCCCTTCGGGCGCTTCATCAATCCCTTCCCGCTGTGCCACATCGCGGCGTACGCGGTCACGACCCACTTCGCGAACAAGTCGACCGTCGTCCTCATGCGGGCCTTCGAGGCCGAGGAGTACCTGCGCACGATCCAGGATCTGCGGATCACCCACTCCTCGATCGCCCCGGCGATGCTCGGGCTGATCCTGAGCCGCCCGGAGCTCGACGGGTACGACGTCAGCAGCCTCACCCACATCGCCTACGGTGCGTCCAGCATCTCCCCCGATCTGCTGCGCCGCTCGATGGCGCGCTTCGCCAACGCCAGCTTCGTCCAGGCGTTCGGCATGACCGAACTGGCCGGCAACGTCGCCTGGATGAACCACGACTGGCACCTTCGCGGCCTCGAGGATCCGGACCTGCTCTCGGCGGCCGGACTGGCGGCCCCGTTCGCGGGGGTCCGGATCGGCGACCAGGACGGGGAGTCCGTGCCGAACGGCACGGTCGGCGAGATCCTGGTCCGCGCCGACCAGGCCATGCTGGGGTACTGGCGCAACGAGTCGGCCACCCGCGAGGCCTTCGTCGACGGCTGGCTGCGCACCGGCGACCTCGGGCGGATGACCGACCAGGGGCTGCTCTACGTCGTGGACCGCAAGAAGGACATGATCCTGACCGGAGGGCTGAACGTGTACAGCCGGGAGGTCGAGGACGTCCTCGCCGAGCATCCGGACATCGTGGAGGCCGCGGTCGTCGGCATACCCGAGGAGATCTGGGGGGAATCGGTGTGCGCCGTGGTGGTGCCGCGTCCGGGCGCGGAGCTGACCGAGACCGACGTGATCGCGTTCGTGAAGGCGAACCTGGCGTCGTACAAGAAGCCGAAGTACGTCCGGTTCGTCGACGCCCTGCCGCGCAACCCCACCGGGAAGGTGCTCAAGCGGGATCTGCGCGAGACCTATCAGCACGTGGCCGAGCACAACACCGGAGCGGAGACAGGAATGGGTGCCCGATGAGCGATGAAGTGACCATGGACGTGCGCGAGGACGGGGTCGCCGTCCTCACCATCCGCCGGCCGGAGAAGCGCAACGCGCTGCGGTTCGAGGACCTCGCCGCGCTGGAGCACCACCTCGGTGTGGCCGCGAGGTCCGCGGAGGTGCGCGCCCTGGTGATCACCGGCAGCGGCGGGTCCTTCTGCGCGGGGATAGACCTCGCCGATCTCGCCGGCCGGGGTACCGGGGACCGGGGCGGCGCGGCCCGCGAGGAGTCGATCGCCCGCTGGCGCCTGGTCGACCTGCCGAAGCCGGTGGTGGCGGCCGTCGACGGACCCGCGGTGGGGATGGGGGTCGAGCTCACCTGTCAGGCCGATGTCCGGGTCGCCTCCCCGGAGGCGTGGTTCTCCTGGAACTTCGGGCAGCGCGGCCTGGTGCCCGACATGGGGGTGAGCTCCCTGGTCCTGCCCTCGATCGTCGGGCTCCCGACGGCTCTGGAGCTGATGTACTCCGGACGCCGGCTGGGCGCCGAGGAGGCCAAGACGCACGGGTACGTCGCCGAGGTGACCGCCGACCCCGTCGGACGGGCCGCGGAACTGGCCGTCGCGATGTCCCGGTTCTCGCCGTTCGCGCTCCAGCAGACCAAGCGGTTGGTGTACCGCGGCCTGGTCGATCCCGAGGACCACCTGCAGCGGCACGACGAGGCGCTGCGCGCCTGCTTCGCCTCGGCGGATCACCACGAAGGGGTGACGGCGTTCCTCGAACGTCGCGAACCCCGATTCGCCGGGCTGGGTTCAGCGACGCCGGAGGCGCAGGCGAGCACGCCCGGCTGAGCCGACTGCGGTCGGACCGTGACCCTCCGGACTCAGGCGGTGGCGCGGTGCAGGGCGACGATGCCGCCGGTCAGGTTGCGCCACTGGGGGCGCTGCCACCCGGCGTCCCGGATCAGCCGGGCCAGCCCCTCCTGGTCGGGCCAGGCGCGGATCGACTCGGCGAGGTAGACGTAGGCGTCCGGGGACGAGGAGACCGCGCGCGCCATCGGGGGCAGCGCCTTCATGAGGTACTCCAGGTAGGCGACCCGGAACGGCTTCCAGGTGGGATGGCTGAACTCGCACACCACCAGCCGGCCCCCGGGCTTGGTGACCCGGTGGAGCTCGGCGAGCCCCCGGCCCGGGTCGACGATGTTGCGCAGCCCGAAGGAGATGGTCGCCGCGTCGAAGGTGCTGTCGGCGAAGGGCAGCTTGGTGCCGTCGCCGGCGGTGAACGGAAGCTCCGGCCGCGCCGACTTGCCCACCTGGAGCATCCCGAGGGAGAAGTCGCACGGCACCACCGTGGCGCCGGCGTCCGCGAAGGGCTGCGTCGAGGTGCCGGTACCGGCAGCGAGGTCGAGGACGATCTCGCCGGGCTGGGGGTCCACGGCCTCGATCACGTCGCGGCGCCAGCGTCGGTCCTGACCGAGGGAGAGGACGTCGTTGGTGAGGTCGTAACGCCGGGCGACCGCGTCGAACATGCGACGCACCTCACCGGGCTGCTTGTCGAGTTCCGCGCGAGCCACGGCGGTCAGCCTAGCCGCCGCCCACCGGGGGGCCGGCAATCGGCCACCCCATCCGGACCCCAGCCGGCGGACGGGGACCGGTCAGCTCGGGAAAGCCCAGGAGCGGCCGGTGCTGCTGTCGATCAGCGCGGCCCTGTCCGCCTCGATCTCCAGCGGCAGGACGTCGGTGAGGGCCTTGACGACGAGGGGCAACTGCCCCGCGGCCGCGCGGGTGGCGATCGAGATGTGCGGCACCCACTCCCCCGGCCGGTAGTGCTTGTGCAGGTCGGCCCGCCACTCCTGCAGGGTCCGGACCAGCCCGTCCTGCTGTGCCATCAGGGTCGCCCCGACCGCCGGAGCGAGGGCCACCCGTCCACGCGGGAAGATCAGGGTGCCGCGGCAGGCCATCCGCTCCGGGCCGGGCGCCACTCCTGCGCCGAGCAGACGCTCGATGTCGTGGGGCTCCCAGCTCCGGAGTACGGCGAGCGAGAGGTGCGGCAGATGCCGGCCATGGGTGTGGGTGGCCAGGGTGGCGACACCCTCGTCCTCGAGCCGTGCCCACAGCTCCCGGAGCAGCCGCTCCGAGCGCGGGTCGAAGAGCAGGCAGACCGCGAGGGACACCAGTCCACTGTGACACCGGCCGGGGACTCCCCACGAGGTCCGTGGGGCCGGGAGCGCGAGGGAGCCCGGCCCTGGCCGGTGAGGGCGTCGGGCTCGGCCCACGCCCTCCCGCGCGAGCGGTCAGGCCTGTGCGGCCAGCTCGTCCCAGAACCGGTTGGTCAGGTCGGTCATCACGTCCACCTCGGCCTGACCGGCGACCTGCAGGGTGAACTCGCCGTCGGTACGCCGGCAGGTGACACCCGCCGGGACGACCTGACCGACCTGCTGGTTGACGTCGGCGTGGGTGATGCAGGTGACCTCGTCGTCGGTGGCGAGGGTCTCGACCCGGGCGCCGGGGAGGACGCCCAGGCTGGGGTCGATGAGGACGTCGGGGGCGAAGGCCTCGCCGTCGGCGCGCAGCGCGGTCACGTAGGCAACGGTGGACCCGTCCGCGCTGACGTAGTTGCGGGTGACCGCCGGGAACTCGTACGCGTCGTCGAGCTGCTTGTCGCCGTACTCCCGCTGCGCGGCGAAGGTGTCCGCGGTCTGCTGCGCCTGCTTCTCGGTGATCTGCTGGTCCTCGAACGCGGTGAACGTCTCCGCCTGGTCCAGGGCGTGGTAGCCGCCGGGCAGCTCGTCGGGCAGCTCGATCGCGGCGTTGTTGCCGGTCGCCTTGGGGAGCAGGACGGCGAAACCGATCAGCACGGCCAACACGACGAGACCGGTCACGAGACCGGCAGCGATGACGGGGGTCTTCTGGCCCTTCACGGGACACTCCTTGCAACAGCTACGGGGAAGGCGCCCGGGACAGGCGAGCGCCCGGGCGAGGCTACCGCCCGTACCTGAAAAATCTCAGCTCAGGGCGGGGCGGGGCTACTCTCGTGCCGTGATGAGAGCTTCCGAGGCGCCGGACCACGGCCTGTCCGCCGTCACGGTGGCGGTGCCTGCCGAGGCCGCCGACCAACTGCTCGCGCTCGTGCCTGACGACCAGCCGGTCTCGTGGGTACGCCGGGGCGAGGGCCTGGTCGGATGGGGCGTCGCCGCCCTGCTGCGCACCTCGGGCGCCACCCGCTTCGCCGACGCCGCCAAGTGGTGGACCGAACTGGTCGCACGCAGCACGGTCGAGGACCCCGTCGGCGAGCCCGGCACCGGTCTGGTCGCCTTCGGCTCCTTCGCCTTCGCCGACTCCCCCGGCGACTCGGTGCTCCAGGTCCCCGCTGTCGTGGTCGGCCGCCGGGGCAAGACCGCCTGGGTCACCCGGATCTCGACAGCGGGCGCGACGGACCTCTCGCCGGACGCCACCGACCTCCCGCCCGACCTGCTCGAGCACGCCGAGCGTGCCCTGGATCCGCGCGAGGTGGTCTTCGGCGACGGCGCCCTGGACGGGGAGCGCTGGATGTCTGCGGTCACCGAGGCGGTCTCCCGGATCAGCCGTGGCGACCTGGAGAAGGTGGTGCTGGCCCGTGATCTGATCGCCACCTCCGCGACCCCGGTCGACGTGCGTGCTCCGCTGACCCGGCTGGCCGCGACCTACCCGATGTGCTGGACCTTCCACGTCGACGGCCTCTTCGGCGCCACCCCGGAGCTGCTGGTCCGTCGCGAGCGCGGTCTGGTGACCTCGCGGGTGCTCGCCGGCACCATCCGTCGTACCGGCGACGACGAGCACGATCTCGCCCTCGCCGCCACCCTGGCCCGCTCCAGCAAGGACCTGGAGGAGCACGAGTACGCCGTCCGGTCGGTCGCCGACGCCTTCGAGCCGCACTGCTCCTCGATGAATGTGCCCGAGGCCCCGTTCGTGCTCCATCTCCCCAACGTCATGCACCTCGCCACCGACGTGACCGGCGTGGTGCGCGACGGGATCTCCTCGGTCCAGCTCGCCGAGGCGCTGCACCCCTCGGCCGCGGTCGGCGGCACGCCGCGCGAGGACGCCGTCGCCCTGATCGCCGAGATCGAGGGCATGGACCGCGGCCGCTACGCCGGCCCGGTCGGCTGGCTGGACGCCAGCGGGGACGGCGAGTGGGGCATCGCGCTCCGTTCGGCCTCGATCTCCGAGGACCGGCACACCCTGCGGCTCTACGCCGGGTGCGGCATCGTCGGCTCCTCCGACCCCGCGGCCGAGCTGGCCGAATCCCAGGCCAAGCTGGTCCCGATCCGGGACGCCCTCACCAGCTGAGCAGCCCACGCCACCGACCGTGGACCCTCACCCGCGCCCGTCGCGACCCCCTCAGCGGGGGTTGGGGGCGGAGAGCATCGCGGCGCCGGTCGCGATGATCACCTCGAGGGTGTCGGGCGCGGCCCAGGTGGCATGCTCGCCGCCGTCGACGAGCTTGGCCTCGCGTGCCCCGAGCACGATCGATACGTAGTTGCCGAGGAACAGCAGCCGGCGGCTCTGCTCCCACGCCGACTGCTCTGGCAGCAGCCGGCGTAGATGCGCCAGGCTCCGCTGGTATCCCTCGTTCCAGCGGCCGGCGAGGGCGCGGTCGACGAAGTGCGGGTCACCGAGCGTGATCTGGAGCAGGAAGCGGTTGAAGTAGGAGCCGTACTCGAGGTCCTCGTCGGCGAACGCCGCCGAGGGCACGACGATGGTGGCGACCGCGTCGTGCAGGGTGTGCGGTCCGCCGTCGGACTCGAGTCGCTCCAGGAGAGCGAGCCGGCGGCCCTCGATCCGCTCCGCCGCGTCGGTGAGCAGCTCCAGGATCAGAGCCTCTTTCGAACCGAAGTGGTAGGCCACCGCGCCACGGTTGCCCTGACCGGCCTCGCGGGCGATCTCCCGCACCGTCACCGCCCGCACACCACGCTCGGCGAACAGCCGCCGGGCGACCTGCTTGAGGGCTCGCCGGGTCTCGTTCCCGACCGGTCCGGGCGCCTCGGATCCCTCGAGGCCAACAGGGTTGACTCCCATGACGACGGGACTATAGCTTCCTGAGTCGTATGACCTAAGTCACACGACTTAGGTGCCCCTCGCGGCGTCGCTCCGACTGGGAGGTCAGGACTTGGACAAGCTCTTCGAACCGTTCGAGGCGGGGGGTCTGCGGTTCAAGAACCGGATCATCCACGCGCCCACGACACTCAACATGTCCGACCCGGCGGGGTATGCCACCCGCCGCCTCGCCGCCGCCTACGGGACGCTCGCGGCCGGCGGCTACTCGGCGGTGATCGTGGGCGCCACCTGCGTACGACGAGACGGCCTGATCAACGAGCGCATGCTCGGCCTCTACGACGAGGACTACGTGATCGACCTGCGCGACACGGTCTCCGCGATCAAGAACAACGACGCCCTCGCCGGGATCCAGCTCTTCTACGGGGGCCTCATTCCAGGACTGGGCACCTCGGTGCCGCTGGAGCCCGGCAAGGGGTGGATCCCCGGCACCACCGCGTGGGGCCCGAGCGACAAGTACGTCATCGGCAACCCCCGCAGCGGCGTCGTACCGACCGAGGTCTACGACGACATCGTCGAGAGCTTCGCGCAGGCCGGGCGCCGTGCGAAGGAGGCGGGATTCGACTTCCTCTCCTTCCACTTCTGCCACGGGTCGCTCCCCCACACCAACCTGTCCCTCCTGTCCAACCAGGGGCGCACCGACAAGTACGCCGACCGCTTCTACCTGTGCGAGGCGATCATCGAGCGGACCCAGGAGCTGTGTGGCAAGGACTTCCCGCTCATCCCCCGCCTGTGCTGCGACGAGAACCTCGAGGGCGGCTACGACATCGAGTACTTCGCCGAGCACTACGCCCCTCGGCTGCACGCCCTCGGCATCGCCGCCCTGGACTGCACCTTCGGTTCGATGCTGGGCGCGCCGAGCCGGCGTCCCGACGTCCACTCGACCGAGTTCATCGGTCCGTCCTTCTACACCCCGAAGGTCGTCAACAAGGACAACATCGCGACCCTGCGCGAGGAACTCCGCAAGCGCGGGATCGACATGCCGCTGATCGGCTCTGCCAACCTGATCACCCCCGACCACCTGCGCACGATGGTCGACGAAGCCGGGGCCGACTTCGCCGCGGTGTGCCGACTCTCCCTGGACGACCCCGACTTCCCGATCAAGATGGAGCAGGGCCGCGAGGACGAGATCCGGCTCTCGACCCACACCGGGGCCTCCCTGCTGCAGGGCAACATCTTCGGCAAGGGGTGGGCCGGGTCGGCCCAGAACCCCTCGTTCGGCCGCGACGACGAGTACCGCATCGTGCGGACCACCCGGCCGCGGAAGGTCGTGGTCGTGGGCGGCGGCTCGGGCGGGATGGAGTACGCCCTGACCGCAGACGAGATCGGCCACGAGGTGGTGCTGTTCGAGAAGGGCCAGTCCCTCGGAGGCGTCATGGACTGGGCGGGCAACTATCCGGGACTGCCCAACATGGAGATGCTGGCCTACCAGCCCGCCTACCACCGCACGATGATCGCCAAGTCGGGCGTGGACCTGCGGCTCGGGACGACGGCCGACACCGACACCGTGCTCGCGGAGAAGCCCGACGTGGTGGTGGTCGCCACCGGTGCCAGACCCGTCGAGCTCAGCGTGCCCGGCCTGGCGCAGGCGCGGGCGACCGGATTCGCGGTGAGCATCGACGAGGCGATGCGGCACACCGATCCGCCGAGAATCGGCGGACGCGTCCTCGTGTACGGCGCCGGCGAGGGCGCCGAACTGGCCCTCGACTATCAGCGGCGGGGTCACCAGGTGCGCCTGATCGACCCCGGACCCGCCTATGCGCCGGCCAACTACATCGGCTCCCGCGCTCTAGCGATCGCGGGCATGCTCGCCGCGCTCGGCCTCGCCGTGGAGCCGGGACTGGAGCTGACCGCCGCCGAAGAGGGGGCCGCCGTGTTCACCGGCGCCGACGGCGAGCTCCGGATCGAGGCCGACACCCTGGTGATCTGCGCGGGTCGGGAGCGCGACACCACGTTCGAGCGTGCCTTCCACGGCCTGCCGATCACCGTGCACGTCATCGGGGATGCCCGCACCCCGCGGTCCTACGCCAACGCCATCCATGAAGCCGCCTACCTCTCCAGGAGCATCGCATGAGCAACCGGTTACACGAGAAGATCGCCCTGGTCACGGGCGGCGCATCAGGGATCGGCCTGGGCATCGTGGAGCGATTCGTCGCCGAGGGCGCCCGGGTCCTCGTGGCCGACGTCCAGGACGACAAGGCCACCGCCCTCGAGGAGCGCTTCGGAGACCGGATCGCGTACCGACACTGCGACGTCACCGTCGAGGCCGAGATCGCCTCGGCCGTCGCAGCCGCAGCGGAGGTGTTCGGCGGGCTCGACGTCCTGGTCAACAACGCGGGCGCGAGCGGGCCGCCGATGACCGCTCTCGACATGGACGGCGACGCGTGGGACCGGACCCAGGCCCTCCTGCTGCGTGCGCCGATGTTGGCGACCAAGCACGCGGCCCCCCTGATGGCGGCGCGAGGTGGCGGCGCGGTGGTGAACATGGCCTCGATCGCCGGGCTGGAGGCAGGCTGGGGCCTCGCGTACGGCGTGGCCAAGGCGGGCCTGATCCACCTCTCGAAGCTCTCGGCCGCCGAGCTCGCCGGACTCCAGATCCGGGTCAACGCGATCTGCCCGGGAGTGGTCGTGACGCCCATCTTCGGGATGGCCGCCGGCCTCGACCGCGCTGCCGCGGAGTCGACGACCGACGCGCTGAGCAGCGGTGCCGAACAGATGCAGCCGCTGCGCCGTGCCGGCGTCCCCGCCGACATCGCCGGAGCGGCGCTCTACCTCGCCAGCGACGACGCCTCCTTCGTCACCGGCACGCATCTGGTCGTCGACGGCGGGCTCACCGTCGGGCAACGCATCTCCTGGAACCCCGAGGCGCTGCTGCCGATCCACCTCGCCCTGCTCTCCGAGCTCGCACCCGAGGAGGCCTCCGCATGAGCGAACCACTGGTCCCCATCATCGAGCGCGACGACAGCGGCCCCTATCTGGTCGGCACCCGCTGCCGGGCCTGCGAGCACGTGTTCGTCGGGCCGCGGGAAGCGTGCGCCCGATGCACCGAGCGGGAGTCGCTGGAGTCGCTGCGCCTGGCCGACAGTGGCCGGGTCTACGTCTGGACCGTGGTCCACCGCAGCTTTCCCGGGGTGGCGACCCCCTTCATCGACGCCATCGTCGACCTGGACGATGGGTCGCACCTGAAGGGCACCCTGGCCGACATCGACCCCGACGCCGTGACCTTCGACCTGCCGGTGCGGGTCGAGTTCCGCGAGGAGATCCCCGCCGGGGAGACCCTTCCCTACCTCACCTACGTGTTCGTGCCGTCGAAGGAGACTGGCGATGAGTGACGTCTACATCGTGGGCACCGACATGATCAGGTTCGGTCGCCTGCCCGAACGGACCGTGCCGAGTCTCGCCGCCGAGTCCGCGCTGCTGGCCCTGGACGATGCTGGCCTGGGGATCCGCGACGTCGAGGCGCTCTATTGCGGCAACCTCGGTCAGGCCGGAGGCATGGTCGCCCAGCGCATCCTGGCCGAGATCGGTCAGACCGGGATCCCCGCCACGAATGTGGCGAACGCCTGCGCCACCGGGGCGACCGCCTTCCACAACGCCTGGATGTCGGTGAAGGCAGGGGCCTACGACACCGTGCTCGCGGTCGGCGTGGAGCAGATGGGCAAGGGCCTGCTCGGGGGAGGGCGCAGTGGCCCGTCGCCCGAGGGCCTGATCGGCTCGAACACGATGCCGGCGATGTTCGCCCAGATCGGGGTCGAGCACATGCGCAAGCACGGCACGACGGTGGAGCAGTTCGCCAAGGTGTCGGTGAAGAACCACCACCATGCGACCTTGAACCCCAAGTCGATGTACCGCCGGGAGACTCCGCTCGAGGAGGTCCTCGGTGCGGAGATGATCGCCTGGCCCAACACCAAGCTGATGTGCTCGGTCAACGTCGACGGATCCGCCGCCGCCGTACTCATGTCCGAGTCGAAGGTGCGCAGCCTGGGGCTGATGGACCGCGCGGTGCGGATCCGCGCCTCCGAGATGAGCAGCACCCCGTTCGCCGAACGGCAACTCGCGATGCCCGACTTCAGTGCCGCGACCCGGGTCGCCGCCGAGCGGGCCTACGAGCGGGCCGGCGTGGGGCCCGAGGATCTCGACCTCGTCGAACTGCACGACTGCTTCGCCACCGCCGAGCTCGTCCACTACGAGAATCTGGGACTGTGTGCCGACGGGGAGGCCGGCAAGCTCATCGACAGCGGTGACACCGCGCTGGGCGGCCGCATCCCGGTCAACGTCTCCGGCGGGCTGCTCTCCAAGGGCCACCCCCTCGGCGCGACGGGCATCGCCAACATCTACGAGATCTCGACCCATCTGCGCGGCGAGGCCGGGGACCGGCAGGTCGCCGGGGCGAGGTTGGGTCTCACCCACGTCGTCGGCGGCGGCCCCGGCATGGGCACCTCGTGCGCCATCCACATCCTCGAGAGGGTCTGAGCGGTGAAGGACTTCGAAGGCGCCGTCACCGTCGTGACCGGAGGCGCGGGCGGGCTCGGGCTCGCGCTGGCCAAGGCCGCTCAGGCCCGTGGATCCCAGCTGGTGATCGCCGACCTGCGCGAGGACGCCCTCGAGTCCGCCGAGGCCGAGTTGAGTGCCGGTGGCGAGGTACTGGCGGTACGGACCGACGTGTCGCAGGCCGAGGACGTCGAGGCTCTCGCCGCAGCGGCCGTGCAGCGCTTCGGCAAGGTCAATCTGCTGTTCAACAACGCTGGGGTCTTCGCCTCCGGTGTCTCCTGGGAGACCAGCGCCGAGGAGTACAACTGGGTCGTCGGCGTCAACCAACTCTCCGTCGTCCACGGCATCCGGAGCTTCGTGCCGCGGATGATCGCCCAGGGCGACGAGTGCCACGTGGTCACCGTGTCCTCCGGGGCCGGGATCACGGTCAACCCGGGATTCTGTACCTACTCGATGACCAAGCACGCGGCGCTGGCACTGACCGAGTCGTTGTGGCTCGACCTGCGCGCCCAGGAGGTGCCCAACATCGGGGTGACCGTGGTGCTGCCCGGCATGTCCCGGTCCGGGATCATGACACCGGAGAAGACCGCGCCCCCCACCCTGCAGGACGACGTCGCCCGCCGTAGGGACAACTCGATGCTCACCTCGCTGGAGCTGATGATGCAGGCCGGCGTCTCGGCCGGCCTGCCGGCGGAGGAACTCGCGGAGCGGGTGTTCACCGCGATCGAGGAGGACGCGCTCTACGTCCTCCCCGCCCACGACGACGAGGGCAGCCGCGCCTTCGCCACCGCGATCGGAACCGGCCGGGCCAACGGGGTCAATGCCTATCCCCCGTTCGTGGACGCCCTGCTCGACACCCTGCGCGGAGTCCCCGCCAATGACTGACCCTCTTCGCAAGCACAGGAGCCCAGACATGTCCCACCTCCTCACCTCCCCCCGCACGAAGGGCACCCGATGAGCGCGCTCCAGGCACCCCGCCACCCCGCGACGTACGCGCAGTCGCCGGTGGTCAACGCCCTGGCCCGGGACCGGGACCGGACCGTCGTGGAGATGGTGGGTGGCACGGCCTGGACCGGCGGGGACCTGCTGCGCCGGATCAGCCAGCTCCATCAGGCGCTCCGGGCCGCCGGCGTCGGTGAGGGGATGCGCGTCGCGCTCTTGTCCGGCAACTCCATCGAGGTGCTGCTGCTACACAACGCCCTCGGCTTCGCCGGCGGTTGCCTGGTGGCGCTGCACCCGATGGGATCCGCGGACGACCATCTGTTCGCGATCGAGGACGGCGAGGTGGAGGTCCTCATCTACGACCCCCGCTCCTTCGGGGACCGCGCCGTCGAACTGGACGGACGACACAGCTTCAAGGCGATCCTCTCGCTGGGTGAGGGCGAGGTCGGGAACGACCTGCTCGCAGCAGCCGACGGCTTCGAGGAGGCCGAACTCGTCCCACCGGTGGTCTCACCGGACGCGATCACCCGGCTGTCCTACTCCGGGGGCACCACCGGCACCCCCAAGGCGATCCCGGGCTCACCGCGGGTCTCGGCCACGGCGCTGTCGATCATGCTCAGCGACTGGGAGTGGCCGATCGAGCCACGGGTGCTGGCCGTCGTACCCCTCAGCCATGCGGGGGGCAGCCTGTTCGCCCCGACCGTGATCAAGAACGGCAGCATGGTGGTGATGTCGCACTTCGATCCCGGCAGCGTCCTGAAGGCGATCGAGGACCATCGGATCACCTGCATGATGCTGGTCCCGACGATGATCTACGCCCTGCTGGACCACCCCGATTTCGATTCCTACGACCTGTCCAGCCTGGAGACGGTCTTCTACGGCGCCTCCCTGATGTCGCCCACCCGGCTGAAGGAGGCCATCGAGCGGATCGGACCGGTGTTCTTCCAGTTCTACGGGCAGGCCGAGTCACCGATGACCGTGACGGTGATGCGCCGCTCCGAGCACGACCCGAACGACCTGCGGCGCCTCGCCTCCTGCGGGCGACCCGTGCCCTGGCTCGATGTCCAGCTGCTCGACGACGCCAACCGGCCCGTGCCCGACGGGGAGCCCGGCGAGATCTGCGTGCGCGGCCCCCTGGTGATGGACGGGTACCTGAATCGGGAGGAGTTGAACCGCGAGGTCTTCGCCGACGGTTGGCTCCACACCGGTGACGTCGCGGTGAAGGACCCGGACGGGTTCCTCCGGATCGTCGATCGCAAGAAGGACATGATCGTCACCGGCGGCTTCAACGTCTTCCCCAGCGAGGTGGAGAACGTGATCGCCGAGCATCCCGCGGTCGGCCAGGTGGCGGTGTTCGGCACGCCCGACGAGAAGTGGGGCGAGGCCGTGACCGCCGCGGTGGTGCTGCGCCCCGGTGGCTCCGTGGACGCCGATCACCTCATCTCCCTGGTGCGCACCCACAAGGGCCCGGTCCAGGCACCCAAGCGGATCGAGTTCCTCGACGCGCTGCCGCAGACCGCGGTCGGCAAGTTGGACAAACGGGCGCTGCGCTCGCAGTTCGCCCAGCAGTAGGGCAGGCGCTCCCGTCAGGAGATCACGGTGCCGGGGATCCCGGCCGCCTCGCCGGTACGGCGAGAGCCCTTCCGGGGTCCCACCCCGGAAGGGCGAACCGGACACCCCGCCGACTGCCGCGCTCCGCGTCAGTCAGGTTGATCGCGCAGCGAGCCGAGGACGGGCTCCGGCTAGATCCGGGTCAGCCCAGGTGATCGCGCAGCGAGCCGAGGACGGGGTTCCAGGCGGCGGTGCTGCGCTCGACGACGAGCCCGGCAGCGTAGAAGGGGTCTTGGTCGAGCAGTCCCTCGACCGCCTCCCGGCTCGCGCCTTCGAAGACCAGCAGGGCGCCGTTGTCGTCGGTGGGACCACTGAGCAGGAGGTCGGGCTGGTCGGCGAGGAACCGGCGATGCTCCGGCCGGACCCGGTCGAGCGAGTCGGTGTCGGAGGTGTAGGCGTAGGTCACGGCGAAGATCGGCATGGGTCCATCGTGCCGCAGGCCCCATGTGCCCCGGGACCGGGTGGTCCGGCGACGGGT
This sequence comes from Nocardioides insulae DSM 17944, assembly GCF_000422825.1. Taxonomy (GTDB): domain Bacteria; phylum Actinomycetota; class Actinomycetes; order Propionibacteriales; family Nocardioidaceae; genus Nocardioides; species Nocardioides insulae. Next base: position 407,453 of record NZ_KE383928.1, on the reverse strand, counting down.
GGCCCGGGACCATCTGCCCCGGGACCGGGTGGGTCCTGGACGATCCCGTGGTGCCCCGTGCTGGTCCGGTCAGGACCCGACGTGCGCCGTGGCCGAACCGGTCCGGGCCGCGTCACAGGTCCTGGCCGGAGGCGAGGCGGGTGTAGCTGAGCCCGTCCTTCTCCAGGAACGGGACGACCTGCTTGTCGAAGACCGCCGAGCCGATCTCGGAATAGATCGCGTCGTGGACGGCGAGGTTCCGTGGCGCTCCGACCGAGCGGGCGAACTCGATGAGGTCCATCGACCGCGCCCACGGTGCGCTGACCGGCAGCATCAGCAGGTCGATCTCCCGGCCCGGTCCGTCGAGGGCATCCCCGGGGTGGAAGAGCCGCTGCCCCTCGACCTCGAGCAGGTAGCCGGAGTTGTCGAAGTGCGGCAGTTCGGGGTGGATGATCGCGTGCTTCTCGTTGAGCACGCTCACCGCGACCCCGGCGGCGGTGAACGACTCCCCCGGGTCGACCACCGTCGTACGCTCGGCGACCTCGGGTGCCTGCTCCCTGATCTGCCGGGCGACCGCGCCGATGGTGAAGACCGGGGCGGAGGTGGCGCGCAGCATCTCGGGGGTCCAGTGGTCGGCGTGCTCGTGGGTGATCAGCACGGCATCCGCGCCGTCGACCGCCTCCGGTTCGGTGAACCCGCCCGGGTCGATCACCACCGTGGTCCCGTCGCTCTCGATCCGCACGCAGGCATGGCCGAACTTGGTGATCCGCATGCCGCCAATCTAGGCCAGTTCCGTCCCGGCGGGTTCTGCCTGGCGGGTTCTGCCCTGGCGGGTTCTGCCTGGCGGGTTCTGCCTGGCGGGCGGGTGCGGGCCGGCGAGTTCCGGCTGGGCCGATTCCACGAAGGCGGGCCGGGGACCCGGAACCGCCGCGACGGAAGGATATTCAACCGGACGGTTGACAATGATGGAGGGCGGTCGTAGCGTCGAGATCAACCAGTTGGTTGAGGAAAGGTTGGACGTGGACGACGAGCGACTGAACCGGGTGTTCTCGGCCCTGGCCGACCCGACCCGGCGCGACCTGGTGGCCAGGCTGGCCACGCGGGACGCGACCGTGGGCGAGCTGGCGGCGCCGTACGACATCAGCCTGCAAGCGGTCTCCAAGCACCTCAAGGTGCTCGAGGACTCCGGCCTGGTGACCCGTTCCCGCGAGGCGCAGCGTCGCCCCGTCCACCTCGAGGCGGAGGTGTTCGACCTGATGACGAAGTGGATCGAGCGCTACCGCCAGGAGGCCGAGGCCCGCTATCGACGCCTCGACGCCCTGCTCGACGAGCTTGCCGAGCAGGAGGATCCAGCAGGACAGACGACCGCACCGCCCCTTCGAGACGAGGACGCATCATGAGCACCACGACCCATCACGAGACCGAGATCATCGCCGGCCAGGACACCCCGACCATCACCATCGTGCGCGAGTTCGACGCCCCTCCGGAGCGGGTGTTCCGCTGCTACGCCGACCCTGCCCTGTACGCCCGCTGGGTCGGTCCGCGGTCGGTGACCACCGACGTCGGGCACTGGGACTTCCGCCGGGGCGGCAGCTACACCTTCGAGAACTCCCGGGACGGCGAGGTGATCGCCTCCTTCTACGGCAGCTTCCACGAGGTGCGCGAGGCCGAGCGGATCGTGCAGACCTTCACCTGGGAGGGAGCACCGGACGGGGTGAGCCTGGACACCCTGACCCTCGAGCCGCTGCCCGGCGGACGCACCCGGTCGGTCGCCCTCTCCGTCGTCGACTCCTTCGAGACCCGCGACGCCATCCTGTCCAGCGGCATGGACACCGGCGTCGAGGAAGGCTACGAGAAGCTCGACGAACTCCTCCAGGAACTCCGATGAGTCCCGCCGAGCAGCATGAGTACGACGCCGCGCGGTTCGCCGGCGTGGCCTCGTCCGCGACGGCCGAGCAGTGGTCCGCTCCCAGCCCGGTGAAGGAGTGGCGGGCGGTGGACGTCGTGGAGCATCTGATCACCTGGCTGCCCGGCTTCCTGGACCGGGCGGAGGTCGAACTCCCGGAGATCACCCCCGCGGAGGTGGCCGCCGCCCCGGCCGCCGCCTGGGAGCGGCGGGCCGCAGACGTGCAGCGGCTCCTGGTCGAACAGGGTGACCGGGAGTTCGAGAGCCCGATGTTCGGCACCACCACCGTGGCCGCCGCGGTCGACCGGTTCTACACCGCCGACGTCTGGATGCACACCTGGGATCTCGGCCGGGCCCTCGGCGCCCCGGTCGACCTGGGCGAGGAGCGGTGCGCGGCGGCACTGGCCGGGATGGAACCGCTGGACGACGTCCTGCGGCAGAGCGGCCAGTTCGGCCCCAAGGTCGAGGTGGCGAGGGAGGCGTCGGCTCAGGACCGACTCATGGCCTTCATCGGCCGCGACCCGGGCTGGCGCCCGCCCGGCTGAACGACGGCACCGGCTCAGCCGGACCCCGGCCCGACCCAGCGGGACCCAGCGGGACCCAGCGGGACTCAGCCGGTGATGTTGTGCAGGTAGCACCAGCGCCAGTCCTCGCCGACCTCCGCGGACTGGATCACCGGATGTCCGGTCTCGCGGAAGTGCCGGGTGGCGTCCTGCCGCACCGAGGAGTCGCAGCAGCCGACGTGTCCGCAGGTCAGGCACTGTCTCAGCGAGATCCACGGTCGGCCCTCGGCGACGCACTCCGCGCACACCGCATCCGGGTCGGTCTCGATCGGTGGGTGCCGGCCCAGGTCCTCGCAGCCGTCGCCCGGCCGGTGCTCCTCTCGGGTCACCCGCAGTCCCTTCCGCTCCTCGGTGGCCACGTCGAGCATCGACTCCTCGACGTCGAAGGTGGCCAGGACGTCGGCGATCACCGAGGCGGGCGCGGCCCGGGTGCCGCGGATCTCGAGCACCTTGCTGCGCTCGACCCCGAGGAGTTCGAGCCGGATCCGGTTGTAGAGCTCGCTGGGCGACTCCTCGCCCGGGGTCGTCGACAACCGCTCCCAGGCCGCGAAGGTGCGCTCCTGGAGCCGGCGGCGTACCAGGTCGCGCACTCCGTGCGGGTCCTCGAACTCCATCGTCTCCAGTTCCGCCTCGGCCGCCTGGGCCGCCTGCTGGAGCAGGTTGGCCCGAGCCAGCGCGTCGGCCGCGGGATCGGGTGCCGGGACCCGCAGGCGCCGGGCCAGCCAGGGCAGGCTCATGCCCTGGAGGAACAGGGTGCCCGCCACCACAGTGAAGGCCATCAGCAGCATGACCTCGCGGTACGGCGCGTCGTCGGGGATCAGGAACGCCGCGGCCAGGGTGACCACGCCGCGCATCCCGGCCCACCCGATCAGCAGGGTGTGCCGCCACGGGGTCTTCTGCCCGGTCAGCGGGTCGGGGCGGCTGATCGCCAGCCGGAACACGAACAGGTAGGCCAGCCGGACCACGATGACCAGGCCGAGCGTCGCCGTACACACCAGCACCAGGTGACCGACGCTGAGTCCGCTGTCGAGCGCTCCCTCCACGATCCACCAGGCCTGGAGACCGATCAGCAGGAAGACGAGGTTCTCCAGGACGAAGGAGATCGTCTCCCAGTTGAGCCGCTCCGCGATCCGGGACTCCGCGCTCTGGAGCACCGGTGCCCGGTGGCCGAGCAGCAGCCCCGCCACCACGACGGCGATCACACCGGAGGCCTCCATCTCCTCGGCCGCCAGGTACGCGACGAAGGGCACCACCAGGGACACCGCCGTCTCCAACACACGGTCGCGCAACAGCCGGCGTCCCCAGGCGACCACGAGGTAGACCCCCACGCCGACCAGCACCCCGCCTCCGGCGGCGATCACGAAGTCGAGGCCCACCTCCCAGGCATCCACGGCGTGCCCCGCCGCCAGGCCGAGGGCGACCCGGAGGCTCACCAGCGCGGTCGCGTCGTTGAACAGCGACTCGCCCTCCAGGATCGTCACCACCCGCCGGGGCAGGCCGATGCGACGCCCGATGGCCGTGGCCGCGATCGCGTCCGGCGGCGCCACCACGGCCCCGATCGCCAGTGCCATCGCCCAGGACAGCCCCGGGAGGAGCCAGTGGGCGATCACGCCGACCGCCACCGTCGTGATCACGACCAGCCCGACCGAGAGCCACAGGATCGGCCGCTTGTGGGCGGTGATGTCGATCAGCGAGGTCTGCACCGCCGCGGCGTAGAGCAGCGGCGGCAGCAGCCCGAGCAGCACCACCTGCTCGTGCAGGTAGATCTGCGGCACCGGCGGGGCATAGGACGCCGCCACGCCGACCGGGATCAGGATGAACGGCGCCGGGATCTCGAGCCGCTCGGCCACCGCCGTACACACCAGCACGCCCACGGCCAGGCCCACCAGCAGCAGCGCGATCTCCACCGGGTCATCGTGCCAGTGCCGCGGGTACGGCGGGGCGCCGGCACGGAATCCCGATCGGATTCAGCCGGGCGCTCCGCAGCCGCGGCCCTCAGCCCCGGCCGTCCGGGTCACGGTCAGGGCCGGAGGGCGCGGATCCTGGCGTCGAGGGTACGGCGGTCCGCACGACCCACGACCGCCTCGATCACCTCGAGGCCGCCGGCCGGGTTGGCCAGGGCGTGTTCGAGCTCGGCGAGGTTGTCCAGGCGCCAGTGCGGGGTGCGGGTGGCCGCGCACAGGCTGGCCAGGTCGGCGCCGTGCGGCGTGCCGAAGAGCCGCTCGAACGGGCCGGCCAGGTCCTCGGCACCCTGCTCGAGGGTGGCGAAGATCGACCCGCCGTCGTCGTTGACCACCACCAGGGTGAGGTCGGGGCGGGCCTCCTCCGGCCCGAGCAGCAGCCCGTTGATGTCGTGCAGGAAGGTCACATCACCCAGCAGTGCCAGTGCGCGGGAGGTGCGGGGACGCCCGAGTGCGGCACCGACCGCGGTCGAGACGACGCCGTCGATGCCGGCCAGGCCACGGTTGGCGATCACCTTGCGCCGATCGCCCACGCGGTACCGGGCGACCATCAGGTCCAGGTCGCGGATCGGGTTGGACGCGCCGACCACCAGCAACCCCTGGGGCGGCACGGCGCGGCTGACCGCCCCGGCGACGTCGTACGGCGTCATGACCGGCTCCTGCGCCAGGAGCTGGTCGAGCTGCCGGCCGACGCTTCGGTCGGCGTCCCGCCAGCGTTCCAGCCATGCCGGGTCGTCGGGGCCACCCACCTCGGGCGGCCCGGGGAGCACCCGGTCGACCCGGAAGGGTCGGTCCGACCAGACGCCGGTGCCGGGCGCGGCGAGGACCTCGACATCGGTCCGCTCCAGGAGTCGGGACACCGGCCGGGAGAGCGTGGGGTGGCCCATCACGACGACCCGCTCGATCTCGGCCGCCAGCCCGCTCTCGTCACCGAGCAGCAGCCGGTAGGTGCGCACGGCGTGGGTGCCGGTTCGCGACCCGGAGGTCGGCTCGGCGAACAGCGGCCAGCCGGCCTGCTCGGCGAGGACCCGCGCCGGCGGGCCGGCGTCGTCACCGGCGACCACGACGGTGCGCGGTCCGAGCGGCAACTGCTCCAGGAACTGCGGCCGGCCGCGCTCGGCCGACTCGACCGGGGCCGGGGTCGCGGGCTCCCAGGTGTCCTCGGGCACCAGCGGCTCGTCGAAGCGGAGGTTCCAGTGCGTCGGTCCGGTGGCGGCCGCCATCTCCTCGGCCCTCGGACCGATCAGCTCCTCCGGATCCGCCAGGTCCGCGGTCTCCACCAGCGGGCCGAAGATGCCGACCTGGTCGGTGGTCTGGTTGGCGCTGGTGCCGTCCAACCGATGCGGACGGTCCCCGGTCACCACCACCAGCGGTACGCCGGAGTGGGCCGCCTCGAGGACGGCGGGGTGGAGGTTGGCGACCGCGGTGCCGCTGGTGCACATCACCGCGGCGCGGGAGCCGACCCGGGTCAGCCCGAGGGCGAGGAACGCCGCCGAGCGCTCATCGACCCGGGTGTGCAGCCGGACCAGCCCGGCCCGGGCCGCGGCGTACACGGCGTAGGAGAGCGGGGCGTTGCGGGAGCCCGGTGAAAGCACCACCTCGGCGACACCGGCCTCGAGGAGCGCCGAGACGGCGGCACGGGCCAGGGCGGTCGAGGGGTTCATCACCGCCGATCATCCCTCAGCGCGAGCACGTCCAGCAGACGGGCCTCCCAGTGGGCCACTCGGTCGGGGTCCGCGGCACACCTCTCGAGGGCGTCCGCGCGCACCGTCGGCAGGGACACCGGCAGGGCGCCGTCGACGGGGAGCAGCGGCTCGACGACCAGGTCGTCGGTCAGCAGCGCGACGGTGGCCAGACCGGCGGCGTAGGGCAGTTCGGGCAGAGCCGCCGCCAGGGCGACCCCGGCGGCGATCCCGACCGAGGACTCCAGCGCGGAGGAGACCACCACCGGCAACCCGATGTCCTCGGCGATCCGCAGGCAGGCGCGCACGCCGCCCAGCGGCTGGACCTTGAGCACCGCGACGTCGGCGGCCTCCAGGTCGCGCACGCGGTAGGGGTCCTCGGCCCGCCGGATCGACTCGTCGGCGGCGATCGGCACCTCGACCCGACGGCGTACGGCGGCCAGGTCCTCGACCGCGGCACAGGGCTGCTCGACGTACTCCAGTCCACCGGCGGCGCGGTCGAGCACCGGGATCCGCGTCACCGCGGTGTCGAGATCCCAGAGTCCGTTGACGTCGATGCGGACGGCGGCGTCCGGTCCCAATGCGTCCCGGACCGCCTCGAGTCGGGCCTGGTCCTCGGCCAGGCTCTGTCCCGGCTCGGCGACCTTCACCTTGGCGGTGCGGCAGCCGGAGGAGGCCGCGATCTGATGGGCCTGATCGGCGCCCACCGCCGGGACGGTCACGTTGACGGGCACCCGGTCGCGCAGCGGGTCCGGCCAGTCGCCCGCGGCGGCCTCCTCCGCGGCCCGCAGCCACGGCTCCGCCACCGCGGGGTCGGTGTAGTCGAGGAAGGGACTCCACTCCCCCCATCCGGCCTCCCCGCGGATCAGCATCCCCTCACGGACGGTGATGCCGCGGAACCTGGTCGTCATCGGGATCGACCACACCCGACGCTCGCCGGTCACCCGCGTGCTCCCTCGGCACGGGTGCGCTGCGGGGAGCGCTCGCCGACGGGCTCATCGGCGTGCTCCTCGGCGAGGGCGCGCAGGCGCAGCCGGTCGGGCTTGCCGTTGCCGAGGAGGGGAAGCTGCGCCAGGTGCACCACCTGCCGCGGCGCCCACGCCCGCGGGCGCTCGGCACCCACCCACTCGCGCAACTCGGCGAGCGTGGGCGCGCCCGTCCCGGCACCCTCGGCCGGGGCGTCGACGGCGACCACGAAGGCGACCAGGCGGTGGCCCCATTCGTCGTCGGGTATGCCGAGCACCTCCGCCTGATCGACGGCGGGATGCGCGCGGAGGCGGGCGGCGACCGCGGGAGCGGGCACGTTCAGGCCGCCGGTGACCACGACGTCGTCGAGGCGACCGAGCACCTGAAGTGCACCCGCCTCGGTCAGCCGGCCCGCATCGCTGGTGAGGAACCAGCCGTCCACGAGCGAGGATGCGGTGAGGTCCGGGTCGCCGTCGTAGCGCTCGAACAGGGTGGTGCCGGCGAGCCTGATCCGGCCGTCGTCGGCGAGACCGACCCGCACCCCGTCGAGCGGCACCCCGTCGTAGACGCAGCCGCCGCAGGTCTCAGCGGACCCGTAGGTCGCCACCACGGTGACCCCGGCCGCCTCGGCGCGCGCACGCAGGGCCGGGTCGATCGGGCCGCCGCCCAGCAGCAGGGTGTGGAACCGGGCCAGCGCGGCGGCGTCGGCCCGGTCGTCCAGGAGGCGGTGCAGTTGGGTGGGCACCAGCGAGACGAAGCAGTCCCCGCCGCCGGCCAGAGTCGCCTCCGCCGCGGCCGCGAAGGAGGGGTGCTCCTCGAGGAGGACCGGCTCGTGACCGGCGTACAGCGAGCGCACCACGACATTGAGCCCCGCCACGAACGACGCCGGTACGGCGAGCAGCCACCGGCCGGCGCCGCCGACCCGGGCGGCCGAGGCGTCCGCGGAGGCGAGCATCGCCTGCCGGGAGAGGACCACCCGCTTGGGCCGCCCGGTGGAACCCGACGTCTCGACCACCCACGGCTCCGGGTCGGTCGCCGCCAACCAGGCTGAGACCTGCCTCACCACGTCGCGGGCACCGCGATAATCCATGCGACGAACGCTAGACCGTCGTGGTCGAATTCGGATCATGCCCACCCGCTCCGGGGCGCGGTGGGGTGCCGGTCTGGCTCGCCTGATCCCGCCCACCGCACTGTCACGACGTCTCGCCCTCCAGTCGCTCATCTTCGCGACCGCCGAAGGCACGTTCCTGACCGGGAGCGCGGTCTACTTCACCCAGATCGTGGGGCTGAGCGCGGCCCAGGTCGGGCTGGGACTCACCGTCGGGAGCGTGGTCGCGTTCCTGGCGGCGTACCCCGCCGGGCGGCTCGCCGACCGGATCGGCCCCAAGCGGATGTGGTGGTTCGGCGCGCTGCTCCAGGCACTGTGCTTCATCGCCTGGCCCTTCGTCGACGGGCTGTGGGGCTACATGGTGCTGGTCCTGGTCTTCGAGGTGGTGCAGAACGCCGCCAACGCCGGCCGGCAGGCCTACGTCCTCGACGTCCTCCCTGACGACCAGCGGGTGGCGACGCAGGCCTACATGTACTCCTCGCTCAACGTCGGCTACACCGCCGGCGCGCTGATCGGCGGCATCGCCCTGGCGACGGGGAGCCTCACCGTGCTGCGCTGGATGCCGATGTTCACCCTCGGGCTGGGCCTGTTCAACGCCTGGTGGATCAGGCGTCTCCCGCATGCGCCGCACGACCTGCGCGCGGCCGCTCGCAAGCGCGGCGAGCGCCGGGAGAAGGTGCCCGGCAAGGGTCCCCTGCGCAACCCCGGCTGGCTGCTGCTGAGCTTCTTCACGGGCACGTTGTGGAGCAACCAGACCCTGCTGCACACCGTGATCCCGCTGTGGCTGGTCGTTGCGACCGACTCCCCCACCTGGCTGCTGGCCTGGCTGTTCGGCACCAACACGGTGATGTGCATCTTCCTGCCCGCCTACACCTCCCGGGGCATCCACGACGTCTCCGGCGCGCTCAGGGCCACCCGGATCTCGGCGGCCTTCTTCCTGGTCTCCTGCCTGATCACGATGCTCACCCACGAGACCGTCGGCCTGGTCACCGTGCTGCTGGTCTGGCTGGGGCACGTCACCGTGACCGGCGCGGAGCTGGCGATCTCCGCGGGCGGCTGGGCCTTCCAGGCGGAACTGATGGACCCGCGACGGCGCGGTGAGTACGGCGGCGCCAAGGAGGTCTTCAACATCCTCGGCCGCGGCTGGTCGCCCGCGCTCTACACCTGGCTGGCCCTGGAGTGGGACGGCCCGGGCTGGATCGTGATCGGCGCGATCGTGGTCGCTGCCGCGATCGGCATGCATCCCGCCGCCCGGATGGCCGAACGCTTCCTGCGTCGCGAGGTCCCCGCCTCCGCGTTCACCCCCGCCCGTCCGTCGGCGACCACCTGAGCGCCCTGCCCCCGCACCGGGCGGCCATCCGGTGCGGGTGTTGAATAGCCCCTTGTGGCAACAGCAGCACAGTGGATCGCCGGGGCGCGGCCCCGGACCCTTCCGGCCGCGGTGAGCCCGGTGATCGCCGGCACCGGGGTGGCGGGGTACGCCGGGGCGTGGAGCGACCCCGCCGACATCTGGTGGCGGGCGGCGCTGGCCATGGTGGTGGCGCTGGCGCTGCAGGTGGCGGTCAACTACGCCAACGACTACTCCGACGGGATCCGCGGCACCGACGACGATCGGGTCGGTCCGCTCCGGCTGACCGGCTCCGGACTGGCCTCGCCGAGCGCGGTCAAGCGGGCCGCCTTCCTCGCCTTCGGCGTGGCCGGACTGGCCGGGCTCGGCCTGGCCGCCGCGACCGCCTGGTGGCTGTTGGCCGTCGGGGTCCTCTGCATCCTGGCCGGCTGGTTCTACACCGGGGGCCGACACCCCTACGGCTACTACGGCCTCGGCGAGGTGATGGTCTTCGTCTTCTTCGGGCTGATCGCCGTCGTGGGCACCACCTACGTGCAGACCCTCAGCTGGGAGCCGGCGGCCTGGTACGCCGGCGTCGGCATGGGCGCACTGGCCTGCGCGATCCTGGTCGCCAACAACCTGCGCGACATCCCCACCGACATCGAGGCCGGGAAGCGCACCCTGGCGGTGCGGCTCGGCGAGCGGCGTACCCGCATGTTCTACGCGCTGCTGATCGCGCTGGCGGCGGTCGCGCTCCTTGCCGTCGCCGCCGTCACGACCTGGTGGGCCCTGGTCGCCCTGCTCTTCCTGGTCCCTGCCGGTCGCGGCGCGGCCACCGTGCTGCGCGGGGCGGTCGGTCCCGCCCTCATCCCGGTGCTGCAGAAGACCGGCAGCGCCGAACTGCTGTGGGGCGTGCTTGTCGCCGTACCCCTGTTCCTGGCCTGACCCGGTCTGACGCCGAGCGGACGCTCGGGCGAGGCGCTCAGTCCTCGTCCTCCCTGGAACGCATCTTCTCGATGGCGTTGGAGGCCCGCTTCTCGACCCGGGTGGCGAACTCGACGCGCTGCCGCTCCAGGAGCACGAAGGAGGCGATCCCGCTCAGGATCAGCGCGATCACCAGGGTCCAGAAGAACGGCGCGGCGTCCTGGGTCACCACCAACCAGATCCCGGCGACCAGGGCGTAGGCCACGACGAAGAACAGGAGCCGGAGGCCGGAGTAGACGAGGAACTGCTTCACCCGACCAGGGTAGAGGTTAGCCGTGCTGGATCTATGATCGAGACGTGTGGATGTTCCTGCTGGTGGTGATGGTGATCGCGGCGGTCACCTACGTCATGGTCCGGGCCATGGACCAGCGGAGTACGCCGAGATCCGAGGGGCGTTACCAGGCCCCGTTCGAGCGCATGCAGCGCCAGGTCCAGAGCCGTCTGCCGCGACGTCAGCAGGGAAGACCGGTGGCCCCCGACGACGACGAGGAGTTCCTCCGCGAGCTCGACCGCAAGCGGATGGGCAACGACCCCGACAACTGAGCCGGATGGCTGACCCCGGCACCGGCGAGGTGATCGGCCCTCCGCCGGGACGGCCCTACAGGTTCGCCGTGGGCGCCGGTGCGAGGGGTTGATCCACGGTCTGGACGACGGCGGTGGTCGGAGCGGGCAGCGAGCCGGCATAGGAGTGCTGCGAGGCGTCGTTGAAGAAGTTGACGCCGATGAAGCTGTACCACAGCGAAGCCAGGCCGATCAGCGAGATCCAGGCGGCATTGCGGCCCCGCCAGCCGCCGGTCGCGCGCGCGTGCAGGTAGCCGGCGTAGACGACCCAGGTGATGAAGGCCCAAACCTCCTTGGGGTCCCAGTTCCAGTAGCGGGACCAGGCCTCGTGCGCCCAGATCGGCCCGGTGATGAGGACGGCGAAGGTCCACACCGGGAACGCGAAGGCGTGGATGCGGTAGGAGGTGCGCTCCAAGACGTCGGTCGAGGGCACGTGCGCGAGCAGGCCGGTCGTCGCACCCGGCTTGCGCAGCTTGAGCAGGTAGACGATCGAAAGTAGGCCGGCCAGGCTGAAGGCGCCGGTGGCGATCACCGCCGAGACGACGTGGATCACCAGCCAGTAGGAGTTGAGCGCCTCGGTCAGCGGGGCGACCGGGTCGTAGAGCCAGATGACGGCGATCATCAGGCAGGCCAGGTTGAAGATCAGGACGAGCGGGGCCAGCCAGGCCAGCTTGAACTTCCGGTACAGCGCCAGATACGCCACCGAGAGCACGAAGGTGCCGGCCACGGTGAACTCGTACATGTTGCCCCACGGCACCCGGTTGGGGTCGGCGGCCATGCCCCGGCCCACCAGCGACACGCCGTGACAGCAGGTCGCCACGATGGTGAGGAGCAGCCCCAGCCGGCCGAAGAACGCGCGGCGGTGGTCGAGGTCGGGGCCCGAGCCGGTGGCCTCCGTCGTACCGCCCTCGGTGGAGTCGGCGGCGACCGTGTCCGGGCCGGCCTGGCCGGCGGCGACCAGTTCGGGAGCGGCGGCCCGCTGCTTGTCCTTGCCCAGCAGCGCCGCCCACTCGACCAGATGGCACAGCAGGGCGAGGAAGTAGACGACCCCCGCCGCGGCGAGCGCCTGGTTGGAGAGGACTTCCCAGGACGCGTCGGTCATGACTTCTTCTCCGGGTTCTCGGGGTTGTCTGGGTTCTCGGGCTGAGCGGGCTCAGCGGGCTCAGTGGACCCACGGGGTTCGGCGGCTCCGGTGCCTTCCGGCGCCAGCTCGGTGACCAGGCGGGCCACGAGCACGTCCGGGTCACCGCCGCCGGAGCGGTCCAGCGAGGCGACCTCCACCAGTGTGCCCTCTTCGGTACGACGGGCGCGCACCCAGACCCGTCGGGGCCGGATGAACAGCGAACCGAGCAGCCCGATCAGGGCGAGGATGACGCCGCCGAGCGCCAGCTCCTTGCCGGGGGTCTGGCTGATCTGCAGCTTGTTCCAGGGCTGGACGCCCTCGAAGGTGACGCTGCCCAGCCCGTCGGGGAGCTGCTTGGTGTCCCCGACCTGTAGGTCCATCCGGTAGGGGACGTCGTCCTCACCCATCAGCTGGTCGGCCTTGGAGGTGTCGAGCACGTAGACCGACTGCGGTCCGGACTCGAGGTTGAGGTCGCCCTTCCAGACGTTGAGGGAGACCAGCGGGTTGCGGTCGTCTCCCATCAGGGTGGTCGGATCACCCTCGTCGGTCATCATGTACCAGGGGAAGAACAGGCCGCGCATACCGATGCCCTCGGGTTCGGCGTAGGGCGCCTTGACCACGCCGAAGGACATGAAGCTCTCGTCCTCGGGCAGGAAGATGGTCGGGCCGGAGTAGGTGATGTTGCCCTCGCCGTCGCGCACGGTGAGCACCGGGGCGTAGCCGTGACCGATCAGGAAGAGTTCGGTGTCACCGATCTGCAACGGGTGGTTGACCTGCAGGTCGTAGGTCTTCTCCTCCGCGCCCGGCTCTTCGGTGTAGGAGATGTGGGAGACGAACTTCTGCGCCATCCCGGCGCGTGGGCCGTCCATGATCCAGTTGACGTCGAAGTCGTCGATGGTGAAGGAGAACGGCTCCATCGAGTCCTCGTCGAAGAGGCTGCCGGGCTGGAACTCGTCGTACTGCTGGCCGATGTTGGAGAAACCCTGGCCGGCCACCACGATCACGCCACCCTTGTAGCCGAACAGGCTGCCCATCGCGAAGCCCACCAGCACCACGATGATCGAGACGTGGAAGAGCAGGTTGCCCGCCTCGCGCAGGTAGCCACGCTCGGCGCTGACGGCGTCCGCTCCATCGACGCCGGCGCCTGCACCGGCGCCTGTGCGTCGGAGCCGGTAGCGCTTGCCTTTGAGCAGCGTCCGCGCCCGGGCCAGCACCTCCTCCGGCGACTCGTCGGTCGTGTACGACGTGGAGGCGGGCAGGCGGTCGAGATGGCGGGGGGCTGCGGGCGGCTGGGCCCGCAGCGCCTTCCAGTAGACCTTGGTGCGCGGCAGGATGCACCCGATCAGGGAGACCATCAACAGCAGGTAGATCGCCGCGAACCAGGGCGAGGAGTAGACGTCGAAGAGCCCCAGCCGCTCATAGATCGGGGTGAGCTTGGGGTGGGCGTCCTGCCAGTTGGAGGTCTTGAGGGAGTCGACCCCCTCCTGCGGGACGATCGACCCGGGTACGGCGGCCAGCGCGAGCAGCAGGAGCAGCACCAGCGCGGTCCGCATCGAGGTGAGCTGGCGCCACCCCCAGCGCGCGAACTCGACCGCGTTCAGTTCGCCGGCCCGGCGCGGTTTGCGCTGCTTGCCGCCGGAGTCCGCCGACCCGGCGGGCTCTGTTTCCCGACCGGTGCCGGGGGTGGTCTCCGGACCGGTGTCGGTCTCGGGGCTGGTCATACCATCACCGTGGTCCCATTGACGAGGTTGATCTGGAGCCACTGCACTGCGTAGTCCCACCAGCCGGTGAGCAGGGCGAGTCCGATCAGGATCATGAACACGCCACCGAAGCCGGTCACCCAGCGCTGGTGGCGCCGGACGAAGGCGAGGGTGCGCAGCATCCGGCGCCACAGCAGCGCGAAGAGCAGGAACGGGATGCCCAGACCGATGGCGTAGAAGGCGAGCAGCACTCCCCCACGCGCCGCGGTGCCCTCGTTGGCCGCGAGGGTGGAGATGACGCCCAGGGTGGGGCCCATGCACGGCGTCCAGCCGAGCCCGAAGAGGAAGCCCAGCACCGGGGCAGCACCGAGGCCGACGGCGGGGACGCTGTGCACGCGGACGTCACGTTGCAGCCACGGCACCACCCCGAGGAAGGCCAGTCCCATCAGGATCGCGACCAGGCCGAGCACGACGGTGAGCTCCCGCTGATAGGAGACCAACCAGGTCGCGAGCCCGCCGGCGGCGAGTCCGAGCAGCACGAAGACCACGGAGAAGCCGGCGATGAAGAGCAACGCACCGGCGACCAGCCGGCGGCGGGAGGCGTTGCCCTCGGCGAGGTCGGCACCGGAGAGTCCGGTCGTGTAGGAGAAGTACGCCGGCACCAGCGGGATCACGCACGGCGAGAAGAACGACACCAGCCCGGCCACCACGGCGAGCGGGACGGCGAGGACGAGCGACCCGGAGGCCGCTACCTCCTGGAGCCCGTCAGTCATCGCCGATCACGTCCTCGACCACCTCGGTGAGCGTGGTCTTGCTGGGGATCTCGCCGCGGATGACGGCCGCCACCCGGCCCTCGTCGTCCAGGACGACGGTGGCGGGCATGGCGAACAGCGGCACCTGCCCGTGGAAGGCCAGCAGCGCCTTCCCGGACGGGTCGTAGATCGAGGGGTAGCTCACCCCGGTACTGCGCTCGAAGGCCTGTCCCTGGGCGGGGTCGAGGTCGCGGGTGTTGACGCCCACGAAGGCGACCTCGCCCGGTCGCTCGGCCTCGAGCTCGTCGGCGGCCTGCTGGAGCATCGGCAGCTCCCGCTTGCACGGCCCGCAGCCGGACCACCAGACGTTCACCACGACGGCCTTGCCGCGGTCGGCGGCCACGTCGAGCTCGGCGTCGCCGGTGAGCGAATCGCCCTTGAGGTCGACCGGCTCGTCCCGCTCCGCGACCGCGGTGTAGGAGACCTGGCCGTCACCGGTGATGTAGCCGGCCTCGTTCGTGCCGTCGGCTCCCGAGCAGGCGGCCAGCGCGACCACCGAACCGGCCGCCAGGACGGCGGCCAGGCGGCGGCGTACGGCCCCCATCGGGCGGCCGGGACGCTCGGGCGGGTTGGCGCGCTCGCGCCGGTTGGCGCGCGGCAGCGTGTCAGGCGCAGCGGGTGGATCCTGGCGCTTGCGCCCCCCGGCGAGCAGGACACGCTCGCGCAGGTTGGCGCGCGGCAGCGTGTCAGGCGCAGCGGGTGGATCCTGGCGCTTGCGCCCACCGGCGAGCAGGACACGCTCGCGCAGGTTGAATCGGGACATCGTTACGGCTTCTTCTCCTCGGGGGCGTCTCCGGCCGAGAAGGGCGCCGAGCGGTCGCCGGCGGGGATGAGGTCCCCGGCGGGTTCGTGGTAGGAGAGCAGGGTCAGTTCGTCGCCGGTGAAGTGGAACGAGGTGACCGAGCACAGGGTGCACTGCCGCGAGCGGGGGTTGTGCAGGTAGGAGCGCTTCTCGGCGGCGAGCCGGGCGGTCCAGATCGGCAGCTGGTGGGAGACGATGACCGCCTCGTGCCCGCGGGCGGCGTCACGGGCGTCGCGGATGGCGGCGAACATCCTGGCCGCGATCTCGCGGTAGGGCTCACCCCAGGACGGGCGGAAGGGGTTCCACAGGTGCCGCCAGGTGCGCGGGTCCTTCAACGCGTTGTCGCGGCCGGCGAACCGCAGCCCCTCGAAGGTGTTGAGCGATTCGATGACGCGGTCGTCGATCTCCACCTCCACCTCGCGGACCTCCGCGAGCGGTGCGGCCGTCTCCCGCGCCCGTTCGAGCGGACTGGAGCGCACGTGCACGATGTCGTGCTCGCCGAGCCGCTCGGCGACCCGGTCGGCCATCCTCTGGCCGAGGGCGGAGAGGTGGTAGCCGTCCCGGCGCCCGTAGAGGATGCCCTCCGGGTTGTGCACCTCGCCGTGACGCACCAGATGCACGACTGTGTCGGCACGGTCGGCGGTGCTCATCGGGACTCCTGGGCCGCGGCGGCCGAGCGGGCCGCGACCGGGAGGGCGTCCAGCACTCGCTGGACGGCTCGGTCGTCGTGGGCGGCAGAGACGAACCACACCTCGTAGGCGGACGGCGGCAGGTGCACGCCGGCGTCGAGCATGGCATGGAAGAAGGCGCCGTAGGCCGCCGAATCGGTCGACGAGGCGTCCGCGAAGTCACGGACCTGCGGCCGGTCGGTGAAGAAGATCGAGAACATCGTGCCGCTCGACTGCGCCACGTGCGCGACGCCGGCCTCGACCAGGGCGGAGGCGGCGGCGTCCTTGATCACCGTCGCGGTGGCCTCGAGGTGCTGATAGACCTCGGGGGTGGCGAGCCGCAGGGTGGCGAGCCCGGCCGTGGTGGCGACCGGATTGCCGGCGAGGGTGCCGGCCTGGTAGACGCCGCCCTCCGGAGCCAGGTGGCGCATCACCTCGGCCCGGCCGCCGAACGCCGCGGCGGGGAAGCCGCCGCCCATCACCTTGCCGAAGGTGAACAGATCGGGCGTCCAGCCCTCCACGGCGCCGTCCAGCCCCCACTGTCCCTGCCGGGAGGCGCGGAAACCGGTCATCACCTCATCCGAGATGAACAGGGCGCCGTGGGCGCGGCAGGTCTCGGCGAGGAAGGCGTTGAACCCCGGCTCGGGTGGAACCAGGCCCATGTTGCCCGGGGCGGCCTCGGTGATCAGGCAGGCGATCCGGTCGCCGTACTCGGTGAAGGCGCGGGAGACCGCGGCACGGTCGTTGTAGGGCAGGACCACGGTGAGGTCGGTGCTGCTGGTGGGCACGCCGGGGGTGCCCGGCACCGCGAAGGTGGCCAACCCCGACCCGGCGCTGGCCAGCAGCGCATCGACATGCCCGTGGTAGCAACCGGCGAACTTCACCACGACGTCTCGACCGGTGAACCCGCGTGCGAGACGGATCGCCGACATGGTGGCCTCGGTGCCGGAGGTGACCAGTCGGACCTCCTCGGCCGCGGTGCGGGCGACGATCTCCTCGGCGAGTTCGACCTCGGGCTCGGTGGGCGTGCCGTACGACGTGCCGCGCGCGACCGCGGCCTGGACCGCCGCCTGGACCTCGGGGTGGGCGTGCCCCAGCAGCATCGGGCCCCAGGAGCAGATCAGGTCGACGTACTCGTTGCCGTCCACGTCGGTCAGCCAGGCGCCGGACCCGGACCGGATGAAGCGCGGCGTGCCGCCGACGGCGTTGAAGGCACGCACCGGGGAGTTGACTCCCCCGGGCGTCACGGCACGGGCTCGTGCGAAGAGAGCCTCGGAGACTCTGCTGTCAGTGTCGGATCGGCGCACCGTGTCATTCTGTAGCAGCGGTTCAAGGAAATCCTCTTCGCGGCTTTCCCGACGCCTGGGCTGAGAGCCGTCTCACACCTCGGAACACCTCATCCTCCATCCAGGGTACGGCGAGACGCCCCGTTGCCCCTCGCGCGCGGCCATGCCACGATTCAGGGGAGAGGTGAAATGGCCCACGTCGGGTCGTGTCCGGCACTACGAAAGCAGCCTATGTCGCAGCGTTCCGCCCGCTTGAAGAAGGCGTCCGTGTTGCTGCCGCTGGCCGTGCTCTCGGGTGCGTGGACGGTGAGCCTCACCGGTGTGGACCTCGGGGCCGCCGACGCGAGCCGTGTTCTGGCCGAGAGTTCCACCGCCGACACGACCCCGTCCGATGTCGTCTCCGGGGCGGTTCCGGCCGCCGAGGCGCCCGTCGTACCCGCCAGCCTCAGCGACCCTGTGCTGGTGACCCAGGACAAGGTGGAGCGGGCGGCCGCGATGCAGGGCGCCGGCCAGCGGGTCTCGCCGGCCTCCGCCCGGTCCGCGAGCCTGACCGGGATCCCGTCCGCCGCCCTGGCCGCCTATCAGCGCGCCGGCACGGTGATCAATCGTGCCGACCCCTCGTGCCACCTCTCCTGGCAGTTGATCGCCGCCCTCGGCAAGGTCGAGTCCAACCACGGCCGCTACGGCGGCAACGCCCTCGACGCCGAGGGCGCCGCCTCGCCGGGCATCTACGGACTCCCCCTCAACGGCACCTCGGGCACTCGCGCGATCGCCGACACCGACGGCGGGCAGTACGACCGTGATCCCCGGTGGGATCGGGCGGTCGGCCCGATGCAGTTCATCCCCTCCACCTGGTCGGTCGTCGGCGTGGACGGCGACGGCGACGGCGTCCGTGACCCACAGAACGTGCACGATGCGGCCCTGGCCAGCGCGGTCTACCTCTGCTCGGGCGACGACGACCTCTCCACCGACGCCGGCCGACGCTCCGCGGTCTTCCGCTACAACCACAGCACCTCCTACGTCGAGACCGTGCTGGCGGTGATGAACTCCTACCTCGACGGCGAGTTCACCAGCGTGCCGACCAACACCGTGCCCTCCTCCGACACCGTCGTCACCGCACGTGAGCCCGCGACCGGCGGAGACGACGCCGGGGCCGGCAACGGCAAGGGTGACGGAAAGCGTGACGGCGACCAGCTCGCGGTCGCCGCGGGCGGACCGGGCGCCCACGGCGGCACCCAGGGCGAGCAGGGACACTCGGACAAGCACGGGCAGGTCAAGCCGGGGCAGGACGACGGGCCGACCGGCGAGCCGAGCGCCACGACGGGCACGACCGGTCAGGAGAAGCCGGCCACGACGCCGATCAAGGGCAGTGACCCCAAGCCGGCGCCGTCGCCCTCCTCCCCCAAGCCCAAGCCAGACCCGAAGCCGGACCCCACGCCGGAGGAGCCCGAGCCCGAGGTCTGTGAGCCCCGAGCGGACGAGCTACCGATCCTGGAGCACCCCGACCCGGACGCTGCGGACGACCCGGCCACCCCGGAGGACGAGCGCTGCCTGGTCGACCCGGACGCCGTCGAGCCCACGCCGACGCCTACGCCGAGCGAAACTCCCACCGAGAGCGCACCCGCCCAGGAGACGAAGCAGCCGACGCCGGAGTCCACCGCTCCCAGCACCACCCCCTGAGCGCCCGACCGGCTCGCCGGTGGCCACTCGTCGATCACCGGCGTCTGCGATCCTCGTCGTGCGGGACCCTCGCGTCGGAAGGGCTGACCCAGCGCTGGGGGCGGCCGATCAGCGCTGCAGCAGCCGGGCGGCCTCGCTGGCCCAGTAGGTGAGGATCACGTCGGCGCCGGCCCGGCGGATCGAGGTGAGGGTCTCCAGGATGGCTGGTTCGCGGTCGATCCAGCCCTGCGCCGCGGCCGCCTCGAGCATGGCGTACTCGCCGGAGATGTTGTACGCCGCCACCGGCACGTCGACGGCGTCGCGAACCTGTCGCAGCACGTCGAGGTACGGAAGGGCCGGCTTGACCATCACCAGGTCGGCGCCCTCCGCGACGTCCAGCAGCGCCTCCCGGACGCCCTCCAGGGCGTTGGCCGGATCCTGCTGGTAGGTACGGCGATCCCCCTGGAGCGAGGAGTCGACCGCCTCGCGGAACGGACCGTAGAACGCCGAGGCGTACTTCGCCGAGTAGGCCAGGATCGACACGTCGTGGTGGTCGGCCGCATCGAGGGCCGACCGGATCACCGCCACCTGACCGTCCATCATCCCGGAGGGGCCCACCATGTGTACGCCGGCCTCGGCGTGGGCGCGCGCCATCTCGGCGTACACCTCGAGGGTCCGGTCGTTGTCGACCCGGCCGTGCCGGTCGAGGACCCCACAGTGACCGTGATCGGTGAACTCGTCGAGGCACAGGTCGCTCATCACGGTGACCGCGTCGCCGATCTCGCCGACGACATCGGCGATCGCGACGTTCAGGATCCCGTCGGGATCGATCGCACCGGATCCGACCGCGTCCTTGGCGGTGGGCACCCCGAAGAGCATGATCCCGCCCAGCCCGAGCTCGGCTGCCTCGGCCGCGGCCGCCTTCAGCGAATCCCGGGTGTGCTGCACGACGCCCGGCATCGAGGAGATCGGCACCGGCTCGGTCGCCCCCTCCCGGACGAAGACCGGCAGGATCAGCTGCCGGGCCTCCACCGACGTCTCCGCCACCATCCGGCGCAGGGCCGGCGTGGTCCGCAGCCGCCGGGGCCGGATCACAGGAACCTCGATCTCGCTCATGCTGCTCCTCCTACCGTCGCGGGTGTGGATGGGAAGTGGCCCATTTGCACTTTTCCCGGTCAACCGGGGAAAAGTGCACTGGCCGGGCGTTGCCACGCCCAGGCGCGACCGGGCCGGGTCGAACTCAGGCCTTGCGCCGCCGGCTGGCGGGCTTGCGCTCGGAGGGCCTGGTGACGGGCTGGCCGGATTCGATCAGCCCGGCCCGGCGGGCGGCGCCGAAGTCGGCGAGGGCGTCGGTGACGGCCTCGATGCTGGGCGAGGGCGCGATGACGTCGACGCGGAGGCCGTGCTCCTCGGCGGTCTTGGCCGTGGCGGGGCCGATCACCGCGATGATCGTCGAGGCGTGCGGCTTGCCGGCGATGCCGACCAGGTTGCGGACCGTCGAGCTGGAGGTGAAGACCACGGCGTCGAACTTGCCGGTCTTGATCGCGTCGCGGGTCGGCGCCGGGGGCGGCGAGGCGCGGACGGTGCGGTAGGCGGTGACGTCGTCGCACTCCCAACCGAGGTCGATCAGGCCCGCCACGAGGTTCTCGGTGGCGATGTCGGCACGCGGGAGGAAGACCCGGTTGATGGGGTCCAGGACCTCGTCGTACTCGGGCCAGACCTCGAGCAGGCCGGCCGCGGACTGGTTGTCCTCGGGGACCAGGTCGGGGCGGAGGCCCCAGGCCTGCAGCGACTGGGAGGTCTTCTCCCCGACTGCGGCGATCTTGAGGCCGGAGAAGGCGCGGGCGTCCAGGCCGTACTCCTCGAACTTCTCGCGCACCGCCTTGACCGCGTTGATCGAGGTGAAGGCGATCCACTCGTAGCGGCCCTCGACGAGGCCGCGGACCGCCTTGTCCATCTGCTGCGGATTGCGCGGGGGCTCGACCGAGATGGTCGGGACCTCTTCGGGTACGGCGCCGAAGCCCCGCAGCTTGGTGGAGAGCACCGGGGCCTGCTCCTTGGTGCGGGGCACCAGGACCCGCCAGCCGAACAGCGGCTTGGTCTCGAACCAGGAGAGGGTCTCGCGCAGGCTGACCACCTTGCCCACCACGATCACGGCGGGAGGCGCCATCCGTGCGGCACGCGCGTCGGCGGCGATGTCGGCCAGCGTCGAGGTCACGGTGGCCTGCTCGGTCGTCGTACCGACCCGGGTCATCGCCACGGGGGTCTGCGGCGAGCGGCCGGCGGCGATCAGCTCGCGGGAGATCTCACCGATCAGGCCCACGCCGGAGAGCAGCACCAGGGTGCGGTTGTCGGCGTACTGGCTCCAATCGATCTTCTCGCCGCAGGTCACCACGGCCACCTCGCGGTGGTCCTTGGTGGTCAGCGGGATACCGGCGTATGCCGGAACGGCGTTGAACGACGAGATGCCGGGCACGATCTCGAAGCCGATCCCGGCGCGGGTGCAGGACTGCGCCTCCTCGGGCCCGGAGGCATAGAGGAAGGGGTCTCCGGTCATCAACCGGACCACCCGCAGGCCCTTCTTGGCGTGCTTGGTCACCACCTTGGCGCGGGCGGCGTGGGTCAGCGGCTGGCCGTCCTCACCGAAGCCACCGTCGACGAAGAGCGGCGCCGTGGTGTCGGCGGGAGTCCCCTCGGCCTCGTCGTCGACAGCGGGGAGCTGCAGCACCGTGCGGGCCATCTGCTCGTGCTCGGGGGCCTCGGTGACGATGACGTCTGCCTGCTCCAGCAGCTCGACCGCGCGTACGGTCAGCAGCGCGGGGTCACCGGGCCCACTGCCCACGAACGACACCCAGCCGCGAGTCGCGCCGTCGGCCTGGTCGGGAGTGGTCTTGTTGGTCATGCCTCGTGCACCTTGTTCCAGCTCGGGAGCGGCTCGCTGGTGGGGTCTGCCGCCCTTGTCAATGCTTGTTCAGTGGCTTGGTCCTGCTCACGTCCCGCGCGGGGTGGGTCGTGTCCGCCGGTACGGCGGGTGCCCGGTCGCCCGGACGCTTGGGTGGCCGGCTCAGCCGGCCGGAGGTCTGATCAGTTCGGTCGCACCCTCGGCGAGCATCTCTGCCCCGAGCCTGCGACCCAATTCGGCGGCCGCGGCGACCGGCCCGGTGGCCGAGCGGCGGATGGCGACACTCCCGTCGGGCGCGGAGGCCACTGCCCGCAGCCACAGCTCCGGGCCCTCCTCCCCCTCGACCACCTCGCCGAGGGTGCCGACGGGAGCCGAGCAGCCGCCTTCGAGGGTGGCCAGCAGTGCCCGTTCCGCCTCGACGGCTGCCCGGGTGGGGGCGTCGTCGATCGCGGCCAGGGAGCCGGCCAAGGGGTCACCGGCGCGGCACTCGATCGCCAGCGCGCCCTGGCCGGGGGCCGGCAGCACCTGCAGTGGGTCGAGCACCTCGGTGACCTCGTCGAGTCGATCGATCCGGGCCAGTCCGGCCCGGGCGAGCACGACGGCGTCGAGCTCCCCGGATCGGACCTTCCCGATACGGGTGTCAACGTTCCCACGCAGACCGACCAGCTCCAAACCGAGGCCGAGCGCGGCCACCTGGGCCACTCGGCGCGGCGATCCGGTGCCGACCTTGGAGCCGGCGGGCAGCTCGGCCAGGGTGAGCCCGTCGCGCGCGACGACGGCGTCGCGGGGGTCCTCGCGCGGCGGGATCGCGGCCAGCGCGATGCCCTGGGCCGGATAGGTCGGAAGGTCCTTGAGCGAGTGCACGGCGACGTCGATCTCCCCGGAGAGGAGGGCGTCGCGCAGCGCGTTCACGAAGACCCCGGTCGAGGAGGAGCCGGCCAGCGGCGTACCGGCGGCCTGGCTGCGGTCGCCCTCGGAGACGATCTCGACCAGCTCCACACCGAAGCCGAGCGCCTCGATACGGGTCGCGACGTGCCCGGTCTGGGTGCGCGCGAGTCGGGACCGGCGGGTGCCGATGCGGACCACGCCGAGTCCGGTGGTGGCAGCGCTCATGCGAGGCCCTCGGGACGGGTCACCGCGGAGACCGCTTCGGGGTCGAGCGCGAACAGCTCGGCCAGGGCGGCGGCGTAGGACACGGCACCGCTCTCGTTGGCCAGCTCCTTGACCCGGACGGTCGGCTCGTGCAGGAGCTTGTCGGCGACGCGGCGGACGGTGTGCAGCACCTCGGCGCGCGCGGCCGGGTCGAGGACGAGGCGTCCGTCGAGCCGGGCCATCTCGGAGTCGACCACCGAGGTCGCCATCGAGCGCAGCGCCACCACGGTCGGGGTCACGCTGGCCTGCCGGCGGGCGCTGAGGAACGCACCGACCTCCTGGGTCACGATCTCGCGTACGGCGGCGACGTCCTGGGCGGCCTCGCTGTTGGCCAGCTCCTCGGCCAGCTCCTTGAGCCCCACCAGGGTGACGCCTGGCAGCTGTGCGACCTCGGGGTCGACGTCGTGCGGCAGGGCCAGGTCGATCACGCCGAGCCCGTCGGGACGCGGCCCGACCATGTCGACGTCGACGAGCACGCGGCGCGCACCGGCGCAGGTGATCACCAGGTTCGCGTCGGCGATCTCCGTGGCCAGGGCGCTGAGCGGAGCCGCCCGCCCGGCGTACTCGGCCGCGAGCCGCTCGGCCCGGGCGGGCGTGCGGTTGACGATGACCATCTCCGCGGCACCGGCCCGCGAGGCGGTGGCGGTGGCCAGTCCGGCCATCGCCCCGGCGCCCACGATCACGACCCGCTTGCCCTCAGCACCACCGACGTCGGCGAGTGCGGCGGTCACCAGGGAGGGGGCGGCCCGGTCGATGTCGGTCTCGGCGTGCGAGCGTTTGCCCACCCGCAGCGCCTGCTGGAACAGGACGTTCAGCGCGGGGCCGACGGCCCCCTGCTCCTGCCCCAACCGCAGTGCCTCGCGCGCCTGTCCCAGGATCTGGCTCTCTCCGAGAGCCATCGAGTCCAGCCCGGCGGCGACCTGGAACAGGTGGGACACGGCACCGTCGTCGTAGTGCACGTACAGGTGTGGGAGCAGTTGCTCGACCCGGGTGCCGGCGCGCTCGACGAGGAGCCGGGAGAGTTCCTCCACCGACCCGTGGAAGCGCTCCACGTCGGTGTAGATCTCCAGTCGGTTGCAGGTGGAGACGACGGTGGCCTCGTTGACGTGCTCACACGCGGACACCTCGGCGAGCAGCTTGGCCACTCCGGGGGGGTCCAAAGCGACCTGCTCCAGCAGGGTCACCGGCGCGGAGTTGTGCGAGATTCCGACGACGAGCACGCTCATCCGCGCACCGCCCCGATCTCGACCCCGGTGCTGGTGCGCTGCTCCATCTGACGCCTCTTCTGTGATGCCGGCACGCTCGGGTGCCGCTCGACGGATCGCGGGTTCATGCGCTCTCCCCCTGGGTCTTGCGCTGCTCGTGGTAGGCGAGGATCTGCAGTTCGATGGACAGGTCGACCTTGCGTACGTCGACCCCCTCGGGCACCGACAGCACGGTCGGCGCGAAGTTCAAGATGCTGCGGATGCCGGAGGTGACCATGTGGTCGGCGACGTCCTGCGCGGCATGGGCGGGGGTCGCGATCACGCCGATCGCGACCGAGTGCTCGGCCACGATCGTCTCGAGGTGATCGAAGGGCCTGATCCGGATACCCGACACCGACTCCTCCTGTCTGGCCGGATCGGCGTCCAGCAGGGCCACCACCCGGAATCCCCGGCTGCGGAACCCGGAGAAGTTGGCCAACGCGTGTCCGAGGTTGCCGATCCCCACGATGACGACCGGCCAGTCCTGCGTGACCCCGATCTCCCGGGCGATCTGGTAGCGCAGGTAGGCGACGTCGTACCCGACCCCGCGAGTGCCGTAGCTGCCGAGGTAGGAGAGGTCTTTGCGCAGCTTGGCGCTGTTGACCCCTGCCGCCCTGGCGAGCTCCTCACTCGAGCAGGTCGAGATGCCGTGCTCAATGAGCGAGATGAGCGCCCGCAGATACACCGGGAGCCGAGCGACGGTCGCCTCGGGAATATCCCGGGCGGTCTCGGCTGGTGTCCGTGAGGTCACGTCAACTCTTTCATGCGGCTCGCCGCGGGCGGGGGTGGCTGACCGCCCTGGGGCCGCCCGGCGACCCGACCACTTTAGGAGTTTGTGAACCTGAGAACAAACCGAGTGAAACCCACGGATCCTTCCACAGCCGTCAGCTTCCTCTCACCCAGGGGTGACTCAGCGCGGTCGCGCCTGCAGCGCCGCGCGGAGCCTGGCCTCGCTCACCCGCCAGAAGTCGTGCTGTCGCCCGTCGACGAACGTGACGGGAACCTCGTCGGTGAAACGGCGCCGCAGGTCGGGGTCGGTGTCGATGTCGACCTCGTCGAACCTCTCCCCCAGCTCGTCGCACACCCGAGCCAGGACCGCCCTGGCCTCGTCGCACAGATGGCACCCGGACCGGGTGTAGAAGGTCACGCGGGCGGAGGGCTCACTCATCGATCGGGAGTCTCTCACGGGGCGTCAGCGGTCGCGGCGTCGTCCCGACGGTGCCGGTCGAGGCTGCGCAACCGCCCCTTCTTGACCCGCCCGGCGAAGGTGCGCGGCAACGCCTCGACGCTCTCGAACCGGGTCGGGCGCTTGAACGGCGCCAGCCGCTCCCGGCAGTGCTCCTCCGCCCGGGCGACGAAGTCGGCGGGCAGAGCGCCGTCGGCCGGAACGAGGTAGGCGACCACGGCATGGCCGGTGAGCACGTCGGAGACGCCGATCACCGCCGCTTCGCCGACCTCATCGAGCTCGAGCAGGCTGTCCTCGACCTCGGCGGGGTAGACGGGGAACCCGGAGACGAACACGACGTCGTCGGCCGGGTCGAGCAGCCGAAGATCTCCGGTGTCGTCCAGGTAGCCCAGATCGCCGGTGGCCCACCAGCCGTCGGCGGCGGGCGCATCGACGCCGTCGGGCCAGTAGCCGCTGAACAGGTTGGGTCCGCGGATCTCGATCTCGCCCGGGTCGCCGTCGGTCACCGGCGTTCCGGCCTCGTCGACGAGCCGGAGTTCGAGACCGGGCAGCGGGGCGCCCACCGATCCAGGCCTGGCCGTGGTCGAGCTCAGCGTGCTGGTGACCACCGGCGCCGCCTCGGTGAGGCCATAGCCCTGGTGCACGATCAGACCGGTGCGCCGGCGCAGCTCGGCCACCATGTCGGCCCCCAACGGCGCCGAACCGGAGAGGAGGACGCGGACGGGGCCCAACCGTGCCTCGAGGTCCTCCTCCCCCAGCCAGGCCTGCACGACAGGCGGGGCGACGGGGACCACGCTGCAGGCCTCGTCGTCGATCACGTCGAGGGTGGCGTGCGGGTCGAAGCTCTCGACCAGCAGGAGCTTCGCGTGCTGACGCAGTGCACCGCCCAGCACCGCCCCGAGGCCGTAGACGTGGAAGAGCGGCAGGACGCCGAGCACCACATCGTCACCCCGGATCAGCGGCGGATCGAACCCGGCCACCTGGTCGATGTTGGCCAACAGCGCCCGGTGGGTCAGCATCGCCGCCCGCGGACGCCCCGAGGCGCCGCTGGTGTAGAGGAGAACGGCCAGATGCTCCGGGTCCAGCAGGGGTGGCGCAAGGGTCGGCGGAGCGGCCCGGAGCTCGGCGTACTCGTGCTCGCCCGGGTGGACGGGCGCACCGACCACGACCACCCGCGGGCCGGCCGAGGGGTCCGCTGAGGGGGCGCCCCCGGTCACGGCATCGGGCGTCCGGGGGACGGCCAGGCGGACCTGGACCACACCGTTGCCGTCGGCCACCACCAGTCTCGCCCCCGAGTCGGCGAGCATGCGGGCGAGTTCGGCGGGCTCGCTGTGCGGATCGACCGGTACGGCGACCGCCTGGGCGCGCAGCACCGCCAGGTAGGTCGTGACGAACTCGAGCCGGTTGCCGATCGCGATCATCACGCGGTGACCGGCCACCACCCCCTGCGCCCCGAGTCCGGTGGTGACGCGGGCGACCTCCACCTCGAGCTCGGCCCAGGTGAGGCTGCGGCCTCCGGACTCGACCAGGGCGAGCCGGTCCGGCTGCTCGGCGGCAGCGAGTTCGACCAGATCGGCGACACCGACCCGGCCGGGCTGTCGACCAATCGCGGACATGCCGGTGATCTTGTCACAGGGACCACAGCCGGGCCATGGTCCGAGGGCCGGCTCGACCCTCGCCCAGTGGGCCGGCACCATCGCCTCGGCGACCCCGACGTTCTGCCGATCCCATCTCCTGCTCACGGCGGCCGGGCGTTACCCGCCACGTCCTAGAGTGACCCCGTGACTGCGCGGCGGACCACCAGCAAGCGACGCTTGGACCTCAAGCGCCGCTCGGCGCTGGCCGGTGAGGCCGCGGCCGCCAACGCCGAGGTCGAGATCGCGCTCGATCATCCTCCGCAGCTGGACTCGGCGGCCTTCTTCGACGTCGACAACACGATCATGCAGGGCGCCAGCATCTTCCACCTGGCCCGTGGCCTGCACCAGCGGCACTTCTTCACCACCCGCGACCTGCTCAGCGCCGCCTGGAAGCAGGCCTACTTCCGGGTGGCCGGAGTGGAGGATCCGGCACACGTCGCGGACGCCCGTAACTCCGCGCTCGGCTTCATCGCCGGCCACACCGTGAGCGAACTGGAGAGCGTGGGCGAGGAGATCTTCGACGAACTGATGGCCCACCGGATCTGGCCCGGCACCCGCGCGCTGGCACAACTGCACCTCGACCAGGGTCAGCGGGTGTGGCTGGTCACCGCGGCCCCCATCGAGATCGCCGGCCTGATCGCCCGACGGCTCGGCCTCACCGGTGCGATGGGCACGGTCGCCGAGCACGTCGACGGCGTCTACACCGGACGACTCGTCGGAGACCTGCTGCACGGACCCGCGAAGGCCGAGGCGGTCCGAGCCCTCGCCGAGCGGGAGGCGCTCGACCTGAGCCGCTGCTCGGCGTACTCCGATTCCGCCAACGACCTGCCGATGCTCTCCATGGTCGGCGACCCGTGCGCGGTCAACCCCGACCGCACCCTGCGAGCGCACGCCCGCCAACACGGCTGGCGGATCCGTGACTACCGCACCGGGCGCAAGGCCGCCCGGGCAGGGGTCATCGCCGCCGGGCTGGGCGGCATGGCCACGGGCGCGGTAGCCGCCGGCGTGGCCGTCCACCGCACCCTGCGGCACTGACCGCCCCAGCACCCGGCGACCCCGCTCGGGGGAGCCGACCCGGCCCCTCCGATCTGGTCGGCGTTCGCCCTCCGCGCCGACTCGGCGGGACGGGAGGGCCGAGCGGTCAGCGGAAGACGGACTCGCGCTGCATGAGCAGGCTGTAGAGCGTCTGCTGGATGGTCTCGCGGACCTGATCGGTCACGTTGAACACCAGCATGGGGTCCTCGGCCGCGCCGGCGTCGTACTCGTCGGTGCGGATGGGCTCACCGAACTCGAGCAGCCACTTCGAGGGCAGCGGGATCAGCCCGAGCGGACCGAGCAGCGGGAAGAACGGGGTGATCGGGATGTACGGCACGCCGATGAGCCGCGCCAGGGACGGGATGTTGCCCACCAGGGGGTAGATCTCCTCGGCACCGACGACCGACAGCGGCACGATGGGCACGCCGGTGCGCAGGGCTGCGGCGACGAACCCGCCGCGCCCGAAACGCTGGAGCTTGTAGCGGTGGCTGAACGGCTTGCCGACGCCCTTGAACCCCTCCGGCCAGACACCGACGAGCTCGCCCTGGCCGAGCATCCGCTCGGCGTCCTCCTGGCAGGCCAGGGTCGCACCGCCCTTGCGTGCCATCGCACCGATGACGGGCAGCCGGAACACCAGATCCGCTCCGAGCGGGCGGAGGAAGCGACCGCTGTGGTCGTGGACCGAGACCATCGTCATCAGCCCGTCGATCGGCACCGTGCCCGAGTGGTTGGAGACCACCAGGGCGCCGCCTTCGGTCGGGATGTTCTCGATCCCCCGCACCTCGACGCGGAACCAGCGCTCGGCCAGCGGTCGGAGCGCGGAGAGGAAGAAACGCTGGGTGATCTCGGCGTCGAAGCCGAACTCGTCCACGGCGTAGTCGCCGGTGATCCGGCGACGCAGGAAGGCGAGGAAGCGGGCCAACTGGGGCTCCCACGCCTCACCGAAGACCTCGGTGGCGGCGCGGACGAAGAGGCCGCGCCACTGTTCGGTGCTGAGCACGAACCGGTCGCTCCCGGTCGCCCCGGGCGGGGGCAGGACGTCATCGACGTCCGGGGGTGGCACGTCGCCCTCGGACTCGTGTCGAGAGCCGCGCGAGCCGATCGGGATGACCTCGGCCTGCTCGACGGAGTCGTCGGTCGGCGATACGGAGCGCCGGGAGCCGGTCGCCTCAGTCACGCGCACCTCCCGGTGCCTCGGGAAGATCGGAAAGATCAGGCAGATCGGAGTGGGGGCCGCCGACGAACGCCGGGGCGCGATCGAGACGCTGCTCGAGCGAACCGAGCACACGTTCGGCGCGGCCGCCGGTCGGCCGCAGGTCCGCGCCGAAGTCGTCGAGCGCGGCGACGGTGGAGTAGACCGGGGAGAAGCCCAGTTCGGTGCGCATCCGGGTGGTGTCCACCCCGCGCCCGAAGGTGAGGAAGGCGCGCAGCTCGGGGCTGAACTCGCCGAGCCCGAAGCGCTTCAAGGTGTTGCCCACCTGACCCAGCGCGAATCCCGGGATCGGGACGGTGGCGCGACCCAGCCGCCGGAGGATCTGGGAGAGGGGAAGGACGCCCGAGCCGGCGACGTTGAAGGTGCCGGGCTGCCCGGTGGCGACGGCGTGACACATCGCGGTCAGCAGGTCACGCTCGTGGAGGAACTGGAGCCGGGGATCGAACCCCAGCACCGTCGGCACCAGCGGGAGCCGCAGGTAGTCGGCGATCGGGCTGCGCACCTCGGGGCCGATGACGTTGGCGCAGCGCAGCACCGTGACCGAGACGTCGGGACGGCGACGGGCGAGCCCGCGGACGTACCCCTCGATCTCGGCGACGTCCTTGGCGTACCCGCTGCGCGCGGCATGCCGCGGCTCCATCTCCTCGGTGAACATGGCCGGGTCGCGGTGGCTCGCGCCGTACACCGTGGTGGTGGACTTGACCACCAGTTGCCGGACCTGCGGCGACTTCTGGCAGGCGGCGAGGAGCTGCATCGTGCCGATCACGTTGAGCTCCTTCATCGTGGTCCGCCCGCCGGTCGAGCCGGGGGTGGCGATGACGCTCATGTGGACGACCGTGTCGACATCCTCCTTGGCGATCACCTTGGCGATGATCGGATTGCGGATGTCGGCGCGCACGAAGGAGACGCCTCCGATGTCCCCCCGAGGGGGGACGACGTCGACGCCGATGACCCGGTCCACACCGGGATGCTCTGCGGCTGCGCGCGCGAACTTAAGCCCGAGGTCACGTGAGACCCCGGTGACCAGGACGACCCGACCGACGCTAGCCACGAGGTGAGGAGAGGGGGATCAGGCCCGCGTCACTTGCCGAGCTTGCGGCGCTGCACCCGCGTACGCTTGAGCAGCTTGCGGTGCTTCTTCTTGGCCATGCGCTTACGCCGCTTCTTGATGACAGAACCCACGGGAAACCTTCTCCACTCATCCGTTCGGCGACTCTCGCCGGACCGCCCCGCGCATGGATCGCGTGGGACCGGGACAGCCTATCCGGCCGCCGGGCACCGTGGGGAATCGGTGCTCGCGGTGGACGGTGCAGCAGACCCGAACCGGCCTGCACGCTCACCCGGCGTTGTAGAAGGAACGCCGGATGTATTCGTTGGCGTCCTCCTCCCGCACCCGGAAGGACCGCCCCACCCGCACCGCGGGGAGATCGCCGTTGTGCACGAGGCGATAGACGGTCATCTTGGACACCCGCATCATCGCCGCCACTTCGGCGATCGTGAGGAACTTCGCCTCGGAGATGTCCCCGGAGAGGTTGGGAGCCATGCTGCACACCACTTTCGTTGGAGGCGCTCCCCCGGTTCCCCGCCCCGGGGCGTCACGCGCCGCGATGTCGTGAGAATAGAGCCTGATGTGACTGCTGGGGAAGGGGAAACATCTGAGATTTACCCCTGAATCGGCGTGTCGGCTTGCCAGTCGAGCCGGGAGGACTGCGGACCGGCGGATCGGGGGTCGGTCGCGGGGTCACCAGGAGCAGCCGGCCTCCCCCGATCAGCGGCGCGGGAGGGCCGAGCAGCCCGCCTCAGCCGGCCTCGGCAGCCCTCATGGCATCGGGTCGAGCCCGTGCAGCGGGAAGAGCGTCTTCCGGGTGGCGTGCACGGCGCGGTCCAGCCAGGTGTCGGGGTCGTAGCCCTCCCGCCAGTCCCGGTAGAGCGGGGCACGACCGTCGGTCATCCGGGCAGGAGCGACCTCGCCCCGCAGGTGCAGGATGTACTCCCGCCAGGCCTCTGGAGTCTCGGTCTCGGGTGCGATCGGATGTCCGGCGGCGATCGCCAGCAGGTGGGTCCAGGCGCGAGGCACGACCTCGACCACGGCGTAGCCGCCACCGCCGGTGGCCAGCCAGCGCCCGCCGGTGACCTCGTGCGCAAGCCGGTGCAGTTCGTCGTACGCCGCCCGCTGGCCGTCGACGGTGAGCATCAGGTGGGCCAACGGGTCCTGGGTGTGGGAGTCGCAGCCGTGCTGGGTGACCAGGATGGTGGGTCGGAAGGCGCGCACGAGCTCCGGCACGACCGCGTGGAAGGCGCGCAGCCAGCCGCTGTCGGCGGTGCCGGGCGGGAGCGCGATGTTGACCGCGCTGCCCGGGGCGTCCGGCCCACCGTTGTCCTCGGGGAACCCCGTCCCGGGGAAGAGCAGCTGGCCGGTCTCGTGCACGGAGATGGTGAGCACCCGCGGGTCGTTGTAGAACGCCCGCTCGACACCGTCGCCGTGGTGGACGTCGACGTCGACGTAGGCGATCCGCTCCTCCCCGTGGTCGAGCAGCCACTGGATCGCGGCCGCGACGTCGTTGTAGATGCAGAAGCCGCTCGCCCGGCCCGGCATCGCGTGGTGCAGGCCGCCCATCAGGTTGACCGCGTGCAGGCTGCGTCCGGAGTGCACCAGCCGGGCGGCCTCCACGCTCGCGCCCACGATGTGGGCGCTGGCGCGGTGCATCCCCCGGAAGACCGGGTCGTCCTCGGTGCCGAGCCCGTGCGCGATGTCGGCGACCCCGGTCTCCCCGGCGCGCTCCACGGCCTCGATGTAGGCCGGCTCGTGCACGGTCGCGAGGAGGTCGAGGTCGGCGATCGGAGCGGCCACCCGGTGCATCCCGCCGAGCACCCCGAGCTCGTCGGCCAGCCGCATGGTGAGGTCCACCCGGGCAGGGGTCATCGGGTGCTCGGGCCCGAAGTCGTACTCGGTCAGGCTCTGGTCGAAGACGACCGTCGACGGGCCCGTGCATTCGAAGGCTCGCTGCATGGCCGAGACGCTACTCCTCGGTGTGACGCGCGCCGCCTGCGGTCCAGCGGCTCGTCCGCCGGCCCCGATCAGCCCCGGGCAGCGGCTCGGTCCGCGACTCGGTCCGCGGGTCCGGTCGAGGCTCCCGGTCTTGGTCCGGTCCCGGCGATGCGGGCGACCCGGTGTCACCCCGCCCTCGGCCTGGATCAGGCTCAGCCGAGCTCGACCGATCGGTCGCGGCAGGCCTCCATCGCATCGAGGAAGGCGGCTCGGACGGCGTGGTCGTCGAGCTTGCGCAGCGCCGCCGCGGTGGTGCCGCCCGGTGAGGTGACCTGCTCCCGGAGAATGCTGGGATGGGTGCCCGAGTCGCGCAGCATCGTGGCCGCACCGACCAGGGTCTGTGCGGCGAGCTCCGTGGCGGTCGGACGGGCCAGGCCGAGGTGCACGCCGGCCTCGATCATCGCCTCCGCGACATAGAAGACGTACGCCGGTCCCGAGCCCGACACCGCGGTGACGGCGTCCTGCTGCTTCTCGGGTACGACGATCGCCCGGCCCACGCCGGAGAGCAGGTCGACCACCTCGGCGGTCTGCTCCTCCGTGCAGGCCGAACCTGGTGAGACCGCAGCCATCCCCTCCCCGACCATCGCCGGCGTGTTCGGCATGACCCGCGCGACCGCGACGCCCTCCGGCACCCGCTCCTCGAGGAACGCGATCGGAACGCCCGCCGCGAGGGACACCACCAGCTGGCCCGCCCGCAGGCTGCCGGAGACCTCCTGCAGGGCCGCGTCGACGTCGTACGGCTTGACCAGCACGAGCAGCGTGTCGGCACGCTCGGCCACCTCGAGGGTGGAGACGACGTCTACGGCGTACTTCTCGCGCAGTTCCGCGGCGCGAGCGGGCAGCTTCTCGCCGACCACGACGCTGTCCTTCGGCCGGCCCGACGCGAGCAGACCGGCGAGGATGGCCTCACCCATCATGCCGGCGCCGATGATCCCTGTGATGGGTGTGGACACTGATCGCACCTCTCGACTTGCGGTTCGACTGCGGTTGGAGCTCCTGCCGCCACCGGTTTGCCACGGTCGACGGCCCCCCGCAGGATCCCACAGTGCGCCGAAGCCCCGACACGACGGCGGCGCGGACCCGGCACCTCGGATGGCAGGTCCACGCCGCCGTCGGTGGGGCGTGCTCGGTTCAGGGCGCCGGTGGGGCGGCACCCCGGCCGGGTCAGTTCCAGGTGATCTGGTTGTTGTCCCAGGCGCTGTACTTCGACTCCGAGCTGGAGTCGCTGTAGAAAGCACCGTCGACCGTCTGTCCCTTGGGGGCCAGCGCGATCGTGCAGCTCTGGTTGAGATCGCCGGGCTTGGCGCCGTCCTCGTACCCGTCACCGTCGCACGGCTTGAAGTCGCCGAACTCGATCAGGTCGGTGGCGCCCTCCTCGCCGATCATGCCGGAGACGTCGTCGGCCGGGTCGTAGTCGACCACGTCGCCGGAGACGACCTTGCCGGTGACCTGGACGTAGAACGGCGTGTAGTCGCTGGGCTTGTCGTCGCCGGTGAACTCGAACTGGGCGATGTCCTTGCTGGTGCCCTGCTCGATCCCGGTCACGGTGATCTCCAGGACGCCCTTGCCGTCGTTCACCGGAAGGGTCGCCGCCTCGCCGATGGCCAGGGAGCTGCCGGGCTCGGACAGGTCACCGGCGGGCGCCGCGGCCTGGTCCTCGGCCGGGGACTCGCTGGGGGCCTCGCTCGCCGTCTCGGTGGGGGCCTCGGTCGGCGTCTCGCTGGGGGCCTCGGTCGGGGTCTCGCCGGCGCTGGAGGAGCTGCTCTCCGCGGTGGTGGGCTCGGCGTCCTCGCCACCGCAGGCCGTGAGGGACAGAACGGCGAGGGGTACGAGGGCAGCTAGGGCGCGTCGGGTGCGCATGCCAGGTCCTTCCGGGTGATCGTCGGACGACCCGGGACCGGGCCGCCGGGCTCCCACTACCCGGGAGGGCGACGGTGAAACCGTGGGTCGGATGTGCCCCGGATCACCCGACCCAGCCCGACCGAGGCCGGGCGGTCCCGCGTCAGGAGTGCGCGGGCTGGCGGAAGTGCTCGCGGGCGAAGTCGAGCGACTCCCGGAGGTCGGCCTCCCGGTCCGCCTTGGTCTCGGCCTTGCGGGTGGTGATCTCGACGATGATCTCCCCGTCGAACCCGGTGGCGGCCAGGTGCTGGAGGAACGCGTCGGCGTTCATGTCGCCCCGGCCGGGCACCAGGTGCTGGTCCTTGGCCGAGTCGGTGCCGTCGGTGAGATGGATGTGTCGGAGCCGGCTGCCCAGCCGGTCGGCCATCGCGATGACGTCCTCCCGGGCGATCGCCGCGTGGGAGAGGTCGATGGTGGCGTTGGCGAAGTCGTGCTCGCTCGGGTCACGACTGGGGAGATACATCTCCACCCCCTTACGCCGGCGGGCGCGCCAGGGATACATGTTCTCCACCGCGAAGAAGAGCCCGGTGGAGGCCTCCAGGGCCTTGATGCCGTCGACGAACCCGGCGGCGTACTCCTTCTGCCAGCGGAACGGCGGGTGCACCACGACGGTGCGGGCACCCACCGCGTCGGCCATCTCGGCCGAGCGCTGCAGCTTGCCCCAGGGCTCGGTGCCCCACACCCGCTGGGTGAACAGCAGGCACGGGGCGTGGATGGCCGAGATCGGCATCTCGTGATGGTCGCTGAGCTGCTTGACCGCCTCGATCTGCTGGCTGAGCGAATCGGCGCCCACCATGATCTCCACCGCGTCGTACCCGCAGGCACTGGCGTAACCGAACGCGTGCGCGGTGGACTCCGGGTACACCGAGATGGTGGAGAGACCGATCCGGGTCATCGCACCCCTCCTTCGTCGAGAACGCTCATCTGGTCCAGCCGTTCCAAGATGACGCCCTCGCGCAAGGCCCACGGGCAGATCTCGAGCTCGGAGAGGCCGAAGATGTCCATGCAGCCCACCGCGACCAGGGCGCCCGGGAGGATCTGGTGCGTCCGACTGGCGGAGACGCCCGGCAGCGCGGCGAGTTCGTCGGGGGTCATCGCGGCCAGCTTCGGGGTCCAGGCCCGCAGCTCCTCCAAGGAGAGCACCCGCTTGACCAGCGGCCCCTCCCCCGACGGCGCCGCCCCGCAGATGCGGGCCAGCGAACGGAAGGTCTTCGAGGTGGCGACCGCGTGGTCGGGCCGGCCCGCCCGCAACAGGTGCCCCGCGCCGTCCGCGATCAGGGCCCGGATGTCCTTGCGCACCTCCCACAGGACCGCCTCCGGATCCTGCCGGGCCGCTCCGCGTTCGGCGATGGTCCGGGCCAGCCGAGCCGCGCCCAGCGGCAGCGACCAGGCGACGTCGGGCGCCTCGTCACCCCCGCCGGCGATCTCGAGCGAGCCGCCACCGATGTCGAAGACCGCCAGCCGGCCGGCCGACCAGCCGAACCACCGGCGTACGGCGAGGAAGGTCAACCGGGCCTCGTCCTCCCCGCTGAGGATCTCGATGCGGGTGCCGGTGCGGTCGGCGACTGCGGCCAGGACCTCGTCGGCGTTGACCGCGTCGCGGACCGCGGACGTGGCGAAGGCGAGCATCTCCGCACAGCCCTTGTCCTCGGCCACCCGCATGGCCGAGGCCGTGAATCCGGCGAGGGCGTCGACACCGGCCTCGGTGACCGCCCCCTGGGGGTCGAGGTGCTCGGCGAGCCGGAGCGGCTCCTTGTGGGAGAACGCGGGAAGCGGTGCGGCACCCCCGTGCGCATCCACCACCAAGAGGTGCCCCGTGTTGGAGCCGATGTCGAGGACGCCCAGGCGCATGCCTCCACGCTAACCCCCGGCCACCGATTCCACTGCGATCGCGGGCACGCGCCCACCTGCCCGTAGGCTGGTCCGATGCCCGAGGTCGCCCTGGACTTCCCCCGTGCGTGGGTCGAGTTCCCCCACCCCGACGACCACGACGAGGTGCTCCGCTGCGACCTGACCTGGCTGACCTCCAGCTACCGGTGCATCTTCGGCGGCGGCTGTGCCGGGATCTACGCCGACGCCCCCGATGTCGGCTGCTGCACACTCGGGGCGCACTTCGCCGACGAGGACGACGAGCGCCGGGTCGCCGGTTACGTCGAGCAGCTCGACGAGACGCTGTGGCAGCAGGCTCCCCCCCGGCCGGTCCGGCCTCAGGACTGGATCGAGCTCGACGAGGACGGCGACCGCAAGACCCGCACGACCGTCGTCGACGGACAGCGGGCCTGCATCTTCCAGAACCGGCCGGACTTCCGCAGCCCGCTCCCGGGTGTCGGCCCGGGCTGCGCCCTGCACGCGCTCGCGCTCCAGCAGGGCCGGCACCCGCTGGAGACCAAGCCGGACGTGTGCTGGCAGCTGCCGATCCGGCGTACCTATCGAGACGTGGAGCGGCCCGACGGTACGACGTACCTCGAGGTCACCATCGCCGAGTACGACCGTCGGGGCTGGGGTTCGGGCGGGCACGACCTGGACTGGTACTGCTCGGGCAACACCGAGGCCCACAATGCACCGGACCCGGTCTACGTCTCACACGCCGCCGAGCTCACCGCGCTCATCGGCGCCGGGGGGTACGCCGAACTCGCCCGGCTGTGCGAGGAGCACCTGCGATCCCGCTCCCGGCTGGCCGTGCACCCCGCCTCTGCCGGGCGCTGACCCCGTCTCCTACCGGCCGGTCGGATCGTCTCGACGTCGAGAGACACCGACCCCGGATTCACACCCCGGGAGGGGGTGTGACCACAATCGACCATGCGCCTGGACCACCTTTCATACGCCGCCGGACCCGAGGGATTGGCCGCGACCGCCGAGTGGCTCGGTGGGCTGCTCGGTCAGGAGTTCGTCGACGGGGGCGTGCACCCCCGGTTCGGCACCCGCAACATGACCTTGCCGCTGCGCGGAGGGATCTACCTCGAGGTCGTCGAGCCGCTCGACCACCCCGCGTCCGACAAGGCCCCCTACGGTCAGGCCGTCAAGGCCCGCGCCGCCCTGGGCGGCGGCTGGGTCGGCTGGTGCGTGGCCACCAGCAACCTCCCGGCCGTGGAGCAGCGACTCGGTCGCTCCGCCGTCGACGGCAACCGGCGCCTGCCCGACGGCACCGAGCTGGTCTGGAAGCAGATCGGGATCAACGGCCTGATCGCCGACCCGCAGCTGCCCTACTTCATCCACTGGCTCAGCGACCGGAAGCTGCACCCCGGCAACGCCGGCTCCGACGTCACCCTCACCACGCTCGAGATCGCCGGCGATCCGCAGCGGGTCAAGGACTGGATCGGCGAGGACCTTCAGGCGCGCGTCGACCCGTGGACCGGCAAGCCGGCCGCCAACGTCGCCGTCGAGTGGATCGCCGAGCACGGCACCCCCGGCCTGCAGGCCTGCAAGTTCCAGACCCCCGGCGGCGAGGTCCGGATCTGACCCCTCGTCCCCTCGGCGGTGTACCGCGCGGAGCGGTACCCAGCCCCAACATCTGGCACCACACCGCCACCTACGAGGTCGAGAACCGGGCCGCCGATCCGGACGGTCGACTCTGGTCGGCGCTGCGCGAGGCCGCCGACTGGGACGGCCGTGACGTGCTCGACCTGGGCTGCGGCAGCGGCTACCACCTGGGCCGGTTCGCCGCGACCGCCCGCTCGGTCCTCGGCGTGGAGCCGCACCCCGACCTCTGCGCGCTGGCCCGGCGGCGTACCCGCCGAGCGACCAACGTCGAGGTCCGCCAGGGCGTGGCCCAGGACCTCCCGCTGACCGACGCATCGGTGGACGTCGTACACGTGCGGTGGGCCTACTTCTTCGGCCCCGGCTGCGAACCCGGACTGACCGAGCTCGAGCGGGTGCTCCGCCGCGGCGGCACCGCGCTGGTGATCGACAACGACCCGACCCGATCCACCTTCGGCCGCTGGTTCCGGCGCGGCTACCCCACCGTCGATCCCGACGCGGTCGAGCGGTTCTGGTCCACCCGCGGCTGGCAGCGCCGGGTCGTCGACATGGGCTGGCGGTTCGGCTCCTGGGAGGACCTGGCCGCCGTCGTGCGCATCGAGTTCACCCCTGAGACCGCCGAGGCGATCCTCGCCGAGCACCGGGCCGCCGGCGGAGCGCTCGAGGTGGACTACGCCGTCAACCTGTGGTCGCGCGACTACTGACGATCTCCTGCCGGCTCCCGCTCAGCCGAGGCGCGGCCCGCTCGACCCGCGCACCCGCAGGGTCGGCGGGAGCAGCACCCCCGGCCCGACGTACGACGGACGGGCCAGCAGTCCCTCCAGCGCGGCGACGATCTCCTCGGCCACCTGCTCCAGCGGCAGCCGGACGCTGGTGAGTCCGCCGGGGAGGCACTGGGCGACCAGGGAGTCGTCGTACCCGACGACGGCGAGGTCCTCCCCCATCCGCAGGCCGCGCTCGTCCAGCAGGTGGAGCACGCCCATCGCCAGCGTGTCCGAGGCGCACACGAAGGCCGTCGGTCGGGCCTCGTCGAGGAGGACGGCGGCGGCGCTGCGCCCGGAGGCGATGGTGTCCTCCACCCGGGAGGCCATCGCCGTGGTGGAAAGACCGTGTGCCTTGAGCACCCGGCTCCACCCCGACCGGCGCTCCTCTCCGATCCGGGAGTCCTTGTGCCAGCCGATCCAACCGATCCGGGTGTGCCCCAGGCCGATGAGGTGCTCGGTGGCCAGCGCGGCACCGGCCGCGTGGTCGACGTCGACCCACGGATGGCCGGCGTCGGGATCGGCCCACGGGCGGCCGAAGGCGACGAAGCGCGCGCGCCGGCTCTCCAGGAAGGCGAGTTGCGGCTGGTCGAGGTGGGTGTCGGTCACCACGAAGGCGTCGACGGCGGTGGAGCGGAGCAGGTCGTCGTAGCCGGCGGTGCCGGTGCGGTCCTCGGGGTCGTCGGTGACCAGCATGATGTGGTAACCCGCCGTACGGGAGGTGTCGACGAGGGCGTGCACGAACCGGTCCATCAGGGCGTGCGCCGTTCCCTCGGGCGCCGGCCGCGCGCGCAGCCCGATCAGGTGCGAGGCCCGGGTGCGCAGGTTGCGCGCGGCCCGGTTGGGGACGTAGCCGAGCTCGTCGATCGCCTCCTGCACCCGGGCGAGGGTGTCGGCGCGCAACAGGTCGGGATTGTTGATGGCGTTCGACACCGTCTGCCGGGAGACACCCGCGACCTCCGCGACGTCGGCCAGCGTCGGCGCGCTGGCGGCCCCGCGGTTGACGATCCGGGACACCACACCTCCACTGTTCGACCTTCGGGTTGATCGTTCCAAGCCCGATCATAGGCCCGACCGGCGGTGGCCCGGGTCCGGCTACTGCTCGAGCGGTCACCGCCACCTCGATCCAGGACTGTCGGCGCTCTCACCTACGGTTCGGGGCATGGCTAAGTCGACGACCCGGGCCGCGTTCCGATGCAGTGAGTGCGGCTGGGAGACGGTGAAGTGGGTGGGCCGCTGCCAGGAGTGCCA
Organism: Nocardioides insulae DSM 17944; assembly: GCF_000422825.1. GTDB lineage: Bacteria > Actinomycetota > Actinomycetes > Propionibacteriales > Nocardioidaceae > Nocardioides > Nocardioides insulae. The sequence continues at coordinate 367,560 of NZ_KE383928.1, read as the reverse complement.
GGCCTGGGGATCGGTGGCCGAGGCGGCAGCTCCGAGCGGGCGGACCTCCGCGGCCCCGACCACCACGGCCGCGGTGCCCATCGGCGAGGTCGGGCTCGACGAGTCCGCCTCGCACACCAGTGGGGTGCCCGAGCTCGACCGCGTCCTCGGCGGCGGCCTGGTCAAGGGCGCGGCGATCCTGCTCGCCGGCGAGCCCGGGGTCGGCAAGAGCACCCTGCTGCTCGAGGTCGCCGCCCAGACCGCCCGCTACCAGCGCCGCACCCTCTACCTCACCGGGGAGGAGTCCGCCTCGCAGGTGCGCCGCCGGGCCGACCGCACCGGCGCCGTGCAGGACGAGCTCTACCTCGCCGCCGAGACCGACCTGGGCGCGGTGCTGACCCACATCGAGGAGGTGCGACCCGAGCTCCTGGTGGTCGACTCCGTCCAGACGATCGGCGCGAGCGGGGTCGACGGCGTCCCGGGCGGCGTCACCCAGGTCAAGGAGGTCGCCGCCGCGCTCATCCGGGTGGCCAAGACCAGGGGCATCACCACGGTCCTGGTCGGGCACGTGACCAAGGACGGCACCATCGCCGGGCCCCGGGTGCTGGAGCACCTGGTCGACGTGGTGCTCCACTTCGAGGGCGACCGGGAGTCACGGTTCCGGATGGTCCGTGCGATGAAGAACCGGTTCGGCCCGGTCGACGAGGTGGGCTGCTTCGAGATGTCGCACGAGGGCATCGCCGGTGTGCTCGACCCGACCGGGCTGTTCATCGAGAGCCACCGCACCCCGACGCCGGGCTCCTGCGTGGCGGTGACCATGCAGGGGCGTCGCCCGCTGCCGGTGGAGGTGCAGTCCCTGGTCACCCCGACCCTGCAGGAGAGACCGCGCCGCACCACCTCCGGGATCGACGGCAACCGGCTGGCGATGGTGCTGGCGGTGCTGCAGCGGCACTGTGGCATGCCGCTGCACCAGCGCGACGTCTTCGTCTCGACGGTGGGCGGGGCCCGCATCACCGACCCCGCGGCCGATCTGGCGCTCGCCCTGGCGGTCGCCTCGGCCGAGCTCTCCACGCCGCAGCCCTCGGGGGTGATCGCGATGGGCGAGATCGGCCTGGCCGGGGAGCTGCGCCGGGTGCGCGATCTGGAGACCCGGCTCGGCGAGGCGGCCCGGCTGGGTTTCTCCCTCGCGCTGGTGCCCGCCGGGGCACACGCCGACGCCGGCCGGCGCGAGCGCACCATCGACGGACTCCGGGTCTTCGAGCTCGCCACCGTGGCCGACGCGCTGGCCCTCACCCGGCTCACCCAGGAGGCCAGACCGAGGCGTCGGGAGGCCGGCATGGCCGAGGACTGAGGAGGCCACCGGTCCGCCCACCGGTCCCCTGGACAGGATCGACTGCGGTGTCCAGACTTCCTGCCCCTCGACCGGTCCGATCCCGCGTTGCCGGTCACGGGTGCCGGAGGGACGAGGCATCGGTAGACTCCCGACACGCCTAGGAGAAGGGATCAACCTTGGGCACCGAGCGTCTGGGTGAGTCGCGGCTGCGCGAGACGTTGGCGCTGATCGCGCCCGGCACCCCCCTGCGTGACGGACTGGAGCGGATCCTGCGGGGCCCGCACCGGGGCACTGATCGTCCTGGGCCACGACAGCACCGTCGATTCGATCTCGACCGGCGGCTTCACCCTCGAGGTCCCCTTCACCGCCACCGGCCTGCGCGAGCTGGCCAAGATGGACGGCGCCATCATCGTGGACGCCCAGATCAGCCGAATCATCCGGGCAGCGGTGCACCTGATGCCCGACCACAGCATTCCGTCCAACGAGACCGGCACCCGTCACCGCACCGCCGACCGGGTGGCGCAGCAGACCGGCTTCCCGGTCATCTCGGTCTCCCAGTCGATGCAGATCATCGCCGCCTACGTCGGCGAGACCCGCCACGTCCTGGAGGACACCGGCCAGATCCTGTCCCGCGCCAACCAGGCGCTGGCCACCCTGGAGCGCTACAAGATGCGCCTCGACGAGGTCTCCTCGACCCTCTCCGCCCTGGAGATCGAAGACCTCGTCACCGTGCGCGACGTTGCCGTGGTCGCCCAGCGGCTGGAGATGGTCACCCGCATCGCCCGGGAGATCGAGGACTACATCGTCGAGCTCGGCACCGACGGACGGCTGCTCTCGCTGCAACTGGAGGAACTGGTCACCGGGGTCGATCTGGAGCGGGAGCTGGTCATCCGCGACTACCTGCCCCGCGGGCGGCGTACGGTCCGACCCGAGGATCTGCTCAGCCAGCTCGAGAGCCTCACCGCCACCGAGCTCGTCGACCCCGCGTCCACGGCGCGACTGCTCGGGCTCAGCAACGGCGAGCACCTCGACGGCGCCGTCGCCCCGCGCGGCTACCGCCTGCTCGCCAAGGTGCCACGACTCCCCACCCCGGTCGTCGACCGGCTGGTGGACCACTTCGGCACCCTGCAGAAGCTGCTCTCGGCCGGTGTCGAGGATCTCCAGGCCGTCGACGGCGTCGGCGAGCTCCGGGCGCGCTCGGTGCGCGAGGGTCTCTCCCGGCTGGCCGAGTCCACGATCCTCGAGCGATACGTCTGAGCCACGCCATGCCCGCGACGAGCGAGACCCGCACCGCCGCCGACGTACGCCGCTCCGGGCTGATCGCCCTGGGCGTGATGGTGCTGGTGATGTGGGTCGCCGAGGTCGTCGACATCCTCCTGGACCACCGGCTCGACTACCGCCGCGGCATCGAGCCGCGGGAGGCCGACGGCCTCGACGGCATCGTGTTCGCGCCGTTCCTCCACGCCGACTTCGCCCATCTCATCGGCAACACCGTGCCCTTCCTCATCCTGGGGGCCGCGATCGCCTGGTACGGCGCCGCCCGACTGCTCACCGTCACCGCCGTCATCGCCCTGGTGGCCGGCCTCGGCACCTGGCTGCTGGGTGCTCCGGGCACGGTCCACATCGGCGCGAGCAGCCTGGTCTTCGGGTACGCCGGCTATCTCGTCTCCCGCGGCGTCTTCTCCCGCCGGGTCGGGCAGATCGTGCTGGGTGCGGCGGTCCTGCTGATCTGGGGCGGCACCCTGCTGACCGGTTTCGTGCCGCAGACGGGCGTGTCCTGGCAGGGCCACCTCTTCGGCGCGATCGGCGGCGTCCTCGCGGCGGCTCTGCTCGACCGGCACGACCGGGCCGGCGCCACCGGCCGGTCCCACCGCGGCTAGTCCGACTGAGTCCGGCCCAGAGCCTGGATCACCATCCTGCTTCTGCGCGCCGCCACGTGGTCCTGGGGCGACAGTCGCTCAGCGGTGCAGGAACGAGGGCGAGGGTGTGGTGGAGGCGGCCGGGGTCTGCGGCGTGGTGGACGCGGTCGGCGTCTGGGCTGTGGTGGGGGTCGGGGTGGGCGTGGGTGTGGGGGTCGGGGTGGCCAGCTCGAACTGGGCCGAGGCCGGCTCGCCGCCCAGCGCCGCTACGGTCACGTGGTACCAGCCGGGGCGGGCCCACTCCGTGCGACGGGTGCAGTCCTCGTCGGACCGGCGGGTCAGCCAGGTGAGGTCGGCGGTGGTGTCGAAGTCGCGACGGACCACCAGGGTGGAGGGGCGGATCAGACGGGGGCACTCCACGGTGGTGTAGACGCGGTCGCGGCCCGAGGTGATCCGCAGCTGGAGCGACTCCGGGGAGAGGTCCCAGGTGCAGGCCTCCTCGGTCTCGGTCCGGAAGGTGAGGCCGATCGTGACCGGCTGGGTCGCGGCCGCCCCGGTGACCGAGGGGGTCACGACGATGTCGCTGTCCTCGCAGGTGCCCGTGGGAGCTGGAGGGGTCGGTGTCGGTGTCGGGGACGGCGTACGGCTCTTCTTGGCGCCCTTCGGGGTGGCCGGTCCCGTGGTGGGCCCAACGGTGGGACCGACCGAGGACGGTGCGCTCCGACTGGGCTCGGCGGCGACGTTGGCGGCGTCCGGGTCCTTCGATGAGCCGTCGGATCCGTCGCTGCCGGCGCCGAGCAGTTTCGCGATGCCGACCACGAGCAGGAGCGCCACGCTCAGCACGATGAGGCGACGGCGCCAGTAGACCGACGGGGGCAGCGGCCCACGGGTCATCGAGGTCATGCGCGGCAGACTAGTCAGCCGGGTGGCCCGATCGGGGGTGCCACTCCGGAGGGTCCCTACACCGGGGAGAATCACCCCGGTGAGCACCCTGCACGATCCGATCCTGCGCTGGTACGACGTCCACCAGCGCGACCTGCCGTGGCGCTCGGCCTCGGCCTCGGCCTGGTCGGTGCTCGTCTCCGAGGTGATGCTCCAGCAGACCCCGGTCAGCCGGGTGCTGCCCGTGCACGCGGCCTGGCTCGAACGCTGGCCGACCCCCGCGGCCCTGGCCGCCGTGCCCTCCGGTGAGGCCGTCCGCGCCTGGGGCCGGCTCGGCTACCCCCGCCGGGCGCTGCGGCTGCACGCGGCCGCGACCGCCGTCGTCGAACGGCACGACGGTGAGATCCCCACCGACCTGACCGAGCTGAAGGCCCTGCCCGGGGTCGGCGAGTACACCGCGGCGGCGGTGGCCAGCTTCGCCTTCGGCCAGCGCCACGTCGTCCTCGACACGAACGTACGCCGCGTCCTGGCCCGGGCCCTCGGCGGCCAGGAGCTTCCCGCGCCCTCGCTCACCCGCGCCGAGCGCGACCGCGCCGCCGACGTCCTGCCCGCCGAGGAGGCCACCGCGGCCACCTGGGCGGTGGCGGTGATGGAACTCGGCGCGCTGGTCTGCACCGCCAACCAGCCCCGCTGCGAGGCCTGCCCGGTCGCCGCGCAGTGCGCCTGGCGGCTGGCCGGACGCCCGGCGTACGACGGCCCGGCGCGGCGTACCCAGGCGTGGGCCGGCACCGACCGGCAGTGCCGCGGCCGGCTGATGGCGGTGCTGCGCGACGCGGACGGGCCCGTGCACCGCAGCTCGCTGGACCTGGTCTGGGAGCAGACCGCGCAGCGCGAACGCGCCCTGGCAGGCCTGCTCGCCGACGGTCTCGCGATCCGGGTCGGCCCCGACTCCTACGCCCTCCCCGACTGACCCCGCGGACTTTCGCCACGCCCGGGACGGCGGCCGGGTGGGCGGCCCCGACTCCTACGCCCTCCCCGACTGACCCAGCAGACCCCGGCCACGCCCGGGACGCCGGCCGGGTGGGCGGCCTCGAAGCCGACGAGCGGACCGGCGCGCGGCGCGCGTGAAGGGCGTGAAGGGCGTGGCGCTCAGGCGCGTCCTCGGGCGGTCAGGAACCGGTGTCGGCCCTCGGCCAGGTCGACGAGGGGCTCCGGGTAGTCCAGCCCCCGACGCTGTTCCGGGTCGAGCCGCCATGGCTCGTGTACGGCTCCGCCGGGCACCCCGGCCAGCTCGGCGACGTACCGGCGGACGTAGCTGCCGTCCGGATCGTGTCGGTGGGCCTGGGAGATCGGGTTGAGGATGCGGTTGGGCCGGGTGTCGGTCCCGGTCCCGGCGGCCCACTGCCAGTTCAACTGGTTGTTGGCGACGTCGCCGTCGACGAGGAGCCGCAGGAAGTGCGCCGCCCCGTGTCGCCAGTCCTGGTAGAGGGTCTTGGTCAGGAAACTGGCCGCGATCAGCCGGGCCCGGTTGTGCATCCAGCCCTCGCGGGCCAGCTGGCGCATGCCGGCGTCGACGATCGGATAGCCGGTCCGGCCCTCCCGCCAGGCCGCCAGCTCCTCGGGGTCCTCGCGCCAGCGGTCGGCGTGCGGCCGGTAGTCGACCCGAGCGGTCTCCGGGCGGGCGGCGAGCACCTGGTGGTGGAAGTCGCGCCAGGCGAGCTGTCGCAGGAAGGAGGTCGCGCCCTCCCCTTCCGAGCCCACCGTAGCCATCACCTGCCGGGGCGAGAGGCAGCCGAAGTGCAGGTACGGCGACAGCCTCGAGGTGCCGTCCCTGTCCATCCGGTCCGATTCCCCGGCGTACCCCGGCACGTCGTCGGCCCAGCGTCGGAGCCGCTCCAGTCCGGCCGTCTCGCCGCCGCGGGGAAGGTCCGGCGAGACGCGGCCGGGTCGGAGTGTGTCGGCGCGCGGGATCCGCCCGCAGGCCATCGGTGGCATCCGCAGCCTCGTCGGCGCCTCCGTCGGGCGGCCCGGGCGCTGCTGCCACCAGCGGCGGAAGTACGGCGTGAACACCGCGAAGTGGTCCTTGCCCTGCGGGGTGAGCAGGCCGGGCGGTACGGCGGTGATCGATCCCCGGTGGACCACCAGCTCCCGTCCGCCGGCCGCGAGTGCGCGGTCGAGCTCGGCCTCCCGACGCTGCGCGTACCCGCTGACGTCTGCGGCCAGGTGGACCCGGCGGGCACCCGCCTGCGCGGCGACCCGGCAGACCTCCTCGACCGCCCCGCCCCGTCGGATGACCAAATCGGCACCACGGTCCCGTAGCCCCGCGCGGAGATCCTCCAGCGTCTTGACCAGGAAGACGGCCCGGTTGGCGGAGACGAAACCCTCCATGCCGCGGTCGATCACGAACAGGGGCACCACCGGCCCGCGCTCCGCGGCCGCCGCCAGCACCGGGTTGTCACGCACCCGCAGATCGCGGGTGAACAACGCGACGGAGACCTCCCCGAGGTCTGGATCCCTCGTCCTCGCCACGGCTTCCTCCTCCCCGACGACCGCGCGTCCAGCGTAGGAGACCTCCCTCGACCCGGACAGGATCGGTCCGGTGCGGGATCGCACCGGGCGCATCCGGCAAGGGATAGCTTGGCGCCCGGTGGGCCCGGTTCGAGGAGGGCTTCCTCGCCCGGAGCAAGGGGCGGGCGCGGCTGCGCCCGGAGGACCTCAGCCGCTCCGAGCGACGCCGCCACGGTCGCGACCTGGGACGCCGGGGCGGCACGATGCCGCCCCGACCGGTGCTGGTGGCGGCCGACGAGGAGCATCTCAGCGAGCGTCTGGGGCTGTTCGTGATCGTCGTCCTGGGTGAGGGCCTCATCCAGATCGTGACCGCCGCCGGAGGGATCGACTGGGACGCAGAGGTCTACGTCGTCGCCGGGTGTTCCTTCCTGATCCTGGTGTCCCTGTGGTGGCTCTCCCTCGAGCGGGGTGACAACGGCCTGCCGATGCTGAGTCGCGGTGCGCTCCCGGTACGACTGAGCCTCCTCCTGCACTGGCTCTTCAGCGGCGCTCTGGTGGCACTGGCGATCGTGCTCGGCGAAGCCGTGACCGAGGCGGACGCCGGCCTGGCGCGTGCTCCTCGGCTGCTTGTGACCGGCGCATTGATGCTGTGCCTGTTGGTGCTCGCCGCCTCCTCGCTCGCCTCCGGTAGACGCCTCGCCGTCGTGTTCGTCTCCGTCCTGCCGGGCGTTGCGGTGCTGGCTGCGGTCGCACTGCCCCATGGCGACGTGTCCAGCGTCGCCGTCCTGCCGCTGCTGACGGCAGCCGTGGTCTGGCCGGTCCTGCACGCTGTGGCGCGCGAGCGAGCGAGCGCCCAGGCCGGTTGAGGACCTACCGGCTCGGCGATCGGCCAGCGACGAGGTGATCGGTCCGGTGCCGCCGCCGACACCTGACGGGGCGGCAGCGCTCGCCGGTCCCGACCCGGGTCCTGACCGCGGGTTCGAGGAATCTGCGATTCACACCCATCCGGTCGGCGGCCCGGCACCGGATCACTGGTGAGACGAGCGAAGTGTCCGCAATCGAAGGGAATCGACATGCTGCTCCACCAGGTGCGACGTACAAGCGGGATCGTGGCCCTTGCCGCGGTGCTCGCCCTCCCCCTCGCGGCCTGCGGTGGCGAGGACGACACGAGTGACGCGGCTGGATCGGATGAGACCAGTGCCGCGACCGACGAGAGCTCGATGAGCGAGGACGCCATGGCCACCGAGGTCTTCGGTGACGGGTGCAGCCAGGTGCCGACCGCCGGGGAGGGGTCGGTGGGCGGCATGGTCGACGACCCGGTCGCCACGGCGGCCGCCAACAATCCGCTGCTCACCACGCTGACGACCGCGATCGGCTCCATCGACGGGCTCTCCGACACGCTGAACAGCGCCGAAGCGCTGACCGTCTTCGCACCGGTCAACTCGGCCTTCGAGGAGATCCCCCCGAAGGACCTGCAGGCGATGGTCGAGGACGGGCAGAAGAACGGCGAGGACAGCGACCTGTACGGCGTTCTCGCCCACCACGTGGTCGGCGAGAACGCCGACGCCACCGCGGTCGTCGGGGAGCACGAGACGCTGGCCGGCGACACACTGACCGTCGAGGGCGACCCCGAGACCGGGATGACGGTGAGCGACGGCACCGTCACGGCCAAGGTCCTGTGTGGGAACGTGCCGACCGCCAACGCCACCGTCTACGTGATCGATTCGGTCCTCACGGGTACTGGCTGACCCAGGGACCACGTGAGCGAAGCGACCGATCTCTACCGCGGAAGGACCACCGCATGGATCCGGGTAACCCCGAACCGGCCGAGCGCCCCCTCGCAGGGACGCCGGCCGGTGCCGACCTGGCCGGGCTGCTGCGCAGGTCGGCGCGTGGTGATCGCGCCGCCTTCGCGGAGGTCTACGACGCCACCGTGTCGCGCGTCTACGGTCAGGTCGTCCGGGTGATGCGCGACGCGGCCCAGGCCGAGGAGGTCACCCAGGAGATCTATCTGGAGATCTGGCGTCGGGCCAGCCGTTTCGATCCTGCCCGTGGCAGCGCGCTCGGCTGGGTGTTGGCCATCGCCCACAGCCGAGCGGTCGACCGGGTCCGCAGCTCCGAGGCGGCCACCCGGCGCGAGACGACGTACCAGGTGCGCAACCGGAGCATCGACCACGACACCACGGCAGATGCGGCCCACTCCTCACTCGAGGCGCGCCGGGTCCGTACGGCGCTCGCCCAGCTCACCGAGGTGCAGCGGGAAGCGGTCGAGCTCGCCTACTTCGGGGGCTATACGCACACCGAGGTGGCCACGCTGCTCGACCTGCCGGTAGGGACAGCGAAGTCCAGGATCCGCGACGGCCTGATCCGGCTCCGCGACACGATCGGAGGGGCACGATGACCGATCAGGAGTTCTACGACGGCGGCGACGTGCACACCCTGTCCGGGGCCTACGCGGTGGACGCCGTCGACGACACCGAGAGGGCGCGCTTCGAGGAGCACCTGCGCGGGTGTGCCGAGTGCCGGGCAGAGGTGGCCGAGCTGCGCGAGACCGCGGCCCGGCTCAGCACCGACCTGGTGGAGCCACCCGCCGCCCTCCGGGGCCGGGTGCTGGAGGGCATCGAGTCGATCCGGCCGCTCCCGCCCCTGCCGCCGGAACAGTCGCCCGAACAGCCGACCGAGGCCCGGTCCGAGGAGGTCGGCGACGAGCTCGCGACCCGTCGTCGGCGTCGGATGCCGCTGCTGCTGGCCGCGGCGGCGTCGGTGGTGCTGATCGCGGCGGTCGCCCTCACCGCGTGGCTCGGCCCGTGGTCCCAGGAGGACCCGGAGCCGATCACGGCGACCGAGAGGGTGCTGACCGCCGACGACGCCACCCGTAGCACGCTGGAGTTCGAGGACGGCTCGAGCGCCACCGTGGTGATGTCGCCGAGCGTGGACCGGGCCGCGATCACCACCGACGACATGGCACCCGCACCGGAGGGGCAGGTCTACCAACTCTGGTACGAGGACCCGTCCGGGGGCATGGAGTCCGCCGGCCTGATGCCCGACGACAGCGACGCCACCGTCCTGCTGGACGGGGAGGTCGGTGACCACACCGGCGTCGGGATCACCGTCGAGCCCGACGGCGGCTCACCGGCGCCCACCTCCGATCCGATCGCGCTGTTCGCGTTCGACGGGTGAGGCCGATGACGCCACGACCGCCGCGACACCTCGCCGTGGTGGGCTCGGGAGTAGCCGGGCTCACCGCGGCCTACGTCGCCTCGCGCACCTGCCGGGTCACCCTCCTCGAGGCCGACGACCGGCTCGGCGGACACGCCGACACCCACCGGGTGATCGATCCGAACGGCGTCGAACTCGCCGTCGACAGCGGATTCATCGTGCACAACCGGCGCACCTACCCGGTGCTGTTGAGACTCTTCGACGAACTGGGCGTGGCCACCCAGGAGTCCGAGATGTCGCTGTCGGTCAGTGACGAGGTCACCGGTCTGGAGTGGGCCGGCGCGCTCGGCCCACGTGGGCTCTTCCCCACCCTGGACAACCTCCGAGACCCGGCGTTCCTGCGGATGCTGGCCGAGATCCCCCGGTTCCACCGGCGCGCCCGACGACTCCTGCGGGAGGCGGGCACATCGGGACAGACGTTGGGGCGGTTCCTGGACGCGGGTCGGTTCTCGGCGTACTTCCGCCGGCACTTCATCGAACCCCTGGTCGCCGCGGTGTGGTCGTGCGACCCGGCAGTGGCCCTCGAATACCCCGCGGCGTACTTGTTCACCTTCCTCGAGCACCACGGCATGCTCGGCGTCCTCGGGTCGCCCACCTGGCGCACGGTCTCCGGCGGCTCGCAGGCCTACGTCGAGCGGGTGGCCGCGGCCGTGCGCGCGACCGGCGGGGAGATCCGCACCAGGTCCGCGGTCCACGGAGTAGGCGAGTGCGCCGACGGCGTCCGACTCCTCGTCGGCGACCGCACCGAGACCTACGACGCCGTCGTCGTGGCCACCCATCCGGACCAGGCGCTCGCCCTGCTCACCGACCCGAATCCGGTACAACGCAAGCTCCTCGGCGCCCTGCCCTACTCGACGAACACCGCGCTCCTGCACACCGATGCCCGACTGCTGCCGCGGTCGCCGTCCGCCCGGGCGGCCTGGAACTTCCGGCGGCCGCTGCGCGACCAGGATTCGGTCCTGGTCACCTACGACCTCACCCGGCTCCAGCGACTGCCGACCGAGACCCGGTACCTCGTGACCCTCGGCGGCGAAGGCCTGGTCGACCCCACCACCGTGATCGCCCGGCGCGAGTACGCCCATCCGCTCTACACGCCGGACTCCGTCGCCGCCCGGGGACGGCTGCGGGAGGTCGACACCGAACGGGTCGTGTTCGCCGGCGCCTACCAGGGCTGGGGCTTCCACGAGGACGGCGCCCGATCCGGGCTGGAAGCGGTGGAGCGACTGGGCGTGACCTGGCCGGAGCGGGCCCGTCCGGCCACGGCGTACGCCACGACGATCACCCACACCCGCCGTACGCCGTTCCGCCGTACCTTCCGGCACCGCTCGCACACCTGGCTGGTCGATCTGGACCACCTGCCCGACAGGGTGCCCGGGGGCGGCCGGTTCAGCGCGCGCGACCACTTCACCGGCGACGCGGCCACCATCCGGGCAGGGCTCGACCGGTTGCTCACCCTGCACGGCCTCGACCTGCGCGGGGGGCGCGCGCTGATGCTCGCCCACCCGCGTGCCTTCGGCCACTGCTTCAACCCGATCACGGTGCACTGGTGCTGGGCCGATCCGGCGGGCCTGGGGCGGCCGGCCGCGACCGTGGTGGAGGTGCACAACACCTACGGGGACCGGCACGCCTACGTTCTGCGCGCGGACGAGCACGGTCGGGCGGAGATCCCGAAGGCGATGTACGTCTCCCCCTTCCACGGCACCGACGGCAACTACCGGGTCCAGGCCCCACCCCCCGACCCCGGCAGCGGCCGAGTGCGGGTGAGCGTCTCGCTGCGCACGCAGGACGGGGCGCGGTTCGTGGCCGGCCTGACCGGCGCGCCGACCGATCCACCGCGGCTACCCCTCGCCTCGCTGCGCACCGCCGCACTGATCCGCCTGCACGGCATCGCGCTGTGGGCGCGCGGCCTCCCCATCCATCCGCGACCGCACCACCGCCAGGAGGGCGCCCGATGAGCACACCGGACACCGCGACCCGGCCCGCGCTGCGGGCCTGGCCCGATCTGCGCCCGACCCGTCCCGGAGGCCCGGGCGCGGCGATCGCACGCCGGCTCTTCCGGTCCGCGATCCAGCGTCTCGACGTCCAGGTCCACGTCGCGGCTGGCGACCGCACCCCCGCCGAGGTGCTCGGCCGCGGCGGCCCTGCGATCGAGGTACGCCGCCCCGACGAGTTCTACGCGCGGCTCGCCCGCGATCAACTGATCGGCCTCGGGGAGTCCTACCTCACCGGTGCCTGGGACGAGGGGCCCGGTGCCCCGCCAGAAGCGCTCGGCGACTTCCTGGCCGTGCTCGCCGCCGACCTGACCGGGCTGGTGCCCGCTCCCCTGCAACGGCTCCGCCGGCTGGTGGTGACCGCCCGGCCCGAGTCCGACCGAGGCAGCCGGCGCAACACCCGCACCAACGTCGCACACCACTACGACCTGTCCAACGAACTCTTCGGCCTCTTCCTCGACCCGTCCCTCTCCTACTCCGCCGCCCTCTTCGAGGGACCTCCGGCCCAGGCCACCGCAGCAGATCTGGAAGGCGCGCAGCACCGGAAGATCGACCGCCTCCTCGACCGGGCCGGGGTGGGCCCCGGCACCCGGCTGCTGGAGATCGGCACCGGCTGGGGCGAGCTCGCGATCCGCGCCGCGGCCCGGGGCGCGCGGGTCGACACCATCACCCTCTCGGCCGAGCAGGCCCGGCTCGCCCGCTCCCGGATCGCATCCGCGCGGCTCGACGATCGGATCGACGTCCGGCTCTGCGACTACCGCGCGCTGCTCGAGGATCCCGGCGCAAGGGCGGCGTACGACGCCGTCGTGTCGGTCGAGATGGTCGAGGCGGTCGGCCGGGCGTACTGGCCGACGTACTTCCGCACCCTCGACCACGTCCTGGCACCCCAGGGCCGGATCGCGATCCAGGCGATCACGCTGCCCCACGAGCGGATGCTCGCCACCAGGAACACCCATACCTTCATCACCAAGTACGTCTTCCCCGGCGGCTCCCTACCCTCGGTCCGGGCGATCAGCGAGACCGCGGCCGCACACAGCTCGCTGCGCGTCGTGGACGACCTGGCGATCGGTCCGCACTACACCCGGACCCTGGAGCTGTGGGACCAGGCCTTCGGGGCCGCGCGCGAGGACGTGCTCGCCCTGGGCTTCGACGAGACGTTCTGCCGGCTTTGGCACTTCTACCTGCAGTACAGCAGGGCCGGCTTCGCGGCCGGCTACCTCGACGACCATCAGCTGACCCTCGCCCGGGAGGACCGATGACCGCGCTCCGCACCACCACACCCGAGAACGGCATCGCCGCCCGGCTCGGCGAGGCGCTGACACCATTCGTCGGGGGCGAACTCCCGGTGCGGCTCGTCGCCTGGGACGGCTCGGAGGCCGGGCCCACCGGAGCTCCCACCGTGGAGCTACGGTCGCCGGACGCGCTCCGCCGGTTGCTCTGGCACCCCGGGGAGCTGGGCGCGGCCCAGGCCTACGTGACCGGGGAGATCGACGTACCGGGCGACCTCGAATCGGCTCTCACGCACGCCTTCGCCGTGGCCCGGGAGCGCGGACTGCGTGCCGGACGGCCTTCGTTGAGCGCGCTCACCGGCGCGCTACGGACCGCCGCCGGGCTCGACCTCCTCGGCCGCCCGCCCGCCGTACCGGCCACGCAGGCCCGGGTACGCGGCCGGCTGCACACCAGGTCCCGCGATCGGCAGGCGATCGGTCACCACTACGACATCCCGGCCGAGTTCTACCGGCTGATCCTCGACCCGGCGATGACCTACTCGTGCGGCTACCACGTCCGCCCGTCGGTGGGGCTGGCGGAGGCCCAGCAGGCCAAGCTCAGCCTGGTGTGCCGCAAGCTGGGGCTCAGTCCCGGCGGTCGACTCCTCGACGTCGGCTCCGGCTGGGGCGCGTTGGCCCTGCACGCGGCCGAGCACTTCGGTGCGCACGTCGTCGGCGTCACGATCTCCGCCGAGCAGCAGGCCTACGCCGAGCGGACGGCCCGGCAGCGGGGGCTCGGCGACCGGGCCGAGTTCCGGCTGTGCGACTACCGCGACGCCGTACCGTCCCCCGGGGAGGAGTACGACGCGGTCGCCTCGCTGGAGATGGGCGAGCATGTCGGACGCCGCAACTACCCGACTTACGCGGCCGTCCTGCGCGACGCGGTCCGTCCCGGCGGGCGGGTGCTGGTGCAGCAGATGTCGCGCTCCGGGAAGTGGCCCGGGGGCGGGCCGTTCATCGAGTCCTTCATCGCGCCCGACATGCACATGCGCCCGGTCGGCCAGACCGTCGCGCTGCTCGAGGGAGCCGGGCTGGAACTCCGGGACGTGCACGCCCTGCGTGAGCACTACGTGCTGACCGTCGCGGGCTGGAGGGCCCGCTTGGAGGAGAACCGCGACCGGCTGACCGACCTGGTCGGCGAGGAGATGATGCGGGTGTGGCGGCTCTACCTGGTCGGTGGCGCGCTTGCGTTCCGCGATGGCCGGATGGGGGTCGATCAGATCCTGATGGTGCGTCCCGGCGCCGACCATCACCTGCCGGCAGTGCGCGCATGGTGATCGACCTGCTCGTGGTGGCCGGTGCCACCGCGGGCGTCGCCCTGGTCGTCATGACCGTGACGGCCCTGGTGGCCCGCACCCGGGATCGGGTCGCGGTCGTCGACGTCGCCTGGGGACTCGTGCTCGTGCTGATGGCACTCGCCGCAGCAGTGGTCGCCACCGTCCTCGGCGCCGGGACGCTGTGGCGTTCCTGGCTGGTCGCGGTCCTGGTGGCCGTCTGGGGCCTCCGCCTGGCCTGGCACATCCGCCGCCGCGCGCAGGGCGCCGGGGAGGATCCCCGCTACGAGGAGATGCTCGGCGGAACGCTCGCCGAGGTCGGACTCGGGGTCGCGGTGCGCGAGGTCTTCGCGGTCCAAGGCGTGGCGGCCTGGTTCATCGCGCTGCCGGTCACGCTCGGCGCGGTGGTCGAGGTGGCGTGGTGGCCGGTCGTCCTGGCGGGCGCGTTGATCTGGGGGGTCGGTCTCCTCTTCGAGGCGGTCGGCGACGCCCAGCTGGCGGCGTACCGTCGGCGACCCAGGGACGAGCGTCCGAAGGTGCTCGACACCGGGCTGTGGCGCTACTCCCGCCACCCCAACTACTTCGGAGATGCCTGCGTGTGGTGGGGCCTATGGCTCAGCGCCGGTCTGGCGAGCGGTTGGCAGCTGGGGCTGGGCACCCTCCTGGGACCGGTCGCGATGACCTACTTCCTCGCCTTCGCCACCGGTGCGCGCCTGCTGGAGCGGTCCATGATGCGGCGGCCCGGGTACGCCGAATACGCCGCGCGCACCTCGATGTTCATCCCCCTCCCACCGCGCAGCCGTGGTTCCACCGGTGCCTCGGGAGCCTCCAGGACTCACCGCTAGACGGCACGACGTGACCGTTTTCGTCGAGCCGGTCACGTCCTCCGTCTAGGACTCGGTCTTGGCCGGCCCGACGGGGCGGCCCACGATCATGGTGGCCAAAGCCCGGTCGTCGAAGGTCGCGGCGGTCTCGAGGTCCGTCAGGGCTCCGAGTCCGTCGAGGACTCGGGTGAAGAACGCGCGGGCCGCGACGGCATAGACGACGTCGGCGATGTCGGTGTCGCTCAGGCCGACCGCGCGTAGACCCTCTATGTCGGCCCGGTCGACCGACGTGGCGTCGACCGCCACCTTCGTGGCGAACTCGAAGACCGCGCGATCCTCCTCGCCCAGACGACCCCCGCTCGGATCGGCGATCAAGGCCTCCAAGGTGGCCTCGTCGTGGCAGAGATCGCGCAGGAAGGTGGCGTGCGCGATCGTGCAGTAGGTGCTGCCCAGGGCGCGAGCCGCGGCGATGCTCGCCAACTCGTAGCGTCGCCGGTCCATGTGCACGACGACGGCCGCGCCCATCCGGGCCCAGGCGGTGGCGACCGCCGGGCGAGGGGCGAACGCCGCGGCGTAGTTCGGCAGGAACCCCCACCGCTCACGCTGGGTCCGGTAGTACTCGGCCAGCGCTGCGGATGCCTCCGCCTCAGGGGCGACCTCGATCAGCATCCGACCAGTGTCCTACTTTCCCGGTCGGCCCACCAGCACGCTCTCGGGGCCGGCCGAGCGAGGTCCCCGCCCGCAATCGGCTCGACGAACCGGTCACGGTCAACCCGTCTCGATCCCGCCTCGATCCCGCCTCGATCCCGTCTCGTGGGCGCGGACGAACGACGCCCCGGCCCCTCACGAGGAGGGACCGGGGCGTGTTCTCAGGCGGACCGGTGCGGGTCAGGCCTCCTCGCCGGAGGACTGGCCCAGGTCGACCGAACCGTCGTCGTCGGCGACGCCGGCGGCCTCCAGCGGAAGGGCGTCGGGAAGGGCACCGACCTTCTGCCCGGCGAAGGTGAAGGTGGCGGCCGGGCCTTCGCCCTCGACGTCGACCAGCACGATCTGGCCGGGGCCGACCTCGCCGTAGAGCATCTTCTCGGCGAGGATGTCCTCGATCTCGCGCTGGACGGTACGACGCAGCGGCCGCGCGCCCAACACCGGGTCGAAACCGCGCTCGGCGAGCAGGGTCTTCGCCGCCGGGGTGAGCTCGATGGCCATGTCGCGGTCCTTGAGGCGGACCTCGACCGCCGCGATCATGTTGTCGACCATCGAGATGATCTGCTCCTGGCTCAGCGGCGGGAAGACGATCACCTCGTCGACACGGTTGAGGAACTCCGGACGGAAGTGCTGCTTGAGCTCGTCGGAGACCTTGCTCTTCATCCGCTCGTAGGAGCCCGCCGCGTCGCCGCCCTGGTTGAAGCCGAGGTGGACCGACTTCGCGATGTCGCGGGTGCCGAGGTTGGTGGTCATGATGATGACGGTGTTCTTGAAGTCGACGACCCGACCCTGGGAATCGGTCAGGCGGCCCTCCTCGAGAATCTGCAGCAGGCTGTTGAAGATATCGGGGTGCGCCTTCTCGACCTCGTCGAAAAGGACCACCGAGAACGGCTTGCGCCGCACCTTCTCGGTCAGCTGCCCGCCCTCTTCGTAACCGACATATCCCGGCGGGGAACCGAAGAGTCGCGAAGCGGTGTGCTTCTCACCGAACTCGGACATGTCGAGCTGGATGAGAGCCTCTTCGTCACCGAAGAGGAACTCGGCCAGGGTCTTGGAGAGCCAGGTCTTACCGACACCGGACGGGCCGGCGAAGATGAACGACCCACCGGGACGCTTGGGGTCCTTCAGGCCCGCACGGGTACGACGGATCGCCCGGGAGAGCGCCTTGACCGCCTCGTCCTGCCCGATCACCCGCTTGTGGAGCTCGTCCTCCATCTTGAGCAGGCGGGTCGACTCCTCCTCGTTGACCTGGACGATCGGGATGCCGGTCGCCACGGCGAGCACCTCGGCGACGAGCTCCTCGTCGACCTCGGCGACCTCGTCCATGTCGCCCGCGCGCCACTGCTTCTCCCGCTCGGCCTTGGCGTTGATGAGCTGCTTCTCCTCATCACGCAGCCGGGCCGCGGCCTCGAAGTCCTGGCCGTCGATCGCGGCCTCCTTGCGCTGCCGCACGTCGCCGATCTTGTCGTCGTACTCACGCAGGTCGGCGGGGGCCGTCATCCGCCGGATCCGCAGCCGCGAGCCGGCCTCGTCGATCAGGTCGATGGCCTTGTCGGGCAGGAACCGGTCGGAGATGTAGCGGTCGGCCAGGGTCGCCGCCGAGACCAGCGCCTCGTCGGTGATGGTGACCCGGTGGTGGGCCTCGTAGCGGTCGCGCAGGCCCTTGAGCATCTCGATGGTGTGCGCGATCGAAGGCTCGGGCACCTGGATCGGCTGGAAGCGGCGCTCCAGCGCGGCGTCCTTCTCCAGGTGCTTGCGGTATTCGTCCAGCGTGGTCGCACCGATGGTCTGCAGCTCACCGCGGGCGAGCATCGGCTTGAGGATGCTGGCCGCGTCGATCGCGCCCTCGGCGGCTCCGGCTCCCACCAGGGTGTGGATCTCGTCGATGAACAGCACGATGTCGCCCCGGGTGCGGATCTCCTTGAGCACCTTCTTCAGGCGCTCCTCGAAGTCGCCGCGGTAGCGGCTGCCGGCCACCAGCGCACCGAGGTCGAGGGTGTAGATCTGCTTGTCCTTGAGCGTCTCGGGGACGTTGCCCTTGACGATGTCCTGGGCCAGGCCCTCGACGATGGTGGTCTTGCCGACACCCGGCTCGCCGATCAGGACGGGGTTGTTCTTGGTACGCCGCGAGAGCACCTGCATCACGCGCTCGATCTGCATCTCCCGGCCGATCACCGGGTCGAGCTTGCCCTCGCGGGCGTCCTGGGTGAGGTTGCGGCCGAACTGGTCGAGCACCAGGCTCGAGCTGGGTGCCTCACCGGCCGCGCCCGCCGCAGCGGTCTGCTGCTGCGAGGACTCCTTGCCCTGGAAACCGGAGAGCAGCTGGATGACCTGCTGTCGCACCCGGTTGAGGTCCGCGCCGAGCTTCTGCAGCACCTGCGCCGCCACGCCCTCGCCCTCGCGGATGAGCCCCAGCAGGATGTGCTCGGTGCCGATGTAGGAGTGCCCGAGCTGCAGCGCCTCGCGCAGGGACAGCTCGAGCACCTTCTTGGCGCGAGGGGTGAAGGGGATGTGCCCGGCCGGCGCCTGCTGGCCCTGGCCGATGATCTCCTCGACCTGGGCGCGCACGGCCTCCAGCGATATGTCGAGGGACTCCAGCGACTTGGCGGCGACGCCCTCGCCTTCGTGGATGAGACCGAGCAGGATGTGCTCGGTGCCGATGTAGTTGTGGCTGAGCATGCGGGCCTCTTCTTGGGCCAGCACGACCACCCGACGGGCTCGGTCCGTGAACCGCTCGAACATGCGCATCGCTCCTCGTGCTTGGGGTGCCGCCCTCGGCGACATAAGTCAGGGCGTTCTGTGAGAGATAACCCCGCGAACAGCCTACGCGTTCCCGGATCAGGACCCAGCCCGGTCCGCTGAGAGCGAACACGGATGCCGCCGGCGCTCCGCCGATGAGGACACGGCCGGTGGGATCCGTGCGCGTCGGCCGAGTTCATCGAGCCCGGGCCGGCGCCCGCGAGACCGACCCGGGTGTGTGATTCAGTGGGCGGCGTCGTAGGCCGAGCGCACCTCGGCCGGGATCCGGCCGCGGTCGGGCACCGTGTAGCCCGCCTCACGGGCCCAGGCCCTGATGTCCTTGGGGCTCGGGCCACCGGCGGGCGCCGCACCCCGGCGGCCGGCTCGGCGGCCACCTGCGGTGATCTTGCGGGCGTGCCCGGCATAGACGGCGAAGGCGTCACGGAGCTTGGCGGCGTTCTCGTCGTTGAGGTCGATCTCGTAGGAGGCCCCGTCGAGAGCGAATGTGATGGTTTCTGTCGCTTCAGATCCGTCGAGATCGTCCTCGAGCACGATGTGCACTTTCTGCGCCATGATTTGCCTTCCTATCGGATTGCCATTCGCCGACGTCTGGGTGTGGACACCGGCTCACGAATCATGACACGTCGCACCACGCATATGTCTATGGCATTGCGCGGGCAATTGGTCGATATTCCTCAATTCACCTCAACTGTTGCGCTCGAAGATCATTTCGAGGCCATTGAGTGTGAGCCATCTATCACGAACGGTGAAGCATCGACATTCGTCCACCACGACATCGGCCAGATATCCGGTGGCGATGACTTCGACGTCGTCGGCGGGCACTCGCAATTCATCAATCATCCGGGCCACCATGCCCTCCACCTGGGCGGCCACGCCGAAGGTCATCGCGGACTGCACCGCCTCGACCGTGTTGCGGGCGATCACCGATCGGGGCCGCAGGAGCTCGACCTTGCGGAGTTGGGCGCCGCGCCGGCCGAGCCCCTCGAGGGAGACCAGCATGCCGGGCGCGATCGCGCCGCCGACGTACTGCCCGTCGGCCGAGATCACGTCGAAGGTGGTGGCCGTGCCGCCGAAGTCGACCACCACCGCCGGGCCACCGTGCTTGCGGGAGGCCGCGAGGGCGTTGGCGATCCGGTCGGTGCCGACCTCCCGCGGGTTGTCCATCTGCATCGCCATGCCGGTGCGCACCCCCGGCTCGACCACGACGTGCGGTACGTCGCCGAAGTGGCGAGCCAGCATCTCCCGCCACTCGTGCAGCGCCGCCGGCACCGTTGCGCAGACCACCAACCCGTCCACGTCGTCGAGCCGGTCCTCCAGCAGGCCGCGGAGGAGCACCAGCCAGTCGTCGGCGGTACGACGCTCGTCGGTGGCCACCCGCCAGTCCGCGATCACCTCGCCGTCGACCAGAAGACCCATGATGGTGTGGCTGTTGCCGATGTCAGCTGCGAGCAGGGGCACGATCTCTCCTCAGGCCAGTCCTCCGTGGGCGCGAAACCAGGTCGGCCCCCGGCTCAACCTTCGGACAGGTCGAAGCCGATGTCGAACACCTTGACCGAATGGGTCAGCGCGCCGACGGAGATGAAGTCGACGCCCGTCTCCGCGACCTCACGCGCCCGCTCGACGGTGAGCCCGCCGGAGGCCTCCAGGACGGCCCTGCCGCCGGTGATCGCGACCGCCTCGCGCAGCTGCTCGGGGGGCATGTTGTCCAGCAGCACCCGTCCGCAGCCGACCTCGAGCAGCGCCCGCAGGTCATCGAGCGAGTCGACCTCGACCTCGACCGGCACCTCGGGGTACGCCGACCGCACGGCCTCGTAGGCGGCGACCACTCCCCCGGCGGCGAGGACGTGGTTGTCCTTGATCAGGGCCATGTCCGCCAGCGAGTTGCGGTGGTTGACCCCGCCGCCGGTGCGCACGGCGTACTTCTGCAGGCGACGGAAGGAGGGCAGCGTCTTGCGGGTGTCGAGCACCTTGGCGCCGGTGCCCTCCAGGGCGTCGGCCCAGGCTGCGGTCGCGCTGGCGACCCCGGAGAGGTGGCTGGCCAGGTTGAGGGCGGTGCGCTCGGCGGTGAGCAGGCCGCGGGTCGGCCCGGCGACCCGCATCACGACGTCCCCGGCCCTGACCCGGGTGCCGTCGGGGACCCGGTCGAGGATCTCGACCGTGTCACCCATGACGTAGTGGAAGACCATCGCGGCCACGCCGAGGCCGCACACGACGCCGTCCTCGCGTACGGCGAAGTCGCCGATGCCGCGGGCGTCGGGGGCGATGGTCGCGGTCGAGGTGACGTCCTCGCTCGGCATCCCGCCGGGGACGAGCTCGGGGAGCTCCTCGTCTATCGCGGTCTCGACGAGGTCGTAGAGCTCCCCGACGTCCAGTCCGGTCTGGCGCAGTTCGTCGAGCAGGGTCGTGGGCAGCTTGTCGAACTCGGCACGCACGATCATGGTGTTTCCTCCATCAGGCCTGGGCAGGGTGGTCAGGGCGGTGGTCGGGGTGGGACGCACAGCCGGGTGGGGCCGGCGTCGGGGTCAGGTCGGTGGCCACGGACGGCACGAAGTCCAGGCGCAGGGAGCCGTCCTCGGTGAGCCGGGCGTCGAGATGGCCGGCCCAACGGGCGTCCTCGCGGTCGGGGAAGTCCTCGCGCCAGTGCGACCCGCGGGTCTCCTCGCGCCGGGCGGCAGCCAGCGCGAGCGCGGCCGCCACGGTGACCAGGTTGGTGGTCTCCCACGCGGCCGGGTCGGGCCGGTCGGTGGCATCCGCCGCGAGGCCGACCAGCCGGTCGGCGGCCTCGCTCAACCCCGGCGCATGCCGCAGCACCCCGGCCCGGTCCGACATCAGTGCCTGGAGGTCGGCTCGGACGGCACCGCTGATCAGCCCCTCGTCACGCAGGTCGGGCGCCGGGTCGGCGTACGGCCGGAGCTCGCCGGGCAGCACCTCGGCGATCCGGCGGGAGAAGACCAGTCCCTCCAGCAGGGAGTTGGAGGCCAGTCGGTTGGCTCCGTGCACGCCGGAGCAGGCGACCTCGCCGGTGGCGTAGAGGCCGGGTACGCCGGTGCGACCCCACAGGTCGGTGCGCACCCCGCCGGAGGCGTAGTGGCAGGCGGGCGCGACGGGGATCAGGTCGGTCACCGGGTCGATTCCGTGGGCGAGGCAGGTGGCGTGGATGGTGGGGAACCGGCGTTCCCAGAAGGCCCTGGCACCGGCGTCGTCCTCCGCCCCGGCCCGGCCGAGGTGGCGCGCGTCCAGCCACATGTGCGGCCGGCCGGAGGACACCATGCGGGTCATGATCGCCTTGGCCACCACGTCCCGTGGCGCCAGGTCTGCCAGCGGGTGTACGCCGTCCATCAGCCGCCGGCCACGCTCGTCGACGAGGAACGCACCCTCGCCGCGCACCGCCTCGGAGACCAGCGGCTGCTGCCCGCGCGAGTCGGCGCCGAGGTACATCACGGTCGGGTGGAACTGGACGAACTCCAGGTCGCGCAGGACCGCACCCGCCCGCAGGGCCAGGGCAGCACCGTCGCCGGTGGAGACGACCGGGTTGGTGGTCTGGTCGAAGACCTGGCCCAGCCCGCCGCTGGCGAGTACGACGGCTCGGCAGTCCACCGCACCGACACCGTCGCGCTGCCCCTCGCCGAGCACGTGCAGGGTGACTCCCGCGACGCCGCCGTCCTGGCCGAGCTGGAGATCGAGGGCGAGGGCGTGCGCGATCACTTCGATCCGGGGGTTGTCCGCCACCGCGGCGAGCAGGGCCCGCTGGATCTCGGCGCCGGTGGCGTCGCCGCCGGCGTGGGCGATCCGGTCACGGTGATGGCCACCCTCACGGGTGAGCGAGAGGTGACCGTCGTCGTGGAGGTCGAACCGGGTGCCGAGCTCGATCAGGTCCCATACGGCGGCCGGACCCTCGGTGACCAGCGCGCGGACGGCCTCCCGGTCACAGGCGCCGGCCCCCGCCACCAGGGTGTCTGCCAGATGCTGTTCGGGGGTGTCTCCGGGGCCGAGCGCGGCCGCGATCCCGCCCTGCGCCCAGGTCGTCGACCCGGCGTCCAGGACGTCCTTGGTCACCACCAGCACTCGCCCGACCTGGTCCACCAGGCGCAGGGCGGCGGTCAGCCCGGCGATGCCGGAGCCGATCACCACCACGTCGGCGCGCGTGCTCCAGCCCGGCGCCGGGGCACGCAGCCGGCCGGGGAGTCGGAGCTCGGGCGAGGTCACGCGCGGAGACTAACGCGTCACAGGCAACTGCATCTCCGGGGCCCGTCCCCCGACCGCCGGCGCCCCGTGATCGAACGCCGACGTGGGCGTCAGCGCTGGGATCGCCAGCCGCCCTCGAGCCCCTGTTTCCAGCAGTCAGGCCCACCCCGCCACGAGTTCCCGGACGAACTCCCCTTCACGTCCGAAGTCGAAGGAGAAGTCAGCCTGGATCGATTCCGCCCCGGGCTCCCATCCACCGTCGATCCAGCGCGCCTCGCTACGACACCAAGCGATGTGGAGATCGTGTCCCGCCAATCCCGCGATCAACCATTCGTTCTTCGCCCTGTACGACTCCGAGGTCAGCATGATCACCTTCTTCGGCTCCCGCGCCCAGACCAGTCCGAACATCCCGCTACCGGCGTAGCCGGCCACGACCTCAGCGTCGCGGAAGAGACTCACCTGATCCGCGATCTCGTACTCCTCCGGGAAGAGGACCGTGAATCCCATCGATTCGAAGAACCGCTCCACCTCGCTCGAGTTCCGACACGACCGCTTCTCGAGCTTTCGCCCGATGAAGATCCGCAGGGGCGTCTGGTGGCGCGTCGAGCGCACCACCAGACGGTCCCCGATGCCCCGCCAGATGCCCACCATGTCCGGGTGCGCGTACCCCGGCTGTGCGAACATCGGGGTCGCCGTCAGGAGCCGTTCGACATGCACCGGTCCCGGCTCGTAGACCAGATCCTCTCCAGCCACCCCCGCTGCTTCGAGGACGTCGCGCTCCCACATCGCTGGCGCCCCCCGCTTGTTGGCATGCACCAGTGCCTTCGCATCGGGATACCGTTCCTTGACCAGCGGCCAGGCCCATAGCTTCGACACCACATCGGTGAGCGTGTGACCGAAGTGTCCGCGAAACTCGTTGTCGAGATGGAAGTAGGTGCCGTGACGCCGCGGGAGCGGACCCGTGGCACGGACTGCCTCCGGAGGAATCTCGTAATCCGAATCAATGAAGTACCGATTGATCGATTCCGACCACCTGTTCCTGTTGCCTCGAAGCCATGGCTGACGGAGGCTGTCGGGCATCAGGACCGAGCCGGACTCGACCACCTGCCCGGGACGGGTCACGCAGTGCACGTACTCTCGCAGCGCCAACTCCAGGGTGGTCCACTCATGCTTGAGCATCTGAGGATGGTCAGCATCCGAGGCCGTCACATGCGCCGCGGAGATCACTCGGCGGCTCGGCTGAACGGTCACCACCCGACCGACGTGTGGCGCAGCGGTGAGGAACTCGGTGGCCTGCGACTCCCGGACCACTGCGAGCGCGCTGCGCGCGTTCTTGAGCGCGATGAAGTTGGGCCAGACCCTCGTCTCCGAGGCGTTGAGGCCGATAACTCGATCGACAGCCCTGCGATAATCGCGCCTCTGCTCGGCGGTCGCGCGAGGCACATCTCCGAGGTGGGACAACAGGGCGCCACCTCGTCTGGTGTGGAAGAGGAGCCGCGCCAACCGAGCAGGCTTGGTGGGGTGAGCCGGCGCGGTGTCCACCAGGAGGTCACACTGCCCGTACGCGGCCAAGGCAAGGTGCAACGCGTCGTCATCCAGGGATGAGGAAACTCGCTCCACCCGGATGCGAGGGTTCTTTGCCCGGAGGAACGTCTCGAGTCGCGAATGACGACTCCCCGACTGGATGATCAACACGAACAGCTCGGCATCGGAGCCGAACCAGGTGTCGATCACCCAGGCGACCCGCTTCTGGAGACGCGACACTGGCGCAACGTCGGCGACGGTCCCCGTTGTCGTACTCCTGCCCCAGCGTCTGAAGTCCATGCGCACATCCTGAATCATGCATGCGGCGCTGCCCCATGTGGCATGGACGACCAGCACGGGGATGGACCACCGCAGACGACCGAACTGACCCAGAGAGCCGAGGGCTCCCCCACCCCCGGACCGAGGTGGCGTTCCGGGTGCGCGGAAGCGTCATCGAAGTGCCTGCCTGCTAGCGTCACCGCAGCGTCGAGTCCTCGGCCAGCCCTCTGAGCGGCATCGGACGGCGACGCCGAATCGCGTGACCCACGTGGGGTCACGATTGTTCTCACCTTGATTGGATGTACACGAATGAGGATGCGTGGGCTCGCCGCTCTGAGCGGGGCGATCTGGATCGCGGCGGTCGTCATCGTCGTCGTCGTGTCATCGGCGTCGACGGCAATCGTGCTTCTCCTCGGCGTCCTGGGGTTGCTACTCATCGCCACGCTCGCGATCTCCCTCTCCTCGGTGCGCCAGGGCGCGGGTATGGAGAGGAACCTGGGCCGACGGATGAACAAGCTGGCCAAGCAGGGCAAGCAGCAGGCCCAGTCCGCTGCGACATCCGCGCCGGTACCCGCGAACGACCCCAAGATCGACAGCCTCGTACGGCGGGAGGTCGATCGCTCCTTCAAGCAGCTCGAGGCCCTTCAGAATCTCTACAGCATCATCGACATCCGCCATGCGCTCCCGGCCTCACGCGGGTGGCCGGCCTCACCCGACCTCCTCCTGATGTTGGTCGACCTGATCGACCGGCATCGCCCCAAGGTCGTCGTCGAGTGCGGGAGCGGCCTCTCGACCCTGTGCTTCGCGCTGGCGATGCGGCGCTTCGGCATCGATGGACGAGTGATCGCGCTGGAGCATCTGGAGACGTACGCCGAAGAGACCCGCGAACTGCTCCGGCGGCACGGAGTCGATGACATCGCCGAGGTGCGCTACGCGCCCCTGGAGCCGGTGCGCATCGGCGAGGTCGCCGTCGACTGGTACGCCGGTGAGGCGTGGCAGGACATCACCGACGTCGAACTCTTCTTCGTCGACGGTCCGCCGAGTGCACTCTCGCCGCACTCCCGCTATCCGTCGGTGCCGTTCTTCCTCGATCGTCTCCCGAGTGGGGCGCACATCGTGTTGGACGACTACCGACGCGCCAAGGAGCAGGACGTCGTCAAGCGTTGGCAGGCGGAGAATCCGGACCGTCTCACCGTGGAGACGGTGCCGCTGGAGAAGGGCGCCGCCCTCATCCGCGTCAGCTGATCCTCGACCCCTGCCGGCCGGTAACGGCTCGGCCAGCGGCACCGAGCCGCTGCGCCGGGCTACGCCGGTCGATGTCGAGGTTCAGCGTTGGGCGGAAGCGAACGACGTCGACGGACCAGACGCTCATCCGTCGCCGCCAGGAGATCGACGGTAGCCCCTTGACCGAGAGTCGTCGCCGCAGAGGCGTGGCTCCCGGACCGATCCGGACACGCGCACGCCACCGCCCCTCCTGAAGCCGGTCGACGGGGATGGACACCGAGATCGTGGCCTCGCGCACCTGCCCGTCGAAGACCGCGCTACTCCCCTGAGTATCGAGTTCGATCGCGACCGGGAGGTCGACGTCCACCGCAGTGGTGGTCGTCAAGGCGAGTTCGGTCCCCTCCCACTGCGCGCGCCAGGTGCCGATCAGGTCGGCAATGCGGAACTTGGTTCGTCCGAGGTCGAGGCTGAACGTCCCTGCCGGGGTCAAGAACGGCACGAGCGTCGTGTTCCACCGGCCGGCCATGCCGGATAGCGCCACAGGCGTCGGCTCCGGACAGCGATCACCGGTTCCCAGACGCGCGGTCTCCCGGAGGTCACCGTTCACCACCCGCACGTAGATGTCCCAGACGCCCGCCGCCAACGGTTTGCCGTCCCTGAGCGAACTCACGTCCACCGACCCTTCGAACGTGCCGTCGTCGTCGTGGGTCACCGGTACGACGAACTTCCTGGCGGGCCTGTCCCGACGCTGCACGATCAACTGCACCTGCGATCCGCGGACACGTGGAAACCTCGCCGAGCCCCCGAGCCGCAGGATTCCCGAACGGCAGGCGTAGGTGGTCAGACTGCTGACCACCCTGACCCGGTCAGTGACGTCGTAGCACTCGTCAGCCACGCCGACGTCGGGGTCACGGAAGAAGGGGAGGTGCGCATAGACCCGGCCGGCCTCGGTGGTGATGGCATAGGACGGCTTCTCGACGAAGGCTCGGGCGGCGACCACTGTCCGGTCGAGCGATCCACCCAGTGCCACGCTGTATGCCACCCGCAGGTCAGGGGTCAGCCGTCGGAGGATCTCGTCGTCGAGATGCTCCTCGAGGAGCGCTCTGATCCTCCCGAACAGTGCCTCTTGCTCACCGAGCGGGAGATCGGGCAGGTACGACATCACCAGGCCCAGGTCGATCTGGAGGTGGCGGGTGAGGAACGGGACCCGGGCGGAGACCTCGGGAACCTCTCGGGCCACGAGTGCGCACATCTCCTCAACGATGTCGGCCCGATTCGAAGCCGACCCCGATTGGGTGACGTGCCCACCGTCGTCGCGCTGCACCACGAAGTAGTAGTCGTAATCAGCCAGGGCGCTGATCTTCTTGGCCCGGAAGTAGGCCGTGGCCGTGAACGGCTGATCCGACCCGTTCGGGAGATGCTCCGGGAAGCGGATCCGGTTTTCCTCGATGAGGGCTCGGCGGAACAACTTCAGGGGGGCCAAGGTCCAGTACACCCGCGACCGAGCCAGGTCCGCATCCACGTTGGTCCGCTTGAACATCGACTCGGGGACGCCCCGACCGTTGTGGCTGACCATCCGACCCAGCACGATGTCAGAGTCTTGCTCCCGCGCCACCGCCAACATCCGCTCGAGGGCCTCCTCGCCGAGGAAGTCGTCGGCGTCGAGGAAGAAGACATATTCACCCCGTGCCGCATCGAGTCCGACATTTCGCGGCCCGGCCGGCCCTCCCGAGCCACCCCGGTGGAGCACGCGGAAGAGCTCGGGATAGCGGGCCGACCATCGGTCCGCGGCTTCATCCGTCCCGTCCGTGGAGCCATCGTCGATGACGATGACCTCCAACTTCCCTCGCTCCAGGGTCTGGTCCACGACGGACTGCAGGCACCGCTCCAGGTACGGCAGGGCGTTGTAGGCCGGAATGATGATGCTGACCGTCGGATCCGACACTCGGGTCACCGAACCTCTCTGAACTGGGCATGCTCATGGCTGACGGGAGACCAGTCGGGCAAGGTCAGAGCCGTTCCACGTGTTTGCCACGACACCGATTCCGGGTGTCGAGGACGTAGCGCCCGTGGGACGCGATCAGGTCGTAGTCGAACACGTCATGGTCGGTGAGCAGTACGACGGCGTCAGCCGAGGCGAGCTCAGCCTCGGTGAGCTCGGCCTTCGCCACCTCTGGCGGGAACCGCTCGTCGCCGAGGTAGGGCTCCACGACATGGAGGTCCGCCTTGAGACGGACCAACTGCTCGGCCACCACCAACGCAGGTGACTCCCGGATGTCCCCGACGTTCTTCTTGTAGGCGAGTCCGAGCAAGAGGATCTTCGATCCGTTCACCGCCAGGCCGCGGTCGTTGAGACCGTCCCGGAGGCGCTCGACCACGTAGTCGGGCATGTGGTCGTTGATGTCGTTTGCGGCCGCGATCATGCGGATGTCGCCGCGGGACGCCTGCCGGACCTGCCACAGCAGGTACGACGGATCGATCGGCAGGCAATGTCCTCCGACACCGGGCCCCGGGGTGAAGCGCATGTACCCGAACGGTTTGGAGTCCGCCGCGTCGATGGCCTCCCAGATGTCGACGCCGAGCGGGCGCGACACCGAGGCGATCTCGTTGACCAGCGCGATGTTGACATGCCGGAATGTGTTCTCGAGCAGCTTCGTCATCTCTGCGGTACGAGTGCTCGAGACTGGTACCGGGTTCTCCACGATGCGGCCGTAGAAACTCATCACCCTGACGAGAGACTCATCGTCGATGCCGGAGACCACTTTTGGCGTGTTGGCCAACTGCCAGGTCTTGTTGCCGGGGTCGATCCGCTCCGGGCTGTAGCCGAGAAAGAAGTCCCTGCCCGCTTTCAGGCCACTGCCCTCCTCCAGGATCGGCTGGAGAACCTGGTCGGTGGTGCCCGGATAGGTGGTCGACTCGAGCACCACCAATGCTCCCTCGGTGAGGTGGGGAGACATCTGAGAGGCGGCTTCCTCGATATACCGCAGGTCCGGGGCACCCTCTCGCAGCGGCGTCGGCACGGTGATCACGCAGATGTCGAAGCCGCGAGTGTCGGTCCACGTCCCGCTGGGCCGGTACCGGCCGCTGGCGAGGGCAGCAGTGAGAACCTCCGAGGAGATGTCCTCCACGAACGAGTCACCGGCCCGCAGCCGGTTCAACCGGTCCGGGTCCGACTCCAGACCGATCACGTCGAACCCGGCCTCGACTGCGGCCATGGACAACGGCAACCCGACGTACCCTTGACCGACTACGACGACGGTGGTGGTCATGCAGATCTGCCCTCGGTGCTGCCCAACGTGCTCTCCATCTCCGGCCTCGTCCAAACAGGTGGCGTCAGCGCCCGTCCGGCCGCCGGATTCCGCCTCCGGTCAGCGAAGTGTAGTAGGTCAGGAGGGCCACTCCTGTCCGGCCCACGGGATCAGGCGACGGGCTCATCGCGCACGAGGTCGGCAGGTGGTGCTCAGCCCGACGACTCCATCGGCGCGAGTGCGTGGTGCCCGAAGTACAGAGCCACCCGGTCCATCACGTCGCGTGATCGACTGAGGAAGACGTAACGCTTCCGACCACGGCCGACGGCGCGGAAGTCGACCAGCCAACCCTCCGCACGAGCGATGACGGCGAGCGCTTCCGGTGTGTAGTACGAGGTGTGGTCGGGATAGAAGATGTAGCGGTGCTTGCGCAGCTCGCTGTATCCATCGTTGATGTCGGTGCCGCAGATGAGCAGACCATCGTCCTCGACGTAGTCGAGCATGTGTCGGAAGTCCGGACGAGGTGTACGGAAGTGCTCGATCACCTCGCTCGCGATGACGAGATCGAAGCGCTGCTCCGCCGGCCTGCTGATATCGAAGAAGTGCTCATCGGAGCGAACCTGCATGATGTCGCCGACACCGACCATGCCGGTCCGGCCCAGCTTCTCCAGATGGAGGTTGTCCATGCTCGATCCGACCCCGTAGAGCAGGACATCGGGCGCCTCGGCAGCCAAGATCTCAAGCCCCATGCGACCCATCTGGAACTCGCGGCCAGGCCGATCCACCGTTCCGGCCCTCCGCCCGCGCGGAAGGTCCTCGAAGCTGGTGATCTCGCGATACTTGCCACTTTCGCTTCGCACGATGGTCACGAATCCACAGTCGAGACAGCGTCGCGTGCGGCAGGTGAGCGTCGGGTCGCCAGAGTAGGCGAGCTGACGCCGGCGCAGGTGCTCGCCAGCGCAGACCAGGCACTGCTTGTTGGGCCGGGAGATCTCGAACTCATACCCGGGAGCGGCGCCTGGCGTCGCTGCCCACGTCGCGAGCGTGTGCCGGGCACTGCTCCCCAGGCGTCGTGCACCCTGCCCGGCCCGCATCGCGGCAGCTTTACTGGATCCCATGAGGCGTCGCATCGCCCATACGGTAGCCCGTAATCCGCCGCAGGTTCGGCACGCAGTCCGACTGGTGTCGGCGATCTGGGTCGGCTGGCCTCAGGCCAGCGAGTCACCACGCACCAGGTCGCTGTCCGGAAGCGCCTCGGCGGGGTCGAAGCCGGTGGCGAGGATCTGGTTGTGCGCGTCGACGAAGACGACGTGCGGCTTGAGCTCCCGAGCCTCCTCGGTCGTCATCTGGCCGTAGCCGATCAGGATGACCAGGTCTCCGGGGTGCACCAGGTGGGCGGCGGCCCCGTTGATGCCGATCACGCCCGAGCCGCGCTCGCCGGCGATCGTGTAGGTCTCCAGGCGGGCGCCGTTGGTGATGTCGACGATGTGAACCAGTTCGCCGGGCAGCAGGTCCGCCGCGTCGAGCAGGTCCTCGTCGACGGTCACCGAACCGACGTAGTGCAGGTCGGCCTGGGTGACAGTGGCGCGGTGGATCTTGGAGGTCATCATGGTGCGGAGCATCAGGGGGTTCCTTCCCGCCCGAGGTGGAGCGGCATGTTGTCGATGAGCCGGGTCGAGCCGACCCGGGCTGCGATGAGGATGCGTGCCTCGGTGCCGGGCGGCACGTCGGCAGGGAGCTGCGAGAGGTCAGGGGCGAGGATCTGGAGGTAGTCCAGGTCCACGGCCTTCGCGGAGTCGAGCTCGGTACGCGCGGCCGCGAGTGCGGCCTCGGGTCCGTGCTGGTCAGCGCGCTGGGCGGCGCACAGGGCCCGGCTCAGGGCGAGCGCTTCCACCCTGTCCTGCGCGCTTAGGTACTGGTTGCGGCTGGAGAGCGCCAGCCCGTCGGCCTCACGGATCGTGGGCGCACCGACCACCTCGACCCCGAGACACAGGTCGGAGGACATCTGGCGGATCAGGGCGAGCTGCTGATAGTCCTTCTGCCCGAAGACCGCGACGTCGGGACGCACCAGCCCGAACAGCTTGCCCACGACGGTGAGCACACCGTGGAAGTGCGTGGGCCGGGAGCGGCCCTCCAGGACCGTGGCCAACGGGCCGGGGTCGACGGTGACCATCGGGTCCCCGCCCGGGTAGACCTCGGCCACGCTCGGCGCGAAGACCAGGTCGACGTCCTCCCGGGCGCAGATCTCCAGGTCGGCGTCGAAGGTGCGCGGATAGCGATCCAGATCCTCACCAGGGGCGAACTGCATCGGGTTGACGAAGATGGACACGACCAGCGGGCCGGTCCGGCCATCCTCGGTCACCCGTGCGCGCGCCTCCCGCATCAGGCTGGCGTGCCCGTCGTGGAGAGCCCCCATGGTGGGCACGAACGCGACCCGCTCCCCCGACTCGCGACGCTTCGCGAGCAGATCGGCCAGTTCGGTTCGGGTCCGGGCGACGACCGGGGCGCTCATCGCTGACTCTCCACGGGCGCGGACGGGTTCGGAACACGAGCCGGACCGGCGTGGACGCCGGCCACGGCCGAGTCGAGCAGGTCGGCGATCTTCTGGGCCTGGATCGGCAGGAGTCGGCCATCGGCGAGCGACCGTTCGAGCGTGCCGCGTGCCATCGCGACGTAGGACGCCACGGTCTGCGGCGCGTTGGTGGCGATGTCGTCGAGGTGGGCCCGGACGGTGCCGACATCACCCCGAACGATCGGCCCGGTCAGGGCGGCGTCACCGTGCCCGAGGGCGTTGTCGAGGGCGGCGGTCAGCAGCGGCCGAAGGGTCCCGGCCGGGTCGCCGGCCCCCGCCGCGGCGAGGATCTCCATCGCCTCGGTGACCAGCGTGACCAGATGGTTGGCGCCGTGCGCGAGCCCGGCGTGGTAGAGCGTCCGCATCTCCTCGGGCACCCACATCGGGCGCCCGCCCAGGTCTGCCACCAGTGCTTCGGCGACCTCCCTGTCGGCGGTCTCGGCGGTCAGCCCGAACACACACCCCGCCAGTCGCTCCAGGTCGACGGCTGTGCCGGTGAAGGTCATCGCCGGGTGCAGCGCGATGGTCCGCGCACCCACCTCGCGGGCAGGGGCCAGGACCGCCAGGCCGTGACGACCGGAGGTGTGCACGACGTACTGCCCCTCGTGCAGGGCTCCGGCCGCGGCCAGCATCGTGACGACGTTCTCGAGCATGTCGTCGGGCACGGTGAGCAGCAGGATGTCGCAGGAGCGGGCCACCGCGGTCGGCTTGAGCACCGCCACCCCGGGAAGGAGGTCGGCGATGCGGGCGCGGGACGCCGCGGACTCGCCGGCGGTCGCGGCCACCGGGTGACCGGCCGTGCGCAGGGCCGCGGACAGGATGGCACCGACGCGGCCCGCGCCGATCACACCCACCGTGCCCCGGAGGGGACGATGCGTCATGGGTCTCCGACCTTTCGTTCCAGTCCCGCCGACCATCCGGGGCGACCGACTCGGGGCCGGCCACCGCGGACCGGTGTGGGTACCGGACGCTTGTGTTGAGAGCAACGAAAACGGTACGCCGACCCTTCCCGGCTGTGAACTCCCCAGGGTGTGACCTGCAACACGCCCAGACGGTCCAGTCCTTCGGCCCGTTCCGCCGGCCCCCGACCTAGCCCGTCCGACTGCCCGAACGGGCGCCGCCGAGACCGGCGACCACCTCCTTCACGAACGCACCCTCCCGTTCGAAATCGAAGTGGAAGCCAGCCTGGAACGCTCCGGGCTGCCAGCGACCGTCGCTCCATTCGGCCTCGCTACGGCACCACGCCACGTGGACCTGGTGCCCCACCAGCCCAGCGATCAGCCATTCGTTGCGCGCGCTGTACGACTCCGAGGTGATCAGAATGACCTCCTTCGGTTCCTCAGCCCACAGCAGGCCGAACATCCCGCTGCCCGCATAGCCGGCGACGACGTCCGCCTGGCGGAACATCCGAACCTGTTCGGGCAAGGAATGCTTCTCCGGGTACACCAGCGTGAATCCGGAGCGCTCGAAGAACGCCTCGACCTCATCGGCGTTTCGGCACGGCCTGTTGGCAATGCTTCGGGCGACAAAGATTCGAGAAGGAGACTCCGCGTCCGGCACTCCTTCCAGCAGGCTGTCCCCCGTACGCCGCCAGATCGTCTTCAACTCAGGATGCACATACCGCGGTTGCGCGAACATCGGGGCAGCGACCACCAGGCGATCAACCAGCACCGGCCCAGGCTCGTAGACCACGTCACGGGCGGGGATACCGCACGCCGCCAGGAGTTCGAGCTCCCACGAGGCAGGTTCAGCCCGACGGTTACCGTGCACGAGGGCCCGAATCCCCGGATACCGAGTTCGGGCCTGCTCCCATCCCCAGGTCTTCGAAATCACATCAGTCATGGTGTGACCGAAGTGCCCTCGAAACTCGTTGTCGAGGTGGAAGTACGTGCCTTCTCTTCGAGGTACGTCCGGCTGGCGCGGCGTCGCGTTCCGAGGAGTGATGTACTCCCGTTGTACGAACAGGTTGCCGATCGGCACCGTCCACTCGTTCTTTCGCCTGCCCGTCAGAGGCCGAATGCTCCCGGGCAACAGTGCCGATCCATGGTCGAGGAGTTGACCCGGCGAACTCACACAATCGAAGTACTCGCGCAACACCAGGGGCGGGACGCTCCACTCGGTACGGAATTCTTGCGGATGATCCGCATCCGACTGGGTCAGACGCGCTTCCGACTCCACGTGTGACCCGGGCAGGGTCAGGAGGACCCGTCCGACGTGCGGCGCCCGCTTCAAGAACGCGACTGTCTGGCGTTCACGGATGACGGCACGGGCGCCCGTGCCGTTACGGAGCGCGATGAATCTCGGCCAGATCCGGGAAGCCGCCAGCGAGTCCCCCAGGAGATCGTGCACCTCTGCGCGGAACTGGGCACGCTGTTCACTCGGGGCGTCGGCGAGGTCTCCGAGTCCGGCCAGCAGGGCTCCGCCCTGCTGGGTGTGGAGCAGCAGGTGCGAGAGCCGATCCGGCGCGCCAGAGCCACGCGATGTGTCCACCACAAGATGGTTCGGTCCCGAGGCTGCCAACGCCAGGTGGAGCGCCTCGTCACCCAAACCCGGGGAGAGCCGTACGACGGTTGAGCCGGGGAATCGAGCTCGGATGAAGGCTTCCAGTCCCAGGCTGTGAGCCGGCTGAATGAGAACGACACGAGGTCCGTCCACGCCTTGGAGCCAGGTCTCGAACACCCAGGACACCCTCTGCTGCAGAGCCGTTGGCGTGGGTGCGACGTCGCCCTCATCCTCATTGCGTCCTCGACGCGCGCTTATCATCGTTTCCCCTTCTCAGAGATCCCGCACGCCCGGGGATCACCGACCAGTGTTCTGCGCCGGAATGTATTCGGTCGGGACGGTCAGCCCGACCGGCCGCCCCTCCGAACCCGCCACGCTGCCCAAGCATCGCCCACCATGTCATCCAGGTTCTTGTCCGCCCGCCAGCCAAGCTCTTGGTTGGCCCGCACGGGCGATGCCACCACCGTGGCAGGATCTCCGAGCCTTCGCGGGGACACCTGCCATGTTGCTGGGGCACCCGTGGCGCGGCCGATGGCCTCGATGACCTCGAGCACGGAGTATCCCCTGCCGGTGCCGATGTTGAAGACGTCGTGCGCGAGGTCACCGCTCAGGCGATCGATCGCGGAGAGATGTGCCGCCGCGAGATCCACGACGTGCACGAAGTCTCGCACACAGGTGCCGTCCGGCGTGGGGTAGTCATCCCCGAACACGAGCGGCTCCAGCCCCTGCTCGACCCGCTCGAAGACCATGGGGATGAGGTTGTTCGCGCCGAGATCACCCAGATCCGGCGCTCCCGCCCCCGCCACGTTGAAGTACCGCAGACCCACGAACCGCGGGCCGCCTGCGACGGCGGCAGCCCGCGCCATCGCCTCGCCGTACAGCTTCGTCTCCCCATAGGGGTTGGTGGGCGAAGTCGGGTCGTCCTCGCCGACAAGTTCAGAGGTGGTGTTGCCGTACACCGCGGCCGAGGAGGAGAACACCAGTTTCGGGACCTGAGCAGCCGTCATCGCCTCGAGCACGGTCGCCAGCCCGCCCAGGTTCTGCCGGTAGTACCACAACGGCCGCTCCACCGACTCCGGCACACTCTTCTTCGCCGCGAAGTGGACGACTGCCTCGACCCGATGGGCGCGCATCACGCCTTCCAGCCGTGCGGCCGAATGAGGCGCCGTCAGGTCCAACTCGACCAGCTCCGCGCCGGAAACTCGGCCGGCAGCACCCGAGCTCAGGTCATCGACCACCACCACCGCATCGCCACGCTGCTGCAGCAGCCGCACCACATGGGCACCGATGTAGCCCGCCCCACCCGTCACCAGAACCGTCACCCCTCGACCCTAATTGACGCTCCAGATGCACTGTTGACGCCGATCCGGGCCGCGGGTACGTGGTCTGTCACAATCGCGTCCATGCTCAGCACAGATCAGTCAGTACGTCGGGTCGCGGTCCTCCTGGCGGGCGGAGTCGGCACGCGCGTCGGCCTTGGCGTTCCCAAGCAGCTGATCAAGATCGCCGGCAAGACGATCCTCGAGCACACCCTGAGCACTCTGCATGAGCACGAACTGGTCGACGAGATCATGATCCTGATGGCGCCGGGTCACCTCGACGCGGTGCACAACATCCTGCGATCGGGCCTCTACCCCAAGGTCGACCACGTCCTGGAGGGCGCCGAGACCCGCAACGGCACCACCCAGAAGGCGTTGGCCGCCCTGGGCGAGGAGGACTGCGAGGTTCTCTTCCATGACGCGGTCCGTCCCCTGGTCAGCGACCGGATCATCACCGACTGCTTCCACGCACTCCGCTCCTACGATGCCGTGGACGTAGCCATCCCTTCGGCGGACACGATCATCGAGGTCACCGAGGACGCCGTCATCTCCGAGGTTCCCGACCGCGATCGCCTCCGCCGCGGCCAGACGCCCCAGGCGTTCCGCGCCAGCGTGTTGCGTCAGGCGTACGAGAAGGCGGTCCAGGATCCCGACTTCCGCGCCACCGACGACTGCTCGGTGGTGCTGCGGTACCTCCCCGACGTGCCGATCAAGGTCGTGGACGGCGAAGAACGCAACATGAAGGTCACCAACCCGGTCGACGTGTATCTCGCGGACAAGTTGTTCCAGCTGACCAGCGAGTCTCGTCCTGCCGCTCGCAGCGAGGCCGAGCTGACCGAGCTGCTGACCGGCAAGGTGATGGTGGTGCTCGGCGGCTCCTACGGGATCGGCGCCGACATCGCCGCGCTTGCCCAGGCACACGGTGCCACGGTGGCCTCCTTCAGCCGGTCAGCCACCAACACGCACGTGGAGCGGCGCGAGGATCTCGTGGCGGTCGCCGAGCAGGTGCTCGCCGAACACGGTCGGATCGACTTCGTCGTCAACACCGCCGGCGTCCTGACCATGGGCGAGCTCGTTGACACGACCGAGGAGTCGATCTATGCCTCGACCGAGGTGAACTACTTGGCTCCGATCTTCATCGCCCAGGTCTTCTACCCGCATCTGCGGGAGACCGGCGGCGGCCTCCTGCTGTTCACCTCGAGCTCCTACACCCGCGGACGCCGCGGATACAGCCTCTACTCCTCGGCCAAGGCCGCCACCGTCAACCTCACCCAGGCGCTGGCGGATGAATGGGCTTCCAGCGGGGTCACGGTCAACTGCGTCAACCCGGAGCGCACCAGCACCCCGATGCGCACCCAGGCCTTCGGCGAGGAGCCCCCCGGCACCTTGCTGGCCTCCGAATCGGTTGCGCACGCCTCGGTGGAGGTTCTTCTCTCCGGCGGCACCGGGCACGTGATCGATCTGCGGCTGGTCGACCCGCTCACCCCCGCCTGATCCCGCTCCCAGCTCAGAGACTGGCGAGAAGCCGCTCCAACTCGGGGGTGTTGGCCGTCATGTCGAACTGCCACTCCGACCGATAGGCGTCGTAGGACCACCTGCCCTGGGGGTGGCTCTGGTCCGGTGCGCTCCAGAAGTAGTGGGTGTCCGCCCCGAGCGCCGACGCGAACAGATGCTCGTTCCGAGCGTCGTAAGCCTCTTGGGACAAGACGATCAGAGTCGACAGGCGCTGGGTGTAGAGCAGGCTGAAGAGGTTCGAGCCTGCGAACCCCGCGACGACCTCGGCCTCGGCGAAGATCGTCGCCTGAGCCGAGAGATCGAGCAGCTCGGGCTGCACGATCTCGAAGCCGTGCGCAGCGAAGAACTCCTCCACCTCGAGGTAGTTGTGGCATCGGCGGTTGCCGATCCGTCGCGTGACGAAGATCCGGCGGTGTCCTGCCCCAGGCTCCTTCACGAGGCCGGCCCGGAGACGGCTCCAGACGTCCCGGAGGCCCGGGTGCACATAGTGAGGTGCATGGTTCTGCCACATCGGAGTGGCTCCGACGATGGATTCGGCCCAGACCGGCTCGTCGATCCACACCTGGTCCTGTTCGGCGATGCCGTACGCCGTCAACAATCTCTGCTCGAAGGGAACCCCGGGCTTGATCGGGTCCACGGTGCGCGTCCGCAACAGGATCTTGAGCTCCGGGTCCTCCTTCTTCGCGACGTCCCATCCCCATAGCTTGGCCAGTGCTTCGGTCATGAAGTGGCCGAAGTGCCCCGTGTTGCTGTAGTCGAGGTAGTAGTACGTCCCCTCCAGCCGGGTCCGGGGGACGTGCTCCTCCCGGAATCGGGCGAACTCCGGACCGGCGTTGAGCAGTCTCGGGTTGATCGGGTTGTCGACCCAATGGAATCGGAATGAGTCCGGCAAGACGCTGTCGCCGGTGTGCAGGACTGCCCCACGGGTCACGGCCAAGTGCCCCTCGTAGCGACGCAGGGACACCATGGGGTAGTCCAAGCGCTGCCTGAACCCGCGCAGCGGAGCCGAGCCCCCGCGGTTGTAGGAGTGCAACTCTCCCTGCGCCTCGAGGGTGCCCGGTGCGAGGGTGGCCAGCGGGGTCACCCGCAGTCCCGGCTCGCGACGCCGCAACAGCCTCGTGGTGGTCACGTCATCGCGCACCTTGAGCAGGTGATCAGTGCGCTTCCCGACGATGATGTAGTCCTCCGCGAACAGGACCCTGCTCACCCCCAGCCGAAGCTCGCGCTCCAGACCCGAGAGGTCGGCGGTGTCGTCCGGGAGCCAGGAGCCCACCTGGGCGGCCGTGCGTCGCAAGGTCGGCAAGAACCCCGAGCCAGTGGTGATCGCAGGCCGCGGAACGACGTAGGCACCACCCCGGCAGAGGTGGAAGAAGAGGCGGGTCCACGCGTCCCGATGCCACCGCCCCTTGGCTGAGCGCAGGTTGATCAGCAGGTCGACAGGACCCAACAGGCTCAACTGGTGGTGCAGCTGGTCCAGAACAGCGGCCTTCCGGAACGTGGCACCGAACCCGGTGACCTTCCATCCGGGCTGCGCCTGTCTGGCGAGGACCCTGGTGCGGTCGCCTCGGAAGGCTTCCAGGAGTCCGTGCATCACCTCGTCCGGGACGCGGTGGTCGGCGAGAATGACGACGACCCTGTCCTTCCCCTCCGGAAGGAGTGCCCGATAACGGTTCCACAGGGACTCCGCGGGCGTGGCGCCACCTTCGACGTCGAACGGACGGGTGGTGCCAGGACGCTCATCCCCGCCGTCGCCCCGGCGCAGTTCGGTCAGCGCCGCTCGCAGCCGCTTGACGGGGGCCCCCCGGTCCATGGCCGTGCTCCTCTCGTTCCGAATTCGCGTGCCCACGGTCTGCGTGATCCCTCCTCCGCAGTTGCGCGGGCTCCCCGCCGCTCCACGGATCGCCCGAAGGCTTCAGATGACGCCCGAGCGAGAGTCTCGGCTCGGGCCGCACCCGCTAATAGGAGTGCCGTATCGCGAGCACCTTCCGCACACCGTCCAGGTCGAACGGCTCACCCAGCCAGGAGAACAGCCCCTCGAGGCTGGCCGGATCGGCGACATATTCGTCATAACTGACCAGGTAGGCGTCCTCGCCCATTTGGGTGGCGGCGTCCCGGATCCGGGCGTCGAATCTCCGCAGAGCTGCCGGATCGGTCTCCTTCCACCACTCGCTCTGCTGCACCTGCTCGAGATCACGCACGTTCATCACGAACTTGGCGCCCGGAAACACGTCCTTCAAGAAGCGGAGGTACGGCACCAGATCCCGCTTGTTCCACCGGATCTCCTTGAAGCCGGTGACTCGAGTGTCCGGAGTCGGCAGGAGGAGCGACTCCTCGACCAGCTTGCGCATCCCACGCTTGGCCTCTTCTGGCCGGTAGTTGTCGATGCCGAACCAGGGAGCATGCGGTCGCTCACTCGCGCCCTGCCGGTCGGCCCTGTTGGCGTGCTTGCTCAGGGTGGTGTGGAAGTTGTAAAGGTCGAAGGTCACCCCACCGTTCTCCCCGCGGATCAGGTAGCCAGGGATCGAGTTCAAGATCCCCATCAGGAGAGTCGACCCGGATCGCCCGTAGGTGACCACGAAGACATAGGATCGCGCCCGGTCCTCGGCGCGTGGTGTCTCAGACATTCGTTCGATCATTCCTTCGCACGGAATCTTCCGAATGCGCGGCCGACTCGCCCACGCAGCGAGCGAGCACGGAACTCCCGGGCGGCCTGCTCCCTGCCCTTCGCCCGCGCCGCTCGGACTCGACGCTGCAGGACCTGTTTGAACTCCTCGTCGGCACGCTGCTTCGTCTCTCGGACACGGGCCTGGGTCTCGTCCTTGGCGATGGCCGCCGAGGCCCTGAACAGATCCGCGTACTGCTCGGCCGCCGCGTCGAACATCGCATCCGCCTCCGCACTGCGCCCGCCGTTCGCGGCGAGGAGGCCACCGGCCTCCCACAGCGACTCCGCGATCTCGGTCAGGGCAGCAGGAAGATCCAGATCCTCGAAGCGGAGAGCGTGGCGCCGCAGTCCCGGCTCGATGAAGTCATCCACGTCGTGGTGGACGCCCGCTTCCAGGCTGTGATTGAGCACGACGCCCGTCGCCACCTGGACCTTGGCCATCTCGCGTCGCCAGTCGCCGAGCAGATCCTCGTAGCGCACATATGCGCGTGCGTAGCCGCGCGTCTGCCGCTCGGCCATGATGGTCTGGTTGACCCAGCCGGCCAGGTTCATCACCGCGAAGTTCCACGCTCCGAGCTGTTCCCCACGCTTGCCGTAGTGGGTGGAGCGGCTGCCGACGACCTCAGCAGGGTGACGCAACATCGTGACGAACCCGATGTCGATGCCGAGCTTCCGACTGGTGTCGACCCACAGTTGCGGTACCCAGGAGGAGCGCGGGTCCTTCACCACGATCTGGTCCGCCTCCTCGGCGACGCCGGTGAGCCACTCCAGGAGTTCGGCACGGGTCTCATCCGTGACCGCCTCATGCATCAGCGCCAGCGCCTCGGGGCGGCCATCGATCTGCTCGATACCTGCCCTGTCCATGAGCCGGCGATGGAACCACAGCGGCCAGGTCGACTCGAAGAACCCACGTGGGTT
This sequence comes from Nocardioides insulae DSM 17944, assembly GCF_000422825.1. Taxonomy (GTDB): domain Bacteria; phylum Actinomycetota; class Actinomycetes; order Propionibacteriales; family Nocardioidaceae; genus Nocardioides; species Nocardioides insulae. The sequence goes on along the minus strand of NZ_KE383928.1, from coordinate 327,010 downwards.
CGACTCGTTCGGCTTGAGCACCGGCAACGGCACATGCATGCCGAGATAATGCAGGGTGCCTGCGATGGTGCTGGTGCCGCTGCGCCCGGCGCCGGTCACCAGGATCAGCTTCCGCCCGCCAGGCGGGGAGGCAGGGGCCGGGCTCGTCTCAGTCATCGGTCTCCCGCTCTGCAATGACGTCTGTTTCCGGCCCGAAGACCCGATCGACCAGGCGCTCAGCAGAGTGCCCGTCGGAACGTGCGTTGAATGTCTGGTTGAAAAGGCCATAGGCGTCGCGGTACGTCGCGGCTGAATCGCCCAGTCGCAGCACTTCCCTGCGAAGTTCGTCGGCCGTGTGCACCCTCGGGCCCGGTGCTGACTCCGCGTACTCGAAGAGCCCGGGAGTCTCGCGGAGGTAATGCTCCTCGTCGGGCACGTAGAAGATCATGGGCTTTCCGGTGACGCCGTAGTCGAACCGGATGGACGAGTAGTCGAAGACACCAGCATCAGAGGCCAGGATCAGGTCGTTGATCTCCGGGTAGTCCGTTGCGTCGATGACACCGGCCGAATGGCCCGCACGGTAGCGGTGACGCTGGTGTGCAGGGTGTCCACGCAGCAACAGTCGGTAGCCGTCGCCCAGCGATTCGGCGAACTCGTGGGGGTCGAGAAACTCCACCATCTTCGACTTCCACGGGTCCGACGCCGTGTTGTCTCTCCAGGTCGGGGCGTAGAGAAGCAGCTTCACGTCGTCGGGTACGCCGAGTTGGCGCCGGACGCGCTGTCTGACCGACGAGGCCTGTGGGGCGAGCAACGCATCGTTGCGCGGATGCCCGATCTGCAGTGTCTCCAGCCCCTCGATCGGGAAGTTCTCTTGGTACAGCTGAGCCGCCAACGGGCTCGGCGCAACCAGGTAGTCCCATTGGCTGCGCGCGGCCAGCCCTTCGGCAACGATCCACGACGGTACCGACATCACCCGCCAACGGTGCAGGCCCATCGACTTGAACGGGTGCCCGTGGTAGGTCTGGATGACGACCTGCCCCGCCTGCTTGCGGAACTCACTGGGGAGCTCGTGGTTGACACAGATCCAGCGCGACTCGGCCAGGGCCCGCAACCATTCCTCGGAGCCTCGCAGAACCGGCTCGGCTCCCTCCGGGAGCCGCACGGTGTAATCGTTGACCCCCCAGATCAGCCGGAGATCCGGCCGCCGGCGTCGCAGGACGCGATGGATCGCCAGCTGAGAGTCGGAGGCGACCTCACCCCGGAGACACTGGAAGAACACCGCATCCGCCAACACTCGATCCTCGCCGAAGACTCGCTCAGCGGCGGCCAAGAGGGCCGCTCGGCTCGGCTCACCGCCCGCGAACGGACGGACCACGCGGATCACGAAGGCGAATCGCCGACGCAACAGCTGGAGTCGCAGGTGGCCGACCAGCATGGCCGGCGGGATGTCGATCCCCTGGCTGATTCGCGTGGTCGTCTCCTCCCCGTCAACGAGCAGTACGACGCGATATTCGCCGAGCGGCAGGACTCCCTCGGTTTCCTCGCCCCACTCGGAGTATCGGAAGGGAAGCAGCAATCGGGCCTCGCCACCGATCGGCGCGACCGACTCGGAGGGCTCGGTACTCAGCCGCTCGGAGAGCAGGTGTGCCTGGGCCGAGCCCACCGTCTCAGGGAGCCCCGAGACTGTCACCGCGAGCCCCTTGTCGGTGACCTCGGCTGCGGTGATCACCGGATGCTCGCGCGGTGTCATGAACCACTGCCCGCCGAATGGCCCTCGCCCGAGCTCGACCTCGCTGGTGCGCAGCACCTCCGCGAGCTCCGGCGAGACGAACAGTGGCTTCGTCTTGTGACGGGCGTCGAGCATCTCGAGACGCCACTTCTCGGGGGCGCCGTCGAGGTCGATCTGATAGGTGGCCGGGCCGACCTTGGTGGCGAGGGTGCGCGCCTTGGTCAGCCAGTCCACGCTCGTCACCGACTCCACCGTGTCGTCGCTCAGCTTCAGCCGCACCGCGGAGTCAGTGAGCTCGACGCCGGTCGCCAGGACAGCGTGTCGTCGAACCTGGATCTGGGGGCCGGTCCCCTCACAGGTCACCGTTGCGATCGCCGACCCGTCGACGCTGTGCTCGACGATGACGTTCTCCAGCCCGGGATAGGCGATCGCGTGGAGCGGAGCCGTCCGCGTCACCGAACCGGACCGCGTCCGCACCGAGATCGACCAGGTGCGGGTCGATGCCTCACCGGCACACAGAGCGGTCCCGTCGATCTCCGCCCGGAAGTCCGCGTCCGGGTAGGTCAGGTGCCAGTGGCTGGGATGTGGGCCCAGGAACTCGTCCTCCACCACGGTGCAGGGGATCTCGAGTTGATCGTGCGTCGCGGTGTCGCTGAGGATCAAGGTCGTCTCATTGGCGTGGGCCTGACGGTCCAGGAACTCGATGAAGGCACGCCCTGTGATTTCGAGACGTTCATCGATCCACCGGGCGCCCGAGAACCAGGTGTGGAGTCGCAGCTGGTCCTCGGATGGCGCGAACAACTCATCGGGCACCGGAAACCGAGAGTCCTGGAACATCGGCAGTGCCAGCACCGAGCCACCCGCCACGGAGCGCACCGGGAATTCCTTCGCCCGCCGGCCACCACGGTGGCAGAACTCCAACACGGCCTCCCGGCCGTGGACAAGGGCGAGGTAGGTCATCACCCGGTTCTCGGCAGAGCAGTCGGCGAGTGCTGACAGTTGGTCGGCGCTGACGACGTCTCGAGCCATCTCCACGACACCGTCGAACTCGACATCGCCCTTCTCGCACGCCTGGGCGAGGTAATTGGGCAGGTGGTCATCGACGAGCGTCCAGCGCCAGGCGTCGATGATCTCCGCCGGCTGCCCCTCGAGGAGGTCGCGGGTGAGGTCGATCGCCTTGCGACGAGCCTTGACCCGGTGGGGCTCCACGATCGCGAAGCTCAGGGAATCCTCGCGCTTGCGCCACTTGTATGTCACGGCCCGGAGCACGTCGATGGTGCCAGCACGCAGATAGACATCGGTGATGAGTGGCTGGTCCTCGAACAGCACGCCCTCCCGGAAGCGGAGGGCGTGACGCCGCCAGAAGTCGGTGCGGTAGACCTTGTTCGGCGAGTAGAAGTCGCGCAGGATCTTGGGGAATTCGGCCAGTCGGATCCCGATCCGATCCTCGTGGTGCAGGTCCCGCGCCCAACCGATCGGTCTATCGGCACCGGCGCGGATCCTGGTCATCTGACCGACGGCCACGTCGGATCCCGACCCCTCCAAGGACTCGATCATCCGCTGGTACGCCGCCGCCGGGATGATGTCGTCGGAGTCGACGAAGGTGAGGTAGTCGCCACTTGCCTCCTGGACCCCTCTGTTGCGCGCGGCGCCGAGGCCGGCGTTGCTCTGGGTGACGATCTCGATCCGCTCGTCGCCCTGCGCATACGTCTCGACGATGGCCCGGGAGGAGTCCGTCGACCCGTCATCGACCACGATGATCTGGAGGTGGCGGTAGTCCTGCCCCAGCAGGCTGTCCAAGCACTCCGCTACGTAGTCCTCCACGTTGTAGAGCGGGACTACGACACTCAGCAACGCCACCGGCGACTCGGACTGCTCGGCTGATCCGGGTGCGGCGTCCTCGGCCGGTGTCTGGTCTCGGCGCAGGCGCTCCCGCAGCGCCCGGAGTGACTTGCGCACTCGACGCGTCTCCTTCGTGAATCTCGACTAACCGAGCCGCGCTCGTCGGCCCCCGGCAGCGTAACAATCGGACGCTGGCGCCGAATCCTACCGGGGGGAGCGCCTGTTCCATGGCCGCCCCCGCCGCTCGTGCCGATCGGCCCGCCGAGTTCTAGCTGTCCCCTCCGAAGAATCGGGCGACAAGTCGCTCCGCGGCGTGTCCGTCGTGGAAGTACTGGAACTTCGCGTTGAAGTCCTTGATCCGCTCCGCGTAACCGGCCTGGAGGGACGCCAAGTCGGACAACGCCTCGACGGCCTCCTCGGTGCTGCCCACCATCGGCCCGGGTGCGGTGTCGGCGAAGTCGAAGAGGAAACCGCGAACCCCTCCGGTGTAGTCGGCCAGATCAGGCACGAGGAACACCATCGGTCTCTCGGTGAGAGCGAAATCGAACCGCAGACTGGAGTAATCCAGCACAGCGGCGTCACTGGCGAGGATCAGGTCATTGATCTCGGGGTAGTGCGTGACGTCGATCAGCGCGGCAGACTTCGCCGAGCGCTCCCCCGCTCCGGCGTGGTAGCGGTGGCCCCGCATGAGGAACACGTAGTTCTCGCCCAGCTCCCGGCTCGCCGACTCCACGTCGAGATGCTCGACGCTCGCGGCTTCGGTGTACGACTTCGCCAGGTCGTCCCGCCAGGTCGGTGCGTACAGGACCACCTTCTGTCCGGGACCGATGCCGAGTCTCTCCCGCGTCCGGGTGCGGATCTCCGCCGCGGACGGGAGCACCAGCGCATCGTCCCGGGGATACCCCTCATGGTGGATGGGCCCGTCATAGGCGTACTCGGCTCGGTAGTAGGTGTCCATCTCGGGCACCGGCGTCACGATCAGATCCCAGCCCCGCATGGTCTGGTCGAGGGCCATCTCGAGCCGGCGCGGGGTGAACTGCTTGGCCCGCCACATCCGGAGGCCCATCGTCTTGGCCGGGTAACCGTGGAAGGTCTGCAGGAACCGCTGTCCGGGACGCTTGCGCCACCACCACGGGAAATTGTCGTTGCTCACGATGTAGCCGACCCGGGCCATCACGTCGAACCACTCCGGTGACTCGATGATCACCGCGATGCTGCCCTCGGGCACGCGGGAGGAGTGGTCGGCGATCCCCCAGTAGACGGTGATCTCGGGCCGGGTGCGGCGCAGCTCGCGGTAGATCTCCAACTGGCTGTCCGTGGCGGTGGCGCCGCCGTAGACGACGAAGTAGGCGCTCTGTTCATCGATCGGCGCCGTACTGTCCCGCAGTTGCTCCCGGAGCAGATTCTGTTCGTAGGGGGCGGCGACGTCGATCGCGACCGGTGGTCCCAGCTCCACACCGACGGCACCGTCCGGCGAGAATCGCTGCCGGAGGCGGAACTCGTCGCCGACCCGATAGTCCAACAGACCGCGGATGAACTCGCCGCTCGGCAACACGGGACGGTCGGAGTCAGCACTCAACAGGTGGAAGTCGTACTGCCCGGTGGGGATGGCCGAGGGGCCGAGCCCCCACAGGTCTCGGCGGGTGTCGAAGGTTGCCGAGAAGCCACCCTCGGGGAGGGTCTCCATGGAGACCTCCTGCCGATGCCGAGCACCGTGGAGAACCATTCGCGCGGCCAGCGGCGTCGTACCGATCCAGCGGCCCTCCACGGTCATCGTGTCGGCGCCGAGCCGGACCCTGTCGACCGCGGCGGCCTCCGCCAGCTCGAGAGCCTCGCTCGTTCCAGCTGCGGTTCGAGTGAGGAGCACCCCGGCTCCGCCCGCGGCCCACTGCTCGCTGCCGCCCTCGCGCCACGCGATCGACCTCGTCTTACCCCCGACGAGAGCTGTCAACGTCCAGGCGCTGGTGGTCGCCATCGGTGCGGACGGCAACTCGACCCGTACGTCGCCGCTGTCCGTGACATCGGCCTCGACGGACTGCCCGCCCCGGTCGGCGCGCACCGAACTCACCCCGGCGTCCGGCGAGAAGCGGAAATGGAGCGTCCGGCCCTCCACCGTGGCGAGCGCGGGAAGCACCCCGTTCCCGGGCGCCACGGTGAAACCGAGTCCGTCCGTGTCGACGCGGTGCATCCTGACCGAATCGCCGGCCGCGGTGTGACGCACCGGCTGGTCCCTGGTGCCCAGGCGCCCCGCAGGGCTTCGTCCCTCGAGGCTGACCGCAGACGTGGTGCGCGAGACCCCTTGCACGGTGATCGACGTCTCCAGCCGCCACGTCCCGCTCTTCAAGGAGGCGAGGTCGACTTCGACCGTGCAAGCGCCGGGCCCGTAGTCCTGATACCGATGACCGAAGATGTGGTTGGTGGCCGGGTCCAGCCGGGAGCGAACCGGGAGATCGACGACATGGCCGTCCTGGTGGACGAGGTGGACCTCGATCCGGGGAGCTGTCCCGGCCATGTCCACGAAGTCGATACGGGCGATCAGGTCGAGCTCGAGAAGGTCCGGACGGCTGCGAACGTCCACCAGCCGCAGCCGTCCGGGCGTCTCCTCGGGGCCGAGGACGAATCGCACCGGTGCGAGGCCGGTCGCGTCGTCGCAGAAGGGGTACTGCGCATGGACGACGCCGCCTCGCACGCGCGTGCGCACCGCCCCGCGCTCATGGAACCGTCGGATGTGGAAGTCGACCAGGTCCTCGCGACGATCGGCAAGGAGCAGTGAGAGTCTCACCCTGGGCTCGCTCGGGATGCGGAGCCACCCGTCGTCCGACAGAAGCTCGGCGAGAGCCGATCCCACCTCCCGCAGCTGTGTCCACTGTTCCTGGCTGAACCTCTCGGTGTCGGCGAGGAATCGCGGCAACTGGTTCCCCAGAACCTCGACACTCCAGTGTTCCTGCGCGCCGGGCGACGTGCGGGCCGCTTCGGTCAGCGCACCGTTCACACCGTCCACCCAGGCCGCCAACTGACCCGTCGTGTCGTGCTGGTATCCGACGGGGGTGGCCGAGCGGCGCTCCTTGTCCAGGTAGGTGCGTCCCACCAGGACGTCGACGCTCCTGGCTCGGACCAGCGCTCCCAGCGCGACCGCGCTGGCGTCGTCGGCGTCGCCGCCGAAGGCGAGGCCCGAGCTCCGCCAGAACTCGGTGCGGAACAGCCGGTTCCCCAGTGCGGTGTCCGCCGCCAGCGCCGGGAACTCACTCAGCGACGTGCCGCGCAGTCGCGTGCTGTGGACGCGATCCTGGGTGCGGCTCGCCGATCCAGTTCGGCCGACCTTGCCGACGGCGAGATCGGACCCACTCTCCTCGAGCGAGGCCACCCCCAGGGCGATCCCCTTCGGCGGCAGCACATCGTCACCGGAGAGGAAGCAGAGGTACGTGCCGCGAGCGTGCCGCGCACCCCAGCCCCGGGCGAGGTCACGGTCTCCGACGACCTCGCCGGCCACGGTGACCCGCTGATCCTCCGCGCATGATCGGCCCACCAGACGAGTGACCTCGGCGCAGGCGCCGTAGGGGACGAACAGGATCTCCAGGTCGTCGTGCGTCTGCCCGCGGGCCGAGGTGAGCGCCTCGTGGATCCACGCCAGATCCGCGTCCGAGCCAGTGACGATGACAGAGACTGTGGGGGCTTGCGGCTGCTCGCGATCCACCCTTCCCGAATCCGGCAGGGCGCGACGTCGGGAGCGGGCGACCTGGTCGACCAGCCTCTTGACCTGTGACCCCACTCGCACACCGGCTCCTCATCCGCGTTCGACCACGTGCGGCCGATCGGTAGTCGTCACCCGATCGACCTGAACTCCCCAGGGACCCTACCCGTGCGGTCTGGTCTCGGCCGACCGGTGTCGAGGCCACAACTGTTCGATCGCGTCGACGACGCGCTCGGTGGCGTGACCGTCCTGGAACGGGTGGTAGATGGCGTTGAACTCGGCGAGTCGATCGGCCCAGTCCGCGCGCAATCCGGGCACGTCCCTGAGATGGGCGAGTGCCGCAGCGGTGGACTCCACGATCGGCCCGGGCGCGGAGCCGAGGAACGGGAAGAGGAAGCCGCGCGTGCCGCCGTCGTACTCCGCCAGATCGGGAACCAGGAAGACCATCGGCTTCTCCGCGAGCGCGACGTCGAAACGGATCGAGGAGTAGTCGAGCACCGCGACATCGCAGGCCAGGATCAGATCGTTGACCTCGGGGTACGCCGTGACGTCGATGATCCGAGCGCCGCCGTGCGTCGACCGTCCGAGGTCCGTGGCATGGAACCGGTGACCGCGGACCAGGAGGACGTGTCCTGTGCCCAACTCGGCGGCGGCCCCCACGACGTCGAGATAGTCGCCCATCTCGGCCGCTCGGGGGCGGGTCGCCAGATGGTCCCGCCACGTGGGTGCGTACAGCACGACCTGTTGCTCAGGGCTGATGCCGAAGAGGTGCCGTACCCGGTCCCTGGAGGCGCGACTCTCCGTCCTGGACGGTGCGAGGGCGTCATCACGGGGGTAGCCATGCTCGACGACCGGACCCTGATAGTCATACTGCTCGCGGTAATGACGAGTCATCTCCGGCGTCGGGGTCACGATCAGGTCCCACGTGGCCACGGTCCGACGACGGATCGCGCGCACCCGCCTGGGGGGGAACTCTCGGGCCTCCCATTGCATCGCTCCCATGGCCTTGGCCGGATAGCCGTGGAAGGTCTGGACGACCAGCTGATCCGGCCGGTGGCAGAACCACTCGTCCAGATCCGTGTTGCTGATGACCAGGCTCGCCCGCTCGAGGACGTCGTAGTGCGCTCGGCTTCGCAGCACCACCGGTAGTGCGCCTTCGGGTGCCTGCTGGCTGTGGTCGAGGATTCCCCAGTACGCCGTGAGGTCGGGGTGCCGGCGACGCAACTCGGCCAGGATGGCGGCAGGCGAGTCCGTCGCTGTGCGTCCGGCGTAGGACTCCAGGTAGACGACCCGGGGGTCGGTGGGCGGGCACCCGGCTCGGGCCTTCCCGGCGTAGGCCGCACGCAGGAGCTCCTGGTTGTAGGGCCCGGCCTCGGCATCGCCGTACGGCGGAGCAAGCTCAACCCTCAGACTCCCCCGAGGCGCATGGCGGACCGTGACGCGATGGTGCTCGCTGACCCACCCGAGCGGTGCCGCGTCGAGCAACTCCACCGCGGGCACCGCTTCGCCCAGATCAAGGCGATAGCTGCCCAGGGGGAGCCCCTGCTCCGAGCCGAACAGCCGACGCTTCAGGGGCAGCTTCACCCGGGATGGGACGGGTGACTCGGGCGGGAGCGGCTGGGGAGCTCCGGGGGCCTCGTCGACGAGACGTACCCCCCGGAGGTCTCCGGTGCCGGTCATCACCAACTCGTCACCCTCGAGCCCCACGGCGGTGATCACGCCGGTGGTGGAATCGGTGGGCTCGGGCGCTCCGAGTGCAGCCGGGATGCGTATCTCGGTCTCCCTGACGAGCCCGTCCACGTCGAGCCGCAGCCGCACCATCCCTGGCCCTGGCGCAACGATCCGGAAGGTGCCGGGACCAGCGGAGGCGAAGCGTGTGCGCGCCCACCGTTCGGCCGCACTGTCAGGGGCCGCGGCGACCTCCAGGGAGGCACCGTCCCCGTCCCATGCCTCCAGGCGGGGATACGTGCCGGCGAGGTCGACGTTCCTGATGCGGCAGAACAGGTCGACGACCAGAGCCCCCGTGCGATCGGTTGGATCACGAGGACGGCGACGGTGCACGTGTGCGACCAGGGGGGTCTCCTCGGGGTCCAGGACACGGAGCTGGTCGTCCAGGTGGACGGACTCCGCACGCAACAACACCTGCCCGTCGCGCTGCTCCGTGCGGATCTCCGAACCCCAGCCGAGCGTCTCCTCGACGAATGCCTCGAGGTCTCGACGCCGCCCGGCCGCCGCCAGTCCGATGAGTATTCGCGCAAGGACCGTCCCCGGCCGTTCAAGTGGCGAAGCCGCCCAGTCCCGCAAGGTCGCCCATTGTGCCTCGCTCGCCCTCTCGGCGTCCTGCAAGAACCTGGGAAGAACGATGGTGGCGACGTGACGACCCCAAGCCGACCCGATCTCTGTGCCGACGGTGAGTTCCGCGAGTCTGGCGGCTCTCGAGCGCTCCCGCTCGATTCCGGGCAGTGGGCTCGGCGTCGCTCCGTAGGCACGTCTGCCGTGGTCGTGGGAGTACCGGTAGAGCGGGCGCGCTACCCGCCGACCCGTCGCCAGATCCTGCAGGAGTCGGGCGGCCACCGCGGAGACGAGCAGCCCCTCCCCCGGGAGATCCGCCGCAGCACGCGTGGCCTCGGAGAGCGCAGCCGCCGGCCACATTCGCCCGATCAGCCGCAGGTCTCCCTGCTCGGGCCCTCGCCAGGTCTGATCGAGCCAGGGGTCGTCCTCACCGATCTGCTCGATCCCCCCGGTCACGACGACGTCCATCTCCGAGCGCGAGGCGATCCGGTGGAGGGCGCTCGCCGCGGCCGGGGCCAGCTGGTCACAGCCGCGCATCACCAGCACCTGCTCTCCGGCCACAGGACGCACGGCCGCTGCCAACGCCGACCGCACATCCACCGCCGACGGCATCAGCTGAAGACGCGGGTCGCCAACCCTCGACACCGCTGCCGCGACTGCTTCCGTCTCCCCCTGGTCCAGCGCCAGCGGGGCCACGACGACGGCGAGATCCTCGTGAGTCTGACCAAGGGCGCTCCAGACGGCCGAGTCGAGACGTACGACGTCCTCGGGCTCGCAGACCACCACCACGCTGACGCGACCACCGGGTGTGAAGTCACCGACGGTCTGCCCTGCACGTCGACGGATCCGTTCCATGGCACGGGACAGGCGACGCGGGGACACAGCCGCATTGTGCCAGCCCGAGCCCACGCCCCGACCCGGCGCGGGCAGCCCCGCGACCTGCCCACCGCGAGGGGAGCCAGACACGCGAAACGGCCCGCCCGGTCAAGACCGGGCGGGCCGTCGAGGACTTCGCTCTCAGCTCAGGCGCTGAGCTTCTGCTGCTCCCAGCGGGCGCGGGTCGCGTCCAACTCGGCACGGACGGCGTCGAGCTCGGCCTCGAGCTCGGCCACGCGGATCATCGCCTCGGCGGCGCGTCCCTCGGCCACCTCGAGCTTGCCGGAGATCAGCCGGCCGTGGCGCGCCTCCTCGCTGCGTGCCCGGAGCGCGTCGGCTGCTCGGGCGTGCGCGGCGGCGAGGGCCTCCTCGAGTTCGCCGACGGTCTTCTCCCGCTCCGCGATGACGCTGGACATGTGCTGGTCGTGGGCCTGATGCTCGGCGACCCGCTGCTCGGTGATCCGCTTGTAGGCCTGGGCCTGCTCGGCGCGGTCGCGGGCGGCGTCCCGCCGGGTCTGGACGAGTTCGGCATGGGTGATCTTGGTGGCCGCGGCCCCGAGCACCAGTGCCGCGAACGCGGCGAGCACGATGAGCAGCGTCGAGCCGCTGAGCACGGCGCCGATCACAACCAGGGCGGCCAGCACGAGCAGGCCCACCGCGACGGTGAGGCGGGTGCTCCGCTGACGTCGCCGTGTGGCCTGTGTGGCTGATGGTGAAGACATGGGCCCGAGACTAGGGCACCGCCACCGCGACCCCGCGGAGGCGCGCGGCCCGTCGAACTCATCGACCCACATCCGCGATGCACCCCCGTCTGTCCCCGCCGCACGAGCAGGCTCAGGGGTACGGCGCTCAGGGGTACGGCGCTCAGCCGGCGCGGGAGGTGTCGGCGCCGTCGCCCCCGTCCTCGGGATCGCGGACCCGGCAGGCCCGCTCGAGCAGCAGGGCGCCGGCGCAGATGCCGATCCCGGCGACTCCGGCGATAACGGACCGGATCAGGCGCTGGGTGGCGAGTTCGTGGTCCATGCCGATCCAGCTCACGGCGTACCCGAGGTAACCACCGGCGACCAGCGCACCGACCAGCGCACAGGCGCGGGCGAGCACCAGTCTGTTGACAGCGCGGTGCGGTTCGAGCGGGATGTGGTGGACGTGCACCTGCCGCCAGGTGCTCCAGGCGGTGAAGCCCAGGATCGCGGCCGCCATCAGGAGCAACAGCGGTTGCGCCCAGGAGACGATCGGCGCGTGGCCCCACCAGGACTCCCCGAGCGGCCGCAACAGCCAGCCGCCGACCAGCCCCACGACCGCCCAGGCCGTGACGACGCCGGGCCGGGTCGGGGCAAGTCGGCGACGCGACCCATCACCCGGCTCTTCCGGGCGAGGGGGCTGGTCGTGCAGACTCACTCGATCTCGAGCGCGAGGTCCTCGCGGAGCGTGATGGTGTCCTTGGCGACCTTGTCCAGCAGGTCCGCGATCGCGCCGTTGCCGGGGATGGTGGCATCCGGCTCGACGTCGTGCCACGGCTTCAGCACGAACGCGCGCCCGGAGGCGCGCGGGTGCGGAAGGGTGAGGAAGTCGTCGTGATTGATCCGCTCGCCCACGACGATCAGGTCGACGTCGAGGGTGCGCGGCGCGTTCTGCACGTCGGTGCGCTCCCGGTCGAAGGCGTCCTCGATCGCCAGGGCCCGGTCGAGCAGGCGGGCCGCGGACATGGTGGTGTCGAGCAGCACGACCGCGTTGAGGTACTTGCCCGCGCCCTCCGGGGAGTCGACCGGCTCGGTCTCATAGACCGGGGACACGTCGGTCACCCAGACGTCGGGGGTGTCCGCCAGCGCACTGACCGCTCCCTGAAGCGCCGCCATCCGCTCACCCAGGTTGGAACCGAGTGACAGGACCGCCCGCCGGATCGGCCGCATCTCTCCGGTGAGGGTGTCTGCGTCGATGATGTTCGGGTTGGGGGTCTCAGTCACTGGATGCCCTTCGCGTGATCGTCAAGGTGACGTCCGAGAACGTCGCTTCGATAGGTGCTTCTGGTTTGTGGAGTGTGACGCGAACCCATTCAACACCGATCGCCAAGAGACAGACGTCGGCGATGCGCGGGGCAAGCGTTTCGATCAGATCGACGGGATCCCGTTCGACGGCCCCCTTGACCGACGCGACGAGGCTTCCGTAGTCGACCGTGTCCTGCAAGTCGTCGGTGCGCGCCGCAGCCGTGGTGTCGACGCCGAGCACCAGGTCGACCACGAAGCGTTGCCCCTCGCGCTTCTCGAAGTCGAAGACACCGTGATGACCGTGGCACACGATGCCGGTGACCGCGAGTTCGTCGAGCCCGACCGGCACCCCGACGTACGTCGTCGGCGAACTCATGCCGACACCTCCTGGATCTTCTGCACGGCGGCGAGCGCATCCCTGGCGGCGCGCACGTCGTGCACCCGCAGACACCACACGCCCCGTTGGGCGAGGACGACGTTGACCGCGACGTGGGCGCTCTCCCGTTCACCGACCGAGCGCAACCGGTCGGCTGCCGGCTCGGCCCCTGCGTCGAGCTCTCCGAGCAGATGGCCGAGGAAGGTCTTGCGGCTGGCGCCGACCAGGACCGGGAACCCGAGGTCGAGGACCCGGTCGATCCCGGCGACCAGCTGCCAGTTGTGCTCGGCGCTCTTGGAGAAGCCCAGGCCGGGGTCGAGCACGAGCGCGTCGTCCTCGAGGCCGGCGGCCCGGGCGGACTCGACCCGTCGCAGGAGTTCGTCGCAGACCTCGGTGACCACGCCGCGCGGGTAGTCCAGCAGTGCGGCCTGCTGCATCTGAGTGCTGTGCGCCCGCCAGTGCATGGCGACGTAGGTGCCGCCGCCGTCGGCGGTCACCTGGAGGATGCGGGGGTCGGCGAGCCCCCCGGAGACGTCGTTGACGATCCGGGCACCGGCCCGGAGCGAGGCCTCGGCCACCTCGGCGCGCATGGTGTCCACCGAGATCACCGCCCCGCGGGCCGAGAGCTCCGAGATCACCGGGATGACCCGGGCGAGTTCCTCCTCGACGAGCGGCCGGGTGGCGCCCGGTCGGGTGGACTCGCCACCGATGTCGAGGAGGTCCGCACCTTCGTCGAGCAGTTGCACGCCGTGCGCGACCGCGTCATCCGTCGCCAGGAACCGCCCACCGTCGCTGAAGGAGTCGGGGGTCACGTTGACGATCCCCATCACCCTCGGGCGACCGATCGGCGAGAACAGCGGCGACATGCCGCAAATCTATCGGGCAGTCTCCTGGGACGATTCACCGGTAGGCGCCAGAGCTGCCAACTCCGACCACAGGCCAGCGAGCTCGTCCGGCGACGCTGTCCCGCCGTCCCGCAGCTCGACAAGCCGCTTCCACGCGTCCGAGTTCAGCAGGACCTGCGGGTCCACCGCAGTGCGCCGTTCGCGCCACTCGAGCGGAACCTCCTGCGGATCGGGCCCGGTGATCGAGGCCTCGATCTCCGCGAGGTTGTCGTCGAGCACCGTGTTCGTCGGGTCGAGACCGACGATGAGATACGTGCCCGTCGGGGAGGTGTTGACCGGGATCAGGGTGAGGTCGGGGCGATACCGGGTGAGCACCTCGTGGACCTTGTAGACGTCCCCGGTCCAGGCACTCGTACGCCGAATCCGATAGGCCTCCAGGTTATTGCGGGGCAACATGTCGTCGAGCAGCACCACGCCCGTGGTCGCCATGTGCTTCTCCGCGTTCATGAAGTCGCGCAGAAGGAACTCCGACAAGTGCATGCCGTCGAGGAAGGCCAGATCGACCGGCGTGCCGCCCAGGTGGTCGAACGCATCGGCACGCGCGAAGAAGCTGTCGCTCTCCTCCCTGACCAGCTGCACGTCGCACTGGAGCGGCTGCTGGACCGTGAAGAAGGGGTCGACACCGAGCGAGCGGGTGCGCGAGATGGTCATGCTTCGCCCCGTGGAGACCCCGACCTCGAAGTAGGTGCGGGGGCTCAGCACCTCATGGAGTCCGGCCAGCAGCTGGTGCCGTGTCACGGTGGGGGTCGGGAAGGTCGCGCTCGGAGCCGGGCTGGCCCAGCCCACCGGAGGTGCCTTGGGAATGAACCCCTCGGGCTGGCGGCCGAGCAGCTCGATCCGCCGCGCCCGGGTCAGCTTCGCAGGGGCCTTCTTCTTCGGCCCGCCCTTCTTCGGCTTCTGCCCAGCCGGCTTCCTCTTGGCCGGAGCAGCGCTGCCCTCGACGTCCAACATCGTGATCAGTCCACGGCGAATCTTCCGTTCGGCACGCCGCACTCCAGCGGTCCGCTCCGGGCCGGCGAGCCGGTCCAGCGCGCTCCCGACGCTGTGTCGAATACCCATCAAGCCTCCTACGTATTGGAATTCACCTGGTGCCCTGCACGACGAGCGGGCAGCGCCACTCCCCGCATTGTGTCGCGAACCACTCTCGGCGACTCAGGCGCCCTCGCCGGGTGCTCGCGGTGACGAGGGGCCGAGCATACTGCCCTGCCACGACGGGATCCGGGACGATCGCGAGGCGAGACGCTGGCGGGTTCATACCACCATGGGCTCCGACATGGCGGCGCGCGAAACGCCGACGTCAGGCGGAATCTGGAGGTGCGACGGATGGGTTGTGCCGAACTGCCCACTCCGCCATGGCCCCGTTCAGGTCCCCTTCTGCCCCGATGCGGTCCAAGAAGCGAGGAAAGTCCGACTCGATCGTTTCGACGTTGATCGTCATATGGGGACGACCACGAAGGAAGTCCTGGATATTACTTGTCACAGTGTCCACGTAGTGGTTCGCCACATCGATGTGCCTGTCCTCGGGCCAATCCTGCGTTCGAGTGAGGATTCCGTGTGCGAATGCGCGGATGATCGAGGCGCGATACGCCCCGTCCCACCGATTCATAAAGCTGCGAGCCACGGCGTCCCGGTCCCGCAGGAGGTGGACATAAAGAACCTCTCGACCATCCCAGCGGGCGCCCAAGGCACCCAGGTGCCAAGCCAGCCGATTGTCGACCTCGATATGTCCCTGCGGATAGCCGAATCGCTCCTCTCCGAGACGTCCGGAGCGGGTCTCATGACCCGCCGAGTAGTTGGTGAGGTGACCGCATGCCTTGCTGAAGGTGACCGATCCGCTGCGGCCGGTGCATAGGACGAAGACGTTCATCGGTCGGGAGCCTGACCCTCGCTTCGTCCGGGGCCAGCGACCAATCATCGGAGTCTCCGTTCCACAAGGGCCCATTCACACACGCGCTCGGCCATCAGATCCTAGGGCACCTGCTTACGCCGGCAGAGGCGGACCACCGGGATGCCGAACTCGTTCGCGGCGCAGTGCCCGTACCCACGAGTCCCCACCTACATCGCTACTCAGCACCGCCACACTTCGAATCGCTGTGCGTCGAACCTGGTGTGGATCGAAGTGCCACTCCCCTCCTGCGCGCTACTCTCCCCGCCATGGCCTCCAGGAATCAGCTCGAAACCTACTTCCGGAACAACGACGGTCGACTCATCCACAAGTGGCTGCACTACTTCGAGATCTATGAAAGACACTTCGAGAGGTTCCGCGGAAAGAAACCGGTGGTGCTCGAGTTCGGGGTCTCCCAAGGGGGCTCGCTGCAGATGTGGCGCGACTACTTCGGCCGCGGCGCGCGCATCCACGGCGTGGACATCAACCCACGGTGCAAGAGCCTGGAGCAGCGCCGGACCAAGATCTTCATCGGCGATCAGGCCGACCGGACGTTCCTACGCTCGATCGTCGAGGAGATCGGCCGGCCCATCGACGTGGTCATCGAGGACGGAGGCCACTATCCCGTGCAGCAGATCAACACGTTCGAGGAGATCTATCCGCACATGAGCCAGGAGGGGGTCTTCCTCATCGAGGACCTGCACACCAACTACTGGCCGAAGAAGTACGCCGGCGGCCTGCGCAAGTCAGGCACCTTCATCGAGTACGCGAAGGACCTCTCCGACCAGCTCAACGCGTGGCACTCCCGTGAGGAGAGCTTCAAGGTGGACGATTTCACCCGAACCACGACCTCGATGCACTTCTACGACAGCATCATCGTCTTCGAGCGTGGCCAGCGGGTGCGACCCACCCACCAAATGACGGGCACGCCGACCGTCCGTGACAAGGACTGGGCAGAGAAGCGCGGCCCGGTCTCGCGCCTCGTGGAGAGGTTCCGCTGATCCGAGCCATCGTGGAGCCGCGCCACGAGCGCGGCTTCCACGATCAACGGCGGTGGATCAGCGCCATCGCCTCAGCGCGGGTGGCAGCGCTGGCCAGCATCGAGCCCCGCACCGCGGAGGTGATGGTGCGGGCGCCGGCCTTGCGGACGCCACGCATGGTCATGCACAGGTGCTCGGCCTCGATCACGACGATCACACCACGTGCCTCGAGGATCTCCATGAGGGCGTCGGCGACCTGGGTGGTGAGCCGCTCCTGCACCTGAGGGCGCTTGGCGTAGACGTCGACCAGCCGGGCGAGCTTGGAGAGCCCGGTGATCTTCCCCGACTCGGCCGGGATGTACCCGACGTGCGCGACCCCGGTGAACGGCACCAGATGGTGCTCGCACATCGACCACAGCTCGATGTCGCGCACCAGCACGAGCTCGTCGTGGCCGAGGTCGAAGGTGGTGGTGAGGACGTCCTCGGGCTCCATCCGCAGGCCCGCGGTCAGTTCGGCGTACGCCCGGGCCACCCGCGCCGGGGTCTCACGCAGCCCTTCGCGCTCGGGATCCTCCCCGATGGCGGCGAGCAGCTCTCGCACCGCCGCTTCGGCGCGGGCGTGATCGAAGCCGGGTACGTCGCGGGTGGTCGCGGCCAGTGTGACCGGGTCGATGCCCGGCACGGCGTCCGAGGACGCCCCTGAGTGAGTCATACCCGGCTCACTGGGGCGCGTCGCCGGAGTCGGCACGGCCGGTCTCATCGCTCTGCCCGGTCTGGACGGGCTGGGTCACCACCGCGGCCGGAGTCGGCAGGTCGGCCTTGGCCCGGTCGCGGATCGCCTGCGGGATCTCCACCGCCGGGATGGCCGAGGGCTTCCGGTTGGGCGAGCCGGTCCAGGCCGGCCGAGGGGGACGGCGGCGCAGCGGCTCGAAGATCCGAGCGATCTCCTCCTTGCCCAGGGTCTCCTTGTCCAGCAGCTCGAGCACCAGCGAGTCGAGGACGTCGCGGTTCTCCTCCAGGACGTCGAAGGCCTCCTGGTGGGCGGTGTGGAGCAGGCCGGTGGTCTCCTCGTCGACGATCCCCGCAACCTCCTCGGAGTAGTTGCGGGAGTGGCCGAGATCGCGCCCCAGGAAGGGCTCGGAGTTGGACTCCCCCAGCTTGATCGCGCCGAGGCGCTCGGTCATGCCGTACTGGGTGACCATCGCGCGGGCCAGGTTGGTGGCCTTCTCGATGTCGTTGCCGGCACCGGTGGTCGGGTCGTGGAAGATCATCTCCTCAGCGGCCCGGCCGCCCAGCATGTAGGCGAGCTGGTCGAGCATCGCCGAGCGCGGCTGGGAGTACTTGTCCTCGTCGGGCAGGACCATGGTGTAGCCCAGCGCCCGCCCGCGCGGCAGGATCGTGATCTTGTGCACCGGGTCGTTGTGCGGCAGCGCCGCGGCGACCAGGGCGTGGCCGCCCTCGTGGTAGGCGGTGATCAGCTTCTCGTGCTCGCTCATCAGGCGGGTACGCCGCTGCGGGCCGGCGATGACCCGGTCGATCGCCTCGTCCAGCGCGGTGGCGGTGATCAGCTTCTCGTTGGACCGGGCGGTGAGCAGCGCGGCCTCGTTGAGCACGTTGGCCAGGTCGGCGCCGGTGAAGCCCGGCGTACGCCGGGCGACCGACTCAAGGTTGACGTCGGAGGCCAGCGGCTTGCCGCGGCTGTGCACCTCGAGGATCTTGGCGCGGCCGGAGAGGTCGGGGGCGTCGACCTGGATCTGACGGTCGAACCGGCCCGGTCGCAGCAGCGCGGGGTCGAGCACGTCGGGACGGTTGGTGGCCGCGATCAGGATGACCCCGCCGCGGACGTCGAAGCCGTCCATCTCGACCAGCAACTGGTTGAGGGTCTGCTCCCGCTCGTCGTGACCGCCACCCATGCCGGCACCGCGGTGCCGGCCGACGGCGTCGATCTCGTCGATGAAGACGATCGCGGGCGCGTTCTCCTTGGCCTGCTCGAACAGGTCGCGGACGCGGGAGGCGCCGACACCGACGAACATCTCGACGAAGTCGGATCCGGAGATCGAGTAGAACGGCACCCCGGCCTCGCCGGCGACCGCACGGGCCAGCAGGGTCTTGCCGGTGCCGGGCTGGCCGTAGAGCAGCACACCCTTGGGGATCTTGGCCCCGACCGCCTGGAACTTGGCCGGCTCCTGGAGGAACTCCTTGATCTCGCCGAGCTCCTCGATCGCCTCGTCGCAGCCGGCGACATCGGCGAAGGTCGACTTCGGCATGTCCTTGGAGATGAGCTTCGCCTTGGACTTGGCGAACTGCATGACGCCACGGCCGCCGCCACCCTGCACGGAATTCATCAGGAACAGGAAGAGCAGCACGATCAGGATGAACGGCAGCATGAAGCTGAGGATCGAGCCGAGCAGGCTCGGCTGCGCGATCTCGGTCGAGTACTTCTCGATGGTGCCTTCGTCGATCTGCTTCTGGACCTCGGTCTCCAGTTGCGCCTGGGTGCCGTCCAACCAGAACGAGGTGACCTCGTCGCCGCTGTCGCGCACCCCGTCGTCCAGGGTCGCCTTGATCTCCTGGTCACCGTCGACGAAGGTGAGTTCGTCGACCTGACCCTGCTCGATGTAGGAGACCATCTGGGACGTGGAGATCTCATCCCCACCCCGCTGGGGGGCGAGGTACTGGAGGGCCAGGAGCACGCCGACGACGGCGACGATGATCCACAGCCACGGACCCTTGAAAATGCGCTTCACGAGCTTCTCTCGACCGGTTTTGGTTGGAACTGCCGACGGTACAACGTCTGGACGACTCGGATCGTCCCCAGCCGCCGCGACCACCATTGTCGCAGCCCGCACCAATGCCGATGCAGGCAGCCACGATCGTGGACAGGGAGCACCACCTCAGCGGGCAGTCCGCCCGGGAGCACTGCGAGAGGAGGTGCCCAGCTCCACTCAGGAATAGATGTGGGGTGCGAGGGTGGCGATGTCGCGCAGGTTGCGGTAGCGCTCGTCATAGTCGAGGCCGTAGCCGACCACGAACTCGTTGGGGATGTCCCAGCCGACGTACCTGGCCTCCACCGGCATCGTCTGCGCCTCCGGCTTGCGGAGAAGCGTGGCGATCTCCACGCTCGCCGGCCCGCGGGAGGACAGGTTGGCGACCAGCCAGGAGATGGTCAGACCGGTGTCGATGATCTCGTCGACGACCAGGACGTGTCGCCCGCTCAGGTCGGTGTCGAGGTCCTTGAGGATCCGGACCACGCCGCTGGACTTGGTGCCCGAGCCGTAGGAGGAGACGGCCATCCAGTCGATCTCGACGTGCCGATCGAGGTGGCGGGCCAGGTCGGCCATCACCATGACCGCGCCGCGCAGAACGCCGACCAGCAGCAGGTCCTCGCCCTCGTAGTCGGCCCGGATCTGCTCGGCCAGCTCCTTGAGCCGGCCCTGGATCTGATCTTCGGTGTAGAGGACCTCGACGAGGTCGCCGCTGACGGAGGAGACGTCCATGACTCGGAGCCTAACCGGCCGACCCCCCGGACACCTGATTCGGTCGACGGTCGAAGACGAGGCGGCCCTCCCGGCGTACGCCGCGGAGATGGCCGGGCAGGTCGATCCAGCGCTGGCCGCGCCAGCCGGTGATCAGGGTGTCCAGGGCCAGGACGTGCTCGTGGAAGAGCTCGGCGCCGGGCGCGCCGGCGGCGAGCGCGGCCAACCGGAGCACCCGGCGCCGGATGGCGGTGGGCAGCTCGGCGAGTGCCTCGACCGACAAGCCGTGCGGCACCGGCTCCCCCGGCCCCGCAGGTGGGGCGAGGACGGCGAAGGCCGCCTCGGCCTGATCGTCGAGGTGATCCATGTCGACGCGGAGCTGGTCGGCGGTGCGCGCCAATGTGGCCGCGACGCCGGGGCCGAGCTCGTCCTCCAGCATCGGCAGCACCCGGGTGCGCACGCGCACCCTGGTGTAGGCCGGATCGCTGTTGTGCGGGTCGGTCCAGTAGTCGATCCCCTCGACCTGGCAGGCCGTGACGGTGTCCGCCCGGGAGACATCCAGCAGCGGCCGGCGGTAGCGGTCGAACCCGCGCCGCATCCCGGCCAGCGAACGGCCACCCGAACCACGGGTCAGGCCCAGCAGCACGGTCTCGGCCTGGTCGTCACGGGTGTGCCCGAGCAGGATCGCCTCGGCCCCGACCTGCTCGGCGACCTGGTCGAGCACGTCGTACCGCGCCCGCCGCGCGGCCGCCTCCGGTCCCATGCCGCCGCCGTCCTCGACGGTGACCCGGGCCGTCACGGTCTGGGCGGCACCGAGCTGGGCCATCTGTTCGACCACATGGGCGGCGTACTCGGCCGACCCCGACTGGAGAGCGTGGTCGACGGTCACCCCGAGGACCACGAGCGCCTGGGTGCGTGCCTCGGCGACGGTCGCGCTGAGCAGCGCCAGCGAGTCGGCGCCACCGGAGCAGGCCACCAACACGGTGGCCCCCGGGGTCAGTGGTTGCAGGGCGGCGCGTACGCCGCGGCGTACCTGGGCGAGGGCGGGATGCAGACTCACCGCCGGCTCACAGCACCCGCGCGATCCAGGCCTGGGGGTCCGCGATCTCCGCGGTGGAGGGCAGGTGGGCGGGCTCGGCCCAGACGGCGTTGAACTCGTCCATGCCCACCTTGTGCACCACCCGCCGCACGAAGCGGGCGCCGTCCCGGTACTGCGCCATCTTGGCATCCAGGCCCAGCAGTCGGCGGAGCATCCGGTCGAGCGAGCCGGCTCCCTTGCGTCGCTTGTTGAACTTGGTGCGGATCTCTCGCACCGTGGGGATCACCCCGGGTCCGACCCCGTCCATCACGACGTCCGCATGACCCTCCAGCAGGCTCATCACACCGGTGACCCGGTCGATGATGGCCTTCTGCTCCTCGTTGCTCACCGCGTCGAGGAGGCTTCCCTCCCGGCTGCGGACCGCCTGTCCGACCCGACGCAGGCCCTCGTCGAGCAGACTGTGGGTGTCGAAGGTGCCGACCAGGTGCTCGATCTCGCCGAACAGGTGCTGCCGCAGCCACGGGACGGCGGTGAACTGCACCCGGTGGGTCTCCTCGTGCAGGCAGACCCAGAGCCTGAAGTCGGTCGGGTCGACGTCCATCTCACGCTCGACGTGGACGACGTTCGGGGCGACCAGGAGCAGTCGGCCGTGCGGCTCGAAGAAGGGGTCGAACTGGCCCAGCACCTTGCTGCTCAAGAAGCCCAGCATCCCACCCAGCTCGGTGCCGGCCACCTTGGCGCTGACCGCGGTGGACCACGCGCCGGGAGGCTTGGTCTGCTTGCGCGCGAGCGCCTCGGCGACCGGCCCGATCAGGCCGGCGAATCCCTCGGCGTTGGCCCGCACCCAGCCCGGACGGTCCACCACCAGGACCGGTGCCGTCCCCGCAGGAGCCTCCAGCCCGGTGTGCTCGGCCACCAGCCCGGTGCTCCTGCGCGCATGCGCACGCAGTTCGGCGACCACGTCCGAGGCCTCCTGCGCGGTCACCTCCGGCCCGTCCCCGGCGATCCGGGCCCCCAGTCGGCAGGCAAGCTCCCAGTCGACCATCGAGGCTCCGGCGGGTCCGTCGTACGACCGTGATGCAGGCAGACTCATGTGCCCGACGCTAGCCGAGGGCTGGGCGGCCGCGGGACGCGTGGGCCGCGTCGATCGAGTGAGTGCGCCGGGCTCAGCCCGCCCCGCAGGCGCAGGCGCCGAGGGCGGAGGCGGCCCGGTCGAGCGCCGCCCGGGCTCCGAGGGTGTCGACCGGATCGATCCGATCCGCAGCGACCACGAAGACCATCCCGGTGCCGTCCACCCCGGTCGCCACCCCGGCCAGGCTGCTGACACCGGTCAGGGTGCCGGTCTTGGCGCGCACGCGGCCCAGGCCGCGGTCGGCGGCGCCCTCGTCGAAGCGGGTGGTGAGGCTGCCGGTGAAGCCCGCCACCGGCAGTCCGCCGACGACCGTGGCGAGTGCCGGATGGGCCGGGTCGCCGGCGGCCTGCAGGGTCGTGAGCAGGGCGGACGCCGTCAGCCGGCCCTGCCGGGACAGTCCGCTGCCGTCGTAGATCCGGCTGTCCGCGAGGTCGACCCCCAGCGCGGTCAGGGTCGCCATCACGTCGCGGACCCCGGCGGCCGAGCTGCCCTCGCCGGAGACGGCCAGCCCGACCTGTCGCGCGACCACCTCGGTCGCCTCGTTGTCGCTGATCAGGATGAGATGCTCGACGATCTCGCGCAACGGCGGGCTCTGCACCCGGGCCAGTTCCGCGCCGGTGGCCCCGGCGGTGCCGTGGGCGGGTCTGCCGCGCACCGTGATCCCCTCCTTGCGGAGGCCGTCGGCGAAGGCCTGCGCCGCGGAAAATGACGGATCGGCCACCCGCCCGATCCCGTCCGCCGGCCTACCCTCGTCGACCCACAGCGCCGTGATCGGGGAGACCACCCCGTCCGGCACGTAGTCCGCCTCCCACGCGGGGTTGACCGCCGGTCCGGTGAACAGGGAGTCGTCATAGCCGAGCCGCACCCGGGTCTGCCCGTCCGCCTTCAACGCCGCGGCGGTACGTCGGGCCAGGGTGCGGATGTCGGCACCGTCGGCATAGTCCTCCTCGGCCGCGGCGGGGTCCGAGGCGAGCAGCGGGTCACCGCCTCCGACCAGCACGATCCGCCCATCGCCGCCGGCCACCACACGGGTCGCGAAGCGGGTCTCCGGATCGATCACGTCGAGGGCGGCCGTGCTGGTCAGCAGCTTGGTGGTCGAGGCGGGGATGAAGGCTCCGCTGCCCTGCGTCCACACCGTCTCGCCGCCGCCCACCGGGGCGACCCCGGCGACCACATGAGGTCCGAGGTCGTCGTCGCCGAGCGGACCGGAGATCGCCCGGCGTACCTTCGCGGGGCCGGGGGCGGTGGCCTCGACCGGCGCGGCCACGGCAGCGGGAGTCACCACCTCGGGGAGGTCCAGACCCTCCGGCTCGGGCGCGGGCGGAGGCGCCTCCTCGGCGAACCAGGTGTCCTGCGCGTAGTCCACCCAGCCCAATTGGTAGGCCGCCGCGGCGGTGCCGCCCAGGACGAGGACCACGGCGAGCGCGACCCAGCGGCCGGTACGCCGTCGGCGGGGCGCGCGCCGGGCGGCACGCCGCCCACCGGCGTGGCTTACGTCACCTCGAGCCATGCTTCGACCTCCCTGAATCGCCTCAGGAGCCATTGTGGTGGACACTGATGTGACATTCACGGCGGGTCCCCCGACCCGCACCACCAAGATCGGCGGGCCCTGCCCGCACCACGATGGGGCGGCCCTGAGCCGCTGGACTGCGGAGGCAAGACGTGCTGGAGTTCGACGTTCTGGTCGAGATCCCCAAGGGTGAGCGCAACAAGTACGAAGTCGACCACGAGAGCGGCAGGCTTCGTCTCGACCGCACCCTGTTCACCTCGACGGTGTACCCCGCCGACTACGGCTACATCGAGGACACCCTCGGTCAGGACGGCGACCCGCTGGACGCGCTGGTCCTCCTCCCCTACCCGACCTTCCCCGGTTGCCTGATCAAGTGCCGCGCGATCGGCATGTTCCGGATGACCGACGAGGCCGGCGGCGACGACAAGGTGCTGTGCGTGCCGGTCGACCCGCGCAACGCCGGTATCGAGGACATCGACGACGTCGACGAGCACGAACTGATGGAGATCAAGCACTTCTTCGAGGTCTACAAGGACCTCGAGCCGGGCAAGTCGGTCGAGGGCGCGGACTGGGTCCACCACGACGCAGCCGTGGCCGAGATCCAGGCCTCCTTCGAGCGGTTCAAGACCGACGGTCACTGATCCTCCGCCTCACTCTGATGAGGCACACCACGAGCCCCCGGATCCTCTCCGGGGGCTCGTTGCATTTCTCCCGCCCCGGGTTGAGTGGGGAGTTGCAGACAGTCGAAATGGGAGTTGCAGACGGTTGAGTCGGTAGTCCGGGAGGACCGACTCAACCGCCCGGGAGGACCCACTCAACCGCCCGGGAGGACCCACTCAACGGGGTGGGGAGGTCAGGCGGAGGTTTCGGTGGCGCGGGCGTCGAGGGCGGCCTCGCGCTTGACCTGCCCCTTGCGGCCGAACTTGTGCCCAGAGACGACGCCACCCACGTAGAAGGAGACCAGGGCCAGGCAGATGCCGGCGACGTCGTCGGCGACGTAGTGCCAGCCGAAGTAGAGGGTGGCGCACACCGTCAGCCCGAAGTTCACCCAGGCCAGGATGCGGAAGACCCGGTGCCTGATCGTGTACTGCACCATCAGTGCGATCAGCAGCGTGATCCCGCAGTGCAGCGACGCGAAGCCCGCGACGGACTGCACCCCTGCAATGCCGTCGATGATCACGTTGTGGCGCGCGTTGACCAGACTGTTCATCAGGTCTGTGGTGGGTGTGTGCGCCAGCGTCGAGTAGACGTAGGGGTAGGCGATGCCGGGGCCCAGCGTGGGCAGTGCGTAGTACGACGCGGTGCCCAGCGTCCAGGCGATGCACTGGGAGGTCACGAACCAGTAGCCGTAGGTCAACGTCCTGGACCACACCAGCCAGATGGCGACCGCGATCGGCACCAGCGGCATGAACCACAGGTAGATGTAGGACAGCGGCCAGACGAAGATGTCGGTGCCGAAGATCTGCTGGAGCACCGTGCCCGGCTCGTGGCCGAAGAAGATCGCCCGGTCGATCAGGTGCAGCTCGTGGTCGTACTTCGTCTCGATGATGTACGGCAGGAACGACTTCAGGTTCCGGTAGCAGACGTAGACCGTGTAGAAGCAGATGATCCCGAGGAAGACGAGGATCACCCGCTGCTTGGTCCAGTGGCTCTTGAGCCGCTCCCGGATGATCGGCCCCCACGCCGCCGGCTTGGCCCTGCCGTACCACAGCGCACGCGGGATGAGGTCGATCGCGACCGCCATCAGGAGGAGCAGCGGGAGCCGCACCCAGGTCGGCCCGAGGAAGCTCCCCTCGGGGTCCATCACGTGACGGTCGAGGGACGCGGCGATGGGGAACGCCAGCCCGGCCATGACGACAGCGTTCACGACCAGCAGGATTTGGGCACGGCGATACACGCACAACAGGGTAGCTACTGGTCAGGAACGTCTCGACCCGGCACCGGCGCGATCCTCGCCACGTCGATCCTGAGCCGGACGTCGTCGCCAGCTCCAGGGTGGCGATGGGGCCCGGCCACGGCGTCGAGCTCGCCGATCCCGGAGACGTCGACCTTCAGCCTGACCTGGTCGGGGGTGACCGTGGCCGAGAGCACCCGGCCGGTGAGGACGCCGGCGTCGTCCACGACCAGGGCCGAGCGCCGTACGGCGACCACGGGCGCCGCCTCGCCGCCGGCTACCTGGGTGCCGGCTCTCTGGGTGCCGGCTCGGGCGGCATCCAGGACGCGTCTTGCCGCCGCCCCGGTGAGCACTCGGGCGTAGCCCAGGAACAGCGCGGTCTCGGCATCCGCCGGCCGCGCCCACACGTCGGCGGTCTCGCCCTCCTGGACCAGGTGCCCGGCCCGCATCACGGCGAGCCGGTCCGCGACGGCGAACGCCTCCTCCTGGTCATGGGTCACCATCAGCGCCGTGGTGCCCGACTCCCGGAGGATGCGGGCCAGGTCCCCGGCCAACCGCTCGCGCAGGCCGGCGTCGAGCGCGGAGAGGGGTTCGTCGAGCAGGAGCAGCTTCGGCTCGACCGCCAGGGCGCGGGCGAGGGCGACCCGTTGCCGTTCCCCACCGGAGAGGGTGCCGGGCAGCCGGTCGGCGTACCCCTCCAGGCCGACCAGGGCCAACAGCTCCTCGATCCGGGAACTGGCCGCGGATCCGCGGACCTTGCGCAGCTTGAGCGGGTAGCCGACGTTGCGTGCCACGGTGAGGTGACCGAAGAGCTGGCCGTCCTGGAACATCAGCGCGAACCCCCGCCGATGGGTGGGTACGCCGGCCAGCGACCGCCCGTCCCAACTGATCGTGCCCGCCGCGGGCTCCAGGCCGGCCACCGCCCGCAGCAGGGTGGACTTGCCGGAGCCGGAGGGCCCCAGCACCGCGAGGACCGCGGCGTCGGGGAGTTCGAGGCTCACGTCGCGGACGGCGGGCACCCCGTCGTACTCCACGGTGACGTGGTCGAGGCTGAGTCCGTGGTCGAGGGGGCTCACATCGCCCCCGCAGAGGGCACCCGCAGCCGCTCCACCAGCAGCATCACGACGGTGGTGGCCGCTGCCAACACCACGGAGGCGGCCAGCGCCATCTGGTAGTTCATCGCGCCAGGGTGGCCGATGAGTTGGAAGATCACCACCGGGAGGGTGGGTTCCTCGGCCCGGGCGAGGAACGAGGTGGCCCCGAACTCCCCCAGGGACACCGCGAAGCAGAAGCCGGCCGCGGCGAGGAGCGGCTTCCACACGATCGGCAGGTCGACCACCAGCGCGGTCCGGAGAGGGCCGGCGCCGAGCGAGGCGGCGGCCTGGCGCTGCCGGTCGTCGATCCCGCCCAGCACCGGCACCAGGGTCCGCACCACCAGCGGCAACGCCACCAGCGCCTGCGCGATCGGCACCAGCAGCGGACTGCTGCGCAGCGGCCCGAGGGTGATGAGGAAGCCGAAGCCGAGGGTCACCGCCGAGACGCCGAGGGGCAGCATGAAGAAGCCGTCCAGCACCCCCCGGATCCGGCGCTCGGAGCGCGAGTGACTGCGCCGGGTCACGACCAGCGCGACCAGTCCGCCCAGCAGCAGCGCCATCCAGGTGGCGTCCACCGCGGTGCGCAGGCTCGTGACCAGTGCGTCGATCGCCGGTGCGAGCAGGGCGTCGTGCTCACCGGTGCCGCCGAGCGCCTGGTAGTTGTCGAGGGTCCACCCGCCCCCGCCGGAGCGCTGCAGGCTGCCCACGATCAGGGTCACGATCGGGGCCGCGACCAGCAGCAACAGCAGCAGGGTGCTGAGCGCGGCCAGCACGTCGCCGTACGCCGGTGGGCCGGGTCGGCGGGCCGCCCGGCGGGGGAACAGGGGTCGCGGGCGACTCACGCCGCGGGCGACGGCCCCGTCGGGCGTGGCCCGCAGCCGCGCGGAGAGGGCCAGCAACAGGGTGACCACCAGTAGTTGCAGCAGGGAGAGCGCCGCTGCGGCGGAGAGGTCGAACAGGTTGGTGGTGAGCAGGTAGATCTCGGTCTCCACCGAGGCGTAGCGGACCCCGCCGAGGGTCAGCACGACACCGAACGCGGTGGCGCAGAACAGGAAGACCACACTGGCCGCGCTCACCACGGCCGGCCGCAGGGCGGGCAGCGTGACGGTCCGGAAGACCGTCCACGGGCCCGCACCGAGCGCCGCCGCGGCCTCGGCCGGGCGGGGGTCGAGCGACTCCCACGTGGCGCCGACCGTCCGGATCACGACGGCGGTGTTGAAGAAGACCAGGCCCGCCAGGATGGCGGCCGGGGTGCCGTCCCAGCCGAGGAAGCCGAGCGGCCCGCCCTCGCCGAGGAGTTCGCGGAAGGCGACACCGACCACCACCGTCGGCAACACGAACGGCACCAGCAGCAGGGCCCGCACCAGTCCGCGCAGCGGGAACGCCAGTCGGTGCAGCGCGTACGCCGCCGGCAGGCCGAACAGCACCGCGATCGCGGTCGCGGCGGTCGAGGTCCACAGCGTGAACCACAGCACCCGGTGGGTCCGGGGCCGGCCGAGCACGTCGAGGACCTGGCCGGGATCGAAGGTGCCCTCGGGCCAGAACCCCCGCGCGACCATGCCGCTCACCGGCAGCACGAAGAAGACCGACAGCACCGCCACCGGCAGTGCCGCCAGCGCGACCAGGCCCGCCGTACGTCTCATCGGGTGGTGAGGTCGCTCCACTCGCGGAGCCAGGTCTCCCGGTTGTCCTCGATCTCGGCCGGGTCCAGCGTGTGGGGGTCCTCGGCCCGGGGGGCGTGCTCCGCCCAGGCCTTCGGCAGGTCGACCGTGTCGGAGACCGGGTAGACGTACATCAGGTCCGGCAGCGCCGCCTGCACCTCGTCGGTGAGCAGGAAGTCGACCAGCGCCCGGGCCCCTTCCTCGTTCTCGGCGCCGTCGAGGACACCGGCGTACTCGACCTGGGCGAAGCAGGTGTCGAGCAGCGCTTCGGTGGTGCTCGAGCCGTCCTTGCCGATGGTGAAGGCCGGGGATGAGTCGTAGGAGAGCACGATCGGCCGCTGTCCGTTGCCGCCGCCCTGGGTGAAGTCGGTGTAGTAGGCGTCCTCCCAGCCGTCGACCAACTTGGCGCCGTTGTCGAGCAGGTCGGTCCAGTAGTCCTGCCACCCGTCCTCGCCGTACTCGGCGATGGTGGCCAGGAGGAAGGCCATGCCCGGTGAACTGGTCGCCGCGCCCGGAGTGACGAACAGGTCCCGGTAGGCGGGGTCGGTGAGATCGTCCAGGGTGCTCGGCCTCGGCAGGCCCTGGTCGGTGAACCAGGCGGTGTCGAGGTTGACGCACACGTTGCCGGTGTCGACCGGGGTCAGGTGGGAGCCGTCATCGCCGGGCAGGTCGTAGGCCGCCACGCCGTCGGGACGCTGGGCCGGGGTGTACTCCGCGAACACACCTTCCTCCAGCGCGCGCGAGGCGAAGGTGTTGTCGACGCCGAGGGCCACGTCGCCGGGCGGGTCGCCGGCGGTGAGGGCGAGCTTGTTGGTGAGCGTGCCACCGTCGCCGGCCGCCTGCACGACCAGTTCGTAGCCGGTCTCCCGTTCGAAGTCGGCGATCAGGTCCTCGCCCAGGTTGAACGAGCCGTGGGTGACCAGGACGACCTTGCCACCGGCCGACTCCGGCGAACCGGAGGCGGCCGCGTCCGACCCGCTGTCGTCCTCGCCTCCCCCGCCGATCACCGAGCAGGATGCGAGCGCCAGGCCGGCCGCGGTCGCGGCCAACGTGATCCGCAGCGGCCGGAAGAATCCAGGGGTGGGATCGGTGGGCGCAGCGAAGCGCATGAGAACTCCCTTCGCCGGTGCTAACCGGAGCAGGTTCGGAGGGTCTGCCTTCCGCCGTACGCCGGCGGTGCACTCTCAGCCCCTCACCGGGGCTCCCCTGTCTGTGTCACCTCCAGCCTAACCGGCCCCGCTGTCGCGGACCGAGGCCACCCTGCTCGCCCCGGGCGAGGCCCACCACCCTGCGGGTGGTGTGCCTCCGTCGCCCCCGAAGGACGCCGATCTCGTGCGGGGAGGTCAGGTCTCCTCGCCGGAACGCCCCGCCGAACCGCCGCCATCGGCCCTAGGGTGTCGCCATGCTCGTCACCACCGGCTCCTTCGCGCAGCTCGACGCCCGCACCGTCTACGCCGTCGCGCGGCTGCGCCAGGACGTCTTCGTGGTGGAGCAGGAGTGCGCCTACCCCGATCTGGACGGCCGCGATCTCGACCCCCACACGACGCACGTGCTGTTGCACGAGGGCGATGACTTGGTCGGCTACGCGCGGCTGCTCGACGAGGGCACGGTGTGGCGGATCGGACGGGTGGTGCTGGCCCGCGCGGTGCGCGGCCGGGGGCGTGGGGACGCGCTGATGGGCGCCATCCTCGAGCACGCCCAGGCGACCGATCCGAGCCGCGACATCCTGCTCGACGGCCAGTCCCCGCTGGTGGAGTGGTACACCACCCACGGCTTCGAGCCGGACGGCGACGAGTTCCTCGAGGACGGCATCCCCCACACCCCCATGCGCCGCCGCGCCGCATGAGCAGAGTCGTCCCTCTCCGGTCAGTCGGGAGACGACCGCGAGTCATCCGCTCGCCGGAGTGACCCCAGGGTCGCGATCACCGCGCCGGTAGGCCCGATACCTCCGTCGAGGGCGGACCGCCAGGCCGTGCCCAGCGCGCCCGCGTCGCGGACCGCGTCGACCGCGAGCCACTCACCGCTCCAGGCGGTGATCCCGTCCAGCGCCTGCTCGAGTTCGGCATCGAACGCGGCCGGTCCCAGGTCACGGGCCTGCGCGGCGATGACGTCGGGGGCGAAGAACCGCTCCCCCTCGTCAGGAGCTCCGTCGCCGGACTCCCGGAGGTCACCGATCCGGATCCATGCGGCGAGACTCCCACCCAAGGCCGCCCCCAGGTGGGCACGGATCCTGGCGGACCCCGCGAAGTCACACACGATCTGCTCGCCGGGACGCACCCTCAACGCCGTCGGGTCGGTCGCCAGGTCGTCGTAGGACAGCACCTGCGTGTAACACCCCAGACCGCGCAGCGTCGCGACGTGGCGAGCCGAGGTCAGGCCGGTCACCGGGACCCCCCGCCCGGTGAGCAGGTACGCGGTGCCGATCGCGGTTCGGCTGCTCGCGGAGGTGAGGACCACGCCCGTCGAGGCGTGGCGGCGGGCGTGGTCACGATCGAGGACGAAGGAGGTGATGAACAGCGGTCGGAGGAGTGTCTGACGCCAGAGGTCGGCCTCCTCGAGGCCGTCCGTGCTCAACCGCCGGTAGAAGCGGTACGCCGCCGCACCACGGTGAACCCGGGTGAAGCCGTGACCACCGGCCGCCCCCACGCTGAGGGTGACCTCGGTGGCCATCGGCACGAGACCGTGGAACCGGTCGCCCACCTCGATGCCGGCCACCCGTGACTCGGTGGCGACGAGGTGGCCCCACGCCGGGACCCGCCCCCACGGCGGTAACGCGGGAAAGAGCTCCCAGTAGCCAAGTTCGTCGCCGAGGCGGGCGTAGGTCGCGTTGTTGCTGGTGAGTGCGAAGTGGTCGATCCCCAGACGCACCTCTCCGGGGTCGAGCGGCTGCCGGGGGGAGCGCTCGACCCGGGTCCGGGTGAGGTCGCGGCGATCAGTCTCCAGGACCTCCACGCCATCGGGTTGCTCATGCCCCTCGGAAGCCACCCTTCGACCCTAGGACGCGACGACGGCGCGAGAGATGAACACGACCTCAAGTACGCGCGAAATCGCCGTGCCACCGCCCCCGGCGGCGGCGCCGGGCATGACCGGGGTGGTGGGTCTCGGCGCGGCCGATGGCCCGCGCCGAGACCCACCACCCGCTCGGCTCAGGCAGGCAGCAGCTCGAAGTGGACGATGCCGTCCCGCTCCTCGCGGCTCACCTGACCGCGGGCGACGAGCAGCTCGAGGTGGGCCTTGGTCTCCATCGCGGCCAGACCCTGGTTGAAGAAGTCGAGCGTGCTGAACGCGTGCTCGTGCCGGGTCCAGGGCAGCTGGCCGGCGATGTCGACCGAGGTGGCCTCGCCGCCGCGCAGTGCGGCGACGCACAGGTCGAGCCGCTCCTCGTGGTGGGCCAGCAGCTGATCGACCCGGGCATGGGTCGAGGGCGACACCGGGCCGTGGGCGGGCAGCAGGGTGCGGTCGGGCAGGCCGCGCACCTTGGTCAGCGAGGCCATGAAGTCACCCAGCGGCGAGACCGCCATCGAGGACTCGAAACCGATCGACGGGGTGATCGTGGGCAGCACGTGGTCACCGGCGAAGAGGAGGCCCGCGTCGGCGTCTGCGAAGACGTAGTGCCCGCGGGTGTGCCCGGGCGTGTGGACGGCGTCGAGGGTCCGCTCCCCGGCCGGGACGCGGACATCGCCCTCCAGCCAGACGTCGGGCAGCCGCCAGAACGTCGGGTCGTCGGACTGCCCGGAGCTGGACCACTGCTCGGCGATGGCGGTCGCACCCGCCTGGGCGAGGGATCGGGCGATCGTGTTGTCCCCGGTGCGGTGGTGGATCATGTCGAGCGAGGCGCGCTCGCCCTCACCGAGGGCCACCTGCGCCCCGACCTCGCCACCGAGCACCGAGGCCAGGGTGTAGTGATCACGGTGGATGTGCGTGACGTAGAACCGCTTGATGTCGCCGAAGCCGGCGTCGAGCTGCTTGAGCCCCTGCTCGAGGGCCGCGCGCCCCTCGGTGATGGCCCAGCCGCCGTCGATCAGGGTGTACCCGTCCTCACCCTCGATGGCGTAGACGTTGACCGCCTTGAGACCGTCCATCGGAAGCGGCAGCGGGATCCGGTACACGCCCTCGGCGACCCGCCATGCGCCGGGCGCACTCCAGTGCTCACCGGAGTCGGGGGACACCGCCACTGCTGTGGACTGTCCGTTCGGCTGAGTCATCGTCCTGCCTCCTTGGTGGGCGCCGCCGCGGCGGCCCCGCTCGCCATGGCGCGGCGGGTGCGCCGCAACCAGATCAGTCCCAGCACCGGCAGCACCGCGGGCACCAGGCCGTAGCCGATCCCGAAGTCGGACCAGACCGTCGCGTCGGGGAACCATTGGGGTTCGACGAGCGAGAGCGTGCCGACGACGAGGACCCCGACCAACTCCACCCACAGCATCACCGAGGCGAAGCCGGTACGGCCGTCGGCGGCGCGACGGATCGCGAACCAGCCGAGCACGTAGGTGCAGGCTGCCAGCAGCGAGAGGGTGTAGGCGAACGGGGCCTCATCGGCCTTGGTGAGCAATTGCACCAGACTCCTGGCGCCGGCCGCGAGCGCGAAGACCGCGTACACGGCAAGCAGGATCTGGTGGACGCCTGAGCGCCCCGTGCTGGGATTACTCACCGGGTCATCATGACGCGTACGGCGACGACCCCGATCACCAGGGCGGTGACGGCGATCACCCCGGACGCCCAGTGGCCCCGATCCTCCTTGACGGCACTCATCCCGATCGGGATGACAGCGACCAGTGCGGCGAGGTACCCGAGATAGGTCGCCATGCTCTCCGGCCGCTCCCCCTCGCCCAGGGAGGCGAGCGCCACCAGGGCGAGCACGACCGCGAGTGCCTCGAGCATCCAGGCGAACTGGTCCAGCCACCGCGGTCTGGGCGCCTTCAGCAACACCCCGATCCCGCCGGCGGCCGCCACGA
This sequence comes from Nocardioides insulae DSM 17944, assembly GCF_000422825.1. Taxonomy (GTDB): domain Bacteria; phylum Actinomycetota; class Actinomycetes; order Propionibacteriales; family Nocardioidaceae; genus Nocardioides; species Nocardioides insulae. The sequence continues at coordinate 293,712 of NZ_KE383928.1, read as the reverse complement.
AGGCGGCGTACCCGACGACGATCCAGGCGACGGGGGTGAGCATGCGGGCCATTTTCCCCGATCCGCACACAGGCGACGAAACCGCGGCTGGAGACCACTTGCGGTCTGGCTATTCAGCGTTACTATGTACTAGTAGTCATTGACACTGAATAGCTAAGGAGGTGGCTCGTGAGGAAGCAGTTGACCGAGATGCTCAAGGGCACGCTCGAGGGCATCGTCCTGGCGATCCTGGCCAAGCAGCCGGCCTACGGCTACGAGATCACCGCGGGACTACGCGACCGCGGCTTCACCGACATCGCCGAGGGCACCGTCTACGCCCTACTGATCCGCATCGAGCAGCGCGGCCTGGTCGATGTGGAGAAGGTCCCCTCCGAGAAGGGGCCGCCGCGCAAGGTCTTCGCGCTCAACGCGGAGGGCCGGACCTATCTGGAGGAGTTCTGGCGGACCTGGGACTTCCTCGCCGAACGCATCGCAGACCTACACGAAGGAGAGAAGTGACATGGCAGCCAAGTGGATCGAGACGCTCACCGGCCCGCTCGAGCAGAAGAAGCAGTACAAGCAGGCCAAGGCGCGCCTGGATGCGCTGCCCGAGCCCTATCGCGCGGCGGCGAACGCCTTCAACCGCTACCTCATGTACTACAGCGGCGTCACCGAGGGCGACACGATCGTGCAGATGTTCGTCGACCTCGCGGACCTCTGGGAGCGCGCCGCGACCGACGGCACCCCGGTCCGGGAGATCGCCGGCGACGACCCGGTCGAGGTCGCGGAGACCTTCGCCCAGGCCTACGTCGGCAAGCGCTGGCTCGACAAGGAGCGCGCCCGCCTGATCAAGGAGATCGAGCAGCTCGACACCGAGGAGGAACGATGACCACGACCACCGACCCGCCCGCCATCCGGGTGCAGGGCCTGGAGAAGTCCTACGGCGACCTGCCGGTGCTGCGCGGGGTCGACTTCGACGTCGCACCCGGCAGCATCTTCGCCCTGCTCGGCTCCAACGGCGCGGGCAAGACCACGGCCGTGCGGATCCTGTCCACCCTGCTGAAGGCGGACCGGGGGACGGCCACCGTGCAGGGCTTCGACGTGGCAACCCGGGGCGCCGACGTACGGGAGTCGATCAGCCTCACCGGGCAGTTCGCGGCGGTCGACGAGATCCTCACCGGCCGGGAGAACCTGATGCTGGTCGCCGAACTGCGCCATCTGAGGCGCCCCGGCGAGATCGCGGACGCACTGCTGGCCCGGTTCTCGCTGACCGAGGCCGGCGGCCGGCGGGCCGGCACCTACTCCGGTGGGATGCGTCGCCGCCTGGACATCGCGATGAGCCTGATCGGGAGCCCGCCGGTCATCTTCCTCGACGAGCCGACCACCGGTCTGGACCCGCAGGCCCGCATCGAGGTCTGGGACGCGGTCAGGGAACTCGCGTCCACCGGTACGACGGTCCTGCTCACCACGCAGTACCTCGACGAGGCCGAACAGCTCGCCGACCGGATCGCGGTCCTGCACGATGGCCGGATCATCGCCGAGGGCACCCTGGCCGAACTCAAGGGGCTGCTGCCGCCGGCGAGGGTCGAGTACGTCGAGAAGCAGCCCACCCTCGAAGAGGTCTTCCTCGCGCTGGTGGGCGGCCCGCCCACACCCGGCGACGCGGACACGGCCACACCTCCGACCTCCCAGGAGCAGTGATGAGTACCACCCACTTCGTCGCGGACACCTCCGCGCTCACCCGCCGGTCGCTGCGGCACATCCTGCGCAGCCCGGACACCATCATCACGACCGCGGTCACCCCCGTCGCCCTGATGTTGATCTTCGTCTACGTCTTCGGCGGTGCGATCGAGGTCGGGTCGGCGTCCTACATCAACTACATGCTGCCGGGCATCCTGCTGATCACGGTCGCCTCGGGAATCGCCTACACCGCCTACCGACTGTTCATGGACCTGCAGGGCGGCATCTTCGAGCGGTTCCAGTCGATGCCGATCGCCCGCTCCAGCGCGCTGTGGGCGCACGTGCTGACCTCCCTGGTGGCCAACCTGGTCTCGCTCGCGGTGGTGGTCGGCGTGGCACTGCTGATGGGCTTCCGCACCGGCGCCGGTCTGCTCGGCTGGCTGGCCGTGCTCGGGATCCTGACCCTGTTCACCCTGGCGCTGACCTGGGTGGCGACCATCGCCGGGCTCAGCGCGAAGACGGTCGACGGGGCGAGCGCGTTCTCCTACCCGCTGATCTTCCTGCCGTTCATCAGCTCGGCGTTCGTCCCGACCGACACCATGCCGGCTCCCGTGGAGTGGTTCGCCGAAAACCAGCCGGTGACCTCGATCGTCAACACCATCCGCGACATCTTCGCCCAGCAGCCGGTCGGCACCGACATCTGGATCGCGCTTGCGTGGTGCGTCGGCATCCTCGTCGCCGGCTACGCCTTCGCGATGCTGACCTACCGACGACGGACCGCCTGAGACCGCGATCACACGGCCGTGGCAGGGTGGAGAGATGGCGCACCAGGCAGTGCAGGAGCTGATCGGACTCCTCCCGGACGGAGTGGTGATCACCGGGCCCGACGAGATCGAGAAGTACCGCGAGGACTTCGCCCACGACGGCTCGGCCGGTACGCCGATCGCCGTCGTCCGGGCCGAAAGCGCCGAGCAGGTGCAGCAGACGGTCCGGTGGGCGGCCGAGCATCGGGTGCCGGTGGTGCCGCGCGGCGCCGGCACCGGCCTCTCCGGCGGTTCGTCCGCGGTCGACGGCGGCATCACCCTGTGCCTGGAGCGGATGCGCGGTGTCGAGATCGACCCCGCCTGCCAGGTCGCGATCGTGGAGCCGGGGGCGTTGAACGTCGAGGTCAAGCGGGCCGCAGCCGAGCACGGCCTGTGGTATCCGCCCGACCCGTCGTCGTACGAGATCTGCTCGATCGGCGGCAACCTCGCCACCAACGCCGGCGGCCTGTGCTGCGTGAAGTACGGCGTGACCACCGACTACGTGCTGGGCATAGACGTCGTCCTGGCCGACGGCACCCAGGTGAGCCTCGGCGGCAAGCGGATCAAGGACGTCGCCGGCCTGTCCCTGCTCAAGCTCTTCGTCGGCAGCGAGGGCACCCTGGGCGTCATCACCAAGGCGATCCTGCGGCTGGTGCCGGCCCAGACGGTCGGTGCCACCGTGGTGAGCAGCTTCCCGTCCATGACGGCGGCCTCGCGGGCGGTGGTCGCGATCCGCACCCTGTTGCGGCCCGCCATGCTGGAACTGATGGACAACCCGTCGATCAGGGCCGTCGAGGAGTGGCGCTCCCATGGTCTGGACGGGGCGGCGGGAGCCCTGCTCATCGCGCAGTCCGACGCGCCCGACGCCGCCTGCGCGGCCGAGGTCGAGTTGATGCGACGCTGCTGTGAGGAGGCCGGGGCCACCGAGGCCTTCACCACCACCGACCCCACCGAGGCGGAGCTGTTCGTCTCGGCCCGGCGCAACGCCTTCCACGCCCTGGAGACGCGCGGGAGCGTGCTCTTCGAGGACGTCGGCGTCCCCGTGCCGCTCCTCCCCGACCTGGTCGACGGTGTGGCCGCGATCGCCGCCCGCTGCGAGGTCGAGATCGCGGTCGTCGCTCACGCCGGTGACGGCAACACCCATCCGGTGATCGTCTACGACGGCACCGACCCGGCCTGCGTCGACCGCGCCCGCAAGGCCTTCGAGGAGGTGATGGCGCTGGCGATCTCGCTGGGCGGCACCATCACCGGCGAGCACGGCGTGGGCCGAGCGAAGAAGGGCGCCCTCCCCGACCAACTGGGCGAGGAGGTGATGGCCCTGACCCGCCGGGTCAAGGACGCCCTCGACCCTGACGGCCTGCTCAACCCGGGCGCGGTTCTGTAGTTTCGCTGCCATGCCCATCACCCACCGCCATCTGTTCGGCCCCGGCCCCACCAACCCCTACCCGGAGGCGACCGAGGGGCTCGCCCGTCCGTTGCTGGGCCACCTCGACCCGGAGTTCCTCGCGGTCATGGACGAGACCTGCGACCGGCTCCGCCAGGTCTGGGGCACCGCCAACACCCGCACCCTCCCCCTCTCCGCGACCGGCTCCGCCGGCATGGAGGCCGCCTTCGTCAACACCGTCCACCCCGGCGACGTCGTCGTGGTCGCGGTCAACGGGCTCTTCGGGCAGCGGATGTGCGACGTCGCGGCCCGCTGCGGGGCCGAGGTGATCCCGGTCGAGCACACCTGGGGCACACCGGTCGACCCCGAGCGCGTGGTCGCCGCGCATCCGAACCCGGCCGTGGTGGCCGCCGTCCATGCCGAGACCTCGACCGGCGTCCGCTCCGACATCGCCGCCCTGGGCGAGGCGGTGCGCGCGGCCGGCGATGCGCTCCTCCTGGTCGACGCGGTCACCTCGATCGGTGGGATCGAACTCCGGGCCGATGACTGGGGCGTCGACGTCGGGTACGCCGGCACCCAGAAATGCCTCGGCGTCGCCCCCGGCCTGGCGCCGTTCACGATCAACGACCGCGCCTTCGCGCGCCGCGTGCAGCGCCCCCAGTCGTGGTATCTCGACCTCGGCCTGCTCGGCGGGTACGTCGGCGAGGCGGGCGGCTCCGGCGGCCGCACCTACCACCACACCGCGCCGGTCGCCATGGTCAGCTCACTGCACCGTGCCCTCGGACGGGTCCTCGAGGAGGGCCTGGAGAACGTCTGGGCCCGGCATGCCGAGGCCGGGCAGCAGCTCCAGCAGGGGCTGGAGGCCCTCGGCCTCGAACTCTTCGTCGACAAGGACCACCGCCTGCCGGAGCTGACCACGGTCAGGGTGCCCGACGGGGTCGATTCGGCCGCGGTCCGACGCACCCTGCTCGAGCGGTACGACGTCGAGATCGGCGCGGGTGTGGGCGAGTACGCCGGATCCCTGTGGCGGATCGGTCTGATGGGCCCCAACGCCCGCCCCGACGCCGTCACCCTGGTCCTCGGCGCGCTGGCCGAGACGCTGGGTCGCTGAGCCGGATCCGGGCCGCGCCGGAAGCCGGAGAGGTCGCCCACCCCCCACTGGTGGACGACCTCATGCCGATGGAACGGTCGGGCGGGAGGAACGTGACGCGAGTCTGGTGAGATTCTCGAAGTTTTTTTCCAGGGCCTGCGCGGGCGCCCCCAGGGCCTCGGCCGAGCAGGCGGGCCGGGCGGTCAGACCTCGGGCGGGCTGAGCACCCCGGTGGCCTCGAAGTCGGCCAGCGCGGCGGCGTACGGCGCCAGGTCGAGCCCCTGCTCCGCGATCCAGGCGTCCGAGTAGTAGGTGCTGGCGTAGCGCTCGCCGCCGTCGCAGAGCAGGGTGACGACGCTGCCGTGCTCACCGGCCGCTCGCATCCGATCGATGGTGACCAGCGAGGCCCACACGTTAGTGCCGGTGGAGCCGCCCACCGGCCGGCCCATCCGGCCCGAGGTCCAGCGCATGGTGGCGATCGAGGCGGCGTCGGGCACCCGGAGCATGTCGTCGACGACCCCGGGCACGAACGAGGGTTCGACCCGGGGCCGTCCGATGCCCTCGATCCGCGACGGCAGCCCGGTGGTGGCGTCGGGGTCGTCGTCCTGCCAGCCGTCGTAGAAGGCGGAGTTCTCCGGGTCGGCGACCAACACCCGGGTGGGGTGGCGGCGGTAGCGGACATAGCGGCCGATGGTGGCCGCGGTGCCGCCGGTGCCGGCCGAGACCACGACCCACGCGGGCACCGGGTGCGGTTCCCGGGCGAGCTGACCGAAGACGGATTCGGCGATGTTGTTGTTGCCCCGCCAGTCGGTGGCCCGCTCGGCATAGGTGAACTGGTCCATGTAGTGCCCACCGAGCTCGGCGGCGAGTCGCCGGGCCTCGTCGTACACCTCCGACGGGCGGTCCACGAAGTGACACCGGCCGCCGTGCCACTCGATCAGGGCACACTTCTGCGGGCTGGTCGAGCGCGGCATCACCGCTACGAACGGCAGCCCCAGCAGCCTGGCGAAGTAGGCCTCGCTCACCGCCGTCGAGCCGCTGGACGCCTCGACCACGGTCGACCCGCGGTGGAGCCAGCCATTGCACAGGGCGTAGAGGAACAGTGACCTGGCCAGCCGGTGCTTGAGGCTGCCGGTCGGGTGCACCGACTCGTCCTTGAGGTAGAGCGAGACGCCCACCTGCTCGGGGAGCGGGACGACATGCAGATGCGTGTCGGCGCTGCGGTTGGAGTCGGCCTCGACCCGGCGTACCGCCTCGTCGATCCAGGCACGGTGGGCGGCGGGCTGGACGGGCACATCCCCGAGCCTATTACCCGACCACTGAACAACGATCCGGATGCATCAGGCGCTCCCGAGAGGCACTGTGACTTGTCTCATAACGTTGCGGAATCCTCGCGGCCCGATTTGCCCCGAGGGGTCCGAGTGGCGCATACAGATAGGTGTGGAGAAACCGGCTGACGTAGTCCTCATCGGTGGCGGCATCATGAGCGCCACCCTCGGCGTGCTGCTGCAGGAACTCGAACCTACCTGGGACATCAGGGTCTACGAGCGCCTCGACGCCCTAGGTGTGGAGAGTTCCGGGCCGTGGAACAACGCCGGCACCGGCCACTCGGCCCTGTGCGAGCTCAACTACACGCCCGAGAAGGCCGACGGCAGCATCGACATCGCCAAGGCCGTCAACGTCAACGAGCAGTTCCAGATCTCCCGGCAGCTGTGGTCGTTCCTGATCGAGAAGGGCCGGATCCCGGACCCGGACGCGTTCATCCACGCCACCCCGCACATGAGCTTCGTGTGGGGCGAGGAGAACGTCGAGTACCTCCGCCGCCGGCACGAGTCCCTCTCCACCCACCCGCTGTTCACCGGCATGGAGTTCACCGACGACCCCGAGGTCATCCGTGGCTGGGCTCCCCTGCTGCTCGAGGGCCGCGACGGCTCGGTCCCGATCGCGGCCACCCGCTCCGACGCCGGCTCGGACGTCGACTTCGGCCAGCTGACCAAGCTGCTGATGGCCTCCCTGACCGAGCACGGGGCCACCCTGCAGTTGGGCACCGAGATCAGCAAGGTCCGGCGTACCAGCGACGACCTGTGGGCGGTCAGCGGCCGGAGCCAGGGCGGCGAGAAGTTCACCGTCACCAGCCGGTTCGTCTTCGTCGGCGCCGGCGGCTACGCGCTGCGCCTCCTCCAGGGCTCGGGCATCCCCGAGATCAAGGGGTTCGGCGGCTTCCCCGTCAGCGGCGAGTTCCTGCGCACCAGCAAGCCCGAGGTGGTCGCCAAGCACCAGGCCAAGGTGTACGGCAAGGCCGCCGTCGGTGCCCCGCCGATGTCGGTGCCCCACCTGGACACCCGCGTGGTGCAGGGCTCCAGCAGCCTGATGTTCGGTCCGTACGCCGGTTTCAGCCCGCGCTTCTTGAAGTTCGGCTCGTTCTTCGACCTGTTCCGCTCGATCCGCTGGCACAACCTGCTGCCGATGATCAAGGCCGGTCTGCGCAACCTCGACCTGACCCTCTATCTGATCCAGCAGCTGATCGCCCGGCCGAAGACCAAGTTCAACGACCTCCTGGACTTCTTCCCCGACGCCGACCCGCGCGACTGGGAGAAGCTCGTCGCCGGTCAGCGGGTGCAGGTCATCCGCCCCGACGGAGTCCTCCAGTTCGGCACCGAGGTGATCGCAGCCAAGGACGGCTCCATCGCCGGCCTGCTCGGCGCCTCCCCCGGCGCCTCGACCGCGGCCCCGATCATGCTCCAGGTGCTCGAGCGCTGCTTCCCCGACCGGATGGCCGATTGGGCCCCGGCGCTCGCGGCGATGGTGCCGAGCCACGGCTCCCCGCTCGCCGAGGACCCCGCGCTGGCCCTCCAGGTGATGGGGCGCACCGCCGACACCCTCAAGCTGAACCCGCCCGTCCTCCCCGACGAGGCCGCGACCGCCTGATCCCCCGCTCCTCACCACGACGCCCCTGCTGCTCCCGCAGCAGGGGCGTCGTCGTCGAGGCAGGGCCGGTCGCGCCCTGGATGTGGTCCCGGACGAAGCCCACCGAGCCCGGGCCGGAGGCGAACGGTCTCGTCCCGGACCACCCCGCGGGCGCGATCCCGCGGCCGGCGGGGCCGGGCCGTGTGTCGCCTACTTCCAGCCGCCGTCGACGCGCAGCGTCGCGCCGGTGGTGTACGACGCCGCGGGGCCGGCCAGGTGCAGGACCGCTCCGACGATCTCCTCGGGCTGGCCGCACCGCTGCAGCGCGACCTGCTGGGCCAGCCGGTCGGCGTGGCCCTCACCCCAGGCGTCGGAGATGTCGGTGAGGAACGCGCCGGGCTGCACGGTGTTGACCCGAACGGTCGGGCCGAAGCCCTGGGCGAACCCCTCGGTGAGCGCGTTCAGGCCGGCCTTGGCGGCGGCGTACGGCAGTGCGGTGGGACCCGGCCGGATCGCCTCGATGGAACTGATGTTGACGATGCTGCCGCCCTCGCCCGCCGCCATCCGGGTGCCGATCGCGGCGGCGAGCCGGAACGGGCCGCGCAGGTTGACGCCGATGACCTTGTCGAAGAGCGCCTCACTGACCTCCTCCAGGCTCGGGTAGAGCGGGGAGAGGCCGGCGTTGTTGACCAGGATGTCGACCCGGCCGAACTCCGCATAGGCCGCCTCGACCAGCTGGTCGCAGTCCGCCCAGGAGCTGACGTTGCAGGCCAGGGGCAGCGCGCGGACGCCGTGCGTCTCCACCACCTCGGCGGCGAGCTTCTCGCAGGCCTCCAGCTTCCGGCTGGCGATCACCACGTGTGCCCCGCGGGCCGCGAGGGCCAGCACCACCTCGCGCCCCATCCCCCGGCTGCCGCCGGTGACCAGTGCGACCTTGCCCTTGAATCCTTCGTGGGATCCGGTGTCCTGCATGTCTTCCTCCACCTCCTGGACACCCCGCTGCCGGCGGCGTCCGGTTCGCTTGCACGGTCCTTCGAAATGGCGGGCGGGAGGGTGTACGGATCCCCCGGTTCACCGGGGATCCGTACACCCTCCCGCCTCACCCCGGAGCCAGGCTCCGGCAGATCTCCATCGGGTCGCGGCCGACCGGCGTGAGCGCCATCACGGGGATGGTGACACCGGCGTCGATGTAGCGCTGCACGTGCTCGCGGATCGCCTCCGGTGAGCCGTGCACGATGAGTTCGTCGACGACGTCATCGGGGATGGCCTCCAGGGCACCGCGTCGGTCCCCGGCCTCCCACAGCTTCCACATCGGGCCGAGCTCCTCTCGGCCCAGCCATTCCTGGAACGCCCGGTAGACCGGGACGTTGAGATAGGCGGTGATCATCCGGCGGCCGATCGCCCGGGCACGCTCCGCGTCGTCGGTGGGCACCACCATGATCCGGGCGATGACGTCGGGCTGTACGCCGCCCGCGGCCTCCGCCACGACCGGCACGACGGTTCGGACGTCCTCGGCCGAGAGCCAGTTGATGATCACCCCGTCGGCCTCGGCGCCGGCCAGGCGGAGCATCCGGCCCCGCAGGGCCGCCAGGGCCAGCCGGGGAGGTTCGGGCGGCACCACACCGAGCCGGAAGCCTCGGACGTCGAGGGTGTCGAAGCCGTTCGCCGGGGTCGCGTCGACCTTCTCACCCGCCCAGGTCGTGGGCAGGAACCGCAGCAGGTCGCGGCAGTGCGACCAGGGCCGCTCGAAGGGGATCCCGTTGAACTGCTCCACGATCGTGCTCGACGAGGACCCGATCCCGATCGTGACCCGGCCCGGGGCGGTGGCCGCCAGGGTGGCCGCGGTCTGGGCCATCAGCGCCGGCCCACGGGTGTACGCCGGGGCGATGGCGATCCCGAGATGCACGGTGGAGGTGACCGCGGCCGCGACCCCTAGCGGGATGAACCCCTCGGTCCCGGTGCCCTCCGCGCTCCACAGGTCGGTGTAGCCGGTCGCCTCGAGTTCGCGGTAGGTCTCGCCCTGCCGGGCGAGGTCGGTGTCTCCGAGCGGGATCGTGATCCCCCATCGGGTCATGGCTGCCTCCTCTGGTTCGGACCGGGGGGCCGCGCCGGGTGCGCCGGCGCGGCCCCGGCTCAGGCCTGCGGGTCGGAGAACCGCGGGGCGATCCCGGCGACCACGTCGCCGTTCTTGCCGCGGCGCAGCGAGGATCGGGCGGCCATGTGCGGATGCTCGACGGCCTCCTCGAAGCTCAGCACCGGGCTCACACAGGCGTCGGTGGCGTCGAAGATGCCCTCCCAGTGAGCACGCGGCTGCGCGATGAAGGCCTCTTCGAGGACCTTGTGCAGCTCCGGCCAGGCGCCCTTGTCGTTGCGGTCGGGGATCTGGTCCGCCTCCAGGCCCAGGCCCTTGATGAGCAGGGCGTAGAACTGCGGCTCGATCGCGCCCACGGCCATGAAGCCGTCGTCGGCACAGCGGTAGGTGCGGTAGAACGGCGCGCCGCCGTCGAGCATGTTCTCCTCGCGTCCGTCGGTCCAGCCCCGGCCGGCCCGGAGCTCGAGGATGAGCTGGAGCAGGACCGAGACACCGTCGACCATGGCGGCGTCGACGACCTGACCCTTGCCGGTGGTCCCGCGCTGCACCAGCGCGGCCAGGATGCCCTGCACCACCAGCATCGACCCGCCACCGAAGTCGCCGACCAGGTTGAGCGGCGGCACCGGGTGGTCCTTGGGACCGATGGCGTGCAGGGCACCGGTGAGCGAGATGTAGTTGATGTCGTGGCCGGCAGCCTTGGCCCACGGGCCGTCCTGTCCCCAGCCGGTCATCCGGGCGTAGACCAGGCGGGGGTTGCGCTCCAGAGCGGTCTCCGGGCCGAGCCCGAGACGCTCCATCACGCCCGGCCGCAGGCCCTCCAGGAGGACGTCGGCGCCAGCGATCAGGTCGAGGACGGCGGCGATGTCGTCGGGGTTCTTCAGGTCGCGGATCTGCACCTCGCGGCCGCGCAGGCTGTGCTCGGCGTCCTCCGGCACGTGCGAGCCCGGACGGTCGATCCGGGTGACGGTCGCACCCAGGTCGCTGAGGATCATCGCCGCGTGCGGGCCGGGGCCGATCCCGGCCATCTCGATGACGTGTACGCCGGTCAGGGGCTTGTCCACGGTGTCTCTCTCCTTGTTCCTACCAGGTTCCTACCAGTGATCCGCTGAGTGCGGTGGGGTCTGGTGCTGGGCTCGTGTTGCTGGGCTCGTGTTGCTGGGCTCGTGTTGCTGCGGATCGGGGTGCCGTGCCGGGTGCTGGTGCGCCGGGTGCTGCGTCCGGGCGGCTCAGCCGCCGGCGGCGGCCTCGTGCGCCCGCCGGATAAGTTCGGTGGCGTGGCGGTGCAGCCGGTCCCCCACGCCCTCGGGGGCCAGCCCGGCACAGGCGCGGGCGTGGGTGCCCTCGAGCACGATGCCGATCTTGAAGCCGCCGAGCGCGATGTACCAGTTCAGGTCGGTGAGGTCGCGGCCGCTGCGTTCGGCGTACCGTTCGGTGATCTCCGCGGCGCTCGGCAGCCCGCCCAGGGCGCCGATCCTGCTCTCCAGCATGTTGTCGCGGGTGGGGTCGGGCCAGCCGATGGTCAGCCAGCCGAGATCGAGCAGCGGGTCGCCGACCGTGGCCATCTCCCAGTCGACCACGCCGGTGACCAGGCCGTCCGCACCCACCATCACGTTGGCGAGGTGGAAGTCGCCGTGCATGATGCCGGGCCTGCCGTCGGCCGGCCGGTGCTCCTCGAGCCACCGGGCCAGGTCGTGTACGTCGCCGATGTCTGGCCCCGGGTAGCCCTCCAGCGCGCTGTAGGACTCCAGTTCGGCCAGCCAGCGGGGCACCTGCCGCTCGAGGAAGCCCTCGGGGTGGCCCACGCCCTCCAGGCCCACGGCCTTGTGGTCCACCGAGCCGATCGCGGCGAGCGCGTCGATGACGGAGAGACCCAGCGCGTGCCTGAGCGCGGGATCGGCCGCGACGGCCTCCGGCACCTCCTGGGAGGGGTTGACGCCGTCCAGCGGCTCCATCAGGTAGAACACCGCGCCACCGAGGACCGACTCGTCGGGGCAGGCGGCCACCAGCCGAGGATGTGGTACGTCGGTGTCGCGGAGCGCACCGAGCACCTGCATCTCGCGGCGGATGTTCTTGTTGGTCGCCGGGCGGAGGTGCCGCGGCCCCCGGCGCAGGACGACGTCGAGGTCGCCGCGGCGGAACCGGAGCAGGATGTTCTGGGTGCCGCCGGCGAGCAGCCGGGCCTCCTCGATGGGCCCCTCGCCCAGCCCCTGCCCGTCCATCCAGGCGGTCAGCGCCGCCAGGTCGACGGCGCCCTCCAACTGGTCGACGCTCACCGGCCCGACCGCCCCTTGGTACGGCGCGACGCCGCGGGGGCGGGCGCGAGGGGGCCGGGGCGGGTCACGACTCCTCCATCCCGAAGAGCTCGCGTGCCCGGCGCCGCTCCTCGTAGCCGATGTAGGAGGGGAAGTTGCCGTCGTACCCCTTGAAGTCACCGAGCACCTGCTTGGCGACGACCATCTTGTGCACCTCGGTGGGGCCGTCGGCCAGGCCGATGTGGAAGGAGTTGATCACCCACTTGGAGAACGGCATCTCGGTGCTGATGCCCAGCGAGCCGTGCAGGTGCAGTGCCCGCGAGGCGATGTCGTGCAGCACCTGCGGCATCAGCATCTTGACCGCGGAGATGTTGCGGCGGATCTCCTTCCAGTCCCGGCCCTGATCGGCCATCCAGGCCGTCTCCAGCACGAGCAGGCGGAACTGGCGCAGCTGCACCCAGCTGTCCGCGATCTTCTCCTGCACCATCTGCTTGGCGGCCAGCTGCTCGCCCTTGGTGACCCGGGAGAGGACGCGCTCGCACATCATCTCGAAGGCCCGCTGGGCCTGGGCAAGGGTCCGCATCGCATGGTGGAGCCGGCCGCCGCCGAGACGGGTCTGGGCGATCGCGAACGCCTTGCCCCGCTCCCCCAGGATCGCGGAGTCGGGGACGCGTACGTCGGTGAGTCGCAGGTGGGCGTGGTTGGGCTCGTGCTCGCCGTAGAACCCGTGGTTGCGCACGATCTCCAGACCGGGGGTGCCCTGGTCGATGAGGAACATCGTGGCCTTGTCGTAGGGGTTCTCCGCGTCGGGGTCGGTCACCACCATCATGATGATGAACGCGGCGTACTGGGCGTCGGAGGCGAACCACTTCTCGCCGTTGATGACCCACTCGTCGCCATCGCGCACCGCCGAGGTGCGGAAGAGGAGCGGGTCGGCGCCCCCTTGCGGCTCGGTCATCGAGAAGCAGGAGACGACCTCGCCGGCGAGCAGCGGCTCGAGGTACTTCTTCTTCTGCTCCGGGGTGCCGAAGTGCGCCAGGATCTCGGAGTTCCCGGTGTCGGGTGCCTGGGCACCGAAGACGATCGGACCGAACCGCGCCATGCCGAACTTCTCGTTCATCAGCGCGAGCTTGAGCTGACCGAAGCCCCGGCCACCCAGTTCGGGGCCGAGGTGGCAGGCCCACAGCCCGCGTTCCTTGACCTCGGCCTGAAGCGGCCGGACCAGCCGGACGAAGTCCGGGTGGTTGACGTCGTACTGGTCGCCCAGCACGTGTTCGAGGGGTTGCACCCGCTCGCGTACGAACGTGTCGATCCAGTCCAGTTCGGGCTGGAACTCGGGGTCGTTCTCGAAGCTCCACATGGCGCGGTTCTGAGTCCTTCCGTCAGGGTGTCTCGGTCACGAAGGTGAGCGCGTCGCCCACCTCGGCCCGGGGCATCCGGGCTCGGTTTGCCGGGTGATCCTCGTCGGCGTATCCGAGGGCCACGCCGCACACGACGACGCGGTCCTCGGGGAGGTCGAGGAACTCCCGTACGACGTCGGACTGCATCGCGATCGCCGCCTGCGGGCAGGAGGCCACCCCGCGGGCGAAGGCCGCGTGCATCAGGTTGGCGACGTAGGCGCCGACGTCGATGTGGGCGTAGAGCCCCTGGTTGCGGTCGCTGGTGACGATGGCGACGTGCGGGGCGCCGAAGAAGCGGTAGTTCTCCAGCATCTGCAGCGCCCGCGCCTCACGATCCTCCCGAGCGATGCCGAGCGCGGCGTAGAGCCGGTACCCGGCGTCGCGTCGACGCTCCTGGTAGACCCCCCGGTAGTCGGAGGGCATCTCCAGGTCCGCGCTGAACGCACCGCTGCTCGCCGAGGCGTAGAGCCGCTCGGCCAGCTCCGCCCGGGCGGTCCCGGTCACCAGGTGGGTATGCCACGGCTGGGTGTTGCACCAGGACGCCGTCCGCTGGGCCGCCTGCGCGACGTCGGTCAGGACCTCGGCGGGTACCTCGTCGGTGCGGAAGCCCCGGCAGCTCCACCGGTCGGCGAGCAGCCGGTCGAAGCCCTCCGCATCGAGGCCCCGCTCCTCCATCAGGCTCAAGCCTGCACCTGCTCGCCGGCACCCACCAGCGCGCTGAGCCGCTCGTTGACGATCTCGTCGGCCTCGGCGACGATCCGGGAGATCAGGTCGGCGCAGGTCGGGATGTCGTCGATCAGGCCCTGGACCTGGCCTGCCGACCAGATGCCCGCCTCCGGGTCGCCGTTCTCGTAGACCTTGACGCCCCGGACGCCGGCGACGAGCTGCTGGACGTCCTCGAACTTGCCGCCCTCGTTGAGGATGCGCACGGTCTCGCGGCTGACCTCGTTGCTGGCCACGCGGGAGGTGTTGCGCAGGGTGCGGAAGATCAGCTCGGTGTCGAGCTCGGAGTTCTCCACGATCTGCTGCTTGACCTTCTCGTGGATCGGCGACTCGACGGTGCACATGAACCGGGTGCCCATGTTGATGCCGTCGGCGCCCAGCGCGAGCGCGGCGACCAGGCCGCGGCCGTCGGCGAAGCCACCCGAGGCGATCATCGGGATGGAGATCTCCTTGCGCGCGGCCGCGATCAGGATCAGGCCGGGCACGTCGTCCTCACCGGGGTGACCGGCGCACTCGAAGCCGTCGATGCTGATCCCGTCGACGCCGACCGCCTGGGCCTTGACGGCGTGGCGGACGCTGGTGCACTTGTGGAGCACCTTCACGTTGTGCTCGTGGAAGAAGTCCATGTGCGGAGCCGGGTTGGAGCCCGCGGTCTCCACGATGGTGATGCCGGCGTCGACGATCGCGTGACGGTACTCGTCGTAGGGCACCGGCTTGATCGTGGGCAGGATGGTCAGGTTGACGCCGAACGGCTTGTCGGTGATCTCACGGGCCCGAGCGATCTCCTTGGTGAGGTCCTCGGGGGTGGGCTGGGTCAGGGCGGTGATCAGGCCCAGGCCGCCCGCCTCCGAGACGGCGCCGGCCAGTTCGGCCCGGCCGACCCACTGCATGCCGCCCTGGACGATGGGGTACTCGACGCCGAAGGCCTCGGTGAAGGGAGTGCGCACGGGATTGCTCCTCTGGTTTCTGGTTGGTTCGGTGGTGCTACTGGATGGTTCTCGGGGGTGGTACTGCTGGTGGTTCATGGGCCGTGGGCCGGCCATGCTGCGGGTGCCGGCTCAGGCGGTGGTGCCTCAGGCCCTGGTCTGCTCCCGGCCGCGGTCGATGATCGCCGCCCGCCGGGCCTCCACCTGGGAGCGGTCGAAGGCCCGCTCCATCCAGGCCTTGCTGGTGGCCGCCTCGACGGCGTACCCCTCACCGATCTGGGCCTCCTCGATCGCCTTGTACGACGCCAGCAGGGCGAGGACGGCGTCCCGCTCGTTGGCCGCGATGGTGGCGGCGACGCGGTGGGCGGTGGGCAGCAGTTCCTCGTGCGGCACGACCTCGCTGACCAGGCCCGCCCGCAGGGCACGCTCGGCGTCGAGGAAGTCACCGGTGAGGCTCATCTGCCGGGCGAGGCTGCGCCCGACCGCGAGCGGGAGGAGGACGGAGAGCCCCCAGCCGGGGAGGATGCCGACCCGGGCGTGGGTGTCGGCGAACCGGGCCCGCTCGGAGGCGATCAGGATGTCGCAGTTGAGCGCGAGCTCGAAGCCCCCGGTGACCGCGACGCCGTTGATCGCGCCGATCACCGGCGTGGACATCTCCGGCCACGGCAGGTGCGTGCCGGCGCGGCCGTCCCGCTCCTGCCCGCCGCCACCGAGGTTGCTGCCGTCGCTGCCGAGCTGCTTGAGGTCGAGCCCCGCGCAGAACGCCGGGTCGGCACCGGTCAGCACCACCGCACCGACACTGTCGTCGGCGTCCAGCGCGGACAGGGTCTCGCCGAGCTGGGCGATCAGGTCAGCGCTCAGCGCGTTCCGGGCCTCGGGGCGGTTGAGGGTCACGGTGGCCACGCCGTCACGGCGCTCGACCAGCAAGATGTCGGACATCGGGCTCCTTCGAGGGGGTTGTCGTTGGGTCGGGCGGGATCTCAGTGCTGCTGCCAGCGCGGCGGGCGCTTCTCCAGGAACGCCGCCACGCCCTCGGCGCGGTCCGGCGAGGCCGCGATCCGGGCGATCGCCAGATCGGTCGCCGGCCAGCCGGTGGCCTCGGTGGTGGCGCGGGCGTCGTGCAGGGCCCGCAGCGAGGCGGAGACGGCGTCGGGCGCGTTCTGGGTGATCAGGGCGGCCAACCGGCGGGCCTCCGCGACCGCCTGACCCGGCTCGGTGACCCGGTTGACCAGGCCGTGCGCCGCAGCCCGCTCGGCGGAGATCGACTCACCGGTCAGCAGCAGCTCGGCGGCGAGGGTGGCGGGTAGCGCGTGCGGCGTACGGAACAGGCCGCCGCAGGCGGCGACCAGGCCGCGCTTGACCTCGGGCAGGCCGAAGGAGGCAGTGGTCGAGGCCACCACCAGGTCGCAGGAGAGCACCAGTTCGAAGCCGCCGCCCAGTGCGGGGCCCTCGAGGGCCGCGATCACGGGCTTGGTACGACGGCGGCGGACCAGGCCGTACTCCCCGCCCCGGTCGGTGGCCGGGCTGCGCCCCTCCTTCAGATCGGTGCCGGCGGAGAAGACCGGGCCGGCACCGGACAGGATCCCGACACGCACCGACGGGTCGTCGTCGACCCGGTCGAAGGCCTCGCTCAGGGCGTCGGCCAGGCTCCGGTCCACGGCGTTGCGCTGCCGCTCGCGACGCATCTCGATGAGCAGGATGCCGTCCACACACTCGGTGTGGACCACGTCGCTGTGAGTCACCCGTCCCTACCCCGCTTGATCCGACGGGGCGACCTGGCCCCGTACTACTGAACGCTCGTTAAGTAGGATCGTAGAGGCAAGCCCCCCTCTACTCCACCCCTCATGTGACGTACCTCGCATGATGAGACGGCGACGATCCGCTCGGGGGCCGGACGGGACGGCCCCGGGCGGCGGCTGCTACTGCTGCGGCTCAGGAGTAGCCGCGAGCGTAGGCCGAGTCGAGGTCGTCGTTGTCGACGATCTCGCGGCCCAGCGGCAGCAGCGAGACCGGCACCAGCTTGAAGCTGGCGATCCCGAAGGGGATGCCGATGATCGTGACGCACCAGGCGATGCCGGACACGATGTGACCGATCGCCAGCCACCAGCCGGCGAGCACGACCCAGAAGATGTTGCCGATCGACGAGGGCGCCCCGGCGGTGGGCCGCCGTACGACGGTGCGCCCGAAGGGCCACAGGGCGTAGACGCCGATCCGGAACGAGGCCAGCCCGAAGGGGATGCCGATGATCGTGATGCAGAAGAAGAGCCCGGCCAGGGCATAGCCGAGGAACATCCAGAACCCGCAGAAGATGGCCCAGATCAGGTTGAGGATGAACCGCATGACGCGAGCGTAGTGCGCGGCAGGAAGACAAGGGTTCAACACAGGTGTCGACGCCGGACGCGGGTTGCGGCACAGTCGTCATATGGGCGCGTACGCCGACCGTGGGCCCCGGCGCCGGCCGCCGACCCGGGCCCGCCGGGTGTGCCTGAGGGACACCCGGCGACCCGAGGGCAGTCGGCTGCGGCTCGACGCGGAACTCACCCCGTCCGGGGATCTGCGCCTGCGCGGCCACGACGAGGGGCCGGTGGCCGAGCGGATCAACCCTGAGGGCGACTACCGCTACCTACACCACGTCCCGGCCGGGGCCGTGGGCGAACTTCTCGTCCACCTCGGCCACGGCCCGGACGCCGATGCCCTCACCGTGCTCGCCTCCCACTGGAGCGACGCCGCGTCCTACCGGCTCGAGGAACTGGTCCAGAGCTTCCCCGGCCCGCACGCCTTCAGCACCTGGGAGTAGGCCCGCGACGGCGATGGCACCGCCTGCGTCAGGCGCCGACGGAGACCGCGTCCAGCAGGTGGGCGAACTTCTCCTGGGCGGCCGCGCGCCGGGTCGGGACGTGCTCGGAGGGCACCTCGTGCGGCGTGTAGTCGCGCAGGATCCGGCGGGAGACGGTGACCTTGTGGACCTCGTCGGGACCGTCGTAGATCCGCGAGGCCCTGGCGTGGCGGTACATCGCCTCCAACGGCAGGTCGGTGGTGTAACCGAGCGAGCCGTGCACCTGGATGGCGCGGTCGATGACGTTGTACAGCACCGTGGCGCCGTAGTACTTGATCATCGCGATGTCGGTCAGCGCGGCCTCGGTGCCGCCCTGGTCCATCTTCCAGGCCGCGTGCAGGGTCATCAGCCGCGCGGCCTGCATCTCGGCTGCCGAGCTGGCGATCATGTCCTGGATCATCTGCTTGTCGGCGAGGTGGGAGCCGTGCGCGTAACGCGACACCGCCCGCTCGCACATCATGTCGAAGGCCCGCTGCGACTGGCCGAGCCAGCGCATGCAGTGGTGGATCCGGCCGGGGCCGAGCCGCTTCTGGGCGAGCACGAACCCCTCGCCCTCACCACCGATGAGGTGGTCGAGCGGGATGCGGACGTCGCGGTAGACGACCTCGGCGTGCCCGCCGGGCTTGCCGAAGCTCTCCTCGGGGTGCCCCATCGTCGGTACGTCGCGCACCACGTCCACGCCGGGGGTGTCGACGGGTACGACGA
Source organism: Nocardioides insulae DSM 17944 (assembly GCF_000422825.1). Taxonomy (GTDB): domain Bacteria; phylum Actinomycetota; class Actinomycetes; order Propionibacteriales; family Nocardioidaceae; genus Nocardioides; species Nocardioides insulae. The sequence continues at coordinate 274,935 of NZ_KE383928.1, read as the reverse complement.
ACATGCTCGCCCGGCGACGCGGCGAGGCGTCGGGGTCGGTCACGGCCATCACGATGAGGAAGTCGGCCACCGAGGCGTTCGAGGTGAACCACTTGTGCCCGTTGATGACATAGCTGTCCCCGTCGCGCACCGCACGGGTGGTGAGCAGGGTGGGGTCGGCACCGGCGCCGGGCTCGGTCATCGAGAAGGCACTGCGCAGCTCGCCGTCGAGCAGCGGCTGCATCCAGCGCTTCTTCTGAGCGTCGTCGGCGCCGATGGCGAGCAGTTCGGCGTTGCCCGAATCGGGGGCGTTGTTGCCGAAGATCGCCGGGGCGTGCGCGGACGCGCCGAGGATCTCGTGCATGAGACCCAGCCGCACCTGGCCGAAGCCGCCGCCGCCGAGCTCGACCGGCAGGTGGGCGGCCCAGAGGCCGCGGGCCTTGACCTCCTCCTTGAGCGGTGCGGTCGCGCGGGCGTAGGCCTCACGGTCGAGGTCGACGAGTTCGAGCGGGTAGATCTCCTCGCGCACGAAGGTGCGCATCCACGCCAACTGCTCCTCGAACTCGGGTTCGGTCGAAAAGTCCCAGGCCATCGGTTTCCTCCGTAGATCAGTGTGGTCGAGCAGGTCAGATGCCCAGGTCGCGCAGCGACTCCCGGGCGGCATGCGCCATCCGGGACTCGCTCTCGCTGCGGGCGGTGAGTTGTTCGCGGTAGCCGTCGTCGGCCATGTGGCCGGCGGTGTAACGGGCGCGGACGCCGGCGCTGATGCAGGCCGAGCGCCAGCGGGAGAAGGCCAGCCAGTAGGGCAGGCCGGAGACGTCGCGGCCGGAGAGACGGGCGTAGCGCTCGACGACGGCGTCGCGGCCCGGGAAGCCGGGGACCGCGCTCGGACCGGGGGTCGTCGGCAGGACGTCGTCGTCGGCCTGGGCCCAGGTCGAGATCAGCCAGCCGAGGTCGGCCATCGGGTCACCCGAGGTGGCCAACTCCCAGTCGAACACGCCCGTCACCCGGCCGTCCGGGGCGAAGGCGAGGTTGCCGGGGCGATAGTCGCCGTGCACGATCCCGGTGCTCTGCGCGGGCACGTGCTCGGCGAGCAGGTCGTGCACCTCGTCGAGAAGGGCCAGGTCGGCGGCACCGCTGGCGTGCACCTGGGCCTGCCAGCGGCGCAGCTGCCGCTCGACGAACCCGGTCCGGCGGACCAGGTCACCCAGGCCCACCTCGACCGGGTCGAAGGAGTGCAGCTGCACGAGGACGTCGACCAGGTGGTCGGCCGCGGGCGCACGAGAGCCCTCCGGGAACTCGAGTCCGGCCTCCTCGTCGGCGAGCACCTTGCCGTCGACGAAGCCCATCACGTAGAAGGCGGCCCCGGTGACCTCGGTGTCATCGCACAGTGCCACCGGCTCCGCGACGGGGAAGCCCGTCGGCGCCAGCGCGGAGATGAAGGCCCACTCCCGGCCGACGTCGTGGGCGGTGCTCAGGACGCCGCCGACCGGCGGGCGGCGCAGCGCGTAGGCGTGGCCGGCCGCATCGGTGATCCGGTAGGTGAGGTTGGACCGCCCTCCGGAGAGGAACTCGAAGTCGATCTCCCCCTCCAGGGCCGGGACGTGCTCGGCGAGCCAGCGGCGTACGCGCGGCAGGTCCAGGCCGACGGTGGTGCTCTCTGACTGGGTACTCATCTGCCCACGAACTCCGGTTCTCTCTTCTCCAGGAATGAACGGACCCCTTCGCGGTGGTCCTCGGTGGTGAACAGCTCCCCCAGGGTGCTGCTCACCCAGCGGCCGAGCTCGGTCCAGTCGGGGTCGAGCGTGCTGCGCAGGCCGCGCTTGATCGCCGCCACCGCGAGCGGCGGATTGGCCGCGATCCGGCCGGCCAGCTCGAGTGCGGTGGGCAGCAGGTCCTCGTCCTCGACGACCCGGCCGACCAACCCGATCCGCTCGGCGCGCTCGGCGTCGATCACCTCGCCGGTGAGCAGCAGCTCGACCGCCCGCTCCCGGCCGACCAACTGGGCCAGCCGGCCCAGACCGGCCACGTCGCTGACCAGACCGCGCCTGACGAAGAGCTCACCGAAGCGTGCCCGTCTCGCGGCGACCCGGAGGTCTGCCATCAGCGCCAGTTCCATCCCCCAGCCCACGGCCGGGCCGTTGACCGCGGCGATGACGGGGACGTCGGTGTGCAGCAGCGCGCCGGCTGCCGGGGTGAGCCGCGGCTCGGTGACCGTCGGCGGCTTCTCCCCGCCGCCGAGCAGTTCGCGGACGTCGTCGCCGGAGCAGAACGACGGCCCGGCGCCGGTGATCACCAGCACCCGCGCGGTCGTCGTACGCACCGCCTCGGTGAGCTCGTCGTAGGTCTCCCGCCGGAGCGCGTTGTGGACCTCCGGCCGGTCCAGGGTCAGGACCCCGATGTGGTCGTGTTCGGTGTAGCGGATGTCGCTCATCGTGATTCCTTCTCGAGGGTGGCCCGGGGAGCTGCGGAACGGGTCATCGCTCGGCGCTCACGCGCTCCGCGACGACGGTGCGCAGGTCGCGCTTGAGCACCTTGCCGGTGACGGTGCGGGGCAACGGCTCGCCCCACACCAGCACCCGGGCGGGCACCTTGAACGCGGCCAGCCGCTCCCCGACGTGAGCCTGGATCTCGGCCTCGGTGGGGGCCTGCCCCGGTCGCGGCAGGATCACCGCGATCGCCTCCTCGCCCAGGGTCGGGTGGGGGACGCCGACCAACGTAGCGTCCTGGATCGCCGGGTGCTCGAAGAGCGCGGCCTCGACCTCGGCGCAGTAGATGTTCTCACCGCCACGCAGCACCATGTCCTTGAGCCGGTCCAGCACGTAGACCCACTCGCCGTCGACCCGGCCGATGTCGCCGGTGCGGAACCAGCCGCCGCCGAAGGCGGCCTCGGAGGCCGAGGGGTTGTTCCAGTAGCCGCGCACGATGGTGGGGCCGCGGAACCACAGCTCGCCGGTCTGCCCCGGCGCGGCATCCTCGCCGGTGGCCGGGTCGACCACCCGCACCTGCGAACCGGGGAGGAGCCGGCCCACGCTGTCGGGGCGCTCGAGGTAGTCGGTGCCGGTGTTGGCGACCACCGCCGAGGTCGTCTCGGTGAGGCCGTAGCCGTTGGTCGGTGCGACCGTCCTCTCGAACTGCGACCCGATCCGCCCGATCAGGTCGGGGGGCACCGGGGCCCCGCCCGCGCTCAGGCCACCGAGGGTGGCCAGGTCCTCGGGATGGGTCGCGGCCACCTCGACCAGTTCACGCACCACCGTCGGTACGCCGGCGACCGCGCCCAACTGCTCGCGGGCGACGAGGGCGCAGGCCTCGGCGGCGTTCCAGCGGTACTGGGTGACCAGCTTCGCGCCGCTGCCGGTCGCGAAGAGCATCCCGCTGAGACCGGCGATGTGGAAGATCGGGAAGGTGTTGAGCAGGCCGGGCTGGGGCGCATCGGGGGCGGGCGGGGGCGGCGGGCCGCCGGCCTCGATCACCTTTCCGACCACGGCTCCGAGCTGCGTCGTGCGCAGGGTCGTCGCGTGGTTGCGGTGGGTGCCGACCGCGCCCTTCGGCTTCCCGGTGGTGCCCGAGGTGTAGAGGATGGTGGCGTCGTCGTCGGGGTGCACCTCGACCTCGGGGGCGCTCGCCTGTGGGTCCAGGGATCCCATCACGTCCGACCAGGAGCGGACGCCGGGCGCCGGGTCGCCACCCCGCACCTCGATCATCGGCAGCTTGTCCCCGTCCGCCGCCAGCTCACCGGCGTACGGCGCGACCAGGGCGATCCGTTCGGCGTCGGCGATCAGCAGGCGGGCCCCGGAGTCCTCGATCGCGTAGCGCAGCTCGGCCGCGCTCCACCAGGCGTTGAGCGGCACGGTGACCACCCCGAGCGCCTGGCAGGCGAGCACGGCCGGAGCCCACTCCGGGTAGTTGCGCATCGCCACCGCCACCCGGTCGCCCCGACGCAGCCCGTACTCGTCGTGGAGACACCGGGCCAGGCCGTTGATCTGCCGGGACAGCTCGGTGTAGGTGACCCGCTCCTCGTCGTACACCGTGGCGACCAGGTCGCCGAAGGCACCGGTGGCCAGGGCGAGCTCCCGCAGGGTCTGGAGCCCGCCGCTGTAGACCTGGAGCGGCACCCCCCGCACCTCCTGCTCGACCATCTCGAACTCCTGGCCCGGTGCGGTCAGGAAGTCGATCACGTCAGTGCGCTGGAGCATGGGGCTGTCTGCCATCTGAGGTCTCCTCGTCTCGACACAGGAGGACCGCCCGAGGTCATCGCCTGAGTGAGCGGTCGCTTAGCGTAGCGCACCACTTCCGGCCCGGCGTGTCAATCATCACAACGCTGTCGGACCGGTCTGGTTCACTCGCTCCCATGGCCCTCGACCGCACCCGGTCGTAGCCTCGAAGTGGCGTCCACCCGCTGCACCCACCGGTGCGGCGGTGCCGCCGCACGACCACGCAGGAGTCCACGATGACACTCCCCACCCAGCGACGTCTGGTGACCACGACCATCCCCGGTCCCGAGTCCATCCGCCTGCACGAGCGCCGCAGACACGAGCTCGCGGCCGGGTTCGGCACCGTGCTCCCGGTCTTCGTCGCCGAGGCCGGCGGCGGGATCATCGTCGACGTCGACGGCAACCACCTGATCGACCTGGCCTCCGGCATCGCCGTCACCAGCGTCGGCGCCTCCCACCCCGAGGTGGTCCGAGCGGTGGCCGAGCAGGCCGAGCGGTTCACCCACACCTGCCTCCTGGTGACCGAGTACGACGCCGCGGTGGAGGTGGCCGCCACCCTCAACCGGCTGACCCCCGGCGACCACGACAAGCGCACCGCCCTGTTCAGCACCGGCGCCGAGGCGGTGGAGAACGCCGTCAAGATCGCCCGCACCCATACCGGCCGGTCCGCGGTCGTGGTCCTCACCCACGCCTACCACGGCCGCACCCTGCTGACGATGTCGATGACCGCGAAGAACGTGCCCTACAAGGAGGGGTTCGGCCCGTACGCCCCCGAGATCTACCGGGTGCCCTCGCCCTACCCGTTCCGCTGGGCCGGCGGTGGCCGGAGCCCGGCGGAGGTGGCCCGGGAGGCGCTCGATCTGCTGGTCGACACGATCAGCAGCCAGATCGGCGCCCACAACGTCGCCGCCATCGTGGTCGAGCCGATCCAGGGCGAGGGCGGCTTCGTGGTCCCACCGGACGGCTACCTCAGCGGCGTGGCCGAGTTCGCCGGCGAGCACGGGATCGTCTTCGTGGCCGACGAGATCCAGAGCGGGCTGGGTCGCACCGGCGCGATGTTCGCGGTCGACCACGAGGGGGTCGTGCCCGACCTGGTCACCACCGCCAAGGCCCTGGCCGGCGGGCTGCCGCTGGCCGCGGTCACGGGTCGGGCCGAGATCATGGATTCGGTCGCCCCCGGCGGGTTGGGCGGCACCTACGCCGGCAACCCGGTGGCCTGCGCGGCGGCACTCGCCGCGCTCCGGGTGATCGAGCGCGACGACCTGCCGGCGAAGGCGCGCCGGATCGAGCAGCTCGCCCTGCCGCGTCTCCGCGCCCTGGCCGGTCCCGACTCCTGGGTCGGCGAGGTGCGCGGTCGGGGGGCGATGCTCGCGCTGGAGTTCTGCGAGCCCGGCACCACCCGGCCCGCTCCGCTGGCGGCCGCCCGGGTCTCGGCGTACTGCCATCGGCAGGGCGTGCTCACCCTGACCTGCGGCACCTACGGCAACGTCCTGCGGCTGCTGCCGCCGCTGGTCATCGACGAGGAGCTCCTCGACGATGCGCTGGGCGTGCTCGAGAAGGGTGTGGCGACCGCGGCCGAGGGCGGCGAGCGCGCATGACCGGTCCGGTGACGATGTTCGGCCCCGACTTCCCGTTCCCCTTCGATGAGTGGGTCAGCCACCCGGCGGGGCTCGGATCGGTGCCCTACGAGGCCCACGGCGCCTCCGTCGCGGTGATCGGCGGCGGGCTGTCCGGCACCGTGGCGGCGTACGAACTGATGAGCCTGGGCCTGCGGCCGGTGGTCTACGAGGCCTCCCGGCTGGGCGGGCGTCTCCGCTCGCACGAGTTCGAGGGGAGCAGCGGCGTCGTCGCCGAGCTCGGCGGGATGCGCTTCCCGATCTCGGGCACCTCGTTCTTCCACTACGCCGACCGGTTGGGCCTGCGCCACGACCCGTTCCCCAACCCGCTCACCCCCGCGGCCCCCAGCACGGTGATCGACATCGGGGGCGAGACCTCCTACGGGCGCACCATCGAGGACATGCCGCACCTGTTCCAGTCGATCGCCAAGGCCTGGGAGTCGGCGCTGGAGGAGGTCGGATTCACCCCGATCCAGGAGGCCATCCGGGCCCGCGACGCCACCACCCTCAAGCGACTGTGGAACGAGCTGGTCCCCCTGTGGGACGACCGCACCTTCTACGACTTCCTCTCCGCCTCCGAGTCCTTCTCCCAACTGCCCTTCCGGGCTCGGGAGGTCTTCGGCCAGGTCGGGTTCGGCACCGGCGGCTGGGATTCGGACTTCTCCAACTCCATGCTGGAGATCCTTCGGGTGGTGCTCACCAACTGCGACACCGACCAGCGGCTCATCCTCGGTGGTGCCGAGCAGCTCCCGCGCGGCCTGTGGGCACTGCCGGTCCGCCCCGGCAGCCCATGGCCCGAGGGCACCTCGCTGGCCTCCCTGCACGGCGGGGTCCCGCGCCCGGGGGTGGCGGCGATCGACAAGGACGGCGACGGCCGGTTCCGGGTGCGCGACCGCTGGGGGGTCGAGCGCACCCACGGTGCGGTCATCGCGACCTGCCAGAGCTGGCTGCTCACCACCGAGATCGACTGCGACGAGAGCCTGTTCTCCCAGGATCTGTGGATGGCGCTCGACCGGACGCGCTACATGCAGTCCTCCAAGACGTTCGTGATGGTCGACGAGCCGTTCTGGAAGCAGACCGACCCCGCCACCGGTCGCGACCGGATGAGCATGACCCTCACCGACCGGCTCACCCGCGGCACCTATCTCTTCGACAACGGCGACGACCGACCCGGCGTGCTCTGCCTCTCCTACGCCTGGATGTCCGACGCGCTCAAGATGCTCCCCTACGACGTCGACCGGCGGGTCGAGCTCGCCCTGGCGGCCCTGCGCAAGATCTACCCCGACGTCGACATCGCCAGCCACATCGTCGGGGATCCGGTGGCCATCTCCTGGGAGGACGACCCCTGCTTCCTCGGTGCGTTCAAGGGAGCCCTGCCCGGCCACTACCGCTACAACCACCGGATGTACGGCCAGTTCATGCAGGACGGACTGCCGCCGGCCGAGCGCGGCATCTTCCTCGCCGGTGACGACGTCTCCTTCACCCCCGCGTGGGCTGAGGGGGCCGTCCAGACCGCGCTCAACGCCGTGTGGGGTGTGCTCACCCACTTCGGCGGCTCCACCCATCCCGACAACCCCGGCCCCGGGGATCTCTACCCCGAACTCGGCCCGATCGATCTGGGCGAGTGAGCGCGATGTCCGAGTCCTCCACCCGTACGCCGGGTGCGCCGGGGCCCGCAGCGGCCCCTCGCCCGGCGCCCGGCCCGCCCCCGACACCGCTCCGGGTGGCCGCCTGGCAGACCACCGCCGGGTCCCTCGACGTCGCCGGCAACCTGCGCCGGCTCGAGGGGGCCTGCGCCCAGGCCGCCGACGCCGGCGCCGAGGTCCTGGTCGCCCCCGAGATGTTCCTGACCGGCTACGCCCGACCCGACGAGGCGGCCCGACTGGCCGAGCCCGCCGACGGTCCCAGCGCGGCTGCGATCGCCTCGTTCAGCCGGCGTTGCGGCGTCGCGGTGGTCTACGGCTTCCCGGAACTCGTCGAGGGCGGTCATGTCCACAACTCCGCGGCCCTGGTCGACGGCCGCGTCGGCACCTCCCTGGAGGAGGCGGTGATCGGCGTCCACCGCAAGGCGCACCTGTTCGGGGGGCCGGAGCAGGGCGCGTTCGTCCCCGGCCCGACCGCCGCCACCGTGCTGCCGCTGCGCGGTCACCGGGTCGGGCTGGTGATCTGCTACGACGTGGAGTTCCCCGAGACTGTCCGGGCCGCCGCCGAGGCCGGGGCGAGCGCCGTCCTGGTCCCGACCGCCAACCCGTCCGGCTACGAATTCGTCTCCGAGGTCCTGGTCCGCGCGCGGGCCTACGAGAGCGGCTGCCACGTCGTCTACGCCGACCTGTGCGGCACCGAGGCGTCCCTGACCTACGCCGGCCTCTCCCTCATCGCCTCCCCCACCGGCGAGATCCTCGCCGCCGCCGGCACCCGCGAGGCCCTCCTCGTCGCCGACCTCACCACCGCCGGCCGTCGCCCCGACTACCTGCGCGACCGGCGCCCCGAGCTCTACCGCTGACAACCGCCGGACGCCGTGCCCCCACAAGGCCACCGACGCCGAGGGCTCGCCACCCCCGACAACGCGGCCGGTCCGAGGTCGCCGCACCCTGGCAACACCGGCCGAGGTGTGCTCACCGGCCCGGCGGGAGCGTCGTCCACCGAAACGACGGCACGCCACCGACAACCCGCCCGCGCGAGGCCTCGCGGGCTCGGTCGCCGGATCACTCCTGCGCGAGGCGGGCCGCCACCCGGGTGACGCGGTTGCCCTCCATCGCGGTCACGGCGACCTCCGCGCCGTCGGCGCTCACCATGTCGCCGACCTGCGGGATCCGGCCGATCCGTGCGATCACGTACCCGGCGACGGTCTCGTAGTCACCGGCGGACAGTTGCAGGCCGGTCCGCTCGGCGAAGTCGGCCAGACTCAACCCGGCGTCGACCGACGAGAGGTCGGCGGCGGCCTCACCGGGCACGCGGTGGTCGTACTCGTCCCGGATCTCGCCCACGAGTTCCTCGACCAGGTCCTCCAGCGTGACGATCCCGTCGGTCCCGCCGTACTCGTCGACCACCACGGCCAGGTGGGTGCCGTTCTCGCGCATCGTGGCCACCGAGGGCAGCACGAGTTTGCTCCCCGGGAGCAGCACGATCGGCCGGGCGAACTCACCCACCGTGCGTCGTTCGTCGGCAGGCAACCCCAACAGGTCGCGCACGTGCAGGAACCCGAGCACGTCGTCCACGCCGTCCCCGATGACGGGGTACCGCGAGAACGGCTTCTGCTGGACGAACGTGATCGCCTGCCCGAGGGGCATGTCCGCGGACAGGAACTCGACGTCACCGCGCGGCCGCATGACCTCCTTCACCCGTGTCTCGGTCGCGGCGAACACGTCGCCGAGGATGCGGCGCTCCTGCTCCTCGAGCCCCTCGTGCGTGGACACCAGGTCGCGCAGTTCCTCCTCGCTGAGCTGTTCGCTGACCGCCTTCGGGTCACCGCCCAGGAGGCGGACCAGGAGGTCGGTCGACTTGGACAGGACCCAGATGACCGGGCGCATGACGGTCGCGAAACGGTCGAGCACCGGGGCGGCGAGCAGGGCGAGGCCGGCGGCCTTCTGTAGTGCCAGCCGCTTGGGCACCAGCTCGCCCAGCACCAGGGAGAGATAGGCGATGAAGAGCGTCATCGCCACCAGGGCGACCGTCTGCGCCGTACCCTCGGCCAGACCGAGTTGCTCGAGGTACGGCGCGAGGTCCGGGGCCAGGGTGGAGGCGCCGTACGCCGCGGAGAAGAACCCGGCCACGGTGACACCGATCTGGACGGCCGCCAGGAACCGGTTGGGGTCGCGGGCCACCTGGGCGACTCGAGCGCCCCGGGAGCCTCGCCGTTCGAGTTGGGAGAGCTGGCTCTCGCGCAAGGAGACCAGCGCGATCTCGGTGGCCGCGAACACCCCACCGAGCAGGACGAAGCCCAGCACCAGAAGGAAGTTGGTCAGCGTCTGGCCGTCCATCAGGTCCATCCATCCGTCTGCGAGGCGGATGGATGGCCGGTACTTCGGGGCTTCATGGTCGAGAGGGTAGCCACCACCGACAACCCGTCGATCCCTGATCGACGCAGTCCCGGGGACCCCGGGACGACCAGACCCGGCCCACCTGGGTGGACCGGGTCTGGTCGGATGTCGCCGGACATCAGCGGCGGTGACGGTGGGATTTGAACCCACGGTGGACTTGCACCCACAAACGCTTTCGAGGCGTTCTCCTTAGGCCGCTCGGACACGTCACCGCGAAGAAATGTACCGGAGCGCCGGAGGGCCGCGAAATCGAGGCCCGGGTCCTCCGAGAGCGCCGGAGGCGGCGGTCGCGGGGCTGGGTAGGGCGGGGCATGATCGATGAGGGCCGGGCGGATCGTGCGTGTCCACCGGCCCTCGGTCACCGCGTCGCCAGTCGGCGGAAAGGGTTCCTGATGAGCAACCTCCTGCTTCTGTCCAACTCGACCGCGCCCGGTCGTGGCTACCTCGAGCACGCCGAGCAGGCCATCCGGGAGATCCTCGCGGGGGTGACCCGGCTGGCGTTCGTGCCGTACGCCCTCGCCGATCACGACACCTACACCACTCAGGTGCGCGACACCCTCGGCCCGTGGGGTTTCGACGTGGTCGGCGTCCACGCCGGCGACCCGCGCGCCGTGCTCGCCGACGCCGAGGCGGTCTTCGTCGGAGGCGGCAACACCTTCCGACTGGTCGATCGCCTCCATCGACTCGGGCTGCTCGAGGTGATCCGGGAGCGGGTGGCCGCCGGCGCGCCGTACGTCGGCTCCTCGGCGGGCACCAACGTGGCGACCCCCTCGCTGCGGACCACGAACGACATGCCGATCGTGGAGCCACCCTCTTTCGCCACCCTCGGCCTGGTGCCCTTCCAGATCAATCCCCACTACCTCGACCCCGACCCCGCCTCGACCCATCAGGGCGAGACCCGGGAGCAGCGCCTGCTGCAGTACCTCGAGGAGAACGCCGGCCCGGTGCTGGCCATGCGCGAGGGCACCTGGCTGCGAGGTCGCGGCGACGCCCTCACCCTCGGGGGCGAGCCGTCCGGTGCGCGTCTGTTCTGTCGGGACGCCGATCCCCGCGAACTGGTCCCGGAGTCCGATCTCGGCTTCCTGCTCTCCACCTGAGGGCGCCACACCACCCGTTCCCCACCCGAGGAGAATCATGCTCAAGCACGTCCTGGACACCCTCGACCTTCTCGACGACCCGGCCGCGAGCGGCGAGGCCGTGCTGACCGCGCTGCGGGCGCGGGCGGGCGACACCGGAGGCGTCCTGCTGGACTCGACCACGGTCACCGGCGAGAAGGGCAGCACCGACTTCGTCACGGTCACCGTGCCCGGCACCGCCGGCAAGCGGGCCGGGGGCACCGCCCGGACCCTCGGGGTGGTCGGCCGGCTCGGCGGCGTCGGCGCCCGGCCCGAGCGGATCGGCTACGTATCCGACGGCGACGGTGCCACCGCCGCCCTGGCCCTGGCCGCGAAGCTCGTCGAGATGCACAGCCGCGGCGATCGGCTGCCGGGAGACGTCGTCATCGGCACCCACGTCTGCCCGAAGGCGCCCACCCGGCCGCACCAGCCGGTGCCGTTCATGGACTCCCCGGTCGACATGGCCGCGATGAACGACAACGAGGTCCTGCCCGAGATGGACGCGATCGTCTCCATCGACACGACCAAGGGCAACCGCATCATCAACCATCGCGGGATCGCCATCTCCAACACCGTCCGGGAGGGCTACATCCTCCCGGTCAGCCCCGACCTGGTGAGCGTCTACGAGACGGTGTGCGGGATCGCCGCCCAGGTGTTCCCGCTCTCCACCCAGGACATCACGCCATACGCCAACGGCCTGTACCACATCAACTCGATCCTCCAGCCCGCCGTGGCCGCAGCCGTACCCGTCGTCGGGGTCGCACTCACCACCGAGACCGCCGTGGCCGGCTCCGCCACCGGGGCGAGCCACGAGACCGACATCGCGCTCGCCGCGAGGTTCGCACTCGAGGTCGCCAAGGGGTACGGCGCCGGCACGCTGCAGCTGCACGACGAGGAGGAGTTCGCGCGGCTCGTCGAGCTCTACGGCCCAGCAACGCACCTGCAGACCGGAGGGCGCTGACCCGCCGCCCGGCTTCCCCGCTCACTTCGCCCCATTCCGGAGCCCGTCCGACCGTCCTGGTCGGACGGGCTTCGTGGCTGTGGATGTCCTCCGGCCCATCTGCACCTTTCGCCGGTTCACCGGGGAAAGGTGCGGCAGGCGTCCCACGATGTGGACGGGCGGTTGTACATCGTTCGCCCCCTCATGTCACCGTTTCTCAAATCGCAATCCATGTTCCGCTAATCGCAACAGGTGACTTGATGGCCAGCAGACCCGCTGAACTCCTCACCGTGAGCCGCGCCCTCCGGGTACTCCAGGCGTTCACCGAGGAGCACCCCACCTGGGGCATCACCGAACTGGCCACCGAGCAGCGGCTGGACAAGTCGCAGGTGCACCGCATCCTGACGACGTTCACGCAACACGGATTCACCGTGCTCGACCCCGACACCCGGCGGTACTCGCTGGGGCCCGCGCTCGTGCCGCTCGGCCGGCGCGCCGAGGACAGCCCCGGGCTTCGCCACCAGCTGGAGCCACACCTGGACAAGCTGGCCGCGCGGGCCGGGGAGAGCGTCGTGGTCTGCGTCCCGGACGGCTTCCGCTACCGCACCATCGCGGCCTGCGAGGGGCCGGGGCTGGTCCGCTACGCGACCGCACTGGGCCGCTCCTTCCCCGGCCACCTCGGCGCCACCGGGCAGGCGATCTTCGCCTTCCAACCGACCGTGTCCCCCGCCGACCTGCTCGGCGCGCACGGCGAACCGATCACCGACGGGGCCGTCGCCGAACTCGAGGCCAGATACAGCCAGGTACGCACCGACGGCTACCTGGTCTCCGAGGGCGAGTACGACGCCCGGGTGATGGCCATCGCCGCCCCCATCCTGATCGACGGCGCGCTGTTCGGCTCGGTCAGCGTGCTCGGGCCCCGCGACTACATGCACTCCGACTCCGTCGAGATCGTCGCCGGCGTACTCGACTCCGCCACCGCGATCGGCGACGCCCTGCGTCCCTGAGCCGCGCCTACACCCCTGCACGAATCGAGGAACCGTCATGGCTCCACAACCCACGCACAGCGAGCTCATCGAGGAGCCCCTGCAGCACCCGCGGGCGTTCGCGCCGCGGACACTCGTGGTCACCCTCCTGCTCTCCGCCCTCGGCGCCTTCATCGGCCTGCACCTGATCACCACGCTGGGCATCTCCGCGAACACCTCGGTGATCGGCGCGCTCATCGCGATGATGCTCGGCCGCGTCGGGATCTGGGGATTGAGCAGCTTCCGGGACACCAACCGGCAGAACCTCGCCCAGACCGCGATCTCCTCGGCGACCTTCGGCGCGGCGAACGCGCTGCTCACGCCTATCGCGATCGGGTGGGCCTTCGGCCGGTCCGACCTGGTCTGGCCGCTCCTCTTCGGTGCCGCCGCAGGTCTCGCGGTCGACTCCTGGGTGCTCTACAAGACCTTCGGCTCCCGCTTCCTCCCGGCCAGCGCGGCCTGGCCGCCGGGCATCGCGGCCGCAGAGACGATCAAGGCCGGCGACGAGGGCGGCCACCGCGCCAAGGTGCTGATCGCGGGCGGCGTCCTGGGCGCGGTACTCGCCTGGCTCGGGCTGAGCGCCTCGGCCGCCGGTGCCGCCCTGATCGGCAACATCGTCGCCCTCTTCATGTTCGGCGTCGGCCTGCTGATCAACCAGTACTCGCCGATGATCCCGGGCCTGGAGGACGTCTCCCTCGCGGGTGAGTACATCCCCCACGGCGTGATGATCGGTGCCGGCCTGGTCGCGCTGATCCAGGCGATGCGGATCCTGTTCAGCCGCCGCGGCGCCAAGGAGCAGCGGGTCACCCCCGCCGAGTCGAACCCCGCGGAGGCCGACGCCTCGCTCGTGCCCAGCCGCAGCTCGGAGGATCTGGGCAAGGGCCTCGGGTTCGGGTTCGTCCTGTTCATCCTGGTCGGGGTCGCCCTGGCCGCCGTCTCGGGGATCACCGCCGACCTGTCCGTCCCGGCACTGATCGGCTGGGTCCTCTTCGCGGCCGTCGCCGCCTTCGTCCACGAGATCATCGTCGGCCTCGCGGCGATGCACTCCGGCTGGTTCCCGGCGTTCGCCGTGACCCTGATCTTCCTGGTCATCGGCCTGGTGATCGGGCTGCCGGAGGTGCCTCTGGTGGTCCTGGTCGGCTACTGCGCCGCGACCGGTCCCGCCTTCGCCGACCTGGGCTACGACTTCAAGGCCGGCTGGGTGCTGCGCCGGATCCACTCCGGCCGCCCCGGGTACGCCACCTACGAGATGTCGGGCCGCAAGCAGCAGTACTACTCCGCGATCATCGGCTTCGTCGTCGCGCTGGTCATGGTCGCCCTGCTCTGGCGCTACTACTTCGAGGACGGCCTGATCCCCCCGGTCGCCACCGTCTTCGCCGACACCATCACCAGCGGCCTGGGCAACCCGGACGCCGTCCGCAACCTGATCATCTGGGCGATCCCCGGCGCCCTCATCCAGGCCCTCGGCGGGTCCAGTCGACAGATGGGCGTGATGCTCGCGACCGGCCTGCTCATCGCCTCGCCGTACGCCTGCTGGCTGGTCTTCGCCGCCCTGCTCGTGAGGGTGCTGGTGCGCCGCTACAAGGGCACCAAGGCCGAGGAGGACCTCGCCCTCGTCGGCGCCGGCCTGATCGCCGGGGACGCCATCGCCTCGCTCGGCAAGATCGTCAAGACCTGACCCTGCCGACGCCCCGCCACACCCCGGCGGACATCGCAACACCACCCCGAGAACCAGAGCGACACCCCGCTACCCCCAGGAACAAGGAGGAACCTCGATGGAGGTCACCAACCGGATCGAGTCGCGCAGCGAATACCTCGCCTTCGAGGCGTTCGTCGGCGCGCGCAAGCTGATCGAAGAGATCATGTGCGTCCAGAAGGGCGAGAACGTCCTGATCACGGCCGACACCTCGTCGGACATGCGAGTCGCCGAGCTCCTCGGCGGCGCCGCGAAGGCGGTCGGTGCGCACCCCGTGATCGTGCGCTACGAGACCCGCTGGCAGTCGGCGATCGAGCCGCCGGCACCCGTGGCCGGAGCCGCGCTCGGCGCCGACGTGTGGATCGAGCTCCAGCTCGGCTACATCATGCACTCCGACGCGTTCCGGGCAGCGATGGAGCGGGGCACCCGCTACACCTGCCTGACCGGCCTGGACGTGCAGATGCTCGTCGACACCGTCGCCAAGGTCGACTACGCCGGCGTCCGCAAGCTCGGGGACAAGCTGGTCGATCTGCTCAGCTCCGGCGACGAGGTACGCATCACCTCTGCCAACGGCATGGACATCACCGGACGCACCGGCGACCGCCCCATCCACGTCCGCGGCATCCCCGCCGACAAGCCGGGCATGTCGGTGATGCTCGCCGGCCAGATCTCCTGGAACCCCCTCGAGGAGACCCAGAACGGCACCATCGTCTTCGACGGCGCCGCCTGGCCGCCCGACGAGAACGGCCTGATCACCAACCCGATCACCCTCACCGTGGAGAACGGCGTCGTCACCGACGTCGCCGGCGAGGGCCGCGACGCCACCGTCTACCGCGACTGGCTGGCCGCCCAGAACGACCCCAACATGTACCGCGTCGCGCACTGGTCGCTGGGCTACAACCCGGGCGTGACCAAGTCGACCGGCCGGATCGTCGAGGACGAGCGCGTCTTCGGCTGCGTGGAGTTCGGGATCGGCACCAAGGGCGCCTGGATCGGCGGCGAGCCCTGGGTCGCCCCCGCCCACACCGACGGCTCGAACGTGCTGCCCTCGATCTACGTCGACGGGGTCGCCATCGAGGAGAACGGCGTCTACGTCCACCCCGAGGTCGTGGCGATCTGCCAGGAACTCGGCGTCGACGGGTACTGAGACCGCAGGAACCGCTGAGGTGACCACCATGGAGACCAGCACCCACCGCCTGGACGGTCACACCGTCCACGAGCACACCCTGACCGTCCCCCTCGACCACGCCTCGCCGACCGGCGCGAAGATCGAGCTGTTCGCCCGCGAGTTCGTGCGGGACGGCGGCGACGGGCGCCCCCGCCTGGTGTGGTTCCAGGGCGGGCCGGGCAACCGGGCCAACCGGCCGGACTCGATCGGCGGCTGGCTCGACCGCGCCCTGGAGGAGTACCGGGTCGTGCTGCTCGACCAGCGCGGCACCGGCCTGTCCACTCCTGCGGACCGGCAGTCGCTGGCCCAGTTCGGTGACCCGGCCGAGCAGGCGGCGTACCTGGCACACTTCCGGGCCGACTCGATCGTCGCGGACGCCGAACTGCTGCGGCAGGCCCTGGGCGAGCAGCGCTGGAGCGTCCTGGGCCAGTCCTACGGCGGATTCATCGCCACGGCGTACCTCTCGCAGGCGCCACAGGGGCTGCGCGAGGTGCTGATCACCGCCGGGCTGCCGGCACTCACCGGACCGGCCGACGAGGTCTACCGGCGTACCTTCGCGCAGACCGCTCGGCGCAACGCCGAGTTCTTCGCGCGGTACCCGGGTGACGCGGCCACCGTCCGGGAGATCGTCCGGCACCTCTCGGACACCGAGGAGGTGCTGCCCACCGGCGAACGGCTCTCGGCACGTCGCTTCCTCCAGGTGGGGATCAACCTCGGCTCCTCCACCGGGTTCGACGGACTCCACTACACCTTCGAGGCGCCGTTCACGACCGTCCGGGGTGAACGACGGCTCCGGGAGCGTTTCCTCCGCGAGGTCGGGTCAGTGGTCTCCTTCGCCGCCAACCCGCTCTACGCCGTCATGCACGAGACCATCTACGCGCAGGGGGCAGCCTCCGGCGGCGCCACCGGATGGGCCGCCCAGCGGGTGCGCTCGTCCCTGCCCGAGTTCGACCCGGGTGCCGAGGTACCCCTCCTCACCGGCGAGCACATCTTCCCGTGGCAGTTCGAGGAGGACCCGGCGCTGGTGCCGCTCCGCGGAGCCGCCGAGGCGCTCGCCGCCCGGGCGGACTTCGCCGCGTTGTACCGACCCGACGTGCTGGCGGAGAACGAGGTCCCGGTCGCCGCGGCGATCTACCACGACGACATGTTCGTCCCCCGGGACCTCTCCTTGCAGACCGCTGCCGCCGTCCGCGGACTCCGTCCGCTGATCACCAACGAGTACCAGCACGACGGGATCCGGGCCGACGGACGCCGTCTGCTCGACCGGTTGCTGACCACCCTGCGGCGCTGACCCGCGGGGAGACGGGGCCGGCTCGGAGGTGAGCGGGCGTCCGTCTAGCCAGGTCGACCAGCGCTCGCTTCCCGGGTGGAGTTCCGCCCGGGAAGCGAGCGTTCAGCTGATACCTCGACGAGTGCCCCGCCCGGCACCCCGACCTCATCGGTGCGAGGCGAAGAAACCGTCCAGCAGGACGGAGGAGTCCTCGGCCAGGACGCCGGCCAGTACCTCGGGACGGTGGTTGAGCCGGCGATCGCGGACGACGTCCCAGAGCGAACCGACGGCACCGGCCTTCGCGTCCCACGCCCCGAAGACGATCCGGTCGACCCGGGCGAGGACCGCGGCGCCGGCGCACATCGTGCAGGGCTCGAGCGTGACGACCAGCGTGCAGCCGTCCAGGCGCCACTGCCCGCGGGCGCCGGCGGCCTGACGCAGGGCGACCACCTCGGCATGACCGGTGGGGTCCGCCTCGGCCTCCCGGACGTTCCGACCGCGACCGACGACCGACCCCTCGGGGTCCAGGACGACGGCGCCGATCGGGACGTCGCAGGTGGCCAGCGCGGCGCGCGCCTCGTCCAGCGCGGAGCGCATCGCGGGCTCCCAGTCGGCCGTGATCACGACCGAAGACTACGCGTTGGTGAGACCGACGGCGTCGTCGTAGAGCTCACCGAAACCGAGGGCGCGGGCCACCTCGGAGAGGACCTCGTCGGGGTAGAGATCCTCCTCCTCGTCGAGCAGCTCGCCCATCGCGGCGGCGCTCATCCCGAGGTCGGCGAGCAGACCCAGGTCGCCGGCGGGCTCGGGCTCCTCGTCGTCCTCCTCATCGGGCAACGGCAGGCCGAGGAACTCCACCACGTCGGCGGCGAGCTCCCACTCGTCGGAGGCGGTGATGTCGGAGAGCAGGGCGCGGGTGGAATTGCCCGCGACACGGAGAAGGATGAAGAAGTCCTCGTCGATGGCGACCATGCCCACCGCTCCCCCGTCGCCGGGGAACCGTCGCAGTGCGTGGGCGAGCGCGTCGACGTCGGTCAGCAGGTCGTGGGCCAGCTCCTCGAGCTGCCACACGCCCTCCTCGCGGTAGACGGCGAGCGCGAAGTCGACGCCATCGATCTGCTCGGGCATGCCCCCAAGCGTGACAGAGGTTCCCCGGACCGCCAAGGGGTTTGAGGTCAAGGACGGGGCCGTTCGCGCAGGTCACACCGCACCCGCCGGACGGGCCGCTCGGGTGGCCGGAAGGGCGGTCGCTCGGGTGGCCGGAAGGACCGCCTCCACCGGGCGTCGTCGGCCTCCCGGCGAGGCTGATGGACAAGACGGTCGCCGCGCTGTCGCGCGGATCGGGCATCCCCCTCCTAAGCTCGGAGCATGCGCACGCACGTCGTGGACCACCCGCTCGTCGCCCACAAACTGACGGCCCTCCGTGCGGTCGAGACCGACTCGCCGACCTTCCGGGCCCTGGCCGACGAACTGGTCACGCTGCTCGCCTACGAGGCCACCCGCGAGGTCCGGGTGGAGCCGTTCGACATCATGACGCCGGTGGCGCCCACCACCGGCGTACGCCTGGCCCACCCCCGCCCGTTGGTGGTGCCCATCCTGCGCGCCGGTCTCGGCATGCTGGAGGGAATGATGCGGCTGCTGCCCACCGGCGAGGTCGGCTTCCTCGGGATGGTCCGCAACGAGGAGACCCTCGAGGCGGTGACGTACGCCGAGCGGCTCCCCGACGACCTCTCCGGCCGGCAGTGCTACGTGCTCGACCCGATGCTCGCGACCGGCGGCACCCTTGCGGAGGCCCTGCGGTTCCTCATCGACCGGGGAGCCGACCACGTCACCGCGATCTGCCTGCTCGCCGCACCCGAGGGCTGTGCCCGACTCGAGCGAGAACTGGCCGACGTCGACGTCCCCGTCACCGTCGTCGTCGCCGCCGTGGACGAGAGGCTCAACGAGTCGGGCTACATCGTCCCCGGCCTCGGCGACGCCGGCGACCGGATGTACGGCGTCGCCGACTGACCGAGTTCGGGGCGCACGTGGTGTCTCCGCCGCCGCGCCGGAAAGCAGGAGCCTGACGCGGCGGGTCCGGCCACGCTGCCGCGCGGCGGAGTTCGATGGCGCGAGCGCTCAGGCGGACCGGCGACGGGCCAGCAGGGTGGAGTCGTCGATGTCGATGGTGACGCCTTCGCGGGTCACCCGGCGTGGTCGCTGCTCGACGACGAGCACCTCGAAGTCCTCCGGCAGTGCGGGGAGCAGGTCCGCGGCGAGGAACATGGCCCGCCGGTGCTGCTCGCCCATCTGCTGGTGGAGCTCCGAGGGGGCGTGTCCGACCACCAGCAGGTGACCACCCGGGGCCACGGCCTCGGTCAGTCGCCGGGCCACCTCCACCATCCCGCCGTTCGGCGGGTGCAGGAAGTGGGTGGTGACCAGGTCGAAGGTGCGGCCGTCCGCGGCGAAGTCGCGCGCGTCGACCTCCCACCAGTCGGTGCGCTCGGCGACGCCGGCCTGCTCGGCGTGGCGGGCCGCGCGGGCGAGCCCGTTCGCGGAGAAGTCCGCCCCGGTGACCCGCCAGCCCTGCTGGGCCAGCCAGATCACGTCGCCGCCCTCCCCGCAGCCGACATCGAGCGCGGTGCCCGGAGTCAGGCCGGCCGCCTCGGTGACCAGCTGCGGGTTCGGGTCGCCGCTCCAGATCTGGTCCTCGCCGGCGTACCGCTCCTGCCAGCCGTGCGGCTCGAACAGCGCCGCCACCTCCTCCTCGCTGGGCCCGTGTCCGGAGTGCTGCCCGGGCTGTCCGGCCTGGGACTCCCCGGCCCGACCATGGGAGTGGTCATGGGAGTGGTCAGAGGTGCGCTGATGGGTGTGTCCGCTCATTCGCGGTCCTTCCTCGATCTCGAAGCCGGCGGGCCCGGCTGGTCCTGCACCTCCAGCGTGCGACACCCGCCGCCGCTTGACAAACTTCGTTGCCATTTCGGCAAACTAGCCGGATGGATGAGGTCACCCACACCCTCGAGCAGGTCGGTCCCCGGCTGCGGGCTCTGCGCGCCGAGCGGGGCGCGACCCTGTCCGAGGTGGCCGATTCCACGGGCATCTCGGTGAGCACGCTGTCCCGCCTCGAGTCGGGCGGACGCCGGCCGACGCTGGAGCTCCTGCTCCCGCTCGCTCGGGCCTACCAGGTGCCGCTCGACGAACTCGTCGACGCTCCGGAGACCGGCGACCCCCGCGTGCGGGCCAAGCCGATCAAGCGGCACGGCCGCACCTTCATCCCGCTGACCCGCCGTCCGGGCGGCGTCCAGGCGTTCAAGCTGGTCATTCCGGCGCACGACCCGCCCGAGCCGTACCAGCCGGCCGTCCACGAGGGCTACGAATGGATCTATGTCCTGTCGGGGAGCCTCCACCTCGTGCTCGGCACCCGCGTGCTCGACCTGGGGCCGGGAGAGGTGGTCGAGTTCGACACGCGTACGCCGCACGTGATCGCCAACCGTGGCGACCACCCGACCGAGGTGCTGGCCCTCTTCGGCCCGCAGGGCGAGCGGATGCACGTGCGGTCCGGCGGCTGAGGTGATCGACCCGGATGCGGGTCACGCGTGACTGGCCGGCACCACCGTGGGGAGCCCGGCGACCGGGTCGGGGAAGACGTGGGCCTTCAGCCCGAAGACCGAGGCCAGCATCGGCTCGGTCATCACCTCGGCCGGAGGCCCTTCGACGACCAGCCCGCCTCGGTCGAGGACGACCAGGTGGTCGCTGTAGCGGGCCGCCAGGCTGAGGTCGTGCAGGACCAGGACGACGCTCTTGCCGGCGTGACGCCGCAGACCCACCACGACGTCGAGCACCTCGACGGCGTGCGCCAGGTCGAGATGGGTGGTGGGTTCGTCCAGGATCATCAGGTCGGTCTGCTGGGCCAGGGTCATCGCGATCCAGGCCCGCTGCCGCTGGCCGCCGGAGAGCTCGTCCAACGGCCACTCGGCCAACTCGTCGACACCGGTGTGCCGCATGGCCTCGGCCGCGATCTCCTCGTCCTCCGGGGACCACTGGCGGTACCAGGGCTGGTGCGGCTGGCGGCCGCGGGCGACCAGGTCTCCGACCGTCATCCCCTCGGGGGCGAGCGGGTTCTGCGGGAGCATCGAGAGCCGGGCGGCCAACTGACGACCGCGGAATGTCTGGAGCGGGACGCCGTCCAGCCTGACCTCGCCCGCGCTCGGCCGCAGCAGCCGGGACAGCACCCGCACCAGGGTGGACTTGCCGCAGCCGTTGGGACCGATGATGGTCGTGACCCGGCCCCGCGGCAGATCGACCCTCAGGTCGCGCAGCACCGGCTCGGCGCCGTACCCGACGGTGATGTCGTGGGCGCTGAGCACGAGATCGGTCACGGACTCGGCGACTGGTTCAGACACTGGCCCTCCTGGTGTTCCGGATGACGAGATAGAGAAGACAGGGCGCACCGACCACCGCGGTCACGACCCCCACCGGCAGCGGGACGGGGAGGCGCTGCGCGACCATGTCCGCGGCGAGCAGCAGCACCGCTCCGACCAGTCCGCCGGCGAGCGGCGGCGGGCCGGCAGTGCGGAACAGGCGCATCGCCGCCTGGGGGGCCACGAAGGCGACGAAACCGATCGGACCGGCCAGGGCTGTCGTCGTCGCGGCCAGCACCACCGCCACCGCGAGCGCGAGCCCCTCCGTGCGGCCGGGCGGCGTGCCGAGCGAACCGGCGATGTCCCAGCCCAGCCGCAGAGCCGCGACGTCGCGGCTCAGCACCAGACTGGCCGCCAGACCGACGAGCACCACCGGCAGCAGCCAGGCCAGGTCGTCGTACCGGACTCCGTCGAGGCTGCCGACCAGCCAGCGGCTGGCCACCGCGGCGCTGTCGAGCGAGGCTCGGGTGAGCAGCCAGGTCGTGAGGGATGCGGCCAGGGCGTTCACCGCGATGCCGACCAGGATCAGGCGCAGGCACGAGAACCCGCCCCGCCAGCCCAGCGCCAGGATCAGAACGGTGGTCACCAGCCCGCCGAGCAGCGCCGCGGGCACCAGCACCGCCGAGGCGCTGGTGGCATCCCCGACCGCACCCGGGATGGTCAGGATGAACGTCGCGGTGGCGGCCGCACCCGCACTGACCCCGAGGATGTCGGGGCTGGCGATCGGGTTGCGGGTGATCGACTGGGTGAGCCCCCCGGAGCAGCCGAGCGCGAACCCGATCAGGACGGCGACCATGGCCCGCCCGAATCGGCGATCCAGGACCACCAGTTCCTCGATGCGGGTGCCGGCGCCGGTCAGGGCCGCCCAGACCCGGTCGAGCGGCAGGTCGAGCGTCCCGGTGACGGTGGAGAACACCACCAGCACCACCAGGACGGCGAGCCCGAGCAGCGTCGCCACCACAGGCCAGGGCCGGACGGCCAGGCCGACGGGCCCGATCCGGACGCCGCGCCGTGCGGATCGTCGGGCAGGGACGAGCGTCTGGTCACTCACAGGCTCACCAGCCTCTTCGCACGCGCGATGGAGAGCAGCACGGGTGCGCCGATGACCGCCATCACGATGCCGGCCTCGAGCTCGCCGGGCGGGCTCACCACTCTTCCGATGGTGTCGGCGAGGAGGAGAAGCACGGCCCCCGCACACCCCGCCAGCGGCACCAGCCACCGGTAGTCGTGCGCACAGGCCCGACGTACGACGTGCGGCGCCACCAGGCCGATGAAGGCCAACGGCCCGCACAGCGCGGTCGCGCCGCCGCAGAGCAGGGTGATCGCGGCGATCCCCACCACCCGAGCGGTGGCCACGCGGGTGCCCAGGGCCTGGGCCACCTCCTCGCCGAGCGCGAGTTCCCGCAGGGCCACCCCGTTGGCCAGTGCCAGGACCATCCCGACCCCCATCAACGGCATCACGAGGCCCCAGGCCGAGCGGTCCGGTGCGGCCAGAGAACCTGCGTCCCAGAAGCGGAGGACATCGAGGGTCTGCTTGTCGAGCAGGACCAGCGCGGAGGTCAGCGCGGTGCACAGGGCCGCCACACTGGTGCCGACCACGGCCAACTGGACCAGCGCCCCGCCGCGCAGGGCGCCCAGTCCCGCCACGAAGACCAGGACCGACACCGCGCCGGCTCCGACGAGCGCGGCGAACACGATCGCCTCGGGCGCCGCGACCCCGAAGCCGAAGACCAGCACGGCCACGCCGAGGCCGGCGCCGCCGTTCACGCCGAACAGTCCGGGATCCGCGAGCGGGTTGCGGGTGTGGCCCTGCATCAGCGCTCCGGCCATTCCGAGCGCCAGCCCGCAGACGAGTCCGAGGATGGTCCGGGGCAGGCGCTGGCTCGTGATCACCGTGGCGTTGTCCGAGTCGAGGCCGGAGAAGATCGCGCCCAGGACCTCGCCCGGCGCGATCGCGCGACTGCCCAACGCCAGGCTGAGCAGCACGGCGAGCACCAGGCAACCGCCCACACAGGCGGCCATCACCCGGATGCGCCGTTGTCGGGGGCGGACTGGAGCAAGCACGACGCTAGGTTAGCCTTACCTATCTCGTCGTCCCGAGTCGCCCACCAGAAGGAGACCTCGTGCCTCGCCCAGCCCGACTGATGCTCGCCGCCATCGCCTCGACCCTGGCGCTCACCCTCGCCGCCTGCGGCGGCAGCGACGCGTCCGAGTCCGACACCTCGTCCGGGTCCGACACCCGGACCGTGGAGGACACCATGAACGGGACGGTCGAGGACGTGCCCACCGACCCGCAACGGATCGTCGCCCTGTGGCGGACCGGGTCTCTGCTCGCCGACATGGGGGTGGAGCCGGTCGGCTCGCTCGAGGGCGAGTTCCTGGTCGAGGAGCTCGGCCCCGACGTCTACGCGGAGTACGAGGACGTCCCGACCGTGGGCACCTTCGAAGGCGTCGACGTGGAGAAGGTCATCGAGCTCGAGCCCGACCTCATCATCGGCATGGACAACGGCGGCCTGAGCATCGACTACGACGAGCTCTCCGAGGTCGCTCCGACCGTGATCCTCGACATCAAGGAGCCCACCGACGTGTGGGACAACTACCCGACCGTCGCCGACCTCGTCGGGGAGTCCACCGACTTCGAGAAGAAGAACGCCGCGCTGGATGCCGCACTCGCCGACGTGTCCGAGCAGTACGGCGACACCGTGGGCGGACTCGAGGTCACCTCGCTGGGCGCCTACGAGGGCGCGATCTACGTCGACACCTCCAAGTCGCTGACCTGGCGGCGACTCGACGCCGCCGGCTTCGGCTACAACCCGGACTTCACCGACAACCCCGAGCGCTACTCCGAGGAACTGTCCCAGGAGAACATCGCCGACCTCGCCGACCAGGACATCATCTTCTACGACGCCACCCTCGAGGGCGAGGCGACCCCGGACACCCAGGCGCTGCTCGACACGGCGTCGTTCAAGCGCCTGCCCGCGGCGAAGAAGGGCAACGTGTTCCCGCTGACCTCCGGGACCATCTACACCTTCGCGGCCGCCGACCTCCAGGTCGAGGATCTCACCGAGGCGGCGGAGAACTACCGGCCCTGACCCATCCTTCCGGCGTGACCGGGCCCGGGCACCGAACCTCACATTCGGCGCCCGGGCCCGACGCTCTGGTGCAGCTCATCCACGAGGCCGACCCCGCCGCGTGACCGAGAGGGGCGGGGATGCCGCCCGGGGCGAGACGGCACCGCTCAGCCCCGGGGTGGAGCGTCCACGTTCACCGTCGGGACGCCGCCACCCACGCGGGCGATCACCGCCAGCGACGGCTCGCTGCTGGGGTTCGACTCCCGATGCACCGTCCAGGCCGGGACATGGACGAAGTCGCCGGGGCCGGCGTCCAGATAGCCCTCGAAGCCCTCGAACTCCAGCCGCAGCACGCCGCGCACGACGTACAGGCTCGACTCGTTGCGCTCGTGGTGGTGCCACCCGGAGACGGCTCCGGGCTCGGTGAGCACCTGGCCGGCCCAGAGCAACGGCAACTCGAAGGCGCGTGCCCGGTCCATGCCGGGCGTCGGGTCGGCGGAGACCAGATCGGAAGGGGTGAAGATGCGGACGGGACGCGGCAGCTCAGACACCCCTCCAGGGTGACAGCGCCCGGCGGTCGGTGGCGAACGCCTTCGGGGTCTGCCCGAAACGCGTGCGGAAGGCGAGGATGTAGCCGTTGGCGCTGGCGAACCCGACGCGGTGGGCGACCGCGGAGACCAGCAGTCCCGAGGCGAGCAGGGGCAGCGAGGCGTTGAGGCGGGCCCTGGTGCGCCACTCGGAGAAGGTGAGTCCCGTCTCCGCCACGAATCCGCGGCGGAGGGTGGTGGAGCTGACGAAGAGCGAGTCGGCCCACTCCTGGGCGGTGCGCTGGTCGCAGGGTCGATCGCGCAGACCTGCGGCGACCTCGCAGACCGCGGGCGACTGCGGGTCGGGAAGGGGCAGACCGGCCTGCTCCGGAGGGTCGCCCAGGAACGCGTCGTACAACCCCGAGGGCAGCCGGGGCCGGCGGCCGGCCGTCCGCAGCCAGGCGAGCAGCAGTCGGCGCCGGTCCTCACCGACCAGCAGCTGCCGCGCCGGCTCCGGGGGACGCGGGAAGCGGACGACGTCGAACGGGACCGCCTCGACCAGGCAGTCGGCGTCGAACCGGGCGCTGTGCCAGACACCCGCGGGCAGCCACAGTGCCACGGTGGCGCTGAGGTGATGGGCCACCCCCTCGGCCTCGACGACGGCGTGGCCGATCGGCGTGTACAGGAGCAGGTGGCAGTCGTGGACGTGTGGGTCGTGTCCCCAGGCACCGAAGGCCGGCTCGACGGCCGCGGCAGTCGATGCGGCGCCGCCCACGGAACTGCCACCCGGATCGAGGAACATGAGGCAACCCTAACTAGCCGGGTCGCCCAGCGGCCCGAGGTTCAGTGCCGCACCACCCCGCCCATCATCTCGACACTGCGGTCGGCCCGGCCCACGGTGTCGGGGCGGTGTGCGATCACCACGACGGCGCGCCCGCGCGCGGCCCGGCTCAGCGCGTCCTCGACACTGGCAGCCGTGCCCGGGTCGACGTCCGCGGTCGCCTCGTCCAGCACGAGCACCGCGGGATCCAGCAGCGCCGCCCGCACCAGGGCGACCAACTGGCGCTCGCCCGCCGAGATCCGGGTGCCGTGATCACCCACCGGCGTATCCAGGCCCTCCGGCAGCGACTCCAGCCAACCGTCCAGCCCCAGCGAGGCGGCGGCCGCCGCCATCGTGCGCCGCGGGTCTGGCTCCAGGTCGACCGGGACCATCATCAGGTTGTCGGCCACCGTCCCGCTGACCAGCGTCACCTCCTGCGGCACGAAGACGACCTCGCGCCGCAGCGCCGCCGGATCCCACCGAGACAGCGGTACGCCGCCGAGCCGCACGTCGCCGGAGTCCGGGCGGTACAGCCCGGCCAGGAGCTTGCCGAGAGTGGTCTTGCCCGATCCGGTCGCGCCGACCAGTGCGACCCGCTCCCCGGAGCGAACGGTGAGGTCCACCCCGTGCAGGACGGCGGTGCCGGGGTCGTAGGCGTACCCGACGTCGGTGGCGACCAGCGTCGCCGCGGACCCGTTCTCCCCCACGGCCCTCGGCTCGGGGGTCGGAGAGGTCGCGGGGGCGGTGGCGTCGGTCAGGTCGATCACCCGAGCCAGGTGGGTGCGGGCAGCACGGAGGTCGCCCAACTGTCCGACCAACTGCTCGACACTGCCGAAGGCGCGGCGTGCCGAGAGAAGGAAGACGACCGCTCCGCCGACGCTGATCCATCCCGCAGCGGTGGCCAACGCCGCCGAACCCAGGAGGACCACGACCGCGAGCCCGCCGACCAGGTCGAGGGCCAGCAGCCAGAGTGTGGCGCGGACCTCCAGGATCCGTGCCCCGAGGAGCCGGTCGTTGTCGCCGCCGAGCTGGTGCAGCCGGCGTTCACGAGCGCCCAGCGCCCGGAGCTGGTCATGGGCCGGAATCGACTCCGAGAGCCGGGCCGAGACCTGCGCCTCGGCCGCCGCCCGCTCGGCGAACGCCCTCGGTGCCCTGTGGAGGAAGCCGACAACGACGGGGGTCGAACCGATGGTGGCCGCGGCGACCAGCACGAGAGTGAGCGGCCAGGAGTAGCCCAGCAGCATCACCACGGTGAGGACCACCAGGAAGGCGCTGTTGGCCAAGGCCGGCAGGGTCTGACCGACGAACTGCGACAGGGCGGCGATCTCACCGGTGAGGCGGCGTACCAGCTCGCCGCCCCGGTGGGCCTCCAGGAACCGCAGCGGCGCGGACGCGACCCGCTCGAACGCCTCCTCGCGCAGGTCGCGCACGACTGCCTCCCCGACGCGCACGACGAGGTACCCGCTCAGCCAGGTGAGGGCGAACCCCGCCAGCACGAGCACGGCCAGTCCGCCCACGGCCTGGAGCAGCCGGGCACGGTCCTCGGCGAGGACGGCGTCGGTGATGACTCCCACCAGCGCGAACCCGAGGATCCGCGACCCCGCCGCGCCGATGGTGGCGAGCGTGGTGAGGGTCAGCATCGCGCCGTGGCCACGCAGGTACGGCGCGGCCCGGCGTAGCACCCGGGTCTCGTCGGGGCTGTCGGAGAGCACGCGGAGCTCAGCCACGGGCGACCACCCCCAGGTCCACGACGTGATCGGCACGCGCCCGGACCGCGTCGCGGTGACCGGTCCACAGCACCACCGTGTCGGCGGTGGCCGTGCGCAGTCGATCCAGGACGAGTTGCTCCGTCGCCGTGTCGAGGGCGGAGGTGACGTCATCGAGCAGGAGCACAGGCGTACGACGCAGCAGGGCGCGTGCCAGTGCGAGCCGCTGCCGCTCACCTCCGGAGAGGGTGGAGCCGCGCTCCCCGACGACGGTGTCGAGGCCGTCGGGCAGCCGCTCCAGCACCGGTTCGAAACCGGCCACCCGGCAGGCGTCCCGCAGTTCCTCGTCCGAGGGCGCCGCGTGGGCGAGTGGTCCGGCGGCGAGGTGCAGGTTCTCCCGGACGGTGCCGTGCAGGAGCAGGGGCGACTGCGGCACCAGCGCGACCTGGTCGAAACGGGTGTCCGCGGCCAGTTCCGCCAGCGCGGTACCGCGCCAGCGGGCCCGGCCCCGGTGGGGCGCCATCCCGGCCACGGCGCGGAGCATCGTGGACTTCCCCGCCCCGGTGGGCCCGGTGAGCAGGCCCCACTCCCCCGGTCCGAGGGCGAGCCGGACCGGAGCGGCCTCGTTCACCGCGAGATCCTCCAGGTCGAGGCGGACCGGCCCGCTCGGGGGTGTCGCGGACGGCCCGCTCGTCCGGGGCGCGAGGGCGAGGACCTCGGCGATGCGGTCGGCACTGACCCGCGCGGCGCCGTAGTCGCCCAGTCGCAGCACGATCGCGTTGGTCGCCAACTGCACGGTGCCCATCCACAGCGCGAAGGTGGTGAGCTGGCCGACGTCGATCCGGCCGGTGAGCGCGGCGAGTCCGCCGACGGCCAGGCCCACCGCGATCCCGACCTGCGGAACGGCGTCGCCGCTCGCGGTCCACAGCGATCGGATCCGGGCCACGGCCATGATCCGGTGGGTGACCTCCGCACTCCGCGCCAGGTGCCGCTCGATCAGAACGCCCTCACCGCCGACGCCACGCAGGGCGGTGTGCGCCGCCGTCATCTCCTCCACCGAACGGGCCCGGGCGCCTTGGGCACGGGCGAAGGCACCCACCCGCCTCCTGAACCGCGCGGGCAGCACGATGTTGACCGCGGCGAGGGCCACGGCACACCCGAGGGCGACGGCGAGGAGGACGGGGTCGATGGCCGCCAGGGCCGGGACCAGCACCACGACGGTGGTGCCGATCACCACCCAGGTGGCCAGGCCGTGCACCCAGACCAGCACCGTGTCCACGTCGTCGACCGCGCGGGAGAGCAGGTCGCCGTACCCCTGGGACCGGGAGTCCAGCTCCTCGGCATCGACCTGGAGGACCGCGCTCAGCATCTGCTCCCGCAGTTGGGCGGCCAGCCGGGCCTCGGCCAGGTTCGACCACGCCATCCACCCGCACAGACCGACGTACTCGACCACGACCACCGCCGCCAGCACGAGGAGATAGGCGGCCAACCGGTCATGGTTCCCCTCCGCGATCACCTCCTGCACCGCCCGGCCCAGGATGAAGGGCAGCGCCAGGAACGCGAGTTGCCGCACGAAGGAGGCCCCCATCCCCAGCCCGAGACGTCCGCGGGCGCGACGCAGGCAGCTGCGCAACAGGCGTGATCCGGTGAGTTCCTCCACGCGCCCGACGCTAGGAGGATCCGCTCCCGCGCAGTACCTGTGTGCGCGCGCGTGGTCGAAGCGAGCGCCCGGATCCGGCCCGACCTGCACAGATCGGGCCCATGTGCCACGTGATGAACGTCGCTGCCCGGTTCGTCGTCAGGTCAGTAGGTTGAGGCCACCCACCTCGGAGCGCGTCGGCCAGGACGGCGTGCACGACGGCGGTACGCCGACGCGGTGCACGACGCACGCTGCCGGCCCGGGGTGGCTGACGAGACATGCCAAGGAGGCACGGTGCTGATCGGGATCCCGAAGGAGTCCGCGCCGGGACAGACCCTGGTCGCGGCGACGGGCGCCACGACCGCGAAGTTGGTCAGACTCGGCTACGACGTGGTGGTGGAGTCGGGTGCGGGCGGATACGCCGACCAGGCGGATGCCGCATACCTCGAGGCGGGCGGACGGGTCGGCACGGCCGAGGAGGTCTGGGCCGCCGACGTCGTGGTCAAGATCGATGCACCGACCGAGGACGAGATCGCTCGGCTGCGCGAGGGCGCCACGGTGGTCGCGATGATGGCCCCCGCACGCAGCCCCGAACTGGTCGAGTCGCTGGGCGCTCGGGGCGTGACGGCGCTGGCCCTGGACGCGGTGCCGCGGATCAGCCGCGCGCAGTCGATGGACGTGCTGAGCTCGATGGCCAACGTCGGCGGCTACCGCGCGGTGGTCGAGGCGGCGCACGAGTTCGGCCGGATGTTCACCGGCCAGGTCACCGCGGCGGGCAAGGTTCCCCCGGCCCGGGTGTTCGTGGTCGGCGCCGGGGTCGCGGGACTGGCCGCGATCGGTGCGGCCGGTTCGATGGGCGCGATCGTCCGCGCCTTCGACGTCCGTCCGGAGGTGGCCGAGCAGGTCGCCTCGATGGGCGGCGACTTCGTGACCGTGGAGATGGAGACCGAGGTCAGCTCCGACGGCTACGCCAAGGAGATGACCGCCGAGCAGGAGCTGGCGACCGCGGTGATGTACGCCGAGGAGGCGACCGCGGCCGACATCGTGATCACCACCGCGCTGATCCCGGGCCGTCCCGCCCCGACGCTGATCACCGCCGAGACCGTGGCCGCGATGCGGCCGGGCAGCGTGATCGTCGACATGGCGGCGGCGACCGGCGGCAACTGTGAGCTCACCGTCCCCGGGCAGCGGACCGTCACCGAGAACGGCGTGATCATCCTCGGCTACACCGACCTGCCGGGTCGGCTGGCCGCCCAGACCTCGCAGCTCTACGGCACCAACGTGGTCAACCTGATGACGCTGCTGACGCCCGGCAAGGACGGTCAGCTCACCCTCGACCTCGAGGACGTCGTCCAGCGTGGGCTCACCGTCACCCGGTCCGGCGAGGTCCTGTGGCCGCCGCCGCCGGTGCAGGTCTCCGCGGCCCCGGCCCCCACTGCTCCCGCAGCCGTGGCGGCACCCGCCGAGAAGAGGCCGGCCCTGACCGAGAGCGGGAAGGTCACCGTGGTCTCGGTGGCCGCCGCCGCGCTCTTCGCCCTGATCGCCCTCTCCCCGCCCCAGCTCCAGGGCAACCTGACCGTCTTCGCGCTCGCGGTGGTGATCGGGTTCTACGTCATCGGGCACGTGCACCACGCGCTGCACACCCCGCTCATGTCGGTGACCAACGCGATCTCCGGGATCATCGTGGTCGGCGCGATCCTGCAGATCGGCGACCCCAACCGGCTGATCAGCGCGCTGGCGTTCGTCGCCGTGCTGGTCGCGAGCATCAACATCTTCGGTGGCTTCGCCGTGACCCGGCGGATGCTCGGCATGTTCTCCAGGAGCTGAGGCGGAAGTGATCACCATCGAGACCGCCAGCACGGCGGCGTACGTCGTCGCCGGGCTGCTGTTCATCCTCGCCCTGGCCGGCCTGTCCAGGCACGAGACCGCCCGGACCGGCAACACCTTCGGCATGATCGGCATGGCGATCGCCCTGGTCGCCACCATCGCCCTGGCCTTCGACCACGGGCTCGGGTCCGGAGCCTTCGCGCTGCTGGTCGCGGCCATGGTCGTCGGCGCTCTGGTGGGCCTGCAGCGTGCGCGCACCGTCGAGATGACCGGGATGCCCGAACTGATCGCGCTGCTGCACAGCTTCGTGGGTCTGGCCGCGGTCCTGGTCGGCTGGAACGGCTACCTCCACGTCGAGGCCCATCCGCTGCACCCGGCCGCGATCCTGCTGCGACGTACCGACATGCTCGGCATCCACAGCGCCGAGGTGTTCATCGGCGTGTTCATCGGCGCGGTCACCTTCACCGGCTCGATCGTCGCCTTCCTCAAGCTGTCCGCCCGGATCTCCTCCGCACCCCTGGTGCTGCCCGGCAAGAACTACCTCAACCTCGGCGCCCTGGCCGCCTTCGTCGTCCTCACCGTCTGGTTCGTGATCTCACCGGCGCTGTGGCTGCTCATCGCGGTGACCATCCTGGCCCTGCTGCTCGGCTGGCACCTGGTCGCCAGCATCGGCGGCGGCGACATGCCGGTCGTCGTGTCGATGCTGAACAGCTACTCCGGCTGGGCCGCCGCGGCCTCCGGCTTCCTGCTCGACAACGACCTGCTGATCGTCACCGGTGCGCTGGTCGGCGCCTCCGGTGCCTACCTGAGCTACATCATGTGCAAGGCGATGAACCGCTCCTTCATCTCCGTCATCGCCGGCGGATTCGGCATCGAGGCCCCCAGCGGCGAGGAGGCCGACCACGGCGAGCACCGCGAGATCGGTGCCGAGGAGGCCGCCGAAGTGCTGGCCGGCGCGTCCTCGGTGGTCATCACCCCCGGGTACGGCATGGCCGTGGCCCAGGCGCAGTACCCCGTCGCCGAGCTCACCGCTCAGTTGCGCTCCCGCGGAGTCGAGGTCCGCTTCGGCATCCACCCGGTCGCCGGCCGCCTGCCCGGCCACATGAACGTGCTGCTCGCCGAGGCCAAGGTGCCCTACGACATCGTCCTCGAGCTCGACGAGATCAACGACGACCTCGCCGAGACCGACGTCGTCCTGGTCATCGGCGCCAACGACACCGTCAACCCCGCTGCCGCCGAGGACCCCGGCTCCCCCATCGCCGGCATGCCGGTGCTGCGGGTGTGGGAGGCCGGCGAGGTGATCGTCTTCAAGCGCTCGATGGCCACCGGGTACGCCGGCGTACAGAACCCGCTCTTCTTCCGCGACAACTCCCGGATGCTCTTCGGCGACGCCAAGGAACGGGTCGAGGACATCCTCCGCCACCTGCCCTGAGGGAGCGGGGCCGCGGTTGCTCAGGTCTTGCCCGGCGCAGTATCGGAGGCCCCGCTGGTGGCCTCGTCCAGGTCGGTGGTCTCACCGTGGGTCAGGCGAAGGGCCTTGCCCTGGGCGATGTCCTCCTCCCGCTTCCGGGCGGCCTTCTCGCTCTTCTTGGTGTCCCGCGGCGGGAGCTGGATGAACTCCTCGGCCGGCAGACCGGCCTGGAGTTGCCGGCTCCGCTCGAGCTCGGCGTCGAGTTCGGCCCCGAAGAGCAGTGCGAGGTTGGTGATCCACAGCCACAGCAGGAAGGCGATCACGCCCGCCAGGGAACCGTAGGTGCGGTCGTAGCTGGAGAAGTTCGCGACATAGAAGCCGAACAGGGCCGAGGCCACGATCCAGGTCAGGATCGCGACCACCGAGCCGACCGAGATCCACCGGAACTTCGATTGCTTGACGTTGGGCGTGGCGTAATAGAGCAGCGCCACGATGATGATGACCACGAGGAGCATCACCGGCCACTTCGCGAACCGCCAGACGGTCACCGCCGTGTCCCCGAGGCCGATCACGTCGCCGACGGCCCGGGCGGCGGGGCCGGTCAGGACCAGGCTGAGCGCGACCAGCGCGGTCAACACCAGCGTGATCAGGGTGACGACCAGCATCACCGGGCGGAACTTCCAGACGGGTCGCCCCTCCTCGACGTCGTAGACACGGTTCATCCCGCGCCCGAACGCGCTGACGTAGCCGGACGCCGACCACACCGCGAGCGCGAGTCCGATGATGAAGCCCAGGCCCGCGCTCTGGTTCTGGCTGAGCCTGGTCAGTGTCGGTTCGAGGGTCTCGGCGGCGCTCGACGCGCCCAGATCCCGCAGGATCTGTCCCATCGTGTCGACGGTCCGCTCGGGGTTGCCGACCAGTCCGACCAGTGACAGGGTCGCGATCGCGGCCGGGAACATCGCCAGCACGGAGTAGTAGGTGAGCGCGGCGGCGAGGTCGGTGCACTGGTCCTCGCCGAACTCGCGCATCGTCTTGCGAGCGACATAGAGCCAGGACCGCTTGGTCAGTTGCAGGGTCGAATCCGCTTCCTCGCCGGCGTCGGGCGCGGCGGCATCCGATCCGTCGGCACCCGCCGAGCCAGCGCCTCCCCCGGGAGCACCCTCCCGGGATCCCGGCCTGGTCGGTGCGTCGCTCACGGTCCGGCCTGACTGGTGGGGCCCTCGCCCGGGGCCGCGGCGCCGGGCGTGGTGAGCGGGTCCGGTGCGCGGGTCGGGTCGGTCTCGCCGGTCTCCTCAGGGGAGACCTTCTCCTTCACCTTCTCCGCGACCTTTGCCCCTGCCTCGGCCGCCTTCTCAGCGACCACCGCTGCGGCGGCAGCACCCTTGTCCTTCACGACCTGCTGGGCGTGTTCGGTCTTGTCCTGCACCCGAGGGTCGTGCCACACCCCCTGCGCCTTCGCGGCGATCTGCTCGTAGCGTGCCCGACCCGCTCGGGCGCCGAGCACGTACCCGGCTCCGACACCCACGAGGAACCACAGTTTCCCGGCCATGAGGGCCTCCTCCGACTCGAATCCGACTGTTCACGTCACGATCGTCGAGTTGCCACCAACCCGTCAGCCTACGCCGCTGCACTCCTAGTGCCCAGGCGTTCCCCGCTCATGCGCCCGGCCGGGGCGCGACCCACCGGGAGGGGGCGGGGAGTGCGCGAGCGACGGTCAGTGGTCCTCGGAGAGCTTCGGCAGTGGCACGGTCCAACCGCGCCAGATCGCGCCGAGCCGCCAGGCGATGGTGAGGAAGGCGGCGGGCAGGGCGAACATCAGGGTGGGCAACTCGGTCTGGGCCCCCACCACCGTGAGCGCCGCCCCGAGGGTGGCCGGGATGGCGTACAGCTCACCGGTGCTGATGACCACGGGCACCCGCCCCGCGAGGACATCGCGCATCATGCCGCCGCCGACACCGGTGACCACGCCCAGCAGCGCCGCCGGCATGGGGCCGAGACCGTACTCGGTGGCCTTGAGCGCCCCGCTGACGCAGAACAGACCGAGCCCGAAGGCGTCGAACACATTGATCAGCGTGTCCATCCGGCCCAGCGCGGGGTGGTACCTGAAGACGATCAGGCCCGCGATCACCGCCGTGACCAGATAGCGCCAGTCGGCCAGACCGGCCGGCGGGGTCGCACCGATGAGTACGTCGCGCACGCACCCGCCACCGAGACCGGTCACGATCGCCAGCACCAGCACCCCGATGACATCGAGCCGGCGACGTACCGCCACCAGGGCGCCGGAGACCGCGAAGACCGAGAGGCCGAGGAGGTCGAGGATCAGCAGCATCGCTCGCCGTCCTCGTGACGGTCGGAGAGATTCACCGCGACGAGGCGTTCCCTGGGCACCGGATCAGGGTAGTGCCGAGCCCCGCCGCGTCATGCCTCGCCGAGCGCGAAATCCGCCATCGTCTGATAGCGGGGCCGGCCGCGCGGCCCCTCCCCCAGGTGCGAGGCGATCAGGGTGACGCGGTCGGCGGTCCAGGCCGGGCCGCGGTAACCGTCGAGCAGTCGGACCCAGTTGCTCAGCTCCTGGGGGTGCCGCACCCGGGCGAGGGTGAGGTGAGGACGGAACCGCCGGCCGACCACGTCGATCCCGCTCTTCGAGGTCGCCGCCCGGGCGCCGGTGACGAGCCGGTCGAGTTCGGTGACCGCCTCGGGGCCGAGATCCAGACCGGCCCACAGCACCCGGCCGCGAGCCGGGTCCGGGAAGGCACCCCCACCCGCGAGCGCCACGTCGAAGGGAGTACGGCGATGTGCCGCCCGCTCCAGCCGCTCCATCCATTCGTCCAGCGCACGATCCGGTACGTCGGCGGCGAAGGCGAGCGTCACATGCAACTGGTCGCGCGCGCTCCAGCGGAAGTCCGCCGCCTCCCGGCGCGGCTCCAGGAAGTCGTCCAGATCCTCGATCGCCGGCTCCGGCGGCACCAGCGCGACGAAGGCCCGCATCCTCACACCACCCCGGCCCCACCCAGCGCCGAGCCGACCAGGAAGGTGACCAGCATCGCGAAGAACCCGCCGGCGACATTGCGCAGCACGGCCCGGCGGGGGTCGGCGTACCCGAGGCGGGCGCTGATCCAGCCGGTGCACGCCAGCGCCGCCACCACCGCGACCACGGTCACCCAGAGGCGGTGGTGGACGGGCAGCAGGATGGTCAGCGTCGGCAGCAGGGCCCCGACGGTGAAGGCCAGCATCGAGGCCAGCGCGGCCTGCCACGGGTTGGTGATGTCGTCCGGGTCGATGCCCAGCTCGATCTCGGCGTGCGCGCTGAAGGCGTCGTGCTCGGTCAGCTCGGTGGCGACCTCGCGGGCCAGCTCCGGGGAGAGGCCCTTGCCCTCGAGCAGTCCGGCGAGTTCGTCGTACTCCTCCTCCGGCATCTCCTCGAGCTCCTGCCGCTCCTGGTCGAGGAGGGAGAGCTCGGCGTCGCGCTGGGTGGAGACCGAGACGTACTCTCCCGCCGCCATCGACAGCGCCCCCGCCACCAGCCCGGCGACACCCGCGATCAGGATCGGGCCGCGCTCGGTGGTGGCGCCGGCGACCCCCATCACGATGCCGGCCACCGACACGATCCCGTCGTTGGCTCCGAGGACGCCGGCCCGCAGCCAGTTCAGTCGGTTCCCGAGCCCCTCTTGGGCATGAGGCTCCCCCGGATGCCCGGCCTGGGTGTCGCTGCCTGCGGACTCCGAGCTCATGGGCTCAACCTACGGCGTCCAGCCCCGGCCGGGCGCGCCCCGCCTGGGGGTGCTCAAGGGAGTCGCGCTGACCCACTCGACCGTGCAGCACCGGAATGGGTGAGCAAGAATAGGATCGCCTAACCTTGGCGGTCGGTAGTGGGCGAGGCGACGCGAGGGACGCTGATGTGGACGTGGTTGTTCTTCTTCTGCGTCGTGCTGGCCCGCGCCCAGGCCACCTACTGGGTCGCCCGGGTCGTCACCAACCAGACCCTCCTGCACACCAGCCCCACCACCGGCTGGCGCGCGCGGGTGCACCGCTGGCTCAGCGGTGAGACCGCCAACCGTGGCCTGCGCCTGGTCCAGCGTTGGGGGGCACCTGCGGTGACGGTCTCGTTCCTGACCGTGGGCGCCCAGACAGCGGTCAACGCCGGCGCCGGGGTGGCGCGGATGCCCTTCCGCCGCTACCTGATCGCGATGGTTCCCGGCTGCGCCGCCTGGGCTCTGGTCTGGACCACGATCGGTCTCTCGGCCTTCTACGCCGCGCTCGGCCGCGAGGTCACCTCCTGGTGGGGCATCGTGCTCCTGGCGGCCGCCGCCGTCGCCGCACTGGCCGGCATCGCCGTACGCCGCACCACCGCCCGCACCCGCCAGGACACGCCAGCAGACTGACCGGTCGCGAGGTGTCCACCTGCCAGAGCCCGGCAGCAGCTACGGGCAGGACCGGTCCGGGGCCGCTCCCGCCCGCCAGGTCAGGAACTGTCGCACGGCCAGGGCCAGGAACTGCCACGCCAGGTAGCCCACGGTGCCGAGGACCAGCCCGAACCAGAGCGACAGCAGGGTCGAGCCTTCACCCCCGGACCCGGACACCAGCCAGGTGCAGATCGCCACCCCCGCCAGCCAGGGCGCTACCCACGCCAGCAGCTCCTGGCGCACCGAGAGCGACTCGCGGCCGTAGATCACGGCCTGGAAGACACTGGCCGGGACGACGTAGGCCATCGCGACGAGGGCCAGGATCCAGCTGCCGGAGAGCGCCGGCACCGCCAGCCACACGGCTCCCGCGATCACGTTGCCGAGGAGCACCGTCCGGTCGAGCCGCGGCCGTGCGACCCCGGGCTGGGCGGCCGCGACGTCGGCGTGGTCGTTCACGTGGGTGATTGTGCCCGACACCGGGCGTCTCCGCCGCCGTTCGCGCACTCCTGCGTCCGGGGGCGGCACGGACTCGCGCAGGACGAGGTGGGGCGGAATCGGTCCGTTGAGCTCCGAGCGCCTACTCGAACGCGCTCGCTGCGCCCTCCGCCGCAAGGCGCTGGGGTGATACTGCGGCAGCACTCATCATGCCTCCTGGCCGAGGTAGGCCAGGACGCCGACGACGATCGCCTCGGCGCCGGTGGCCAGGGTGGGCTGCTGAACCGGTGCGAAGAAGGGCGAGTGGTTGCCGGGCGCCGTCACACCCTCCGGATAGCCGCCCAGTCCCCAGAACGTGTACGGGACGCCGAACGCGTCCGGGATCCGGCTGAAGTCCTCGCTCGCCGGGACGGGCGCCATCTCACCGACGCGATCCTCGCCGAAATGCCGGCGTAGCGCGGCGTCGACCCTCTCGGTCGTGACCGCGTCGTTGATGGTCAGCGGGAACTGGTCGTAGTACTCGAACTCCGGCTCGCTCGGGCAGCCCGACGTGACGCATTCACCGCGCACGATCCGCTCGATCGCCGCGCGGATCTGCAGGCGGATCTCCTCGGAGTAGGCCCTGGTGTTGAGCAGCAGCTCCGCGCGGTCGGAGATGATGTTGCTCTTCGTCCCGGCACGGATCGCGCCGACGGTGACGACCGCCCGCTCGCCCGGTGGGAGCTCGCGCGACACGATCCCCTGGAGCCGCATCACGATCGCCGCCGCGACCACGACCGGGTCGACCCCGAGATTGGGCATCGCGCCGTGGGAACCGGCGCCGTGCACGGTGATGCGGATGCTGTCGGCACACGACAGCACCGGACCGGACCGGGTGTCCACCGTGCCCGCCACACTGCCCAGCACGTGCTGGGCCAGCGCCACATCGGGGCGCGGCAGCCTCGCCACGAGTTCGTCGTCGACCATCGCCCGTGCGCCCGCGGCGGTCTCCTCCGCAGGTTGGAACAGCGCGAGGAAGGTGCCGGCCCAGGAGTCACGGGACTCGGCGAGCAGTCGGGCGGCGCTGAGCAGCGAGGTCACATGTACGTCGTGCCCGCAGGCGTGCATGACGCCGACGGTGTTGCCCTCCCCGTCGGTGGCAGTGACCGTGGAGGCGTACGGGAGGCCGGTCTGCTCGGTCACCGGGAGTGCGTCCATGTCGGCTCGGAACAGAACGCACGGGCCCTCCCCCTGCGTCAGGACGCCGACGACACCCCCGCCGATCCGGTGCACCTGGTAGCCGAACTCGGTGAGGTGGCCCGCCACCACGTCCGCGGTGCGGGTCTCGTGCGAGCTCAGCTCCGGGTGCTGATGCAGATCGACGTACACCTCTTCCTGCCAGGCGCGGATCGCCGGCAGGCCCTCCAACACCTCGAAGACACCGGTCATGAACTGTTCCCCTGCTGGCGCCACCGGAACAATCGGCCCCCGGGCACCGCATCGCCGCCCTCGAAGCCGTGCTGACCTCTCGACAGTAGAACCGTCCGTGCCGGCTGTCGATGGACACGGACCGTCACCGCACCCTCACCCTCAAGGGGATGCCGAGTCATCGCCAACGGACTCAAGCGGGCGGAAACCCCTTCGCATCCAGGTAGTGGGACGAGATCTCACCGGCCCCGCGCACGCCGACGGGGTCGCTGCGATCAGTTGATGATCTCGGCGCGCTCATCCGCACTGATCGCCGCCAACCGGTCGCGCCAGGCTTGGAGCGCTTCGGGGGTGAGCCGTGTCCAGTCCTCGACCTCGCCGACCACCCGGAGGGGTGCCGAACTGCGGTAGGAGCGGGTGGGGTTGCCCGGGAACTTCTTGTCCGTCACGTTCGGGTCGTTCTCGAAGGCGCCGGTCGGCTCCACGGCGTACACCCGCGGATCGCCGTCGCCTGCCGCGAGTTCCGCGGCGAGACCGGCACCGTCCCGCAGGGCGGTGAAGTAGATGTGGTTCATCACGACCTCGGGCCGGTAGTTGGACCGGAAGCCCGCGGTCAGGAGATCGCCCACCCGCAGGTCCGCCTTGGTGCCGTGGAAGAACGGCCCCTCGTCCAACGTCTCGTCCACCCGGCCGATCCTAGTGGTGTGACTCGCGGGCGAGCCGCTCGCGGGAGGGGCGAGGGTACCCGCGCCATAGTGTCCTGGTGGGACGAACACAGCGCCTGCTGACCGGCCTCGAGGCATGGTGGGACGCGCGCCGGCGCCGCCGCCGCGTGCAGCGTCCGATGCAGAACTTCCGGATCGAGTCGTACGGCGGGCACGGTGGCCGGCACGGCGTCGTGGTGCGTGGGCGGGTGCTGGACAACCCGGTGCCGACCTCGGCCGTCGAGGGCGAGGGGTTGTTCACCGCGCTGCGTCGCAGCGTGGCCCAGTTCCGCACCATCGAACTGCCGGGCGTGCCGCTGCGGCTCGTCGTCGCCGACACGTGTGTGCAGGTGGTCACCGACGGCGACGGCTACTTCCGCGCCGAACTCCCGGGCCTGCCGCTGGAGCATCCCTGGCACCAGGGGTCCGTGGAGCTCCGCGGCACCTACCGCGACGTGACCGACCCGCACCGCACCCCGGTGGCGATCCGGGTGCCGGCCGAGAGCGCGACGTACGGCGTGATCTCGGACGTGGACGACACGATCCTGCAGACCGGGGTCCAGCGAGTGTGGGTGATGGTGCGCCGCACGTTGTTCGGCTCCGCCCTGACCCGTGCCCCCTTCCCGGGAGCCGCCGAGTTGTATCGCGACCTGGCGGGCGAGGAGAACCCGGTCTTCTACGTCTCCTCCAGCCCGTGGAACCTGCACGGCTTCCTCCTCGCCTTCCTGCGCCACCACGGCTTCCCGTCCGGGCCCGTGCTCCTGCGCGACCTGGTCGGCGACCGCACCGGACGGGCCCGGAAGCACGAGCGCATCGAGGAGGTCCTGGCGCTCCATCCCCACCTCCGGTTCGTGCTGATCGGCGACTCGGGCGAGCTGGATCCCCAGATCTACGCCGACATCGTCCGTGCACACCCCGGACGGATCCGCGCGGTCTACATCCGGGAGGTACGACTGGATCCGGGCGACCGGCGGGTCGAGCAGGTCAGCGACACCTGGTCACACGACGTCCCGTTCGTGCTCGCGGCCGACACGGATGCCGTCCGTCAGCACGCCCGGTCGATCGGACTGCTCCCCGCGCGTTGAGCCTGCCCCACTCGGGGACCGTGCTCGGCACAGCGGCACGACGCCCACAACCGCAAGACCCTGACCGTGCGGACTCGAACCCGGCATCTGGGGTTTCGCCGCCTGGCCTGGTGGGCATTCGCTCGCCAAGGAGGTCCAGATGTCGAACGAACCGGTGATGTTGCCCATCGCCCCCGGGCAGAGACCGTTCCTGCGTGGCTGGGGGCTGGCGGGATTGTTGGTCATGCCCGTCACACCTTGGGGCGCCATGAGCGTGATCGCCGTACTGGGCCTGGACCCCGACAGCGTCGGTGGAAACCTCGTGGCTGCTGTCTGCTGCGCCTTGACCGCCGTCGCTGCCTTCTTCGGTCTGCGCGAACTTCAGCGGCGCGACGGCGAGCGCCGGGTCGAGCGCTATGCACGCGACCGGCTGCCCTCCCTGCAGCGGATCGCGGCGGACCACGCCTACAGTCGCGGCGGGTTCGCAGACCTCGAGGAGGCATGGCGCTCGGTGGAAGCGGGCGCGATGGAGTTCTGGGCCAAGGAACTGGCCATCGTTCGGGAGGTCTATCGCAACTACAACCGCTTGTGCTGGCTCCCGGTCCAGTACGTCAGCGCCTACCCGGCCCTCATCGCGATGTTCGCCCTGGGGAATTCCCTAGCCATGGTGACCGGTCTCTCCGGCTGACGATCCGGGCACTGGACAACAGCGACGCGTCGCCCGATGTGCCGTCCACGCCGAGCGGAACGGGAGCGGCGAGGCCTACATCCACCGAGAGTTGCCGCTCGGCCTCTACTGCGAGTTGCCGCTCGACGAGCTGCTCGGTGACCGATGTAGGACTGTCCAGAGGCGCAGTCGCCTCACTCCACGACGAGGACGGTGAGTCGCCGGGGGCCGTGCACGCCCTCGACCCGGTCGAGTTCGATGTCGCTGGTTGCCGAGGGGCCGCTGATCCAGGTCTGGGGGCGGCCCGGGTCGAGCAGTGCCACCGCCTCGGGTACGTCGGGGACGACCTGGTCGGCGCGGACCACACACACGTGCAGGTCGGGGACGAGGGTGAGCGCGCGGCGACCCTGGTCGGGCCCGTGGTCGAGCACGATGGTGCCGGTCTCGGCGATCCCCACGCGGGCGCAGGTGACCACGGCGTCGAGCGCGTCGAGTTCGGCGGCGGAGAGCTCCTCGTCGGCGACCTGGAACTCGATCCCGGCCAGCACCTCGGCCGGCAGCCCCGCCGGTACGACGGCGCGCGCGCCCTGCGGCAGGGCTGCTCGCACGGCGGCGGCCAGGTCCGCGGCCGGCGTACGCACCACTTCGGCACGGTAGTCGGCGACCCGTTCGGCGAAGTGACCGACCGGGTCGTGGGGACGCGCGCCGGGCGGCGCGATCACGGGGGGCTCGGCCCGGACCTCGGGGTCGATGTCGGCGAGTGCGGCCCGCACCCGGCCCAGGATCTCCTCGCGCGCGTTCATGCGCCGTCCTCCTCGCTGTGGTGACCGTGTTGGCCAGGCTCGTCGAGACGCCCGTCGGTACGCGACCACCACGCCCGGAAGGACTCGCCCGCGGGCGCGGGCAGGTCACGCGCGCCGGTCCAGGCCGCAGCCGGCCCACCGACGCGAGGTGCGGATCGCCGCCCTCCGGGCAGGGTGCTGGAGCCGAACCGGTCCAGCATCCGGCCGGCCAGGCCCGACGCCCGTTCGGCCCGCTCCAGTCGCGCGGCGGACCCGAAGGCCCACCCGGCCGCCTTCATCGCCACCGCCTCCGCCTTCGGGAACCGGTCCTCGCGATGGCCGTCGACGACCTGGGCGCGCAGGTCGACCAGCACCGAGGGGATGTCGATGCGCACCGGGCAGGCCTCGAAACAGGCCCCGCACAGCGAGGAGGCGTAGGGCAGCGAGTCGGTCTGGGCGTCGGTCCCGGTGCCCTTGAGCAGCGGGTTGAGGATCGCGCCGATCGGGCCGGGGTAGACCGACCCGTAGGCGTGCCCGCCGACCCGCTCGTAGACCGGGCAGACGTTGAGACAGGCCGAGCAGCGGATGCAACGCAGCGCCTGCCGCCCGACCTCGTCGGCCAGGGCCCGGGTGCGGCCGTTGTCCAGCAGCACCACGTGCACCTCCTGCGGACCGTCGCCGGGCGTGATCCCGGTCCAGGTCGAGGTGTAGGGGTTCATCCGCTCACCGGTCGAGGAGCGCGGCAGCAGCCGCAGCAACGGGTCGAGCTCGGCCCAGGTCGGCACGACCTTCTCGATGCCGACCACGCTGACCAGCACCTCGGGCAGGGTCAGGCACATCCGGCCGTTGCCCTCCGACTCCACCACCACCAGGGTGCCGGTGTCGGCGACCGCGAAGTTCGCCCCGCTGACCGCCATCGTGGCGCGCAGGAACTTCTCCCGCAGGTGCTCCCGCGCGGCC
The DNA here is from genome assembly GCF_000422825.1 of Nocardioides insulae DSM 17944. GTDB lineage: Bacteria > Actinomycetota > Actinomycetes > Propionibacteriales > Nocardioidaceae > Nocardioides > Nocardioides insulae. The sequence goes on along the minus strand of NZ_KE383928.1, from coordinate 232,049 downwards.
CCGGCCAGCACGGCCGGCTCGTCGGTGAGGTCCTCGGGAGCAGGGCGGCCGACCTCGGCCATCCGGCGGCGGAAGATCTCCCGGATCTCGGCCCGGTTGCGATGGATCGCGGGCACCAGGATGTGGCTGGGCAGGTCGCCGCCGAGCTGCACGATCAGCTCGGCCAGGTCGGTCTCCCAGGCCGCGATGCCCTCCGCCTCGAGGGCCTCGTTGAGGCCGATCTCCTGGGTGACCATCGACTTGACCTTGACCACCTCCCGGACCGCGTGCTGCTTCGCGATCCGGGTGACGATCGCGTTCGCCTCCTCGGCATCACGCGCCCAGTGCACGGTGGCACCGCGGGCGGTCAGACGCTCCTCGAGGGTCACCAGGTTGCGCTCCAGGTCCAGCAGCGCGCGCTCCTTCACCGCCGCGCCGGCGACCCGCAGCGACTCCCACTCCTCGACCTCGCCCACCACCGCGGCCCGCTTGGCCCGGATGGTGCCGGTGGCGTGGGCGAGGTTGTGCCGCAGCTGGGTGTCGGCCAGGGCCTCCCGGGCCGCGGACGGGAACGGCGGCATCCCCACGAAGGTGGCGCTCACCGGACACCTCCTGCCACGGACTGCTCCAGCGGTGATTCCTCGGTCGAGGCCAGGATGTCGGCCAGGTGCAGCACCCGTACGCCGGAACGCTGCCGCGAGAGCATCCCGCCGATGTGCATCAGGCACGAGTTGTCACCGGCCACCACGACCTCCGCCCCGGTCTCCCGGACATGGCGCACCTTGTCGGCGCCCATCGCGACGGAGGTGTCGGAGTTCTTGAGGGCGAAGGTGCCGCCGAAGCCACAGCACTCCTCCGCGTGCGGCAGGTCCACCAGCCGCAGGCCGCGCACCGCCTCCAGCAACCGGCGGGGCCGATCGCCCACCCCGAGCATCCGTAGCGAGTGGCAGGTCGGGTGGTAGGTGACCCGGTGCGGGAAGTAGGCCCCCACATCGGTCACCCCCAGCACGTCGACCAGGAACTCGCTGAGCTCATAGGTGCGCGGCGCCGTGTGCGCCACCGCCCGCTCCAGCGCGGGATCACCCGCACGCCGGGCGACGAGCCCGTGCTGGTGCCGCGCGGAGCCCGCGCACGACCCGGACGGCGTCACGATCGCGTCATAGGAGGCGAACGCGTCGACGAAGGACCGCACCGCCGGCACCGCCTCGTCCAGGTAGCCGGTGTTGACCATCGGCTGACCACAACACGTCTGCGCCTCCGGGAAGTCGACCTCCACCCCCAACCGGCGCAGCAGACGCACCGTCGCAGCCCCCGTCCCCGGGAACATGGTGTCGTTGATACAGGTCACCATCAGCGCGACTCTCATCGGGCCACTTCCTTCCTTCGCACACGGTACGACGCCCGTGCGGCTGCCGATCGACCACCCAGCACCGGTCAGTGACCGACCTGCGCGTCGACGTAGGGCACCAGCCGGACCGGACCGAGCAGACCCTGCTCGGCCCGGGCCGCCGCCCCGTAGACGTCGGGAGTGACGGTGCGGAGCCGGTTGATCAGTGGGCTGGTCACCTCGACCTCGATCTGGTTGCGGCCGCGCACCAGGTGGGCGCCGAGGTCGACGGTGGTGTCGAGCCGGTCGCAGGGCGGCAGGTCGCGGCCGTTGACGCGCACCCGGAAGGTGTCGCTGACCGCACCCAGTTCCAACCGGGCGCCGTCGCCCTTGCCCCAGTCACGGCCGAGGTCGACGGTGGTGCGGTAGCGCCCGACCCCCGCGACGTCCTCGATCCCCGGGACCTCCGACCACGGGACCAGCGCGTCGAGGTGCTTCCAGCGCACCGGCCTGACCGTCTCGGTGGCGCTCTCGCCGCGCGGTTGCCAGTCCTCGAGCTCGAGGTCCCACGAGGCGAGGTCGATCGGCTCCCGTACCCGGTCGACGGTGGTGCGTACGGTGCGGCCGCCGGGCAGGGTGGTCGTGACCACGCCGGCCGTGTCCGCGCGGACCAGCAGGCGGCCGCCCTCACTGCGGACCGCCTCGCCGGTGGTCGCGGTCGCCCAGACACGGTTGCCCGGGCGCGGTGCGGCCAGTGCGATGACGGTGGACTGGCCGGGGTGCAGGTCGACCGAGACCCGGATCCGGTCACCGGAGCGCTCGTAGAGCGCGAGCGGCTCGATCTCCCCCGTCCAGGCGTTCAGCCGGTACGGCACCGCCCGGGCGCTGGTGGCCGTCAGCCACACGTCCTGGGTGACCCGGGAGAGCCGTCGGTTCTCGGCATGCTTGGCGTTGGCCAGGTAGTACAGATCCGTGTCGCCCTCGACCCGGCGCACGTGCTGGACGGTGGAGTCCTCGTGCTCGACGTCGCGGACGATGCCGAGGTCGGCGAGGGCGTCGCCGACCTTCTCCTTGTCCAGCGACTGGCGGGTGGTGCTCAGCGCCGCCACCTGTCCGATCACGCTGCGGAGTTCGTCGACGTCGTCGTTCTCGGCGAGTCCGACCGGCACCACGGTGGACCAGTCGCCCACGAGCACGATCGGCAGGCCGGCACGCCCGTAGGCGAGCACCTTGCGCGCGGTGTCCAGGGCGATGGCGCGCTCCTGGCCGCGGAAGAAGTCGTTCTCGAGCACGAGCACCTTGTACGCCGGCCCTTCGGGGGCCAGGACGCCACGCCGGACGACGGCACGGGGCTGCTCCAGTGCGGGCGCGGTCAGGAAGCCGTGCGACCAGCCGTACTTGGTGCCGTTGTTGGTGATCCACGCCGGCCCGATCCCGGTGGAGGCCCACCCCTTGGCGCGCAGGAAGCCCACGTCGTACTTCGGCGTGCCAGTCTGGAGGACGAGCTGGGTGCGGGCCAGGTAGGCGGCGATGTCCGGCATGTGCCGCCACTGCGGGGTGCGCGGCCCCCATGCCTCGCCGTACCCGATCGCGCCGTTGTAGTAGGGCGAGAAGGCGGCGAAGCCGGGCCAGGTCACCTCGGGGGCCTCGGCGTAGGCGAAGCCGTGCAGCACCGCCTGGTTCACGCCGGCGACGAAGATGCTGTTGAGCGTCTGCAGCGCCCGGTCCCAGGTGGTCTGGTAGGCGGCGCCGAAGTAGCAGGCCGCCTCGCAGGAGAGCAGGGTGTGCCCCGCCATGTCCCGCCCGCCGGCCAGGATGCGGTAGTCGTCGAGGTTCTTGAAGCCCAGCGACTCGGTCTCGGGCACATCCACGATCCCCGCGTGCTCGAGGGTGTCGGTCTCCAAGCCGTAGGGCTGGATGCGGATGCCCATCCCGAGGGTCTTCGCGAAGCGCTGAAGCGGTACCAGGTGGTGGTCGCGGTAGAGGTCGGAGAGGACCTGGTTGTAGTCGTCGCGGACGTGGCCTGGGTCCACGTCGGTGAAGGAGTAGGGATACTTCTCGTCCCGTTCGACGACCGCCGGAAGGTAGGGCCGCAGGTCGTAGCCGATCCGCTGCTCGAACTCGGCCAGCATCCGCGGTGTCCAGATGGTCGCGTCGGTCTCGATCTCGAGGGAGTCCTCGAACAGGTAGCCGCCGGCCCTCCGCAGGAGGCTGCGCATCTCGCCGTCGAGCACCTGGTCGTTCCACAGGTCGATGACGGCCTGCACCCCGGCCATGCTGAAGTGGTCCACGACGTAGGAGCGCGGGTCGGTGTGCGGACCCGCCTCGGGCTCCTGGGCCGAGCCGCGACGCCAGTACGACAGCAGCACCCAGGCCCCCTGGTCGGGCGCGGTCCAACTGATCGCCCCGTCGGCGACCTGGTCGGTCAGGTCGAGGAAGGACGCCTGGATCAGCTTCGTCTCCCGGGTGGTCACCTCCGCGACCCGGAAGGCGTGGACGGCCTCCAGGGTCCGCACGGTGCTGGCCTCCTCGGCCCCGACGAGCGGCTCGGGTACGGCGCCCTGGTAGGTCTCGCCAGCGGCCACGTCGACGCTCCCGTGGGCCAGTTCGGTGCAGGCGGCCTCGTCGTCGGGGGTGATGGTGGAGACCGCGGCCGGCCACGACGGGCCGACGGTGATGTCGATGCGTACCTCGCGGCGGTGCCCCTGCCGCAGGGCGGCCTTGACCCCGTCCCGCCACGCCTTCGTGCCCCAGCCGTGGGTGCCGAGGTCGATCTCGATGTCGCGCGCCCGCAGGCTGTGGGTGACGTCGGCGATCTCCAGCACTCCGAAGCCCGCGGCGGCGATCTGGTCGACCTCGCGGGCCACCTCGACCGGGTCGACGGCGCCGTGCGGCCACCACCAGCGGAAGCCGGCGGCGGTGGCGGTGCCGGGCGAGCGGAAGCCGCGGACCAGGGCGTCGGGGAGGAGGCCGTGGCCCGGTCCCTGGCCTCGGGCGGGCATGGCCGCGGCCGGGTCGTGCGGCAGCAGGGCGAAGCCGGCAGCGACGGCGGCTCCGCCGAACAGGGTGCGGCGCCGGACGGGCAGTGCGGGCGTGGTGGGGGTGGCGGGGGTCGTCATGCGGGTCTCCGGGGGTGCGGCGGGACTCTGGCGTGTTCGGGTTCGAGGGTTTGAAACGTTGCAAACGTAGTGGCGATGTGAGCGTCACCACAACAAGGGTCCGAGCGGGAGGTCGCGACCTGCCTCCGCTCAGGGCGGGCCAGGCATCGATCCGGTGGAGCTGCCGCCTGGGTGAGGCATCCTCAGATCATCCGGCGCCGGACGGCCAGGACGACCGTCTCGATCGTGGAGGACGCTCCGAGAGCTCGGGCGGCCGAACGCATCCGCCGCCGGACGGTCCGGTCCGAGACTCCGAGCTCCCGGGCCACCCGGTCCACGGTGTTGCCCTCCGCGAGCAGGGCGAGGACGGCCAGCTCCTCCTCGGCGAGGGCCCCCTGCCGCCTGGCCTCGCCGGGCTCCATCGCTCACCTCGTCCGCGGCTGGAATCCGACCGGCGGGTCGGTCCGCGCCACCAGCGCGCGAAGCTCGCTCAGCTCGGGGCCGACCGCACCGGCGGCCCGGGCCTGCACCAAGACATTGCCCAGCGCCGTGGCCTCGACCGGTCCCGCGAGCACCGGCACGCCGGCACGGTCGGCGATCAGCTGGCACAGCAGGTGGTTGCGGGCTCCCCCGCCCACCACGTGCAGCACTCCGACCGAGCGTCCGGACAGCTCGGCGGCGGTGCCCAGCGCGTCGGCGTACGCCACCGCGAGGGACTCCAGCAGACACCGCACCAGCGCGGCCTTGCCCTCCGGCGGCGCCACCCCGTGCTCGGCGCACCAGGCAGCGATCCGGACCGACATGTCCCCCGGCGGCGAGAACCGCGGGTCCTGTACGTCGATGACCGGCACGGGGGTGTCGACCGCGGCCGCGGCGGCGAGCAGCCCGGGCAGCTCGTCCTCGGGCGATCCGATCTCACCGGCCCGGTGCCAGCTGCGCAGGGTCTCGCTGAGCACCCAGGTGCCCATCACGTTGCTGAGGAACCGGACCTTGCCGTCCACTCCGCCCTCGTTGGTGAAGTTGGCCGCCCGGGCCGCCTCGGTGAGCACCGGCGCGTCCAGTTCCAAGCCGACCAGCCCCCAGGTCCCGAGGGACAGGTACGCCGCGTCGTCGGTCTGGATGGGCACTCCCACCACGGCCGAAGCGGTGTCGTGCGAGCCGACGGCCACCACCGGCGCGGACGTGCCGACCTGCTCCCGCACGTGCGGCAACAGCTCCCCGATCCGGGTGCCGGGATCGACCAGCTCCGGGAACAGCCCGTCCGGGAGCCCCAGCCGGGCCGCCAGGTCGGTGTCCCACCGGCCGGTGGTCACGTCGAGCAGGCCCGTCGTGGAGGCGTTCGTGCGCTCGGCCACCTGCCGGCCGGTGAGCCAGTAGGTGAGCAGATCCGGCACCAGGAGGAGGCGCTCGGCGTGCGCGGCCCACGGATCGGCGGCCAGCTGGTAGAGGGTGTTGAACGGCAGGTACTGCAGCCCGTTGCGCGGATAGAGCTCCGCGTGCGAGAGCCGCGCATGCACCGACTCCGGTCCCACCCGGTTGCGCTGTTCGTCGCGGTAGTGAAAGGGCAGCCCGAGCAGCCGCCCCTGCACCATCAGGCCGTAGTCGACCGCCCAGGTGTCGATCCCGATGGCGGAGAGCGGCCCGGCCGCCGCCGCCTCGCGCAGTCCCGCGAGCGCAGCGGCGTACAGCCCCGGCAGGTTCCAGTGCAGGCCGTCGGGCAGCCGCAGCGGGTCGTTGGGGAACCGGGCGGCCGCCCGGAGCCGCAGCGTGTCCGGGCCGACCTCACCGATCATCACCCGACCGCTGGAGGCGCCGAGGTCGACGGCGGCGACGCGCACGGTCATGCGCCCCTCCCCCGGCCGCGGGCCTCGCCGAGCCCGGCCGACCTCGCCGGGGCCGACCTCACCAGGACCGGGCGCCGCGTGGCCCGGTCATGCTGCGGACGGTTCATCGCAGGAAGGCAGCGGCCACGCCGGCGTCGACGGGCACGTGCAGACCGGTGGTGTGGGTCAGGTCGGGGCCGCAGAGGACGAAGACCGCGTTGGCGATGTTCTCCGGCAGCACCTCCCGCTTGAGCAGGGTGCGCTGGGCGTAGAACTTGCCCAGGTCCTTCTCCTCGACCCCGTAGACCTCGGCCCGCTTGGCGCCCCAGCCGCCGGCGAAGATGCCGGAGCCCTGGACGACGCCGTCGGGGTTGATGCCGTTGACCTTGATGCCGTGCTCGCCGAGCTCGGCGGCCAGCAGCCGCACCTGGTGGGCCTGGTCCGCCTTGGCGGCGCCGTAGGCGACGTTGTTGGGGCCGGCGAACAGGGAGTTCTTGCTGGAGATGTAGACCAGGTCGCCGCCCATGCCCTGCTCGATGAGCACCTTCGCGGTCGCCTTGGCGACCAGGAAGGACCCCTTGGCCATCACGTCGTGCTGGAGGTCCCAGTCGCGCTCGGTGGTCTCGAGCAGCGACTTGGACAGCGACAGCCCGGCGTTGTTGACCACCAGGTCCAGGCCGCCGAAGGCCAGCACGGCGGCGTCCACCATCGCCTGGACGGCGGCCTCGTCGGAGACGTCCGCGGCCACGCCGACGGCCACGTCGGGGCCGCCGATCTCGGCCGCTGCCGCGACCGCCTTCGCACCGTCCAGGTCGGCGATGACGACGCAGGCACCCTCGGCGGCGAGTCGCTGCGCGGTGGCCTTGCCGATCCCGGATGCTGCGCCGGTCACCAGCGCGATCCGGGTGGCGAGCGGCTTGGGCTTCGGCATCCGCTGGAGCTTGGCCTCCTCGAGCGCCCAGTACTCGATCCGGAACTTCTCCGACTCATCGATCGGGGAGTACGTCGAGAGCCCCTCGGCGCCGCGCATCACGTTGATCGCGTTGACGTAGAACTCGCCCGCCACGCGCGCGGTCTGCTTGTCCTTCCCGAAGCTGAACATGCCCACCCCGGGGACCAGCACGATCAGCGGGTCCTTGCCGCGGATCGCGGGGCTCTCGGCGGTCGCGTGCCGGTCGTAGTAGGCCTGGTAGTCCTCGCGGTAGGAGACCGCCAGCTCCTGGAGCCGGGCGACCGACTCCTCGACCGAGGCACCGGCCGGAAGGTCGAGGACCAGCGGCTTCACCTTGGTGCGCAGGAAGTGGTCTGGGCAGGAGGTGCCCAGGGCGGCCAGGCGCGGGTGCTCGGAGGAGCTGAGGAAGTCCAGCACCACATCGGCGTCGGTGAAGTGGCCGACCATCGGCCGGTCCGCCGAGGCGATCCCGCGGATCGTGGGGGCCAGTGCGGCCGCCTTGGCCCGACGCTCCTCCTCCGGGAGGGCGGCGTACCCGTCGAGGGCGGGGCCGAACGGCTCCGGGCGGCTGTGCTCGTCGATGTAGGCGGCGGCGGTGTCGATGATCCACAGCGAGTTCTGCTGTGCCTCCGCGCTGGTGTCGCCCCACGCCGTGATGCCGTGCCCGCCGAGGACGCAGCCGATCGCCTGCGGGTTCTTCTCCTTGATCGCGGCGATGTCGAGGCCGAGCTGGAAGCCGGGACGCCGCCACGGCACCCAGACGACCTTGTCCCCGAATACCGTGCGGGTCAGCTCCTCGCCGTCCGCCGCGGTGGCGATCGCGATGCCGGAGTCCGGGTGCAGGTGGTCGACGTGGGCGGCCTCCACCAGGCCGTGCATGGCGGTGTCGATGGAGGGCGCGGCTCCACCCTTGCCGTGCAGGCAGTAGTCGAAGGCCGCGACCATCTCGTCCTCCCGCTCGACACCGGGGTAGACGTCGACCAGGGCGCGCATCCGGTCCAGGCGCAGCACGGCCAGGCCCTGCTCGGTGAGAGTGCCGAGGTCGCCGCCGGATCCCTTGACCCAGAGCAGCTCGACGTCCTGCCCGGTGACCGGGTCGGTCTCGACGCCCTTGGCAGAGGTGTTGCCCCCGGCGTAGTTGGTGTTCTTCGGGTCCGCTCCGAGGGTGTTGGAGCGGGCGATCAGATCGGCGACTGCCGGGTTCGTCATGACGAGATCCTTGTGGGAGGGGTCGGGAGGGAGTCGGGGGCTACGGGGTCCGGGCGGCGAGGCTCGCGGGGGCGGCGCAAGCGCCTCAGGTCCAGGAGAGCTGGGCGCCGCCGACGCGGTCGGCCTCGATCTGCGCCTGGTAGCCGGACTCGGCGTAGGCGCGCATCGGGTCGGCGGGGAGTCCGCGGCCCTCACGCCACTCGGCCAGGTCGGCACGGACGTCGGTGTAGAAGGCGTCCATGAAGATGTCGTTGGCGCCGAGCACGTCACCGGCCTCCTGGGCCGCGGTGAGCGCCTCGCGGTCGAGCATCAGCGCCCGGGCGGTCATCTCCTGGACGTTGAGCACCGACCGGATCTGGCCGGGGATCTTCTGCTCGACGTTGTGGCACTGGTCGAGCATGAACGCGACCTCGCTCTCGCCGGTCGGGTTGGCCGGGCCGTAGCCGCCGCCGCGGATGACCTCGACCAGGATCCGGAAGAGCTGGAACGGGTCGGCCGAGCCGACGATCAGGTCGTCGTCGGCGTAGAACCGCGAGTTGAAGTCGAAGGAGCCGAGCTTCCCGAGCCGCAGCAGCTGCGCCACGATGAACTCGATGTTGGTGCCCGGGGCGTGGTGGCCGGTGTCGAGGCAGACCACCGCCCGCTCCCCCAGGGCCGCGACCTGGGCGTAGGAGGTGCCCCAGTCCGGGACGTCGGTGTGGTAGAACGCCGGCTCGAAGAACTTGTACTCGAGCACCAGCCGCTGGTCCTCGCCGAGCCGGTCGTAGATGGTGCGCAGGCTCTCCGCGAGCCGGTCCTGCCGGCCGCGCATGTCGGCCTGGCCGGGGTAGTTGCTGCCTTCGGCGAGCCAGATCTTCAGGTCGGCGGACCCGGTCGCGTCCATCACCTCGATGCACTCGAAGTGGTGGTCGATCGCCTTCTGCCGCACCTTGGGGTCGGTGTGGGTGAGCGCGCCGAACTTGTAGTCGTCGTCCTGGAAGGTGTTGGAGTTGATGGTGCCGATCCCGACACCCTGCTCCTCGGCGTACGCGCGCAGAGCGCCGAAGTCGTCGACCAGGTCCCACGGGATGTGCAGGGCGACCTTCGGGGCCAGGCCGGTGAAGCGGTGGACCGTCGCGGCGTCCGCGATCTTCTCCTCCACGGTGCGCGGGGTCCCCGGCGTACCGAACACCTTGAAGCGGGTGCCCGAGTTCCCGTAGGCCCAGGAGGGGACCTCGATCGCCTGCCCCTCGAGCATCGGGGCGATCTGCGCGAATGTCGTCATGGTGTCTCTGCCTTCGTGGAGCGGCGGCCGCGGTCAGCGCGGATCACGGTCGGTGGAAGTGGGAGCGGGGTCCGACGCCTTCGGCGGGTGGTCGGAGAGCGCGGTGAGCTGGTCCTCGAGGTGGAACACCTCGGGGATGAGGACGAACCCCTGATCGGGCGGCGTGCCGTCGAGATCGACGAAGAACTCGCCCATCTCGGCCTGCCAGCGGGCGTTGACCGCGGAGCGGTCCATCGCGGCCTGGGCCGCGTCGAGGTCGTCGGCCTCGACGTACCCGATCAGGAGTCCGTCCTCGCGTAGGAACAGGGAGTAATTGCGCCAACCGGAGCTGTGCAGCGCGCGCAGCATCTCCGGCCATACGGCGGCGTGCCGGGCGGCGTACTCCTCACGTCGCTCCGGGCGGACCTGGAGCTGGAAGCAGTAACGCATCGGTCTTCTCCCCTATCGGCGCGGACGCCTGTTCCTACTGTGGTGACGAACGGTCTTCAGCCGGATCAGAAGCTGAAGTCGTCGATGTTCTCGGCGTTGAAGACGAACGGCTCGCCCAGCAGGACCTCACCGTCGGCGCCGACGGTGTACTCGCCCAGGTCGCCGGCCTCGAAGGTGTCGCCCTCCTCGCCGGTGATCTCCTCGCTGGCCAGCGCGTTCGCGACGTAGGCCGAGAGGTAGCCGAGGTCGGTCGGGTTCCACAGCGCGAACTCGGTGACCGTGCCGTCCTTGATGTAGGCGCGCATCTGGTCGGGGGTGCCCAGACCGGTCAGCGCGACCTTGCCCTTGTACTCCGAGCTGGAGAGGTAGCGGGCAGCGGCGGCGATGCCGACGGTGGTCGGCGAGACGATGCCGGCCAGGTCGGGGTTGCGGGAGAGCAGCGCCGAGGTCTGGTCGAAGGACTTCTGGTCGTCGTCGTCGCCGTAGACGGTGTCGACCAGCTCGATGTTCGGGTGGTTGGCGGCGAGGTCCTCCTCCATCAGCTTGATCCAGGCGTTCTGGTTGGTCGCGTTGGCGGCCGCGCTGAGGATGGCGATCTTGCCCTTGTCACCGATCTGCTCGGCGATCAGGTCGACCTGGGCCTTCGCGATGCCGGCGGCGTCGGCCTGGTTGACGAAGATGTCGCGGCACTCGGTGTCGGTGTCGGAGTCGAAGGTGACGACCTTGACGCCGGCGTCGCGGGCCTCGTTGAGGGCGTCGCAGATGGCGGTCGGGTCGTTGGCCGAGACGATCAGGGAGTCGACACCCTGCTGGGCGGCGGTGTTGATGAACGACACCTGCGAGTCCGGCGTCGCGGTCTCGGGGCCGACCTCCTCCAGCTCGCCGCCGAACTCGCCGGCGGCGGTCTCGGCGCCGGTGGTGCTGGCGTCGAAGTAGGGGTTGCCGAGGTTCTTGGGCAGCATCGTGATGGAGGCGCTGTCTCCGGAGCCGCCGCTGTCGCTACCGCTGCCGCTGTCGTCGCCGCAGGCGGCCAGGCCGAGTCCGGCGATGAGCGTCACCGAGGCCAGGGAGGCGATCCTCCGGGTGTGGAGCTTCATCGTGAGTTCCTTTCGTTGGGCTGTTCGGACCGCTGGCCGCTTCTCGGCCGGTCCGGCCGCGGGTCTCGGGCCCGCGACCACATCACTCAGCTGGAGGCCGAGCTGGTGCCGGTGTTGCCTGGGCTGGTGCCCGGGTCGGGTGGATTGCTCGGCGGCACCGAGGGTGTGCTGCCCCGGCGTAGACCGGAGACCCAGCCGAGCAGGCTGCTGGAGATCACCGAGAGCACCAGCAGCACTCCGATGACGATGTTGATGACGTTGCTGGAGATCGACTCCAGTCGCAGGGCGCTGGAGAGTACGCCGATCAGGAGGACACCGGCGATCACCCCGTGCAGGGCGCCCCGGCCACCGAAGATCGAGACGCCGCCGAGCAGCACCGCCGCGATCACCTGCAGCTCGAGGAACTCCGCGTTGTCACCGCGGGCGCTGCCGTAGCGCAGCGCGAAGTAGATGCCGGCCAGCGCGGAGACGACACCGGTGAGCATGAACAGGGTCAGCTTGGTGCGGGCGACGTCGACCCCGGAGAAGGCGGCGGCCTGGTCGTTGAGGCCGATCTCGAATACCCCGCGACCGAAGGGGGTGAAGTGCAGCAGCAGCACGAAGACGACGATCAGCACCAGGACCACGGCCAGCACCAGCGGGAAGCCCGACCAGAACGACGGCCCCTCGACGAAACGCTCCTTGACCAGGTCGGTCCAGCGGTCGGGGAAGTCGGTGATCGCCTCGGTGCCGAGGAGCCCGACCGCGATGCCGCGGAAGAGCGCGAGGCTACCGATCGTGACCGCCAGGGACGGGAGTCCGACGTACCCGACCAGGAAGCCGTTGAAGGCACCGCACACCAACCCGGCGACCAGCGCCAGCACCGCGGCGAGGGGGATGGAGAGTCCGAGCTGGGCGTGGAAGATGCCGACCAACACGCTGGACAGGCCCATCACGCTGGCGACCGACAGATCGATCTCGCCGGTGATGATGACCAGGGTCATCGGCAGCGCGATCAGCAGGATCGGCGTGATGTCGAGGAAGAGGTAGTACAGCGTCAGCGGGCTGTCGAAGTTCTCCACACCGCCGCGGGCGATCAGGTAGACCAGCCCGAGCAGGACGATCATCGCGAACTCGCGGGTCATCACCACCCGCCACCACAGCGGCCGGGAGTACGCCGCGTAGGTGCGGGCGTCGACGGCGCTCTCGATCGTGCTGGTCATGATGCGTTCCTTGCTTCGTCACGGGCCTGCTTGAGTTGTCGCTCCCTGCGCAGTGAGAGCACCCGGTCGAGGGCCACGGCGGCGATGATCAGGGCACCGACCACGGCGCGCTGCCAGAAGTCGGAGATCCCGAGGAGCGGCAGCACCCGGTCGATGGTGACCAGCAGGAAGGCTCCGATGCCGGCGCCCCAGACGGTGCCGGTGCCGCCGAAGATCGCTACGCCGCCGATCACGGCCGCGGCGACCGACTCGAGTTCGAGGTTGCGCCCCGCACCGGAGCTGACCGTGCCGTACCGGGCGGCGTAGAAGACGCCCGCCAGGCCGGCCAGAGCGCCACAGAGGATGAAGGCGCCGAGCACCCGGCGGGTGACCGGGAGCCCGTAGAGCCGGGCCGCGGCCGGGTCGGAGCCGATCGCGTAGAACTCCCGGCCCGAGCGCATCGAGCGCAGGTAGAAGCCGACCACGGCCAGCACCACCAGGGCGATGATGGTGAGCACCGGGATGGTGAGGACCTGCTTGGTGCCCAGCGAGAGGAACCGGCCCGGCAGGTCGCCGGCGTTGATCCGGTCGCTGCCGGCCCATTCCAGGAAGACGCCGCGGTAGATGTACATCGTGCCGAGGGTGACCACCAGGGCCGGCACCCGCCCGAAGGCGACCAGGGCGCCGTTGATCAGCCCCAGCACCGCGCCGATGAGGGCGCCGATGACGAAGACCACGACCACGGGGATGCCGGGGAACTCCACGAAGATCTTGCCGACGGCGTACGCCGTCAGACCGACCGTGGACCCGACCGAGAGGTCGACGTTGCGGGTGATGATGACCGCGGTCTGACCGACCGCCAGGAGCAGCAGGATCGAGGGGGTGACCAGCAGGTCGCGCCAGCCGTCGCTGCCCACCAGGAAGCGCGGGTTGGCGATGGTGGCCACCACCAGGAGCAGCACCAGCACGGCGAAGACCGCGATCTCCCGCGAGCGCAGCGCCTGACCCAGCAGGCGCGCGGCCCGGGACTTGTCGGCGGCCTCCGCGGAGGGGCGGACGAGAGTGTCGCTCATGCGTCGTCCCCGTTCGATGCGGCCCGGAGCGAGCATTCGGATGCGGTGTTCACGCTGGGTCCCCGTTCGAAGCGGAGCGAGCATTCGGATGGGGTGTTCATGCGGTGACCTCCTCGACGCCCTCAGCGAGGGTGGCGCCGGCCTCGTGGCCGCCCACGTGGGTGGCGGCGTGCATCACGGTCTCGGGGGTGGCCTCGGACCTGTCGAACTCGGCGGTGACCCGCCCCTCGCAGACGACGACCACCCGGTCGGCCATGCCGAGCACCTCGGGCAGTTCGGAGGAGATCATCAGCACTGCCATCCCCTGGGCGGCCAGGTCGGAGAGCAGTCGGTGCACCTCGCTCTTGGTGCCGACGTCGATGCCGCGGGTGGGCTCGTCGATGATGAGCAGGCGCGGCTCGGTGGAGAGCCACTTCGCGATCGCGACCTTCTGCTGGTTGCCACCGCTCATCGTGCTGGCGTCCATGTCCAGCGCATTGGTCTTGACCTCGAGCTTGGCTGCCCAGGGCGCGACCGCCTTGTTCTCCGCCCGCGAGGTGATCAGCCCGAGCCGGGTGAGCCGGGTGCGGATCAGCGCGGCGATGTTGCGCGCGACCGACTGGTCGATGACCAGGCCCTGCTGCCGACGGTCCTCGGGCACCAGCGCCATCCCGGCCCGGATCGAAGCGGTCGGACGCCGCGGCGGGATGCGCTTGCCGGACAGGCGTACCGAGCCGGCGTCGTACCCGTCGATACCGAAGACTGCGCGCGCGATCTCGCTGCGCCCGGCGCCGACCAGGCCGGCCAGGCCGACGATCTCGCCGGCGCGGACCGAGAAGCTGACGTCGTGGAACGTGCCGAGCGAGGAGAGGCCCTCGACCTCGAGGACGACGTCCCCCGCCTCCGTCTCGGTCTTCGGGAAGAGGTCGGAGACCTCCCGGCCGACCATCAGCGCAACCACCTGGTCGGGAGTGACCTCGGCGATCTGCCGGGTGTCGACGTACTCACCGTCACGCATCACGGTGACCGTGTCGCACAGGTCGAAGACCTCGTCGATGCGGTGGGAGATGAAGACCAGCGCACGGCCCTCGTCGCGCAGGGCACGGGCGATCGTGAACAGTCGCTCGACCTCGACACCGCTCAACGCGGCGGTCGGCTCGTCCATGACCAGCAGGGTGGCGTCCAGGGACATCGCCTTGGCGATCTCGATGACCTGCTGATCGGCGATGGAGAGACCGTCCGCGGTACGACGGGGGTCGATCGCGACGCCCAGCCGGGTGAAGAGGGCCTGCGCCTCGGCGTACATCCGTGCGTAGTCGATCCGGCGACCGGACTTGGTCGGCTGCCGGCCCATGAAGATGTTCTCCATCACCGAGAGGTGCGGGAAGAGCGTGGGCTCCTGATAGATCACCGCGATGCCGGCGTCCTTGGACTCGGCGGTGGAGCTGAAGTCGACGTCGTTTCCCTGGAAGCGGAACACGCCGCTGTCACGTCGGTGCACGCCCGCGACCACCTTGACCAGGGTGGACTTGCCTGCACCGTTCTCGCCCAGGAAGGCGTGGATCGAGCCCGCCTCCACCTCGAGCCGGCCCGAGCGCAGCGCGGCGACGGGACCGAAGTTCTTGGTGACGTCGCGCAACTCGAGGACCGGTGCGGTCCCGCTGTCGGCGCTCATCGATTCCTCCTGATCGGACTGAACGGTTGAAAGGTTTCAACCTCGTCGTCACCTTAGGTGAGGGCGGTCACATCGTCAACGGTTCCTGAAAGATTCTTGAAACATTTCAACGTCCCGCTGTGAGCCGGACGACTCGTACTAATCTGAGCGCCATCCCGCGACCCCAAGGAGTCCCATGAGCACGACAGCCGCCCGCCGCGTCTCGGTCAAGGACGTCGCGGCCGCCGCGGGGGTCTCGCTCGGCACCGTGTCGAACGTGCTCAACCACCCCGAGAAGGTCTCCGCCGCGACCCGGGACCGCATCCTCGCCGTCATCGACGAGCTCGGTTTCGTCCGCAACGACGCCGCCCGGCAGTTGCGCGCCGGGCACAACCGCGCCATCGCGATGATCGTGCTCGACGTCGCCAACCCGTTCTTCACCGATGTCGCGCACAGCGTGGAGACCGAGTTCGCCGCCCAGCGGCAGCCGCTCATCCTCGCCGACTCCAGCCAGGATCCGGCTCGCGAGGCGACCTACCTCGATCTCTTCGAGGAGCAGCGGATCGGCGGCATCCTGATCACCCCGGTGGGCCGCGTGCTGCCGCGGCTGCGCCAGCTCCGCGACCGGGGCACCGCCATCGTGCTGGTCGACCGCAAGGCCGGAGCCCGCGAGTTCTCCTCGGTCTCGGTCGACGACCGTCGCGGAGGCCGGCTCGCCGCCGAGCACCTGCTCGAGACCGGCCGCCGCCGCCTCGCCTTCGTCGGTGGTCCGGCCGCGCTGGCCCAGGTCCGCGACCGGCACGTCTCGGCCAGGTCGGCCGTCGAGGAGCACCCGGGCGCGACCCTGCGCTTCATCGAGACCGACACCATGGATGCCCGGGCCGGCCGCAGAGCCACCGATCGACTGCTCGCGCTTCCCGCAGCAGAGCGCCCCGACGCCATCTTCGCGGCCAACGACCTGGTCGCCCTCGGCGTCCTGCAGGCGCTGACCCTCGCGCACGTCTCGGTCCCCGACGACATCGCCCTCATCGGCTACGACGACATCGAGTTCGCCGCCTCCGCCGCGATCCCGCTCTCCTCGATCCGGCAGCCCCGCGACGAGCTCGGCCGGCAAGCCGCGCAGATGCTCCGCGACGTCATCGCCGACCCCTCCGCCCCGGTCCGGCACGTCGTCCTCGAGCCCGAGCTCGTCGTACGCCGCTCCACCGTGCGCTGAGCACGTCGCGGCAGGCGCCCCGGTCAGGCGGTGTCTCCAGCCGGCCGCCGGGCATGGACTACGGCTGACTCGGCGCAGCGGGCCCAGCGGACTCAGCCGACTCAGCTGGCTCAGCCGACTCAGTGATCCGGCCCGGCATCAGCGCGGCGGCAACCAGCAACAGCACCGAGACGGCGGCGGCGAGCACGAACACGGCATGGATCGCGGGCTCGATCACCTCGGCGCTCAGGGTCTCGATCTCGGGCACTTCACCGACCAGTCGACCGGCGAGGACGGCGTTCGCGACCGCACCGAAGAACGCGACCCCGACCGCGGACCCGACCGAGCGGGCGAACATGTTCGCTCCCGTCGCGACGCCGCGGTGCTCCCACCCGACGCTCGACTGGGCCGCGATCACGCCGGGGCTGACCACCAGTCCGAATCCGAGCCCGATCACGAAGCATGGCAGCGCCAGGAGCACGATCGGCGTCCCGGCGTCGACCAGCACGAGCCCGGAGGCACCGAGGACGGCCAGCACCGCGCCCAGCCCGCAGGTGAACCTGAACCCGAGCCCGAGGTAGAGCCGTCCCGACTGTGAGGCTGCCAGCGGCCAGCCCAGCGACATCGCCGCCAGGGTGAGGCCGGAGACCACGGCCCCGTGCCCGAGCACCTTCTCCCCGAACAGCGGCACGTAGGACGCCAGGCCCATCATCATGCAGCCGGCCACCAGGCTGCCCAGGTTGCCGGCGTTGAGGGTACGCCGGCCGAAGACCCACAGCGGCAGCACCGGATCGGCCGCCCGGGTCTCGGCGTACACGAAACCGGCGAGGCAGACCAGCGCGACGGCGAACAGGCCCAGCGAGGCGGCCGACCCCCACGCCCAGCGCTGTCCGCCCTCCAGCAGCGCGAGCAACAGGGTGACCCCGCCGACGCTGAGCAGACCCGCTCCTGCCCAGTCGATCGACGTACGTCGGCGAACCACGCGCTCCTTGAAGTGGCGCTTCAGCATCCACAGCGCGGCCAGCCCCAGGGGCAGGTTGACGAAGAAGATCCACCGCCACGAGGCGAACTCCGAGAACACCCCGCCCAGGGTGGGGCCGATGACCGCGGAGAGCGCCCACACCGAGGCCATGTAGCCCTGCACCTTGGCACGTTCCTGGAGGGTGTAGATGTCGCCGACGATGGTCATGCTCATCGGCTGCACCGCACCCGCGCCGAGGCCCTGCACGGCCCGGAACAGGATCAGCGACCACATCGACCAGGCCAGCCCGCACAACAGCGAGCCGATCACGAACAGCGTCACCCCGGCGAGCATCACCGGCTTGCGCCCGATCACGTCGGCGAGCTTGCCGTAGATCGGCACGGTCACCGCCTGGGCGAGCAGGTAGATCGAGAAGAGCCACGGGAACTGGGTGAACCCGCCCAGATCCGCCACGATGCTCGGCACGGCCGTGGCCAGGATGGTCGAGTCGATCGCCACCAGCCCGGTGGAGAGCATGCAGGAGAGCAGGACCGGTCCCCGCTCACTCCTCAGCCCGACGCTCTTCCGGGTGATGGTCGGCTGCGGATCGGACACCCCTGCACGCTAGGGCATCGCCGGCCCGTCGCCCGCCCCGCCTCAGGGTTGAGTGGGTCCTCGCGGACTGTTGAATCGCTCCTCCGGGACGCCCCACTCAACGGTCCGGGAGGACCCACTCAACCCTCCGGGAGGCCCCACTCAACCGTCCGGGAGGCCCCACTCAACCCTCCGGGAGGACCCACTCAACCCTCCGGGAGGACCCACTCAACCCTCCGGGAGGACCCACTCAACCCTCCGGGAGGACCCACTCAACCGGCCAAAGGGTCAGCCGCGGACAGGCCAGGGGCCGAACACCCGGTCGGGATCGCTGCCGTAGCTGAGCCACGGGGCGATCGGCGCCCGCTCCCCCACGCCGCGACGGTCGTAGTCGCAGACGCCGCGCGGGAAGGCCGCCCGCAGCCGGCTCACCTGGTCATCGCTGAGCCCCGGGTAGTCGCGGGCCCGGATCGCGGTGGTGTGGCAGGCGAGTTGGGTCATGGGGAGCGACTGGCCCGCGACCAGGCGGGGGTTGGCACCGACGGGGTAGGTCGCCGCGCACGGTCCGCTGGCCGGATAGGTCAGCTCGGCATGGACCAGTTCCTGGCCGAGGTAGCAGCCGTCGGACAGGGTGCCAGGGCGGTTGTCGATCACCCGACGGGCCAGCGGCGCCCGCGAGTCGTCTGCCGCCAGGGCGGTGAGCCAGGCGTCCATCTGATCGATCACGTAGGCGTCGGCGAGCACGGCATGCTGCGGGATCGGCAGGGACTCGATGATCACCTGGTTGGCCGAGGTGCCGTTGCGTTCCTCCAACCGGGCACGGGTGACGTAGGACCACTCGGTGGTGTGGATGTCGGCGCCGACGCCGGCGAGGTCGAGATCCTGCCGGTGGTCGATGATCGCCGTCTCGGCGAGGCCCTGGGAGCCGTGGCTGACCAGTCCGTCGGCGTACGCGCGGTGCAGGGCGAGCCGGTCGGCCGCGGACCGCTCCGGCACCAGCCGGCCGGCGAAGTCGAGCCCGCCGATCTGCTCGTTGAGCCGCACGAACTGCTCGGCGGTGATCACCCCGTCGCGGAAGGCCGCGAGGCCGTACTGCACCCCGGTGTTGTCCAGCAGCGAGCGCGGGAAGCCGGTCCTCGGGTCCCGGCCGAGCTGGTTGACCGACTGGACCGCGGAGTTGCAGATGATCCCGTCGGGGTTGGTCTGCTCGTCCCAGCGCTCCGCCACCGGCACCGAGGCGTGGCAACTGTCGGTCGCGGTCGCGCGACTGGCGAAGGTGAGCTCCCACGAGCGGCAGGTGGAGTACGTCGGGTAGCCGGCCACGGCGGTGCGCTGCGCCTCGGTGAAGTCGCTGCCGGAGCCGTCGAAGAAGTGGTTGAGCAGGCGGCAGTCGGTCACCGGACCGCCGGTGGTGAACGGGTCGGGGTAGGAGACGCCCGGAATGATGCCGTCGAGGATCCCGGGATAGGCGTCGGCGATGGAGTACTGCTGGATCGCCCCGCCGGATCCGCCCCAGCCGGTCGTGAACAGGGGCTCCCCATAGGTCTCGACCACGTGTTCCTTGACCATCATCGCGGCCTCGGCGGAGATGACCGTGGAGCAGTTGTTGTCGAGCACGTTGAGGCTGGAGGAGGCCACCACGAAGCCGCGGGAGAGGAATCGGTCATCGAGCACGCCGCCGGTGCCGGCCCCCTGGTGGTAGCCGGAGTTGCAGCCGCCACCGAAGGTGTAGGCGAGCCGCTGGTTCCAGCCCCGCTCCGGGCCGGTGGGCGAGGGGTCCTGGCCGGCGTACAGACCGGCGACCTGGTAGACCGCCCGGTCGATGGTGCCCTGCTCGAGGCGTACGACGTAGGGCAGCGTCTCGCCCGCGACGGTCACGGTCGCGGCGTCCGCCGGCACCTGCGCGGGATCGGCGAGGGCCCGGAACTGGCCGGCGGTGGTGCGGTAGCGGTAGGTCACCTGAGGGCCGTCCAGCATGCAGGTGGGCGACTCGGCCGCAGGCAGCCCGAACGCCTGGGTCTCACATGCGAACGGGAGCTGACGTGCTCCCGAGAGCACCGGCCCCGCGCTGGGGTGGTTGTCGATCCACAATGAGTCACCGGCCCCGCGGGCCTTCAGTTCGAGCCGGTTGTGCCCCTCCTCCAGGCCCGTGACCAGTCCGAGCGCGCTGCCGTCGTCCTGGGGCACGAAGTCGTCGGTGACGTCATCGCGTCCGAGCCTGATCGTGACGTCGTCGAGATCGCGTCCTCCGAGGGAGGCCCGCACCAGCACGTCGCCACCGCTGACCAGCTGGGGGCGTGGGTTGGACACGCTGGTCAGGGAGACGTCCCGATGCCCTCTCGACGCCTCCGCCGGCCCCGCCGTCACGCCGAGGGCGGTCATCACCGCAACCCCCACTGCCAGTCCGCACCGAACCCTCACGACGACCTCCCGGTGATGTGACGCTCGACACACGAGAGTGTCGGAGAACGGCGCCGTTGTAAACGCCTCTCCTCACACTCCGACCGGGACCGCGCCCTCCTCGCAGCAGCAGCCTCCCCGAGGACGCGGGTCAGCCGACGAGGTCGGCCACCCAGCCCGGCACGATCTCCCCTGCCCGGCCGTGCCGCGCCTCGTGGAAGAAATGACTGCCGTCGCTGGGCTCGAGGTTGAGTTCGAGGGTGCGGGCACCGAAGGCCCGGGCGAGCTGGACGAACCCGGCCGCCGGGTAGACGGCGCCACTGGTGCCGATCGAGACGAACAGGTCCGCCCCCGCGAGCGCGCTCTGGATGCGGTCCATCTCGTAGGGGATCTCGCCGAACCACACCACGTCGGGGCGCAGCGCGGCGGCGTCGCACGCCGGGCAGGCCGGGCCGCCCAACAGGTCGCCGGCCCAGGGGCTCCTGGTCTCGCATGCTGCGCAGAGCGCCTGCAGCAGCTCGCCGTGCATGTGGATCACCCGCTTCGAGCCGGCGCGTTCGTGCAGGTCGTCGACGTTCTGGGTGACCACGAGGAGGCCGTCGCCCAGGGCGAGCTCCAACTCGGCGAGGGCATGGTGGGCGGGGTTCGGGACGACGTCGGCCAGCGCCGCCCGGCGGGCGTCGTAGAAGCGCTGCACCGTCTCGGGGTCGCGTTCGAAGCCCTCCGGCGTGGCGACGTCCTCGATCCGGTGGTCCTCCCAGAGCCCGCCGTTGTCGCGGAACGTCGAGACCCCGCTCTCCGCGGAGATCCCGGCACCTGTGAGCACGACCACCTTCATGCCGCCAAGCCTACGAGCGCCGCGGCGCCACCTCGGCTCCGACTCAGTCCCTGAGAGGGCGGGACGGGTGCACGAACAGCTGCGCCGACTCATCCGGGAGCCAGGGTGAGTCGGCGCAGCTGTACGGCGGCAAGGAGCCTCAGCCGGGCAGGTTGATCGAACGGCCGACCGCGGGGCCGGGTTCGACTCGCAGAGCGGCGATCCTCTCGGCGACCTGGGGCGGGAACGGCGCCGAGCGGCGGCCCGCGACGTGCAGACCGAGCACCTCCTCGGTGGCGCGCAGCCGACCGTCGACCCACAGCTCGTGCCAGATGTGCAGCAGCTTGCCGGTGGCGCCGACCAGGCTCGAGCGCACCTCCAGGTCGGCGCCGGCCGAGACCTCGTCGAGGTAACGGACGTGCGCCTCCACGGTGTAGAGCGAGGCATCGTGCTCGGAGCGGTACGCCGGGCCGAGCCCGATCTGGTCCATCACGGCGTCGGTGGCGTGCCCGAAGACCAGCACGTAGTAGGCCTCCGAGAGGTGCCCGTTGTAGTCGATCCACTCCTCGAGGACCGGCTCGCTCCACGGCGCTAGGGCAGTCGTCATGCCTTGCCCATCGCACGCAGGATCGCGATCACCTGCCGGTCGCGCTCGGCGACCAGGTCATCGATGGTGCGGTCCTCGGCCTCCTCCTCGCACCCCTCCACCACGGCATCGCGCAGCTCCTTGGTGAGTTCAGGTGCGTCCAGCCGGGTCCACGGGGAGAGCAGCGAGGGACCGAAGTGGTCGAGCATGTGGGCCATGCCGCCCTGACCGCCGGCGAGGTGGAAGGTGAGCATCGGGCCGTGGAAGGGCCAGCGCAGCCCGGGGCCGTCGGTGATCGACCGGTCGATCTGCTCGACGGTGGCCTCGCCCGCGTTGATCATGTGCAGGGCCTCGCGCCACAGCGCCTCCTGGAGCCGGTTGGCGATGAACCCCGGCACCTCCCTGTCCATCGTGATGACCGACTTGCCGGCCGCCTCGAAGAACGCGGAGGTCCACTCGACCACCTCGGCGTCGGTCTGCTCGCCGCCCACGACCTCGACCAGCGGAATGAGGTACGGCGGGTTGAAGGGGTGCCCCACGATGGTCCGGCCCGGCCGCGCGCAGGCGGTCTGCATGTCGGTCATCGGGTAGCCCGAGGTCGAGGAGGAGATCACCACGTTCTCGGCGGCCGCCTCGTCGATGTCGGCGAGCAGCTTCCGCTTGAGCTCGAGGTCCTCGGGGGCGCTCTCCTGCACGAAGTCGGTGCCCTCGACGGCCTCGGCCAGGGTGGCGCAGACGGTGAGGTTGTCACGCGAGGCCCCCTCGGCGAGACCGAGCTCGGTGAGCGCCGGCCAGCTGGCGTCGACCAGGTGACGCAGCTTCTCCTCGGCGTCGGGGGCAGGGTCCCAGGCGCGCACCTGGTAGCCCTGGGCGAGGAAGTACGCCGCCCAGCCGCCGCCGATCACACCGGCACCGATGCAGGTGACGGTGCGGACGGCGTCCGGTGCGACCCGGGCGCTCATCGGGCGTTCCCGGCGGGCAGGTCGAGGATCTCGCGCGCCTGGTCGGGGGTGGCGACCGAGGCTCCCATCGCCTCGATGATGGTCCTCGCCCGTTCGACCAGCTGGGCATTGGTGGCCTTGACGCCCTTGCCCAGGTAGAGGTTGTCCTCCAGGCCGACGCGGACGTGGCCGCCGAGCAGCACGGACTGGGCGACCCACGGCATCTGCATCCGGCCGAGCGCGAAGGAGGACCACACCGCCCCCTCGGGCAGCTGGTCGACCATGGTGGCCAGCAGCCGCGGGTCGGCGGGGGCGCCGTACGGGATGTCCATGCACAGCTGGAACATCGGCGGGGCGTCGATCAGCCCCTCCTCGACCAGGGTCTTGGCGAACCACAGGTGCCCGGTGTCGAAGATCTCCATCTCGACGCGGACGCCGAGCTCCTGGATCCGCTTCGCGCCGTCGCGCAGGATGTCGGGAGTGCTGACGTAGACCAGGCTGCCCTCGCCGAAGTTGAGCGAGCCGCAGTCGAGGGTGCAGATGTCGGGGTTGACCACACCGACATGCTTGAGCCGCTCCACGCCGTTGACCAGGTCGGTCTCGGGCAGGATGGTGGTGGGCTCCTGGGGGTCGAGGTAGAGGTCGCCGCCCATGCCGGCGGTGGTGTTGATGACCACGTCGACGTCGCTGGCCCGGATGATCTCCACGGCCTCGCGGTAGAACTCGACCTCCCGCGACCCCTGACCGGTCTCGGGGTCGCGCACGTGGATATGCACGATCGCCGCCCCGGCCCGGGCGGCGTCGATGCCGGCCTGGGCGATCTGCTCGGGGGTGACGGGGACGTGCTCGGACTTACCGACGGTGTCTCCGGCGCCGGTGAGCGCGCAGGTGATGATGACGTTGCGGTTCACGCTTGGTCCTTCTGGTTGGGGCTCGGTGTGCAGATGGTCCGGTAGGCCGGACCGGTGCCGGGAGGTCGTCCCGGCCGTCTAGTGGGGCGCTCGCGCCAGTGCAACAGCGCGGCAGCGTGCCGGGAGCCGACGTGCCACGCTTCTCCACCGGCACGCCGGCGAAGACACGCTCGCGCCAGTCCAACAGCGCGGCAGCGTGCCGGGAGCCGACGTGCCACGCTTCTCCACCGGCACGCCGGCGAAGACACGCTCGCGCCAGTGCATCAGCGCCCGGCGACGACGGCGTCGGCGATCGCCTGGACGCCGAGGTAGCTCAGGTCGCGGTAGTGCCGGTCCTCCCACGCGTCGGCGTAGGGCCACAGCGAGGTCTTGACCACGACGACGTCCCGGTCGCGATCGACCAGGGTGAACTGGCCGTGGCTGCCGTCGGCCACGAGGACCCGACCGGCGCGGTCCAGCGGCCACCAGTGCCAGGAGTACCCGGCGTGGGTGGTGTAGGCGCTGGGCAGCCGGCCCGGAGCGATGAACGGATAGGTCGGTACGCCGTCACCGGCCACCCACTCCTCGGAGAGGAGTCGCTCCCCGTCCGCGACCCCGCCGACCCGGCCGTCCACGGTGAGCAGCCCCACCCGGGCCCAGTCGCGGGTGGTGGCGGCGACTCCGCCGCCGGCCATCGCGACCCCCTGCCCGTCGAGAGCGACGACGGCGTCCTGCTCGGCGCCGAGGTCGGTCCACAGCTCACGCATCGCCTCGACGAACTCGAGGCCGGTGGCGCGCTCGCGCACCCAGTCCAGAACCTGGGAGTCGGCGGTGTTGTACTCCCACTGGCTGCCGGGCTCGAACTTCGGCCCGATCTCGGCCAGGTAGGCGCGGCTGCCGGCGTTGCTGCCGAAGGCCGCCACCAGCCGGGCGGCCGGTCCCTCGGGGTCGCGGTGGTCCTCGACCCAGTCGACACCGGTGGTCATGGTGATCACGTCGAGCACCGAGCACCGGGCGTACCCGGAGTCGGCCAGCTCGGGAACGTGGTCGACCACCGGGTCGGACAGGGAGAGCTTCCCCGCGGTGACCGCCCGCCCGACCAGGGTGGCCAGGGTGGACTTGGTCATCGAGGCGCCCAGGAACTTGGTCTGCGGACCGAGCCCCTCGGCGTACCACTCGTGGATCACCTGGCCGCGGTCGAGCACCAGCAGCGAGGTCGCATAGGTCTCGGTCAGCCAGCGGTCCAGGTCGGCCAGGTGGCCGGCCCCGGCGACCTCCACCTCGAGCGTGCGGTACGCCGACGGCAGGGTCGACGGCGCCGTGGCGGCAACCGTCTCGAAGGAGCGCATCGTCTCGCCGCGGTTCTGCTGGGGGTCGATGAAGCGCGCTCCGCCGAGCGTCTGGCGCTGTTCCGGTGTGGACTGGGTGGGCATGGAACTCCTCGATCGCTACTTCAGGGGTGACTGCGGTCCCGGCGGGCTCGGCCGACGCGCGCGGGCCCGGTCGGGCCCGTCGGGACCACGGATCAGTCGATCCGGGGGGTGTTGTCGAGCAGGGTGCGGGTGTAGTCCTGCTGCGGGTCCTCCATCACCCTCACCACCGGGCCGGACTCGACCAGCCGTCCGCCCTGGAGGATGTCGACGCGGTCCGCGATCGAGCGCACCAGGGCGAGGTTGTGGGTGACGAAGAGCATCGAGATGCCGCGCTGGGTGCGCAGCCTCTCCAGCAGTTCGACGATCGCGCCCTGCACGGAGACGTCCAGGGCCGAGGTGATCTCGTCGCAGACCAGGATCTCCGGCTGGGCGGCGAGGGCGCGGGCGATCGCCACCCGCTGCCGCTCACCACCGGAGAGGCTGTCGGTGCGCAGCGACATCACGCTCGGGGCGAGCGCCACCGCGTCGAGCAGTTCCTCGACCCGTGCGGTGGCCTTCTTCCCCTTGGCGAGGCCGAAGAGCTCCATCGGGCGGCGGACGATCTCACCGACGGTGTGGCGCGGGTTCAGCGACATGTAGGGGTTCTGGAAGATGTACTGGATCCGCTTCCGGTCCTCCACCGGACGCCGGCGCGCCGACCCGGCCAGCTCGTGGCCGTCGAAGACCACCGAGCCGGTCCACTGCCTGTGCAGGCCCCCGATGCTGCGCGAGATGGTGGTCTTGCCGGACCCCGATTCGCCGACCAGGGCGACGCACTCGCCGCGGGCCAGGTCGAAGGAGACGTCGTGCACCACCTGGGTGCGCCCGTACGACACGTCCAGACCGGTGACGGAGAGGATCACCTCGCGCTCGGCCGGCACCTCGCGGTCCACCGCACGGCCGAGGTTGATGTCCCAGCTACCGATCTCGCCGGTGCGCAGGCAGCGCACCTCGTGCCCGGGGGCGACCTCCACGGGGGCCGGTTCCTGCTCCCCGCAGGCGGGGGTGGCGAAGGCGCACCGGTCGTGGAACCGGCAGCCGCCCGGACGGCGGCCCGGCGCCGGCGTACTCCCGGGGATGCCGGTGAGCCTCCGGGCCTGGCTCACGTGCGGGATGGCGTCCAGCAGCGCCCGGGTGTAGGGGTGCGTCGGGGCCTCGAAGACCTGTTCGCGGCGGCCCAGCTCGATGATCCGGCCGGCGTACATCACCGCCACCCGGTCGGCGATGTTGCCGATCACGGCGAGGTCGTGCGTGACGTAGAGGGCGGCGACACCGTGGGTCTCGCAGAGCCGGTGCATGGTCTCGAGCACCATCGTCTGCGTGGTGACGTCCAGGCCGGTGGTCGGCTCGTCGAGCACCAGCACCTTGGGTCGGGGCAGGAAGGCCATCGCGAGCGCGACCCGCTGCACCTGGCCCCCCGAGAGCTGGTGCGGGTAGCGGCCCAGGAACTCGTCGTCGTCGGGCAGGGCGACCTCCCGCAGGCCCTCGCGGGCCCTGGCCAGCCGCCCCTCGGCGGTGTCGATCCCGCGCAGCTCCAGGAGCTCCACGATCTGGCGGCCGATCCGGATGCTGGGGTTCAGAGCGGCCGCCGGGTCCTGCGGCATGTAGGCGACCTCCTCTCCACGCAGCAGCCGGATCTCGTCGGGGGCGAGGCCGAGGATGTCGTTGCCCTCCAGCTCCACCGCCCCGGACTCGATCTCCGCGCCGGTGCGGGTGTGGCCGAGCATCGCCGTGCCGACCGTGGTCTTGCCCGAGCCGGACTCGCCGACCAGCCCGACCACCTCGCCGGGCCGCAGGGCCAGTTCGATCCCGTCGACCACGTCCACGCCGGGACGGTGGGTGAGCCCGACCCGGAGCCCCCGGACCGTGCAGACCGGCGCGAGGTCGGTCGTGTTCTCCTCGGTGGTGAGTGTCATCGGTCCTCTCCCTTCGAGGTGAGCTGGGTGATCCCGTCGGCCATCAGGTTGGTACCGATGGCGAAGATGCCGATCAGGATCACGGGGGCCAGCACGCCCCACGGCTGGACCAGCAGGGCCAGCCGGTTCTCGTTGATCATCTGGCCCCAGTCGGCGGCACCCGGGTCGGTCGAGAACCCCAGGAACCCGATTCCCGCGACCATGCCGATGGAGTAGGTCAGCCGCAGGCCGGCCTCGGCCAGCAGCGGGGCGCTCATGTTGGGGAGCACCTCGGCCAGCACCACCCGGGCCCGGCTCTCTCCGAGCGCCTCGGCGGAGGTGACGAAGTCCCGCTTGACCAGGCCCATCGCCACACCGCGGGAGACCCGGGCGACACGGGGCGCATGGGAGAGCCCCACCAGGAGGACGATCATCCACCAGGTCGGCTGCTCCACCGTCGAGAGCACCAGCAGGGTGAGAAGGATCTGCGGGAAGGCGAGCACCACGTCGTTCAGGCGCATCACCACCTCGTCGAACCAGCCACCGATGTACGCCGCCAGGACGCCGATCAGGACGCCGGCCACCACGCCGACGACGGTGGCCAGCAGGGCCACCACGAGCACCGACCGGCCGCCGTACAGCACCCGGGACCAGACGTCCTGGCCCAGGTAGTCGGTGCCGAGGAAACCGGTGTCGGAGTAGGGGTCGCCGGTTATCTGGTTCTCGCCGTACGGCGCGAGCCAGGGGCCGATGACGGCCACCAGCACCACCACGGCGGTGAGGACCAGGCCGACGACGAGTCGGGGCGAACGCCCCACGCGGGTCAGGCCCGCTGTCGCTGAGATCGCGCTCATGAGGAGATCGCCGTCCTCTCTCGCGGGGTGAACAGGATGGAGAGGACGTCGGCGACCAGGTTCACGATCACGTAGACGGCGGCGATGATCATCGCCAGGACCTGCACCATCGGGATGTCGGAGTTGCGGACGCTGTCGACCAGGCTCGCGCCCATGCCGGGGTAGGAGAAGAGGTACTCCACGATCACGATGCCGCCGGCCAGCCAGGCCAGTTGCAGCGCGATCACCTGGATGCCGGGCACGATCGCGTTGCGCAGCGCGTGCCGGCGCAGCACGACCTTCTCGGGCACGCCCTTGAGTCGGGCCAGTTCGACGTAGTCGCTGTCGAGCACCTCCAACAGGGTGGAGCGCATGATCCGGATGACGTAGGGCGCCACCGCGATCACCAGGGTGAGTACCGGCAGGATCATCGAGGCCGGCTGGGTCCAGGGGGCCTCACCGCCTGCGCTGATGGTGACGGCCGGCAGCGCGTGGAAGACCACGGTCGAGAAGACGGCCACCAGCACGATGCCGACGATGAACTCGGGCAGTCCGGCCAGGGTGAGCAGCACCACCTGGATCGCGGTGTCACCCTTCCGGCCGCGGAGCCGGGCGCTGAGCAGCGCGACCCCGAAGGAGACCGGGATGATGATCACGGCCGCGGCCGCGACCAGTACGGCGCTGTTGAGCACGCGGTCGCTGATCAGTTCGGAGACCGGCAGTCCGTTGGCCACCGAGGTGCCCGGGTCGCCGGTGAGCAGGCCTCCGAGCCAGTGCCAGTAGCGGTCCCACAGCGAGTCGTCGAGGTGGAGCTGCTCGCGGATCTGGTTGGCCCTGCCCTGGCTGGTCTCGGCCTCCTTGCCGAGGATGGCGCGTACCGGGTCACCCAGCGCGGCCGTGGCGAGGAACACCAGCACGGATACCAGCCACAGGGTCAGGGCCGCCAACCCGAGCCGGCGGGCCAGCCACAGGCTCCAGGCCGCCACCGGCGACCGGCCGGCCGGAGCGGCCGGGGGCGCGCTCTTCTGGGCGTCGAGGGTTGCTTCGGTCGCGGCCATCTCAGGCTCCCTCCACGAACGAGACCTTGCGGAACTTGTAGCCGCCGCAGGGCAGGTACTTGCTCGGCGTCATCCCCTGGACCAGGTTGGAGTAGCCGTCCACCTGCTGCTTGAAGCCCCAGACGATGTAGCCGCCGCGCTCGTACTCGATCTCCTGGCAGCGGTGCAGCAGGTCGTTGCGCTTGCTCTCCTCGACCTCGCCGATGGCCTTGGCGTAGGTGGCGGCGTACTCCGGGTCGTTGAGGTGCGTCTCGTTGTACGGCGAGGTGGGCAGCGCGCAGGCCGCGGCCTGGGGGATGTAGTTCCGCGTGTACCAGAAGTCCTGGGCGAAGGGCCACTGCAGGTACTGCTCACCGTAGAAGGTGTTGGGGTCGGCCTTGTTGAGGCGGACGTCGATGCCGGCCTGCCTGGCCTGGTCGACGAAGAGGTTGGCCGATTCCACCGCGCCGGACCCCACTCCGGCGGAGGTGACCAGCTCGACCTGGAGGTCGGACTTGCCGGCCTGCTTGAGCAGGGAGCGCACCTTGTCCAGGTCCTGCGTCCGCTGCGGAAGGTCGCCGGCGAAGGCCGGGTCGAAGGGCGCGTAGAGGTCGTTGCCCACGAAGCCGTAGCCGTTCAGCGCCTGGTCGATCATCTGCTGGCGGTCGACCACCAGCCGCAATGCCTCGCGGACCCGGGCGTCGGCGAAGGCGCCGTGGTCGACGCGCATCGTGAACGGGATCCAGGCCCCGGTGTCGGCGACGAGTGCCGAGGAACCCTGGGCGCCGATCGAGTCCACGAGGTACGTCGGCAGGTTGTCCACGGTCTGGATCTGTCCGGCGAGCAGCGCGTTGACCTTGGCCGAGTCGTCGGCGAAGTCGTAGATGATCAGCTCGTCGACCCACGCGGGATCGCCCCAGTAGTCCTCGAAGCGCAGGAAGCTGCTCAGCTGCCCCGGCGTGAACGTGTTCGCCTTGAAGGCCCCCGTCCCTACCGGCTTCCTCGGGTCGAAGTCGGTCGGGATGATGCCGGCGTTGTACTCGGCGAGCAGTTCGTCGAGGACGGCGTAGGGCATCGTCAATTGGAGGCGGATGGTGTGGTCGTCGAGGATCTTGGAGTTGTCCAGATCCAGGATGACGCTGAGCTGGCTGCCGGCCGAGGCCCCCGCGTCGGGATCGATCAGACGGCCCAGCGTGAACATGACGTCCTGCGCGGTCAGGCTCTTGCCGTGGTGGAAGACCACGTCGTCGCGCAGCTCGATGGTCCACTGGGTCGCGTCCTTGTTGGGCCGGACCGAGGTGGCGAGCGCCGGGGCGACCTTGTAGTCGTCATCCCAGAAAAGCAGTGGTTCGTAGAGGTTGTTGACGCGGGCGATGTCGGGGTTGGTGACCGGGAAATGAGGGTCGAGCGAGTCCTTCAGCCCCCCGCCGGTGGCGCCATGACTGAGCACGCCACCTCGCCTCTGCGGCGCGGCGGGGTCCGGCTTGGGTGGCACGGCCCCGCAAGCGGAGACCGCGGAGACACCGACGGCCCCAGCGGCGGCCATCGATGCCAACCTGAGGACGTCTCGCCGTGACAGGCCGCGGCCGCCCGGTCCGAGTCCGTTGTAGATTGTTCTCTCCTTGTTCGTAATACGAGCAATGGTTTGAGCGATGCGAACATAAGTGGTCTGATGCTCTACGTCAAACGCGAGCATTCCGATCATCTGGAGGGACTATTGAGCCTGGATGGAGTCGAGAGCGCAGCCGAGGCCAGGCGCACCGGCCGCGTGCAGTCGGTCGATCGAGCGGTCGCCCTGCTGCGCGCCGTGGCCCGCTCCAGCGGGCGCGAGGCCACCGTCGCGGCGCTGGCCGCACAGTGCGGGCTCAACCGAGCGACGGCCTGGCGCATCCTCACCACCCTCGAGGCGGAGAAGCTGGTCGTGTGCGAGCGGCGCACCGGCGAGTGGTCGATCGGGATGGGCCTGATCGAGCTGGCCGGCGCCGGGGGCGTGGACGCGTTGATCCGCCGAGCCCATGCGACCCTCGAACGGCTCGCGCTCCAGACCGGCGAGACCGCCGCCCTGGCCGTCGTCCGCTCCGGCAAGCTGACCTACGTCGACGAGGTCGCCCCGCCGGCCGTGGTCGCGGCCAGCTGGCGCGGGCGCGTCGTACCACTCCACGCCACCTCGACCGGCAAGGCCCTGCTCTCCGCCCTGCCCGCCGACACCGCCGGCCGGATGGTGGGCGACCACCTGCACCGCTTCACCTCGACCACGATCACCGACCCGACCACCCTGCGCGCGGAGCTGGACCTCACCCACTCACGCGGGTACGGCGTGTGTCGGGGCGAGTTCGAACCCTCGGCGTACGGCGTCTCCGCCCCCGTCCTCGACGCCGTCGGCCACCCGATCGCGCTGGTGAGCCTGTGGGGCCCCGGCGACAGGCTCACCGAGAACCGCTTCGACACCCTGGGCGAACTCGTCGTCGAGGCCGCCGCCTCGCTGACCGGGCCGGCCTGAGCATCCTCATCTCCCGCCCGATCAGGGCACCCGGGTAGGCCCCACGCAGGCCCACCGGCTCGGCTCGCGACCCACCCGAGACACCCCGCCCTGGCGCCACCACCCGCCAACACCCGCCGCCACCGACGCGGGGCGAGCGGCGATCCCCCCTGTCCGGAAGCGGACACGACCCTTGCCGCCGGTGTGACGGCCGCCATAGCCTCGGACGGATCTGAAACGATTCATCCGACGTGAAGCATCAGGAGTGGTCCCGTGCTCGTCCCCCACCCGTTCCTTCGCCGAGCAGCGCTGCTCGGCACCTCCGTGGCCCTGGCAGTGCCGGCGCTCGCGCTCACCCCCGGCGCGATGGCGGCCGCCGCGGTCGCCCCATCCGCGCCGATCCAGCTCCGGGTCGGGGGTGCGACCGACCCGATCGGCATCGACGACCTCACTCCCGACTTCGCCTGGCAGAACACCAGGGGACTCGAGGAGCAGACCGGCTTCGAGATCCGGGTCGCCTCCTCCGAACGCCGACTCGACCGGCCCGACCTGTGGGAGTCCGGGCGGATCACCTCCACCCAGCAGGCCGCGGAGTACGACGGTCAGCGACTCGATGCCCGCGACACCGGGGTGTGGCAGGTCCGGGTGTGGGGCGAGGGGAATCGGCCGACCAGGTGGAGCCGACCGGCCACCTTCGAGCTCGGTCTGCTCGACGAGGACGACTGGCAGGGTTCCTGGATCACCGACCCCCGCTGGGCCGAGCCGCTGCACCAGGATGTGAGCCTGGGCGAGCAGAGCGCCCGCTACCTCCGGATGACCGTGATCGATCTGGGCCGACCCGACGGCCCGCTCGATGCCGCCGAGTGGATCCCCCGGATGGAACTCGGGGAGCTCCAGATCAGTCACGGCGCCGACGGCGCCAACCTGGCCGAGGGGGCGACCGTCTCGGTGTCGGAGGAGTCCTCCGAGGAGGGCACCTGGGCACCGGAGTACCTCACCGACGGCAAGGTCACCACCGCCGACAGCCCGCGCGGCTACCGCAGCGCCGACCACCCCGAGACCGATGTCCAGGACCAGCCGATCGTGATCACGATCGACCTGGGCGAGGTGAAGACCTTCGACACCGTCCGACTCTTCTCCCTGTGGGACTCCCCCGGCCGCTTCGGAACCACCCCCAACTTCCCACGCGAGTTCTCCTTCGCGCTCTCCACGGACGGCGAGTCGTTCAGCACCGTCGGCGGTCGGCGCAAGATCGAGGCGGTCTCCAACCTGCACGAGTCACCCGAGGCCCTGCCGGTGCTGGCGCGGGACTTCACCACGCGGGGCCGGGTCTCCTCGGCGCGGCTCTACGTCACCGGGGCGGGCGTGTACCAGGCCTCGATCAACGGCCGGCCGGTCTCCCACGATGTGCTCGAGCCGGCCAACACCCAGCACCAGGAGCGGGTCGCCTATGCGACCTACGACGTCACCAAGCTGATGCGCTCGGGTCGCAACACCGTCGGTCTCGAACTCGGCAACGGGATCTACAACGTCTTCAACACCCCCGACGACCCGAAGCGCTACCGCAAGTCGGCCTCCGGCCACGGTGCACCGAGGGCCTTCGGCCAGCTCGAGATCACCTACGCCGATGGCCACCGCGAGGTGATCGCCACCGACGACAGTTGGCAGTCCCAGCTCGGCGAGGTCACCTTCGGCAGTTGGTACGGCGGGGAGGACCACGACGCCCGGCGCGACCTGGGCGACTGGGACACGCCCGGCGCCCGTCGTACCGACTGGGTGCCGGCCGCCGAGGTGGACGCGCCGGCCGGCGACCCGGAGGTCGTCGCACGGGTGAACCCGCCGATCCGCGAGGTCGACTCCCTCCGCACCGTCGGGGTGAGCGAGCCGAAGCCGGGCGTCTACGTCTTCGACCTGGGGGTCAACTTCGCCGGCTGGCAGGAGCTCACCACCCGCGGCCCGGCCGGCACCGTTCTCACGATGCGCCCCAGCGAGCGGCTCTACGCCGACGGCACCGTCGACCAGCGCAGCGCGGGCGGCGACATCCGCGACACGTTCACCCTGGCCGGGAAGGGTCGGGAGACCTTCACCCCGAAGTTCGCCTACCACGGCTTCCGCTACCTGCAGGTCGAGGGACTGGCGTCCGAGCCCAACGCGCGAGATGTCCGAGGCATCGTGCTCCGCGCCGACAACGACGCGGTCGGTTCGTTCACCTCCTCCGACGACATGCTGAACGGCATCCACCGGATCATCGATCGCTCGGTGCAGTCGAACATGTACTCCGTCTTCACCGACTGCCCGCATCGGGAGAAGCTGGGCTGGCTGGACCAGACCAACCTGGTCTTCGACACGGTCGCCTTCGGCTACGACATCCAGGCGCACTACCGCAAGATGCTCCAGGACGTCGCCGACGCCCAGCAGGCCGACGGCCTGATCCCCACCACTGCACCGGAGGATGCGCTGTTCGCGGGCGCCTTCCGTCACGACGCCAACTGGGGCGCGACCCTCGCCGTCTCCTCCTGGCAGATCCACGAGTGGTACGGCGACGACTCGGCCATGCAGAGGTTCTGGCCGGACATGGTCGAGTACGCCGACTACCTTGCCTCGCAGGCGGAGGGCGGGATCCTCGACGGCGGTCTGGGCGATTGGATCACCCCGGCCGACCCCACCACACCCGCGGCGGTGACCCAGACCTGGGCCTACCACCGGATCCTCACCCACATGAGCAGGATCGCCGACGCCCTCGGGAAGCCGACCGACGCCGAGGACTACCAGCAGCGTGCCGAGGAGGTCGCGGCCGCCTTCCACCGCGAGTTCTACGACGCCTCCACCGGCCTGTACGGCAACGGCGACCAGGCCAGCCAGGCGCTCGCCCTCGAGGAGGACCTGGTGCCCGCCGAACTCCGCCAGGACGTGCTGGACCGCTTCGTCGCGATGATCCGCGACGCCGGCGACCACATCGAGGTCGGTGAGGTCGGTCTGCACGCCGCCGTCGAACTGCTCTCCCGGGAGCGACTCGACGACGTCCTCTACGACTGGACCCGGCGTACCGACGGGGTCAGCTACGGCAAGTTCCTGGCCGCGGGCAACACCTCCCTGCCGGAGAGCTGGACCAACGCCAACTCCTCCAACAACCACTACATGCTCGGTGCGATCGACGCCTGGTTCACCAGCGGGGTTGCGGGCATCTCCCAGGCCGAGGGGTCGACCGCGTGGGAGCGGGTGGAGATCGAGCCCGCGCTCGTCGGGGACCTGAAGCACGCCGCG
This sequence comes from Nocardioides insulae DSM 17944, assembly GCF_000422825.1. GTDB lineage: Bacteria > Actinomycetota > Actinomycetes > Propionibacteriales > Nocardioidaceae > Nocardioides > Nocardioides insulae. Next base: position 197,680 of record NZ_KE383928.1, on the reverse strand, counting down.
GCTTCGTACGACTCGGTACGCGGGACCATCGGCAGCGACTGGACCCGCGAGCGCGGCCGGCTCTCCCTGAAGGTGGAGATCCCGGCCAACACCACCGCCGTGGTCCGGGTGCCGGCCGCCTCCGCCGAGGCCATCCGTGCACCCCGCGACGCCCACCAGGTGGCCTCGGACGTCGACGGCTTCGTCGCCTACGAGGTCGGGAGCGGCACCTTCCGATTCACCGCCGAACTCGGCTGATCTCCGATCAGGGGCGCTTCCCGGGTCTCGCCACCGGGAAGCGCCCCGATCACCTCCGCCCTGCCCGCCGACGCCGCCGACCGGATGGTGGGCGACCACCCGCACCGCTTCACCTCGACCACGATCACCGACCCGACACCCTGCGCGCGAAGCTGGACCTCACCCACTCCCGCGCGGGCGCGCCTGAGCGGGAGTGGGTGAGGTGCGGAGATGACCTGCGCGGTGGGGCCCGCAGTCCGCGCCCGGTTACCAGCCGGCGACACCTAGATGAAGATGCGATGGCGACCCCGATTCGCAGGTCTCAGGACGTCCGGATCTCCTTATAGTCGGGCCATGGTCCACGCCGTTTCGGAGGCTCCCCCATCGCCGACGTGGCTGCTGCCCGAAGGCCTGCGGCATCTGCGCGAGTTGGTGATGGCCTATGCCAGGCGCCGGCCGCTTCGTCGGGTTGCCGCCCTCGGTAATGCGCCGTTGCAGGCGAGCGATCGGCGCGCCGACGTGATCGATTCCGCCGACCTGGTCATCCGGGTCAACAGCTTCGTGCTCGATGCCCCAGCAGGGCCGCGGGCTCAGGGGCGACGGTGTGACGTCGTGATCTGGAACCGGATCACCCGGGCCAATGAACACACCTTCCACCGCTATCGCGACCGGCTCTACCTACTGGCGGAGCCGATGCGCGCGCACGGGTTCCCGGAGATGTGGCCGGCCTCGTGGCCCGACGATCTGGGCTTCGTCCCCCTGTCGAACGCGGAGGTGCTTCCCCGCATCGGGAACGACCTGGGCATCCCGTGGCGCGCGGAGCGCCTGGCGCCGACCACGGGTCTGACGGCTGCGTGGCTTGCGGTGAATCTGTTCCCCGAGGCGGAGGTCGCGCTCGCCGGTTACTCCTTCGTCGACGCCCCCGACCAGGCCGAATGGTCCTATCAGGGCGGGGGCTCCTCGCCCGTGGCGCGGGAGCATCGGATCCAGGCCGAGGGCGCACTGATGCGGTCCTGGATATCGACGGGCAGGGTCACGTTGCACCGCTGAGGCTCATCCAGGCCCATCACTGTCATTCCCACACCTGAGCCGGGCGAACGAGCCGGACGAACGAGATTGGAGGATCCGAAGTCAGATGGGTTGGTTCACGCACCGTCAGCACGAGCCGGAAGCAGTCGTCGGTGAGCAGGGGCCGAAGACGTCGTCCGGCGATGCCACCCACGGACAACTGGCTCAACGAGTGGCCGCGCTGGAGGAGGAGGCCCGCGTCCGCCTCAACCGCCAGTTACAGCGACTCGACGAGCACACCCGGGAGTTGAACCGGCTCGGCCCACAGGTGGCCGCTCTGGAAGCCCGTCTCGAGCATCTGCGGAAGCGGGTCGACACCGCGGCGTACCCGTCCTCGGATCCGGTCCTTCCCCGACAGTCCCCCGACCCCACCGAGCCCACCCGCCCGGACCGGGCGCCGGCGCCGGCGTCGACCGAGACGGCAGTCCTGCTCGCCGAGGTCCAACGCCAGCACCAGCAGGTGCGCGCGCGGCTCAGCGCGGCCACGCGCTACGAGGAGCGGCTGCGGCGGGTCGAGGATCAGCTCGCCCAGGCCGACGCCGGTGTGCCTCACCTCGGACGCGACTGAGCTGCCGCCCGACGCCCCTGGAGCCGGCGGTCGATCTCCGGCGGCATCGTGAACAGGACCGGCAGCACCTGATCGAGCACCCGGCGGAAGCGGTCGGCCCGGACCGTGCTGAAACTCCCGATGTTGTACTCCTTGGCCGGGGTGTCGGCCACCAGGTCGGCCCATCGCTCCCCGCCCACCTTCCCGACCCTGAGGTTGTCCGCGTGATACTCGGCCACCAACGTGTCGCGGAACCGCGGCGTGAGGTAGTTCGCGCTGGCGGTGTTCCACCCCAGACTCGTCGTGGCCACAGTGAGCTCACGACGCACCAGGCCGATCCAACGCAGCCGTAGCACGTGCTTGTCAGGAGCCCCGTCCAGCCGATCGCCCAACCGCGCCTGAGCCACATAGCGGGTCAGGCGCCGGGCGGTCTCGACGGTCCGCCAACCACGGCCGACGTTCGCGTCGGCGACCGCGCCACGGTCGATCTCGATGCCTGCTGTCCGACAGAAGTCCGCGACGACGTCGCCCTCGTGCAGCATCGAGCGAACCATCGGGCGGGCCCGCAGATCCACCCCGGGGATGGCCGCTCGGATCTGCCCCAGGAAGCGGCCGTAGTCGAGGAAGCCCATGTCGATCGGCGACCAGTCCCGGAACTCCTCGAACGGTCGCCGCAGCCGTGGCAGGAACTCGGGCCGCATCACCATCAACCGCTCGACGTAGAAGGCGTTGTACAGGCTGGGCTGGTCGCGCAGATAGTGGATCCAGCGCACCTGGGCGCCGGCCCGTTCGGCGTACGCCCCGATCCGGCGGATCTGTTCGCCGCCCAGGGTGGACAGGTGCTCGGAGGAGACCACGACGGTGCTGTCCGGTCTGTCCCGCATGAGCTGCACCAGGTCCTCCCAGGTGCCGAACTCCGGCGAGAATCCCGGTCCGTCGACGAGTTGGGCGAACAGGTTGGTGTGCGGCGCTCCGGACAGGTGTCGGCCGATCTCGGGGTAGATCACCGACTCCGGCAGCCGCCCCCGCGCGGCCGCACGGGCGAGGAATCCTTGGATCGCCGTCGATCCGGTCTTGTAGGTACCGGAGTGGATCACCAGGGTCGCGGGCACGTCACTCCCCCAGCTTCTTCTGCTCGACGCCGGCGTTCAGTGCGACCAGCTCGGGCCGGGCGTCGAGCAGCGCGATGATCCGAGCGCAATCGAGCTTCTCGGCGTGGTGTTCCTCGATCAGGGCCCGGATCAGCCGCAGATCCTCGGGGGTGTCGATGGTGACCCGATACTCCGAGCGGTCCGGCGACCCGGCGAGGTTGTGCACGCGAGTCCGACCGGAGACGTTCTGGTACAGGAAGGGCGTGACGTGTTCACGCATCACCGGTTCCTCGGCCGCCGCATCGGCGGCCAGCAGCGCGGCACTCGAGAAGACCTCGTAGTCGAAGCCTCGAGGGAAGGTCCGCGGAAGGGTGTTGGTGACGTAGAGATCGGGGTCGCCGGCGGCGAGGTAGTGATCCAGGCCGGCTCTGATCAGTCCACCGTCGATCAACGGGCAGTCCGAGGTGACCCGGACGACCGCGTCGAGGCCCACCGTGCGGACGGCGTCCGCGTAGCGTCCGAGCACGTCGTGCTCGCTGCCTCGGACGACCGGCAGGCCCCGATGCTCGCCCAGGGCGGCGATCGGGTCGTCGGCCGCATTGACCGTGGTGGCGAGGACGACCTCGAGCCCGGCGGCCTGCAGCCGATCGAGGTGATGGTCGAGCAGGGTTCGACCACCGACCTCCAGCAGCACCTTGCCCGGAAGGCGGGCGCTGGTGGAACGCGCCTGGGTGATGACCGCGGCCCTCATCGCAGAATCCCCGTCAGCGTCTCGATCACCCGGTCGACATCGGCGTCGGACAGCGAGGGATGGAGCGGCAGGGAGAGTTGCTGGGCGTAGTAGGCCTCCGCGCGCGGACACAGCCCGCGCCGGTAGCCCAGTTCGGCGTAGACCGGGTGCCGGTAGACGGGGAGGTAGTTCACCTGAACTCCGATACCGGCGCTGCGCATTCGCTCGAAGACCTCGCGCCGACGACCGCCGAGCACCCGGATGGGGTAGAGATGCCACATCGGATCGACGTCCTCACGCCGGCCCGGGATGCGAAGACCGGCGACCTCGGCAAGCATCGCGTCGTACCGGGTGACGATCTCGGTGCGACGCCTCTTGAACTCCCCGAGCCGGCGTACCTGGGAGAGCCCGAGGGCACAGGCGACATCGCTGAGCCGGTAGTTCAGCCCGAACTCCTGCACCTCCTGGTGCCACGGACCTTCATCGCTGAGCACGAACCGGTCGGGGTCGCGGACCATCCCGAGACGGTGGAACTCGCGGGCCCGCCGCGCCAGCGTTCCATCGCGGGCGATCACCGCGCCGCCCTCCGCAGTGGTCACGTTCTTGGTCGGGAAGAAGGACATCGTCGTGACATCGGCCAGCGCGCCCACCGGCACGCCGGCGGCGGTGCCTCCGATCGAGTGGGCGGCATCCGCCAGGGTCAGGGCACCGACACGATCCGCGATCGGTTGGAGACCGGCGTAGTCGGCCGGCTGCCCGGCGTAGTCCACCGCGGCGATCACCGCGGTCCGCTCCGTGACCACGGCCTCGACCGACGCCGGCTCGATGAGCGCGGTGTCCTCATCGACGTCGGCGAACACGACGGTGGCGCCGCGGAGGGTCGCTGTCGCGGCGGTGGCGATGAAGGTCAGCGGGGTGGTCACGACCTCGTCACCCGGGCCGACGCCGACAGCCGCGTACGCGGTGTGCAGGGCAGCGGTGCCGGACGTCGTCGAGACCGCGGGCAACCCGCCGGCGATCGCGCTGAGGGCGTCCTCGAACGCGGCCACGGCCGGCCCCGTCGTCAGCCAGTCGCCACGGAGCACCTCGACGACAGCGGCGATGTCCTCCTCATCGATGCTCTGGCGCCCGTACGGCAGCATCGCCCCCACAGAGCTCATCGGACCTCGTCGACGAGGAGCGCCGCGATCTGCTCACGGGTGTACCACTGGTCGTTCGTGTTCGACCGGTACGAGAAGTCGTCGGGAAGCGGCTTGCCGATCGGTGGCTCGTAGCCCCAGGTGGCGAGGTCGGGCTGGATGACGAAGTACTTCCCGTCCTCCACCACCAGCGCACGCCGGCCCTCCTCGGGACTGATCATCTCCTCGTGGTGCTTCTCCCCCGGGCGCAACCCGACGTCGTACATGTCCGCACCGGGAGCGACCGCCTGGGCGAGGTCGGTGACCTTCATCGACGGGATCCGGGGGACGAAGAGCTCGCCCCCCTGCATCATGTCGAAGGCGTCGACCACCATCTGGACCGCCTGCGGCAGGGTGATGAAGAACCGGGTGCAGCGCATGTCCGTGATCGGGAGTGCCTGTCGCTCCTCGGCCAGTCGGCGGAAGAACGGGATGACGGACCCGCGGCTGCCCAGCACGTTCCCGTAGCGAACGACGGAGAACCTGGTCGGGTAGGCGGCCGCATAGTGATTGCCCGAGATGAACAGCTTGTCGGCAGTGAGCTTGGTGGCGCCGTACAGGTTGATCGGGCTGGAGGCCTTGTCGGTGGAGAGCGCCACCACCTTCTTCACCCCGCTCTCGATGGCGGCCTCGACGACGTTCTGACTGCCCTGGACGTTCGTCTTCACGAACTCGAAAGGGTTGTACTCCGCGGTGTCGACCTGCTTGAGCGCCGCGGCATGGACGACGTAGTCCACGTTGTGCATCGCGCGCTCGAGCCGTCGCTCGTCGCGCACGTCTCCGATGAACCATCGGAGCCTGGGGTCGTCGCGGAACAGCTGCCGGACCTCGTACTGCTTGAGCTCATCTCGGGAGAACACGACCAGCCGGGCCGGGTCGAGGTGCTCCAGCGCGTATCGGATAAACGCCTTGCCGAATGATCCGGTGCCACCGGTGACGAGGATCCGAGACCCTTGAAGAACGGACACGATGAGGCCTTCCTGCGAGTACTGAGACTGCGGCAGGCTATCGTGGGATTTATCGGGCAAGAATGACGCTCTCGGAAAGGATCTAGATTGTCGGGCGCTGTTCACTTGAAGGACACGAACAATTCACGCGTCCTATTTTTCTGCGATTTGAGTGCATTATTCGGGACCGGACATCTGATGCGTTGCCTAGCCCTGGCAGAGGAATTCCGGGACCGCGGATGGGATGTCGTGATCGCCGCCGACCTCACCTCGGTCCCGTTCGCGCTGACCCAGGTCGAGAGGCGCGGCCTGCCCTGGATCCAGCCGCCGGTCACGGCCGCACAGCACCATGACGTCGTCCGCGACCTCGGGGTCCAGGTCGCCGTCATCGACTCCTACGTGCTCGACGGCGACGTCTACCGAGCGGTGCGCAACGCGGTCCCGGTGCTCGTGGCGATGACCGACGGGGACACGGCGGACCGCTCCGCCGACCTGTACGTCGACCAGAACATCGGCGCGGAGTCCGACCAGCGGCCCGTACCGGACGGAGCGCGGCGCCTGGCCGGGCTCCGATACGCCTTGCTGCGCGAGGGGATCCTGCGGCGACGGCCCGAGCGACCGCGCGAAGACGTCCGCGAGGTGCCGGAGGTCCTCGCGGTGTTCGGCGGCACGGACAGCTACGGGGCGGCCCCCGTGCTGAGCCGATGCCTGGTGGAGACCGGTCGACCGTTCCGGCTGACGGTCGTGGCCGGTGATCGGAAGCTCGCCGGACCTCTCGCGGAGGTCGCAGCCCGGGCGCGACCCGGCCAGCAGGTCGAGGTCTGCCCACCGATCGACGGTCTCGAGCAGCGGGTCGTCGACTCCGACCTGGTGGTGAGCGCCTCGGGCACCTCGACCTGGGAGTTCCTGGCGCTGGGGACCGCATGTGCCCTGGTCGCGGTGGTCGACAACCAAGACGAGGGATGCCGTCGAGTGACCGAGCAACGACTCGCCGTCGGGCTCGGTCGATTGCAACAGGTGCGCGACGCCCCGGAGACGGCCATCACGACGCTCTCCGAACTCCTCGCCTCTCCGGACGCGATCCGGGAGCTGCGGACGCGCGCCTGGGCGGCGGTCGACGGCGGTGGACGCGCACGCGTCGTCGATGAGGTCGTGACGATGGCGAACAATCGGGCGGCGAGCTGAGATGGAGAGAGGTCTGCGGTTGATGGATGGCAACGGCGAACCGGCCCGTCGTCCGAGATTGAGCATCGTGGTGCCCTTCTACGGGGTCGAGCGCTACATCGCCGAGTGTCTCGAGTCGTTGCGTGCGCAGTCGTTCGCCGACTTCGAGGCGATCCTCGTCGACGACGGCTCACCGGACGGCAGCCTGGCGATCGCGCAACAACACGCCGCCTCGGACGACCGGTTCCGCATCGTGCGCCAGCACAACCAAGGACTCGGGACGGCCCGCAACACAGGGGCCCGATACGCCGTCGGCGAATACCTCACCTTCGTCGACTCCGACGACGTGGTGCCGCCGCACGCCTACCGGCGGATGATCGCCTCACTCGATCGCACCGGGTCCGACATGGCCGCCGGGAACGCACGCCGCTTCAACGACCTGGGGGTTCGCGACTCCTGGGTCCACCAGGTGCCGTTCGCCCGGCCCCGGCCCCGTACGCACGTGCGTGAGTTCCCGTCGCTGGCCCTGGACCGGATGGCGTGGAACAAGATGTACCGGCGCAGCTTCTGGGACAGGGAGGGATTCGCCTACCCGGTGGGGCTGTACGAGGACTACCCGGTGACCATCGCGAGCCATCTGTTCGCGGATCGGGTCGACGTCCTCGCCACTCCCGTGTACTACTGGCGCGAGCGTGACGGCGGAGATCTCTCCATCACCCAGCGGGTGTGGGAGATGGACAACCTCCGGGAGCGGGTCGCCTCGGCCGAGCGGGTCCTCGACCTGGTGGCCGATGAGAGCACCCAACTCCGCGGGGAGGTGGGACGACACTTCCTCCACATCGACGTGGGCGCGGTCCTCGCAGCGCTCCACCGCGCCCCGGCCGACCTCGTCGAGTCGGAGGACGAACGCCGACGCGAGATCCTGGAGCTGGCCCGCCGTCTGGTCTCCCGTATAGACGCCGACCAGGTGGCGCTCTCCTCACCGTTCGACCGGGTACAGGCCCACCTGGTGCTCGAGGGTGACCTGGACGGACTCTCCGAGTTGACGCACTACCGGGCCCGGCACGGCAGGAACGGCTCGTTGCAGGTGCGCGAGCAGGGCAGCATCACCGAGTTCTTCCGTGACCTTCCCGGCCTCGACGCCGGTGTACCCGAAGAGATCTATCGCGTGGCTCCCGCCCGGGTCCGCCTGCAGGGAACGCTCCAGGACACCCGCTGGGTCAGGGAGCCCGGCGGTGGGGACGCCCTGATCATCGACGTCCGGGTCGCGGTCGACCAACTCGACCTCACCGGTGCGCAGGTGTTCCTGCATCTGGTGAGCCCCTCCGGCCGCTCCAGATCGGTGCCGAGTCACATCCTGACCCAGGGACCCCGGCGCGAGCTGCGGCTGACCCTGCGACCCGCACTGTTGGCTGAGCTGGACGATCCGGGACATTGGCGGCTGGAGGTGGAGGCGCGGGTCGCCGGGCTCCACCGCCGCGGACGGGTCACCGGGTTGACCGGCACGCGAACCCGCTGGAGCGAGCAGCGCCTGATCGGCCCTCACCTGTGGGCGAAGCCCGCTCGAGACCAGGGTGCCTTCGGAGTCCTGATCCGACGACCGGAGGCCGCACTCACCGAGGTCGCCGCCGCAGCCGCCGAGCTGAGCCTGTCCGGCTGGTTCGTGCCCCCGACAACTCGGGAGGACACCCCCCCGATGCCGGTGCTCTGGCTGACGTTGAACAACGGCGCCGACGTCGTCCCGGCCACCGTCGACCTCGCTCCTCCCCGCGCAGGCGACCCGGTGGGGAGCGCGCGGTTCGAGGCACTGCTCGACGCCGAGATGATCGCGTCCCACGGCCTGGAGGACCACATCACCGAGCGGAGCGTGTGGAACGTGCGGATGGCGGTCGGCACCGAGCCACCCGTGAGCCTGTGCCATCCCAGCGTGGTCGGCTCCGCCGTCGCCGTGGTGGGCCATCGGCGCGTGAGCATCCTGCCCGGTCCCACCGGGCTCGCGTCGGTGCACGAGGAGTACGCCCATCCCAGCGTGGATCGCGCCCGGGCGGAGGACGGGGCGGTGGAGTTGTCCGGCTGGTTCGACCGCAGCGGAGACCGGCCCAGCCGGGCGCGGTGGCGTGGCTACATCACCCCCGACAACAGGGTGGACGTCGAGGTCCCGGTGTCCTGGTGCGCGGAGGAGCGACGCTTCGCGGTGCGCGCGCCCGTCGCCGAGTTGGTCGACCGGGCCGCAGCGGCGAGGGCCGAGGCCGCGGACGTGGTCGAGGGCGACGCGGCGACGTCGTGGGCGCTGTGGTTGCTGACCGAGGAGGCGAGTCCCCCTCCCCCCCGATGTCCCGGTGTGTCGGCCGAGCCGGCGATGTTGTCGGTCGCCGACGTGCATCGGATGCCGACCGCACTCCAGGCCGGAGGCCATGCGGTCACCCTGCACCTGGGGCGGATGGGGAGGTTGTCGGTGGTGGTCGACGGTGCCTGAGCGGAGTTGTGACCTGCCCGGCGGAGGGTCGAACGCGATCCCCGGTCTGCTGGCCGCCTATGCACGCCGTACCCCCGTACGCAGCGTGGCCGTGGTCGGCAACGCGCCCCTGACTCCCAGTGACGAGCGTGCCGACGCGATCGACGGCTGTGATCTGGTCATCCGGGTCAACAGCTTCATGCTCGACGAGCCCGGCGCCCCCCGCACCCAGGGTCGTGAGGTGCATGCGGTCGTGTTCAGCCGCGGCCTGCTGGCCACCCCGTTCTCCTACGCCGCCTACACCGACGCCGCCTACCTGGTCACCGAGCCGTCACGGATCTACTACGGTCGACCGCTGGCTCGATACGTGAAGGATTGGCCACGATGGTGGCCCGACGACCTCGGCTACCTCGCCGTGCCCAATCACGCCTTCACGGTTCCGCTCCTCGAGGAGCTCGGCGAGCCCTGGAAGGACGAGGTGTGCGTGCCCACCACCGGAATGATGGCACTGTGGATCGGCCGGAACTCCTTCCCCGGAGCCGAGCTGGTCTTCACCGGATTCTCGATGGTCGACGACCCCCACCAGACCGAATGGCGCCACCAGGCCGGCGACGTCTCGCCGATCGGTGGAGCGCACCACATCGGCCCCGAAGGAGAACTCATGCGACGTTGGATCGATGAAGGAGAGGCAAGGTTCCTGCGATGAGGATCAACGCCGAGAAGATGCGCGCCGCCGCCCGCCGGCTCCGACCGCGGTCGGTGGTCCGCACCGTGAGTGGACGTGAGGCGATGTCGGAGATCCAGCGGCTCCGACGCCGGGTGGACGGCATCGGAGAACGCACGCAGGCCTCGGTACAGGGCTCGTTCCGCTCGGCCCGGGCGGCCGAACTGGCCTCACGCGAGGTCAACCGGCTGGCACCTCAGTTGGCGGCGTTGGAGACCAAGGTGGAGCAGCTACGGCTCTCCCTGCGACCGGTCGCCGAGCCGGACTCGGCCGAACTGGAGCAGGCTCGTGGTCTGGTCGAGGCGATCCAGGAGGAGCACCGGCGGATCAGGGTTCGGCTGAGCGAGATGACGCGACACGAGGAGCGGATGCGGCGGATCGAGGAGAAGCTCGGGCTGCCACACGACTGACCTCGCACCGGGTCGGCTGAGCCCGCTCAGCCGACCCGGTGCAGGACCTGCACCTTCCGGCGCTTTTCGCCCAGCCGCCAGCGCCCCGAGTCGACCAGTTCGGCCACGACCTGTTGCGGGCCCCCGCGGTCGGTGTCGTCGAGGACCATCGGCGCCCCCGGCAGCAGATGACGCTCCCAGCTCTCGACGTCCGCTCGTACGGCTTCATAGTGATGGTCGCCGTCGATCCACAGGAGTCCGATCGGCCGATCCCACCCTGCGGCGACCACGGTCGAGGGCAGATTGACCAGCCGCACGTTCTCCCAATGACCGGTCGAGAGCATGGTCTCGTAGAACTGTCGTCGGTTGACCGGCCCGAACACTCCGCCGAACGGACCGTTGAAGGACTCGTGCGGATCGACGGCGTACACAGGCACGTCGTGGCCCTCCCGAGCACCGTGGGCAAGGGCGACAGTGGACTTGCCACGGTAGCTTCCGATCTCGACGATCACCCCCTGCGTGACCCGGGCGGCCAGCTCGCGAAGGAGGTCGCCCTGCCTGATCGAGAGCGGCCCGGGGATACCTCCGATCAGTCGTGCGAACGGAGGGGCCACCCCCACGTCGATCGCCCGTCGGATCTGCTCTTCGGGGTCCACGGTCGGCTCTGCCACTCTTGCTCCTCATCGATGGTCGTTGCACAGGGGTGCCGGATGCTGGCTGAGCCATCGGAGGCGTCAGCCTCCGGGGCTCACCTGCTTCTGGCTCGCAACCGGCGCAGTGGCTCGGTCGCCCGCCAGGATCGTGATCCGGTGACGGTGGCCAGCTCGCTCTCGGCCTCCTCGGCCCGGCGCCGCTGGTGCGCGGCCGCTCGCTCGAGGTCAGCACCCACTGCCAGGAGCTCGCCGATCCGGCGGTGCCGCTCGGCGAGCATCGCCACCGCGCCCAGACGATCGGCGGCCAGCGCCTGGCACTGCTCCTCGGAGAGGCTCGGGTCCGCCGCGGTGGCTCCCTGAGGCGGCACGTAGTCCCACGCCGCGTAGTCGGAGGCGAAGATCCTCGCCACCGCGAGAGCGGTCTCCGGATCCCAGATCGTCGGGTGGTAGGGGATCGGATTGGCGTTCTCCCGTGGCACGTCCGAACGCACTCGGCCGGGATCGGCGCCGACACCGGCCACGTGGTCCCGCAGGACCTGCAGAGTCCTCCCGGGGTCTTCGGCGCGACCCACCCAGGTCGGGTCGAAACCGGCCATCAGGCCGGTCTGCGGGCCCCAATGCGCGTCGTGGGGCGCGAGCTCCGGATCGACGTCGAGGGCTCGGACGAAGGCATGGAACGACGTCCGCAACGCCTCCGGGGTATCGACCCGGTCGGGGAACCAGGGTTCGCTGCCGAAGCGATCCACGAAGCGGGGCTCCGCGAGCAGGAGTTTGGACTGCCAGCCCGACCAGAGTCGGGGCGCCGGGTCGCGAACGACGCTAAGCCGCAGCCAGCCGGGATCGGAGAGGATCCTGTGCCGCTGCGCGGCGCTCCGCTCCTGCCAGCGATGGCGTGGTTCCCATCGGGTCATGTCGTGGATCGCCATCTGCGGCGTCACTTCGGCCTGTCGCGAGGACCCGAACCGCTCCGGGGCGAGCCCGGCCAGATCGGCCAACGTCCACAGCAGCGAGGTGCATCCGCTCTTGGGGATGGGGAGGAACGCGATCCGGAGTTCGTCGATCACCACGATCCGGGTCTCGGAGTGGCGGACGAGCCGGTCCGCGGCGGGCCGCCGGCTCACAGCAGGTCGAGCGACATCGGCGTCCCCGCGACAGCGGCGGCGCGGAACGTACGCCCCTCGATCTCGCCGAAACGCTCCGGCGCCAGCCCGTTCGCGGGCCGCACCGAGCGGACGTTGTCGGCCGAGACGGTGTCCCCCTCGCGGACGTCGCGGGTGACGAAGAGCGAGCGGCGGAAACGCAGGCCCTCGCGCTCGACCTCTTTCGGGCCGACGCGGGCCTCCCCCAGGGCGCTCCAACCGACAGCGGTGCCGGTCACCAGGTCGGCGAACTCGTCGGGGGTCAGGGAGAAGGCGCTGTCGACCCCGCCGTCGTCCCGAGCCAGCGTGAGGTGCTTCTCGATGACGCAGGCGCCCAGCGCCACGGCCGCGATCGAGGCGCCGATGCCCAGGGTGTGATCCGAGAGGCCGACCGGTACGTCGAGAGCGTCGCGCAGCACCGGGATCGACCGCAGGTTGGAGGCCTCGGGCGGCGCCGGGTACGACGCGGTGCAGGCCAGCACGATCACCTGATCGTTCCCCGTCTCCCGGGCAGCTCGGACCGCCGCATCGATCTCCGCCATGGTCGCCGTGCCGGTGGAGATGATCACCGGCTTGCCGGTGGCTGCCATGGTGCGGATCAACGGCAGGTCGGTGATCTCGCTGGAGGCGCACTTGAGGATCGGCACCTCCATCTCGACGAGGAAGTCGACCGCGGTCGGATCGAACGGCGCACTGAACGGCACCATCCCGAGCTCACGGGTCAGCTCGAACAGTTCGGCGTGCCACTCCCAGGGCGTGTGCGCCTCGGTGTAGAGATCGTGCAGGCGACGACCGGGCCACAGCGGGTGGTCGGTCGAGAGGCGGAAGTGAGGGGAGTCGACGTCGAGGGTGATGGTGTCGGCGGTGTAGGTCTGCAGCTTGAGTGCGTGGGCGCCGGCCTCGCCGGCAGCGCGGACCAGTTCCCTGGCACGACCCAGGTCGCCGTTGTGGTTGCCGGACATCTCCGCCACCACGAACGGCGGGCGATCGCCTCCGATGCTCGCCTCCACCGGGCCTGCGAGGCGAATGCTGCCTGCGGCGCTCACGCGGGGACCTCCCGGCCCGCAACGGCACGGCGATCCGCACGATGCAGGGAGAGTGGGATCACGGCGATCGCGCGGTCATCGACGGTGCGCTCCTCTGGAGTGCCCTCGACGAACCGGTAGCGCCGGTTCATCCTCCGGACCGGGTCGTTGTGCTCGAGGACCTCCGCGTACAAGACGTCGACCATCAAGACGTCGAAGGCGTAGTCGATGGCGGCGGCCATCACCTTCATCCAGGCCAGCATCGCCGTCCCCTCCGCCGTCACGGTGTGATGGTCCAGATAGAAGCCCCACGCTGCACTGGGGAGATCCGAGTTCAGGTCGATGTCGAAGAACGTCACCACACCGAGCGGTCGCCCGTCGACCTCGAAGATCAGCACCCGCCGTCCCGGGTCAGTGCTCACCGCCTGCCACCAGGAGCGATGCTCCTCGGCGCTGATCTCGTGGGAATTGATGCTGATATCTCGATTCGCCTCCTGGTTTCGCCAGGATCGCATCATCTCGACATCAACGTCGGCGGCAGTTCGGAGCATGCCCAGAGCCTGCCATCCCCGCTACTGCCGGCGAGAAGCATCCAGGCGAAATTCCGGCAAAGTCAGGATGAACGACGAAATGCATTCCGTGGACGCGAGATGAACGCCGCTCAAATATCGCCCTCACCAATATCAGGACGCCCGAGAATCACGGATTCTCAGGTTTCCTCGCCTATACAGTGCGGCCATGCAATCGATGTCCCGTGCGCAGGTCCGAGACCAGATGGCGCAGGTACTCGCCGCCCAAGGCAAACGACTCCCGGGCGGGGAGACCGGCGACAGCGCCGAACTGGCCGAGATCGGCTTCCGGTCGCTGGACTTCTCCGAGCTCGCTCTGCGGGTGGAGGACGAGGTCGGCATGGAGCTGAACTTCGAAGCCGCCGGACTGCGCGCCATCACCACGGTCGGCGACGTACTCGACCTGCTCGTCGAGCTGCAGCAATCGTGAGCCGGGCCGCCACGACCACTGCGGGCGCCGACAACCTGCTCATCGGCGCAGACGGCAGCACCCGCCGCTGGCGCGACCTCCCACCCGTCGTGCGTGGGGACGAGCCCACCGCGGCCGCGGTCGCGGACAGTGAGGACGCCCTCGCCTGGGTGTGGCAGCACGCCCTCAACCGTGCGGAGCTGTTGGTGGTGGGTCGCGAACGACTCGATCCCGGCATGCGCGCCGAGCTGCGAGCAGACGGGTTCGCGATCCGGGGTGAGGAGGAGGCGTCTCCCACCCGCCCCCGTGACGGCGAGAGCGGCCGGCTGTGGTTGCTGACCTCGGGATCCACCGGCCGGCCCAAGCGGATCGGCCACACTCTGGCCAGCCTCAGCACCGTGGCAGGCGATCTGCCACCGCGACGCTGGCTGTGCCCGTACTCCCCGGGCAGCTATGCCTGGTGGCAGGTGATCACGCTGGGTCTCTCACTGCCGGGGCAGGATCTGGTGCTCCTCGACCCAGCGCGCGTGGACGGGTGGGCCCAGGTCGCCGCCGAGCAGGAGGTGACCGCGGCCTCGGGCACTCCCACGTTCTGGCGACAGACCCTGATGTCGCAGTCCGACGCGCTGGCGCAGGTACCGCTGCAGCAGGTGACCTTGGGTGGGGAGCCGGTCGACCAGGCGATCCTGGACCAGCTCCTCGCCGTCTTCCCGACCGCTCGCGTCTCCTGGATCTACGCCTCCAGCGAGGTCGGCGCGTCGATCGTCGTCCACGACGGCCGCGCCGGATTCCCCGAGGAGTGGCTCGGCCGCGTCCGCCCCGGCCGCCCCGTCCTGGACGTCGTCCCAGCCGCTGAGGGCGGGGGCGAGGAGCTGGTCATCACCTCGCCCCATCACGGCACCGGCCTGAGCGGCCCGGTTCGCACCGGCGATCGGGTCGAGCGCCGCGCCGGTCGGATCCTCATCACCGGCCGGGTCGATACCGACGAGATCAACGTGGGTGGATCGAAGGTCTCGGCCGCGGCGGTCCGCGAGGTGCTCCAGGCCCACCCGGACGTCGCCTGGGCGCAGGTCTCGGCGCGACGGGCCCCCCTGGTGGGCGCGGTGGTGCAGGCCACCGTGGTCCCGCGATCCGGGGCCGAGGGAGGCCCTGTACTCGAGCAACACCTGTCCTCCTGGGCACGCGACCGCCTGCCCGCGCACGGCGTCCCGCGCCGCTTCCTCTTCCGCACCGAGATCCCACTGAAGGAGTCCCTGAAGAGCGATGTCTGAGACCACCGAGACGAGCCCGGACAACGATCGCGGGCCGGTCCCGCCCGCGGAGGTGGTCCTGATCTCCGGCGCCTCACGCGGGCTGGGCCTGGCGATCGCGACCGATGCGGCCGAGCGTGGCGTGAACGTCGCGGCGTTCGCCCGCACAGTGAGCGCGGAGATGAAGGAGCTCGCCGATGACCACCCCGGCCGGGTGCACCTGGGCGCGGTCGACATCACCGACACCACCGCGACGCAGGCCTTCGTGCGTGAGGTGGAGAGCCGGTTCGGCGTGGTCGACGCGCTGGTCAACAACGCGGCGATCGGGCAGGACTCGCTGCATGTTCACACCTCGCAGGAGCGCATCGCGGAGATCCTCGAGACCAATCTGACCGCGCCGTTGCTGCTCGCCCGGCTCGTGGTGCGCCGGATGCTGGGCCGCGGGGTGCGGGGCAGGATCCTCAACGTCACGTCGATCTGCGGGCAGCGCGGTTTCCCCGGGCTGGTCGCGTACTCGGCCGCCAAGGGTGGGATGGATGCTGCGACCAGGTCGTTGGCCAGGGAGCTCGGCGGCCGAGTGCTGGTGAACGCGGTGGCGCCCGGCTTCTTCGCCTCCGAGATGTCTGCCGTACTCGGTTCGACGCAGCTGGATGCGATCCGGCGCCGTACGCCCTCGGGCCAGATGACCACTCCCGCCGATGTGCTTCCGGTGGTGCGGATGCTGTTGTGGGAGCAGACCAACATCAACGGCGAGACCGTCGTGGTCGACGGTGGCGGCAGCATCTGACCCGGCCGCCCGACTGGTCGTGGGGTCGGACTCCGAACTCGCCGCCCACGCCGTGCGGAGCCACCTCGACGACGGCAGGGTGGTCGCGTGGATCGGGCCCGAGGCACGAGGTGAGATCGCGATCGACGCCGAGCGGGAGCGGCCGGTTCCCCCAGCGCTGGGGGCCCGCCTGGGGCGCGATCAGTTCTGGCAGCGGTGGACCCGCCTCGAGGTGATCGCGAAGCTGACCGACGTTCCCGTCATCGGGTTGCTCCCACCTGCGAGCACGACGACGCCGGTCGGAATGGTGCTCGAGAGCGTCATCCTCGAGGCCTCCGGGTCGCGGGTCGTGGTCTCACTCGGCCGTCGACGCTGAGCGTGCCGTCACCAGCAGAACAGGGCCGAGGGCGTCCCTCCTCCCCTCGCGTCCTGGCGCTCACCCGCGGACGGCGCGCTGGGTATGTGACCCCGGTCACTGTCGGCTAGCGTTCAGATAGCCGCGCCCCCACTCATCCGGGAGAGTTGCCTTGGTCGCCGTCCACACCACCATCGCCATCCTGATCGTCGTCGGCCTGATCATCCGGTTCAAGGTCGAACCGGTCATCGCCCTGGTCCTCGGCTCGCTCTACCTCGGCCTGGCCGGGGGCGTGGGCTTCGAGGGCACCGTCGTCGCGATCACCACCGGGTTCGGCGACATCATGGCCGAGGTCGGCCTGCTGATCGGCTTCGGCGTCGTGATCGGTGCGCTCCTGCACGCCAGTGGGGCCTTCCACCGCCTGGTGGAGGTGCTGGTGGCCCATCTGGGGGCCACCCGGTTGCCGTATGCGATGACCTCCCTGCTGGCGGTCGTGATGCCCTCCATCTACGTCGACGTGCAGGTCGTGCTCGCCTCGCCGGTCGCCAGGTCCGCCGCCCCGCGGATCGGGCGGCACGGACTGCCCCTGATGGCCTCCGCGCTCGGCACCGGCATCTTCGCCGGGTACGTCTTCGTCGTTCCGGGGCTCGCGGCGATCTCGATCGCCGGCCTGCTCGACGTACCTCTCGGCACCTATCTCCCGTACGGCGTGGTCATCGGCCTGGCCACGGCCCTGATCACCACGGTGATCATGCGGGTCGTGCTGCGGACGGGCTACTGGAAGCCGGGCACCGACGAGGAGCCCGACGAGGCGATGCTCGCGCAGGAGGCCGAACCGGAGGAGGCGCGCTCGGGCTCCGAGGGGGCAGCCGAGGCGGAGGAGACCCGCCACTTCCCCGAGCGTCGGCTCCCGCTGGTCGTGCTGTTCCTGCCGATCCTGGTGCCACTGGTGCTCATCGCGTTCGCGGCCTTCGCCGAACTCGGCGGCTGGTCGAACGCCTTCATCGCCTTCATCGGCGACGCCAACATCGCCCTGTTCATCGGCCTGCTCGGCGCCTACATCCTGGCCCGGACCACGATGGGGGGCCGGCGTACCAACGACGCCATGGAGAACGGCTTCCACACCACCGGCGAGATCCTGCTGATCACCGGTGTCGGCGGTTCACTCGGCGCGGTCATCACCGAGACCGGCCTCGACTCGGTGCTCGGCGACCTGTTCTCCGCCGAGGCGGGTACGCCGGTGGTGCTCAGCGTGCTGCTCGCCTGGTTCGTGGCGGCGGTGCTCCACCTGGCGATCGGGTCCGTCTCGGTCGCGGCCATCACCGCCTCCGGGATCATCGCCCCGATCCTGGACAGCATCGACGTCGCGCCGATCGGCATCGGCCTGGCCATCGCCTCCGGCGCCATGTTCGCCCTCCAGGTCAACAGCAACTTCTTCTGGATGTTCAAGGCGCTGCTCGGCCTGTCCACTGCAGGCACGTTGAAGACGCTGACCGTGGTCACGTCGATCGCCTCGGTCATCTCGCTCCCCATGGTCATGGTGGTCGCCCTGCTCGTGCCCGTCTGAGCCCGCCGGTGCCCGAATTCCGAGCGCTCGGGCGGCGTCCCGCCCTATCCTGGGACGGCGTGGTCGAGCCGGTTCCGGGACGGATCGTCGACACGCGTGAACCGAATGGGTCGCCCAGCGGCACAGAGGTGCGTGATGGTTGGCGAACGGATCCCGGCTGGCGAGGACGAGCGCACTGACGCCGTCCTGCTGACCGCGGTCGCCGACGGGGACCGATCGGCGTTCCACGAACTGTTCCGCCGACACGAGCCCTGGCTGAGCGCCCGGCTCACCTACCGCTGCCCCGACCCCGCGATCGTCGATCAGGCGATCGACGACACGTTCCTCAGCGTCTGGCGGCGACCCCGTGGCTGGCGCGGGGAGGGCGAGGTCGCGGCCTGGCTGTGGGGCATCGCGATCCGCTCCCTCCTGCACGAGCTCCGTCCCCGACGCAACGTCGTCGAGCGGCTGAGCGGTCTGCGCACCCGGGAGCCGGACTCACCCGAGGAACTGGTCCTGGCCCGGCTCGAGCACAGCAGCATCGGAGTCGCGCTGGAGAGCCTGTCCCCCGAACTGCTGGCCGTCGTCCAGGCCACCGTCCTCGACGGGCTCTCCACCCGGGAGGCTGCCGCCCTCCTCGGCATTCCGAGCGGCACCGTGAAGAGCCGGATGAGCCGAGCCCGGACCCAGTTGAGAGGAGCACTGTTGTGAACGCCTGGCACGCCCAGCCGTTGGACCTGGAGGCGTATCGGTCCGGCACCGCCGCGCCCGTCCTCGTCGCCTCCGTGGAGAGCCATCTCCTCGGGTGCGCCACCTGCCGCGACCGGTTCGCCCGCACCGCCGATCCGGCCTCCGCCGCCGAGAGCGCCCGCCGTTGGGCCGCGCTCAACGCCGCCCTCGACAGCGGTACGGCGACACCCGCGCTGCGACTCGCCGCCGCGACCCGGCCGCTGGTCGCGGCCTTCGGCCTCGCGGTCGCCCTGCTCGTCGTACTCCCCCTCGGCATCGCCGCCCTGGCGGGCACCGAACGCGTGCCCACCCCTCTCCTCGCCGGTGCACCGCTCGCCCCGATGGTCGCGGTCGTCCTCGCCTATCGCCGCGAGGCCGACCCGGTCGGCGAGCTCTCCCTGGCCGCGCCCGCCGCCGGCATCCGGATGGTGGCCGGACGGGCACTGCTGGTCTCCTGCGTCGCGGGCCCGCTCGGGGTCCTCGCCGCCCTCGTCGTCGGCGTACCCGCGGCCGTCGCGCTCGCCTGGCTGTTGCCCGGGCTGGCCCTGTCCGGAGTCGTCCTCGCCGTCGGTACCTCGCGGCTGGACCCGGCCGTGGTCGCGGCGGTCCTCGGCACGGTGTGGGCGGTGGCTGTGGGCGTGGCCGCCCGCCGCAACGGCACCGAACTGGTGGTCGACCTGGTCACCGCCGCGCCCGTCCAGTACGGCTGCCTGCTGGCCGCCGTCCTCGCCTTCGCCGTCGCGGTCCTGCGCCGTGACCGGCTCGCCTACCGGAGGACCCTGTGACCGACATCCTCGCCCCGAGTACGGCCGCCGTCGCGGCCACCGGGCTGACCAAGCGGTTCGGCCGGACCACGGCCGTCGACGGCATCGACCTGAGCCTCAGCGGCGGTGTGATCGGACTGCTCGGGCCCAACGGGGCCGGCAAGACCACGTTGCTCCGCGTCCTGGCCACCGTGCTCGCGCCCGAAGGCGGTGCTCTCGAGCTCCTCGGGCTCGACCCGGCCCGGCCCTCCGAGCGGCTCGAGATCCGCCGGCGACTGGGCTATCTGCCGCAGTCCCCCGAGCTGTACCCGTCCTTCACCGCCTTCGAGCTGGTCGAGTACGTCGCGATCCTCAAGGAGCACACCGACCGGAGGCTCCGGGCGCGGGAGTGCTCGCGGGTGCTCGAACTCGTCGGTCTCCAGGACGTGGCCCGCAGGCGGATCCGCACGCTGTCCGGCGGCATGCAGCAGCGGGTCGCGCTCGCGGCCGCGTTGCTCGGCACCCCCGAACTGCTCCTGCTCGACGAGCCCGCGACCGGCCTCGATCCGGAGCAGCGGCTCGAACTCCGCACGCTGCTCGCCGAGAACGCCCGGCGCGGCACCGTCCTGATCTCCACCCACAACACCGGCGAGGTCGCGACCCTGTGCACCAGGGTTCTCGTGATGACGCGCGGGGCGGTGGTCTTCGACGGCACCCCCGCCGGGCTGCGCGGCCTGGCGGAGGGACGGGTGTGGGAGTCGGAGGCGGCAGACCCGGCCGCGGACCGCTCCTGGATGACCGGCGAGGGAGGGTTCCGCAATCTCGGCAGACCGCCCCACGGTGCCGTGACCTGCCCCGCCACGCTCGACGACGGCTACCTGCTCGCGGTCCGGGGCGAGCGATGAACCGGTCGGTCCTCACCCAGGCCGCCCGACCGACCGCTGCCGCCCTCCCCTGGCCGCCGGTGCTGGCCGCCGGTGCGGTCGGGCTCGGCGCCGTGCTGCTCATCCGCGGCCTCTCGGAACGACCCTCCGGGCTCCCGGTCCTGGCCGCGGCGGCCGTGGTGTCCGGTGCCCTCGCCGCCCTACGCGACCCCGCCGACCCCCTGCTCGCCGCCCTCCCGACCTCGCGGCTCGCACGTCGGCTGCTGCGGCTCGGGCTGGTCGCCGTCCTGGCCATCCCGCTGCTCGTCGTACTGCAATCGCTCGTCCCCACCTCCGTCGACACCGACCTCGCTCCCGCAGCGGTGGCGTTGGCGCTGGCGGGCCTGGCGCTCGCCACCTGGCTGCCACCCGGCCGCGCCACCCAGCTGGCGGCCGCTCTGCCCGTCGTCTGGGTCACCGCGAGCCAACTCCTGGACGGGGTGGTCGACGGCCTGGACGTGTGGTCCACCCATCCGTGGCCGGTCGCGGCGGTGTCCGCGCTGGCCGTGATCGCCGGACGGCACCGATGACCCTCTTCGCCGCGGCCTCATCCCGGCCCGTCGTCCAGAGCCCGCTGGCGAACCGGTGGCGGGTGGTGGTCGCCCTCGCCCGGACCGAGGCCCGCCGGACCCTGCGCAGTCCGTGGCTGCTGGCGGCCGTCGTCCTGACCGCTGCGATGGTGCGGTCGTGGCTCCAGCCGTCGGAGTGGAACGGCGACAAGTACGGCGCCTGGTTCCTCCTCCCGGCCGCCGGCTACATCGCGGTCAGCCTGATCGTCGCGGGCGGCTTCCACCGCCAGCGGACCGACGTCGCCTCGGGGGCGCCGGTGGACGCGACCGACCGTTGCCTCGGCGTCGCGCTGGGCGCCTGGCCCGCGGTGGCGCTCACCCTCGCGTTCACCACCGGACTGACCGCCTACATCTGGTGGATCGGCGGGGTGGACCTCGGCACCGAGCCCGGCCGCACCCTGCACGCCCACCCCACCGCGGCCGAGCTCAGCCAGCCGGTCGCGGCCACCCTGCTGGCCGTCGCGGCCGGCGCCGCCGTCGGGCGACGCGTACGCCACCGCGTCACGGCCGCCATCGTCCTGCTGGTCGGGTGGCTCCCGGTCACGGTCACCGCGTGGGCCTTCACAGCCCCCGGGGTCGCCGCGTTCTCCATCCTCCAGACCCAGCCCGTGTACGTCGAGGTGGGCCCGGCGAGCACCGACCCGCTGACCTTCCCAAGCCACTGGCTGCTCGAGCCGCCGAGCGAGTACCAGGACCACTGGGCCCGACTGGTGGTCTCGGAGTCCCTGGCCTGGTGGCATACCGGGTGGCTGCTGGGACTGAGCGCCCTGGTGTTCGCCCTCGCGTTGCCGGGCGGGCGGGCTCGCCGGCTACTCGTGCTGGGCGGAACGGTCCTGGCGGCGGTCTCGGTGGGCGCCCAACTCCTGGTGTACCCCTCATGAGGACGCTGCTCACCGGGCTGGTCGGACTGCTGCTGTGCACCGGTTGTACGGCGGCCTACGACAACGACGGTGAGATCCGACCGCCCGGCCGACTCGCCGCCCCGGCTGCGAAGCAGGCGGACGCGATCGAGGTGGTCGTGGACACGGACCTGGCACCGGACGACCTGGTGGCGCTCGCCTTCCTGCTGCGCCATCCCGGGGTCCGGGTGCTCGCGGTGACCGTCCCGAGCACCGGCCTGGTCACGTGTCCCACGGGAGTGGACCTGGCTCAGGACCTGGTCACCGCGGTCGGCTCCGCCCCGGTGCCGATCTCCTGCGGCACCGCCGAACGTGGGCCCCACGGCATCCCCTTCCCCGCGTCCTGGGCGAGCGCAGCGGTCCTGGACAACGGATTCACCCGTGAGCCGGCGGTGACGGCGGCCGAGCCCGTCGAGGAGACCCCGGCGGAGCTGATCGCCCGGCTGGCGCGGGAGCGGCCACGCCTCCAGGTGGTCGCGCTCGGGCCGGCGACCGAACTGGCCGCGCTGCTCGCCGGCGACCCGGCGGGGTACGCGCGGATCGACCGGATCATCGCCATGACCGGCGTACGGGAGGGCCCCCCACAGGATGACCTCGCCGGGGAGTGGAACGCCGCCGCCGACCCGGACTCGCTCGCAGCGGTCCTCGGCGGGCCGGTGCCCGTCACCGTCGTACCGCACGAGGTGGTGCCGGACGGCTCGCCCGCGGGCATGCGTGCCCCTGTGGTCGGCGGGATCGGTGTGCTGACCGGGTACCCCACCCCGCGGTTCTGGGACCTCGCCACCGCGGCGTACCTCACCGTGCCGGAGGCCGGGGAGACGGTCTCGGGCACCTGGTCGGTCGCCCTGGTGGACGAGCCGGGCCGGCTCACCCGGATCGGCGACGGTGACGACGAGGTGGTCAGCGACCTCGATGCCGACCTGCTCGATGACGCCTACCGGGAGGTGTTCCGGGCCGAGGCCGGCCCAGCCCTCGGCTGAGCACCGGCCGCGGGTCAGGGTTGCATCAGGGCCGCCGGCGGGACCGTCAAGGAACCGTCAGGACGCCGCCGCTCGCGCTCCGGGCGGCGTTGGATCACTCCCGTGATCGACATCGTCTTCCTGCTCCTGACCCTGGCGTGCTTCGCCGGACTGGCGCTGCTGGTCGGACTCATCGACCGGCGACTGCCACCCGCCGAGGACGCATCCCCCGGCCCCACGAGCGCCGACCCGGCCGCCAACCCTGCGCCGCACGAGGTCCGCCCATGAGCGAGACCCTCGCCGCCGCCGGGCAGATCGCCCTGCTCGCCCTGCTGCTGGCGCTCGCCGTACCGCTGGTCGGGCGGCTGCTCGCCCACACCTACACGAGCACCGGGCACCTGCGCGTCGAGCGGGCGGCGTACCGGCTCCTCCGGGTCGACCCGGAGGCCGACCAGCACTGGCGCTCCTACGCCCTCTCGGTGCTCGGCTTCTCCCTCATCGGCGTGCTGTTCCTCTACGGGCTCGGCCGCCTGCAGAACCGGTTGCCGCTCGACACCGGGATGAGCGCGCTCCCGGCCGACGGCGCCTGGAACACGGCGGTCTCCTTCGTCACCAACACCAACTGGCAGTGGTACTCCGGTGAGGCCGCCGCCGGCCACCTCTACCAGATGAGCGGCCTGGCGGTACAGAACTTCGTCTCCGCCGCGGTCGGACTCAGCGTCGCCGCCGCCCTGGCGCGGGCACTCGTCCGCGGCCGATCCGGCGGACGGGTGGGCAACTTCTGGGTCGACCTCATCCGCACCACCCTGCGCGTGCTGCTGCCCTTCGCGTTCGTCGCGGCCCTGCTGCTGGTCATCGCCGGCGTGGTGCAGAACCTGCACGACCCGCACACCGTCACGACGCTCACCGGTGGACACCAGGCGATCACCGGCGGGCCGGTCGCGAGCCAGGAGGCGATCAAGGAACTGGGCACCAACGGCGGCGGCTTCTACAACGCCAACAGCGCCCACCCCTTCGAGAACCCCAACCCCTACACCAACCTCTTGGAGATCCTGCTGCTCCTCCTGCTGCCGTTCTCGATGGCCTGGGCTCAGAGACCGGTCCGGACGTGGTCCTGCTCGACCTGGGCCTCCCCGATCTCGACGGCACCGAGGTACTGCAGGGGCTGCGCGGGTGGACACAGGTGCCGGTCGTCGTACTCTCGGCCCGGCAGCACGGAGAGGACAAGATCCAGGCGCTCGACCTCGGCGCCGACGACTACGTCACCAAACCGTTCGCGATGAACGAGCTGATGGCCCGGCTCCGCGCCGCCGTACGCCGCGGACAGGACTCCTCCTCGCCCGCCGACCCCGACCCTGGAGATCGGTGAGTTGGTCATCGACTTCGCCCGCAAGCGGGTGAGCCGGGCCGGCGCCGACGTACGCCTCACCCCGACCGAGTGGGCCTTCCTCGACCTGCTGGCCCGCAACGTCGGGAGGCTGGTCCCCCGCGAGCAGATCCTCACCACCGTCTGGGGGCCGGCGTACGCCAAGGAGACGCACTACCTGCGCGTGTACGCCGCCCAACTGCGCCGCAAGCTCGAGCAGGACCCGGCCCACCCCCGGCACCTGGTCACCACCAGCGGGCTCGGATACACCCTGGAGCCGTAAGCCCCGGAGGCGGAGCGCCGTCAGAGCTGACGGACCCGCACCACCTCGGCGCGCGAGTGCGCCACCTCGGGTGAGTCGTTGCCGTAGCTGTGGGCCAGATCGGCGCTCAGATCGAGCACCGCGGCGATCCGGCGGCGTCGGTGCCACCGCTCGCGCCTCGACGATCGCCGCTGGCCACCCTCCTCGCCCCGGGCAACTGTTGCCTTGATGAACGTCTTGCGGGCCTTGCGGCCGAAGAGCGCGTTCACCTCGGCCTGCTCGACCACACCATCGGCGACCTCCGGCGCCAGCACGTCCGCGGCGTACGGCGCCGCCTGGCGGGTGGCCCACTCGAAGGCCCACCACAACACGGTGAGACCGAGAGCGGAGACGCCGAGCATCAGCAACTCGGTCAGCAAGCCGTTGCCGGCGCCGATCCCGACCATGCTGTCCCACAGCCCGTGCGTGAGCATGGCGGCCGCGATCAACCCGAGCCCACGACCGATCCGCCGCGGCTGGACGCGAGTGCCGACCAGGTAGATGAGGCCGGCACCGAAGAGGGCGGTGAATAGCGGATGGGAGATCACGTCCGAGGCCGCCCTGGTCGCGATCATGTGGGTGCTCTCACCGATCTGGTCGGAGCCGAAGCTGCCGGCCGCGCCCTGCCCGGAGTAGACGAAGTCCTCGAGCGCCTGGAATCCCAGGCCCACGAACGCGCCGAGGATGACCCCGTCGGCGACCGTGACGACGAGGTAGCGAGCCAGGCCGATGAGCAGCAGGACGCCCGCCCCCTTGGCGAGCTCCTCGGTGAACGGAGCGGACAGACCTGCCGCCCAGTCGTTGGCGAAGTCGCGACCGAACAGCTTGCCGTACAGGTAGTTCAGCGAGGTGTTGGCATAGATCGCCATCGCGAACGGCGCCGCCATTCCCCCCCAGACGAACGCCGTGGCGAGCATCGACCACGGCTCGTGCTCGAACTTGTCGAGGTGGCGGAACCAGACCAACCACGCCACCGTGAACAGGATGCCGATCCCGCCGCTGAGTCCCAGCGCGGGCAGGAAGTAGCCCACCTGGGCGGAGACCTCGCCCACGGCACGGTGAACTCCGAACAGGACGATCAACAAGAAGACCCACAGGCAGGCGTTGCGAGGCTGCCAGAACCGGAACGGCAGCCCCCATCCGGTGGCGTCCAGAGCATCGCGCCGACCCTGCTCAAGCTCCGCGGCCTGCGTGGTGGTGGTCATGAGTCGCCTCCCGACGAGCCGATCGGAGCGAGGCTCTCCACGACCTGGGTGACCTCGCGCGCCATCGTGTCCATCTGCTCCACCGGACCGGACACCTGGATCACGACGCCCTCGCCGTCGGCGGTGAACGCATAGATCCGGCCCGCGGTCCCGGCGCTCTGCAGGCTCTCCCCGACGCCGGTGATCCCGGAGTCCGTGGTGATCGTGGTGCGATCGGTCGAGGGGTTGAACGGTCCCGGCGAGAGTGCCTCGTCCAGTCGGTTCACCTGGTCGAGCAGGTCGTTGGCGTCGCCGTCGAACGTGTCTCCCTGCGCGACGAGCTGGACGCCGCCCTTGGTCAGGACGACCTCCTCCGGATCGGAGGGGAAGGTCGAGTCGGTGCGCAGCCCGAGCTCCACGCTCCAGCCCGCGGTCGGCGTGATCGCCAGGCTGTCGGTCACCTTCATCTGATCGCCGGCCACCGTCACATCGTCATCGGTGACCTGATCGTTGATCCACGGGACCAGCAGGTACATCAACAGCCACAACGCGACGACGACCACCGCGAACGGGAGACTTCGCTTGTCGAGACCGAGCACCCGCCGTTCGACCGGCACCCGGTACCACAAGGATCCCGGGCGCTCGGCCGAGCCGATCCCTCCCGAGTCGGTCACTGCCATGACAACCACGACATCCGGGCGTTTCCTCCGAGTCAGGTGTTCGGTGAGGCGGGAGCACGCCCGCGGAGCGATCCTCGCCTATCCGACAGCGCTGGGGAAGAGGGCCGTCTCAGGCTTCGGGCGAGACGACGACCACCACCTCGCCGAGGACATCGCCATCGCCCGGCGCCTGATCGCGTCGTGATGCGGGAGAACGGCGACCGTGCCATGGTCGGCGCTTCACGCACGGCCGACGCCGCTCGTCGTAGCGTGCCCGCGCCTGCGCGATCCCGTCTGGTTCTCGATCGCCCACCGGGCCAGCGCTTCGGAGAGCGATGCCTCGAGCCCCGACAGGACATAGCGCAGGCGCGTGGAGATATCGGCGTTCGTGCCTCGTGTCTGCCCGAATGCCGGCCTCGCTCGCGATTCTTGCCGCATCTCTGCCACAACGCTGCGTCTAAAGAGGATCTGACCTGCACAAACGCGCGAACGTCAGTAGTACCAGGGGTACGGCGACCAGTCGGGCTCGCGCTTCTCGAGGAACTGGTCGCGACCCTCCTGGGCCTCGTCCGTCATGTAGGCGAGGCGGGTGGTCTCGCCGGCGAAGAGCTGCTGGCCGACCAGGCCGTCGTCGAGCAGGTTGAAGGAGTACTTGAGCATCCGCTGCGCGGTCGGGCTCTTGCCGTTGATCATCCGCCCCCAGTCCAGCGCGGTGGCCTCCAACTGGGCGTGGTCGACGACGCGATTGACCGCACCCATCCGGTGCATCGTCTCGGCGTCGTACTCCTCGGCGAGGAAGAAGATCTCGCGAGCGAACTTCTGGCCCACCTGCCGCGCCAGGTACGCCGAGCCGTAGCCGCCGTCGAAGGAGCCCACGTCGGCGTCGGTCTGCTTGAAGCGGGCGTGTTCGCGCGAGGCGAGGGTGAGGTCGCAGACCACGTGCAGCGAGTGTCCGCCGCCGGCGGCCCAGCCGGGAACGACGCAGATGACGACCTTCGGCATGAACCGGATCAGCCGCTGGCACTCCAGGATGTGCAGCCGGGCGAGCTTGGCCTTGTCGATCGGGCTGGGCTCCTCGGCACCGGTGTCGGCGGTGCCGGCGTCGACGGCTTCGTACTGGTAGCCGGCCTTGCCGCGGATGCGCTGGTCACCGCCGGTGCAGAAGGCCCACTTGCCGTTCTTGGCGCTGGGGCCGTTGCCGGTGAGTATCACGCAGCCGACGTCGGCCGAGGTACGCGCGTGTTCGAGGGTGCGGAGAAGCTCGTCGACGGTGTGGGGACGGAAGGCGTTGAGCACGTCCGGCCGGTCGAAGGCGATCCGCACGGTGCCGTGCGCCTTCGCCCGGTGGTAGGTCAGGTCGGTGAGGTCCTCGAAGCCGGGAACGACGTCCCACTGGCTCGCGTCGAAGATCTCCGAGACTCCGTCGATGGCGCTCATGGGCCGCAACCTACCGCGCGGCCCGGAATAGACGGCCGGCCCCTCGGCTTAGGAACGTTATGGCACTTCAAGGCGAGTACGCACCCAGCAGCTGGGATTGGGTCCGCAACCAGGTCGAGAAGTTCGAGGCGAGCGACGGCGCCGAGGCGAACACCCTCCCCGGCACCGACGATCCGATCATCGTCATCACCAATCGCGGCGCCAAGAGCGGCAAGATCCGCAAGACTCCGCTGATGCGTGTGGAGCGCGACGGCAGCTACCTCGCCGTGGCGTCCAAGGGCGGCGCCGACGAGCACCCGGTCTGGTATCACAACTTCGTGGCCCACCCCGAGGTCGAACTCCAGGACGGCCCGGTCAAGAAGACCTACCGCGCCCGGCTGCTCTCCGGCGCGGAGCGCGCCGACTGGTGGGAGCATGCCGTCGCCACCTGGTCGACGTACGGCGAATACCAGAAGAAGACCGAGCGCGAGATCCCGATCTTCCTGCTCGAACCCGTGGCCTGACTCCTTCGCGCCCCACCGGGTCGTCGTACACCACGACGACCCGGTCCGCCGTGCCCCGAGCCGGCACAGCCGCAAGCCGACGGCCGCTCGTCGCACCGGCCCGCCCGTGGTGACCGGAACCGGCGTCCGGAACCTGCGACCGTTGCCCTCGAGGAGGGAGGGGTGTTCAGGGACGGACGGTCACGGCCGCGCGATCGAGGCGGCCAGGGAGGCCAGGTGGCCGAGCCGGGCGAGCTCGGAATCGAGGAAGTCAGGGCCACCGCGACGCGCCATCACGACGATGGTGTTGCCGTCGACCCGCGCACCGGCGGCCACCGTGTCCGGGTCGTCGTCGAGATCGAGCCGAATCGCCCGCTCGATCTCCACGAACGGCAGATCGGGAGCCGACTCGCTGCGGGAGACCACACCGTCGGCGCGATGGACGAGCTCGGCCCAATCCGCCCGGAAGGTCTGCGGGATGACCTCGACCAGACGATCGATCGCCTCCTCCGGCTCCTCGGTCAGGGCCTCGACCGCCTCGAGGTCCATGAAGAGGTTGCCGCCCGCGGCGTACCGGCTGATCCAGATCACCCGGACCCCCTCCAACTCCGTGCACGCGGAGACGATGGAGTCGGGCATCGCCCCCGGCGCGGTCTCGAGGAGTACGTCGTCGACGGCCATGCCCTGGGACTTCTCGACGATCTCGATGGCCTCGATGTCACCGCCCGCCTCACCGATGGCAGAGGCCAGCCGACCCAGCGATCCCGGGACGTCGGGCAGTTCGACACGCAGCAGATATGGCACGCACCGACCCTAGCCGCCATCGCTGCTCGACGGGCGGGAGACACCGGAAGGTGTGGAACCGCGCCGGACATGGGTCGGGTCGGCGGCGGGGGGCATGAACCGCCGGATCGGTGGACCCGCCACCGCGTGGCGGGTGGGGTCAGCCGTGACCGGGCGCGCCCGCGAGTCGTGGCTGCAGACCGGTCGCTCGCTGGGCCTGCCGCCCGACCGCCGCCAGCACCGACTCGGCGGTGCCGACCACTCGCACGCGCTCCTGGGCCCGGGTGACCGCGGTGTAGAAGAGCTGTCGGGTGAGAAGCGGCGACTCCGGCGGAGGCAACAGCAGGGTCACTTCGCCGGCCTGAGAGCCCTGGCTCTTGTGGATGGTCATCGCATGGAGGGTCTCGACCTCCCCCAGGCGGGCCAGCGCGAGTCGCTGGTGGCTGCCCACACCGGCGATCATCGCGACCGCGCCACGGCCCTCGCGCACCACGACCCCGGTGTCGCCGTTGTAGAGCCCGAGCCCGTAGTCGTTGGCCGTGACCAGGATCGGGCGGCCGACGTACCACTCCTGCCAGAGGCTCTCGCCCAGGTCGTCGGCCAGCCATCGCTCGATCTGCCGGTTCCAGTGCGCGACGCCGTACGGACCGTCTCGGTGCGCGCACAGGAGCCGGTGGGCCTCCATCGCGGACACCGCCGCCTCGGCGTCGCCCGCGACCGCCGCCGTGCGTACGGCGCGCGCGTGGCCCAGCAGCCGCAGGCGCAGCTCCTCGGCGTGGGCGAGGGGGTCGAGCAGGGCGACGCGGTCGTCACCGGCGGTGAGAGCCGCCAGCGCACCCTCGCTGTCTCCGTGCCGCAACGCATCCGCGAGCCGGCCGATGCCCTCGCCGTAACGGTGGGTGGTGCGCAGCGCGGCCACGGACCCCGGAGACCGGGCACTCAGGCCGCCCACCAGGTCGGCGAGCACGGCCCCCGCCTCGACGCTGGCCAGCTGATCGGGGTCACCCACCAGCACCAGCCTGGCGTCGGGGCGCACCGCTTCGAGCAGGCGGGCCATCATCGTCAGCGAGACCATCGAGGTCTCGTCGACGACGATCACGTCGTGCGGAAGCTTGTTGGCGCGGTGGTGCCGGAACCGGGTGCGCGCCCCGGGGACCCAGCCCAGCAGCCGGTGCAGGGTCGAGGCGCCCAGCCCGGCGAGCCGGGACCGGTCGTCGACGGTGAACCGTGCCCCGTCGCTCGGCTCCCGGAGTGCCTCTTCGACGGCCTGCTGCATCCGGGCGGCGGCCTTGCCGGTCGGCGCGGTCAGCGCGATCCGCAGGCGCTGGCCCGTCCCGGCCGCCTGCTCGGCGAGGAGCGCGAGCAGTCCGGCCACCGTGGTGGTCTTGCCCGTGCCCGGCCCGCCGGTGAGAACGGTGGTGCCCTGTCTGGCCGCGGCCAGTGCGGCCCCACGCTGCTCGGCGTACCCGTCCCCGGGGAAGAGCCGCTCCGCAGCGGCGACCAGCCGTTCCTCGTCGAGGGCGGGCGCCGGCCGGGAGAGCCGGTCGAGCAGGTCATCACGCATCTGCCCCTCCTCGCGCCAGTAGCGATCGAGATAGAGCAGCGGGCCCTCCACCCGCAACAGCCCCGAGCGTACGGCGGTGCTCGCCCGGACCCGGTCGAGCCAGCCGTCCTCCGGACAGGGAAGGTCATCGGCGCCCTCGAGACCGGCGACCGCGTCGAGATCGATGCAGACCGAACCGTGCCGCAGAGCACGCACCGCCATGGCGACGGCCAATCTCACCTCGTCGGAATCCTCCCCGGCGACCGCACACACCCGGCTCGCAACCTGGATGTCGGCCGCGGTCAGCACCTTGGCGTCGTTGAAATCACGCAGCAGCCCGGTCGCTTCGCGGGCGAAGCGGACATCGTCCGGATCCTCGGTCTCCCACCGCTCCAACACTCCGCCGACGGGCTCGGTGCGGGCGTGCGAGCGGGTCGCGTCTTCGGTCATCGGGCCATCTCCTCGGCCGGCTCGGGCTGGTCCGGGTGCAGGCCGTCCAGCAGGTCTGAGAGATCGACGACGAACCCGGCCGGCGGCCGCCACGAGAACACCCCGGTCGGTTGCCCGTCGACGCGTGGGGTCTCCGGTCCGCACATCCCCCGGAGGTAGAGGTAGAGCACGCCGCCGAGGTGGCGTGCCGGCTCGTAGCCGGGCAGGCGCCAGCGGAGGTATCGGTGTGCCACCACCGAGTAGAGCATCGCCTGCAGCGGGTAGTGCGAGTGCAGCATCGCCTCCGCCAGCGCGTCCGGTCGGTAGTCGAGCGCGTGCTCGCCGAGGTTGTTGGTCTTGTAGTCGACGACCACGAAGCGCTCGCCCTCGGCGCCGGGCACTCGGAGCACCACGTCCACGGAGCCGGAGAGGTAGCCACGCAGGGGCTGATCGCCCAGGACGGGCGTCTCCAACCGATCGGCGTAATCAGCCAGTGGGTCGTCGGCGGGGAGATGGCGGCGGAGCAGCGGGCCCAGATCGCGCAGCCTCACCTCGTCGCCCGGCCACCGACGCGGCTCTCCGCGAGCGGCGTCTCCACCGGCCAGCGGGATCTCGAAGTCGAGCTCGCGCAGGCGGTCGGTGAGCGGGATCTGCGCCAGGGTGAGCTCGTCTGCGAGTGGTCCCAACGGCGTGTGGTGCAGGGGGTCCAGAGCCTCGGCGAGGTCGGCGGCCTCGGCCGGGACGGGCCACCAGCGCAACTGCTCCGCCACGTGCCGCCGCAGCTGTGCCTCCAGATCCGAGGGGTCGGTGTGCTCGAGGACGGCGTGCACCAGCGAGCCGAAGGTCGCCCCAGCGGGCAGATCGGCCATCGGCGAGCGCACGCCGGGGTCCTCGGGCTGCTCGATCACCGCCGCCGCGGCGTCCTCCTCGAACGGCTCGTCGTCCTTGCCGGTGCTCTCCGGCTCGCTGATCACGACGGTCTGCTCCTCGACCCGGACCAGTCCCGAGTAGGAGGTACGCCGCCAGCCGGTGTCGACCGACCGGTCGAACCGGCGCACCGAGAGCTCCGGCCCCGCGGACGGCGGGGGCACCACCGTCGCCTGCACGGGTGCGGCCAGCTCGGCCGCCGGACCGGAATAGTCGCGCTCCAGGCGGGTCAGGATCGAGGCGGTCGCATCGTCATCACGCACCAGGATGTCGTCGGGCACGTCGCGGTCACCGGGCAGTCGCCCGAAGACCAGCCGGTTGAGCGGTCCGGTCGGCGTGTTGGTGGTGGGGGCCCACCAGACCACCACCTGCGATTGGGCACGGGTGAGCGCGACGTAGAGCTTGCGGAGATCCTCGCCGGCCTCCTCGTGCCGGTAGGCCGCGACGCTGGCGCTCCAACTCCGCCCACTGCCGCTGACATCGAGCAGGCGGCGAAGCCGGCCGTGGGAGCGGTCGTGGAAGCGGGCCACCGAGATCGGTCGTTGGTACTCCTCGTAGAGGAACGGGGCGTAGACGACGGGGAACTGGAGCCCCTTGCTGCCGTGGATCGTCATGATCTGCACCGCGGCGGCGTCGCTGTCGAGCCGCAGCGGCCGCTCACCCGCGGCCGTACGTCGCCGCTCGTCGCGGAACCACTCCAGCAGTGCGGTGAGCCCGAGACCGCCGCGGGACGCGTGCCCGTGCAGGATCTGGCCGAGGTGGCGGATGTCGGTGAGCAACCGCTCGCCCTCCTCGCGGCGGAGCAGGCGCTCGGTGAGCTGACGGGTCTCGAAGGCCTCGACCAGGGCGGCGACGCCGGTACGACGGACCTGGAGCGCCCAGTCGCGAAGCAGGTCGGCCACCTCGGATTCGACCTCGTCGCCGCGGGCCGCGAGGTCGGCGACGGGGTGGCCGACGAAGCAGCCGACGGCCACCGCCCGCACGAGCGGGCTGCGGTGCGGCGCCTCGAGCGCCTTGAGCAACGCGAGCCACTCGTCGGCCGCGGGGGTGGCGAACACGTCGCCCCCGCCGTTGAGCACGGCCGGCACGCCCAGGGCCCGCAGCTGCCGCTCGACGTCCTCACCCTGGTAACGGCTGGAGATGAGCACCGCAACGTGCTCGGGCCGGATCTCCTCACCGCTCCAGGTCGCCCCGGAACCGAGCAGCTCGGCGATGTCGGCCGCGACATCACGAGCGATCCAGGATCGGGTGGGCGAGGCCCGGAGCAGGCCGTCCCGGCCGGTCGCTCCCACCCCCGGAGCGTCACGCCGGACCGCTCGGACACGGAACGGCGCCGTGTGCGGTGCCCCGTGAAGCCGGGTGCCCTCGTGGAAGGCGCTCGCGGGATGCGCGATGATCTCGCTGGATCCGAGCCCGGCACCGCCGAGGACGACGTTGAGCCGGGCGACCAGATCGGCGTCGGCACGGCGGTTGACCACCAGGGTCGCTCGCTGACCGGCCACACCGGCCGCGTCGAGGTAGGTGTCGACGTCGCCGCCGCGGAACCCGTAGATCGCCTGCTTCGGATCGCCGATCAGCACCAGGGTGGAGGCGCCGTGGAAGGCCCGCTCGAAGACGCTCCACTGGACCGGATCGGTGTCTTGGAACTCATCGACCAGCACGATCCGCCAGCGCTGCCGCATCCGGGCGCGCGCCGGGGCATCCGGTGCCTCCAGCGCCCGCGCCAACCTCGCCAGCAGGTCGTCGTAGGACTGGATGCCGAGCCGCTGCTTGCGACGTTCGACCTCGGCCCGGACGTCGCGGGCGAACCCGACCCGGGCGCGGGCCAGAGCGTCGTCGGGATCGGGGTCGGCCAGCGCGACGTTCTGGTGCTCGATGCTCTCCTTGCCGAGGGTGAGAGCCGCCTCGCGGTCGAAGGGCGGTCGCTCCTCCTCCCGCCCGAACCGGGCGAGGTAGAGGTCGTCGACCACCTCGGTCACCAGTTCGTCGAGCGACTCGACCAGGGTCGCCGAGGTGTCGCTCTCGCTCGCCACCCCGAGCGAGCGGAGCACGACCTGGCAGAACTGGTGGATGGTCGCGATGGTGGCGCCGTCGAAGGCCGCCAGGGCGTCGCGCAGCCGCCGCCGCCGCTGTGAGAGCTCGTCGGGGGATGCGGCGAGCAGATGCCGGAGCAGGTTGTTGTCGGTGGACTCGCCGGAGGAAGCGCCCCCGGCGACGGCGTCTGCGAGCACCCGCTCGGCCTGGACCAACTGGGCGCGCACCCGGGAACGGAGCTCCTGGGTGGCGGCCCGGCTGAAGGTGATGACCAGCAGTTCGTCGAGGGTGGCGACGCCCTCGGCGACGTAGCGGGTCACCAGGGCCGCGACGGTGAAGGTCTTGCCGGTGCCTGCGCCGGCCTCCAGCAGGGTGGTGCCGGTGGGCAGGTCACCGGTCAGGTCGAACGGAGCGGGATCGGTCATCGACTGCCCACCTCGGCCCTCAGCAGCGGACTCCACACCTGCATCGCCACCTCACCGAACCAACTCGTCTCATGGGTGCCCGGACGGTCGCGACCTGGAAGCGGGGCCCGCTCGCCCCACACCCGCACATGCTCGGCGTCCTCCCGCTCGCCGCCGCTCCGGCGCCACTCCCACATCGCCTTGTCCAACGCCGCCTCCGCATCGGCGCGGGTGCGCCGCTGCCGGGCGTATTGGAGGCTGCTCTTCAGCGGCAGCGGGACGGGCTCGCACAGCCCCTGATCGCGCAGCACGACCAGGTCCCGCAGCAGGACCGGTGCGGTCTCGTCCAGCGGGCCCAGCTGGGAGGCGTCGAACGACTTGTTCGCGCGGAAGTTCTCCGGCCGGCCGATGGTGTAGCTGCGCCAGGACCGGTCCTCGTCGGAGGCGGCGAGGGCGAGCAGACGCACCCAGGAGGCCAGCCGGTGCTTGGGCCCGAGCCGGCTGTAGCTGACCGGCACCAGGCGGTCGCCGTAGACCTCGCTCACGGTGCCGCGCAGCACCCTGCCGTCGCCGAGATCGACATCGACGTCGACCGAGCGGGCCGGGGTGCGGCGGTGCTGCAGTGCCTCCACCCCGAGGGGGTGCACCTGGCGCATGATGCGCTCCAGGACGCGGAGCCCGAGCTGCCCGGGCGGGAGCAGGCCGCGGTCGACCTCGCGCCGGATGCAGGCGTCGCGATCCAGGCCGCGCAGCATGTCGCCGAGCACCCGCTCCCCCACTCCCCACTGCTCCAGGCCGTCCAGCTCGACCGGGATCCGGTCCTCCAGCGGCTCATCCTCCCGGGCCGAGGTGAGCCCGAGGCGCTGACGCAGGAACGCCCGGACCGGCGAGGCGTAGAAGGAGACCAGATCGTCGAGCTCGACCACGTCGGTGTGCAAGGCCGGCAGCGGGCGCGGCAGGAAGACCGGGGCGGGCGAGCGATCCCGGCCCTGGGTGCGAGCGCCGGTCAGAGCGGCGGCGTCGAAGGAGAACGGGACGCCGGGCACCAGCGCGTCGGGCTCGTGGTTGCGTGGGTCGAAGGGCTGGAGGGGGTGTCGCACGGTCACCAGCTCGGCCACGCGCGTGCCCGGCCTCTCGGGAGTCGCGGTGAGGTCGAGCGTGTCGAGCAGCTCCCCGAGGGGAACGGCGGGCGGCTTCGGCTGGCCGGTCAACTCCCCGGCACCGGAGTAGGTGACCACCAGCGTCTCGGTCGCGGCCAGGATCGCGTCGAGGAGGAGCTGGCGGTCCTCGCTGCGGACGTCGCGCTCACCGGTCAGCGGCGTACGCACGAGGACGTCGTCGCCGTCGGTGCTGCCCGTGCGGGGGAACACTCCGTCGTCCAGGCCCAGCAGCGCGACGACCCGGTGCGGCACCGAGCGCATCGGCACCAGGGTGGCGACCGTGAGGGTGCCGGTACGGAAGTTGGCCCGCGTCGGCCGGCCGACGAGCTGGCCGGCGAGCATCTCGCGGACGTCGGGCAACCGGAGGTCGGGCCCCTCGCCCGCCTCGGCGGCCAGCTCGCGCAGAACCCGCTGCAGCTGGCCGAGCTGCCAGCCGTCGGCGGCGCTCACCGAGCAGAGCGAACCGACGCCCTCCTCGATCGCGGTGAGCCACTGCCCCAGCGGCCGGACCCCGGTGAGGCGGTCGGTGGCGATCCGGAGACGGTCGACCAGCTCGGCGAGCCGGCCGAGCAGATCGACGTCGCCACTGCCGACGTCGTCGACCGGCAGCACGCCCGGCAGCCCGGCCTCGCTGTCGTCGGAGAGGGCGACCCCGGTGAGTAGCCGGTCGAGGCCGAAGCGCCAGGTGTTGGCGGCGTAGTCAGCCAGCCCGAACGGCTCCCGGTGGGAGGCATCGAACCCCCAGCGCACCCCGGCCCGCTCGACCCAGGTGACCAGCTGCTCGAGGTCGTCCTCGCGGAACCGGAACCGGCGTCGCACCGGCGCCTCGTGAGCCAGGTCCAGCACCTCACCGGCACCGCCTCGGCCACCCGCGAGGTCGAGCAGCCGCAGCGCGAGGGCAAGGAGCGGATTGGTCTGGTCGAGGGCGCGGTCGGCCAGCCGCACCCGGAGCCGGTGACCGGGGTGCCCGTCCTCCTCGACCGCCTCACCCAGCCCGAAGCTCGCCTGGATCAGGGGCGCGTAGGTCTCGATGTCGGGGCACATCACCAAGACGTCGCGGGGCTCGAGGTCGGGGCGGTCGCTGAGCAGGCCGAGCAGGACCTCCCGCAACACCTCGACCTGGCGGGCCGGGCCGTGGCAGGCGTGCACCTGCACCGAGCGGTCGGCCCGGCGCAGCGGTCGCTCCGACGCCGGTCCCACCCGGTTGGCGCGCAGGTCGGCCTGGAGCCAACCGAGCAGGTGATCCGCGAGTGGCGGTGGTTCGCCGACGTGCTCATCGCTCCCCGGAAGTCCGGAGAGACCGCGCTGGAGCTCACGGGTGTCGCGACCGAGGGCGGCGAGAAGGGGGTGCTGGACCGACTCGTGGGTGCGGTCGGCCCGCCGCGCCACCACACCGGTCACACCGCGCAGCCGCTCCCACTGGTCCGCGGAAGGGTGCGGCAGCCACAGGTGCACGTCGCGATGCTCGGCCAGGCCGGCCAGCAGGCTGGTCTCGCCCTCGGCCAGCCGGGTGTGGCCGAACACCGACACCCGGGCCGGCAGGTCGAGCAGGTCGGGCTGCTCTGCGAGGCGGGTGAGCGTCCGGGCATGTCGCTCGGTCGGCGTCGGCCCGGCCACGAGCTCGGCCGCGCGGCGCCACAGCGGTGGCTGCCAGGCGAGGTCGGCCGGCACGTCGGAGCCCTGGCCGTCGGTGTCGCGACCAGCGGCCCAGTCGGCGATCAGCGCCGGCCGCTGGACGGCGTACGCCGCGAACAACCGGGCCAGCCGGCGGGCCACGGCGTAGCGCCGCCCCCGGCGCAGCTCGGCCTCGTCCTCGGCCACCCCGCCGGAGAGACCGTGGCCGAGGTGCCTTGCCAGGGTGCGCGCCCACGGCTGGTCGAGGGAGGAATCGAGTGCCGCGAGCACCGGCCACACCAGTGCCTGTGCCGACCAGGGATCGTGCTCATCGGTGCGCTCGAGACCTGCGAACAGGGCGCGGGGGGATCGGAAGGAGACCCCCGCGCAGATCCCGTCGCCCCCGCGCCCACCGACCCCGAGTCGATGGGAGAGCCGCTGCGAGAGCCACCTCTCGACCCCCCGCGCGGGCACCACCACGACCTCCTCGGCGAACGGGTCGTCCAGCGGCGAAGCAAGCAGCTCGCCGAGGGCGTCGGCGAGCAGATCGGTGCGCGAGGAGCGGTGGAGATGAAGCACGCCCCGAACCTATCGACCACCACCGACAGTCAGCAGGTGCGGCACCGACAACCGGCCCGGCCCGTCGCTGCTGCGACGGGCCGGGCGGCCAGAGGCCGGATCGACCTCCTCAGCTCACGCGTCCCGCCGCCGGACGAGCACCCAGGCGAGCAGCAGCACGACCAGCGTCTCGGCGGCGAAGACCGCGAGACCGGGCCAGGGGTCGAGCAACATCGGGTTGAAGGGCACCGGCGCCGCGATCGCCGAGCCGGCATTGCCCGGCATCAGCTTGGTGAGCCATTCGCCCACCTCACCGGGGATGATCATCACCAGATTGCCGAGGATCAGCATCAGCGCCAACGAGATGGAGATGGTGCCCGCGGTGTGGCGCAGCACGAATCCCAGCCCCAGGGTGAACAGCGCGATCCCGGCCAGGAAGAGCCCACTGCCGTACATGGCCCGCAGGACATCACCTTCGAGCGCCAGGCCGATGCCCTCGCGATCGAGGAAGTAGTTGCCGCCGTAGTAGCCGACCAGGGCGGTCGCCGTACCGAGCACGAGCATGACTCCCCCGACGAGCACGGCCTTGGCGAGCAGCACCTTCCCCCGGGCGGGTACGGCGGCGAAGCTGGTCCGGACCATGCCGGTGCCGTACTCGGTGGTGACCACCAGCGCACCGAGGATCACCGCGCAGATCTGGGCGATCATCATGCCCCAGGTGATGAAGGAGCCGGGCGACTCGTCGGCCTCGGGCGAGGCGAGCCACTCCGCGTTGCCCCAGCACATCAGGATGGTCAGTCCCGCGCCGAGGACGAAGGTGAGCAGCAGGGTCCACCACGTCGAGCGGACGCTGATCAGTTTGATCCACTCGGCCCGCAGGACCGCCCCGAACCCAGGGCTGCGGTCCACCGCGGGGAGAGTCGCGGTGGCTGCGATAGCGGTGCTCATCGGACCGCTCCTTCCAGGACGGCGTCGCGGGGACGCCCAGCGTGGGCGTGGTATTCGACGGCGTCGGCGGTCAGGGCCATGAACGCCTCCTCCAGGGAGGCGCTGACCAGGGTGAGCTCGTGCAGCACCAGGCCGCGGCCGCAGAGCAGGTCGCCGACCCGGCTGGCGTCCAGCCCGACGACGCGAAGCTCGTCGTCCACGGCGTTCACCTCGACCCCCTGACCGGTCAGCAGCCCCTTCGCCTCAGCGACGGTGGGCGTCTTGACCCGCACGTACGACGAGGCGTGCTCCCGCATGAACTCGCCCATCGAGGAGTCGGCCAGGATCCGACCCCGGCCGATCACGATCAGGTGGTCGGCCATCAGCGCCATCTCCGACATCAGGTGGCTGGAGATGAACACGGTCCGGCCCTCTGCGGCCAACTGCTTGGCGAACTCCCGCACCCAGCGGATGCCCTCGGGGTCGAGCCCGTTGACCGGCTCGTCGAGGATCACCACCGGCGGGTCGCCCAGCATCGCGGCCGCGATCCCGAGCCGCTGGCCCATCCCGAGGGAGAACTTGCCCGCCCGACGGGTGGCGACGCTGTCGAGCCCCACCATGTCGAGCACCTCGTCGACCCTGCCGACCGGGATGCCGTTGCTGGCCGCCAGCCAGCGTAGGTGGTTGCGAGCCGAGCGGCCGGGGTGGATGGCGTGGGCTTCGAGCAGCGCGCCGATCTCCCGCAGCGGCGCCGGTCCGGCGCCGTACGGATGGCCGTTGACGGTGACCCGTCCGGACGTGGGTGCGTCCAGACCGAGGATCATCCGCATCGTGGTGGACTTGCCGGCGCCGTTGGGTCCGAGGAAGCCGGTCACGCGTCCGGGTTCGACGGTGAAGTCGATCCCGTCGACGGCGATCTGATCGGCGCCGAAGCGCTTGGTGAGTGCCTGGGCGCGAATCATCGGGCCGCGCCTTCCCGGGTGGTCTTCATCATGCTGACCAGCCTTCCCGGCGGCGGTCCGCGGCGGCATCGGGAGCGACCCTGGACTCTCCCTGAGACAGCCCCCGACGGCGTGCCCGGAGGGTCAGGGTGCAGCCCCGAGTACGACGTGTCCGGGCCCTTGCGATCCGGACGCGGTGAGGGTGGCGGCCCGGGGCGCGCTCACTCAGAGCGTGACGCGCAGGATCCGGTCGTCGCCGTCGCGAGGGTCGCCGCGGCCGTCGCGGTTGGAGGTGCCGACCCAGAGACTTCCGTCGGGGGCGGTGGCGACCAGGCGGATCCGACCGTGGTCGGTCAGGTGTCGGCGCGATTCCCCGGTCGAGAGGTCGACCGACATCAGGCACTCCCCCTGGAGGGCGCCGAGCCAGGCGTGCCCGGCAGCGATCGCGATACCGGCGGGTGAGCACTCGTCGGTGGGCCACTGGGCGAGCGGGTCGCGGCCACCACCCTGGCCGTCGGATCCCTCGGACGCCGGCCAGCCGTAGTCGCCTCCGCGCACGATCCGGTTGACCTCGTCGAAAGCCTTGTCACCGAACTCGCTGGCCCACAGTTCACCATCGGGTGCGAAGGCCAGGCCCTCGACGTTGCGGTGCCCGAGGCTCCACACCTCGTTGCCGAACGGGTTGTCGGCGGGTACGCCGCCGGCCGGGCTGATCCGCAGGATCTTGCCGTTGAGCGAATCCCGGTCGGTTGCCAGCGAGCTGTCCCCGGCGTCCCCGGTCGAGACGTAGAGCATCCCGTCCGGGCCGAAGGCCAGCGCGCCACCGTTGTGGTAGGTGTTCTTGGCGATGCCCTCGAGTACCACCTCGTGGCCCGAATCGGGGTCGCGGGCCGGCCACGGCATCCGGATGACCCGGTTGTCCTCGGACGTCGTGAGGTAGGCGTAGAGCCAGCCGCCATCAGGATGCAGGGCGATCCCGAGCAGTCCGCCCTCACCGCCGAAGGTGCCGTTGAACTCGATCCCCGGCACCTGGCGCACGGTCTCGCTCCGGCCGCCGCCGGCGCGCACGAGCACGATCTCGCCCGTGTCGCGCATCGACACCAGGGCGTCCCCGCCGGGCAGGAACGCGATCCCCCACGGCACCTGCGCATCGGTGAGCAGCGTGCCCGCCACCTGCGGCCGCGGGCTGGGCGAACCGGACGGAGTGGCGGACGCGGACGGACTCGCCGCACTGGGAGACGGGGACCCGCCGGTCGGCGAGCTCGTCGGTGCGGGGGCGGGCTCGCCCTCCCCCGCGCAGGCGGCCAGAGCCGCGAGAGGAGCCGCCAGCCCCGCACGCAGCAGGCTGCGTCGTACGACCTGTGTCATCGAGGTTCCTCGTCCGGGCGCCGGTCGCGGGAAGCGCGCCGGCGCTCCCGCCACTCGGCGCCCTGACGCTCGCGCTCGTCGTGGAACTCGTGGTACTCCTCATCGGCCTCGTCGATCTCCTCCTCCAGCTCGGCCAGTTCCTCGGGGTGCCCGCGGAAGCGGCGGATGGCGTAGACGATCAGCGCGAGGGCGATCGCACCGGAGATGAGCAGGGTGACCCCGGTCCACGGCCCCCCC
Source organism: Nocardioides insulae DSM 17944 (assembly GCF_000422825.1). Taxonomy (GTDB): domain Bacteria; phylum Actinomycetota; class Actinomycetes; order Propionibacteriales; family Nocardioidaceae; genus Nocardioides; species Nocardioides insulae. The sequence continues at coordinate 156,283 of NZ_KE383928.1, read as the reverse complement.
AGCAGCCAGTACGACGCGGCCAGCGGCCACCAGTGCGGTGCCGGCGGACTGAAGGTCCACAGCAGCCCGAAGCCGATGATGATGAGCGCACCGGAGACGGAGAAGGCGATGGTCCACCAGTTGGCGACGCTCTGCGCGGTGGTCCGCAGCGCCCGCAGGCGGATCGGCTCGAGGCGGCGTTCGGCCCACTCGTACTGCTGCGAGAGCAGCGCCAGCCCGCCGAAGACCATCAGCAGACCGGGCCCCGGTAGCACCAGCGCCCCGATGCCGGCCACGACCAGCACCCAGCCGAGGATCTCGAGCAGCAACCGCTTCATGGGGCGCCCCCGCGATCGTTCATGCCTTCGAGGTTCCCAGATGGGGGCAAACCTTCACACCGTACGCGGCTCCACGATCACCGGATCCGGCGCCGAGTCGAGCGGGTAGAAGCTCTGGAACAGCGCCACCCCCTGCGCACTCAGCCTCGCGGGGTACGACGCCCCGCCCCACCCGGCCGACCTGCATCGCCATCGAGTCCGCCGTGCGCCGGTGCCGAGAGGCCGGTTGCGGTCTACCGCAGCCGGAGGACGCCGAGATGCCGTCCCCGCCGGCCTCATTACGTGATCGGCGTGCTCCTGGCCCCCCGGGGCCAGGGCCGTCCGTCGCGACGCTCGATGGCGGCGTTGAACCGGTGCAGCATCTCGGCGAGCAACTCCACGTCCGCCGACGACCAGTCCGAGAGCACCTCGGCCAGGCCCGCCAGCTTGAGCTGTCGGTCTCCGTCGAGGTGCGCGTGCCCTTGCTCGGTCACCTCGAACTTGCGGGCCATCCCGCCCTCGGGGTCGGCGATCCGGCGCGCCAGGCCGTCCTTGACCAGCCTCGCCGTCTGCCGGTTGAGCGTGGAGGCGTCCAGGCCGAACGCATCGCTGAGCTGCCCGATCGTCATCGGGCCCGCGATCACCAGCCGGGTGAGCAGGGTGTACGCACTGCGGTCCAGCCGAAGCCCGCCTTCGCCCTGACCGAGGGGCGTGAGGTGGCGGCCCAACACGAGTCCCTCGAACTCGATACCGCTCAGGGCGGACTCGCTTGCCGTTGTCGTCCGGCTGTTCATGCCGCGGAGTGTAGCAACCATAGTTAGTGCATTCTGCAAGCGATATGTACGATGCACTTCCATGACCCAACTCGCCTCTCCGGCGCCGGATACCTCGCGGGCTCCGAACGTGCGCCCCGGCCAGATCGTGTTCGTGCTGGCCTTCGCCGGCATCACCGCGGCCATCACCCAGACCATGGTGGTGCCGCTCGTCGCCGAACTCCCTCAACTCCTCCACACCACCGCCTCGAACGCCTCCTGGGTCGTGACCGCGACCCTCCTGGCCGCCGCCGTGGCGACCCCGGTGAGCGGACGGCTGGGCGACCTGTACGGCAAGCGGAAGATCATGCTGATCTGCGCGCTGATCCTGACCGCCGGCTCCGCGGTGTGCGCTCTGTCCGACTCGGTCGTCCCGATGATCGTCGGTCGCGCGATGCAGGGTGTCGGCATGGGAATCATCCCCTTGGGCATCAGCGCGATGCGCGACCTCATCCCTGCCGAGAAGCTCGGCTCCTCGATCGCCCTGATGAGCGCCTCGATGGGCGTCGGCGGCGCCCTCGGCCTCCCGCTCTCCGCCGCGATCGCGCAGAGCGCCGACTGGACGGTCCTGTTCTGGGTCGCCACGGCGCTCTCGGTGGCCATCTTCGCCCTGATCCTCCTCCTGATCCCCGCCACCCCGGTCGCCAAGGCCGGCAGGTTCGACCTGGTCGGCGCGATCGGACTCGGCATCGGCCTGATCTGCCTGCTGCTCGGGGTCTCCAAGGGCGCAGACTGGGGCTGGACCAGCGGCACCACCCTCGGCTGCCTGATCGTGGCGGTCGTCGTGCTGGTGGCCTGGGGCGCCTATGAACTGCGCATCTCCGACCCGCTCGTCGATCTGCGAGTCACTGCTCGCCCGGTCGTCCTGCTGACCAACGTCGCCGCGATCGTGGTCGGCATGTCGATGTACGCCCAGTCGCTGATCATCCCGCAGCTGCTCCAGCTCCCCGAGGTCACCGGCTTCGGCCTGGGCCAGAGCATGCTCGAGATGGGCCTGTGGATGCTGCCCGGCGGCCTGATGATGATGCTGGCCTCCCCGGTCGGCGCGAAGATCTCGCACGCCCGCGGCCCCAGGATCACGCTCGCCATCGGCGCCGGCGTCATGGCCCTCGGCTACCTGGCCACCCTGTTCCTGATGGGGTCCACCTGGGGTCTGATGATCGCGGTGTGCATCATCACTGCCGGTGTCGGGCTCGCGTACGGCGCCATGCCCGCGCTGATCATGGGCAGCGTGCCCCGTTCGGAGACCGGGTCTGCGAACAGCTTCAACACCCTGATGCGCTCGATCGGCACCACCGTCTCGGCCGCGATCGTCGGCGTCGTCCTCTCCCAGATGACCCAGGACCTCGGCGGCTACACCCTCCCCACCGAATCGGGCTTCCAGATCGGCCTCGCCATCGGCGGCGGCGCGGCGGTGGTCGCCGCGCTGGTCGCGTTGGCGATCCCGGCCAAGGCCAGCGCCGAGGCCGAGGGCAACATCGAGCACGACCTCGATCACCAGTCGGCGGCGGCCACGGAGCGCTGAGCCCGTACGCAGACGAGCGGCCCGCGCCCACCTGGGCGCGGGCCGCTCGGTCTTGTGCGGACGAAGTCAGACCTGGGCCTGCGAGCGTTCCTCCGGCGCCTCGTCGCCATCACGCTCCTCATCGGCGATCCCGACCTCGGAACCCTCATGGACCCCCGACGGGACCGCGTCGCCCTCTCCGATTGACGGGTGTCAACTGCGGTCGTAGTGTGACGTGCGCCACGCTCGGCGACGACTCCCCCGCGAAGGAGATCCCACCGCATGACCATCCAGCGTCCTCGCACAGCCATCATCGGTGCCGGCATCAGCGGCCTCACCAGCTCCAAGATGCTGACCGACTACGGCATCCCGTTCACCTGCTTCGAGAGCTCGGACCGGGTCGGGGGCAATTGGGCCTTCGGCAATCCCAACGGACATTCCAGCGCCTACCGCTCCCTGCACATCGACACCTCCAAGGCCCGGCTCTCCTTCCGCGACTTCCCGATGCCGGAGAGCTACCCCGACTTCCCGCACCACACCCAGATCAAGTCCTACCTCGACGACTACGCCGACACCTTCGGGCTGCGCGCCAACATCGAGTTCGGCAACGGGGTGGAGCACGCCGAGCGCCTTCCGGACGGCGGGTGGGAGCTGACCACACAGCGCGGCGAGCGTCGCCGCTTCGACGCCCTGGTGGTGGCCAACGGGCATCACTGGGACCCGCGCACGCCGGAATTCCCGGGCGAGTTCGCCGGGGAGTCGATCCACTCCCATCGCTACATCGATCCGCGCACGCCGCTGGACCTGCAGGGCAAGCGGATCGTGGTGGTCGGCATCGGCAACAGCGCGGTCGACATCGCCAGCGAGCTGTCCCAGAAGAGCCAGCGCAACACCACCTTCCTCTCGACCCGGTCGGGCGCCTGGATCGTGCCCAAGTACGCCTTCGGCAAGCCCGTCGACCAGCTGACCAAGGGCAATCCGCGGATCCCGCTGAAGTGGCAGCGACGGATGGCGCGCAACCTCCCGATCCTGCTCTCCGGATCCCCGGAGAAGTACGGCCTTCCCCGCCCCGACCACCACTTCGGCGAGGCCCACCCGACCGTGTCCAGCGAACTCCTGCTGCGGTTGGGCTCCGGCGACCTCACCGCGAAGCCCAACATCGACCACTTCGACGGGTACGACGTCCACTTCGTCGACGGCAGCGTCGAGACCGTGGACGCCGTCATCTACGCAACGGGCTACAACATCACCTTCCCGTTCTTCGACCCCGGCTTCCTCTCCGCGCCGGAGAACCGACTCTCCCTCTACAAGCGGATGATGCGACCGGGGCTCGACGACCTGCTCTTCGTGGGTTTCGCCCAACCCACGCCCACCCTGTTCCCGTTCGTGGAGTTGCAGTCCCGGCTGGTCGCCGCCTACCTGGCCGGCACCTACCGGCCACCGTCGCCGGAGGTGATGGACGAGGTCACCCGCGCCGATGAGGTCCTCTACACCGGTCACTTCGCCGACCGGCCGCGGCACACGCAGCAGGTCGACTACTACCACTACGAGCACCAGTTGCTGACCGAGGAACTGCCCAAGGGTGCCGAGCGCGCCCGGCGTGACGGACCGGTGCTGCTTGCCGGACGGGCCGAGCAGGCTGCGTCTCCGGCCACGGCCTAGATGGCCGAGCCGATGGACACCAAGGTCCGGCCGCACGGTTACTCCCGGCAGGGGGAGGAACGCCGCCAGGCGATCCTGGACTCCCTCGAGACCCTGCTTCGCGATCGCCCGCTCGCGGCGATCAGCGTGGCCGACATCTCCCGCGCCTCCGGAGTGACCCGCTCGGGTTTCTACTTCTACTTCCCCCACAAGGGCGCAGCCGTGGCCGCGATCCTGGAGCAGGTGTCCGCGGAGATGCTCGCCGAGTCCTTCGACGCGCATCTCCGGCTCGCCGACCCGGTCGCCGCCGTCCGGGCAGGGCTGGAGAGCACCTTCCGGATGTGGCGCGAACACGAGTCGGTGATCCTGGCGATGGCGGACGCGCCGAGGTCGGACCCCGAACTCCAAGGGCTGTGGGAGCACTGGACCGAGCAGTTCTTCGACCCGCTGGTCGACGCTCTGGGCTCCACCTGGGGCCACGGGGACGACCCCACCCCCCGTGCCCTCATCGCCGTCCTCGTCGGCGCCAACGAGCGCGCCTTCGAGCGTCTCAGCCGCTCGGGCGCCGGCCCCGAGGAGGTCCGCGACACCATCGCCGCGCTCACCACGCTGTGGGCGAGCATCATCCCGAGGAGACAACCATGACCCGTACCGATCTCACCTTCACCTCCGCCGGAGTCATCTGCCGTGCCTGGCACCTGGAGGCCACCACCGATGCGCTCGCCGCCCCCGGCGGCCGACCCTGTGTGGTCATGGCCCACGGTCTGGGGGCCACCCGCGACTCGGGCCTGGAGGAGTTCGCCGCCGCCTTCGCCGAGGCGGGCTGCGACGCCGTGGTCTTCGACTACCGCGGCTTCGGTGCCTCGGACGGCGAGCCCCGCCAGTTCGTCGACATCCCCGGCCAGGTCGCCGACTACCACGCGGCGATCGACCTGGCCCGCTCTCTGCCCGGGGTCGACCCCGACCGCATCGTCGTATGGGGGGTCTCCCTGTCCGGCGGCCATGCCTTCACCCTGGCGGCACGGGACCACCGACTGGCGGCGGCCGTCGCGATGACCCCCGCCCCCGACGGGCGCGCCGCGGCGAAGCTCGCCCGGGAACAGGGCGGACTCCGGCCGCTGCTGCGGACGATGCCGACCGTGCTGCGCGACGTCCTCGCCGCTCGACGCGGCCGGGCACCGGTCACCATGCCCCTGGCCGGCCGCCCCGGGTCCAGCGCCGCGATGACCGCACCGGGGGTCTATGAGTCCTACACCTCGCTGGGCGGGCCGGGCTGGCGCAACGAGATCGTCGCCCGCTCGATCCTCAAGGTGGGGAGCTATCGCCCCGTGGAGGAGGCGGACCAGATCGGCTGTCCCGTGCTGGTCCAGATCGGCGACCTCGATCAGAGTGCACCCCCGCTCGCCGCTGCGGAGGCGGCGGAGCGGGTCGCCCGCGCGGAGGTTCGGCACTACCCGTGCGACCACTTCGACGTCTACCCGGGGCAGCCCTGGCACGACGCCGTCCTCAACCACCAGGTGGACTTCCTGCGGCGACACCTGGCTCCGGTGGCCACGGTGACGCACGCCCCGACACCCGGGGCGTGAGCCCCTGGCCCGGTGTCGGTCAGCCGTCCAGCAGAAGATCGGTGTACATGTCGAAGGTGCTGTAGGTCAGGTATTCGTCCGCGACGCTGTCCGGCACGGAGCTGTACGCCGTCACCCAGGCGAGCAGCACCTTGTTACCCACCACCTGCGCGCGCCACTTCCCGAAGCTCCACTCAGGTAGGTAGGTCGACTCGCGCATGGCGAAGTCTTCCTCGGCCATGTTGTTGCCGGCCTTGCGCGCCTGCTTCTTCGTGTCGAACACCAGCACCGCCCGCGTCATCTGGAGACGGTCGTCGCGGGCCTTGTAGGTCCACTCGACGGCGTAGTCGCAGCCCTGCGAGGTGAGGTTGCCGTCCTTCTCGATCGGCACGCAACTGTCGTGGTTCCACCAGTCGTCGATCTTCGCGCGCAGCTTGGTGTTGCCGTACTGCGTGGAGAAGTCGCCCCCGAAGTCCTTGGCCCGGATCTTCTCCGGCTGGGGCGGCGTCGTGGGGGTCGGAGTCGGAGTCGGAGTGGGGGTCGGAGTGGGGGTGGGGGTCGGCGTGGGAGTGGGGGTGGGCGTCGGGGCGGCGCTGCTGCTCCGACCGACCGGCCCCGCCACCGGGTCCTCGTCCTGGCCCGTCCACATCAGCACGGAGAGTGCCAGCGCGGCCACCAGGATCAGAGCGGAGGATCCGACCATGGCGAGGATCGCGCCGGTACGCCGTCGCGGGCCCGCGACCCGGGTCGACCCGGTCGCAGCCGGTCCAGGGATCGCGGAGTACGTCGGGACGGCGTACCCACCGCCGTGCCCGGGCCGCGTCGCCTGGGGCGCTGGGCTCTGCGGCCACCCCTGGTGGGGCGGACTCTGCGGCAGGCCCTGAGGCGGAGGACTCTGAGGCGGCGGGCTCTGTGGCGGAGGACCCTGGGGTGGTGGACCCTGGGGTGGTCTCCCGCCGGGAGCGCGGCCGACCGCCCGGGTGTGGTCCTGATCCGGGTCAGGGAACGGCGGCTGCTCACTCATGGCCGGTGCGGCTCCTCGATCATTCCGGCTGGGACACCGGCGGGCGGTACTCGTCGGGTCCTTCCCCCGAACGCGCGGGTTCAATCATCACCCATCCCTCCGCCCGCGCCACACCCAGCGCCACGCCTCAACGCCACGGCTCAACGGCGTGGTCAGCTCAGCGGCGTGGGGGCTCGGCGCCAAGGACCTGACCCCGGCGCCGGCACACGGCCGGCGCCGGGGTCAGCTCACCGGTTCAGATCACCGGTTGAGTTCACCGGGTCAGCCCCAGGCTCAGCGCTGGGACTCCTCGAGGGCGGATTCCTCCGCAGCACGCTCGGCCCGCTTGGAGGCGATCAGGCTGGTCGTCACCGTGATCGCCAGGATCCCGACGATCACGCCCAGGGAGAGCTGGGTGGAGATCTCCGGGACAGAGTCCCAGTGCATGTGCCCCCAGTGCAGGCCGAGCTTCGCGCCGATGAAGACCAGGATCGCGGCCAGGCCGTAGCTGAGGTGGACCAGCTTGGAGAGGGCACCCTCGAGCACGAAGTAGAGCGCCCGGAGGCCCAGCAGCGCGAACGCGTTGGTGACGAAGACGAGGTACGGGTCACCGGTGATTCCGTACACCGCCGGCACCGAGTCGATGGCGAAGACGATGTCGGTGGCGAAGACGGCCAGGACGACGATGGCGAACGGCTTCAGCCCGATCTTGCGGCCCCACCGGACCGCCCACATCTTCTCCGGGTCGACCTCCTGCTCATGCCCCTTCAGGGCGTCGCGGAGCAATTTCAGTCCGGTGATGAGCAGGATCGCGCCGAAGACCAGGAAGACGGCGTCCCACCGGGACAGGGCGGCAGCGCCGAGGGCGATGAAGACGCCTCGGAGGACCAGGGCGCCGATGATGCCGAAGAGCAGCACCTTCTGCTGCTGCGCGCGGGGTACGGCGAAGGCCGCCAGGAGCAGCATGAAGACGAACAGGTTGTCGACACTGAGCGACTTCTCGACCACGTAGCCGGTGTAGTACTGCGATCCGATCTCGCCGCCGTGTTGGGCGACCACCCAGACACCGAAGAGCAGCGGGAGTGCGATGTAGAACAGCGACCAACCGATCGCCTCCTTCATCGATACCTCGTGCGGTTTACGGGTGAGCAGGAAGTCGAGCGCCAGCAACGCCGCGACGGCGGCCAGCGTGATCGCCCAGAGGGTGGGCGTGCCGATGGTTTCCACAGGGTCTCCTCAGACAGAAAAGCGTCTGAGGTCTCCCTCACCCGCGATACGGGCGCCGCTCCGGGACGGCCATCGGGTCGTCGTACTGACCGGAGCGAACTTGATGAGGTACTCCCCTCTGGGCCGAACAGTACCTGACCATCGGTGCGCCTGTACATCTGCGCCGACCCGACCGCTTCGGTCGAGTCGGCGCAGAGGTACGGCGCCCGAGCCTCACCAGGAGGCGGAACGATCCTTCTCGGCACCGATGGTGGTGTCATCGCCGTGCCCGGTGTGTACGACGGTGTCGGGGGGCAGGTCGAACAGCCCGGCCCGGATGGAGCCCTCGAGAGTGGACCGGTCCGAGAACGAGCGCCCGGTGGCGCCGGGCCCGCCCTGGAACAGGGTGTCACCGGTGAACACGCAGCCCAGGTCGGGGGCGTAGAGGCACACCGCGCCAGGTGCGTGACCCGGGGTGTGCAGCACCCGCAGGGTCGTGCCCGCGACCGGGATCTCCTGACCGTCGGTGAGGTCGGCGTCCCACAGCTGACCCTCCTCGCCGGCGGGCCCCTCGGTGAGGTGGGTCAACGCCCACAACGGCCGCTCGTCGGGGTGGAGCAGGATCGGCGCGACCGTGCGTTCCCGCAGGTCGGGGGCGACCCGACAGTGGTCGTCGTGGGCATGGGTGAGCACGATCGCACTCACCTTCCGCCCGCCGACCACGGCGAGAATGTCCTCGACCGAGTGCGGGGCATCGATCACCACACACTCCGTGTCATCGCCGACCACCCAGATGTTGTTGTCGACCTGGTGTGTCTCCCCGTCCAGGGAGAAGGTGCCCGAGGTGACCGCATGGTCCACCCGCAGGGTGCCGGGCATCAGAGCACGACCACCGAGCGGAGGACGTCGCCGTGGTGCATCCGCTCGAAGGCCGCCTCGACCTCGTCGAGCGCGATCTCCTCAGTCACGAACGCGTCCAGGTCGAGCCGGCCCTGGCGGTAGAGGTCCACCAGCATCGGGAAGTCGCGGCTGGGCAGGCAGTCGCCGTACCAGCTGGACTTCAGCGACCCGCCGCGGCCGAACACGTCGATCAGCGGAAGCTCCGGCACCGTCATGTCGGGGGTGGGTACGCCGACCAGCACCAGGACGCCGGCGAGGTCGCGGGCGTAGAAGGCCTGCTTCCAGGTCTCCGGACGGCCGACCGCCTCGATCACCACGTCGGCGCCCTCGGCACCGTCGTAGGTCTGCGCGCAGATCTCCTTGATCGCCTCCACAGGGTCGACCTGGGAGGAGTCGACCACGTGGGTGGCACCGTTCGCCTTGGCGATCTCCAGCTTCTTCGCGTCGATGTCGACGGCGATGATCGGTGACGCCCCCGCCAGCGCCGAGCCGGCGATCGCAGCCACACCGACGCCGCCACACCCGATCACGGCCACCGACTTGCCGCGGGTGACCGCCCCGGTGTTGATCGCGGCACCCAGGCCGGCCATCACACCGCAGCCGAGCAGGCCCACCGCCGCCGGCCGCGCCTCGGGGTCGACCTTGGTGCACTGCCCCGCAGCGACCAGGGTCTTCTCCGCGAACGCACCGATCCCCAGCGCGGCCGAGAGCTCCGTGCCCGCATCCGGCCCGTCGGCCAGGGTCATCTTCTGGGTGGCGTTGTGGGTGTTGAAGCAGTACTGCGCCTCACCGCGCTTGCACGCCCGGCACTCGCCGCACACCGCGCGCCAGTTGAGGATCACGAAGTCGCCCGGGGCCACCTCGGTGACCCCCTCGCCCACCGCTTCCACGATCCCGGCGGCCTCATGCCCCAACAGGAACGGGAACTCGTCGTTGATCCCACCCTCGCGGTAGTGCAGGTCGGTATGGCACACGCCGCACGCCTGCACCTTCACCACGGCCTCACCCGCGCCCGGGTCGGGCACGTTGATGGTGGCGATCTCGACCGGCTTCCCCTTGGCGCGTGCGATGACGGCCTTCACCTGCTGCATGGTTCCCTCGTCTTCCTGAGTACGTCGTGCGACGGTGCCACCCTAGAAGCCGGAGGTTGGCCGCAGGTCGGCCGGCCCGTTCATCGGACGGAAAGACCGCACGGCCCCGGACCGAGGCGGTCCGGGGCCGTGCAGGGTCGCTCGTGCTGAGCGGGGAGGATCAGGCGTCGCCGGCCTCATCGAGGGCGGCGGCCACGCGGCGGTGGGCCTCCCAGATCGCCTCGGGGAGGCGCTCGAACTGCTCGAGGTGCTGCTTGCGGAAGCCCATCTCCTGCTTCCAGCGGGCGATGTCGATGGAGAGGATCCGCTCCAGGTCCGCGTCGGGGAGGTCGAGACCGGTGAGGTCGAGCTCCTCCTGGGTCGGGATCACGCCGACCGGGGTCTCCTGACCGGTGACCTCGCCCTCCTTGTAGCGCATCAGCCACATCAGGGCGCGCACGTTCTCGCGGTAACCGGGCCACAGGAAGTGGCCGTCCTCGGCATCGCGCTGGAACCAGTTGACGTGCGCGAAGATCGGCTGCTCGGTGGCAGCACCGATGATCTTGAGCCAGTGCGCGGCGTAGTCGCCCTCGCCGTAGGCCAGGAACGGCCGCATCGACATCGGGTCGTAGCGCAGCTGGCCCTCGACGCCCTCGGCGGCGAAGGTGGCCTCGGCACCCAGGGTGAGACCGTCGTACACGCCCTCGGCGAGGTCACCGATGGCCCGGACGAGGGGCTCACGGTCGCGGGTGCGACCGCCGAAGATGATCGCGTCGACCGGCACGCCCTCGGGGTTGTTGTAGCCCTCGGAGGCGTTGGGGACCTTGGCGATGGGGGTCGTGAAGCGGGAGTTGGGGTGCGCCCAGGCGTCGTCCCTCTGCTCCGCCGAGCGGTCGGCGATCCGCTCGCCCTTCCAGTCGATCCAGCCCTCGAGGTCCTCCGGCGGGAGCTTGGTCTTGCCCTCCCACCAGACGTCCTGGGTGAGCTCGTTGTAGGCGACGTTGGTGAAGATCGCGCCCGTGCCCGGGAGGATGGCGTCCATCGCGGTCGGGTTGGTCAGCTCGTTGGTGTCCTTGGCGACACCGAAGACGCCGTTCTCCGGGTTGAAGGCGCGGACCCGCCCGTCCTCGCCGACCCACAGCCAGGCGATGTCGTCGCCGAAGAACTCGACGTGGTAGCGGTCGCCGAGCGCGTCGGGAGAGAGCGTCATCGCCAGGTTGGTCTTGCCCGAGGCGCTCGGGAAACCACCCACGATGTTCCAGGTACGGCCGGACTGCTTATCCGTGATCCCCAGCAGAAGGAACTGCTCGGAGAGGAACTTGCCCGAGGCGCGGCCGTCGTAGCAGGCCTGCCGGAGACCGTGGGCGATCTTGCCGAGCAGGGCGTTGCCGCCGTAGGACGACCCGAAGTGCAGGATCGTGCGCTGGTCGGCGACGGTGGCGAAGAGCCGCTGGTCCTCCGGGGTGCCCTGACCCAGGTTGGGCAGGTCGCCGGTGACGTGCACGGCGCGGACGAAGGAGGACTGGTCGGCCAGATCGTTGATGTGGTCGATGCCGACGCGGGCCATCCGGATCATCTGCTGGACGACGGGGCGCGAGTCGGTCAGCTCCACGCCTGCGGCGTACGCCTCCAGCGGGCTGCCGGCGGGGGCCATCAGGTAGGGGATGACGTACATCGTCTTGCCCTTGGACTGACCGCGCATCCGCTCGGTCTGGGCCGCGACGATCTCCTCGGCGGGCTTCCAGTTGTTGTAGACGCCCTTGTCGTCGGGATTGGAGGTCGCGACGACGGTGCGCTCCTCCGAGCGCGCGGTGTCCTTGAAGTAGGAGCGACTGTAGTAGCGACCCCCGCTCACCGGGAGAAGCTCCCCTGCCTCCAATGACTCCTGCAGGAGGCGGTCGTCGTCGGACGCGCTGACGACCTCGATCCGCTCGGGCTGGGTCACCCCCGCCCAGTACGACACGTACTCACGGACGTGCTCGTTCTTCAGTCCCGCCTCGTCGAGGACGCGGTCCACGTCAACCATTCTGCAGCCCTTCAGTTGCGCGCCAGATGTGGCTGGCACGTTACCTGAATCGAAGAGTCCTACAACATGCGTGGACACCGCACTCCTGAGTCATATCTCACGAGTGACGTTATGGATCGATCAAATCAAGAATGGCCGACCGTGCCGGGTTTTACCGAATGCATTTGGAACGCTCATATGAGGTGTTGACAAGCTTCTCAAACGGTAATAAGAGCTCGACGGGTCCGGCCGTCCGGCCGGGCCCGTCGAGGTTCCGTCCCGCTCCTCGGCCGTCGAGCGCCGAACGCGGATACACACGCGGAAGGATCAGTAGGCGTAGAAGCCGTGCCCGCTCTTCTTGCCCAGCAGCCCGGCGTCGACCATCCGGTCGAGCAGCGGCGGCGGACTGTAGAGCGGCTCCTTGAACTCGTCGTACATCGAGATCCCGATCGCCCGGATGGTGTCCAGGCCGATCAGGTCGGAGAGGGCGAGCGGGCCCATCGGGTGCCCGCAGCCCAGCACCATGCCCCGGTCGATGTCCTTGGCCGACGCATAACCCGCCTCGTACATCCGGATGGCGCTGAGCAGGTACGGCACCAGCAGGCTGTTGACCACGAACCCGGCCCGGTCGGTGGCCTCGATCGGCTGCTTGCCGAGCGCCTTGGTCACGAAGGTCTGCATCCGCTCGAGCGTCGCCTCGCTGGTGGTGAGGCTGGGGATGAGCTCCACCAACTGCATCACCGGGGCGGGGTTGAAGAAGTGCACGCCCATCACCCGGTCGGCACGGCCCGAGATGGCACCGAGCTTCACGATCGGGATCGAACTCGTGTTGGACGTCAGGACCGCGTCGTCCTTCTCCAGGATGGCGCCGATCCGTTCGAACAGGGCGAGCTTGATGTCCTCCCGCTCACTGGCCGCCTCGACGACCAGGTCACGATCGGCGAGCAGGCCCAGGTCGGTGGTGAAGCGGATCCGCTCCATCACCTCGTTGACCTCCTGGCCGGTGATCTTGCCCCGGCTCTCCGCCTTGGCGAGCGAGTCCCGGACCCGCTTCTCGGCAGCCTCGGCGGCGTCCTGGGTGACCTCGACGACGACCGCGTCGAGGCCGGCGCGCGCCGCTACCTCGGTGATGCCCGAGCCCATCAGGCCGCCTCCGACGACGCCGACGGTGGCGATCTCGGGGGCGGTCGGGGTGGCGGGGGTGGTGTCTCCCATGATTCTCCTCTCGACGGTGCCATCATCCTCCCCTCGGGGACGGGCGCAGCATCGGGCGCCGACCCGGATGCCGAGAGGGATGGCCGCCGACGACCCACCTTGCCTCCGAGGCCGGCATCTTCTCGGGCAGGATGGGGCCTCGGGCACGGCCGTGTCCGATCGGCGAGGTAGGGAGGCTCACGTGGACGGATGGAAGCGACTCCTGCGTGGCGTCGTCCTGACCGGTCTGGTCGTGTGCCTCTACTTCGTGGTCCCGCTGCCCGGTGGCGAGGACGTGTCCCTCGCGGAGCGGGCAGTGACCGCCGTACTCATCCTGCTCGTCCTCACCGGCGTGGTGGTGTGGCAGGTGCTCGTCCACGTCGACGACGAGTCCCATCGACTGGACGGCCTGATCCTGGTCCTGGTCGTATCAGTACTGGCGTTCGCGCTCGGCTTCTACCAGTTGGAGCACTCCTACCCGGGCCAGATCCCCGGCATCGCGACCCGGGTGGACGCGCTCTACTTCACCGTGTCCACCCTCCTCACGGTCGGGTACGGCGACATCCACGCGGTCGGTCAGTACGCCCGCGGGCTCGTCCTGGTCCAGATGGTCTTCAACGTCGTGGTGCTGACGACCGCTGCGGGCACCGTGACCCAGCAGATCCGCGCGAACACCAGGCAGCGGGCCCAGGCCCGCCGCGAGCGCGAGACCCCGGAGGGTCGCGGCCCCGACCCGTCGTGAGGGTCGTGCCGTCGCCTGGGCACGGGCCGGACCTATCCGGACCGACACGGATGCGTCACCGGACCGGGAGGTCCACACTCGGACCATGACCACCGACGACCTGCTCAGCCGCCACCGGGCGGTGCTGCCCGAGTGGCTCACGCTCTACTACGACGAGCCCCTCGAGATCGTCCGGGGGCACGGCCGCCGGGTGACCGACGCGGACGGCCGGGAGTACCTCGACTTCTTCGCCGGCATCCTCACCAACGCGCTCGGGTACGACATCGCCGAGATCTCCGACGCCGTACGCGCCCAGATCGACACCGGCATCTGGCACACCTCGACGCTCTACCTGATCCGCCGCCAGGTGGAGCTGGCCGAGAGGATCGCCGAACTGTCCGGGATCCCGGATGCCCGCGTGTTCTTCACCAACTCGGGCAGCGAGGCGAACGAGACCGCGCTGATGCTCGCCAGCCAGGCCCGGCGGAGCACGCAGGTGCTGGCGATGCGGAACTCGTACCACGGCCGGGCCTTCGCCACGATCGGTGTCACCGGCAACCGCGGCTGGTCGGCCAGCGCCCTCTCCCCCCTCCAGGTGAGCTGGGTGCAGGGCGGCTACCGCTACCGCAGTCCGTTCCGCGACCTCCCCGACAAGGAGTACATCGCCACCTACGTCGCCGACCTGCGCGAGGTCATCGAGACCACCACCGCCGGGGACGTGGCCTGCCTGATCGTCGAGCCGGTCCAGGGGGTCGGCGGGTTCACGATGCCGCCCGACGGCTTCTACGCGGCGGTCAAGGAGGTGCTCGACGAGTACGGGATCCTGCTGATCTCCGACGAGGTGCAGACCGGGTGGGGCCGCACCGGCAGCCACTTCTGGGGCATCGCAGCGCACGACGTCGTCCCCGACGCGATGACCTTCGCCAAGGGGCTCGGCAACGGGCTGGCCATCGGCGGCGTGGTCGCCACGGCCCCGATGATGAACAGCCTCGGCGCCAAGTCGATCTCCACCTTCGGCGGCAATCCCCTGGCGACCGCCGGCGCCCATGCCGCGATCGACTTCCTGCTCTCCCACGACCTCCAGGCCAACGCCGCCCGGCTCGGTGAGCGTCTCCGTACCCGGCTCCGTGCCGCGGCCGAGCATTGCCCCGCGCTGGGCGATGTGCGGGGCAAGGGTCTGATGATCGGCCTGGAGTTCGTCTCCCGCGACGGCTCCCCCGACGCCTCCGCGGCCCGGCAGGTCCTCGAACGCACCCGCGAACTCGGTCTCCTCGTCGGCCAGGGCGGGCTGTACGGCAACGTCGTCCGCCTCGCCCCGCCGATGACCCTCACCGCCGACGAGTGCGACGAGGGTCTCGACATCCTGATCAGCGCGCTGGGCGAGCTCGCCGCCGACCGCTGAGTGGCCCGACGCCGGCCGAGACGGTCTCGGTCACGCCACCCGATCGGCCAGGCGGGTGACGGCGGCGACGACGGGGGCGCCGTACATCTGCGGGTCGTTGTGCCCGACCCCGGGGAGGACGACCTCCTCGACGAGGACGGGCACCGTCCGCGCCACCTCCGCGCTGAGCCCCGAGGGCACCACTGCGTCGGCGGTGCCATGGATCACCGTGACGGGCACCGACGAGCCACGCAGGTGCTCGGTCACCGGGAACCGGTCGCGGAGCAGCAGGCGCACCGGCAGCCACGGGTAGACGTGTGCGCCCACCGAGGCCAGGTCGGGGAACGGCGAGCGCAGCACGACCCCCGCGGGCGGCGTCCGTGCCTGCAGGGCGGCCACCACGCCGGTGCCGAGCGATTCGCCGAGGTAGAGGGTGCGTTCCGGCGGATAGCCCAGGCCGGTCAGCGCGGTCACCGCCGCATCGGCGTCCGCCGCCAGACCCTCCTCGGAGGGGCTGCCCGGGTTGCCGCCGTACCCGCGATAGTCCAGGAGCAGGACGGCGAACCCGACCGCGCGGAGGTCCTCGGCGATCCCCGCCCGCCCGAGCCGGTTGCCGCCGTTGCCCGGGGCGATGAGCACCGCCATCCCCCGAGCTCGCCCGTCCGTGGGCGGGGGCACGAACCAGGCCTCGAGGTCGAGCCCGTCCGCGGTCTCCAGCCCCACCGTCCGCGCGCCGTCGATTGCCTCACCGGCCGGCGGCACGGGACTCGCGTCGGGGAAGTAGATCAGCTGACGCTGGAGGTTCCAGAGCACGGCCACACCTCCCACCAGGATCGCCCCCACGACCAGGAGCGCGAGCAGGGGTCGTACGGCACGACGTCCGCGCTGCGTCCCCTGCCGGCCCGGCCCCATCGATCCACGGTAGGCGCCCTGCGATCGGGCTGCCCGGCCCGACGGTCCGGGCAGCCCGACCCCACGACCCGCGGGGCCGACTCCATCCGGAGGTCCGACCCAACGATTGGTTCCGGGCGTCGGGGAGGTGGGTCCGGGTCTCAGGCGTACGCGAGCAGGGTGTCGTCGACCGCCTCCCAGGCCGCTCGGAGCTCCGCGAGGTCGTCCGGTCGGCGCTGGGCGAGCTCGGCCTGCTCCCGTACGTCGGCCCCGAGGTCGAAGAGGTGATCCTGGCCGTCCACCTGGAGGTACTTGAGGTCGCCGCGACGCAGGGCACGCTGCCCGTTCATCCGGAAGAAGAGGTCGTGCTCGGGATACCGCTCTCCGCGCAGCAGGTAGCCGGCCAGGCTCACCCCGTCCAGCGGGTAGGCCGGGTCGGGGGCAGCGCCGGCGATCTCGAGCAGCGTCGCCGTCCAGTCGGGCGTGACCACGGGCGCGTCGCTCACTCGGCCCGACGGAAGGGCGTCGGGCCAGCTGAGCAGGGTGGGTACGCGGATCCCGCCCTCGCCCAGGCCGCCCTTCTGGTCGGTGAAGGGCCACACGTTGGAGAACCGCTCGCCGCCGTTGTCGCTGGCGAACAGGATCACGGTGTTGCCCAGTTGCCCGCTGCGCCGCAGCGCTTGGAGCACCCGACCGACGTTGTCGTCCAGGTCCTCGACCATGGTGCGGTAGACCTCCAACGATCCGCCGTCGGTGTGGAACAGGGGCGAGCGGCCCCCGCTCCCCTCCTTGATCCTGGCGGTGATCTCATCGCTGACGGCGCGGTCCTCGGGCCCCTCCCACGGCCAGTGCGGGGTGGTGTAGTTGAGGTTGATCAGCCAGGGCTGCTTCCGGTGCTGCCCGATGAAGTCGACGACGCGATCGGTGACCAGGTGGGTGTAGTACCCCAGTTCGTCGACCTCGACCTCCCCCTCGTACAGGTCGTGGTCGCCGTTGTTGTTGAGCTTGGAGAAGTAGTCGATGGCCCCGGCGAAGTTGCCGAAGAAGGTGTCCCAGCCGAGCCTGGTCGGGCTGAACCAGGGCAGGTAACCGCAGTGCCACTTCCCGAACAGCGCGGTCTCGTACCCCGCGCCCTTGAGCAGGGTGGCCAGGGTGGGGTGGTCCAACGGGATCCCGTTGGTCTCGGTTGCCTCACCGATCGGCTCCTGCAGCCCGCCCTCGAGTCGTCCCGGGTAGCGGCCGGTGTAGAGGGAGAACCGGGTGGGGCTGCACACCGAGGAGCCGGAGTAGCCGTCGGTGAAGCGGATGCCCGAACGGGCCAGCCGGTCCAGGTTCGGCGTGCGGATCTCCGGTGCGCCGTACGACGACAGGTCCGCCCAGCCGAGGTCGTCCCCCAGGATCACCAGGATGTTCGGCTTGCTGATCGGCCGCCTCGACCTGCCACCCTCGAAGGGTCGCTCCTGGGCCGCGTTGGCCGGCTGCGCGAGGCCGGTCCCGGTGGCCGTCGCGGTCGCTGTTGCGAGACCGGCCGCCAGGAATCCCCGACGTTG
This sequence comes from Nocardioides insulae DSM 17944, assembly GCF_000422825.1. GTDB lineage: Bacteria > Actinomycetota > Actinomycetes > Propionibacteriales > Nocardioidaceae > Nocardioides > Nocardioides insulae. Next base: position 138,544 of record NZ_KE383928.1, on the reverse strand, counting down.
GATGTTCGCCATCAACTTCCTCACTTCCTCGAGTGTGTTGATGGACTTTCAACCAGGTGATCGGCCGGCGCGCCAGGGTTCTGATCCCCGCGAGCAGACGACTGGACCCGCGCGCCGCGCCCGCGAGAGTCGCCTGACCCCTCAGCCGCGGACCGGGTTCGCCAGCGCGGTGGTGGTGCAGAAGCCGATCGGACCGTGTCGGTCGTGCAGGGTCGCGTGACCGACCGCCACCCCCGACTCGTGCAGGTGACCGCCGCCCTCCATACCGATCTCCTCGGACCTCGGATTCCTGGTCAGGACCATGGTGATGTCGGCGTTGATGTACTCCAGCCCGCGCTGCCCGGCGTGCACCAGTGGGCTGGTGGTGTCGGCCGCCAGAGCCGCCCGCACGATCGGACTGAGGCACTCGCCCTCCACCAGCGGCCGGGATTCGAGCAGCCACGCCCGACGCCGTCGCTCGCCGGCCTCCTGCCAGTCGCGCAGCGGCCTGTTGTCCTCGTCGAGGATCCACATCGGGAATCCCTTGGCGCGGGGCGGTCCCAGTTCGGCCAGCGGCGGGGCGTCCCAAGCGGGCGTCTGCGGTACGTCGGCGAGCTCGTCCGCCGAATTGCGGAGGAAGACCGCGCTCGCCCGGGCGACGGCACCCACCCCGGGCGCCTCGAGTACGGCGTCGGCGACCCTGATCCGCCGCCCGTCCCGCACCCGGGTGGTGCTCACCGTGATCGGACCGAAGGGCGCGGCCCGGAACAGATCCACGGTCAGCCGGCTCAGCTGGAGTTCGTCCTCGCCGTGGTCGCGTTCGAGGTCACGGACCATCAGTCCGCCGAAGAGACGACCGTGCAGCGCGCCCTCGGTCCACCAGCTCTGGGCATGCTTGCTGGGCACGAACCGGTCCCCCTCGATCGCGAAGAAGGCCTCGTGCTCGGTCATGCGGAACTCCCGGTCTGTGTGGGGACGACGGCGCGGGTCACCCAGGTGGTAAGCGATTGCTTAGCGAATCTTGCTGAGTCCCGCTCGCTCCGTCAATGGCTGCGACCCCACGATGAGGGCGTCACGATCCCCGCCCCACGCCCTGCGGATGGCGGCGCCCGCGGTCCGTCGCGGGCGCCCTCGGAAATGACAACACCGCAGGTCAGCGGAGTGACCTGCGGCGTTGATCGAGCTGCGCGCCTGTAGGGATTCGAACCCCAAACCTTCTGATCCGTAGTCAGATGCTCTATCCGTTGAGCTACAGGCGCTCGTCCTAGCCTCACCGGCACGGACTCGAAGAGGTTAGCGCACCGGGGACCCGGAGCCGAAATCGAGGGTATTCGGACACCACGACCAGGGGCCAACCTCCGCCTCCTGTGCAAGGATGCCCGTCCTACGAGGCAGAGCTCAGGAGTGGTGTTGAGCGGATTCGGACCCGAGCGGCGGTCACTGTTCCAGTCGGCGTGTATCGCACTCTATGAAGAGGCCGCTCGGCGGGGCGGCCTGGACAACGACGACCCCGCCATCGCACCCGAGGGCGAGCAACGGCCGGCCTTCGACCTGCTCGTCGAACTCGGCCTGCTCCATCTCGACGAGGGGTCGGAGCAGTGGCGGCCCACCGATCCCGGCGACATCTCGGCCCAGGTCGTGACCCCGATGAGCCACGAGGCGACCCGGCTGCTGGAGGAGTCGAGCGAGTGGGCCCGCGCCTTCGGCCAACTCAGCCAGGTGTGGCGCCGCTCCCCGGAGAGCTCGAACCGCGGACCGTTCCAGTACCTGCACGGACTGGCGGCGATCGAGTCCTTCCTGGCGACGATCGTCCCCGAATGCCAGGAGGAGATCCTCACCGCGCAGCCACAGGCGGGGCGCGATACCGGCACCAGCTACGCGCGGGCGGTGCGTAGCGACAGCGCGGCGCTGGAGCGCGGGGTACGTCTGCGGACCCTGTACCAGCACAGCGCCCGGCGCAGCAGCGTCACCCGTGACTACGTCGCCCAGGTGAGCGCTCGTGGGGCCGAGGTGCGCACCCTGGATGAGTTCTTCAACCGGATGATCGTCATCGACCGGCAGATCGCGGTGGTGCCCAGCGCCGAGGGGCTGACCTCGGCCCTGGCGGTGCGGGAGCCTTCGATGGTGGCGTACCTGGTCGACGTCTTCGAGCGATCCTGGGAACGGGCCCGTCCGTTCTCCGGATCACCCGACCGATCGGTCAACCAGGACATCGCCGCCGAGCAACGCTCGATGACGATGCGCATGCTGATCGAGGGCCATCCGGATGCCGCCGCAGCGAAGCGTCTCGGGGTCAGCCCCCGCACGTACGCGGGATATGTGGCGGATCTGAAGGATGAGTTCGACGCCGAGACCCGGTTCCAGCTCGGTTACACGATCGGCACCTTGGGGATCGACGGCCGCGAGGACAACTTCGAGGGGTGAGGTCCTCGACGGATCAGGAAGGGATCACGTCCCCGAGATGGACCTGACCCACGATCACCGGTGGTGGCCGAGGATCACCCGAGCACCCCAGCTGGTGTCGGCGTTGGCGGGCGTGGCAGTGGCGGCGATGCCGATGCTGAGAGCAACGGTGGTCATCACGAGGGCGAGGGCTCGGCGGAGATTCATCATGCAGTCCTTGGGTCAGGGAGTGTCCGAAGGGGTCCCCCGATGGACCACCACCAACAGTGTGGCCTGTCCGGCCCGGGACCTCCAGAGCAGAGCCTGGTCATAAACATGCACTGCACAGAGTTGCAGCGGCCGGCGCCCCCGTCGCGGACGTCGCGACCCGGTGCCCGCGTCACCGCTCGGGAGGGCACGTGACGCTCACGGCGAAGGGGACCTCCGCCAGGTCCCGGTCGGCGCGCGAACGGCCGAGGTTCCACTCCAGCCAGTCGTCCTCGGACTGCTCCCTGCCCTGGAGCACGCACGCCCGGAGGTCCTCGGGGAGCTCGGCGAAGACCGGCACCGCGTCGTCGGAGAGGCCGCGCAGGTAGGTCCAGTCCACCCGCCCGACCTCGTCGTAGCGATCCAGGTTGCGCTGGGCCACCCAGGCGTCGGGGTTGATCGCCGCCAGGCCGAGCAACGCGACCACGCCGCTGATCAGCGCGAACCGCGGCAGCCACCCTCCGCGCAGCGCCACCCCGGCGACGAGCACGGCCACCACGAGCAGTCCGAGCCACGCCTCGAAGACGTCGACCAGCACCCGCAGACCGGTGAATCCGTAGGCCTCCTGGTAGACGTGCATCCGGTACAGCGCGGAGGCGACCACCACCAGAGTCTGGAGGCACAACACCCCGAGGGCACCCCGGAGCCAGAACCGGTCCGAGGACGTCGTGCGCGGCGCCTTCCGCGCGGCCGCCCACACGACCATCAGGGTGAGCGCGGTCGCCACGGTGAGCTGGGCGAAGCCCTGGTGGACGTACTCCGCGTAGGTGAGACCCGTGGTCCGCTGCAGGTAGTCGTGGCCCCCGAAGATCACCGTGGCCTGGGCGACGAGGAAGGCCGCGAAGACCCCGACCACGACCAGCACCGGGGCGAGCCACTCGAAGCGCCGCGACACCTCGCGCTGGGCACTCGGCTCGCGGTCGACCCGGGGCGGGTTGAGCGCGAGGTACGCCGCAGCCAGCACGATCCCTCCCACCGCGGCGGTGACGAAGGCTCGCAGCACCGCCGTGCCCGCCGTCAGGTCCGGCAGCAGGTCATCGACCCACTGGGCCAGCAGCGCGTCGGCCGAGACGAACAGGGCGCCGAAGACCAGCAGCCCCAGGACACACCACACCAGAGTGCGGAGCAGTGCCGCGCTGCGACCGAGTCCGGTGAGCCGGCCGAGGGTCCTGCCCAGCCACGGAAGTCCGCGGATCCCGGCCAGCGGCCAGGCCAGGCCGGAGACCACGAACCCGAACGCCGTCCGGGCCCGGGTCACCGTGCAGGCGCACAGCATCCCGCCGCCCAGCAGACAGAGCACCGCGATCCACTCGGCGTCGCGCAGCACGGTCACGGCCGCGAGCAGGACACACAGGGCCACCGAGGTGAGGGTGAACGGATCGCGCCGTCCGCGGATCGCCGCCACGATGACACCGCCGGCGGCCAACAGCACCAGGAAGGTGCCGAGGCCGAGATCCCGGAACGGCAGCACCGCCCCGGCCAGCACACCCACCCCGAGGGCGCCGAACAGCAGGCTGGTGCGCGCCGGCACGTCCCGCTCGGGCCAGAAGTCGCCCAGGATGTCATCGAGGATCGGCGGGGCGGGCACCTGCGCCGCCGTACGTTCGGGCCCTACCGGGGCAGGCGCCGGTCCGGGCGGGGTCGGTGCCGCCGGAGGCGGGTTGGGCGGAACGACGGACATGCTCGGCTCCTCAGGGTGGATCGGCTCGGTGGTGGGCTCGGTGGCGGCGGGAACCCTGTGCGGCGGCAGCAGCGGCAGGTCGACACGTACCCGGGCGCCGCGCACGTGCGGATGCGCCGCCGGGCTGCCGGGGCCGGTGCCGGTGGCGTCGTCCACCGGATCCACGAACAGGATCGAGCCACCGTGCAGGTCGGTGACCCAGCGAGCGATCGCCAGGCCCAATCCGGTGCCACCACCCTCGCCGGCCCCGCTCGGGTCGCTCATGTCGCGCGCGTTGCTCGGGGGCGCACTCAGGGTGCCGAACGGCTCGAAGACCCGATCCCGGGCCGCCGGCGGGACGCCGGGCCCCTGGTCCTGGACCTCCAGCCGATAGCGCTCCCCGACGGCGACCACCGTGACGGTGACCCGGCCCCCGGCCGGGCTGTGCCGGGACGCGTTGTCGAGCAGGTTGGCGACCAGTTGCCGCAGCCTGTCGGGGTCGGCACGCACCACCAGATCCGGCGGTGTGACACGCACGTCGTAGGTGACTTCCCGCCCGAGCGTGCGGGCCTCCGCGACGGCGTCACCGAGCAGGCCGGCCAGCGGCACCGGCCGGGGGTTCAGGGGCACCTTCCCGGCATCCGTCCGAGCCAGGTCGAGGAGGTCCTCGACCAGTCCGCTCATCCGTTCGGCCTGGGCCAACGCGGCCTCGAGGGACTCGCGCGGGGCCACGCCGTCGACCACGTTCTCCAGGACCGCACGCAGGCCGGTCAGCGGCGTACGCAGCTCGTGGCTCACGTTGGCCACCAGGTCCCGGCGCTGCCGATCGACCCCGGCGAGGTCGCGGGCCATCGTGTTGAAGGCCCGCGCCAGCTCGCCCACCTCGTCCCGGGAGGACTCCTCGACCCGGACGGCGTAGTCCCCGGTGGCCATCCGTCGCGCCGCCGCCGTCATCTGCCGCAGCGGGGCGGTCATCCCCACCGCCAGCAGCTGGGTCACAGCCAGCGCCAGCAGGACCGTGACCGGGATGCTCAGCCAGACCGGCACCCCGCTCGCGCTGCCGAGGGTGGCCACCACGACCGTGACCGCGACGCTGGCCGCGACGAGCAGGCCGAGCTTGACCTTGATCGAGGTGATCCCCGCGAGTGGTTCCGCACTCATCGGCGTCCCCGCCCCGAACGGCACCGGAGGCGAGAGCGCCCGGTCATGAGCCGACTCCCGTCTCCAGCGCGTAGCCCACCCCGTGCGCGGTCCGGACCCGCTCCGCGCCGACCTTGGCCCGCAGGCCCTTCACGTGGCTGTCGAGGGTGCGGGTGCCCGAGGCGTCGGACCAGCCCCACACCTGAGCCATCAGTCGTTCGCGGGGTACCACCGCACCCGGCTGCTCGGCCAGGCACAGCAGCAGGTCGAACTCTGTCGGCGTCAGCCTGACCTCCTCCCCCGCGCGCCACACCCTCCGGGCCGGGGCGTCGATCCGCAGGTCACCGAGGTCGACCTCGCGGCCCGGCGCAGCGAGTACGGCGGCCCGCTCCACGCGGCGCAACAGCGCCCCGATCCGCGCCACCAGTTCGCGCATCCGGAAGGGTTTGGTGAGGTAGTCGTCGGCCCCCACCCCCAGCCCCACCAGCACGTCGGACTCCTCGGCCCGTGCGGTGAGCATCAGCACCGGCACCGGCCGCTCGGCCTGGATCCGGCGACACACCTCGTGGCCGTCGAAGCCGGGCAACATCACGTCCAGCACGACCAGGTCCGGCTCGTGCTCGCCGTAGGCCTGCACGGCTCCGGGCCCGTCCCAGGCCCGCACCACGTCGTACCCCTCTGCGGTGAGGCGTTCGGAGACGGCCTGGTTGATGACCCGGTCGTCCTCCACCACGAGGATCCGGCGACTTGTCGATGTCATATGGGAAGGCTAGGAGCGCGAACCTGCCCAAGGCCGGGAGGAGGTGTGGAGGTTCCGTGTAGATCCGGGCGAGTGGCGCGCTACGTCGGGCGCCGCGAGGCCCGGACGCACGAAGACCCCGCCCGGATCGGGCGGGGTCTCGCGGTAGGTCCTGGGACCTCACGACTGGCGGAGGTGGAGGGATTTGAACCCTCGATGGGGTTGTAGCCCCAAACCCGCTTAGCAGGCGGGCGCCATAGACCAGACTAGGCGACACCTCCAGCGCGCGAACAGGCTACAAGGCCAAGCGGCTCACCCGCGAATCAGGGGGTGCGCGGACGCTTGCCGCGCGGTGGCATCCGCAGTCCGTTGCCCCGTTGCAGGTGCTCCTGCAGCTCCCGCACGAACCGTTCCCGATCGACCCCGAGGACCGAGACCGGGATGGTCGTGGTCGTGCCTTCCTTGAGCCGCAGCACGACACACGGGATCTCGTGCCGGGTCACCGTGACGGCATCCTCGACCTGGGTCCATCGGGCCTGCGTGACGCCGGCCGAGCGCACCATCCGCACGGTGTAGCCCTCCGGGGTGCAGCGCAGCACGTAGGCGCGCGACCGCAGCCACCACCCGAGGACGAGTACGCCGGCCAGGCCCAGCACCGCCGCGATCACCACCAGGTCCATCGACCAGCCGGCGACCGCGACCACGAGGGTGAGCGCGAACAGGAGCAGCGCGACGGCCACCAGGGCGAGCCCGACGAAGCGCACGCTCACGGCCGGGGCGAGTCGGTAATACACCGGCTCGTGCGCGCCCGGGACGGGTGCCACGGACTGGTCAGGGTGCTGGGTGGGGTCCTGCTCGGGCATACGGTCATTCTCCCCTGCTCAGCGCGCACGACCGAACCGGCAAGGCTTCACCGAGGGCACCTTGTCTGGTCAGATGAGCTGGGTCACACTCGATGGACAACACCGGGAGGCGCGATGACGACGACGACCCCGCTCGCCTCGGCACTGCACGCGCTGCAGGACGCCGTCGAGACCCCGCGCCGAAGCGGCACCTCGGTGGGCACGTGGCGCTGGCGGGTCCGGCAACGGCTCGGCTCGGTGCGCGACGCCCTGATGAGCGAGAGCTCCAGCGCCCAGGATGCCTGGCTCGCCGCCCGCGGCGGCGTCACCCTCAAGGAGCGCAACGGTCTCCTGATCCGGATCTCCACCCTGGCCCAACAGGTGTTGGAGGCGCCGGACCTGGAGCGGGTGCGGCACGACCTGCGCCGCCTGATCGTCGACGTCAACCATCACGCCCAGCGCATCCGGGATCTCGCCTACGACGACGTCGAACTCGAACTCGGCGGCTCGGAGTAGGGCGAACCTCTCACCGCTCGTTCGACCGTCCGCCGAGTGCCCTAGGCTTGGGTTCCGTGGCAGCGCCGTCCCCGGACGACGAGGCCCGGGAGGGGTGCCGGAGTGGCCTATCGGAACCGCCTTGAAAGCGGTCGTAGGGAGACCTACCGCGGGTTCGAATCCCGCCCCCTCTGCTGCCGCCTCGTCTCCCACGGGCTCCTTCGCCGCCTCCCGTGCCGCTACGCGAGCGGAGCGCCTGCACGCAGGGGCTGGGCGCATGGCCGACTGCCGAGTTCAGCGGCCCGAACTTCGGCTCGTGGGCGGCCCCGGCACGGCTCGTCAGGGTTCGCTCGACGTGCTCGGAGGGCGTAGGCGGGAGGAGCCGATCCGCCAACCGGCCCAGGCGAGCACGCCGACGGGGATCGGCAGCCAGAAGGAGAAGAGCCGGTAGAGCAGCGTCCCGATGACCGCGGTGTCGGTGGGGATGCCGATCACCACCAGGAGCGCGGTCAGTCCCGCGTCGACGAAACCCAGGCCGCCGGGGGTGATGGGGACGAAAGCGAGGGCCTGCGCCACGACGTAGGCGAGCAGCACCTCCGCGGGGCGGGCATGGGCTCCGAACGCCACCAGCGCGGCCACCAGCGCGGCGTAGTCGAACATCCGGTTGACCGCGGCGGCGAACACCGCCCGGTACCACTGCCCGGCGAACGCGGCCGCGATCCGGTCGCGCTGGGCCATCAGGCCCTCGGCCACCCGGTCCGCCGACCAGCTTCGTCGCACCAGATGCGCCGCCCGGCCGATCACCCGGCCGGTGGCGGCCACCGCGACCGGCCAGGTCAGGGCGATGACGCCGATCGCCACGATCACCACCGCGATCACCAGGGACACCACCAGACCCAGCTGCAGTTGCCGAGCCGGTGGAGGGCCGATGATCAGCGCCGGGATGGTGAGGACCGGCAGCAGGAGCAGCACCGCGGTGGTCAGCAGGTTGCTCGCGGTGAGAGCGGAGACCACCGCGCCGGTCTTCTGACCGGCGGTCACCAGCACCCGCCCCTGGACGACGCCACCGACCGCCGCACCACCGGGGATCACCTTGCTGGCGGCGTTGCCGGCCAACTGGGCGGTCGCGGCGGACCCCCATCCCACGCCGTCCCCTTCGCCCTCGCCCCCGTGACCGGGTGAGAGGGCGATCCGGGTGAGCCACCACAGCCCGGCCAGGCTGCCCGTCTCCAGAAGCGCCAGTACGACGAACCAGCGTGGTTCCACCCGAGCCAGTTGCGGCCAGGCACCGAGCATGGTGAGGAGGCTGGGCATCACGACGTACAGGCCCACGCCGGTGACCACCAGGCCCACCGTCCGCCAACCCCACCGGCGGACGAACGCGCGGAGGGAGTCCTTCACACCCATGTCCCGGCCCTCCCTCGTCGTCCCGTGGGTCCGTCCCGAAGTAGCGTCTCAGAGCAGGGCGGCTGTGCGGGCCGGCTCGGGTCGGACCGCGGGCGAGGCGTCGCCCACCGTCGCCGCGCGACGACCGGCGCTGCGTCCGCCCGGCTCCTGTCCACCTGTCAGGGAGATGTCGACGCGGATGACGATCCAGCCGATGATCAGCCCCAGCACGAGGCTGTAGGCGACCGACAGGGCGCACTCGACCACGGTGACGTCGGGGTTGACCAGCGCGGTGGCGGTGGTGGCGGTGGCCGCGACGCCGAACATGCAGACCCACCAGCCCTGGCGGCGGCGAGCTCGCATGTGGGTGCCCCAGGCCAGCGCGGGGATTCCCAGGATGGTCTCGATCGGCCGCGGGAAGGCGCCCAACTGGTCCCGGGACCAGCGCACGGTGTCCAGCAGGCTGTCGACGAGCCCGGGCGTGCCGTACCGGCGCAGGGTCTCGGCGTAGAGCAGCGAGACCGCGAGCAGCGCCCCACCCAGCAGCACGATCACGATCCCGCGGCGACCCAGTCCGTGGAGGCCGGCGCCGAGCCGGTAGACCACCAGGAAGGCCCCGACCCCGGCGACCACCAGCACGGCGTACTCGAAGGACACCAGTCGTACGTCGGGACGCAGTCCGAGCACCGCCATCGCGCCGATCCCGGCGATGACGGTGGCGATGAGGCACTCGCGTACGGCGTGCCGGAAGCTCGGCGCCGGCACCGTCGCCATCACCGCCAGGACGGCGGCCACGGCGGCGGTCATCACGGCGGCGCCGTTACGGAGCATCACCGGGTCGTCCCACGCGAGGTCGCTGAGCAGCACCACTGCTCCCACCGCCAGGGCCAGGCCGCCCCAGACGGGCACCCGCCCGCCGATCCGTTCGGCCAACCCGGCGGCGAAGGCGGTCGCCACCACCACCGCCCCGACCTCACCCAGCCAGCTCGGGCCGACCGGGACGATCGCGGCGGCGAGGGCGGCGACGCCACCCAGCACCGCCACCAACCAGACCAGGACGGCAGGCATCGGCGCGCGCCGAGCCCGATCCGGCTGGACCGATACGGGGTTGACCGGCCCCTCGAGCGCGAGCGCCGGCGGGCTCTGCTCATCGAGGGGCTCAGCGGCGGACGGGCCGGCCACGAGAGCGCCTGTCCTGCTGCCCCGGATCCGGTGCCCGGGTTCGGCGCGGCGACGGGGGGCTGCTCGACTCACCCGCCGAACCCTACAGTCGCCGGTTGTCCAGGCTGGGGTTGACGGACCTGGCCTTGGTCAGCACCGAACGGTCCAGCCTGGCCCGCACCAGGTCGCCCTCATCGCCGCCCTCCGCGACCACGTCGCCGAGCGGATCGACGATCAGCGAGTGGCCGGTGTAGCGCGGTGCGGGCTGGGCGGCGGCGAGGACGTACACGGTGTTCTCGATCGCCCGTGCCCGCACCAGGGTGCGCCAGTGGTCCAGCTTGCGCTTCCCGGCCACCCAGGCGGTCGGCAGCACCAGCACCTCGGCACCCAGGTCGACCAACCGCCGCGCCAGCTCGGGGAAGCGGAGGTCGTAGCAGGTCATCAGGCCCACCGGCACGCCGGCGACCTCGAGCACCACGGGACTCAACGGTCCGGGGCTGAGCCGGTCCGACTCGCGATAGCCGAAGGAGTCGTAGAGGTGGATCTTGCGGTACGCCGCCATCAACCCGTCCGGTCCGGTCGCCACCAGGGTGTTGTAGGGCCGGGCGGCGTCGTCCGAGGTCTCGAACATCCCGGCCACCACCGTGCTGGACCGGGCCCCGGCCAGGCGGGTCAGTTCGGTGACGAAGGGGCCCTCCAGCGGCTCCGCCGACCCGCTCACGTCGTCGCCGGCCGGCCCGAAGTCGCGGGCGAACGCCTCCGGGAACACCACCAGGTCCGCGCCGTCCGGGGTGAGCGACTCGAGCCGAGCCCGGTTGTCGGCGGGCTCCAACCCCGAGGCCTCCTGAACCAGTGCCACGTCCAGCGTCTCCCAAACCATGGGGCCAGCCTAGGGTGAGGCCATGAGTTCCGCCCCGGCCTCGTGGTCCGCGATCGTCCTCTCCGGCGGCCGCGGCGAGCGGCTGGGCGGCGTGGCCAAGGCCGAGGTCGAGTTCGAGGGACGCACGCTGCTGGACCGCGCCCTCGACGCGGTCACCGGGGCCGGCGAGGTCGTCGTCGTCGGGGACACCCCACCCACCTCGACACCGGTCCTGTCCACCCGCGAGGATCCCCCGTACGGCGGCCCCGTGGCCGGATTGGCGGCCGGACTCGAGACGCTCGCCCGCCCCTCGGCGTACGTCGTGATCCTGGCGGTCGACATGCCCCGCATCACCCGCGCCACCGTGGCCCGGTTGCTCGCCGCGGCCGAACCGGCCGAACCAGTCGAAGCGGACGCCCCGGACGGCGCGATCCTCACCGACCCCGAGGGTCGGCGACAGCTCGCCCTGGCCGTGCGCACCGACCGGCTCCGCGCCGTCCTGCCCGCCCCCGAGGAGCGGCACGGTCTCCCGCTGCGCCGGTTCCTGGCCCCGCTCGGCCTGGTCGAGATCGCCGGCCGTGGCCAGGAGTACCGCGACATCGACACCTGGGCGGACCTGCGCTCCTTGGGCTGAGGCCGCGGCGTACCGGTCCGACCCGGACCCGGGCCGCTTCTCGACGCCCGACCATATGAGGTATCCCACCGTCGGCGGACGGGAGGCCCCGGCGTCCCTACGCTGGTCGGCATGCGCGCCGTCCTCGCCCAGGAACCCTGTGACCCCGACGACCTGAGGGTCATCGAACTCCCCGATCCCGAGCCCGGCCCCGGCGAGGTGGTGCTGGCCGTGGCAGCGGCCGGCCTCAACCGGGCCGACGTGATGCAGCGCCGCGGCTTCTACCCGCCCCCGCCCGGCTCGGACGACGTCCTCGGCATGGAGTGCAGCGGCACGGTGGCCGCGGTCGGCGACGGTGTGGAGGGCTGGCAGGTCGGCGACGAGGCGTGCGCCCTGCTCGCCTCGGGCGGCTACGCCACCCGGGTGGCCGTACCGGCCGGCCAGCTGATGCCGGTGCCGGCCGGGGTTGGCCTCGTCGAGGCGGCGGCCCTTCCCGAGGTGGCCGCGACCGTGTGGAGCAACATCGTCATGGCCGGACGCCTGGGCCCGGGCGACCGGTTCCTGGTCCACGGCGGGTCGGGTGGCATCGGCACCTTCGCGATCCAGCTGGCCTCGGCGCTGGGGGCGCAGGTGCTCACCACCGTCGGGAGCCCCGAGAAGGCTGCGGCCGCCCTGGAACTCGGTGCCGACGTGGTGATCGACTACCGCGAGCAGGACTTCGTCGACGTAGTCCGCGAACGCACCGACGGCCACGGCGCCGACGTCATCCTCGACAACATGGGTGCCAAGTACCTCGCCCGCAACCTCGACGCCCTCGCCGACGGCGGCCGACTGGTCATCATCGGACTCCAGGGCGGCACCAAGGCAGAGCTCGACATCAACAAGCTGCTCCGCAAGCGCGGCTCGGTGATCGCCACCGCGCTGCGCTCGCGCCCCGTGGAGGGCAAGTCCGCCATCTGCGCCGAGGTCGTCGAACACGTCTGGCCACTGGTCACCTCCGGCGCGATCAAGCCGATCATCCACGAGATCATGCCGCTCGAGGACGCCGGCCGCGCGCACACCCTGATGGAGTCCGGCGAGCACCGCGGCAAGATCCTCCTGCGGGTCGACGGCTGAGGTCCACCCCCACGTGAGTACGACGCAAGATCGCCGGGCCGGTCCGGCGGCCACCCGGACGCGAGCCCGTCTGGTCGACCCGTTCACGCTCGCTCTCGTGGCGACCGTGCTGCTGGCCTCCCTGTGGCCGGCCAGCGGCGGGGCGCTCGACGTACTCGACCTGCTCAGCGGGCTGGCCGTGGCGGCGCTGTTCTTCCTCAACGGCGTCCGGCTCTCGCCCACCGCGATCTGGGACGGGCTGCGTTCCTGGCGCACCCAGGGGCTGATCCTGTCTGTGACCTTCCTGCTCTTCCCGTTGCTCGCGATCGCGCTGAGCCTCGCGCTGTCCGGCCTGCTTCCCCGCGAACTCATCCTCGGCCTGCTCTTCCTCAGCGCGGTGCCGTCGGTGGTGCAGACCTCGACGGCGTTCACCTCGCTGGCCGGCGGCAACGTCGCCACCTCGGTGTGCGCGGCCGCCGTGTCCAACCTGGTCGGCGTCCTGGTGGCGCCCGTGCTGGTCGCACTGCTCACCCACAGCCACGGCGGCCTGACCCTTGCGGCGTTCGGCCGGATCGTCGTGCAGGTCCTGGTGCCGTTCGCGATCGGTCAGCTGCTGCACCGCCGCTGGGGCGCCGCCGCGGCCCGGAACCGGCGCATGCTCGGCGTGCTCGACCGCGGAGCCATCCTGCTGATCGTCTACGCCGCCTTCGGGGCCGCCGTCACCGCCGGTGTCTGGACCCGGGTCGCCCCCGTCGAACTGATCCTCGTGACGGCCGGCTGCGGCGTACTGCTGGCGTCGGTGCTGACCCTCACCACCCTCTCCGGCCGGCTCTGGTGGGTCCGCCCCGACGAGGCCCCGGCGGTCGCGTTCTGCGGCACCCAGAAGAGCCTCACCAGCGGCGCGCCGCTCGCCTCGATCGTGTACGGCGGCGCGACCGCCGGCATCGTCATCATCCCGCTGGTCATCTACCACCAACTGCAACTGCTCGTGTGCGGCGTCCTGGCCCGCCGGATGGCCCTCCGCACCCCGGGCGCGCAGGACTGACCAGCGCCGCTCACCGCGTCGTTACGCTGGGGCCCATGCCCGAGAACCTCGAGGAGAACATCATCGTCATCGGTCCCGACGGCCAGCCCATGAGCGTGCCCCCGGCCGCGGCCGAGGGCACGCAGGGAGCTTCGGGTGCCGACGCGCCCGGCGACGGCGAGGCCGAGCGATCCCTGACCGACCTGGTGGAGCAGCCGGCCAAGGTGATGCGGATCGGCTCCATGATCCGCCAGCTGCTCGAGGAGGTGAAGGCCGCGCCGCTGGACGAGGCGTCCCGCACCAGGCTGCGCGAGATCCACCGCTCCTCCATCCAGGAGCTCGAGGCCGGCCTCGCACCCGAACTGGTCGAGGAGCTCGACCGTCTCTCGCTGCCCTTCACCGAGGACCGGGTGCCCTCGGAGAGCGAGCTCCGCATCGCCCAGGCGCAACTGGTCGGCTGGCTCGAGGGTCTCTTCCACGGCATCCAGACCGCGATCTACGCCCAGCAGGTCGCTGCCCGTGCCCAGTTCGAGCAGATCCGCCGCGGCCTTCCGGCAGGCATGTCCCCCGGCCAGCCGGGCGCGCCGGGTCAGCCCGGTCAGCCCGGTCACCCCGGTCACCCCGGTCAGCCGCCGTCCCGCCCGGGCGACTCGGGCGGCATGTACCTCTGATCGCCCTCCCACCCCGCACCGTTGAATCGGGCCAACTCAACGGTCCACGACGACCGAATCAACCGCCCACGACGCCCGACTCAACGGGAGGGGGTCAGGCGCGGCGGCGGAGGCTGCGGACGAGCACCAGCCCCAGGAATCCGACCAGGACCAGGGCCAGGCCGGGGGCGGCGACCCTCAGGAACGGGGTCGGTTCGTCGTCGGCCACCTGGGTGTAGGAGGCCTCCACCGGCTCGCTGGTGGCGGCGGTGGCCGACTCCCCCGGGCCGAGGAGGGCGGAGACCTGACCGACCAGCGCGTCGGTCGCCTCGCCGGTGCCACCGCGGGGTGCGGCGAGGAAGTAGGTGCCCTCGTCGCTGACCACGAAGACGTACCGCTCATCCACGGTCAGACGGCCGAGCGCGCAGGGCGTCCCCGTCGTGGTGCGCACCCGCACCTGGGGCTGGTCCAGGACGCCGCGATAGAGGCGGTCGGCGGTGACCGTCTGGTCGAAGGTGCGCTGCTGGGCGGTGCCGGTTCGTGCCACCCCGGTCACCACGCCGGTGAAGACCGCGTCGGCAGCAGCCAGACGGGCCGAGAGGTTGGTCGGCGTACACACCGGCGAGGGGATCGTCGGGCTCGCCGCGGACGCCACCGGCCGGCCGCCCAGGAGCAGGAGGCCGAGGAGTACGACGGCGACCAGCTTCGGCAGGGATTCGAGAGGGCGACGCATGCGCCCATCACAACAGATCACAGTTCGAGCACTCCAGCCAGCACCTGCGCCACGCCGTCCTCCTCGTGGGAGGGGGCCACGTGCTGGGCGCAGGCGAGCACGCTGGGATGGGCGTTGGCCATCGCGTAGGAGGTGCCGGCCCAGGTGAGCATCGGCAGGTCGTTGGGCATGTCGCCGAAGGCGAGCACCTCCTCGGCGCGGACGCCGAGCCGCTCGCACACGACCGCCAGAGTGGAGGCCTTGGTTACGTCGGCGGCGCTGATCTCGAGCAGGGTGCCGGTCGAGGACCAGGTGATGGTCACCCGCCCACCGACGGCCGCCTCGGCCCGGTCCCAGTACTCCTGCGGGGCGAGCTCCTCGTGGCGGGCCAGCAGTTTGTGGACGGGGCCGAGCCCGATCAGCTCCTCGATCGGCCCCCTCGGAGCCTCCGAGGGGAGGCGGTAGCGCTCCATGAAATGGGGTTCGAGGGCGATGCCCTCCGGGTTCTCCACGGCGAAGGACGACCCGGGCACGGCGACGCGGAGGGCCGAGCAGACCTCCCCGGCGACGTCGCCGGGGATCGGGCGGGAGAGCTCGAGCCGGTCGGCGGCGACGTCCCACACCACCGCGCCGTTCGACACGATCGCGAGGCCGTGGCTGCCGACGTGTTCGAAGACGTCGCGGGCCCAGCGCAGCGGCCGACCCGTCACGAAGACGACCGGAACCCCGCGGTCCTCGAGCGCGTCGAGCGCCTCCCGGGTGTACGCCGACACGCTGCCGTCCGAGCGGAGCAGGGTGCCGTCCAGATCGGTCGCGACCAGCCTGACCGGCGACCCGGGCCGCTGCGGTGCGGCGTGGTCGGGCAGCGCGCTCACGGCAGCGGCCTCGCCATCACCAGGTGACCGTCCTCGTCACTGCCGCGCAGCTGGGTGAACCCCACCTTGGCGAGGACGCGCAGGCTGCGGGCGTTCTCGGGGGCCACGGAGGCCCTGACCCGGACGCCGGCGGCGTCGGTGCACGCGAGCAGCGCCCGCAGTGCCTCGGTGGCGAAGCCCCACCCGCAGGCCTCCTGCACCAGCCCGAACCCGACCTCTGTCTCTGCGATGCCGTCCTCGGCCTCCTGCGGCGGACCGAAGAACCCGATCGAGCCCAGCGTGGTCACGCCCCGCACGATCGAGCGCGGCCCCCAGACGTCACCCTCGACCCACAGCGAGGCGGCGTCGACGTCGTCCCGGCGCGGGAAGTCGGGGTGCCAGCCGGCCGGTCGCGCGGTCTCCTCACCGCGGATCGCGGCCACCTCGGGGGCGCCCCACAGCGGCAGCAGCAGCCGCTCGGAGGCGACCAGCGTGGGCAGCGCGGTCGCGGTGCCGCCTGGCCCGGTGCTCATCCACGGGCCTCCTGGGACACCCGCGCCGGGGGGAACCAGCGGTCGAGCTCCTCGGCCGCCCCCTCCTCGTAGACCGAGGAGGTCACCGCGTCGGCGACGTCCTGCACCTCCGGCACCGCCTGGCCCATCGCCACCCCGCGGCGGGCCCACTGGAGCATCTCGATGTCGTTGCGCCCGTCGCCGATGGCCAGGACGTCCTCGCGGGACAGGCCGAGCCGGCCGGCGACATGGGCCAGGCCCGCCGACTTGTCCACACCCACCGGCGCCAGGTCGAGCCAGGCGGTCCAGCCCACGACGTAGGAGGTGCCCTGGAGGCCGAGCTCGCGGCCCAGCGCGACGAAGTCCTCGGGGGTGGACTGGGGGTCGCGGATGATCACGCGGCTCACCGGCTGCGCGACCAGCTCCTCGACCGGGGTGATGATCATGTCGCCGGTCAGCTCACCGGGCGGGAAGTGGTCGTTGAGGCGGTAGCCCACGCCGCGCTCCTCGACCGCGACCAGGGCGGTGGGATGCCGGTCCAGGATCTCGTGCACGGCCTCGCGCGCGTCGAAGGTCTCCTCGTGGACGACCTCCATCGGCGGGTAGCGGAAGACGACCGCACCGTTGGAGGCGACCACCCAGATCCGGTCGGCCCCCTCCCGCGGCAACCCCAGCAGGTCCGCGATCCGGGTCATCCCGTCCGGCGAGCGTCCGCTGGCCAGCACCACGTGAGCACCGGCGTCGAGGGCCCGCTGCACGGCGGCGTGGACCTCGGGCGAGATCTGCTCGTAGGAGGTGCCGCCGCCCTCGATCCACTTGAGCAGAGTGCCGTCGATGTCGAGCGCGACCAGTCGCGGACGCCAGCCGGGCACCGGGCCGACCTCAGTGCGGGTCACGGGTCAGGCCCCGGATCCGGTCACCGGCTCCAGGACCTCCCGGCCGAGGTACTTCTGCAGCGCGGCCGGCACCCGCACCGACCCGTCGGCCTGCTGGTGGGTCTCCAGGATCGCCACGATCGCCCGTGGAACGGCGCACAGGGTGCCGTTGAGGGTCGCCAGTGGGCGGGTCGTCGTGCTGCCGCTCTCGTGCGGGAACCGACCGCGGATGTCGAGCCGCCGGGTCTGGAACTCGGTGCAGTTGGAGGTCGAGGTGAGCTCGCGGTACTTGCCCTGGGTGGGGATCCACGCCTCGCAGTCGAACTTCCGGATCGCGGAGAGACCGAGGTCGCCGGTGGCGGTGTCGATCACCTGGTAGGCCAGTTCGAGCTTGTCCAGGAAGGACTTCTCGATCCCGAGCAGCCGCTCGTGCTCGGCGTAGGACTCCTCGAGGGTCGTGTAGGTGAACATCTCGACCTTGTCGAACCAGTGCACCCGGATGATGCCGCGGGTGTCCTTGCCGTGCGAGCCGGCCTCCTTGCGGAAGCACGGGCTGAAGGCGGCGTAGCGCAGCGGCAGGGTGTCGACGTCGAGGATCTCGTCGGAGTGGTACGCCGCCATCGGCACCTCGGAGGTGCCGACGAGGTACATGTCCTCCCCCTCGATCCGGTAGACGTCGTCGGCGGCCTGGCCGAGGAAGCCGGTGCCGGCCATCGCCTGCGGCCGAACCATCGAGGGAGCGATCACCTGGGTGAAGCCGTGCTCGCGAGCGGTCTCGTTGGCGAGGTTGATCAGGGCGAACTCCAACTCCGCGCCGACTCCGGTGAGGAAGTAGAACCGCGACCCCGACACCTTCGCGCCGCGGTCGAGGTCGATCGCCCCGAGCATCCGGCCGAGCTCGATGTGGTCGCGCGGGGCGAAGCCCTCCGCCTCGAAGTCACGCGGCGTACCGATCCGCTCGAGGACGACGAAGTCGTCCTCGCCACCCTCGGGCGCCTCCTCGGCGGCGAGGTTGGGGATCTCCAGCAGGCAGTCGCTCCACTCGGCGTCGGCGGCCTCACGGGCCGCCTCGGCCTGCTTGACCTCGGCGGCGAGCGCCTTCGTGCGCGCCAGCAGCTCGGCCTTCTCCTCGCCCTGGGCGCGGGCGACCAGCTTGCCCATCGACTTCTGCTCGCCCCGCTTGGCCTCGTACGTCGCGATCGCGCTGCGCCGGGCCGAGTCGGCGGACAGGGCACGGTCGACCACCTCGTCGGAGAGGCCGCGGCGGCGCTGGGCCACGCGGACGCGGTCGGGGTCTTCACGGAGGATGCGCGGGTCGATCACACCGCCGAGCCTATCCGGCCTCACGACTCGGGCTCACCCCGAATCCCCGGGCATACTGCCTCTGGGTCCGCCGCCCGCCTCGCCGAACCTCGAAGGAGACCCGTGCTCGACCGCTCCCGCGTCACGCTGCTGACCTGGTCCTTGGGCTGCCTGCTGCTCTGCGGGCTCCTCGGCTGGGGAATCACGGCGGGCTGGGCGCCCCTGGTCACCATCGACGACACCGGGGAGAACCTCAGCTACTGGGCCGAGGACCAGGCCTGGCTCACTCCGATACTGCGGATCGTCGAGGTCTGCTTCGGCTTCGTCGGGTCGACCATCATCACGCTCATCGTCGCCGCGTTCATGTGGTGGAAGAGCTACCGTCGGGCGGCGTACTTCACGGTGATGGTGATGCTGCTCAGCACCGTCCTCAACCGCGTGCTCAAGTGGGTCGTGGACCGCGACCGGCCGGAGTGGCAGGCGCTGGAGCACTTCCATGCCACGCCGAGTTACCCCTCCGGACACGCCACCGCCATCGCGGCACTGGGCGGCATCGCGGTGGTGTTGGCCATCATGTTGGTGCGCCGGCCCGTCCTACGACGCCTCATCCATGCGGGCGTGGTCCTGATCGGCCTCGCGGTCGGCCTGGACCGGGTGCTGCTCGGCCGGCACTACCCGCTCGATGTGCTCGGCGGCTACCTGCTCGGTGCCGGCGTGGTGCTGCTGTGCCTGGTGCTCTTCAGCCCGCAGCCGGAGCGCTACACGGTGCGCCCCCAGGCCGTCGTACTCCCCGAGCCCGAACCCGAAGCGGGACGCCGGCTCGGCGTCGTCCTCAACCCGATCAAGGTCGAGGACGTGGGGCAGTTCCGCCACATCGTCGGCGGGATGGCCAGGGAGGCCGGCTGGTCCGAGCCCTCCTGGTACTACACCACCGTCGAGGACCCCGGCACCGGCATGGCCGAGCAGGCCGCCGTCGACGGTGCCGACCTGGTCATCGTGTGCGGTGGGGACGGCACCGTGCGCGAGGTGTGCGCCGAACTCGCCGGCACCGGCATCCCGGTCGGCATCATCCCGGCGGGCACCGGCAACCTGCTCGCCCGCAACCTGGAGATCCCGCTCTACATCCGGGCCGCCATCGACGTCGCCCTCAACGGCCAGGACCGGGCCATCGACATGGTCGAGGTCGAGGGCGACGACACCGAGCCCGCCCACTTCCTGGTGATGGCGGGGATGGGCTTCGACGCCGCGATCATGGACGGCGTCAACGAGGACATCAAGAAGCGGGTCGGATGGCTCGCCTACGTGCTCTCGGGCACGAAGGCGTTGATGTTCCCCGCGGTCAGGCTCGAGATCTCGATGGACGACGGGCCGTTCACCAAGCACCGCGCCCGCACCGTCGTGGTGGGCAACGTCGGCACCCTCACCGCCGGCATGCCGCTGATCCCCGACGCCGAGATCGACGACGGGCAACTCGATGTGGTGCTGCTCTATCCGCAGCGGTTCCTGTCCTGGGTGCCGCTGGCCTGGCGGATCCTCAGCAGGCGACCCCACACCGACGACCTGGTCAACCGGATGACCGGCCAGAAGGTCGTCATCCGCGCCGACCGGGACACCCCGCGGCAGCTCGACGGCGACTCGATCGGCCCGGGCCGCGAACTGACCATGACCACCATCCACGGCCGGCTCCTGGTCCGCGTCCCGCAGTAGGACTCGCCCGGTGATGCCGTACGACGGCGTCGGCGGGCCCCGAGCCCGACACGGGGGCGCGCACGCTCAGGCGGCGGGCCTGGCGGCGGAGAGGGCCTCCTCCTCCTCGGGCGAGACCTGCTGGTCACAGCTCCAGTCCAGGACGGTCTTGGCGTAGGTGCGGGTCTCGCCGCGGCCGTGGATGCTGGTCAGCAGCAGACCGGAGCCGCGGTCGTCGAGGAGGGCGAGCGACCAGGACAGGTGGCCGCCCATGTCGCCGAAGGCGTCGTAGCGCACCACCGCGAGATGGCGCATCGCCTGAGCGCCCTCGGCCCGCAGGGCGGCGACCTCCTGCCTCAGCCCCAGCACATCACTGGGCAGCCCCTCCTCGGAGGGACGCACCCTGCCCTCCGAGCGTCTGACCCGGCCGAGGAGCGAGACCGCGACGACTAACGCGAGCACCCCGAACACGACTCCGACCGTTCCGACCACCAGCGCCATCGTCTCCACGGGCGCGAGAATAGGCCCCGCGCCCGGCGGGGACGGCTCCGGCGCGCGGCGTCCGTGCGCAGACATCGACGCGGAGCTCACCGCCGACCGCCCGTAGACTCCCGGGCGTGACCGAACCGCTGAGGATCGCCTACCAGGGCGAACCGGGATCCAACTCCGACCAGGTGTGCCAGCAGCACTACCCCGATCTGGAGCGGGTGCCGTGTGCCTCCTTCGAGGACGTCTTCGCCGCGGTCGAAGGGGCGGACGCCGACCTGGCGATGATCCCGATCGACAACTCTCTGGCGGGTCGGGTCTCCGACATCCACCACTTCCTGCCCGGCACCCGGCTGCACATCGTGGCCGAGCACTTCCTGCGGATCCGGTTCCACCTGCTGGGGCTCCCCGGCAGCCGGATCGAGGACATCCGCACGGTGCACAGCCACGTCCACGCTCTGGGGCAGTGCCGCAAGCTGATCCGCCGGCACGGGTTCACCCCGGTCATCTCGGGTGACACGGCCGGCGCCGCCCGCGAGGTCGCAGAGGCGGGCGACCCGACGATGGGGGCGCTGAGCCCGCCGCTCGCCGCGGGGGTGTACGGCCTCGACGTACTGGCCGAGGACGTCGAGGACGAGGAGCACAACACCACCCGGTTCGTGGTCCTCTCCCCCGAGCCGGTACGCCCGCCGACCGGGAACGGACCGGTCGTGACGTCGTTCGTCTTCAACGTGCGCAACCTCCCCGCGGCGCTGTACAAGGCCCTGGGGGGCTTCGCCACCAACGGCATCAACATGACCAAGCTCGAGTCGTACATGGTGGGCGGGGAGTTCACCGCGACCCAGTTCCTCGCCGAGATCGACGGGCACCCGGACGACCCCGGCGTACGCAACGCGATGGAGGAGCTCGCCTTCTACACCCACGAGATCAAGATCCTCGGGGTCTATCCGGCGGCGTCCTTCCGCTCGGATACCGCCCAGGACTGACCGGCTGAGAGGATCGGGCCGTGGACCCCGCCATCATCGCTCTGGCCTTCGGCGCGATCTTCGTCGTCGAACTGCCGGACAAGACGTTCCTCGCCACCCTCGTCCTGGCCACCAAGTACCGCCCGATCCTGGTCTGGATCGGCGTGTGCGCGGCCTTCTTCGTGCAGACGGTCGTGGCGGTGGCACTCGGGCACGCCGCCTCCTTCCTCCCCGCGACGCTGGTCGGCTGGCTGGCGGCCGCGCTCTTCCTCTTCGGCGCCATCGTGCTCTTCCGGGAGGGCCGCTCCCACCAGCAGGACGACGGCGAGGAGTTCGCCGAGAAGGCCAAGCCGGCGACCGGGTTCAAGGCGGTGCTCGCGTCGTTCCTGGTTCTCTTCGTCGCGGAGTGGGGCGACCTGTCCCAGCTGCTCACCATGTCGCTGGTGGCCAAGTACGAGGAGCCGATCGCGGTCTTCATCGGCGCCTTCGCAGCCCTCGCCACGGTCAGCGGGCTCGCCGTCCTCGCCGGCCGGGCCCTGATGAAGCGGGTCAGCCTGCACATCCTCCACTACGTCGGCGCCGCCATCTGCGCCCTGCTGTTCGCCCTCACCGTCTGGGAGCTCGTCGCCTGAACCCGACCGGCCCGAGCACGACCTGCCCGAGTGCGGTCGGCCCGTGCCCATCTCGTGGCCCCGGTCGCCGCACCATCACCAACCAGCCCCCTGGGAAGCGCTGATCCATGCCGGCGTACCGCTCTCGGCGCGCAGCAGGCGGGATCGATCGGCGGTTCCCTACAGTTCCGGTATGACGCAGCAGGGCACGGACAGCGAGGTGGGCCGGTTGCGCACGGTGCTGCTGCACCGGCCCGGCCCGGAGCTCCAGCGGTTGACGCCGCGCAACAACGACGCGCTGCTCTTCGACGCCATCCCGTGGGTGGCCCGGGCACAGGAGGAGCACGACGCGTTCGCGGCGGCGCTGCGCGAGCACGGCGTGGAGGTGCTCTACCTGACCGACCTGCTCATCGAGACGCTCGCCGAGGAGGAGGCGCGGGACCGGGCGATCGACACCGCCCTGACCGGGCTCGGCCTGGGCGAGACCCTGCGCCACCACCTGGCGCGGGCCCTGCGGGACGCGTCGCCCGACCAGCTGGCGGGCCACCTCACCGCGGGGATCCGCAACGACGAGGTGCGCAACGGCGCCGGGCTGGTCAGCTCCCTGCTCGCACCCGACGACTTCCTCATCGCGCCGCTCCCGAACCTGCTCTTCACCCGCGACTCCAGCTTCTGGATCGGCGATCGGGTGGCGGTGACGTCCCTGGCGATGCCCGCGCGCCGACGCGAATCCCAGCTGACCGAGCTCATCTACACCTCCCACCCCCGCTTCGCCGGCACCCCGCGACTGCTGGGGGCCGGCACCGGCGACCCGATGGACGGGCACGTCGAGGGCGGCGACGTCCTCCTGCTCGCACCGGGCGTCATCGCCCTGGGTGTCGGCGAGCGCACCACGCCCGCCGGGGCCGAGCATCTGGCCAGGCAGGCGTTCGAGGCCGGGCTCGCGCACACAGTCCTCGCGGTGCCGATCGCCCAGCAGCGGGCGACCATGCACCTCGACACCATCTGCACGCTGGTCGACGTGGACCGGATGGTGGTCTACCCCAATGTGGTCGACCAACTCCAGGCGTACGTCGTCACCCCGGGCGAGCCGATCCCCGGCCGCCCGCTCCCGCTCGAGGTCGCCCCGCCGCGCCCGTTCCTCGAGGCCGCGGCCGCCGCGATGGGCATCGACCGGCTGCACCACATCGACACCGGCCTGGACCCGGTCCAGGCCGAGCGGGAGCAGTGGGACGACGGCAACAACACCCTCGCCCTCGCGCCGCGCCTGGTGGTCGGCTACGAGCGCAACGACGCCACCAACGCCGCCCTCGAATCGGCCGGCATCGAGGTGGTTGCGATCGCCGGTTCCGAGCTCGGGTCGGGCCGTGGCGGTCCCCGCTGCATGAGCTGCCCGATCGACCGCGACCCGGTCACCGGCCATCCGGTCACCGGCGACGCGGCAGGATGACGGCGTACCTCCGTCGTCGCGCACTCGCGGGCAACCCAACATCCCGGAAGGAGCAGGTGTGGCCGAGTCGTTCTTCGCCAGGTTCAGCCCCGAGGAGATCGCGCGGATCAGTGCCGCGGGCACGCGGGTGACCATGCCCGAGGGCTGGTCCCCGATCTGGGAGGACACCCCTGCCGAGGCGGCCTACATCATCCTGGAGGGCCGGGTCTCGGTGCTCCAGCACGGCACCGAGATCGCGCGGCTCGGACCGGGTGACATCGTCGGCGAGGCCGCGCTCGCCCACCACTCACTGCGCACCGCCAGCATCGTCGCGCTGACCTCACTCGACCTGATCCACCTCGGTTACGACGCACTGGAGCGGCTGGACCAGGAGATGCCCAGTTTCCACGACGCCCTCGACCAGGTGGCCTCCGAGCGGTTCGGCACGCCCGGCTGACCGCTCCGTCCGGTCGTCGCCGGCTCGCCCGGCCGGGAGTGCGTCTCCCGGCCGAGAAGGGTGCCCCTGGGGGCGGGTGTCACTGCCGGATGGTGACCTGCCGGTTGGCCAGCCCGGCACGCGCGGAGCGCTCCTCGGCGGTGAGCTCGGCTCCACCGGCGAGCTCGGCCAGGGTCGCATCCAGCCTCGCCCGGAACTCGGTGGCGGGGTCCTCCAACGCCTCCACGCCGGTGCCGACCGGGAGGTCCCAGACCGGCGCCAGCAGCCCGTGCGCGCGGAACATCCCGACCAGCCGGGCGTCCTCGACGATCACGTCGTCGCCGGAGACGTGCAACCGGGCCAGGGCGCTGAGCAGCTCCTCCTCGGGCTCCGGCATCACCCAGCGGAGGTGCTCCTTGGTGCCGACCGAGGTCCAGTACGCAGCCTCGACCTGGGTGAGCCGCTCAGTGGGTACGGCGGCCTCGTTGGCCTGCTCGAGCATCGCGTCGGCGCCCTCGACATCGTCCACGTCGGCCAGCCACCAGTCGAAGCCCTCGTGCACGGTGACGCTCAGGCTCTCGTCGGCGATGAGGTCCTGGAGCCGGGGTCCGGGACCGGGTTCGCCACCGCCGCCGTACACACCCGAGACGTCGGCCTCGAGCGCGGTCAGCAGGGCTGCGGCGAGGTCACGGGAGGCGTCGCCGGAGTGGTGCAGGACCTGTAGGCCGAGCCAGACCTGGCCGGAGTCGCGGCGCATCGCCGGCGCGATCATCGGCAGCAGCGTGCCGAGCTGGACGGTGGTGTCCTCGTAACCCTTGATGGTCACGGGCGCGGTGGCGCTGGGCACCAGTTCACGCAGCGCCACCAGGTCGCACTCGTTCGGCAGGCCCTCGAAGGGACGCTTCACGAAGACCGGTGCGGCTCCGCCGGGAGCCCCGTGACAGGCCTTGTAGCGCTTACCGGAGCCGCACGGGCACGGCTCCCTCGGACCGACGACCTTGCCGTCGTACAGGGGAAGGGGTGCTGCCTCGGACTTGGTGCGGGACTTCTTGGCCACCCGGCGAGCCTACTGGGTGTCGGTCGTCCCACTGGACGCCGCGGTCGCCGCCCTAGGCTGCTGGTGGGACTTCCCCACACCCACGACGTCGCGCGGCGCGACGTACGGGCGGGGAGGGGCTCGTCCGTCCCCACCCGTGATGCGCTGTTCCGCACGGTCAGCGCTGGTCCAGCAACCCCCGCACGTACGTCGGCCGATCGGTGATCACCGAACGCACGCCGAGCTCGAGGCACAGGTCGAGCTCCTCGGGCCGGTTGACCGTCCATACGTGCAGATCGTGGCCGGCCTCGGAGATCCTGGGCCCGAGTTCGGGGTGGGCGAGGAGCTCCTTGATGCCGGGGCCGAAGGCCCAGTCCGGCCCGATCGCCCGGCGCAGCAGCGGCCAGTACGCCGCCCGGTCCAGCAGCTGCACGAGTGGGAGCTCGGGGGCGAGCCGCTGGGTGCGCTGCAGGGCGGTGAAGCTGAAGCTCATCACCCGGACCGGACTGTCCGCCCCGGTCCAGCCGTACTCTCCGAGCAGTCTGACCAGCCGATGCTCCACCAGTCCGCCGTACCGGGTGGGGTGCTTGGTCTCGATGGCCAACTGCACCGGTCGCGGGGAGGCGCGCACCAACTCCAGCAGCATCCGCAACGTCAGGACGGTGCCGAGCGGCGCCTCGCGGAGGGGGAGGTCGTCGTCGAGGCCGCGCCACTGCTGCGGCCCGCGGGTGACGTCGAGGTCGGTGAGGTCGGCGAGGTCCATTGTGGAGACCAGCCCGGGATGGCCGGCGACTCGGCGCAGGGTGCGGTCGTGCACACAGACCAGGTGACCGTCCGCGGTCAGCCGCACGTCGCACTCCAGCGCGTCCGCCCCGGCGTCCAACGCGGCGGCGTAGGCGGCGAGGGTGTGTTCGGCCTCGTGTGCTCCTCCTCCGCCGCGGTGTGCGACGACCTGGGGCGTCATGGCTCCATTGTGTCCCCGCGCGGTGTGGTTCCCGCGACATTCCCGCCGGTCGGGCACAACTGGGCGTCCCCGTGCGTTGGACGGGTCGTGAGACGGGTGCACGGTGAACGCAAGGTCCGGGGCGGCAAGCTGGTGGTCGTCGATGCGACGACCGACGACGAGCGGCTGAGCGAGGTCGTCCTCTCCGGTGACTTCTTCCTCGAACCGGACGAGGCCCTGGGCTGGCTGACCGCCGCGCTCGAGGGCGCTCCGGTCGACCTGCCCTTCGCCGAGCTGGTCGACCGCTTGGAGGCGGCCCGCGGCGAGGCCGTCATGCTGGGCTTCGCGCCGCGCGACATCGCGTTGACCGCCTTCCGTGCCCTGGGCCGGGCGACCACCTGGGATGACCACGAGTTCGACCTGTTGGAGGACGAGGTGTTCTCCCCGGCTATGCAGCTCGCCCTGGACGAGGTGCTGACCCGGCAGGTCGCCGAGGGACGTCGGCCACCCCTGCTGCGCTGGTGGGAGTGGGCCTCCCCCGCCGTCATCATCGGCTCCTACCAGTCGGTCCGCAACGAGGTCGACATGACCGCCGCCGACGAGCTCGGCGTCACCGTCGTACGCCGGGTGTCCGGCGGGGGCGCGATGTTCGTCGAACCGGGCAACACCATCACCTACTCGCTCTACGTGCCCGACACCCTGGTGGCCGGGCAGAGCTTCGCGGAGTCCTACGCCTACCTCGACGACTGGATCCTGCGCGGGCTGCGCTCGGTCGGCATCGACGCCTCCTACGCCGGGCTCAACGACATCGCCTCACCCGCCGGCAAGATCGGTGGGGCCGCGCAGAAGCGGGTCTCGGGCGGCGTACTCCACCACGTGACGATGTCCTACGACATCGACACCGACAAGATGCTGCGGGTCCTGCGGATCGGCCGGGAGAAGCTCTCGGACAAGGGCACCAAGAGCGCCGCCAAGCGGGTGGACCCGGTGCGCTCCCAGACCGGGATGCCACGCGCGGAGGTGATCGCCGCACTCGAGGGCGAGTTCACCACCAGCTACCGCGTCCGCCGGGTGCCCCTGGACGACCCGACCCGCGCCGAGGCGGAAGCTCTGGCCGCGGCCAAGTTCTCCGATGCGGAATGGACCAACCGGGTGCCCTGACACCGTGCCCACCGTGCCCTCGGCCGGCCGGCCCTCTCTCCCCCCCGTTGAGTTGGTCCTCCCGGACCGTCGAGTTGGCCCTCCCGGACCGTCGAGTTGGCCCTCCCGGACCATCGAGTTGGCCCTCCCGGACCGTCGAGTCGGTCCTCCCGGACCATCGAGTCGGCCCTCCCGGACCATCGAGTGGACCTTACGGAACGTCGAGATGGACCTTACGGACTCGGATACCGGCGGGTCAGGGAAGCGTGATGACCGCATCGACGATCTCGGGCCTCTCCTCCATCATCCGCTCCAGATCGCGCAGCCTCGAGGCCGCCACGTGCTCGGGGTCATCACCGGTGAGGTCCACCCGGGCGACGAGGTAGATCTGCCGCGGCCCGACGAACTCGAGCCGCAGCGCGGTCACCCGGTCGATCCCGGGCAGTTGCTCCAGTTGTTCCCGCGCGGCCCGGTGGACGGCTCCGTCGGCGGGTTCCCCGGTGAGGAAGCGGCGGTTGCGATCGAAGAGGATCACGGCGATCACGCTCAGCAGCACTCCGACCAGGATCGACCCGATCGCGTCGTAGATCGCGTCCCCGGTCATCTGGTGCAGGGCCATCCCGGACGCCGCGATCACCAGCCCGATCAGGGCCGCGGCGTCCTCGGCAAGCACCGCGCGCAGGGTCGGATCGGAGGTCGCCAGCGCGTGACCCAGCGTGTCGCGGCCGAGTTCGCGTGCCTCGGCCCGGGTACGCCGGTAGGCCTGCATGAACGAGATGCCCTCCAGGCAGAACGCGAACGCCAGGACGACGTACCCGATCAGGTAATCCTCCCCCGGATCGTCGGAGCTCAGCTCGCGGATGCCGTGGTAGATCGAGAACGCACCGCCCGCGCAGAAGAGTCCGAGCGCGGCCAGCAGCGACCAGATGTAGACCTCGCGCCCGTACCCCAGCGGCCGGGACTCGTCGGGTGGCCGACGGCCGCGTCGTTCGGCGATGACCAGGAACACCTCGTTGCCGGCGTCCGCCCACGAGTGCGCCGCCTCGGCCACCATCGACGCCGAACCGGTCAGCCACGCCGCCAGCGTCTTGGCCACCGCCACCGCCACGTTCACGCCGAACGCGATCGCGACGGTCAGCGCCGACTCCGCACCTTCGTTCTCCGCAGTGGCCACGGCATCGCACGCTACCCGCGATCTCTCCCCGTGATCAGGTCACCACCCCGTGCGTCGGATCGGGCCTTCCGGGTTGTCGAGTCGGTCCTCGGGGATCACCACGAGGCCCAACTCAACGACCCGGGAGGCCCAACTCAACAGTCCGGGAGGCGCAACTCGACCGTCCGGGGAGGTAGCGGGGAGGTGGGGCCGGCCCGGAGCTCAGTCCAGGAGGCCGCGGACCAGGCTGGTGGGTGAGCCGAACCGGTGGGCGGTCATGCTGACGGCCTGCTCGTGGAGGAACGGGAGCAGTTCGACGCGGCCGGCCTCGACCACGGGCTGGGCGTACAGCGCGATCTCGGGGCGGCCGGCGGAGGCTTCGGCGAAGGCCTGCCGGTCGCCGCCGAGGAGGCGGACCCGGCCCGAAGGCAGGTCGGCGAGGGCGGCCCGCCAAGTCGCGGCGTCCTCCTGGGCGACCTCGACGCCGAGTTCACGGAGCAGGTCGACCAGCCGCAGATCGATGGTCGAGTGGAGCGAGACCCGCACGGCCGCCCCGGCGCGCAGACCGGCACCGACGACCCGCAGCAGGTCGCCGATCGGGCCGCCCTCGTGGCGCACCCAGACTGGGACGGGGAGGTAGCGGAGCACGTTGCGTTCGGCGTCCAGGCCGCTGACGTCGCTGACGGCGCCGAACTCCCGGACCCAGGCGGACTGGTCGGTGGCGAAGGCGCGGCGCAGCATGGCCAGTTCGTCCGCGGGTACGTCGAGCCGGGCGGCCGCGTCGATCAGCCGGCGTACCGGCGTGCAGAGGGCGCCGCCGGAGATCGAGGCCTCGGCGGGCTCCCAGTCGACCAGACCGACCAGGTAGTTCGGGCCGCCGGCCTTGGTGCCGGCACCGACGGCGGACTTCTTCCAGCCGCCGAACGGCTGGCGACGCACGATGGCCCCGGTGATCCCACGGTTGACGTAGGCGTTGCCGGCCTGCACCCGGTCGAGCCAGGTGGCGATCTCGGCCCGTTCCAGGGTGTGGATGCCCGCGGTGAGGCCGTAGTCGACCTGGTTCTGGATCTCGATCGCCTCCTCGAGCGAGTCGGTCTCGATCAGGCCGAGCACGGGGCCGAAGTACTCGGTGAGGTGGTACTCCGAGCCGCGCTGGACGCCGGTCTTCACACCGGGCGACCAGAGCCGGCCGCTGTCGTCGAGCGGCTTCGGCTCGACCAGCCAGCTCTCACCGGGGGCCAGCGTGGTCAGGACCCGCTCCAGCTTGCCCGACACGGGCTCGATGACCGGGCCCATCTGGGTGGTCGGGTCGCTCGGGTAGCCGACCTTCAGCGAGGTGACCGCGTCGACCAACTGCTCCCGGAAGCGTCGGGACGTGGCGACCGAGCCGACCAGGATGCCGAGCGAGGCGGCCGAGCACTTCTGGCCCGCGTGCCCGAAGGCCGAGGCGGCGAGGTCCTTCGCGGCGAGGTCGAGGTCGGCGTCGGGGGTGACGATGATGGAGTTCTTGCCGCTGGTCTCGGCGAGCAGCTGCAGGTCGGGGCGGAAGGAGCGGAACAGAGCCGCGGTGTCGAACGCGCCGGTCAGGATGAGCCGGTCCACCGCCGGGTGGGCCACCAGCTGGCGGCCGAGGTCGCCCTCGTCGACGTGGACCAGGCGCAGCACCTCGCGAGGTACGCCGGCATCCCACAGTGCCTGCACCATCACCGAACCGCACCGGCTGGCCTGCACGGCCGGCTTGACGATCACCGAGGAGCCGGCGGCCAGCGCGGAGACGGTGGAGCCGGTGGGGATCGCGACGGGGAAGTTCCACGGCGGGGTGACCACGGTGAGCCCGACCGGGACGGCCACGGCACCGTCCACGGTGTCGAGTTCCTCGGCCAGGTGGGCGTAGAAGGTGACGAAGTCGATCGCCTCGGAGACCTCGGGGTCGCTCTGGTCGAGGGTCTTGCCGCACTCGGAGGCCATCACCTCGAGCAGGTCGGCGCGGCGGCTCTCCAGTACGCCGGCCGCCCGGCGCAGCACCGCGGCACGCTCGGCCCCGGACCGGGCACCCCACTCCTTGCCGGCGGCCACGGCCTCCTGGATGGTCTGCTCGAGGACGTCGGCGTCGGTGAGCGTGTGTGCCGCGACCAGGTCCTCGCCCAGGGTCGATCCGGCGACCCGAGCGGTGATCCGGCGGCCCCAGTCGCGGTTGCCGGGAAGGGACGGGTCGGTGTCGGCGGCGTTGGCGAACTGCCCCTCGGGCGCGGGCAGGTCCGCACCGGTGGTGGTGCGGCGGTCCTGCCGGCGGTTGGGCTCCGGCACGGTCTCGTCGACGGCGGCGAGCGAGGCGAGGAAACGCTCGCGCTCACGCTCGAAGAGGGTGCTGTCGTCGTGCAGGTCGAACACGGCGGACATGAAGTTGTCCTGGCTGGCGCCCTCCTCGAGCCGGCGTACCAGGTAGGCGATCGCGACGTCGAACTCTCCGGGGTGGACGACCGGGGTGTAGAGCAGCAGCCCGCCGACGGTCTCGCGGACGGCCTCGGCCTGTCCGGTGGCCATGCCGAGGAGCATCTCGAACTCGATGCCGTCCCGCACGTCGCGCTCACCGGCGAGCGCCCACGCGTAGGCGATGTCGAACAGGTTGTGCCCGGCGACGCCGATCCGGACGTTGCGCACGCGCTCGGAGGTCAGCGCGTAGCGCAGGACCCGCTTGTAGTTGGTGTCGGAGTCCTGCTTGGTGCCCCAGGTCGCGACCGGCCAGCCGTGCAGGTCGGCCTCGACGTGCTCCATCGGCAGGTTGGCGCCCTTGACGACGCGCACCTTGACGGCGGCGCCGCCACGGGCACGCCGGTCCGCGGACCACTCCTGAAGCCGGACCATCGCGGCCACGGCGTCGGGAAGGTAGGCCTGCAGCACGATGCCGGCCTCGAGGTCGAGGAGTTCGGGTCGGTCGAGCAGACGGGTGAAGACCGCGACAGTGAGGTCCAGGTCGCGGTACTCCTCCATGTCGAGGTTGATGAACTTCTTCTGTCCCTGCGCGCAGGACTCGGCGGCCAGCCGGAACAGCGGCAGCAGGCTCTCCTCGATGTGCTCGACCGCCTGGTCGAAGGCCCACGCGTTGTGCGGGGCC
Source organism: Nocardioides insulae DSM 17944 (assembly GCF_000422825.1). GTDB lineage: Bacteria > Actinomycetota > Actinomycetes > Propionibacteriales > Nocardioidaceae > Nocardioides > Nocardioides insulae. The sequence continues at coordinate 106,997 of NZ_KE383928.1, read as the reverse complement.
ACCGTGGAGGACACCTTGATCGACACGTAGTCGACGTCGGGCCGGGAGAGCAGCTTGCGGGTGCCGGCCAGCCGCTTGGCGGCCTCCTTCTCGCCGAGCACGGCCTCGCCGAGGAGGTTGATGTTGAGGCGTACGTCGTCGCGGCGGATCTTGTCGATCGCCTTGCCGAGCTTCGCGTCGGTGGCGTCGACCAGCAGGTGTCCCACCATCTCGCGCAGGGCGCGCCGGACGATGGGGATCACGAAGCCGGGGGCGACCATCGACAGCAGGGCACCCAGCCGCAGGCCGGCGCGCAGGTGCCACGGCAGGAACTTCGGGGCCCGCCCCGCCAGCTCCTGCAGTGCGTGCGCGGCCACGTGGACGTCCTCGGGACGGATCACCCGGTCGACGAAACCGACCGTGAACTCCAGGCCGCCCGGGTCCTTGAGAACGCCGGCGAGGCGCTGGGCCGCCGGGTCGACCGGTTTGGTGGCGGCCACGTCCAGCCAGCCGCGGACGAGTCGGTCGACCTCGGGGACGAGGTGCTGATCCGGAACAGTGGACATTTGAGTCCTCCGAGGGACGGGCAGGAGTGCTGCGTGCGGAACGACGGGAGGCGGGCGCGTCGTTACCAACGAAACGCCCTGCTGATCCGAGTATCAACCCGGATACAGATAAGGTATAGCGATCTTTTCTGTGCGTTATCGGTAAGCGAACCTGAAGGAATGCCGTGCTTGACATCCGCCGCCTCCGGCTGCTGCGCGAACTGAGCGTCCGGGGCACCCTGGCCGAGGTGGCCGAGGCCCTCCATCAGAGTCCGTCCTCGGTGTCCCAGCAGCTCACCCAGCTGGAACGCGAGGTCGGTGTCCCCCTGCTCCGGAAGGTCGGCCGCCGGGTCCAACTCACCGCCGCAGCCCACGTGCTGGTCGAGCACACCGGGGTGATCCTGGCGCGCCTGGAGCAGGCCGAATCGGAGGTGCTGGCCCTCGGCGACGCCACCGCCGGCACCGTGCGGATGGCGGTCTTCCAGTCCGCCGCGCTCGCGTTCATGCCGCAGACCCTCGCCGCCCTGACCCGCGACCACCCGAACCTGCACGTCACCATGACCCAGCGCGCCCCCGAGCAGGCGCTGCACGGCGTCTCGCTGCGCGAGTTCGACCTGGTGGTCGCCGAGGAGTACCCCGGCCACGCGGCCCCCTGGTACGACGGCCTCGACCGGATCCCCCTCACCACCGACGCCCTGGCCCTGGCCGTACCGCCCGAGGGGGAACCCTGGGACTCCATCACCTCGGTCGCCGACGCCGCGGGCGTGCCCTGGGTGATGGAGCCACCCGGCGCGGAGTCGCGCCACTGGGCCGAACAGGTCTGTCGGCAGGCGGGCTTCGAGCCCGAGGTGCGCTACGAGACCGACGACCTCCAGGCCCACGTCGCCCTGATCGAGGAGGGCAACGCCGTCGCCGTCCTGCCCGGCCTGATGACCGTGCGACACCGCCCCGACGTCCGCATGCTCGCCCTCCCCGGCACACCCCGCCGTACCGTCTTCACCGCCACCCGTACCGCCATCACCGACACCCCCGCCGTCGCAGCCTGCCGCGCCGCCCTCGCCGAAGTCGCTCAGCGATTCCCCGAATCCGACCGCCTCGGCCGGCTTGATAGCTTCCCCGGGTGACCAGCCACCGCACGCTCGCCGCACTCGGCAGCTCGTTCGCCGCAGGGCCCGGGATTGAGCCCGTCGCCGACCTCGGCGCGATGCGGTCGGGCCGCAACTATGCGCACCTGCTCGCCGACCGGCTGGGCGCGGACCTCGTCGACCTGTCCGTCTCGGGGGCGACCACGGCCACGATCCTCGACGAGCCGCAGCAGACCATGCACGGCGCCGAGTTCCCGCCGCAGATCCAGGGTGTGCCGGAGAACGCCGACGCGGTCACCGTGACCGCAGGCGGCAACGACCTGCACTTCATCGGGTCGATGCTGTTCTCGGCCTGGATGAACAGGGGCGAGCGCAACCCGATGGTCGACTTCCTGGCCGCCACGTTCCAGGACGGCATCCCGATCCCGACCGAATCAGCTGTCCAGGCGGTGGCCGACGGGCTGACCCGCATCGTGGCCGAGACCCGTCGGCGCGCCCCCGGGGCGCGGGTGATCCTGGTCGACTACCTGACCTTGGTCGGCGACGACACCGGACCCGGCGCAGGGACGATGTTCACCGAGGAGCAACTGAAGACCTTCCGCGAGATCCAGGCCGGCCTCCAGCGGGGGTACGAGATCGCCGCGCAACGATCCGGCGCCGACCTCCTGCGGGCCTCCGAGCTGAGCACCGAGCACGCCCTGGGCGCGGTCGACCCGTGGGTGTTCGACTACCAGGCGACCCTGGAGGAGTCCCCGCGGTCCTTCCACCCCAACGAGCGGGGCATGGCCGCGGTCACCGACGCTCTGGCCGCGCTGCTGTCCGCCTGAGCACAGGTACGCCGGCCGCCCGGCTCCTCCGCGCGGCGAAGCGCGACCGGTACGCCGTTCAAGCACGACCCGGGCACGGCCCGAGCACGGCCCGGGGCACGGCCCGAGCACGGCGCGGGCTCGGCCCGGGCACGCCTCAGTGGGTCGCGAGATAGCCGCGCAGGCCGATCGGCCGGTGCCCGGTGAGACGCTCGACATGGTCGGTGACGCCGGCGAGCTCGCCGGCCGCGATCGCGGTGTAGGTCGTCACCCACGCGTCGTACTGCCACTGCGGCGCATCCCACCGCCGACGGGACTCGTAGGCCTCCTCGACGGTCTCGTCGTGGAAGCGGACCACCCGCCCGGTGAACTCGGTGAGGATCTCGGCCACCTCGGCGAAGGTGAGTGCCTCCGGGCCGGTGAGGTCGTAGGTCGCCCCGCGATGCGGCTCGGGGTCGGCCAGGACCGCGGCGGCCGCCGCCGCGACGTCGTCGCGCGAGACCGCGGCGAGGCGTCCCTCGCCGGCCGGACCCCGGATCGCACCGTCACCGCCGACGAGGTCGGGCAGGATGTCGAGGTAGAAGTTGTCGCGCAGGAAGGTGACGGCCATCCCGCTGGCGCGGAGGTACTCCTCGGTGGCGGCGTGGGTGCGGGCGAAGGTGAAGGTCGCCTCCGGCGAGGCGCCGTAGAACGAGGTGTAGACGACGTGCCCGACACCCTCGGCCACCGCCGCGTCCACGATCGCCCGGTGCTGGTCCAGCCGGTCCGAGGACTCCGCCGCCGAGACCAGCAGCAGCGTGCTCACGCCGGACAGCGCCGCGCGCACGGCCGGGGCGTCGGCGTACCCGGATCCGAGGGAGGTGGCCACGGCACCTGGCAGGGCCGGCAACCGTTCGGGGCTCCGGGAGAGCAGCCGGGCGGGCACACCGCTGGCGGCCAGCCGGCGGGCGACCCGGCCCCCCAGACCTCCGGTGGCACCGGTGAGGGCGATCCGGGGCAGTTGCGGCATGAGTCCTCCTCGTGGCTTCCTTCCCCGACCCTCGCGCATCGGGCCGGGATCCGCCACCTGCCCGCCCGATCCGATGCCCCCGGCGACTACGCCTCCTCCCCCGCGTAGTCGCCGAAGGACCACAGGTTGCCTTCGGGGTCGCGCACGGAGAACTCGCGGGCGCCGTAATCGGTGTCGGCCAGCGGCCGGATCACCTCGGCGCCGCGCTCGGTGACTCGGGCGTAGAGGGCGTCGGGGTCGCCGGTGACCACGTAGCCGCCCGCGGTGCCCGGCTCACGGTTCCACGGGTTACCGGGCCGGTGACTGCCGAGCATGATCGCGCCGGCCCCCTCGGGCCAGTTCAATTGGGCGTGCTGGACGACGCCGTCCTCCTCGTAGCGGGCGGCCACCACGAAGCCGAAGGTGTCGACGTACCAGTCGATGAGAGCGGGCGCGTCGTGCGCCTGCAGGGTCAGGTAGACGGTCGGTGTGCTCATGGGCTCAGCCTTCCGCTGCGGGACGGCTGCCGTCTTGAATATTCCGGCGCTCCTCGGCGATCCACTGCCGCGGAGGTACGCCGGTGCGCCCGGTGAAGTCGCGGGTCAGGTGGGCCTGGTCGGCATATCCCGCCCGGGCGGCGACCCGCCCCAGCGCGGGACGCTCGCGGCGGCGTACCTCCGCGGTCAGCAGGTCGGTGGCGTGCTCGAAGCGCATCAGCCCTGCCACGGCCTTCGGCGAGCGGCCCACCTCGCGGGTGAACAGCTCACCGAGCTGGCGCCTGCGCAGGGCGACTTCGGCCGCTAGATCGCCGACCGCGATCCGGCCGTGCCTACGTTCGAGCAGATGCCAGGCCCGGGCCACCTCGGGCCGCAACCGCGCCTGCCGCCGCTCGTCGATCCGGGTGACCAGATGCTCGACGACCAAACGGAAGGCATGCGGCCAGCCGTCGGCCTCGGCCAGCTGCTCGTGCAGGCGACGGGCGTCGGCGCCGAGCTCGGCCAGGGCATCGAAGTCGCGCACGCTCAGCTCTGCGCTGGGCCGCCCGAAGAGGGCACGGCTGGCGAGCGGGTGCACGGCGAGCTGCACTCCCGTCTGCCCCCGCGCGGGCCGGATGAAGGCCGTGGTCAGGTGCAGTCCACCGAGCACCACCGGTGCCGGGCGGGCGGCAGCGAGGCCGGCCTCGGTGTCCGCCGACTCCACGCCCTCGTCGAGGCTGAGGATGAAGGTCAGCCGGGAGGACGGCAGGCCGCGGTGCAGCGTGCCGGCGTGGGCGGGCGTCCGGTAGCCGAGCATCGAGGTCGCCCCCGGCGCGGTGTGCGGGGGCGCCACCGCGAACTCCCACGAGTCGTCGGGACCCATGCCATCGAGGGTACGGCCGGACTCCGCCGGTGGGTACGGCGCGAACCGTGACCGGTCACCGCAGGACCAGCCACACCCCGATCACGGTGGGCAGGAAGCCGAGCAGCAGCCACAGGTTGAGCGGCCGGCGTCGGTGGATCAACTGCCCCGCGGCCACCCCGAACGCGCCGAAGAGCCCGGCGAGCACGCACAGGCCGATCTGCTGGGCACGGAACTCCGAGGACATCGCCAGCGCCGCCACGACCAGGCCGACGGCGAGGTGGGCGATGGTGAACACGGTGAGCACCGACATCACCCAGCGCTGGACCGTGGTCAGGCTGGCGTCGTTGACCGGCCGGACCGGGTTGGCGGGGTCCATCAGATGACGCGGCCTCCGGACCTGCTCGTGGGCCATGGCGCTCCTCGGTGTCGATCTGCTGCCCCCAGTCTGCACGCCCACCGCACCCGACCCCACATCCTCCCGACCCCGCCGTCACGGTCGGTCCGGTCGGTCCCGTCGGTCCCGTCGGTCCCGGACGACCCTCGCCGGCCCGAGTGGCGCCGGTGACACAATCCCCCCATGACCGATGCGGGCGAGCGGCCAGTACGCCGGGGGCGGCCGGGCTATGACCAGGGCACCGTGCTGCGCCGGGCGATCGAACTGTTCAACGAGCGCGGGTACGACCGCACCAGTGTCGGTGACCTCGCCAAGGACCTCGGCCTGACCAAGTCGGCGATCTACCATCACGTCGCCAGCAAGGAGGAACTGCTCGCGGCCGCGCTCGACGAGGCGCTGGACGGGTTGTCCGCGGCGATCGACGAGGCCCTCGCCGGCCCGGGGTCGGCCTACGACCGGCTGCGGCAGGCCGTGCACCGGTCGGTGGAGATCCTGGTGCGGCACCAGCCGGCCGTCACCCTGCTGCTTCGGGTCCGGGGCAACAGCGCGGTCGAGCTCGCCGCCCTCGAACGCCGGCGCCGGCTCGACGAGCAACTCGCCGCACTGGTCGCGGCGGCCGCGGCCGAGGGAACGGTGCGCGCCGATCTGCCGCCGGCCCTCGCCAGCCGCCTGCTCTTCGGCCTGGTGAACTCGCTGGTGGAGTGGTACCGACCCGATGGGCCGGTGGACGGCGACACGCTGGCCGACGACCTGGCCACGATGGCCTTCGAGGGCCTCGCCACCGGAGCCGCTCGCGCTCCCCTGCCTGCCTGAGCGTCGTACGCCGGACGACGTCGGTGCTCGGGTGAGGACCACCCCGGCGGCCCCGCCCGGTTTGCCCGACCGCGCCCGCCCTACCCGAGCCCGGGGTTGGGGCGACCGGTCGAGCGGGAGCGGCCGCGGAACACCGCGACGCTCTCGCCGTCCGCCTCGCGCACGACGGTGACGTCGTAGACGCCGGAGCGGCCGCTGAGCGCGACCTCGCGGGCGGTGGCCACCAGGACGTCGCCGAGCCGGCCCGGCCTGAGGAAGGTGACCTCGAAGCCGGCGGCCACGGTGACGGTGCCGCGGGAGTTGCACGCGACCGCGAAGGCGCTGTCGGCCAGGGTGGCGATCAGGCCGCCGTGGCAGATCTCCCAGCCGTTGACCATGTCGGGCCGCACGGTCATGGACACGACCGCGGTGCCCGGCCCGCAGGACCGCACCTCCATCCCGAGCGACTTGCTCGCCAGGTCCTCGCCCCACATCTGCTCGGTGCAGCGGCGGGCGGTCTCCTCCGCGGAGAGAGCCGCCCGCGGATCGGGTTCAGGCGTCATAGTCGACCCCCACCTGGTCGTCGACCGGGTAGGACTGGCAGGTCAGCACGAACCCGGCCGCCACCTCGTCCTCGTCGAGGGCGTAGTTGCGTCGCATCTGGACCGAACCGAAGGTCACCTTGGCCCGGCAGGTGCCGCAGACGCCGCCCTTGCAGGCGTAGGGCAGATCGTGGCGGACGGCGGCGGCGCCGTCCAGCACGGTACGTGCCTTCGGCAGCGCGGCGGTGGTGGAGCGTCCGTCCAGGGTGAGCGTGACCTGGCTGACCGCCCCCTCGACGACGGCATCGGCATGGCGCACCTCCGGCGGCGGCTCGTCGACGTAGAAGAGCTCGAAGTGCACGCGATCCCGAGGGACGCCGAGCTCATCACACACCTCGCGGGCGTCGGCGATCAGTCCGAACGGGCCGCACAGCCACACGTGATCGAGGGTGTCCGGCTGCGGCACCAGCACCGGCAGCAGGCGGCGCAGCCGGTCGGCGTCCAGCCGCCCGGAGAAGAGTTCGACGTCGCGGGGTTCGCGGGAGAGGACGTGGACCAGGTTGAACCGGGGACCGTAGCGGTTCTTCAGGTCGGCCAGTTCCTCGGCGAACATCACCGAGGACGTCGTCCGGTTGCCGTAGAGCAGCGTGACCTCCGCCGCCGGATGGGTGAGGACCGTGCCGATCACCGAGAGCATCGGCGTGATGCCCGAGCCCGCGGCGATGCACACGTGCCGACCGCCGACGGCCGGGTCGGCCCGGAACCGGCCACGGGGTGCCTGCACCTCGAGCACGTCGCCAACCCCCACCTCGCGGGTCAGCCAGGTCGAGAAGACGCCGCCGCCGGGCAGCTCACGGACGCCGATCCGCGGACGGGCCCCGGCCGGAGCGCACACCGAGTAGTCGCGCCGTTCCTCGCGTCCGTCGACGAAACGGCGCACGGTCAGGGACTGGCCGGCCGCGAAGTCGAAGGTCGCACGCAGCGCCTCGGGCACCTCGAAGGTGATCGCGACCGCGTCATCGGTGAGCCGCTCCACGTCCGCCACCGTCAGCGGGTGGAACGCCGTGCGCCCCGGTGCGGGCGCGGGTGCAGTGGTCGTCATCGACGCTCAGATCTCCTTCACGTGGTCGAAGGGCTCCAGACATTCCAGGCAGCGGTAGAGCGCCTTGCAGGCGGTCGCCCCGAACTCGCTGGTCAGCTCCGCACGCCCGGAGCCGCACCGCGGGCAGCGCACCTCGCGGCGCGTGGGCGACAGGTCGATCGCGATCGGCCCGCTCACCCGGCGTACCGGACCCGGCGGGGAGATACCGGCCTCCGCGAGAGCCCGCCGGCCCCGGTCGCTGATCCAGGCGCTGCTCCAGGCCGGGTGCAGCCGCACCCGCACCTCGACGTCGCGGACGCCGTGATCGTGCAGGGCGTGCACCAGGTCGTCGCGCATCGTCGCCATCGCCGGGCAGCCGGAGTAGGTCGGCGTGATGGTCACGACCACCTGCCCGTGGGGCTCCACCTCGACGTCGCGCAGCACGCCCAGGTCGGCCAGGGTCAGCATCGGCAGCTCGGGGTCGGCCACTGCCGCGGCCACCCCCCGGACCTGCTGCCGGAGCTGTTGGCGGTCCAGGGTGCCGGCGGACACGCTCACCACCGCCCCAGCGGGTGCGCCCGGGCCACCGACTGCATCTCGGCGAGCAGCCGACTCAGCGCCTCGGTGTGCCGCCCGTCCCGACCGGTGCCGCCGCTCACCGGGCCGGCGGAGGGGCCCGGGGGACGCTCGAGGCCGCTGGTCGCCAGCACCCGGTCGAGCAGCGCGCCCACCTCCTCGGCCACGCCCGCCGGATCGACCCCGACCCCCTGCTCGTCCAGCCGGCGGTCGACCTCGTGCGAGGCGAACAGGTCGGCGTAGTAGCGCCACACCACCGGCAGCGCGGTCTCGAGCCGGCGCCGGGACTCCTCGGTGCCGCGGGCCAGGGTGAGGAACCAGCGGCCGGCGTAGGCACGGTGGTAGGTCACCTCGGTGGCCCCCTTCGCCGCGATCGCTGCCAGCACCGGGTCACGACTCCCGGCCAGCCGCTCGAGCAGAGCCAGCCGCCAGGTCGCGAAGACCAGCAACCGGGCGACCGTGACCGCGAAGTCGCCGTTGTCGGGCTCCACGAAACGCACGTTGACGAACCCTCCGTCGTCGCGGAAGAACGCCAGCGCGTCCTCGGCCGGCACCGGCGACCCCTCGGGAAGCGCCGGCACCACCCTCGGGTCGGCCGCCCCTGCCCGGGCGAGCAGCAGCCGCGCCTGGCCGAGGAGGTCCAGGGCGATGTTGGCCAGGGCGATGTCCTCCTCCAGGTCGGGGGCGTTGCTGCACCACTCGGAGAGCCGGTGCGAATAGACCAGCGCGTCGTCCCCCAGCATCAGGCAGTACGCCGCCAGATCGGCCGGGTCCACCCCCTCGGGGATGGTGGTGTCCACGCCGGCCAGCGGATCCTCGAAGGAGGTGCCGAAGGCCCACTGCGAGGCGTCACCCTCCAGATCGGCCAGACCGTCGTAGACGGACTCGTGGTCGAGATCCTTGTCCGCGATGTGCGTCATCGGTCCTCCGCTACATGTGCGGCACGTCGGCCGGGATGTCGTAGAAGGTCGGGTGCCGGTAGACCTTGTCGCCGGCGGGCGCGAACAGCGGATCCTTCTCGTCGGGGCTGGACGCGGCGATCGCCGAGGAGCGCACGACCCAGATCGAGACCCCCTCGTTGCGCCGGGTGTAGACGTCGCGGGCGTGCCGGAGGGCCATCTCGTCATCGGGCGCGTGCAGCGACCCCACATGGACATGGTTGAGTCCGCGCTTACCCCGCACGAAGACCTCGTAGAGAGGCCACTCGCTCGGCGTACCCATCACTGCTCCTCCTCCTGCACCGATCCGCGGGCGGCGAACGCGGTGGCGGCCGCGCGCACCCAGGCGCCGTCGTCGTGCGCGCGTCGGCGGTGTGCGATCCGCTGGGTGTTGCAGGGTCCGCCGCCCTTGACCACGGTCATGAACTCCTCCCAGTCGGGCTGGGTGAAGTCGTAGTGGCCGCGCTCCTCGCTCCAGACCAGGCCGTCGTCGGGGAGGGTGACGCCGAGCCGCTCGGCCTGCGGCACGCTCATGTCCACGAACTTCTGCCGGAGGTCGTCGTTGGTGTCGCGCTTGATCCCCCAGGCCATCGACTGGGCGGTGTTGGGTGAGTCGGCGTCGGGCGGGCCGAACATCATCAGGGCCGGCCACCAGAACCGGTCCACCGACTCCTGCACCATCGCCCGCTGCTCCTCGGTGCCCCGCATCATCGTCATCAGCAGCTCGAACCCCTGCCGCTGGTGGAACGACTCCTCCTTGCAGATCCGGATCATCGCCCGCCCGTAGGGGCCGTACGACGTCCGGCACAGCGGCACCTGGTTGCAGATCGCCGCCCCGTCGACCAGCCACCCGATGGTGCCCACGTCGGCGTAGGAGAGGGTGGGGTAGTTGAAGATCGAGGAGTACTTCTGCCGCCCGTCGAGGAGGCGCTCGGTCAGCTCGGCCCGGGAGACACCGAGGGTCTCGGTGGCGGAGTAGAGGTAGAGCCCGTGGCCGGCCTCGTCCTGCACCTTGGCGAGCAGGATCGCCTTGCGTCGCAGGCTGGGGGCCCGGGTGATCCAGTTGCCCTCCGGCTGCATTCCGATGATCTCGGAGTGGGCGTGCTGGGCCACCTGCCGGATCAGGGTCTGCCGGTACTTCTCCGGCATCCAGTCCCGCGGCTCGATGCGATCGTGACCGCCCACGATCCGCTCGAACTCGTCCTCGAGCCGAGACGCATCGAGGACGATCTCGGGTGAGTTGGTCATGGCCCCTCCCCACATCCCACGCATTTACAGACCGATCGGTCAGGAATCACGTCACCACTGTGCCTCAGCACACCGGTGCGCGCAAGATCCGAGCTCGAGCGGTTCGCCGAGCGGGGTCGGTCGGTCCACCTGGTCGCCACCCGAGCACGACTGGCGTCCGACCGGTCGGGTCGTCACACTGGGCCACCGAACCGCCGCCCGTTGGGTATCGATCTGGGAGGGACCGGCATGCGTCGTACCGTGCTCGGCTTCGTCTTCATGGTCGTCTCGGCATTCTTCTTCGCCGTGTCCGGCCCGGTGGCCAAGACGATGTACGGGATCGGCTGGACGCCGGGATCGGTCGTGCTGGTCCGGCTCGCCGGGTCGGCGCTGGCCCTCATGGTCCCGACCCTGATCGCGCTGCGCGGCCGGTGGCCCGAGGTCGCCCGGCACTGGCGGACGGTGGTCGCCTACGGGCTGGTCTCGATGGCCGGCGTCCAGGGCTTCTACTTCATCGCGGTGGAGCACCTGACCGTGGCGGTCGCGCTGCTGCTGGAGATGACCGCGCCACTGCTGATCGTGTTCTGGCTCTGGGCGCGCAGCCGGCTGCGACCCTCGACCACCACGTTCCTGGGGGTGGCGGTCTCGATGATCGGGCTGATGCTCGTCCTCGACTTCCGCGGCTCGACGCTGGACCTGGTCGGCGTCCTGGCGGCGTTGGCGGCGGCCGTGTGCCTGGCCAGCTACTTCCTGGTGTCGGCGAAGGAGAGCATCGACCTACCACCGGTGGCGTTCACGGGCCTGGGGATGTGCGTGGGCACGCTCGCCATCGCGGTGGTGAACCTGACCGGCCTGATGCCCGGCAGGTTCGTGCGCGACGACGTCGCCTTCGCCGGCCTCCAGGTGTCCTGGCTGGTGCCGCTGATCCTGGTGGTCGCCTTCACCGTCGGGGCCTATGTCTGCGGCATCATCGGCCTCCGCTACATCGGCGCGACCATCGGCTCCTTCATCAACCTGCTGGAGGTGCCGTTCTCGGCGATCGCCGCCTGGATCATCCTGGCCGAGCTGCCCACCCGCATCCAGCTGGTCGGCGGGGCGGTCATCGTCATCGGCATCGCCCTGATCAAGTGGGGGGACGTCCAGCTCGAACGGCGTCTGGCGCGCGCACGACGCGGGTCGTCCGGGGATCCCTCCGTGTCGGAGGCGGTGCCGTGACCGACCCGGCGGGGCGGTGAGCACGCCCCTCATTCGCCGGTGAAGCTGGGCCTCTCCTTGGCCAGGAACGACCGGACGGCGCCCTGGTGGTCGGCGGTGAGGCCGAGTCGGGCCTGAGCGGCGCCCTCGGCGGCCAGCACGCTCTCCAGGTCGGCACCGGCGGCCGCCTCGGCGAGCAGGGCCTTGCTCTCGGCGTAGGCCAGGGTCGGGCCGGCGGCGAGGCGGTCGGCGAGCTCGCGGGCGGTGCCGAGGACCTCGTCGGGCGACACGATCCGACCGGCGACCCCCCAGGCGACGGCGTCCTCGGTGGAGAACATCGGCCCGAGCAGCAGGAGTTCGGCGGCGCGCGCCCGCCCGACCGCCTGGACCAGGGTCGCGGAGAGCCCGGAGTCGGCGGTGAGGCCGATCCCGCTGAACGCCGTACCGAGCTTGCCGCCCTCGGCGAAGACCCGCAGGTCACACGCGAGCGCGAAGCCGAGACCGGCGCCGACGCAGGTGCCGTTGACCGCGGCGATCACCGGTTTGGGCATGGTGGCCAGCGCGGAGACGATCGGCGAGTAGTGCGCCCCGACCGTGCCGAAGGCGGTGGCAGGATCGGAGTGGAGCAGGTGGGCGTGTTCGCCCAGATCCTGACCGACGCAGAAGGAGCGCCCCGCTCCGGTGAGCACCACCGCCCGCACCGAGACATCGTCGGCGAGGTCGGCGAGGACGTCGACCAATCGCTCCTTGAGCGCGACGTCGAGCGCGTTGTGCTGATCGGGCCGGTTCAGCGTCACCTCGGCCACCGCTCCGCGGCGCTCGAGGAGCACCGGCCCCGCCTGGTCCGTCCCCACCTGGTTCATCGGCTCCCCCTCGGGCATCCGCGTCTCACCGCTTCGGTCGCAGGTCGACGATACGCCGCATCTTGCCCACCGATCGCTCGATCGAGGCGGGGGCGAGGACGTCGACCTGGACGCTGACCCCGATGCGGTCCTTGATCAGCCGACGCAGGCGTGCGCCGGCCTCCTCGGCGTCCTCCCCCGGCACCTGGTCGCGCCGCTCGACGGTGATGCGGAGAGTGTCGAGGGTCGCCGGGCGCTCGAGCACGCACTGGAAGTGCGGCGAGAGGACCGGCAGGCCGAGGATGAGCTCCTCGATCTGGGTGGGGAACAGGTTGACCCCGCGCAGGATGATCATGTCGTCGGTGCGCCCGGTGATCTTCTCCATCCGACGCATCGTGCGCGCCGTGCCCGGCATCAGCCTGGTGAGGTCACGCGTGCGGTAGCGGATGACCGGCATCGCCTGCTTGGTCAGCGAGGTGAAGACCAGCTCCCCCTCCTCGCCGTCCGGAAGGACCTCTCCGGTCACGGGGTCGATCACCTCCGGATAGAAGTGGTCCTCCCACACGTGCAGGCCGTCCTTGGTCTCCACGCACTCGTTGGCCACCCCCGGCCCCATCACCTCCGAGAGCCCGTAGATGTCCACGGCGTGCATGTCCAGCCGCTCCTCCATCTCGCGGCGCATGTCGTTGGTCCAGGGCTCGGCACCGAAGATCCCGACCTTGAGCGAGGTGCCCCTCGGGTCGATCCCCTGCCGCTCCATCTCCTCGACGATGGCGAGCATGTACGACGGCGTCACCATGATCAGGTCGGGCTCGAAGTCGCGGATGAGCTGGACCTGGCGCTCGGTCATCCCACCGGAGACGGGGACGACGGTGCACCCCAGCTTCTCCGCCCCTGCATGCGCCCCGAGTCCGCCGGTGAACAGGCCGTAGCCGTAGGCGTTGTGCAGGAGGTCGCCGGTCCTGCCCCCGGAGGCCCGGATGCTGCGGGCCATCACGGTGGCCCACACGTCGAGGTCCTCGCGGGTGTAGCCGACGACGGTCGGGCGGCCCGTCGTACCGGAGGAGGCGTGGATGCGGGCGACCTGCTCGCGCGGCACCGCGAACATCCCGAAGGGGTAGTGCTCGCGCAGGTCGGCCTTGGTGGTGAACGGCAGGGTGGCCAGGTCGGCGAGGTCGGCGATGTCGTCCGGATGCACCCCGGCCTCATCGAAGGACCGGCGGTAGTGCGGGACGTGCTCGTAGGCGTGTCGGACGCTCCAGCGCAGCCGCTCGGTCTGTAGCGCTCTGAGCTCGTCGAGCGACGCCGTCTCGATCGGATCGAGCTCGCCCTCGCGCGGACTGAGGTCCCGCATGCCACACCCAACCTTTCCTGACCGTTCGGTCGGTAACGTAGCCGCGGTTCAGGTGATCCGGCAATGCCCATGCGACCGAAGCCCGGCCGGACCGGCGGGCGACGTCGACGTGCCCGGGGCCCGCCGAGCCGACGAGCGTCAGCCCGGTGTTCGGCCGGTGTTCGGCCGGTGTTCGGCCGGTGCTGGGCGCGGTGCCCGTCGAGATGGGTCAGTGCGACCCGTGCCAGGTCAGCACGTGCCCGTGCCGCCGGCCGGAGGAGAGCGGCCGGGAGCGACGGCGGATCTGACGGGCCTGCTTGCGCTCTTCTCGCGCGGCCCGGCTCAGCACGCCGGAGGAACCCGCCATTCCGATGCTCAGCAGCGCGACCAGCATGATGGCCGTGGCGATGAACCAGACGATGTAGGCGGTTGCGGTCATGGTCGCCCCTTCGCTGGTGCCGCGTCCGGCGCGACACCGGTCGCGTGATCCGTCCCGAAGGCTTCAATCTTCGAAACTACGCCGCGCGGGAGCGCACGACCACCCCCAAGATGGGTGGCTCGTCCCAGCGCGGTCCATGGGCCGCGATGGGACTCACAACTCGAGCTTGAGCAGCGCGTTCTCGACGAGTTCGGGCATCGACGGGTGGATCCAGTACTGACCGCGGGCCAGGGTGCGCACGTCCATGTCGAAGCTCATCGCCTGGATGAGCGGCTGGATCAGGGTCGGGGCCTGCGGTCCGATGATGTGCGCCCCCACCAGCCGGCCGGTGCCGCGGTCGGCGATCAACTTGGCGAAGCCGGTCTCCTCCTCCATCGCCCAGCCGTAGGCGATGTCGGCGTACTGCTGGAGGGCGACGGTGACGTCGAGCCCCTGATCGATCGCCTGCGCCTCGGTGAGCCCCACCGCCGCGATCTGCGGGGAGCTGAAGACCGCGTGCGGCACGAACCGGTGGTCGCTGGCCACGAGGTCGGTGGGATGTAGCAGGTTGTGCTGGACCACGCGCTGCTCGTGGTTGGCGACGTGCTTGAGCGCCCACGGTGAACTGATGTCGCCGAGCGCCCAGATCCCGGGAACGGTGGTGCGTTGGTGCTCGTCGACCACCAGATGGCCGTCGGCGGTGACCGCCAGGTCGGTGGCTGCGACGTTCAACCGGTCGGTGTTCGGCCGGCGACCGGTCGCCACCAACAGCACCTCGCCCTCGATGGTCTCCGCGCCGTCCGGCCCCACCACGTCCAGGCGGGTGAGGCCCCCGCTCTGCTCGACCCGGAGCGCCTGGGTGTGCAGCCGCACCTCCCAGCGCTGCGCCGCCAACTGGGTGAATCGCGCCGAGATGTCCTCGTCCTCGTGGCGCAGTACGCCGCCCGAGCGCGCGACCATGGTGACCCGGACGCCGAGCGCGCTGAACACGTGGGCGAACTCCGCGGCCACGAACCCGCTGCCCAGGATGATCATCCGCTCCGGCAGCTCCGCGAGCCGCATGACCGAGTCGCTGGTGTGGAAGTCCGCCCCCGCCAGCCCCTCGATGTCCGGGACCACCGGTCGCCCGCCCGCCGCGAGCACGATCTGCTCGGCGGTGATCGTCTCCGTGCCCGAACCGTCGTTGAGGGTGACGGTCAGCTCCTTGTGCCCGGTGAAGGCCGCGGTCCCCAGGTAGACGGTCACCTCGTCGTTGTCCGGGTGGGTGAGCCGGTACTCCCGGCCACTCCGCGCGATGGGGTCGATCCGGTCGGCGAAGATCCGGTCCCGGATCGCCGGCCAGCGGACGCCGTCCAGCGTCTCGTCCACCCCGAACCGGCCGGCCCGGCCCGGCGTGGCGGCGAGATCGGCGGTGTGGACGAGCATCTTGGTCGGGATGCAGCCGACGTTGAGACAGGTGCCGCCGAAGGTGCCGTGCTCCACCAGCGCCACCCGCTGATCGCGGAACCGCTCGTCGAGGATCGAATTGCCCGATCCCGTACCGACCACGATCAGGTCGAAGTGCCTCATCCAGTCTCTCCTCGGCGCTCGTCGGCACCGCGCGTCCCATCACCCGCGGCGTCCGGCCCCATCCTTCACCCCGCCCGTCAGCTCCCCTCCCACGACCGTCGAGTTGGGCCTCGTGGACCGTCGAGTTGGGCCTCGTGGACCGTCGAGTTGGGCCTCGTGGACCGTCGAGTCGTGCCTCGCGGACCGTCGAGTCGTGCCTCGCGGACCGTCGAGTTGAGCCTCGTGGACCCTCGAGTTGTGGCTTCCCGGCCGGGCCCACCGGGCGCGGCCAGCCAAGCGGTCCGGGAGGCCCGACTCAACCATCCGGGAGGACCCACTCAACCGTCCGGGAGGACCCACTCAACGATCCGGGAGGACCCACTGAACCGTCCGGGAGGACCGATTCAACCGTCCGGGGGGGGCACGTCGAGGGGTCAGAAGAGGCCGATGGTGCGACCGTGGTCGTCGATGTCGATGGCCTCGGCGGCGGGGGTGGAGCCGAGGCCGGGCATGGTGGTGATGTCGCCGCAGATGGGGTAGACGAAGCCCGCCCCGGCGGCGAGGCGGACCTCGCGCACCGGGAGGCGCCAGCCGGTCGGCGCGCCCTTCCGGGCGGGGTCCGCCGAGACGGACAGGTGGGTCTTGGCGACGCAGACGCCGAGGTCGCCGTATCCGTGGACCTGGTGGGATTCGAGGGCGCGTGCGGCGGCCGGGGCGTAGTCGACACCGTCGGCGCCGTACACCTCGGTGGCGATGGCCGCGATCTTGTCCCGCAGGGTCGCCCCCGACGGGTACAGGAAGGTGAACTCGCTGGATTCCGCGGCCGCCTCGGCGACCGCCTCGGCGAGTTCGAGGGCCCCGGCGCCGCCGTGGACGAAGTGCGTCGAGACGGCGGAGCGTACGCCGGCCGCCTCGGCGATCTCACGCACGGCAGCGAGTTCGCTGGGGTGGTCGGCGGGGAAGGCGTTGATCGCCACCACCGGGGTCACTCCGTGCCGCCTGAGGACGGCGAGCTGGGCGTGCAGGTTGACCGCGCCGGCATGGACGTCGTCCGGGCACTCCTCGAGCAGCTCGGGCGGGAGCGGACGCCCGGCGACCAGCCGGTGTCGGCCGGAGTGCGCCTTGAGTGCGCGCACCGTCGCGACGACCACCGCGGCGTCGGGCACCAGGCCGGACGCACGGCACTTGAGATTGAAGAACCGTTCGGCACCCATGTCGGCGGCGAAGCCGGCCTCGGTGACCAGGTAGTCGCCGCTGCGGATCCCGATCAGGTCCGCCACGACCGAGGAGTTACCGGTGGCGATGTTGCCGAACGGGCCGCAGTGCACCAGGGCGGGGGTGTTCTCCATGGTCTGGAGCAGGTTCGGCTTCAGCGCCTCGCGCAGCAGCACGGTCATCGCTCCCGCCGCGTGCAGGGCCTCGGCCGTGACCGGTTCTCCGTCGCCGGTGTAGCCGACCACGATCCGGCCCAGCCGGGCGCGCAGGTCCCGCAGCGAGGTGGTCAGAGCGAGGGTGGCCATCACCTCGGAGGCGGCAGTGATGTCGAACCCGGTCTCCCGCAGGGGTCCGTCGGTGCGCGCCCCGAGCCCCGTGACGATGTGGCGCAGAGCGCGGTCGTTGACGTCGAGGACCCGCCGCCAGCCGACCTCGGCCGGGTCGAGCCCCGACGGGCTGCCCCGGTGGAGGTGGTTGTCGACCATCGCGGCGAGCTGGTTGTGCGCGGCGCCCACGGCATGCAGGTCGCCGGTGAGGTGCAGGTTCATCCGTTCCATCGGTACGACCTGGCTCTGCCCACCGCCGGCGCCGCCGCCCTTGATCCCGAGGGCGGGCCCCATCGACGGCTGGCGGACCGAGATCGTGGCCCGGTGCCCGAGCCGGTTGAGCCCCTGGCCGAGCCCGACCGTGGTGGTGGTCTTGCCCTCTCCGAACGGCGTCGGGGTGACCGCGGTGACCAGTACGTACTTCGCGCGCGGCCGGTCGGCCAGCTCGTCGATCGCGGCCAGGTCGATCTTCGCGACGCCGCGGCCGTAGTGCTCGATCAGGTGCGGCCCCAGCCCCATCGCGCCCGCGACGTCCTCGATCGGCTTCAGGGTCGCAGCGGCCGCCAGTTCCAGGTTGCCCGCAGCGGCCCCGCGCGGGTCGGAGAGCGCGGTCATGCCGCCTCCTCCAGCCGGTCGAGCAGGTCCCGCCGCCATCGCTCGGTGTCCGCGACGGCGTTGAACGTGTAGAGGTGTACGCCGGCCACCCGCTCGACCGGATCGGCCGCGGCGGCCGACCCGGCGAGCGCGGCCAGCAGCCCCTCGGGATCGTAGGCGCCCGGCTTGGCCAGGCGCAGCAGGCCGGAGTGATCCTCCAGGAAGCGCAGCGAGGTCCCGACGCCGATCCGCAGCCCGACCCGCAACAGGCGTCCGGTCGAGACCGCTCCCGGCACGCCCACCAGCACCGGCAGGTCGATCCCGCGGCGACGGACCCGGGCGGCCCAATCCGTCACCGCCGCCGGGTCGAAGCAGAGCTGGGTGACGACGTAGGAGGCCCGTCGGCGCTTGTCCCACAACGCCTGGGCGGTCGCCTCGTCCGGGATCCGGGGATGGGACTCGGGGTAGCCGGCGACGCCGACGCGCAGCCGGGGGGCGACCCGGGTCAGGACCTCGAGCAGGTCCGCGGCGCCGGCGTACTCCCCTGCCGGGCGGGCCAGGTCTCCACCGACCACGAAGACCTCCTCGATCCCGCTGCCGACGAGCCGGTCGGCCACCTCCGCGACCTCGACCTCGTCGTGGAGGTGCCGGGCCGCAAGGTGCGGGATCGCCCGATGCCCGAGCGCGGTCACCTGCTCGGCGCAGGCGAGGGTCGCTCCGAGTCCGCGGGCGGCGGTCACCGTGACGGTGATCGTGGCCGGGGCCCTCACCTCGGCCGCGATCTCCTCGACCACCCCGGCGACGGGCAGCACCTCGTAGCGCGGTCGGGCGAGCCACTCGCGCAACTGCTGCCGTGCGGCGGCGTCAGAGGGTCGACTGCGGGATCGCATCGGAGGCGGCCTCCGCCGAGCGGGCGTCGGGGAGCAGCACCTGCTTGGGCAGCTCCTTGGTCGGGTCGACGAACGGCTTGGGTACGACGACCGCGCCGACCCGGCCGGACGGTGTCTCGACCACGACCTCGGTGCCCAGCTCGCCGAGCTCGACCGGGAGCATGGCGTAGCCGATGTTCCGCTCCAGCCGCGGCGACCAGCACGCCGAGGTGACCTCGCCGACCACACCACCGCGGTGATGCACCGGGAACGCCTCGATCATCGACCCGTCGTTGAAGGTGCCCAGCCGCTCGCCGGCGATCTCCACGCCGGCCAGGCGGCGGCGTACCCCTTCGGCCTTGATCCTGGTGAGCGCGGACCTGCCGATGAAGTCGGCCTCCTGCTCGAGGCTGACCATCCAGTCGTAGCCCATCCCGACCTCGAACGGGTTGGTGTCGTAGGTGATGTCGCAGCCGTGCGCCAGGATGCCGGCCTCGATCCGGCGGATGTGGCAGGGGCCGATCACCTGGAGGCCGAAGGGCCGCCCGGCCTCCCAGATGCGGTCCCACACCGCGACCCCGTGGCGGCTGGCTTCGCGCACGTAGACCTCGAAGCCGACCTCCCCGGTGTACCCGGTGCGGGAGACCACCACCGGCATGCCGTCCAGGTCGTACTCACCCAGGCGGTAGTAGCCGATGTCGAGGACGCTCGGGCCGAACAGTTCACGCATCACGGCGGCCGAGTGCGGCCCCTGCACCTGCACCGGTCCGACGTCCGCCTCCCGGATCTCGACGTCGTAGCCGAGCCCGTACGCCACCCCGCGGGCCCACAGCAGGATGTCGCTGTCCGCGAGGGAGAGCCAGAAGTGATCGTCCGCCAGCCGCAGCAGCACCGGGTCGTTGAGGATGCCACCGGCCTCGTCGGTGAGGAAGACGTACTTGCACTGGCCGACCTCGCACCTGGTGAGGTCACGGGTCACCAGCAGGTTGGTGAAGTCGAAGGCGTCCGGCCCGGTGATCTCCACCTGACGCTCGACGCCGACGTCCCACAGCGTGACGCCGGTGAGCAGCGCCCAGTACTCCGCGATCGGATCGCCGTAGTGGCGTGGGTGGTAGGTGTGGTTGTAGACGCTGTACTGAGCCACGCCGTGCCGCCTCGATGCGTGGAAGAACGGCGACTTGCGGATCCGCGGGTAGAGCAGGACTCGCGGGTCGGGGTTGGTGCGATCGACGGCCATCTCGGCCTCCCGGTTTCCCTGGTGCGAGCGTGCCTGCGCCTCCTGGACCAACGCGTTGGACGGGGCTTCGCCACGCTGGGGGCACCTGATTCGCTGACTTCCTCCAGTGCAGCACCGCACCGCGTCAGGCGCAATCCCGTGCGTAGAGCGCAACAGCTGCCAACGCCCGACCGCCGACCCGGCCTAGGGTGGTGGCATGAGCGAGGACGCGACCGCGACCACCGTGGGCCCCGTCCGCTCGGTCGACCGGGCGCTCGGCGTCCTGGAGATCCTGGCCCGCGACGAGCAGGCGTCGCTGGGCGCGCTGGCGCGGGAGCTCGGCGTACACCGATCGACGGTGTCGCGGCTGGTGAGCGTGCTCGTCGGGCACGACCTGGTGGCCCCGCCTCGCGGGAGCGGTGGGTATCGGCTCGGCCCGGGGTGCCTGCGGCTGGCCGCCGCCACCGCGGCCACCCTGGACGTCAGCACGGTGGCCCAGCCGTTCTGCGAGGGCCTGGCCGCCGAGCTGGACGAGACCTGCAACGTCGCCATCCTCCGCGAGGGCATGACGATCAACGTCTGCCAGGCGGAGGGCTCCTCCGCGGTGGCCACCCGCAACTGGGTCGGCCAGCGGACCGCCCCACACGCCACGTCCAGCGGCAAGATCCTGCTCGCCCACCTCGCCGCCGACGAACTGGCGGCCGTACTCCCCCACCGGCTGGAGCGGTTCACGACGCACACCATCACCACCCGCGCGGCCCTGCGCCGGGAGCTACGCGCCGTACGCCGGCAGGGGTATAGCTACGCGCAGGAGGAGTACGAGGTCGGATTGCACGCGGTCGCCGCGCCGATCCGCGACCACACCGGCGAGGTGGTGGCGGCGCTGAGCGCCGCCGGCCCCGGCTACCGCCTCACCGAAGAGGCCTTCCCCCGGGTCAGAGAAACCCTCCTGGCCTGCGCCGGAGAGATCTCCCGCCGGCTCCGGTTCAGCGCGGGGTGAGGAGCGGATCCGGCCTCACTCCACCACGAAGGTGCGCGTGTCGCTGAAGACCTGAGGGTCCTCGGTCGGCTCGTCGACGCGCGCGGTCAGGACGTACTCGCCGGGCGGCAAGCCGCTCAAGTCCAGCCGGGTCTCGAACGGGAAGAGCCGCTCACCCATCCACCCCGAGGCGGTGACCGGTTCCTGCCGCAGCACCCGGGGACCGTCCGAGACGGTGAGCACCACGTTCGCCTCGAACGCGTTGGCCGCACCGTTGACCTCGAGGGCGCCGTCGCCGACCACCGTGCCCTCCGCGGGGTCGGAGAGACTGACCCGGGAGAGCGTGTCCAACGGGGCCGCGTGGGCGACCTGCCAGGTATCGCCCACCTGCTGCATGGGTACGCCGAGCACCTGCTCGAGTTGCTCACCCTCGACCTCGAACGTCACCGGGGCCCGCGCTCCCGCTTCGGCCTGAGCGGTGTAGACCACCTGTTGGATCGCCAGGCGGGCCTCGTCCTCGGTCATGCCGGCCGGCCGTTCGCGCAGGGAGGCGTCGGTGAGATCGACCTGCAGGAGACCGCCGCTGGGTTCGTCGTAGTAGGTGACCCCGTCGGCCTCGGCGCCCTCGGGCCACAGGCTGCCGTAGTCGGGGTCCTCGGCGTCCCCCTCGATCGAGAGCCTGACGGGGTCGAGGAACCGGGTCTCCACCGTCCGGAACTCCCGGTACAGGCGCGGCCCCTGCGGGGTGTCGCCGGCGAAGTACACCGCGGCAGCGGCTCCCTCATTCGTCGGGGACGTCGACTCGACCGCGGCCGGCGTGTCGCTCGGGCCGGCGGGCTGGGGCTCGGGCGGCGGTGGTGAAGGGCGGGTCACCACGACCGCGGCGACCGCGGCTACGGCGGCGACCGCCACGGCGCTGCCGCCGGCGAGCCACCAGCCTCGCCGGTTCGTACGCCGGTCCGTCGTCGCCCGCTGGATCTCCTCCCAGCGCCGGCCCGGCTCGACCTCCTCCGCAGCACGTGCCAGCAGGTCTCGGGCCCACTTCTCGGGTTCACTCATCGCTCGTCCCACCTTCCGCCCGCCCCGACCGGTCCTCGTGCAACAGACCGCGAAGCTTCGCCAGCCCTCTCGAGGCGTGACTCTTGACCGCCCCTCGGCTGATTCCCAACATGTCTGCCGTCTCCGCCTCGGAGAGGTCGGCGTAGTAGCGCAGCACGACCACCTCCCGTTGCCGCCTCGCCAGCGACTGGAGACCCTCGAGCACCGCCTCGTGCCCGGTCCGGGCGAGCGCGCTCTCCTCCGCCGGCTCCACACGTTCCTCGGACCGGGCCGGGCCGTGCTTGGCCAGGAATCGGGTGGCCACCGTGCGACGCCGCAGCGCGGACCTGGCCCCGTTGACCACGCTCCGTCGCAGGTAGGCCAGCGCGAGGTCGGGCTCACGCAGCCGCCCCCAGTGCCGGTGCAGCGCCACGAACGCCTCCTGCACCACGTCCTCGGCGGTCTCGGTGTCGCGCACCAGCAGCGCCGCGGTGCGCACCAGCCGGTTCCAGTGGGCGGCATACAGCTCGGCCAGGACCTGATCCGCCTCGGAGCGGCCGGCGGCATCGGATCCGGCAGGTGGGCCCGTCAACGGCGCGCCTCGGGTGGCATGAGCGTTCACGCTACTCACACGCGCGACCCCGGCGCGGGGTTTACCCCTTCGGCCGCGACATCTCCGGGTCGAACGGGGCGGTGCGTCCCACGGTGAGCACCTCGGCCGGGAGCCGTTCGCCGAGGTAGTCGATCTGAAGGTGCGTGCCTAGGACGGCGTACGCCGGGGGCAGGTAGCCGAGCAGGAGGTAGCGCCGCAGCGAGGGGGCCGGGCCGGCACTGGTGACGAAGGAGCGCCGCCCCCGCGCGTCGAGGATCGGCCCACCGGCCGGATCGAGGATGGGTTCGTGACCGGTGGGGCACCGCTCCACCCCCGGGGCGAGGGCGAGCGTGCACAGTGTCGCCGCAGGATCGCGCCCCCGGGCCTGCAGATAGGACGCCTTGCCGACGAAGTCGGCGTCCTTCACCCGGGGCAGCGCCAGCCCGGCCTCGACCGGGTCGTAGTCCGACGTGAGCTCGGCGCCCATCAGCCGGTGGGCCTTCTCCAGCCGGCCGGTGGTGCCGTAGACGCCCGCCCCGGCCACGATCAGGCGGTGAGGCGCGCCGGCTTCGCGAAGGGCATCCCACAGCGCGCCGCCCAGCTCGGTCGGGAGGTGGATCTCCCAGCCGAGGTCGCCGACGTAGGAGATGCGGACCATCTGGGTGGGGATGCCGGCCAGTTCGACATCTCGGACGGCGCCGAACTCGAACCCGGACGCCGTGAGGTCCGCGTCGGTCAGACCCGAGACGAGGTCGCGAGCGCGCGGGCCCCACAGACCGATCGTGCACACCGCCGAGGTGAGGTCTGCGAGTGCGACCCCGTCAGCGGGGAGCTGCGCGGTGAACCAGGCGAGGTCGCGCGCACCGTCGGCCCCGCCGGTGACCACCCGGAAGTGCCGCACGCCCAGTCGCAGGATGGTCAGGTCGGCCCGGAACCCGCCGTGCGGGTCGAGCAGCGGGGTGTAGATCACCCGGCCGACCGGCCGGTCCACCTGAGCCACCGCGAGCCGCTGGAGGTAGCTGAGCGCCTCGGTGCCGGTGACGTCGAAGACCGCGAACGGCGTGAGGTCGATCATCGCGACACGCTCCCGCATGGCGAGGTGCTCGGCCTCGATGATCGGCGACCACCAGCGGGCGTCCCATTCGTGCGCCCGGCGGGTCACCTGGTCGGCGTACTCGTCCAGGAGCGGCTCGTTGGCGGCGTACCACTGCGGCCGCTCCCAGCCACCCACCTCGAAGAACTCCGCCCCCAGGGTCACCTCCCGGGAGTGGAAGGGGCTGACGCGTACGCCGCGGTGGCTCCCCCACTGCTCACGCGGGTGGGCGATGCCGTAGATCCTGGGGAACCCCTCCGCGGCCCGGGCCCGGACGTGCGACTCGCTGCGCTGGACGGGGTAGAAGCGGGCGATGTCGGCCCCGTGGACATCGACCTCCGAAGCACCGTGGGTGAGCAGTTCGGCCACCGCCCGGCCGACGCCCGGCCCCTCCTTGATCCACACGGCCGCCGCCGACCAGAGGCCGGCCACCTCCGGAGTCTCCCCGAGCAGCGGGGCGCCGTCGGGGGTGAGCGAGAGCAGACCGTTGATGGCATCCTGCTCGGTGACACCGGGACGGTCGAGCAGGCTCGGGAAGAGCCGCCTGGCCGCGGTCAACTGGTCCCCGAAGTCGGGGTGGGTGAACGGCATCCGGGTCGGTGAGGTCTGCGGCCCGGAGCCCAGCGGCGGGATCTCGGCCGGCCGGTGCAGGATCGCCCGGTGGGCATAGGAGCCGACCTCGAGATCGGCGCCACGCTGCCGCTCGTACATCCTCTCGTCCATGTCGCGGACGACCGGGAAGCTGATCTCGACGCCGGTCGCCGCGAGCTCCGGGATCGGTCCGAGGTCCATCATCTGGTGCACCGTGGGCGTGAGCGGGATCCGAGCACCCGCCAGGGCGGCGACCGCCGGGCTCCACACGCCGCAGGCCACGACCACGGTCTCGGTGGCGACCGCGCCCTGATCGGTGCGTACGCCGGACACCCGGGGCCTGCCCCCGCCAGGCATGGTGTCGATGCCGAGCACCTCGACCTCGGCCGCCACCCTCAGCCCGCCCAGTTCGGCCGCGCGGGTCCGGAGCAGTTCGCCGGCCCGCACCGGATCGACCACCCCGCCGGAGGGGGTGAAGAAGCCGCAGCGCAGCAGGTCCGCCCGGATCCAGGGCACCAGCTCCTGGATCCGGTCGGGCCCGATCAGCTCGGTCTCGACACCCCAGGCCCGGGCCGAGGACATCCTGCGGTGCAGCTCCTGGTCGCGCTCCTCGGTGCGGGACACCTCGATCGCGCCGCAGCCGGTGAGCACCCCGAGGTCGGCGTACTGCCGCATCGAGTCGAGGGTCAGCGCGGTCATCTCCTGGGAGTGGTCGACCGGGAAGATGAAGTTGGACGCGTGCCCGGTCGAGCCGCCCGGATCCGGCAGCGGCCCCTTGTCGATCAGCAGGATGTCGCGCCAGCCGAGCCCGGCCAGATGTCGCACCAGCGAACTGCCCACGATGCCGGCGCCGATCACGACGATGTCTGCCTGGGTGGGAAGCGCCATGGCGCTCACCTCGATCCCTCACGGTGTGAGATGCGGGAACGGCTCGGTCCGACGACCATAGGGCAGCGATCGCCGCCTTGACCATGCTCCGGTGGGCCGGCGCGCGCCGGCCCACCCGGGCGTCGACCCGGACCGGAGCGTTGACCTGAACCGAGGTTGACCTTCTAGCGTGAGGACATGGCGCGTTTTCCCCTCTGGCCCGACGACGCCCCGCCACGGCAGGGGCTCGGTCTGATGCGGTTGCGCGACCCCGGACCGGCAGGTCCCGACGAACCCGATCGCGACCCGGTCACCGTCGTGCACGCCGCCTTGGACGCCGGCGTCACCCTGCTCGACACAGCGGAGCTCTACGGCAACGAGGAACTCGTCGGCGGCACCATCGCCGGCCGCCGCGACGAGGTCGTGCTGTGCTCGAAGTTCGGGGTGGTGTGGGACGGGTCCGGGGGTTCCGACGAGTGGCATGTCCGCGCGGACGCCGACGCCGTGGTGCGCTCCTGTGAGGCCAGTCTGCGGCGGCTCGGTGTGGACGCCATCGATCTCTACTACCTGCACCACCGCAGCGAGGAGACCCCCATCGAGGAGACGGTCACCGCCATGGCGGAGCTGGTCACCGCCGGGAAGATCCGCGCGATCGGGCTGTCGAACGTGACCGTCGAGGATCTCCGCCGCGCCCACGCCGTGCACCCCGTGACCGCGCTCCAGGAGCAGTGGTCGTTGGTGTCCCACGCCGCCGAGGACTTCCTCCCGATCCTTGCCGACCTGGGCATCGCACTGGTGGCCCACTCGCCGCTTGGACACGGCCACCTCACGAGCGACCGGGCGCCGGACGACGTACGGCGGGCACTGTCGCGGCCGGCGGATCGCCTCGGGGTCACCCCCGCCCAGGTCGCGCTGGCCTGGGTCCACCACCAGCAACGCCGGCACGGCTCACCGGTGGTCCCGCTGCCCGGCGCCACCAGCGTCCGGCACGTGCGGGCCAACCTCGCCGCCGCCTCGATCGAGCTCACCGCGGAGGAACTGCTCGAGCTCGATCTGGTCAGGGCTGCCCTGGCCGGCTGACGCCCGACGTCTCCGGCGCAGCGTCTGCGACCCTGGGTCGGTGGCGAACTCGGTGGTGGTGCTCTCCGACATCCACGGCGTGCTGCCGGTCCTCGAAGCGATCCTCGCCGAACCCGAGGTAGGTGGCGCCGACCTGATCGTGGTCACCGGCGATCATGCCTCCGGCCCGCAGCCCAGAGAGGTCCTCGAGCGCCTCCTCGCCGAGGGTGACCGGATCCGACTCGTCCGGGGCAATGCCGATCGCGAACTGGTCGCGCTCCGGCGCGGTCCGAGCACCGAGGCCCCGGACGGCATCACCGCGTGGGCCGCGGACCAACTCTCCGAGGACCAGGTGGACCTCCTGGCGGAACTGCCGCACCCGCTGGTCATCGAGGTCGACGGCTTCGGTCCCGTCGTGTTCTGCCACGGAAGCCCCCGCCGCGACGACGAGATCGTCCTGGTCGACTCCCCGTTGAGCCGGTGGCGGGCGGCCCTGGCCGACCTCCCCACCGACCACCGCACGGTCGTCTGCGGGCACACCCACATGCCGTTCCTCCGGCTCGTCGACCGGCGGCTGGTGATCAACGCCGGCAGCGTCGGGATGCCCTACGGCCGGCCCGGCGGGAGCTGGGCCCTGCTCCGCGACGGCGGAGTCCGGCTCGAGCGCACCGTCATCGACGTGGACGCCGCGGTGGAGGCCGTCGTCGCCGGCTCGCACTACCCGCAGCGCCGGGCCTGGGCGGATGAGTACATCCGGGCCGCGAACAGCGACGCGGATGCGATCGCCGCCTTCACGCCGCCGGGCGACCGTCCGTGACCCCCGCTCACGCAGTCGACCCAGCACCCGGGTAGGCAATCGTCGCTCGCGGGGTCCGACCTGGCCGCTGCGCTGACCCGGCTCAACAGGAGACGCAGGTGCGGGCGGTGGGACGTGCGCCCAGCCGGGCGGGCGCGATGGCGGTGCCGCACCGCTCGCAGACGCCGTACCGGCCGGCGTCCAACCGGTCCAGCGCGGCGTCCAGTTCGGCGAGGGTCTCCTTGGCCTGGGCCAGCACCGTGGCGAGGTGGGACCGCTCGAAGGCCGTGGTCGCGCCCTCGGGGTCGTGCTCGTCGTCGACGTTGGTCGCCCAGGCGGAGTCGAGCAGTTGGCGGTAGTCGGCGTCGAGTTCCCGCACGCGGCGGACCGACCGCTCCCGCTCGCTGACCAGCCGCTCGCGCGCCACCTCGGTCACGCTGCGCTACTTCTTCAGGCGGCGGCTGCCGGCGTGCCAGTCCTCGACCGCGCCGGTCTGCTCGGGGTCGACCCCGAACGCGCGCAACTGCGGCCGCTCCCGCAGGCTGCGCTTGAGTTCGGCGAACCCAGGAAAGGTAGCCAGCCCGACGACGTGATCCCACAGTTCGGCGGCGCGCTCGGGCTCCGGCAGGCGGCTGATCACCGGGCCGAAGAACGCAACTCCCGCAGGCGGGCGGAAGTGAATGATCGGGGTGCCGACGTCCTTGCCGGTCAGGGCGAGCGCCTCGTCGCTGGACGCCTGGATCTCCCCGTCGCGGCCGGTGTCGTCGAGCGCCTCGGCCAGCTCCGCGGGCAGCTCCGCCGCGGCGAGGGCGGGGACGACGA
Organism: Nocardioides insulae DSM 17944; assembly: GCF_000422825.1. Classification (GTDB taxonomy): domain Bacteria; phylum Actinomycetota; class Actinomycetes; order Propionibacteriales; family Nocardioidaceae; genus Nocardioides; species Nocardioides insulae. The sequence continues at coordinate 79,311 of NZ_KE383928.1, read as the reverse complement.
ACGCCGCCGTGCCGCGCCGGTCGAGACCGTCCTCACCCACCAGGTCGTGCAGCTTGTCGGTGTCGAAGATGCGGGCGCCGATCGCCTCGTAGAACCGCCCGACCGCCTCCGGTCCGTGGGATTCCCGGGCCGCCCCGGCGACCCGGAGCAGCCGCAGCCCGGCCGTGTGACCCGCGTCGTACCCCTCCGGGAAATGGGTGTCGTAGTCCAGGTGGGCGTTGATCAGGCGCAGAGAGATCGGGCGCCACTCCACCGAGTGGTCGCGCTGGGCCTGCACCATCCGCACCCACTTGCTGGTCATCCAGGCGAACGGGCACACCGGGTCGAAGTAGAAATGAATGTCAGCGGTCACAGCCGGTCCTCTCCTCGCTCCTGGCCATGGTGCCACCCGCCACCGACGGTCCTCGGGACGGGCGGTGCCGGGTCGGCGTGCCGCCCAGGCGCTGGACGGGTCCGGCCGGTGGCTGGCCACTGCCGAGCCCGGCTCCTGGCCGTAGGGCCCGGTCCGGGCGATGTGGGCCAGGTGGTCACCTGGGTCAGCAGGGATCAGCGCTCTGCGTGACCCAGCGACTTGTTCGGCGCGACCAGGTCGCGGACCCGACGCTTGAGCTCGGTGATCTCCGGGAAGCCGCCGTCGCGCTTGCGGTTCCACACCCCGGTCTCGGCGCCGTCGGCCTCGACGTCGACGCGGAAGACGCCGCCGGTGGCCGGGCGCAGGGCGACCTCGCCCAGCTCCTCCTCGAAGGTCTGCAGCAGCTCTCCGGCGTACCACTGGGCACGCAGCTGCCACTTGCACCTGGTGCAGTAGGTGATGACGACTCGGGAGCGGGTCACCGGGCCCATTGTGCCGAGGTCCGCGGACATCAGGCGCTGGCTGTGGCCAGCTTCACCGCGAAACCGAGGAAGACCACGCCCACCAGGGACGTGCCACCGGTGGCGAGCACCTGCCGGCGGCGTACGGCGGCGGCGAGCCGGGCACCGCAGAAGATCAGCATGCTCAGGTAGAGGAAGCTGGCGATCTCGACGAGGGCGCCGAGGAAGACGAAGGACAGCGCGGGATAGGCGTACTCGGGGTCGACGAACTGCACGAAGAACGCGATGAAGAAGAGGATCGCCTTCGGGTTGAGCAGGCTCACCACCAATGCCCGGCGATAGGGGTGTTCGCCCGTCGCCGGCGCGGCCTCGGCCTCGGTCGTCGGCTGGGCGGTACGACGGCGCCGCCAGCCGGTCCACGCCGAGCGCAGCAGGCCGATCGCGAGCCAGGCCAGATAGCCGGCGCCGAGGTACTTCACGACCGCGAAGGCGAACGCGTTCGCCTGGAGCAGCGAGGCCACCCCGGCCGCGGAGAGCAGCATCAGGATCGCGTCACCGGTGAAGACACCGGCCGCCGCGGCGTACCCGGTGCGCACACCCCTGCGTGCGGCGGTCGAGAGCACGTAGATCGAGTTCGGCCCGGGCAGCAGGATGATCAGCGCCAGTCCGACCAGATAGGTCCCCAGATCGGTCACTCCCCACACGGGGAGCATGGTCGCACGCTGCGGGGATCCGGTCCCATTCGCTACCGGTCGGTGACCGACTCCGCCCGCACCGGCGCTCCGCGGGTGAGGACCGGGCGGTTGACGGGATTGCCGGTGAGCGCCACCGCGACGGTGACGCCCACGAGCGCGAGGACCCCGTAGCCCAGGGCGATCGCCATCAGCGGGACGTGTCCGGCGAAGCGTCCGGCGACGAAGGAGGGCACCGCGGCGGAGGCATAGTTCACCAGGAACACGGTGGCCAGCAGGCCGGCGCGGTCGCCCGGTGAGGTGTCCGGGAGCAACGAGCGCATCCCTCCGGTCTGGCCGATGCCCTGGGTGATGCCGCACACCAGGCTGATCACCAGGAACGGCACGATCGCACCGGCCGAGAGTGAGGCGAGGATCCCGGCCACGCACGCCAGGTAGGTCAGCGCGCCCAGCCGGACGGCGGTGGCGGGCATCAGGCGAGCGGTGATCGGCCCGCCGAGGAGGTTGAGGACGGTGAAGGACCCGAACACCGCCGCCGCGACCAGGACGTCGTCCGATCCCAGGTGCGCGGAGGCGATCGAGGGGCCGAATGCCTGGTAGAAGCCGCCCACCGACCAGGTGGCCAGGATCAGCCCGGCCATTGCGGTCATCCTGCGTCCGGTGCCGGCCGGCACCACGATCCGCGGTCGCAGGGACGCCGCGGCCCGGCCCAGAGTGGTCCGCGCGACGGTCTCCGGACCGAGCGCGATCCCGACCGCGGAGCCGACCAGCAGCACCAGCACGATGGTGTACGTCAGGTGGGTGGGGTCTGGCGCGAAGTCGGCCAGCACTCCGGTCATCATGGCGCCGAACGGGATGCCGAGGGCGGGTGCCGCGCTGGTGATCACCGCCGAGAGCCATCGCGGATGGGGCGGGGCGCTGTCGATCACCAGGGCACCCAGTGCGCTGGAGGCCATCCCGCACGCCAGCCCCTGGAAGACCCGGCCCAACAGGAGGGGTCCGACGCTGTCCACGGCGAGCATGCAGCCCACCCCGAGAGCGGAGCTCAGCAGCGCGACCACCGCCACCGGTCGCCGGCCGAGGTGGTCGGAGAGTCGGCCGAGGAAGAGCAGCGAGATCGCGGCGCAGCCGAGATAGACCGCGGTGACGAGGCTGAAGTCGGCGTCGGTGAGGGCATCCTCGACGCGGTAGGTGTTGTAGAGCGGGATCGGCGTACCCGCGGAGACGAAGACGAGCACCAGCGCGACGGAGGCGACGACGAAGCCCACCGTCGCGGGCAGGCGGCCTCGGTTGGGCGTGGTGATCATGCATCCCTTCGAGCGCGACAGAACGGTCTGCGACGCAGCGGCCGCCGGTCTTCGGCAACCGGGGATCGGGCCGGGGCATTCCCGGCACGGGTGTGGCGTGGCCTACGCCCGACCGGGTTGCGGGGGGCCGGGAGCGGACTCAGCCGAGCAATTGGACCTGGTCCCCGACCGACACCCGGCCGGGCGTCACGACCTGTGCGTAGACGCCCAGGTCGATCGACTCGGGCTGCGCCTCCCCCGACCGGCGCTCCCGGATCCGCTTGAGCACGTTGACTCCCCGGCCGCCGTCGTCCGGGTGGCGCTGCACGGCCGCACATCGGGGCACCGGCCGGCCGACGACCAACTCCGCCCCGCCGACCCCGAGGCGCGACCCGGACCAGGTGTCCTCGACGTACGGCGTCGGGCCGGCGTCCAGGGTCAGGTTGAGCCGGAACCGGCGGGCGTCCAGCACGCTGCCATCGACCTCGGTGCCGAGATCGGCGACCGAGGCCTCGGAGTGCAGGGTCAGCGGTTCGACGTCCACCCCACCGGTGGGCTGCTCGGTCTTGATCAGCCGGACCTGGCGGCCGGCGAGCTCGGAGAGCCGGTCCACGATCGGTCCGGCGACGAGGAACCCGTGGACGGCTCGGTCGGCGAAGAACCGGCCGGTCGCGGGCTCGCCACGGTCGATCGTCTCGGCGAACAGGGTCTCCTCGCCGCGGCCGATCTCGAGCAGCCGCTCCGAGGGGAGGTAGCGGGACCAGTGGTCGAGGAAGGCGCCGGTCCGCGTCACGGAGAAGAGCTTGTCGGCCTCATCCACCATGAAGAACTCCCGGTCCGCCCGGGCCCCGGCAGCGCTGAGCTCCAGGAACGGCTCGGAGGTCACCCCGAAGCCCTTGATCGCGGTGCGGTGCAGGTGGGTCACCCGAGCCACCACTGTCATCTGGCATCCACTCCCTTGTCGAGGCCCGCCGGCGCTCGCTGGTCGCGGGCACTGGGCAGCCTGTCGGATCCGGCGTGGGGAGCCTAGAGCAACCGGGGGACTGTCAGGCAGCGTCGGGTAGGGCAGGCTGCACCCATGTACTTCGCGGGAGTCGACCTGGCGTGGGGGGAACGCCGGCCCACCGGCCTGGCCGTCCTGGACGAGCACGGCCGGCTCGTGCACGTCTCGGCGGCGACCACGGACGAGGAGATCGTCGCCGTGCTGGCGCCGTACCTGGAGGAGGAGGGCCTGGTCGCGATCGACGCGCCGCTGATCGTCACCAACGCCACCGGCAACCGTCCGGCCGAGGCCCTGCTGAACCAGGACTTCGCCCGGTTCGACGCCGGCGCCCACCCGACCAACACCGGTCGACCCGAGTTCCGCGACAAGCCGCGCGGGGCCCGCATCGCCGCGCGGCTGGGCCTCGACCTGAACCCGCGTTCGCGCCGACCCCGGCGCGCCATCGAGGTCTACCCGCACCCTGCGACCGTCGCTCTCTTCCGGCTCGGCCGCACCCTGAAGTACAAGAACAAGCCCGGCCGCGACCTGGAGCAGCTCCGGGCCGAGCTGGTCGTCCTGCTCGGCCTGCTCGAAGGACTCAGCACGGCCGAACCTCCGCTGCTGCTCGACGCCGACCCCGGCCCGCCGCCCGGCGCCCAGACCTGGAGCGGGCTGCGAGCCGTGGTGGAGCAGGCGGGCCGGAAGAGCGAGCTGCGTGTCGTCGAGGACCAGGTCGACGCGGTGCTGTGCGCCTACATCGGACTGTTCGCGACCCGGCGTCCCGACCGCACCACGACCTACGGCGACGTCGACTCCGGCTACATCATCACGCCCACCCTGCCCACCGACCTCACCCCGACGCCCCGCGGAGGCAAGAAGGCCGCGACCGGTGGCAGCGACCCCGGCTCCGCGGTCCGTCAGTACGCCGAGCTCCAGCCGCGTCTCCGCCGGGCCGTCGACCAGGGGATCCAGCTGGTGACCTCGATCCTCGACGACGCCGGCATCAACTATCTGGCGGTCACCGGGCGGGCCAAATCGGTCGCCTCGTTCGCCGCCAAGGCCGCTCGCTCGGTCGACGGTCATCCCGTCTTCACCGACCCGCTCCGAGAGATCACCGACCAGGTCGGGATCCGGGTGGTCACCTATGTGCAGGACGATGTGGAGGCCGCGGCCGACCTGCTCGGGGATCAGGTGGTCGTCCACGACGACCGAGACATGGGCCTGGAGACCGCCAGCGAGGGACGCTTCGGCTACGCGAGCCGGCACCTGCTGGTCGGCCTCGACGCCACCCGAGCCGACCAGGCGGCGTACGAACTGCTGCGCGATCGGCCACTGCAGATCCAGATCCGGACCGTGCTGCAGCACGCCTGGGCGGAGTTCGAGCACGACATCCGCTACAAGGGCACCATCCCCGACGAGCACGTACCGGAGTTCGACCGGCGCTTCACCCTCGCGGCCGGCCTGCTGGAGCTGGCCGACCACGAGTTCTCCGCCATCTGGGCCCAGCTCCGCGCGTCGGTGACCGACGCCGGCGCGGATGACTCCGTTCGCGGACCCGTCGACGACCCCCGGATCAGTGCCCGGGACCTGGCCGCCTTCCTCGCCGGTCAGTACGCCGAGTCCGCCTGGTCACGCACCGTCCACTACGAATGGATCGCGACGGTGGTGCTCGAACTGGGCATCACCTCGCTGGCCGAGCTGGCCGGCACCCTCCGCACGGTCGACGACGACCTCTTGGCCGAGCGGATGGCCTACCGCTCGCCGTCCGGGGCGGTACGCCGACTCGACGACGCGCTGCTGTGGGCCTACGGCGACACCTATCTCGGTCTGCGCACCAACGCCCACCGCGTCCCCGCCCTGCGGGCCCGCCTCGCCAGGATGCGCGGGGAGGTCTGACCCCCACCGCCGTACGTCCGGCTTCGTTCCAGCATCGCGACGGCGCGCACGCGAGCGGGAGCAGGATTGGGCAGGCAATGAGCAGCAGCTGACCTGTCGGGTGGGCAGCGCATCGGGCCACGGTTGGTTCGCCGTGAAGAGCGCGGCACCCACCGAACCGACGGAGAGGCACCACCATGAACAAGACTCATGCCACCCGATACCTGCTGGCTGCGGCCGTCTGCGGCGTCGTCCTGACGCCGTCCGCGGCGTCTGCCGGATCAGCGGGGTCAGCGGCGACGGCCCAGCAACGGGCCGCCGCACCCCCGACGTGCTCGGTACGCCTGGTCACCACGAAGGCGATCAACCTGCAGCACGATGTCAAAGGCACCGACGACGTCCGAGCCCGACTGGGGACCACCCTCACGCAGGTCCGTCCGTACACGCTCGGGCAGAGGCGCAACACCCTGAACGACGGCACCGGACGCTTCCGCGTCCTGACCATCCTCAGACTGCAGGTCAAGGTCGGCAACGGCACCTGGCTGCGCATCCAGGACCGTTTCGTCCGGTGCTCGGACCACACTCGCGACCTCGTCTTCCAGAACCGGGACGCGCGGTACAAGGCGCGGGCCGTCATCGACGTACTGCCCTGAGGCCAGCCGAAGGGATTACGCTCGAAGGATGTCGGGCAGGGGGCCGGCGGCACCCGCCGCGGACGACCGGAGGGGCCTGCTGCGCGGACTCCTCGACGAGGCGCGGGAGCGCGGCTTCGTCGGCCGTACCGAGGAGCTCGCGGCGTTCACCGGCTCGGCCCGCGGGACGAACGGTGTTCGTCTGCACTTCGTGCACGGCCCGGGCGGGATCGGCAAGACGACCCTGCTGGAGGCGATGGCGCGAGTGGCCGTTCGAGACGGCCGCAGTGTGTCCTACCTCGACGCGCGGGATCTGGTCTGTTCGACGCAGGCGGTGGCCGAGGCCATCGGCACGCCGCCACCGGATGTTCTGCTCGTCGACGGCTATGAGTTGCTCGAGCCGTTGGACGGCTGGTTCCGCGAACTGCTCGTCCCGTCACGTCCGGCGGACGGGGTCACCGTCCTGGCGGGACGCGCGGCACCGCCCCGGGCGTGGCTGCTCGACCCGGGCTGGCGGCAGTTGTCCAGGGTCCACCACCTCGACGGCCTCGATCCGGCGCAGAGCGCCGACCTGCTCGCCAGGTCGGAGGTCCCGGCACGAGAGCGCGAAGGTCTCGCCAGACTCGGGCGCGGCCACCCGCTCGCCCTCGCGATGCTGGCCGAGGCGGCCGCGGGCGGGTCGGCACCCACGCACCTGTCCGAGGCACCCGACGTGGTCACCCGCCTGTGCCAGGTCATCGTCGACGACGTACCCGACGCGGCGCACCGCGCCGGCCTGGCCACCTGCGCGCACGCCACCCGGATGACCTACGACCTCCTCGAGCACACCGTCGGGGCGCGTGCGGAGGAGGTGTGGGGCTGGCTGGAGTCCCGCCCCTACGTACGCCGTGGGGCGATCGGCCTGTTCCTGCACGACGTGGTGCGGGAGGTGTTCGAGGCAGAGTTCGCCCACCGCGCGCCCGATGCCTACGCCGACCTGCACCGGCGGATCAAGGAGTACTTCCTGCAACGGCTGGTCGACCCCCGCGCGGTCCACCCAGACCGGTCGGCCACCGAGATCTTGATGCTGCACCGGAAAGGACCCCTCTCGGAGGAGACGGCCACGTTGCGCGACGGCGGCCTCATCCCCATCGGCCGCGCCGGACCGGAGGAGCACGAGGAGATCCTGGGCCTGGTGGCGCAGGCCGAGGGTCCGGAGGCGGCCGCCCTCGCAGAGCGCTGGCTGCACACCCGATCCCGGGTCCTGTACCGGATGCGTTCCGAGGCCGGCGTACTCGCCTTCGCGCTGCAGGTGTACCTCTCCCCCGGCGACCCCTTGGCCGAGGACGACCCGGTGGCCGCGGAGATCCTCCGCGTCGTCCAGGAGCGCGCTCCACTGCGACCGGGAGAGCGGATCAACATCAATCGGTTCGCCGGCGCCTCCGAGGCCTACCAGCGCGATCCGCTGGTGCTCCTGGTCAACGGCGTCTCGTGCATCCTGGAGTGGGCATTGGAACCGGCCGCCTGGACCTTCATCGCCAGCCTCACGCCCGACCTCTACGGAGCCTATTTCGAGTATCTCGGGATGGAGGCGATGTTCTCGGTGGACCACTTCGGTACGCCGGTCGTCGGCTACGGGTGGGATCGGCGACGCTTCCCCGCCACCGAGTTCTTCGAACTCATGGCGCGGCGCGAGCTGAGCGGTGAGACAGGGCCGCCGCCGGCCTCGATGCTTCGCCCGGCGCCCCTGGGGCACGACGCCTTCGCGGCCGCCGTCCGCGACGCGCTGACCGACCTCCGGCAACCCGACCGGCTCGCCGTCTCCCCGCTGACCGGCACCGCCCTCGTCGAGGCCACGGCACCCGCGCCGGTCGAGCAGCTCGTGCAGGTCCTGATCGGCACCATCGCCGACCTCCAACGCGAGCCGCGCGGCGCGGACCACCGCACTGTGCTCGAGCGGACCTATCTCAAGGGTGCCCCGACGCAGGAGGCGGCCGCGGAGCTGCTGGACCTTCCGTTCAGCACCTACCGCCGCCACCTGGCCCGTGCCCAGGAACGACTCATCGAGCTGCTCTGGGCTGTCGAGATCGGCGTACGCCGGCCACCGGTGCGGTCGGACTGAGCAGCAGTTGAGCAGTGGCTGGCCTGGTAGGTGGCCAGCGGTCGGCGCGAGCGTGGGACCCCCACCGACCGAGGAGAGAGCCATGACCGTTCAGCAAGCCCAGCGCGTCGTCGTCATCGGAGCCGGGCTCACCGGGCTCACCGTCTCAATCCTCCTGGCCCGAGGCGGTCACCGGGTGACGCTGCTGGACCGCGACCCCGCACCGGTGCCGGCGCCCGGAGCGACCGAGGACGCGGAGTCCGCCTGGGAGGCCTGGCAGCGACCGGGCGTCAACCAGTTCCACCAGCCCCACCTGATGCTGCCGCGCTGGCGCCAGGAGATCGACCGCGAACTACCGGAGCTTCGCGACGACCTGCTGTCCTACGGGGCCACCCGGACCAACCTGCTCCACCTGCAGCCCGACGCTGCCACCCATGGCTGGCAACCGGGCGATGAGCGGTTCGACACCCTCACCGCCCGCCGTCCCCTCCTGGAGGCGGCGCTGGCGCGGATGGCGCAGTCCCAACCCGGCCTGATCGTGCACCGAGGCGCCCGGGCGACCGGCCTGGTGGTCGACTACGGCTCCACCCTCCCGCGCGTGTGCGGGCTGCGCACCACAGCCGGGGAACTGCCCGCCGACCTGGTGGTCGACGCGGCCGGACGCCGGACGCCGCTGCCGGGCTGGATCGCTCAGATCGGCGGGCCACCGCCGGCGGAAGAGCGGGAACCTTGCGGTTTCGTCTACTTCAGCCGCTACTTCCGCAGTCCGGCCGGGCCGCCCCGGGGCGCGGGCCCGGTGTTGACCCACCAGCCGTCCTTGTCGGTCCTCACGCTGCCGTGCGACAACGATGTCTTCTGCGTGGTGCTGCTGGCCAGCTCACAGGACCGGGCGCTCCGCGCACTCCGCGACCCCGACGCCTGGCTCGCCGCCGCCCGGTGCAGCCCGACCGCGGCGGCATGGGTCGCCGCGGGCGACCCGGTCACAGACGTCCTGCCGCTGGCCGGACTCGAGGACGTACGCCGCAGCTACCTGCGCGACGGCGTCCCGGTCGCGACCGGGATCGTGGCGGTCGGGGACAGCGCCGCGGCGACCAACCCGTCACTCGGACGGGGCGCGACGATCGGGGCGATCCACGCGATCGCACTGCGCGACACGCTGGCCGAGGCTCCCCGGGACCCCACCGACGTCGTCACCGCGTTCGAGGAAGCCACCGCCGCCCGGGTGCGGCCGTGGGTCGAGGCGACGACCCGCTTCGATCGCCATCGACTCGGCGAACTCACCGCAGACCTGGCCGGCACGCCGTACCTGACCGAGGACCCGACCTGGGCGGTGACGACGGCACTGCTGTCCGGCGCGGCCGCGGACCCCGTGCTCGCCCGCGCGGCAGGGCGCATCTCGGGGATGCTTGCCACACCGCCCGAGGCGCTCGCCGATGCTACCGTGATGGCCCACCTCCGACCCCACCTCGGCAGCGCGCGCTACCCGCAGCAGGGCCCGACCCGGGGGGACCTGCTCACCGCAGTGGCACAACAGACCTCATCTCGGTCCCTCCGCGCTCGTTGAGGTCCGCGGCAGCCCCGTCGTACTCGTCGGGAGCGTGTGCAGGTGGGCCGAGGCCGAGGCGGCGGCGTCCAGTGCCCCCGCGGTCGCGGCCCGCTGGCGGCGGATGGCGACCACCGCCAGCAGGATGCCGAGTGCGCTGAGGACGACCATCAGCCACGAGGCCGCGCCGAGCCCGGCCGCGAGCGCCTCCGCGGGGTCCGCGCCGTCCTCGAGCCGGTTGGTCTGGACACCGGCGTAGATGCTCGCCGCCAGCGCGGTGGCGACCGCGGCACCGACGTATCGCGCCATGTTGGACACGCCGGAGGCCTCCCCCACCTGCTTCTGGGGCACGCACGAGGTCGCCGCGGACGAGGACGGGCCGTTGGAGAGGCCCATCCCGACCGCGATGGCCAGGATCGGCAGCAGGAACGCCGCGTAGGCCCACGACGCGTCCACGATCCCGATGCCGGCGAACCCAGCGGCCATCAGGACGAAGCCGAACCCGATCACCTGACGCGCGCCCATCCGGTTGGTCAGCTTCGGGACCAGCGGCGCGACGACGACCAGGCCGACGGTGGCGGGAAGGGTCGCGATGCCGGCCTGGAGAGGGGTGAAGCCGAGCGTCGCCGGGTCCTGGAAGTAGAGGCTGAGCAGATACATCAGGCCGTTGATCGTGCCCGCGCCGATGAGGATGCAGACGGTGGCGCCGACCAGGATCCGATTGCGCAGCAGGGACAGGTCGAGCAGCGGCACGGCGACCCGCCTCTCGGTGATCACGAACAGCACCCCGGCGACGATCGATGCCGCGAAGCAGCCCAGCGTCGCTGCCGAGAGCCAGCCCCAGTCGCCGCTCTTGGTGAAACCGTAGATGAGCGGCACCAGGGTCAGCGCGACGAGCGCCGTACCGAGGTAGTCGATGGATCGCGGCCGGCCTTCATCGCGCGACTCCGCTATCGCCGTGTAGGTCAGCACCATGCAGACGACGGCCACACCCGCGTCGATCCAGAACAGGCCCTGCCAGCCGGTCAGGTCGACGAGGACGCCGCCGAGCAGCGGCCCCGCCGCCGCGCCGACCGCGGCTGCGGCTCCCCACAGCGATACGAACCTCAGTTGCTGGTCGCCCGAGGTCGCCACCGTCAGCAGGCTCAGTCCGCACGCCAGGATCGTCGATCCGGCGGCGCCTTGCACGACCCGGCCGGCGATGACCATCCCACCGCTCTCGGCGAGCGCGATGAGGACGCACGAGAGCACGAAGAGCAGCAGCCCGAGCTGGAAGATCCGCTTGCGGCCGAACACGTCTCCGAGCGACCCCGAGGTGATGATCACCGCCGCGCCGACCAACGAGTAGCCGGTCACCGCCCACTGGAGCGTTTCGACCCCCATGCCGGTGTCCGCGCTGATCGCCGGCAGGAGGATGCTCACCGCAGAGGTGTTGGCGTTGACCACCAGGGTGGACAGACAGGTCGCGACCAGCACACCACTCGTGGAACTGCGACCAATGCCCATCCGCCCCCCTCGCTCGCCGCGACCGACGCTAGCCACTTCCAGCCCGGCGCGCTATCCCGGTGCCGTGTCCGGGCGAAGGTTCCCGATCTGGCTGCGCGCGGGCCGCGCCGGCCCGGGTGGCCGGTGCTGCTCAGCCGAGGTAGTGCTCGTCGGTGACGTGTTCGAGCCAGGTGGTCGAGGTGGCGGGGTCATCGGCGTGGTCGATCATGGCGAGGTGCTCCATGAAGGAGTCCGGCGCGGCGCCGTGCCAGTGGTCCTCGCCGGCCGGGCAGTAGATCGTCTCTCCGGCATGGGCGACGATCTTGGATCCGTCGCGGGTGCCCATCCAGGCGATGCCCTGGGTGACGTGGAGGGTCTGCCCCAGCGCGTGGGAGTGCCAGGCCGTCCGGGCGCCGGGCGCGAAGCGGACCCTGCCGACGAACATCCGCTGGCCCGGTTCGCGGGGGGCCGCGATGACGTCGAGCCATACGTCCCCGGTGAACTGGGTCGCGGGATTCTTGATCGTCTCCGTGCGGGGAAGGATCTCCATGTCAGACCTCGATCTCGTGGTTGCGGGTGATGGTGTTGGTGGGTTCCTCGATGTGGGCGGAGTGGGCTCTGCCGTGGCCGAAGGCGTCGGCCAGGGCGGTACGACGCCACTGCCGGGCCCGAGCTGGCGCTCGCCGGGGCGCTCGATGGGCGACGTGGTCGTTGTGCCGGCCCGCTCCCCCGGCCGCCGGGCCGTTGGGGCGGGCGCAGCGGACGGGGGACGTCGCGTCGTGGTCGCTGTGGGTGCTCGTCACGGGGTGACCATGACCTTGAGCGCCTCGCGGTCGTCCATGGCGACGTACCCTGCCGGGACCTCGTCGATCGACACGGTGCGGTCGAAGACCTTGCCGGGGTCGATCTCCCCGGCCAGCACCTGGGTGATGGCCTCCTCGAGGTAGGCACGGACCGGCGCGGGGCCGCCGGCGAGGCGGGCGTTCTTCCCGAACAGGGAACCGAACCCGACCGGAGCCTCTTCGTACTGCGGGACCCCGACGCGGCTGATGATGCCGCCGGGGCGGACCACGCCGTAGGACTGCTCGTAGGCGGGCATGTGACCCACGGCCTCCAGCACGGCGTGCGAACCGAACCCGTCGGTGAGGTCCATGACCTTCGCGACGCCCTCGGCGCCGCGTTCGGCGACCACGTCGGTGGCTCCGAACTCACGGCCGAGGTCGGTGCGGGCCTGGTGGCGGCCCATCAGGATGATCTGCTCGGCGCCCATCTGCTTGGCGGCCAGCACCGCGGAGAGACCGACCGCGCCGTCACCCACGACGGTGACGCTCTGGCCGGGCTTGATGTCGGCCATGTGGGCCGCGTGGTAGCCGGTGAGGTAGACGTCGGAGAGGGTGAGCAGCGAGGCCAGCAGACCCTCGTCTGCGCTGTCGGGGTTCACGTCTGGGACCTTGACCAGGCTGCCGGAGGCCTGCGGGATCCGGGCCCATTGCGCCTGGAGGCCACCGGTCTCCTCGCTCCCGTAGAAGCCGCCGTTGGGACAGGCGGTGTGGAAGCCCTCGCGGCACAGGGTGCAGGTGTTGTCGGCGAAGGCGAACGGTGCGACGACGAAGTCGCCCTTGCTCAGTCCGGTGACCTCGCTGCCGGTCTCCTCGACGACGGCGATGACCTCGTGACCCATCGGGGAGCCGAGGGTGCTGGTGGGCATGGAGTGATAGGGGTGCAGGTCGGAGCCGCAGATGCAGGAGCGGACCACCCGCACGATCGCATCGGTGGGCTGCTTGATGACCGGATCGGGCACGGTCTCGACACGAACGTCGCCGGCGCCGTACATCAGGGTTGCTTTCATGACATCCATCAGACCCGCTTGCGCGGGCCTGCGGGAGTGTCGCTCGTTCCGGGTACTGCCAGTGCCTGCCTCAGCGGAGGTTCCCGACCTACCGTGGAAGCATGACCAGCAACACCCCAGTCCCGGGCCACGGAGGTATGGACCTGCGTGCTGAGATCAAGGAGTTCCTCTCCACCCGGCGGGCCCGGATCACTCCCGAGCAGGCCGGCCTCCCGGCGTACGGCGGGAACCGGCGGGTCCAGGGCCTGCGCCGCGAGGAGGTCGCGATGCTGGCCGGGGTCTCGGTCGACTACTACGTCCGGATGGAGCGCGGCAGTCTCGCCGGCGCGTCCGAGTCGGTGCTCGACGCGCTGGCCTCGGCGCTCAAGCTCGACGACGCCGAGCGGGACCACCTCTACGCCTTGGCCAGGGAATCCGGAACGAGTCACCGACGGAGGAAAACACCGCCGACCACGGTCCGACCGCCGATCCAGCAACTGCTGGACGCGATCACCGACGCCCCCGCGTGGATCCGCAACGGCCGCCACGACATCCTGGCGATGAACCCGCTCGCCGCAGCCCTCTACGCCCCCGTCCTGGACGCCGACGACCGCCGCCCGGCCAACACCACCCGGTTCGTCTACCTCTACCCCGAGGCCGCCCGGGAGATGTTCATCGACTACGACCAGATCGCCAAGGACGCCGCCGCGATGCTCCGGCTGGAGGCCGGTCGCAACCCGCACGACAAGGCCCTGATCGAACTCGTCGGGGAGCTCTCCACCCGCAGCGAGGAGTTCCGCCGCCAGTGGGCCAGCCAGGACGTGCGCTACCACCGCAGCGGCCGCAAGCGCATCCAGCACCCCGTCGTGGGCCGCCTCGACCTCGACTTCGAAGCCCTCGAACTGCCCTCCGAGCCCGGGCTGGCGCTCAACGTCTACACCGCCGCCGCCGGTACGCCGACCGCCGACGCACTCGCCATGCTCGCGTCCTGGGTCGCGACCACCGGGTCGACGAAGACACCGGCCGACCAGTAGGGACGCAGCCCCCAGCGGCCCCACATAGGGTGGAGGCATGACGGGCTCTCGCTATGCGCACGTGACCGACCCCAACACCCTGACGATCAGTGAGGAAGCCGTCCCGGAGCCCGCACCCAATCAGGTGGTCGTCAAGATCCGGTACGTCGGCATCTGCGGCACCGACGTGCACGGGTACCAGTCCCCACAGTTCCTTCCGCCGGCCGTGTTCGGCCACGAGTGGACCGGCACCGTCACCGCGGTCGGCACGTCGGTCTCCACGGTCGAGGTGGGTCAGCGGGTGATCGCCAGTGTCGGGATCGCTTGCGGCAGCTGCGCCTCCTGCGCAGCGGGGTTCGCGGAGATGTGCGACCTCGTCTTCGCCGAGGCAAACGGCGTTGACCCAGCGGCGCCGGCCCACGGTGCCTTCGCCCAGACCGTCGTCGTCGATGAACGGCGGGTTCAGCGAGTGCTCGACGCCCTCACCGACGAGCAGGCCGGACTCATCGAACCCACCGCGGTCACCTTTCACGCCGTGCGCCGGACGCAGCAGCGCCTCGGTGCTCTCGTGGTGGTCCAGGGTGCCGGCCCGATCGGACTGTTGACCGCCCAGCACGCCCGCCACGCCGGTGCCCGGGAGGTGATCGTCGTCGAACCCAATGAGAATCGCCGTGCCGTGGCCGCCGAGCTGGGGTTCACCGCCGTTTTCACTCCGGGTGACGAGTTCAAGGCCCACCTCGACAATGTTTCCTCCGGCCTCGGAGCGGATGTGCTCTACGAGTGCACCGGGGCGGCCGGCCTCCTGCAGGCCTCGGCCGAGATGGTTCGCCGCGGCGGCACCCTGTCCCTGCTCGGGTACCCGATGACCGCCTCCGAGGTCAGCTACGGGGACTGGCAGAGCCGACAACTCACCGTGATCGGGTCGTTGGCCTATACCCACGACGACTTCGTCGGCGCGATGGCGGCGGTTGCTTCGGGGGCGGTCAGTGTCGACGTGCTGCACACCAACACCATCGGTCTGGGCGACCTCGAGTCCGCGTTGTCCGCCCTGGGCGACGGCACCAGCCCGGACACCAAGGTGCTGGTCGACCCCTCACTCTGACCCGCGCGAAAGGCGAACGTCCGCGCTCAGCGTGACTGGGCTCAACGACGGGCGCTACGACGTGCGGGGGCGGATGGGTGCTCAGGCGCGATCGGTCCGAGGGTGAACGTGCTGCCGACCGAGTTGGCCCGATAGGCCCGACCGAGGGAGGTGACCAGCGCGTGATGGCCTTCCCACGAGGTGCAGTGGGCTGGTCCGACGACGGCCGGGTCGATCTCGACGAGCGCCGCGACCGAGGGGGCGAGCGTGGGTCCAGGTCGGAGGTGGAGGCCGCCGAGGACGGCGTGGATCCGGGCGATGCCGGTGAGCCGTTGGGCGAAGCGGACGGTGTTGACGAGGCCGGCATGTGCGCAGCCCGTGAGCACGACGAGTCCGCGGTCGCGGAGGTTCAGCACCACGGCCTGGTCGTCGTGGGTGAGAGGGTCTGCGACCCACGCACCGTCGAGCCAGGCGTACTGCCCGGGGATGCCGAGCTCGAAGTCGGTCTCGCGGTCGACCCGTCCCGTGACCAGCAGGGCGCCCTCGAGCAGGTACGACGGGCCGCGCTCCTCGATGACGAGGTAGCCGAGGCCTTCGAGCGCCCGGCGACTCGGGGTCGGGAGGTCGCAAGAGCCACCTGCGCCGACGATGCGTCGCCGGCGCCAGGCGTCCGGGTGAACGACGAGCGGCGTCGGGCCGTCGAGGCGACGAGCCAGTCCCTGTAGCCCCATCACGTGGTCGAAGTGGCCGTGGCTGAGCACGATCGTCTCGAACGTGGTCGGGTCCAGGCCGAGCCGGTCGAGGTTGCCCACCAGCCCGTCGGGCGAGGGCCCGGCGTCGTACAGGATCCGCCGACGGTGGCCGTCGATCACCACCTCGACGAGGGCGGAGAACCCGTGCTCGGCCCTGAGAAGATCCAGGGTCTGCCCCTCCTGCGCCACCCGGCTCGGCTGGACTGCCAGCGGGGCACTCGCACCGACAGAGCCACGGCGCCGCACGTCATCCTGGTCGGGGAGCAGGGCGTCGGAGGAGTTGTCGATCAAGGTTGTCACGCAGATGCTGTCGACCGGTCGGAGCGGGATCATGCGTCACCGTGGATGTCAGGAGCGAAGATCTTCGCCGCGCCCGTGGCAGGGTCGTACTCGTGTCGGTGTTGGGTGACGATGTCGGTGCCGTACACGTGGATCGACACGGCATCGTGCCCGTCGAGCGCCTCGACCGTGTGGATCGTGCCGCTTGGAACGACGACCGTCGTCCCGCGGGGACTGACCAGGACCCGATCGACGACCAGGCCCCGGGGCGGGTTGGCGCGGCGGTACCTCGTCTCGCGCTCCCTCCCCCGGTACACACCCACCACGGCCCAACTGCCGTGATCGTGGGCCGGACACACGATGCCGGGCCCGAACACCACGGCCAGCACTGACAGCGAGGCCGCCCGATAGAGGCTGTGCATCATCCAGTCCTCGCCGCCGCGGTGCTGGTGACGAGGATCGAGCCAGTCCGTGGGGTCGGCCAGGACCGCTGCGACCACGTCTCGGACCCGCTCCGGCCCGAAGTCCGGTTGAGTGGTCGTTCTCAGGATTCGTTCGATCAGGTCCATTCCCACAGGTTGCGCGGTCCGGGCACCCGGCACATCCGTACCGCTACGCAGTTACAACCCGAACTCGCCCGCGCGGCGGACCAGTTCAACACGCGATCCGATCCCGAGCTTGGCGTAGGCGTTTGCCACGTGCCGCTCGGCGGTCCGTTCGCTGATCGACAGGCGCTCGCCGATCACTCGCGCCGTCAGGCCCTGCATCGCCAGACCGCAGACCTCGCGTTCGCGCCGAGTCAGCGATTCCGGTCCGAACGCCGGACGGTCGCGTCGGCGTGGTCTGGTCCCGGTCACGAACTCCTGGATCTCAGCCAGCACCGCCTGGCCATCGCCGATCCACGGCCAGTGGTCCACACCGGGCAGCTCGACCAATCGTGCGCCCGGGATGTTCGCGGCGACGTAGCGGGAGTGATCCACCGAGAGCCACGGGTCATCGGTGTGGTGCAGAAGCAAGGTCGGTACATCTACCTCTCCAAGCATCGGCCGCAGATCGCTCTCGGCGCACAGGTGGAAGAGCTCCCTGGCCTGGGCGGGACTGGCAGCGGCACGCGCGTGCCGGATGAACCAGTCCCGGAAACGCTCGTCACCGGCGGCCGTGGGGTTCATCGCCTCGATGCCGGAACCCGTGGCCCAGCTTGCGTCGATGCCCGCGAGCGCGGCGGCGTAGAACTCCTCGGTCCAACCCGCGGGGTAGTCGTGCGTGGCGAGCAGCCGGGCGTGCGCCGCCCACAGCACAAGGGACCGCACCCGCTCCGGCTCACGCAGCGCGAAGCTGGTGCACAACCCCGCCCCCACCGCGACCCCGAACAGGGTCGCGCGCTCGGCCCCGACGGCATCAAGGACAGCGCGGATGTCTGCCAGAGCGTCCTCAACCGTCGCCGGGCCCACAGACGGGTCCGACAACCCGGTGCCACGCTTGTCGAACCAGGTCAGTCGACTGAACGACGCCAACCCGCGCAGGAATCGCGCCAACGAGGGCTCCTGCCACGCCAGATCGAGATGCGAGACGAACCCCGGTACGAACAGCAGATCGGGACCGGCACCGCCCAAGACCTCGTAGGCGATGCTGAGGTCGCCGACATGGGCATAGCGCACCTCCCGCCGCATCGGACCAGTCTAGATCCGTGCTTCGCCATCCGATCCCTCCTCGCTGGCTCCCCCCGGCGTCAGGCGTCGGCGTCAGGCGTTGGCGTCAGGCGTTGGCGTCGAGGTGCTCGATGATGTCGTCGAGGAGTCCACGCAGCGCTTGGGCCTGGGCCAGGTCGACGCCGAGAAGCTCCACCACCCCGGCCGGCACGTCGGCGAGGTCGTCCTGAAGTGCGTCGCCGGCCTCGGTGAGGGTGACGACCACCCGACGCTCGTCGGTGGCGTCGCGCAAGCGGGTCAGGAGACCCATGGCCTCGAGGCGCTTGAGGAGCGGGGTGAGCGTGCCGGAGTCGAGACGCAGCTTGGCGCCGAGCTGACCCACGGTCGGCGGCGCATCGCTCGACCAGAGGGCCAACATGGTCAGGTACTGCGGGTAGGTCAGCCCGGCCTCGGCGAGCAGCGGGCCGTAGGCGCGGGTGAGGGCGCGGGAGGCCGCGTAGAGCGGGAAGCAGAGCTGCAGGTCGAGCTCGTGTTGGGGGTGGCGCGGCATGGCGTCAGTCTAGCTCGCAACCAACTCTTGCTCAATTTGATTGTGCACAATAGGCTTGTCCACATGACTGCCATGGAGAAGACCCTGTACACCGCTGTCGCCCACGCCGCCGGAGACGGCCGCAACGGACGCGTGTTCACCGACGACGGCTTCATCGAGGCCGACGTCCGCATCCCGAAGGAGATGGGCGGGGCCGGCGGAGCCACCAACCCCGAGCAGCTCTTCGCTGCCGGCTATGCCGCCTGCTTCCACTCCGCGCTGCGGCTGATCGGCGGTCAGCAGAAGATCAACGTCGCCGACTCGGCGGTCTCGGCGTCGGTGCACATCGGCGCCCTCGACAACGGCGGCTTCGGGCTCGCTGTCGAGCTCGACGTCAGCCTGCCGCAGGTCGACGCCGAGACCGCCCGGAAGGCCGTCGAGGCGGCCCACCAGGTCTGCCCCTACTCCAACGCCACCCGCGGCAACATCGACGTCACGCTCAACGTCGTCTGATCCGTACGGCGGGTGCCGGGGCCGCGGCCCCGGCACTCAGGGTCGCAGGAAGTCCGCGATCACCGGCGCAGAAAGCTGGCGCCGGGGAGAGACGAATGGGAATGCGAGAGCCGGACTCATATGCCCGACGGCACTGTGTCATCGCCTGACGATCGTCACCTCGACGGTGTCACCGATGCCCTTACCGAGGGCCTTCCGGACCTTGGCGTTGAGGGACACCATGTGACCTCCCGCCCCGGTGACCATCGCCCCGACGTTCTCCAGCACAACGTCATCGATGCGCGCGTCGATCCTGACGGTCTTTCCGGTGCCGAGGAACTCCGCAGATCCCGGGATCTCGACGCAACTCCACACGTCGCCCTTGACCTCGACGCCGATCGACGCCGCAAAACTCATCTGCTCCGCACCCATCACCACAGCGTAGGCACCGCCCACCGTCGACGACGTGATTCCACGAGTCCCGCTGGACGGGCTGCCGATTCCCAGTAAGCGGCCGCGTCGAACGCCGCCAAGGACGCGTCGAGCCCCACATGACGATCGGTCTGTGGGACACGGGACAGAAGGAAGTCTCCGAGGCTGACGCGTCGTTCGCGGCGCTATGTCGCGACCCGGTCGGTACGCGGCGGATAGACGCACCTTTCGGCGCGTACGGGCAGGCCGCAGATCCGGATGCTGCGAGTGTGCTCGCCCGCCACTCACTCGGTCCGGGCCCGCGACCCCTGGCTGTGGAGATGCGCGGGCGAAGCCGTTCCGGGTTGGCGGTTGCGTTCGTCAGTTCGGCGTCGGAGTGGTGACGCCGGTGAGTTCTTCAGCCAGCGTCCACAGGCGGGCGGCTGCCTGCTTGTCGGTCGCGGTCTTCGGAAGGGTGACGGCTACGGGGCGTCCGACCAGGCCGTACTTCGGGCCGTAGTAGCTGCCCTGCTCCGCTTCCGGGTCGGTGGCGGCGAGGACCATCGGTCGGGCGCCATCGGCCGGCGTCGACGAGGGAAGGACGCGGCCCAGGACAGTCAGCAGCACCGGAGGGCGTCCGCCCATCGTCGGACCGGAGGAGCTGATGTTGGTGCGCGAACTGCCGGGGTGTGCCGCGGTCGAGAGCAGGTTCCACCCGTTCTGGCTAGCGAGCTCGGCGAGGTGCTGGCTCATCATGAGGTCGGCGAGCTTGGACTGCGCGTACGCCGGGATGGCCTTGTAGCCGCTGGCCCAGTTGAGGTCGTCGAAGCGGATCGTGCCCCGCGCTGCCTGCCCGCTGGACATGGTGACCACACGGGGCGCCTCAGCCGTGAGCAGGAGCGACAGCAGCCGGACGGTCAGGGCGAAGGGGCCGAGGAAGTTGCTGCCGATCTGAAGCTCGAACCCGTCCTTGGTCTCGTGGCGAACCGGCGGCATCATCACGCCGGCGTTGTTGAGCAGCAGGTCGAGCGGACGACCGTCGGCGATCAGCTGACCCGCGAAGACCTGGACGGAGGCGAGGTCGGCGAGGTCGAGGTGGCGGACCTCGAGGTCGCCAGCGCGATGCTCACCGAGATGCCGGATGCCCAGATCAGCCTGAACGAGCTCGCTCGCCGCGTGGGCCTGGCCAAGTCGAACGTGCTCCGCTACTTCGAGACACGAGAAGCCGTCCTCATCCACCTTCTGAACAAGGAGCTCGACTCGTGGGTCGATCAGCTCTCTGAGGCTCACCTGACGGCGACGGGTTCGGCATTCGAGCGTGCGGACGCGGTCGCATCGTGGCTCTCCACGTCGCTCGCCGCGCGGCCGGTGCTGTGCGACTTGATCAGCTCGCAAGCGTCTGTTCTCGAGCGAAATGTCTCGACCGAGCTCGTCGTCGAGCACAAGCAAGCAGTGGGAAGGACGGCGGGGCGGCTTCAGGCGCTGGTGCGCGACGACCTTCCGGAGCTGAGCGCCGAAGACGCCTACGTCGTCATCAGTCACGCCCTTCTGATGACCAGCGCCGTGTAGCCGCAAGCCGAGCCGTCGGACTCGGTCCGCGCCGCCTACGAGTCGCATCCCGAACTCGCCGCGCAACACCAGTCGTGCGAACAGTGGCTCTCAGCATCGCTGTCGCTGGTGATCTGGGGGCTCTTGGCGCGAACGGTCATCTGACCTACGCCGGCCAGCGGCCCAACTCGTCGATACGGGCGCGCGGCCTGTGCAGACGGCGGAAGGCAGCACGTTCGGGTTCCCCCTGGTGGGGGCGGGGCAAGTGGCAATCTGCTTGGTTCGGACTGCTTCGATCGTCCCGAAATACGGATGAGGCCGGTGCAGCTCAGGCTCCCTGCCGGAGCTGAGGCAGCGTCGGGCTGGACGACGTACCAGTTACCGCATTGAGAAACACGTCGTGACAGAGGACAGGTGGCACCCGACGTCCGCGCACCGGCGATGCCGCATCGGGTCACGCCGGCCAGATCATGTAGATGACGAGGACTCGTCGTACCCCTCGGTGCGAAAGGGAGTAGTCCCCAACAGTCGCGTCGACACACTGGCCCACGGGCCCGGCACGACCGGCCAGCACCTCGATGGCGGACGAGACTTTCGACCAGTCCGTAGACACCTATGTCATCGCGCCTGGTCGAAGGGGCCTCCCCGACATGGGCAGCACTCCTCCGGCCAGCGCCGAGAGGAAACGATCCCCGTGTACGCCTTCCTGTTGAGCACAGCCGTGATCTTCGTGGCCGAGCTAGGCGACAAGAGCCAACTGATGGCGATGACCTTCGCCGCCCGCTACCGAGCCCGCGACGTCCTGATCGGTATCACTGCGGCCGCCGCCCTGGTGCACCTGGCCTCAGTCGGGATCGGCTACTTCATCGGAGACGCCTTCGCCGACCACCAGCAATGGATCTCCATCGTCGCAGGCCTCGCGTTCCTCGGCTTCGCGGCCTGGACCCTGCGCGGTGACGAGCTCACCGAAGACGAGGCCAATAAGGCACGCACCAGCCAGGGCGCCGCGATCCTGGCCGTCGGCATCGCGTTCTTCCTCGCCGAACTCGGCGACAAGACCATGCTTGCCACCATCACCCTCGCCACCCAGGAGGGCTGGCTCGGTACCTGGATCGGTTCCACCCTGGGCATGGTCGCCGCCGGTGCCCTCCCCATCGGCGTCGGGGCGGTCCTGGGCAAGCGACTGCCCGAGCACATCACCAAGTGGGGCGCCGCCGCCTTGTTCGTGCTCTTCGGCATCCTCCTCGTCGTCGACGGAATCCGCATGATCGCGTAGTCATCGCCTCTCGGCACACGGCGCGCCCGCGGCGAAATCGGGTGTGCGTGGTCGACTTCCAGCGGCACGAGCGAGCGTCCGCGGGCGCGACATGGGCGGCGCTATGACGTAGGTCGACAATCCCGGTTGCCGATGGGCTCGCGGAGCGCGCCACAGCCGTGTAGCTAACCGGGACGCCGAGTGCGGGTCTCCCCGACCGGTCATCCGGCGCCGGTGGCGGTTTGGGGAGTCGGGGTGAACTGAGGGACCCGTTAGGCAGTAGGGTCGGCAGGCTTTCTGGACCGAAACTGCTCCATGGCGTTGCGATGTGATGCAGTCTCGCCGCCGATCGCCTGGGACCTGAGTTCGAGCTGGAGATGGTCCCGGTAGTTCGACGCGCTGGCGGAGGCGTTGAGGATCTCTTTGGTTTGGAGGATTGACTCGCGGGGCATGGCGGCGAGCTCTCTGGCCACCTGAAGGGCCCGTGCCCGGGGATCCGCGGAGACCTCCGCGGCCAGGCCCCAGGAGACGGCCTCGTCCGCTGTGATCGTTCCGCACCGGTAGAACAGCTCGGTGGCCCGGCCGGCCCCGATGATCCTGGGCAGGAAGTAGGACAACCCCATGTCCCCGGGGGTCATCCCGATGCGGACGAACGGGGCCATGAAGCGGGCGTCTGGAGACACGATGCGTAGGTCGCTTGCCACCGCCAGGGCGAAGCCAGCGCCGACGGCGTGTCCCTGGATTGCGGCCACGACCGGTTGGGGAATTTCCCTGAGCGCGCGGATGACCTGGGCCATGGTGCGATTGACCATCATCTTCTCCTCCATGGTCCTGCTGGGGGCGGAGGACCCCATGTCCTTCCCCGAGCAGAAGGAACGACCGTTGCCGGCCAGGACGAGGGCGCCGCAGCGGTCGTCAGCTCCGGCTTCGAGCAACACAGTGGCGAGCTTCGTCATCATTTCACTATCGACAGAATTGAGGCTCCGCGGGCGATTCAGAGTGATGGTCACGACCGACTCTGTCTGCTCGACCATAATGTCTGCCGACAATTCCGAACGCGCTTCCTGGGTGCTCATTGCTGGGCATTCCTCTCGTTGAAGAATTCGTGCTTCGGTGTCGCCGCCATCCCGCCGGGGGCGCTGGTGGGACCCACTATTGACGATAGTCGCACGATCGTGCAACTATCCGGCGTGATCGCCGTCACGTGGATCCGGGTCGTGACTGAAGCCGCCCGGCCGACGGCGAACTGGAACCACTGACGAGAGCCCTTGGCTGTGAGGGGAGCATGGTGTGCAGACATTGACCGGTGAGTCGCTTGTGATGCGACTGAGTGAACTGGCGGCGAACTCGCCGGATGCGATTGCCGTGACGGCGGAGCGGGGCCACTTGAGCCGCGGCGACCTTGAGTCGGGTTCGAACGGGTGGGCCGGAGAGTTCATCCGGCGAGGCGTCACGGTGGGCGACGTCATCGCCTTCGCCCTGCCCAATGACCTGGAGTTCTTCAGTGTTCTCGTAGGTGCTTGGAAGGTCGGGGCAGTGCCGCTACCCGTGAGCGACAAGCTGTCTGATGCGGAGTTGACGCTGATGCTGGAAGCCGCGGCGCCGGTGGTGGTGATCGGCCGCGAACTGGAAGCTGTCGAGGGACGCACCTACCTACCGGCGGACCTCGACATTTCCGATGCAGAGGACGTCGATCTCGCCCCGAGCGTGGTGTCCCCATCGTGGAAGGCGATCGGGTCCGGGGGCAGCACTGGCCGTCCGAAGGTGATCGTGACTCCGACGCCGGCGTTGCTGTCCAGTCAGAACTTCAAGAACGGGCCAATGGGGATCGGTGAGAGCGAGACCACCGTGGTCACCGCTCCGCTGAGCCACAACGGGCCGTTCATCGCGGCCGTCCAGACGATCCTGCAGGGTGGCCGGGTCGTCCTGACCGGACGGTTCGATCCGAAAAACGTCCTGGCCGCGGTCGAGCAGGAGAAGGGCACCTGGTTGTACATGGTGCCCACGATGATGAGCAGGATCTCGAAGCTGCCTACGGAGACCCGCGAGCGTTATGACCTCAGTTCGCTGAGGCGAGTGGTGCACATGGGTGCTCCCTGCCCCGAATGGGTCAAGCGGGCCTGGATCGACTGGCTCGGCCCGGAGACGATCGCGGAGATCTACACCAGCACGGAGGCAGTGGCCATGTTCTCCGTGAGCGGGTCCGAATGGCTGGACCACCCGGGAACCGTCGGCCGGCTGAGCCGGGGCGAGCTGCAGATCCGCTCCCGCGAGGGCAAGCCGCTGCCGGTCGGCGAGACCGGCCTGATCTGGGTCAACAACGGATCACCCGGAGGGAGCGCGAGCTTTCAGTATCTCGGCGCGCAGGACGAGCCGGGCGAGGGGGGATGGAGGACCCTCGGGGATATCGGGCGGGTCGATGAGGACGCATACCTCTACATCGCCGACCGGGAGACGGACATGATCCTTGTCGGCGGGTCCAACGTGTACCCGGCTGAGCTGGAGAGCGCGCTCAGCGACCACCCTGCCGTGGTCGACGTGGCCGTCATCGGCCTCCCGCACGACGACCTGGGGCAGGCACCCCACGTAATCGTCCACGTGGCCCAACCGGTCACGGAAGAGGAACTTCTGGAGCACTTCCTCCGGAAAGTTTCGGCGTACAAGCGACCCCGGTCCTGGGAATTTGCCGATGAACCCAT
This sequence comes from Nocardioides insulae DSM 17944, assembly GCF_000422825.1. Classification (GTDB taxonomy): domain Bacteria; phylum Actinomycetota; class Actinomycetes; order Propionibacteriales; family Nocardioidaceae; genus Nocardioides; species Nocardioides insulae. Next base: position 54,387 of record NZ_KE383928.1, on the reverse strand, counting down.
CCGGGATGCCGCCGGCAAGATCAACAGACGCCGACTGCGCGAGGCCCGGCTGGCCGCGCCCTCCACGGTCTCGTGACCGCGCCCCGACATCTGATGGGACACAAGAAATGACAAGCATGCAGTCGTGGCTCAGTCACCTCCCGGGAGGCCCGGAGACGCTGAGCCTGGACGACGTCGAGTGGCCAGAACCTCGGGAGAACCAGGTCCGAGTGAGGGTGGCTGCTGTCGGGATCAACTTCCCCGACGCCCTCCTCATCAGGGACCTCTATCAGGTCAAGCCGGATCGTCCCTTTTCGCCTGGGGGAGAGTTCAGTGGGGTGGTGGACGCGGTAGGCGCGGGGGTCACCGGTCTCAACCCTGGGGACGCTGTGGTCGGCATCTCTGGGTGGGGAGCCTTGGCGGAGTACTTCTGCGTCGAGGCGGGCCGGCTCACCCTGGTACCTCGGGAGATTCCCATGGTGGAGGCTGCGGCGTTCCTCTTCACCTATGCCACCGCCTATCACGCGCTGTTCGACGTCGGCAGAGTGAAGCCCGGCGAGACGGTCCTGGTCCTGGGAGCCGCCGGAGGGGTCGGATCAGCCGCGATCGACCTGGCGAGGGCGACCGGTGCCAGGGTCATCGCGGGAGCCTCGAGCCGGGAGAAGCTCGAGTTCGCTCTTGCGGCAGGTGCCGAGTCCGGCTTCGTCTACGCCCGGGACATGGCCTCCACACCAGCGCAAAAGGCGCTGAGCGCCGAGATCAAGAAGCTGGCGCCGGGCGGCGTCGACATCGTCGTCGACCCGGTGGGTGGCGGCTACTCCGAGCCGGCGTTGCGGACCTTGGCACACTGCGGGCGGCATCTGGTCGTGGGCTTCACGGCCGGGATCCCGGCCATTCCGCTCAACGCCGTGCTGTTGCGCAGCAGCAAGATCCTCGGCGTCGATTGGCGGACCTTCACGAAACGCCACCCGAAAGAGAACCGGGCCAACGTCCAGGAACTATTTCGCCTCTGGAAGGCCGGCGAGATATCACCCCGCATCACCAAGACCTTGCCTTTCGGCCGCGTACCGGAGGCCATTGCCGACATCGAATCCAGGAGCGTCCTGGGGAAGATCGCGGTGGACCTCGACATCAACACCGCACGACTATCCATCGAAGAAGAAGGCTGAACCATGGACTTTGAACTGACGCACAGCCAGAAGGACCTCCAGGCCCGGGCCCGCGAATTCATGGAGATCGAGGTTCTGCCCCACTACCGGTCGTGGCCGCTGGCCGTCGAGGACTACGGGACAGAACTCACCACCCACCTCAAGTCCAAGATGCACGAATACCGCATCGACGGATTGAACGTTCCGAAGGAGTACGGCGGTCAAGGACTGGGTGCCACCGAGGATGTCATCGTCCTCTCCGAGACCTCGAAATCGCCCCGGCGCCTGCCCGGCGCTACCTTTGCGCCGTGGCCGGTGATGTACGAGGCCTCGGATTACATCAAGGAGAAGTACCTCTATCCGGTGCTCGAGGGAAAGACCGGCTGGTCCATGTGTTTTACCGAGCCGGGCGCCGGTGCCGACCTGGGCGGCATCCGCACCACCGCAGTGCTCAAGGACGATCACTGGGTGATCAACGGCCGCAAAATGTGGCGGACCGGCCATGCCACCGCCTCCTACACCGCGATCGCCGCCGTCACGGACTCTGAGAAGGGCAACCGCGGCATCAGCGTCATCCTGGTGGACAACGACAACCCCGGCATCAAGAAGGTCCGGGACATCCCGGTCATCTCCCGCTCATGGGGCTCCGAAGAGGAGATCGAGCTGGACAACGTGATCGTCCCGCGGGAGAACCTTCTCGGCGAAGAGGGTCAGGGTTTCAAGATCGCCCAGCACCAGTTCAACCGCTTCCGCCTCCGCCTCGGCGGCGGGGCACTCGGCGCCGCCCAACGCAGCCAAGACCTGGCCATCGATTACGCCAACACCCGCGAAGTCTTCGGCGGCAGGCTGGGCGACAACCAGGCCATCCAGTGGATGCTTACCGACAACCAGTACGACATCGAATCCATCCGCTGGAACACCTTCCACGCGGCCTGGCTCGTGGACAACGCCAACAACGACTACTCATCGACCCGCCTTCAAGCCTCCATGGTCAAGGGCTACTGCATCGACGCCGGGCTGAGAGTCGTCGACCGATCCATGCAGGTACTGGGTGGTCGTGGCCTCGCCCTGGACGACTACCCCTTCAGCGACTTCTACAACCACCTGCGTATGTGCAAGCAGATGGAAGGGCCCACCGAGATCATGAAGATCGTCATGGCCCGCGAACTCCTGGGCCGCAGGGTCTGACCCTCCCGAACGCAGGACCCCTCAGCCTGCGCTGCCGCGAAGCACAGCGCCAGAGGACCCGGACCCCGGGACATCCCACGCAAGGACACTCCCACGCTCCGGCCCAGATGCAGCCCGACGCAACCCGAACTCCACCCGAGTGGCGCCCGGCGAGTGCGGGCCAGGCCGGCGGGACGTCATGCCTCAACGAGGCCACCTGAGCGGACCCCGAATTCGCATTGCCCTCAAGGGAGGCGCAGATGAACAGCAACGATCCACGTACCGACTGGCGTCGGAAACTGGTGGCCCCGGCCGCACTCTCGATCGCCGCCCTCGCCCTAACCGCTTGCGCCGGCAGCGCAGGCGGCGGAGACACCGGCAGCGGAGACAACGCCGGCGGAGGTGAAGGATTCGCCTACGGCGCCTCGCAAGACGAGGTCGACGCCGCCGTCGAAGACCTGGAACCGGTCACGTTGACCTTCCAGCCCACGGCCGCCTCGCAGAACACGATCGCCGCCCCAGCCGGCATCGCCTTCAAGAAACTGGTCGAGGAACGATCCAACGGCAAGATCACTCTCGACCTTGTCTGGGGCCAGGCGATTGCCGACTATGCCGAGATCCACGACGCCCTCGTGGATGGCCGTGTGGACATCGCCGACACCCTGCCGGTGTACCAGCCCACGGAGTTCCCTGCCGTCAACGACCTGGGCACGGTGATGGCAGGTCTTCCCTCCTCGCCCTACATCGGAGAGATGGTGGCCAACGCCGTCGGCAATGAGGCGGGCTGGAACAACGACACGGTCCTGACCGAGTACGAGGAGATGGGGTTGACGCCGCTCACCCCCTTCAAGGCCCTCGGCGGCTACTACTACCTGTGTGACGAACCGGTGCAGTCTGCCGAGGACTTGAAGGGCCGGCAGGTGCGCATCGCCTCCGCTGCCCAGGCAGAGCAGGTGAAGGAGCTCGGCAGCACGCCGGTGTCCATGGAGTACGGCGAGGTCTTCGAGGCCCTGCAGCGCGGCGCGGTCGACTGCACTCTCGCTCCGCTGCTGACGTCGGCGGAATCGGGGCTCCTAGAGGTCGCTCCCCATATCGGCTACACCACCGACTACAGCTTTTCCCGGTCGCCAGGAGCGTTCCTGGCGGGGTCGAGCTTCAAGGAACTTCCGCTGGCCTACCAGCAGATCCTTTTCGACGCCAACATGACTGCCCAGGCCACCAACATCCTCGGTGTGATCAAAGGCAACGCCATGGCGATCCAGCAGGCAAAGGAGGCCGGTGGCGAGATCCACGAGCTGGACGAAGATGTGCAGCAGACCCTTGGCAAGCACGCCGAAGAACTCGCGGAAGAGACCCTCGCCAACGAAAACCTGAACGACGATGCGGGCGAGGCTATTGCTGCGTCCATGGACGCATGGCTGGAGAAGTTCGCGTCCCGCGGCTATCAGGACGGCGGCTCCACCGAGGACACGGACGTGTGGTTCGACATAGACACCGACAGCACTGAATTCGACGAATACGCTACTGCCCTCTACGAAGACGGTGCCGCCATGGATCACCGGCCGGAGTGACGCTCACTCCTCGACGACGAGACGCGGGTGGGTGGCTGGTGAAGGGCGCCACCTCACCCCGCCGTCGTCCGCGGGGGTGATCTGGTCCCGCCGGACACGAGGCCACTGCGTCGGCCTCTAGCATGAGTAGAGCACGAGCGAGGGCATGTGCCACGACAAGGAATCAGGTGTGCGATGGCGAGACCGCGGGGGGACCATGTCAGGGAAGACGTCGTTCTGGCCACGTTCGAGCTCATTGCGAACCGCGGGGTGGACGGGATGTCCATGCGTGCACTGGCCGAGGCGACTGGTCTGAGCACAGGGACGATCAATTACCACTTCGGCTCCAAACGCAACGTTCTGTTCGCTTCGATCGGTCACGGCTACCAGCAGCGACCCCGGGTCTGGGACGAGAACGACCCGGTCTCCAACCTGAGGCGGCTGCTTCACCGGTTCGAGTTGTCCAACCATCGCCGCCAGACTTGGTGGCGCTTCTGGTTGGCTGTCTCGTCCTACGCCCAGGCTGACGAGGAGGTCGCCGCTTACCTCGAGGCTCGGCACAACGAGAACTACGAGAAGTTCGAGACCACGGTCAACGAGTGCGTCGAACAGGGCCTCTTCCCCACAGATCTGGACACTGGAACTGTCGCCAAGACATTGGTGAACGCCGCCTACGGACAGGCCATCGCGCAACTCATCGGCGGAGTGGAGCCGCAGGACGTGGCCGCCTGCTTCGACCGCCAGATCCAGGAATTGAGCCGCAGCCTAGACCACGTTAACGGGGATAGAACGCTTGCTGGCACACCCTAGTGGCGCGTGCTTGAAGCTACGCTCGACCAGGCGGCACTTCAGTGTCGCCCTCGAACTCCTCGGGTGGGCTGGTGGCCGTTGGGACTGCTGCACGGTTCGGAGACAGGTTGACCTGACCCATAGTGGGCGGTTCGAGGCACTTGCTCGGGGAGCGCCTGTCCTGCAAGCCGAACCCCTGCTGGGGCTGACACCGGGTCGGCGGCCATCAAGGCGCCGGGCGTGCAGCCGAGGTGCCGGATCAGGGGCAGCCCTGCCCGATGGCGGATCGATCATCGCGTCTGCCGACAGTTCGGTCGTATCGGCCACGGCCATCTCCTTTCGGATCAGACCAGACCCGACCCCGCGCACCGCTCTTCAGACGGTTCCGCGGACACTCCCATCGCGAACTTGCTTCGCTTGATCGGTCACCGGCGTGAAGAGGTTGACCAGGTTGCCGTCGGGGTCGCGGAGCAGCAGGGAGCGATTGCCCCACGGCATCGTGGTGGGCTCGTTGACGAACTCGATCGCGGGCTCTGTGCCGGACGTGGCGGCGAGGCGTTGGTAGTCGTGGTCGACATTCTCGACGAGGAGTTCGATGATCGCGCTGTGATTGTCGGCGGCGCGGGCGCTCCCGGGCGCGAACAGGGGCACGGTGCGGGTGCTTCCGATGGCGAGGGTGCCCGACGGGGTTGCCACTTCGGCGAAGTCGGGCGTTGCCCAGGTGGCCGTCAGGTGGGTGACGCGCTCGTAGAAAGCGACGAGGCGAGCGACGTCGTCGGTGATGAGGCGGATCGAGACCAGGTTCATGGGTGCTCCTCGCGGTGACGTGGTTTCCGGCACGCTACGTGGCACAGCGGACAGATTCGGTCCCGTATCTCCGGACGCGGGAGTTTCGGCCCACAGGAGGGGTCGTCGGCACGTCCAACTGCGATCGATCCTGATGAACGCGGGTCCTGTCCTCGTCGGGCCCCCGCCCTAGCCTGTGGCTGTGCCCTTGACGCTCAGCCACCCGGCTGTCGTGTTACCGCTCCGCCGGCTTGGCCTTCCAATGACGACACTGGTCGTCGGATCCATGTCGCCAGATTTTCCCTTGTTCCTCCACTGGCCCCGCGGATACGCGTTCTCGCACAGCCTCGCCGGCGTCGCCACCGTGGACATGGCCGTGAGCCTGACCGTGGTGTGGTTGTGGTTCGCGCTGTTTCGCGACGCGATGATCGATCTCGGCCCCGATGCGGTCCGGGCACGTCTGCACGCGCATGTACGGCTCACCCCGCGCGACTGGATCCTCAGCGTGCCCGCCGCGTGGCTGGGTGCCTTCACGCACGTCGCGTGGGACTCATTCACGCACTCCGACCGCTGGGGGTCCGAACGAATCGCCTGGCTGGGGCTCGAGTACGAAGGCATGCCCCGCTATGAATGGGCGCAGTACGCCTCGACACTCATCGGCCTTGCAGTCGTGGGCGTGGGCGGCATCCTCTTCCTGCGGAGGATGCCTCCTGTCCACGAGCCGGATCTTCGTCCGAGGTGGGTGGCGGTCCTGTTGCCAGCTGCCCTGCTTGTCGGAACCTTCGTGGGTCTGCTCGTACTCTCGAGCCATGCCTGGCCGATGTCACCCTCGACCGTCCTCACCTACGCACTGAACGTCTCCATTGCGACCTGCTGGTCCGTGGCCGGGTTGTGCGTCGCATGGCGGCTCTTCCTCCGTCCGACCGCGATGGGCGGGAACGCATCTCTGTCGCCGCCCGACGCCTGACACCTCCGGCGGTGGCCACCTGCTCGTGGATCAGTCCGAAGTCGGTGTTCCAGTGATGTCTTCGGTGTCGGGCTCGGCCAACAGGCGGCGTACGGCCGGCGCGAACGGGCTCCAGGCGAACCATCGCGGCAACGCTCGGGTGAGCCGTGGCGGGCCCGACACGGAGATGGTCCCCTCGGTCGTGGCCGCGACGTAGGAGGTGATGCCGGAGAAGACCCGCATCAGGGCCACCGCGTCGGTGTTCACCACCACGTCGCTGTCGAATCCGGGCGGGTCGGTGCATACCGAGGACTCACCGCGATCCAGCACGATCCAGATCCTGGTCGGTGCGGTGTCCACACCCCGGTAGTCGAACTGCACGACGATCCGACCCGAGGGGATCTCATCCCACACCAGACGTCGGGACATCCACCAGGTCAGGGTGACCGGATCGACCTCGCGCGGGACGGGCTCAGTGAACATCCAGCGCACCGCCCACTCACCGACGGCCATGATCACGCCCTCCAGGTCTCGTCCCGCCGGAGTCAACTGATACTCGTGTCCGCGCCCGTGGCCCAGCTCGACCCGCTCGACCACGCCCTTGCGTTCGAGGTGATCCAATCGCTGCTTGAGCAGAGTGCGAGAAATCCCCGGCAGGCCCCGGTCTATCTCGTTGAACCGCCGTCCGCCGAGCACCAGCTCGCGGATGATCAGCGGCGTCCAGCGCTCCGCGATGACGGAGCTGGCGATCGCGACAGGACAGTACTGCGCGTAGTCCCTCACCCCGACCATTCTCCGACCATGACCGGGCCACGTCCAGAATCTGTCCCGCCGGGGTCCAGAACCCGTTCTGGCAGCAGTGCGCCCCCGCGGTGAGGCTCGGACAAAGGCCACCACGGCCAGACCCGAGGAGGTTCACCATGACATCCAACTTCGACCCGGTCGCGTTCAAGCGCACCACCCGTGCCCAGTGGGAGCAGGCGGCGGAAGCCTGGCACCGCTGGGGTCCGGTCATCGAACGATGGCTGGGCGACGCCACCGACGCCATGCTCGACGACGCCGCCCTCACCAGCGGCTCCCGGGTGCTCGATGTCGCTGCCGGTGCCGGGGGACAGACCCTGGCGGCAGCACGTCGCGTCGGCCCGTCCGGGCATGTCCTCGCCACCGACATCTCCCCCGCGATCCTGGAGTACGCCGCGAAGACGGCGGCCGAGGCCGGGCTGACCAACGTCGGAATCCAGGAGGCCGACGGAGAGGACCTGACCACCGTCGGGGCCGGGAGCTACGACGCCGCCCTCTCGCGGGTCGGGTTGATCTACTTCCCCGACCAGCACCGTGCTCTGACCCAGATCCACGGCGCCCTGAGATCGGGAGGACGGCTGTCCTCGGTGGTCTACTCCACCCCGGACCGCAACGGCTTCTTCGCGCTGCCGGTCGGCATCATCCGGCGCGTCGCCGCCCTACCGGCCCCTGCCCCGGGCATGCCGGGACCGTTCAGCCTGGGATCGCCCGGCGTCGCGGAGGCCGCCTACCGCGACGCCGGCTTCGTCGACGTCACGGTCCGGCGGATTCCCTCACCCTTGCGCCTGGAGAGTGCCGCGGAGTGCGTCCGATTCCAACGGGAGTCCTTCGGCGCACTGCATGCCATGCTCGCGGCGGTGACTGATGCCGAGCGGAGCGCGGCCTGGAGCGAGATCGAGGACACGCTGTCTCAGTTCGAGGGCCCCGAGGGGTTCGTCGGTCCCTGCGAGATGCTCGTCGTGTCAGGCGTCAAGCCCTGATTCCCGCAGCAGCGCCCGAGGCTGCCATCCGGTGACGTCGTACGGATTCCACCCCGCCCGGCACCGGACTTCGGCATGCTCATGCACACGCCGATGGGGCATCCAGCTGCGGGCGTGCCGACCCAGCCTGCTCAGCTCCGGTGGCTGCGGCGTTCGTGCAATTGCTCGACCAGGATGTCGCCGTGTCCGGCGTGCCGGGCGAGTTCCCTGATCATGTGCAGGAGGGTCCAGCGCAGGCTCACGGGAGTGCCCCGCCAGTCGAGGAGCTCGTCGAGGTCGCGGCCGGCGACGAGCGCTCGGGACCGCTCGCAGGCGGCGCGGTACGTCGCGAGCACGGACTCCCTGGTGTCCGTCGGTTCGAGCACGAAGCTCTCATCGACCGTTTCGGGGAGGTCGAGCTCCTTCCGCGTGCGTCCTCCAAGCCGGTGGTCGAACCACACCCGCTCGACGAAGGTGGCGTGCTTGACGAGTCCGAGCACCGTCGTGAGCGACGGCACCAGCCTCGCCCGCGCCTCGTCCTCGGTGATGTCATCGAGCAACGCGTCGATCGCGGATCGTTGGGCATCCACCATCGCCTCCAGCGAGTCACGCTCGCTTGCGGTCAGGGCTTCCACGACTGCCCACCCTAGGGGCTGCCACTCCAGCCTTGCCGGCGCGGTCCAACGCATCGCGTGGGTGGCCGCCGCATCGCGGCTCGGGGTTCATCCCGCTTCCGGCCGGTCGCTTCGTCAGGTCCACCACGACCTGGATACCTCGAGAGCCTGTCACCCGCGCCTGCTGCGGTCCCGTCCGCACGGAAACCGAGTCAGAGGATCCCTCGCCCTCGTCGCGGCGCCGGGCGCCCGTGCGCTGGGACCGCTGACCGTGGGTCAGCCGCGGAGCACGGCGACGATCCGGTCGTAGCCTCGGTTTTCGGCGTGCTGTAGCGCGGTGATGCCGTCGCCGTCGGTGATGGTGCGGTCGGCTCCGGCGGCGAGCAGGATCTTGACGACTTCCTGGTGACGCCGGCCGCCGTCGCCGAGGATGACCGCCTCCAGCAGGGCAGTCCAGCCGAGGTCGTTGACGTGGTCGATGTCGACGTCGGTCCGCACGACGCGGCGCACGTAGTCGACATGGCCGCGCTCGCTGGCCGGGATGGGCGAGAGGCCGCCGTAGCGGTTGCGGATGGTGAGGTCGGGGTGTGCCGGCAGCAGTGCCTCGAGCATCGGAACGCTGCCGGTGACGCCGGTGACCAACCAGGGTGTGTCGTGGCGGTCGTCGAGGGCGTCCGGGTCGGCGCCCATCGCGACAAGGACCTCGGCGACCGCGACGTGGTCGTGGCTGCTGGCCAGCAGGAGGGCGGTGCGCTGGCGCTCGTCGCGGGTCTCGATGTCGGCGCCGGAGCGGAGCGCGAGCGCCACGGCGTCGGCATCGCCCTGCCCCGCGGCGACGAGCAGCGCGCGGTCGGGGTCGGCGGGCGGGCGCTCGTTGGTCATGTGGCTCAGGATGCCCTCCAGTTGGTCGAATCCTCGCGCGCGGGCCATCTCGACGGGGGTGAGGCCGGCCGACGGCGACCGGTCGGTGAGCCGGACGCCGCCGGCGGCGAGTACCCGGACCGTGGCGGCGTACGACGGCGTGTCCGCGCCGAGCCACACTGCTTCGTGGATCGCCTGGTAGCCGATCCGGTTGACGTGGTCGCGGTCGACGCCGGCCCGGAGCAGGGCTCCGACGACGTTCGCGTGTCCGCGCTCGGCGGCCCGGATCAGGCCGGTGCCGTTCCAGCTGTCCTTGTCGTCCACGTTCGCGCGGTGGCGGAGGGTGAGTCGGAGCAGGTCGAGGTAGCCCTCGCTCGTGGCGATCAGATACGCCGACTGCTCGGTGTCGTCCTTGGCATTGACGTCGGCTCCGCGGAGGATCATCCGCCGGGCGCGGGGCACGTCGTCGGCCCACGCAGCGGCCCGGAGCCGGGCGTTCAGTGCCGCCTGGTCGAGCCGGTCATCAGGCTCGCGCCGGTCGACGGGGATGCGGTCGGACCCGGCCGGTGGCGCGGACGCCGGTGTCGTCGGTCGCCCTCCGTCTCCGGTGTCCGGTGTCTCGGCTGGTCCGCCTCCTCCACAGGCGCTCAGGACGAGCGCGAGCGGGAGAGCGGCGAACAGTGCGGTATGCGATCTCATCGGACGAACGGGCGGGTGATGACCTCGTACGGCGCCGAAGCGACGGGCTCGTCGAACTTGCTGTCCACGTAGAGCGTCTGTCCGCGCAGCAGCTTGGCCGTCGTGAGGACTCGATCGGGATCGGTGGACCGCTGGCCGACGAGGAGGGCGTGGCGACCGTCGGCAGAGATCCGCAGAGTGGCCAGCATCCTGGTGAAGTTGCGGATCACGGTGAGCCGGTTGCCCTCGCGCACCAGGCCGTCGGCGTTCACCAGGTCGGCGCCGCCCGTCTCGATCGCGCTGACCACGCCGGTGCGGGTCGAGAACCGCCACAGGCGGCCGGTGTTGCCCTGCGCGACAACGAAGGCACTGCGGTCGGCGGTCAGCACGATGCCGCCCAGGTTGAAGCCGTCCTGGCGCTCGATGGTGTCGGTGGCGTCTGCCCACAACGTGGCCCGCCAGCCGTCGTGGTCCGGGGCCACCCGGAAGACCTGCGGGTCGTTGGAGTTGGTGAAGTACGCCGCGCCGTCGGGTCCGATCGCGACGTCGTTGAGGAAGACGTCGGTGCCCGGAGCGCGGAGCGCCGCGAGCAGGTGGCCGCGCGCGTCGTAGACCCACAGGTCGGGGCGGTCGGCTCCGATGCCATTGGGCCCGCCGGCGACGTAGACGCGGCCTTGGCGGTCGACGGTGATCCCGCGTGCGGTGAAGCGACCGTCGGTGCCGTCGCCGGAAAGCCACTCCGTGGTCTGCGCGTGCCGGACGGAGCCGCGGTGGATCTCGCCACCGGTGACCTCGCTGACGTAGAACACGCCCCGTCGCTGGTCCGCGCCGATGCCCTCGAACTTCGAACCCGCCGGATCGGCCGGCCCCACGTCGTCGCCGATCAGCTGGTAGGCCGCCGGCGAGCCGTGGTGTCGAGCGTCCCCGTGGGCGAGGGCCGGGGTCGCGGCGAGGCCGGCTCCGACCGCGGCGACGGCGAGGAGTGAGCCGGTGACAAGAGTGGTGCGCTTCATGGGTGTCTCCTGGGTGCAGAACGAGCCGATGTCTCCACGGTGCTACGTCCCGGCTCCCCGGACCTCTGGCAACCGGCTAGGCCTCGATAGCCAATTGGCTGACGTCGTCGACCTCCGATCCTCCGTAGGCTGATCCGACGATGACCTCGCCCACCGACCAGCGCCGCCCCGGCGAGCACGGGATCCTCGCGACCGCCTCGCGACTCGACTTCTGGCTGCTCGTCGTGCTCGTGGTGCTCATCGCGACCAGCGCGACCCGGTACGTGGACCGGCACGGCCTGGACGCTGGCGGGGCCGCGGTACTGGCCGGGGCGGTGCTGCTGGGGCCGGCGTACGCCACTCGCAACCTGCTGCGCGGTCGCACGTGGTGGCCCATCGCGTGGGTGATCGGGATGGTGGTCGTGTGGGCCGCCTTGACCGCCCTGGCGCCGTCGTTCGCCTGGTGCGCGGTGCCGGTGGCGTTTGCGGTGCTGCAGGTGCTGCCGTTCCCGTGGGCGGTGGCGACGGTGGTCCTGATGACCGGGCTGCTGACCGCGTCGTGGCAGCGGATCACAGACGGCTTCGACCCGGTGCAGGTGGCCGGGCCGATCGGCGTCGGGCTGCTGACGGTGCTCGCCTACCGGGCGCTCGACCGGGAGGCGCGGGCACGGCAGGAGTTGCTCGACCGGCTGGTCAAGGCCCAGGACGAGCTCGCCGGGGAGCAGCGCCGCACGGGGGCGCTCGCCGAGCGCACCCGCCTCTCCCGCGAGATCCACGACTCGGTCGGTCAAGGCCTCTCGAGCATCAACCTCCTGCTCCAGGCCGCCGAGCGCTGCTGGGAGGCACAGCCCGAGACGGCCCGCGAGTACGTCGGCACTGCGGCGTCGACCGCCCGCGATGGCCTCGACGAGGTGCGCCGCGTGGTCCGTGACCTGGCACCGCACGACCTCAGCGCAGGTGGTACCCGCGCCGCCCTCCCAGCCGCGCTCGGCCGGGCCGTCGAGCAGGCGTCGCCCGGGATGCCGGTCGAGGTGCGCGTCGACGGCGAGCCGGCCGTCGTACCGTCCGACATCGCGTCGGCCTTGGTGCGCACCGCCCGAGGTGCACTGGCCAATGTGCGTGAGCATGCCGAGGCAGGACGGGTCGTCGTGACCCTGACCTATCACCCGGACGAGGTCGTGCTCGACGTGCGCGACGACGGGCGTGGCTTCGACCCCGACCAGGTACGACCCTCGGGGGCGCGCGGCCACGGCATCGCCGGCATCCGCGACCGCGCCGCTGCACTCGGCGGTCACGCCGAGGTCGAGAGCGCGCCCGGTGAGGGCACGACGGTGTCGGTCCGCTTCCCCCTGCCCATCGAGGAGACGCCGTGATCACGATCGTGCTGGTCGACGACCACCCGGTGGTCCGGGCCGGGCTCCGCGCCCTGATCGACGGGCAGGCCGATTTGTCCGTGGACGGCGAGGCCGACGGGCTCGCCCGGGCTCTGGAGGTGGTCGGCGCGCACCGACCCGACGTCGTACTGATGGACCTGAGCCTCGGTGACGGAAACGCCGGCGGCGCAGAGGTCACCGCGGCCCTGCGCGCGCTCGACAGCCCGCCGGAGGTGCTCGTGCTCACGACGTACGACACCGAGTCCGACATCCTGCGCGCGCTCGAGGCAGGTTCGCGCGGCTACCTGCTCAAGGACGCGCCGCCCGATGAGTTGTTCGCCGCCATCCGCGCCACCGCCCGAGGCGAGACCGTGCTCGCCTCGTCGGTCGCGGCGACCCTGGTCCGGCGTACGACTCCGGGCGCCACGCCGATCACCGAGCGCGAGGTGCAGGTCCTCCAGCTGCTCTCGCGCGGCCTGGGAAACAAGGATATGGCCCGCGAGCTGTTCGTCTCCGAGGCGACCGTGAAGTCCCACCTCTCGCACATCTACACCAAACTCGGCGTGGACACCCGAGCCGGCGCCGTCGCAGCAGCGATCGAACAGCGCATCATCAGGCCTTGATTCGACCAGCCCTCGAGGGAGGGGTCCGACTGGTGCTCGAGGAGATCGTGGACACGATCCTTCTGCCGTTGGTGCAGCCGAGCGCAGTCCCGTGAGTCAGCACCCTGGGCGTTCGGGCAGACGCTGGCCTCGTTCGACTCCGGTGATGCCGGGAGCAACGCCACCCTCCCGCCGAGTTCACCGCCACCAGGGCGGTCCCTGACCAACCCTCGAGCGAGCCATCGGAGGAGGCCAAGGAACGGAGTACCGGAGGTCTGCCCCGAGGAACCGCACCCGAGTCTGGACGGGGTCGAGCGTGGGTACCTGGCCCGTGGTCGATAGCCAGCCGGTGCCAGCCGCGGTGAGACGGACCACGCTCGTCTCCACCACGGTTGGGTCGCCGTCACGGGTTGCGGCGTACTCGTATGGTCGGGCTGACGTCGCCCCTGCACCCGGGCTTGGGAGCGACCTTGGCGAAGAAGCGCCCCTCGGTGCCCGTGTTGCCGGTTGACCACACGAAGGCGCGGCCTTGCCGACCCGTGGTGTCGGTCGCCCACAGGTGCGGCTCACCCCTCACGAGCTTGAACACCTTCACGGTCCGGTCAGCGGCACACCTCTTCGGCCTCGAACTCTTCACGACCCCGAACATGTCGGTGCCCTCCGCGCTGATGGTCACGGTGACACTGGCCCTGGCGGGCGCCGCTTGTGCCACAGGGGTCACGGTGGACAGCGCTGCAACCCCGCCCATCGTGAGTGCGATGGCGACGATCGATGACTTCATGACATTCCTTCCACGGAACGGATCTCGTTCCGTCGCAGAAGATGACCCTGAACCGAGGCAGGAGATACATGGAGCTCAGGCAAATCAGCCACAGTGGAACTTCGAAGGGGGAGCCGACAGCGCCGGTCCCACCCCCGGCGAGCGTCGATCTCGCTAGCCTTGTCCCATGGCCTTTGAGGTGGGTGGCCGCACGTTCTACGACGCCGGCCTCGCCGCACTCACCGCTGGTCAGTGGGCGGAGGCGGCCGAGTCGCTCGAGCAGGCTGCCGAGGTCGACCCGACCGCGGCCGTGCTCGAGGCTCTCGGCCGGGCCTACTTCTGGACCGATCGACCGGAGACCATCGAGGTGCGGGAGCGTGCCTACAAGGCCCACCGTGCGGCTCGTGACCCGTACGGCTCGGCTCGGGTGGCGACCGCGCTCGCCTTCGACCACCTCACCTTTCGGGGTGAGGAGTCGACCGCGCAGGGCTGGCTGCAGCTCGCTGGGCGGGCCCTCGAGGGGCACCCGGTGGCCGCCGAGCACGGCCACCTGTTGCTCTGGGAGGCAGACTTCGCGATCAGTGCGGCCGACCTCCGGGAGTGGACACGAGCGGTGCGTGCCTCCGTCGAGCCGTGGGCGACCGGTGACGTGTACCTCAACTTCATCAGCCACGAGGGACCCGACCGGCTGCGCGCCGGGTTCGGCGCGGGATGGGACCGCCTGGTTGCGGTCAAGCGCGAGTTCGACCCCGACAACGTGTTCCGGCTCAATCACAACATCAGGCCCTCCGCCGGATGAGGTGCCCGGCCAACGGGTGGATGACGATGGAGCCGTCTCGATCCAGGTGGTCCGGCAGAGCGCGAACGGCGTCCAACCGCCATCGCCGGTCGACGACCCGCAGCGTCGCAGACAGGTCGTCCTGAGCGGCGGCGCGATGCTCAGGGTGCGACCGACCGCTGCGCGCTCCGGTCCTCGGTCACCTCGGGCGCCGCGTCGCCGGCGGTCCACTGGTATTGCTTCCAGGTCGTGGCGATCGTGATCTCGTAAGAGGCGAAGAACTCCTCGCGACCTCGGTCGCGCGTACGGACGTGCTCGGGGTGGTCGCGCCAACGGGCGATCGCCTCGGGAGAGTCGAACCGGGCCACGGCGAGCTCCGAGCCGTCCTCCCCCGCGAATCCTTCGATGCCCACGAACCCCGGGATCTCGGAGACCAGTTCGAGCATGTGCTCGAATGTCCTCTGGTACTCGGCCTCGTCCAGGCCGTCTCGCGGGTGGATGTGGAAGAGGACGATCTCCATGACACCTCACCTTCCCTTGTTCAGGCGTCGGCTCGGGGTTCACCATGATGGGCATGACCCCGGGACCGAAGCTCGAGGGCCGTCACCTCGAAACGGTACGCCTCGCCGACCTGGACGACCATGCCTGCACGGAGCTCTATCGCGTCGTGCTGGAGCCGAGCTTCCCGCCCTCCGAGCTGATGACACTGGACGAGCTGGGCGAGGCCCGGCGTACCGGCGGCAGTGACGGCCTCACGTTGCTGGACGATGGGCGGCCGGTGGCCGTGATGGTCACGGAGGACTACCTCGGTGGCCGCGTCCGCCTTCTCACCTACCTGGCCGTCGCCGAGCCGGCGCGTCGCGAAGGACTCGCCTCGCACCTCCTCGCGGCGCTCCCCCAGGGAGCTGGGGCGCCCCTCGTGCTCGCAGAGATCGAGGATCCTCGCTTCCATGCCGTCGAGCGGGCCAGCGACCCGGCCGCGCGGGTCCGCTTCTACGAGCGGCACGACTGGCGATTGCTGCCGCTGAACTACTTCCAGCCGTCGCTGCGGGTGGGCTCGCCGCGCGTCGCACACCTGTTCCTGATCGCGTTGGACCCGCCGGACGGCGCCCTCGAGGGCGAGCTCATCGCCGACTTCCTGGCGGAGTACTTCATCGCCTGCGAGGGCGACGCGGTGGCGTACGACGCGGACTTCCGAGGCCTGCTCAATGCCGCTCGAGGTGACGCCGGGCGGCTGCGCGCTGGCTCCCTCGCCGACCTGACTGCCGCGCGACCAGACCCCGATGTGCCCGTCGGCGGGTGAGGCGCGGAACACGAGGAGTGGGCGCTGGGCGCGGCGATCATGGCTGCGGACCATCGAGCAGTGGCCTTCCCGCGTCGGGTCCGGGCGCCGCCGGTTCGCTGATCACCAGGCCGCCGGGCTCGCGCCCCTCGATCCGGGGTGGTGCGCTGCGCATGCGGGTCAGGTCGAGGTGTCCGCCCATGCTTGCCGTCTCCTCGTCGAGGACGAGCTCGGCGCCGTGGTTCCCGGCTGCCTCGAAGTCGACGTCGCGGGCGAACACGGTGCCGCGGAAGGTCAGCCGGGCATGGCTCTTCAGCTCCGCGTGGCGGAACGTGACGGGGGTGTCGAGATGTGCACCGTCGAAACGGACTTCGCCCTCCACGGTCGTCTTCTCGAAGCTCACCGCCTCGCTGCTCGACAGCGTGGCGTCTTGCATGCTCAGCGCCGGCCCGGCCCCGCGAGCTGCGCCGGCGTGAGTGCGCGCATCCTCTGGGCCGCTGACCAGGTGGGCTCCGAGGAACGACAACCTCGCGCCGCTCTCGACTCGCGAGCCGGCCAATGTCACCGATGCACCCTCGATCCTGGCGTCGGCGAAGGTCACCTCGGCGGTGAGCCTGGTGCCATCGAGGCACAACGAAGCCCCGTGCTCGAGGACGAGATCGTCGAAGCAGAGGTCGCCGAGCTCTATCCCCGGGCCGCCGAGGAGCATCCGTCCACCGGACAGCTGTGCGCCCTTGAAGTCCACGGGCCGGGTGAGCTTGATGCCGGACAGGTCGAAGGTGTGGCCGGACCAATCGGGCCTGCTCTGGGTCCCGAGCACCCAGCGCCGCCACAGGCCAACCCTGGGACTCGGTCTCAGGTGTTCGGCGATCACCTGCAAGACGGTGGTCCGGGAATTGACCGCGGCGGTTCCAGCCACTCCGGGTAGCCTGACGTGCGCGCAGAGGACCTCGATGCACGCCTGTCGCTGGTCCGGCCACCCGTCGGCCAGCTGGGCCATCGAGTAGACGCCGGCCATCCGCACCGCCTCGTCGTCGGTCGCCATCTGCTTCGCCGCGCTCTCGAACTGCGCCCGGAGTTGGCCCATCTGGTTCAGGCGGAAGGTCCGTGCCGTGTAGGCAAGGGTGCCGCCGGTGAAGACCATGATCAGGGCCGCCACCAGGTTGGTCCGGATGGCGGCCATCGCGTTGAAGCGCTCGACGTCGTCGGCGGAGAAGGACGACGTCATCAGGAGGGGCACGACGAGACCGGCGACCGAGAAGAGGCCGACCGCGAGCACGACGAGGGCGGCCGCTTCGAGGAATGCGGCCCGACGCCGGCTGCCCGGCGGACTCACGACGGCACCGTGTGGAGGTCTCGGGCGAGGGTGCTGCGATCGAGCCGGGTCAGGAACTGTCGCAGCTCATCGCCGAAGGGCGAGTCGGTGGTGTCGAGCTCGCTGACCTCCGGGCCCCGCGGAAATATCAGCTGGGCCAGCGCCAGGATCCGTTGCTCGCGGAGCGTGCAGCTGATCGCGTCGCGGTCGAACCTCTCGACTCCCGAGGCGGATGCCAGCTGCACGGCCCACTCGGTCGCCCGCTCCTCGCCGCGCGACTCGTTGACTTCGCTCACTCGGCGCAGCGCTCGGGCACGGATGTCAACGTAGAACTGCAGCGTGTACTCGTCGGGCGACCCGCTTTGCGGGTCCCCCGGCCGGGGCCCCGAGCGGTGGGACAAATAGGCGTGGAGCACAGCCCGGCCGTACGAGGTGGCAGCCGCGTCGAGCTGCCCCGCCAAGAAGCGCTGGTCGGCACGAAGCCGGTGCAGGTTGGCGATCAGCTCCTCGTCCGGGTCATCCAGGGGATCGCCCGGAGGCTGGACGAGCTCGGCGCTTTCCTTGCGGAGGTCCTCGACCTCGGACAGCTTTCCCTGTTCGAGGTGCATGTCTGCCCACTCGAACAGCGCCCACGGCTGGCTCCACCCGGTGAAGAGGGCCCTGGCGGCCTCGTAGTAGCGGTCGGCGTCCTCCCCCTCGCCCTCCTCGTAACGGTAGGTGTGCGCCAGCAGCACGTTGAGCATCGCTGCTACCTCTTGCTCGTACTTGTCGAGGCCGTCGCTGTGCGGACGTCCCATTCGCATGCTCAGGCCGCAGACCTCCGCGACGACGAGCAGGGACTCGCGCACGCCACCCCACGCTGCCTGCTGCGGTTTGACGGAGCGCAACGGGTAGCAGGTGAGGATGCGTCGGAGCGCTTCGTGGAGCTGGGCGAGCTGGGGCCAGGCACCGCCGGGCGCGGCCACCCGCTCGGTCGGGCCCCTGTGATGCTCGACGAGGTGCTGCAGGTCAGCCACCAGTTGGTCGCAGAAGTCGAAGTGGATGTAGTTGCCCCACCACCAGAAGGCGTCGAGGAACATCTTGCTGAAGTCGACAAGGGCTTCGCGCCGTTTGGTCGGGCGCGCGGCCTGGCCGCGGTGTACGAGCCACTCGCGCTTCTTGACCTGCCAGTCCGGGTCCTCGTAGACGAAGGCCGAGGTGTAGGGGTGCTTGGTGTCTTCCTCGTCCTGCAGCATCGCGGCGTAGTAGTCCGCTGCGCGTTCGTTGAGGTCCTTGAAAGCGGGGATGTCAAAGGTGGCCATGCGGTCCAGGAGGCCTCGCCGGATGAACGAGTGCAGCCTGATCCGCGACCCGTTGCCGGACAGGTCTTCGACGAAGGAGTAGCGCGCGAGCCGCCGGAAGACGTCGATCACGTTCCTGCGCTCGAGTTCGTTGCCGCCCAAGAGGTGATGGAGCAGGTCGACGTCGAGGTGGCGCGGTACGGCTGCTGCCTGCAGTGCCCGGCGCATCAGGTCGTCGCCCTGCCGCTCGACGAGTCGCTCGGCCAGCACGGCCCCCCGCTCCACGAACTGGTCGGGCAGGTTGCGGAGCAGCTCCCGGCGGTCGTCGAGGGAGCCGACGTCCGGTCCCCACAGCAGTTCCCGGACGAGGCTCAGGGTCGCTGGATGGCCCTGGCTCACCTCGTGGACACTCCGGACGATGTCCTCGGGCACCGGCTCGTCCACCACCTCTTGCGCCAGCCACCGCCCGACCGTCTTGCGGTCGAAGTTGTGGATCTCCGCCACGCGAGCGTTCGTCGGCAGCGCTCGGATCGAACCGCCGGAGTCTTCGGTGAGTACGACGACCGTCCCGGTCAGGGCCGGGAACACCTGCGCGGTGAGCCAGCCTCCGATCTCCTGGTCCGCGATCGCGTGGAAGTTGTCGAGGAGCAGCAGGCAGGGTGTCGTGGTGGTGGCGGTCTTCCACCTCCGGACGAACTCCTCGCCCAACGTTCCCGCCGCCCGGCGCCAGGCATCGGCGAGCGCCTGGGGCGCCAACGCCTTGTTCTCCTTGAGCTCGTCGAAAGTGGCCTGCAGGTCGGCCACCTTGGCGTTGGTGACCTGGGAGTGGCGCGCGTCCCTCGCGGCGACGCTGAGTTCGTCGCGCTCTTCGGGGCGCAACTCGCCGATGAGGTGCTGTAGCAGTCGCGCGAACTGGTGGAAGCTACCTTGCACCGCCCCCACGGAGGCGTCCTCCCCGCGCTCACCGGGGTGGCCGGGGTCGAAGTCCTCGAGCAGGACCCGGACCGCGCGCCGGGAGCCCCCGGAGCCTTCGAGGTAGCGCAACATCGAGGTCTTCCCCGAGCCGAGAATTCCGGAGAGCACCTCGACCCGCAGGTCGCCCGTGTCCTTGGCCAGGATGTTCTCGAGCAACCGTGGCTCGGCAACGATCAACATGGCTCTCCCTCCCCCTCCGCGGTCATCCTGAGCCGTGTCGTGGACATGTCAGCGGAGATGACGAGCGCGAGGTAGGCGCACGTGATGGCCGTGCCCCCGCATCCTCGCCTGCGCGGCGAGGGATCCGTGATCTGTGAGATCAGGCATGCGGCTCCCCCCGGAGCGGTTCGCGGCTCATGCGCAGCCCGAAACTCCAAAGTGCTCCCGGCGCATCGCGTTGTCAACAGATGCAGATGACGTCAACACGACCGGGCCTGCTGCCGGGTTCGGTTCACGCTTGCTCTCGGGCGTGCACGGTTTCACCGCCCGCCCTGGTCGCCGATGGTGCGGTGCGGGGCCAGGTCCAGGCGTACCGGATGATGAGGGCGAGCAGGATCAGTTCCAGGACGATGCCGAGGCCGTAGAAGTACACCCAGGACTCCCCCACCACGTTGAACGCCGTGACGGGGAGGTAGAGCGAGGCCACGACCAGGTTCGCGATGCGGCTCACTCCTGCGGGCAGCGTCATCGACAGCACGATCATGAGGCTCGGGACCGCCATGAGGGCCAGCGCCGCGGTCGAGAAGGTCTGCGAGAGGTCGAACTCGAAGACCCTGCCGTCCAGGATGTCCTCGACGGTGCCGGGCGTGAAGAAGTTGAGAATGTCCACGTAGGCGTACAGGAACATCAAGCTCGTCCATGCTGCGGCGAGTTTGACCCTCAGCGGGATCGGCTCGTCTTCCAGTGCGGTGGCGGGGTGACGTGTGCTCATGGTGGCCTCCGTGATCGTGGTGGGATCGGTGGGTCCACCCTCGCCGGCCGCGGCGGCGGGCACCTCGGCCCAGAGGCCGGAGTTCAACTGGCCGATGGAATGGTCTCCGCCTCGTCCTTTCGGCCGGTACGCCGCGGCGGCCGGGTCCCTAGGCTGGTGCCGTGGTCGGTGTCCGGCGCTCCATCTGGCATGAGCCGCGGCCCGCTGACGTCCCACCCATCGGTCGTCTCGACTGGCTGCTGGTGGGCGTGTTCGCGGCCGTCGCGTTGGTCGAGGGCATCGTTCGGCCGGACTTGGCCTGGCGACCGCTGGTGACGGTGCTCGCCCTGGCCCTGATGCCCGCCCTGCTGTGGCGGCGGGGCCGTCCGCTGCTGGCCGTCCTGATCGGTTGGGGCGTCGCGGGGCTGCTTTCGGTCCTCCAGTTGACTGCACGCACCGGGGACCTGGGCCTGTACTCCATGATGGCCGTCCTGATCCTGCTCTACTCCCTGGTGCGGTGGGGCTCGGGACGCGAGTTGGTCTTGGGGACGGTGTTCGTGACAGTCGTCGTCGCGCTGGGGACGTACGCCTCCTCCGCGGGCTTGGCCGACGTTGTCGGCGGGAGCCTCCTCTTGCTGTTGCTCGTCGCCCTCGCGGCGGTGTTCCGCTACCGCGCGGACCTCTGGCATCGCCAACAGCGCGAGATCCGCAATCAGGAGCGGGTGGCGCTGGCGCGCGAGCTGCACGACACCGTTGCCCACCACCTCTCGGCCATCGCGGTGCAGGCGCAGGCCGGTGGCCTGGTCGCCGGCATCCAGCCTGACAAGGCTGCTGAGGCCCTGGCCGCGATCGAGTCGGAAGCATCGCGAACCCTGGCGGAGATGAGAGCCATGGTGCGGGTGCTGCGAGAGGAGGAAGCGATCACCTACTCACCGCAGCCGGGTGTCTCGGACCTGCCTGCTCTGGCGAGCGCCGACGCGACGCCCTCGGTCGAGGTCTCACTGGAGGGTTCGGTGACCCGGTTGGCACGACCCGTGGACGCCGCGCTCTACCGGCTCGCGCAGGAGTCCCTGACCAACGCCGTACGGCACGCCCGGAGCGCAACCCGCGTCGGCATCGACGTACGCCGGGAGGGTGACGCCGTCAGGCTACGGGTCTGCGACGACGGACAGAACGAGCCTGGGCCAGTCCCGGAGCCCGGGTTCGGCCTGCTGGCATGGCCGAACGCGCCCAGCTCCTCGGCGGATCGCTCTCCGCTGGGCCGGCGCCCGAGGGTGGCTGGGTGGTCGAGGCGGTGCTGCCGGTGGAGTCGCTGGCATGAGCATCCGTGTTGTCGTCGCCGATGACCAGGACCTGGTCCGGACCGGGTTGGTGATGATCCTCGGCGCGCAACCCGAACTCGAGGTCGTGGGAGAGGCCGCAGACGGGCTCGCAGCCCTCGACCTGGCGACCAGGCTGCGTCCCGATGTCCTGCTCGTCGACATCCGAATGCCCGGGCTCGACGGCGTCGAGGTGACGCGGCGCCTGGCCGGGCCGGACGTGACGGACCCGATGGCGGTCGTGGTGATCACCACCTTCGACCTCGATGAGTACGTCCTCGGCGCCCTCCGCGCCGGTGCCCGCGGCTTCCTGCTCAAGGACGCCGGGCCGGAGCTGCTCGTGCAGGCCATCCACGCGGCAGCCAACGGGGACGCGCTGATCGCCCCCAACGTCACCCGACGGCTGCTGGCGACCTTCGCCGACCAGGCGCCGGAGGTACCGGCCCAGCCCGTCGACCCGCTCACCGAGCGCGAGGAGGAGGTGCTCGCGCTGGTGGCACGGGGCCGGACCAACGCCGAGATCGCCACCGAGCTCTTCGTCGGCCTGAGCACGGTCAAGACCCACGTCGCCTCGTTGATGAGCAAGCTCGGCGCCCGCAACCGCGTCGAGATCGCGATCTGGGCATACGACACCAGGCGCGCGAGAGCCGATTGACCGACTGGTGGCGTGCTGGTGGGTTCAGGCGGGCCCCGCGAGGCTGGTGAAGTCCGCCATCGCGCCGGCCCAGTCGCCGTTGGCCGCATAGGCCAGGTAGCCGTCGGGTCGGATCAGGATCTGCGCCGACACCGTGGTGCCGTACGCCTGCGCGAGGTGCGCGGCCGCGGTGGTGGGAACCGCGACGGGGTGGAGGGCCGCCCCGGCCTCGGGCCACTGGGAAGTGGCCTCGCTGAGCCCGTCGATCGCGGCGTCACCGAGCGCGAGCAGGGTGAAGTGGGGGCCACGGAGGTGGTCGATGAGCCGCTGCGGACCGGTCTCCGGGTCGCTCCAGTCCACATTGGGTGCCCGGTCTCCCGCCTGTACGCCGGTGGCGTCGTCGGGCACGCCGAGCGCCAGCGGGCCGCGGCGGTAGCTGAGCGTGAGCTGGCGCTCCTGGTCGCCACGCTTCATCGCGGCGGTCGGGCGGGTCCGGGTGCTCTCGTAGAGCTTGGTCGCCAGGCCCAGGACGCCGGCCGCGACCGGCTGCCAGCACTCCTCGGCGCGGCATCGAATCTGCGTTTTCTCAGCGCTTGACTCGATAGGCGAGGCGCATGACGCCGGAGCCGAACGTGCGGGTATGGACGAGCTCGAGGTCGACGCGGCGCTCGTGCCGGGGAAAGAAGGGGATGCCGCCGCCGACCAGCACCGGATGGACCATCGCCCGGTACTCGTCGATCAGCCCCGCCTCGGCCACCTGATCGGCGAGCCCCGCGCCGCCGATCGCGATCTCGCCCTCCCCCGGCTCGGCCCGCAACCGCTCGATCTCCTCGGCCGGGCTCCCGGTGGCCAGCCGTGTTCGGCCCTCCACCGCGGACAGGGTCCGAGAGAACACCACTTTGGGCAGAGCCTTCCACAGGGTGGCCCACTCACGCGTCGAGTAGTCGGTGTCGGGTTCCTGCTCGTGAGTCTCCCAGTACAACATCGTCTCGTAGAGCCGCCGCCCCATCAGGTGTACGCCGACGCCGCGGAGCTCGTCGGTGAAGACGCCGAAGACCTCCTCATCCGGATCGGTCCAGTCGAACGTGCCGTCCGGTCCGACGATGTAGCCGTCGAGTGAGACGCCCATCGAATAGGTGACCTTGCGCATCACACACCCCCCGGCCCGACAATACGACCAAGCGCGGGGGCGGCGACACCGTCAGCGAGCCAGCGACGACGTGCGAGACTGCCCTGATGAGCGAGCGGGACGAACTGCTGGCCGCGGCCGCCGAGTGGGCCGCCGCGATCGTCTCGAACGACGCCGAGCGGATCGCGGGATTCACGACCGAGGACTGGGTGATCGTCTCGGACTCCGGCGTCTCGCCCGGGGAACGGTTCCTCGATCTGGTACGTCGTGGCGCGCTCACCCACTCCGCGATGCGTACCGAGGGTCAGACGCGCGTGCGTACCTACGGCGACACGGCGGTCGTGACCGCCCGGGTGACCAACACGGCGCACTACGCGGGTGAGCGGTTCGACGCCGATGAGTGGACCACCGACGTGTTCGTGCGCACCGACGGCAGGTGGCGCTGCGCGCTCAGCCACATCACGACAGCGTCGGATCGCTGAAGGTCCTCCACACTCATTCCCGCTGGCGCACACCGTTCCCGCTCATCGGTCCGGATGTGGTGCCCGGGCTGAGATGGACTGGCTACCGTGGCTGGATGACGGACGATCATCCCGCGCTGCCCCAGCTGATCCGGATGGCTCAGGAATCTGCGGAGGCCTACCTCGCCGGTGACCTCGACACCTACGCCAGGGTGTTGCCGCACGCGGAGGACTTCACGCTGATGCCGCCGTTCGGTGGGCCGACCAGGCAAGGGTTCGTCCTGGACGACGAGACACGCGAGGCCACCCGGAGCACCTTCCGAGGCGGTCAGGTGGAGGTCGACGTGGACGCGTCGTACGTGACCGACGAGCTTGCCGTGCTGGCGGTGATAGAGCGACAGCGCGGGGTGGTGGGCGACCTCCCCGAGCAGGACTGGTCTCTACGCGTCACGCTCACCTTCCGGCGTGACGGCGGGCGTTGGCGACTCGTGCACCGTCATGCGGACGCGCTGGTTCACACCGTCGGTTGGAACACCCTCGCGAGGCTCGCGCGCGGCGACCTGCCGGACTGAGCATCCTGCCACCAGTCCGCGCCCCAGAGCCGTTCGGGCATAGGACTCGGGCGGGGCTCGCTCCGGTCCTCGTACGCCAGGAGCCGTCGAACCGAGAGGGTTTGCCAACTCGTCACAATCCGCGGCGCGTGAGGACTGGGCGAGAAGCCCCGGCCTTCAGCCCGGGGACGGAGCGCGCCTGGCACCAGCGCGCTCAGGCGTCGGCCGGGACCGCGGGGCCGGACGCGCGCCCGCGCACGAAGAAGACCGAGACGAAGCCGACGATGACGATGAGCACCGTCGCGGTCACTGCGAGCACGCTGGCGCCCGAGCTCTGGTCGGTGACTGCCTTGTCCAGCCCTCCCGATGCCAGGAACGTCGTCGGATCGGTCAAGGCGTGCAGGATGATCGCTGCCCAGATCGTCCCGGTCACCCGCATCGCCATGTACATGCACATCCCGAACCCGAAGGTGTACACCACGGTCGCGGCAACGGTGGATGGCTCCATCCCGGAGATCAGGTTCGTCATGTGCATCAGCGCGAACAGCAGTGATGAGATGAGGGCGACGAACTTCTCGCCGTGGTGCGCATCGCGCATCATCTTGACCACCACGCCGCGGGTGGCCAGTTCCTCGGTGAAGCCCACGCTGGCCCCGAGGAGCACCATCGCAAGCAGCTGACCGGTCCCCCAGGCACCCCAGTCCGTGCCGAACATGTGGCCCACGATGGCGGTGGCGGCAAGGATCGGCCCGATCCACATCCATCGGCGTCCTCGCACGGGCTGTGCGCGGAAGATCTCGGACAGCCACCCCTGCCTGGCGGCGAAGAATGCGATCGCGGCACCACCGATGACGATCGGTAGCACCAGACCGAAGAAGATCGATAAGAAGTCGGCCAGGATGTCGTCTTCGTTGATCGGGCCATCGAAGACCGCGTCGACGATCCAACCCACGACCAGGTAGAACACCAGATAGGCCAGCACGAAGAGGACGGCCTTCCACAGGGTCGGACGGCCCCAGAAACCGGACCCTCCCGTCGCAGTCGTTGTCATGACGCGGATAGTTGCAGACGTTCCGTCGCCCCGCCCTCCCGCTCGAGTGAACGGAATGTAAATCCGACCCCGTGACGTCTCCAAGTTCGTCCCCGGCCACCAAGATGAGCCTCCATCACAGGCACTTCGAAACGCGCCGCCTGAGACCGTGCGCGCTCGTGCGACCTGCCGTCCAGAAGCTGGCGAGGGTAGAACTGTTGTGTGCCCAACCCCGTGTTCGTCCTGCACGACCACCGCAAGCCACGCCCGCACTTCGACCTGCGACTCGAAGAAGAAGGCGTTCTTCGGTCCTGGGCACTCCCGAAGGGTCTGCCGACGAGCAACCATCACGACCGGCTCGCCATCGCCGTTCCCGACCACGACCTCGACCACGCGACGTACAGCGATGACAACAAGTCTGTCGCGGACCACGGCACCTGGACGTTGATGAGCCGCACCGATCGGCGTTTCGTTTTCCAGCTGCACGGCGAGCGCGGTGTTCGGCGCTACGCGCTGATCGACACAGGTAGAGACTGGCTCCTCCACCTGACGAAGGAGCAGCCCGAGCAGTAGGCGGCTTGAGAAGCCGCTCTTGAACCCCGTCTAACCCAGGCGAGGCCACATGCCAGCCACCACGAGCGGGTCTGTCGTGGACGCCCTGACCGCAACCAGCCTGAAACGCTCGAGGCGATCGGCATGGGGAGCTCGATAAGCGTCTTGGCGGCGGTATGACGCAGGTCGTGAAGGGGCACAGCGCGGCGTTCACGGCCCGGCCGATGCACATCCTAATTTCCAGGAACGTCGCGGCGAATGAGCCAGTCGTCGATCCTGACCGGAGGGTTGAACTTCGGGTCCGAGGACACCCGCACAATCACATAGGGCACAACTCGCGTCCAGACCAGCGTCGGTTCAAGACTGTGCATCGCGAGCTCACGGCGATGGGCGTTCAAGAGTCGGGCGCTCGCGTTGCGGTAGTCATCAGTTTGAGTCAGGACCGTGAACGGAACAAAGATGTTTTCACCGCCTGGCGGTGAGGCATTCCAGTACACGTAGTTCATCCCTTGCGATCCACCGCACATGACCCACAGCATGGACAGAGCGCCCGCCATGTCCGCCGTCGTAGGTTCGACGTTGTATAGAACATCCTCCCGAAGCAGAGATGTCGCGTAGCTCTCGAAACGGGCGGTCGCGTCGCAGAGTTTGTAGTATGCCTGTTGGTCTTTCTGGAACTCTTTGTCTGCAAGCAAGGGGTGGGTGACTCGCGCGGTGCGGTGGTCCCGAGGCAGCGCTTGTATCGCTCGGATGAAGTCCGCCACCGCCTTGGGATCTCCTTCACCGAGCTTGCCGTCCTCCTTCCCGATGGTCAGGCGTGGTGGCTCTGGGTGCATCGGCTCGGGCGCGGGCTCGAGCGGACTCTTCAAGTGTTTGACCTCGCGCGCGGTGATAAAGCCGGCCACGATGGCGACCGCGCTCAAAAAGGTTCCGGCAACCTGCGACCTATCCGCG
This sequence comes from Nocardioides insulae DSM 17944, assembly GCF_000422825.1. Classification (GTDB taxonomy): domain Bacteria; phylum Actinomycetota; class Actinomycetes; order Propionibacteriales; family Nocardioidaceae; genus Nocardioides; species Nocardioides insulae. Next base: position 27,212 of record NZ_KE383928.1, on the reverse strand, counting down.
AGTTCATCGACCATGTGATCGCTCAGGAAGAGATAGATGGCGCCGAGGCCGGCTGCCATAAAGACGACGAAGCCTCCGCCCACACTGATTGCGACTCTCCAGTTCGCACGCATAAAGCCATTGACGCACGTTTGCTGTCCAAGCTGTAGGCCGGCCCACCCGCGCCAAGATCCTCCGGCTGCAATGTGACGTGACCCGGCCGTGGTCACGCTGGGCCTCGTTCGTGCCGCGGCCCCGCGCGACCTCCGGGTCCAGGCGATGTCAGACCTTGTCGCGGCGAAATGAATCGCCCCGGGTTCCGTGGAGGCTCGGTTACTTGGAACCAGCCCCGGTCGGGACGGGTGTCTCAGGGTAGATCTGGGCGGTGACGCTGGTCTGCTGATGAGACCAGTGGTTGGCCTCGAACTCGGCCGGTGGGACGAGCCCGATCTCGCCGTGAAGCCGGCGGTGGTTGAACCAGTCGACATACTCGGCGACCGCGATCTCGACGTCGCCCACGTTCTTCCAACCGCCCTTGGGACGCATGACCGGGTTGCGGATGCACTCGGCCTTGAACAGCGAGTTGAGCGCCTCGGCCATGGCGTTGTCATACGAATCGCCTCGGCTTCCCACCGAGGCGACGGCGTCGGCCTCGGCGAGCCGCTCGGTGTAGCGAATCGCTCGGTACTGGACTCCGCGGTCGCTGTGATGGACCAGGCCGGTGACGTCCTGCCTGGCCCGCTGCCGGGTCCACAGGCCCATGTCGAGGGCGTCGAGCGCCAGGTCGGTGCGCAGGCTGGTCGATACCTGCCAGCCGACGATCATCCGAGAGAAGACGTCGAGGACGAACGCGACGTAGGTCCACCCGGCATGCGTACGGACGTAGGTCAGATCGGCTACCCACAGCTGGTTGGGACCCGTGGCGACGAACTTCCGGTTGACGAGGTCCTCGGGCCGCTCGGTCTCTGCGCCGTCACCGATGGTGGTCTTGCGGCTCTTCTCCCGCGGGATCCCGCGCAGGCCCTCGGCCCGCATGAGTCGCTCCACGGTGCACCGGGCGACCGGCACCCCTTCGCGGTTCAGCTCGGCATGGATCTTCCTCGCGCCGTAGACCCCCAGGTTCGCCCGGTGGGCGACCTTGATGTCCTCGACCAGGACGGCGTCGCGGACCGCGCGCGCCGAGGGCGGCCTGGACTTGGCCGCGTAGTAGCCACTCGGGGCGATCTGCACGCCGGCGCTCTTCAACACCGCACAGATCGGCTCGACCCCGACCTCACGCCCATCGACCACGTCACCGCGGTGGGCGTCGATGTAGGCCACTACCTGCTGGCGGGGCGGTCGAGCTCCGCCGCAAAGAAAGCCGCCGAGGTCTTCAGAATGTGGTTGGCCCGCCGCAGCTCGCGGTTCTCCTGCTCGAGCTTGGCGATCCGCTCGGCCTCCGCTGAGGTGGTGCCGGGCCGGACACCACCGTCGATCTCGGCCTGCCGGACCCAGTTGCGCAGGGTCTCGGGATGCATGCCGAGCTGCTCGGCCACGCGGGCGATCGCCCCCTGCTTGGTCGCCGGGTCTTGGCGGAGCTCAACGGCCATCCGAGTGGCCCGCTCACGCAGCTCGTCGGGGTACTTCCTGGGTGCTGCCACGACTCTCATCCTCCATGGATTGAGAGCCTCCACCAGACCCGCGGCGATTCAACATGTCCATTCGTGGTGGCCGGCCCCGGCCCGGTCGGAGCAGCTGGCCTGATCAGGAGCTTGACCGCCGGCGTTGCCGCGCCAGCGTGTCCCATCACAGTCCTGCCGAATCTCCGCCCCTGGACCGGAACCACGTCCCGTCCATGGCAAGGAGAGAACGCATGACCAGTCTGACTGATGTCGTCGATGTCGTCATCGGTGTCGACACCCACGTCCACACCCACTCGGCTGCGGTGATCGATGGGCATACCGGCGCGGTGATCAGCGCAGGAAACGGTCGGGCAACTGCTTGTGGTCAGGGGCGAGATGTAGTTGACCCGGCGGTGTGGGTTGACCAGACGCCCAGAGGCGTCGTTGCTGATGACTCAGGCGTCCCACTGGTGCAGCGCGGTGAGGAGCGCAGCGTTGACCACGACGAGCGAGAGGTAGACCGCGGCCCACGTCACCGCGCCGACAACAAGTAGACCGAGCGCCGCCGACACGAACACCGCAAGCTCGAGCGGGATCCGGGTGCTGGGTGGCAACCGTCGGGTCGACCGAGGCGCGTTCCAGCGCGCCCAAACGGCGATCGCGACGGCGGGGAGAGCCACGGCGAGGGCTATTGCCCAGAGACCGGATCCGATCGCTGCACCTGTGTAGGCCAGCGTGGCGAAGCAGGTCACTTCAAGGAGGAACTTCATGAGGAGGTTGGCCATTTGCACGACCCGAGTGTCCCGAATGTCGATCCTCCACCACGACGAACCCGCAAGGCGAACGGCTGTCGCCGACGGATGGTCGACCTCGGCGACGTCGAGCTCGTCGTCCCTGGTACAGATCCCGAACCGGATCGTTCGCTCAGATCAGAGGCAATGCCGCTCACAGGAATGTCGGGGATCCCCCAGCGATTCGCTCCGCGATCCCCACGTACTCGAAGCAGCGGCGACGAGGCTCGCCGGTTGCAGGAAAGTGTGCCATCCACGCTTGTGGGTGAACGCGAGGACGACGACGGACAGGCGGGATGGGGTGGGACGATTACGGCGTCACTACCAGCCGTCCCCGCACGCCGCCCTGCTCGAGTCTGGCGTGCGCGAGGGCGAGGTCGTTGAGCGAGTGGACGTCAGCCACGCGAAGTTCCAACCGCCCTGCCTCCGCCAACGCGGACAGCAGGTGCAGCGAGCCGCCATCGGCCCACACCTCCTGGACCGAGACGGACGTTCCTCTCAGCGGGGGTGGTGCGAACGGCGCGACCAGCGCCACGAACCGCCCGCCGGCGCGCAGAGTTTCGTGGGCCGCGACCCCGAGCACGGCGCAGTCGACCACGGCGTCGACGCCGCGCGGCAGAATCTCTCGTACGGCGGGTGCGAGTGGGGTGCTCCGGTCGAGCACGTGTCGCGCTCCCCAGTCTCGGAGACGCGCCTCGTCGCCGGGATCGGCTGTGGCCACGACCTCGACGCCGTGCATGGCGGCGAGCTGAACCAGCAGGCTGCCCACTCCGCCAGCGGCACCGGTGAGGAGGAGGCTGTCGCCGGCGCGCACTCGAGTGGATAGGAAGGCGTGCCAGGCGGTCAGTCCTGCGAGGGGGAGCGTCGCGGCGTGCTCGGCGGAGACATCGCGGGGCGTCGGCGCCAGCGACCCCTCGCGGAGTACGACGAAGTCGGCATGCGTCCCGCCGTCACCGAGGACGTCACGGAGGCCGATGACGCCCTCACCCACTGCGAACCGCTCCACTCCGGCACCGAGTTCGACCACCTCACCGGCAACGTCCCAGCCCAGGCCGTGGTGGGGTGCGGGAGCAAGAAGCCCGGCGGCGGCCAGGTTGCCGTTCCGGGTGGACAGGTCGATCCGGTTCACCGCTGCTGCCACAACCTTCACCAGCACCTCGCCCGCCCGAGGTCGGGGGCGCTCCACCGCTGTGATCTCGATCGAGTCCGCCGCACCGGGTGTACGGACCAGGGCGGCACGCATCATGTTGTTCGTCATGGCCGTGACCGTAGTTTTCGTAACTATCGATTCGGAAGTAGGCACCTTTGAGTGCCTTACTATGGGTTCGTGACCCGAACTGCCGCCGAAGTCCGCCTGGACGCCCGCGAGGCCTACAACGCCAACCTGCGCGAGTGCCCCGGTCACCAGTTGCTCGCCACCCTGAGCGACAAGTGGGTCACGCTTGTGATCAGCGCGCTCGCCGACGGCCCGCTGCGCTACAACGAGTTGGGACGGGTGGTGGTCGGCGCGTCTCCCAAGATGCTCACCCAGACGCTGCGGACCTTGGAACGCGATGGGATGCTCTCGCGCGAGGTAATCGTGGCGGTCCCGGTCATCGTGTCGTACGAGCTCACCGACCTCGGACGGGACCTCCTGCCTCTCCAGCGGGCGATCAAGGCATGGGCCGAGCACCACATCCCCCAGGTCCACGCCGCGCGGGCTGTCTACGACGGCGATCGCTGAGAGCGCCCCCCGCTCCTGATCGCTGGAGCGCGGAGCAGTGGCTGCGACCCGGCCGACGCCACGGCACGGAATGATCGCGGGCTGAGAGCGTTGAAGCAGACGGGCTCAGCGGGGCGGATCGTCCTACGGTGGGCCGCGGATAGCCGGTACGCCGGGGAAGCGGGGAGGGATGCTCGAGTACGCCGATATCGAGGTCGTGGTGTTCGACGTCCTCGGGACCCTGGTCGATGAGCCTGGCGGGATTCGCGATGCCATCCGCGAGGCGACACCGGTGGCCGACAACGCCGCTGTCAGCGACATGCTGAGTGTCTGGCAGGGGCATGTCGAGCGCGAGCAACGGCGAATCGCGCAGGGCGCCCGAGGTTTCGCCAACACCGATGACATCGACCGCGAGGCAGCCGCACACGTGGCCGAACTCGCCGACCTGCATGATCCCATCAGCATTGAACGACTCGCGACGGCGGCGCAGCGCCTGGACCCGTGGGATGACTCCGTCGAGGGACTCACGCGGTTGGCGGAGGCATTTCCCGTCGTGGGCCTCTCCAATGCCAGCCGGAAGACGTTGCTCAGGCTCAACGCGTACGCAGGGCTGCGCTGGCACCAAGCCCTCTCGGCCGAGGACGCCAACACCTACAAGCCTGCGCCGGAGGTCTACCGGCTGGCCGTCGACGCTGCCGGGTGCCCACCACACCACATCCTGATGGTCGCCGCCCACGCCTGGGATCTCCGCGGAGCCCAGGCGGTCGGAATGCGAACTGCCTACGTGCAGCGCCCGGTCGGGGATCCGCCCACCGACTCCGACGACTTCGACGGGTACTTCGCAAGTCTCGGAGCCTTGGCCGCCGCGGCGCAGGCGTAGCCCGATCTCGGCGGTTCTACCTACCTTCGGATACGGGGACGCAATCACCCGGTACGTCGGCTTCGGCGCTATCTCGTTCCCAGGCCAGCCCTCGATCTGGCCACGGCTCGAGTGAGACGACCTCAGTCTCCGGTCGCACGGGACACGAGTTCGTCGATACCGACGCGAGTCCGTTCCTCGGGCGCGGCGTCCAGCGCGCGACGTGCACTCGGCGCAAGGAACTCGACCAACGCCGAATGACCGACCGTTCCCCGCTGCTCGAAGATGAACGCCCAAGGTTGCGAGTTGCCCGCGGAGGGTGTCCATCGGGCCGCCTCCAGCAGAACGCCACGGTCACGATTGGAGATCTCCGCGACGGGATCGAACGCCAGCGGACTCCAGCGGCCACGTAGGAGCGGATGCACTCGGCCCTCATCGCTCATGATGGGTTAGACGCCGACCGTGTCCGGCATATTCCGGGGTGGGTTCCTGGGCTGATGGCGGCGGTCTCGGTTGCGAGAGAATCAGTGGGGACAGCGGCCGCCGATGGTGGTTCGCCCGCGGGGCTGCAAGAGCGACGACAATTCAGTTCCTTTTCGCCAAGATGGATTCATGACACAGGCCGCATGCCTGGCGGACCGACGTTGGGCGGCCTATCGCGACCGTGCACACGTCGTGGTCCGCGAATGCGTAACGTTCACCCGATGCGTTCGAGGAACTCGACGAGCTGCGCGCGCTCGCCGGTGCTCAGACCCCCGAACACCGCCTCCTGTACGCCCTCCATGGCCTCTGCCACCTCGACCATGAGCCGGCGGCCAGCCGGGGTGAGGGTGGCGAGGACCCGCCGCCCGTGCCCCGGGTCCTTTGCCCTTGCGACGAGTCCCCGGCCCTCGAGTGCTCGAAGCGTGTGGGTGACGTCGCGCGCGTCGAGTGCCGCCGCCGCGCCGACCTCGGTCTGGCTCAGCGGGGCGTCCCCGGCGAGGGCCGCCAGGCAGCGGTACTCGTAGCCGGTGACGCCTACCTCCGCCAACCCGTGCTGCAGGAGCCGGTGCGCGCGAGTGGCGGCCGAGCTCAAGACCCAGGTGGGCAGGCGTTCAAGTGGACTGGTCATGACCCTTGCTCTCATGTTGGTGACACCAATACTATGGTGGTGTCACCAACATTATGGAGGACAGATGGCTCGCGAACGCACCTTGCCCACGGTTATCGGTCCCACCGAGAACGCCCTCCGTGCACTGCTGCTCCAGGCTCTTGCCACAACGCCGATCCGGAGCTACTCCGAGTGGGTGATCCTCAACGCCGCGAGCTCGACCGACGCCGACTGGCGGATGAGCGTCGCGGACGCCCTGAAGGTCGACGACACCGAGATCGACGCGGTGCTGGAGAGGCTCCGCCTGCTCGGGCTGCTTGACGACGACGGGCTGACCCCAGCCGGCCGCGCGCAGCTCACCGATGCACGGACCCGGGTCGCCGCGACCACGAGCCTGCTCATCGAGGGGATCGACGCCGATCAGCAGGAGCAGGTGCGGACCGTACTCGACTTGCTCCGTAGCCGCGCCGAGGAGATGTTGGCGCGCTGACGTGCGCCGGAACACGATCAGCCTGCGGGACGTGTGGTTGGCACCGGTCCTCGACGACTGTGCCGCTGGACGCTGGAGGTCGCGTCACTCGCCGGTGGCGGGGTCGATCGTGCGCCGTACCCTGGCGGTCGTGTCGAGAGGGGAAGCCGCCGAGTTTCCGTGCTCCAGCACGGTGCTCTCGTCGTCGGCGATGTAGACGCAGTAGAGCTTGTCGTCGGTGACGTAGCTGTGCAGCCACTGTGCTCGATCGCCGAGGCTGTCGGCCACCTCGTTGGACTTCTGTGCGATCCCGCGGAGTGTGCCCTCGGCGAGAGCTCCCGGCGCCGGGAAGGGTGCGCTCGATGACGAACTTGGGCATGAGTCTCCTTCGTGAGGCCCGGGGGCCGGATGGGTTCGGTGCTTTCACGTTGGACCACGACGCCCTGTCCCGGCGCCTTCCTGAGTTGCTACTGGCGGAGGTCCTCCGCATCCACCTGTCGACCATCGAAGCCGGCCAGGGCTGGATCGCGGCGCTGCGGGATCCGGTGGTGGGTCCCGCGATGTCGGCGATCCACCGATCGCCTGACGAGCCGTGGACGGTTGCCGCCCTCGCCTCGGTTGCCGCGGTGTCCCGGTCCGTGCTGGACCAGCGGTTCCGGCAGGTGGTCGGACGAGCGCCGATCCGCTACCTGTCCGACTGGCGGCTGCACGTTGCGGGTGACCTGCTGCGCTCGACCGATCTGGGGGTCGCGACCGTGGCGCGGCGGGTCGGCTACGAGAGTGAGGAAGCGTTCAGCCGCGCCTTCAAGCGCCGGTACGGCACGCGCCGGGCGGTTGGCGCCGCCGCCGGCCAGAGCCGCTGTCCGCACCACCCGGCTGATCCCGCCTGGCCGCCAGCCGGGTACGCGAAGTGCCCTACTCCGAAAGCCGATCCCGCTCTGGTCATGCTTTCGCGGTGCGGAAGGCGAAGAGTCAGCCCGGTACCTCGCGAGAGCGGGCGAGTGAGCTCAGACTGCATCCCGAAGGAGACCCGGGTGAATCCGCCCTCCCGCACTGTCCTCACCACGGTTCGGCGTTGGTCACCACCCAGAGGTGTCCGTCGGGATCGGTGAAGGAGCCGGTATAGCCCCACTCCTTCTTTTCCGGGCTCAGGACAACAGTGGCTCCGGCCGCTTCCGCACGTTCGACCACGGCATCGACTTCTTGATCGTCATCGCATGAGTACTGCAGCAGGCACTCGCTGACTCCGGGTTCGGCTGCCGGTTGCTCGCCGAGCACCCAACCGAAGCCCCCGCGGGGGATGAACATCAGGGTCACGTCCTCGCCTAGCTTGAACTGAAGTGGCTCGACGATCCCGTCATCAGCGCGCTCACCGACTGTCTCAAGCCCAAACGCATTGACGTAGAACCTGTACGCATCGGCACGCGATTCGATCGGCAGGGTGATGATCGTCTTCATGGGTCCTCCATCGACGTTGCACAACGAGACCACTATGGCTTGGCGAGCCGTCGGCGCACTGCGATGAGGTGCAAGGGAAGGCCAGAAGCGCACGCCGGCAATCGTGCGTACCGCGACCCGATGCCCGATCCCCCACCGGGTCGCCCCGGCGGCATTCTGGTCCGGCGAAGATTGAAGGAAGACATGTTCGACAGAAGGGCTTGCGCCGGGGCCGCTGAGTCGTAGGCTGCCGCCACCTAGTCAGAGGGTGGGGTATGCAATGGCGCATCTCGACGAACTCGGATTCCACTCGGACACCCCGGGAGCACGTTGCCCGGGTGAGCAGCTCCAAGTCACCGGCTGGTCGGTCCAAGTGGTCGGCACCGTGGTGCTCCTCATCGGATGCACCCTGACCCTGGGGGCCCTGCCAGATCCGGTCGGCGGGGCGTTGCCAGACGGCACCGACCTCGGCCCGTTGCTGCTCGGCCTGGCGGTGTCGCTGGCGCTGGGCATCGGGCTCGCGATCATCGGCGCGATGATCGGCGCCCTCGGCAAGCACCGTTCCCAGCGCACCCTGGGCGCGAGCCGTCCGGTGTGGATGGTGCTGGGCCGTTGGCAGCGCGGCCTGGGCGCCGCCGTGGTCGGGATGAGCGCCGTATCCCTGGTGGCCACCCTCATCACGTTGCTGCTGGCGGTCAACTCGCCCTGATCTGAGGCCAAGGCCTGCACAGATCTGCCTGCCCCACAACTGCCCGTCCCAGGAGTGCAGCTCGCGCGGTGTGGGCAAACGAAGGAGCTTGACCCCCATCGAGTACGAGTTGGCCTCACCCGCAGACACCGTTCCCGACTGAGGACCCATCACCCCGTATGGAACCAGCCTGTAGGGCAGGTCAACGTCACCCGAACGCACAGCAGTCCCGTTGGCGGCCTTGATCGTCGCTGTCAGTGCGATCCAGAACCGCGTGACCAGGTCGTCATGTGGACCACTCTTCAGCCGACCGTCCCAGGGCTAGGCTCCCATCCCATGGCAGATGAGTCGGTAGTCCTTTCTTGTCTCCTGTGGGCGGTTCCGGGTGAGGAATCCGGGTTGAGCAGCTACGAGGACAGCGTGCTCGCGCTGGTGGGTGAGCACAGCGGGACCGTTCTCCAAAGGGCTCGGTCCGACGGAGCAGGGGGTTGTCCCCATGAGCTTCAGCTCTTCCGGTTCGAGGACCAGTCGGCGCTCGAGGGCTATCTGCAGGACCCGAGGCGTCTTGCGCTCGCCGGCGAACGGGATCGGGTCGTCGCCCGCACACAACTCTTCCCCGTCGAACTCGGCTGACCACCATCGGGCGGTGACCCCGGACCCTGCAGAGGACTCTGAGGGTCCGACGGGCACGCGCCTCGGCGGACATCAGGTTGTGGTGACCTGCTCCACCGGCGGGCAGGGCCCTGAGCCCGTGGCAACGGGACGAATGACACCTCCCGGCGTGTCCGGAGACTCGGTTTCCTGAGTCACCCGACGGTTGCCGGTGTGCTCCAGTGAATGTAGTGGAGTTCCTCAGCCCTTGCTGGGGTGAGGTCGTCGAGGTACTCGTGGGGCCGCTCGGTGTTGAACCAGTCGACCCAGTTGAGGGTCTCGATCTCGACGTGCTCGACGTCGCGCCATGGCCCTTCGCGCCAGATCAGAACGACCCGACGGTCGTCTCGGCGAGCGCGTTGTCATACGCGTCGCCCACTGATCCGACCGAGGGATCCACGCCGGCCTCGACCAGCCGGGTCGTGAACGCCACCGACGTGTACTGGCTACCCGCATCGGAGTGGCTCACCAGCCCGGTCAGATCGGTGACGCCCTCCTGGCCGCGGGTGAAGAACGCGTGCTCGAGTGCGTCGAGGACCAGCGCGGTCTTCATCGACCGTGCCGCTCTCCAGCCGATGATCCGACGCGCGAACGCGTCGATCACGAACGCCACGTAGACCATCCCGGTCCACGTCGGCACATACGTGAAGTCGGCTACCCAGAGCCGATTCGGCGCGGGTGGGGCGAAGTCGCGGTCGACCAGGTCCGGGCGCCGGTCGTGGGTCTCATCCGACCGCGTGGTCACGTGGCGCGACCCGTAGCGGGCGCCCTCCCAGGCGTGGGTCCGGTAGAGCCGCTCCACAGTGCAGCGCGCGACCTCGTGCCCCTGCCCGCGCAACTTGATCCACATCTTCCTGCTCCCCAACCGCACGTTCAGCTTGTTCGCTGCCCGCACGCTGAGGATCAGCTGGGTGACCTCGGCGTCGCGCAACTGCTGCCGGGTGGGCTTCTTGGCGACCCACTCGTAGTAGGTCGAGGGGCTGATCTTGATCCCGTGCTCAGCCAGCACGGCGCACATGGGCTCGACTCCCCAACGCAGCCCGACCCCGCCACCGGCGGGGTCGGGCACGTCGTGGTCCTTGTGCTCGGTGATGAACCTGACTACCGCTTCGCGGGCCGGTCGAGCTCGGCCGCGAAGAAAGCCGAGGCCGCCTTCAAGATCTCGTTCGCCCGACGCAGCTCAGCGTTCTCCCGCTTGAGCCGCTTCAGCTCCTCAGCCTCCTCGGTCGTCACACCCGGACGCCTGCCGGCATCGACCTCGGCCCGACGCACCCACGTGCGCACGGTCTCCGGGGCACCGACCCCGAGCTTCCCAGCCACCGCACAGATAGCCGCCCACTGCGAACCGTAGTCCGGGGCCACCTCGGCGACCATCCGCACCGCCCGCTCCCGAAGCTCCTCGGGATACTTGTTCGGTCGTCCCATGTTCCAGATCCTCCCAACGAAGGGAGCCTCCGGACACGCCGGGAGGTGTCAGTTCGAGCGGCCAACTCGGTCTGATGTCGTTGCCTGCTGCCACAAACCTCATCGGAACGGAGCTGTCCGCGACGGTGCGCCAAAGATTGGGCTGATGGATCCACTCCGGGAACGACTCCCACAGCGAGGCGTGGACCTCAGGCACCCAGTCGATGTCGATCGCCGGCTCGGTGGCTTTGCCGGCTTCATACGTTGCCGACCATTCGCGGTCGCGATGCAGCCCATGACCCGCAATCCCGACGACGCCTCCGACACTCTGGGGATGTTCGAGTGCGTACCTCACTGCGAGGTCCGAACCCCACGAGTGTCCAAACACGATCCACTCGGCGACGTCGAGGGCTCGACGGATGGTCTCGAGGTCGTCGAGCGCTCGCGCCATGTCGTGCGGCCCTCCGCCTGACTTCGAGACGCCACGCGGGTCGGGGAACCAGCTGCGACATCCGAGCGGGGCAAGGGACTCGTCCGCGAGGTTGTGAACGCAGCCAGGGCCGCCGGACAAGATCACGACGTCGGGGCCGGACCGTGTCCCGCAACGTGGAGAGAAGCGCCACCGACAGCGGTTACGAAGATCGACTCCACCGCGACCTTGTGTCTCAAGGCGATTCAGTTCTCCTGATCGGCTGTGCGCCGATGGGCAATACCGTTAGCCGAACGGCGACTGGGCGGGCGCGATGGCGGACTTCACCAGCCTCGCGACCCCCGCCTGAGCCCCACCGGCACCTCACCCACCCACCGACACCGTGTCTACCGTGGAGCAGTGGTCATCGACCATCCCTTCGAGCCGTCAAGCAGCCCGAGCGCGCCGGCGCGGTCGATTCCCTCGGCGCGGTTGGCTACCCCGAGTTTGCGATAGAGGCTGCGCAGATGCGTCTTGAGCGTGTTCACCGAGATGAACAGCGCCTCGGCGATCTCCACGTTGCTCAGCCGAGTGGGCAGGTACTCCAGGACGGTGATCTCCCGGGCCGTCAGCGGCTCGGTCAGCCGCTGGTTCGCCGCGACCCGACCGTCGTCGGCGGCCGGCGACGACAGCAGGGCCACGGTGATCCGAGGTAGCGGGCGCGTTGGTGCTGCGGTGCGGAGGATGTGAAGTGCGAGAGGGACGTCGAGGAACGGCGTCAGCAGTTCCTCGGCTTCCGCGCTCGCGGCGGCCTCTGCCACGATGGCGCCGGCAGCACCGGGGTGCCCGGCCCGGTGTTGGCGGGCTGCGCGGCGCAGTCCGTGCTCGAGTCGAGCGCGCCGGTCCAGGCCGTGGGGGTGCCACTGGTCCAGGAGGGCACCGGCCGCCTGCAGGTCGTCCTCCGTGAGCAGGACGTCGATCGCCGCCGCCGGGGCAGGTCGCCCAGTCGCCGCGAGTACCTCCCGCGCGTCAGGGAGGGCGCCGCAGCGGAGGAGGAGTTGCGCCTCGAGCGCCGTACGTGCAGTCGCGACCACGGGACGGACCGGCTCGCCAGTTGGCGTGCCACGCAGTACGGCGAGGGCCGCATGTGCCCCGACCGAGACGCCCCGGTGGCGTGCCCGGACGATGTCCAGGAGATGGCGATACGTCGGTCGACCTGCCCGGTCGATGAGCGCACGAGCCGCGGCCAGATGGACCCCCGCTCGGCCGAGGTCGAGTCGTTCGATGTGGACGATGGCGGCGGCGAGGTGCGCGAGAGCGCAGGCGATGTGGTCCATCGCACCCACCTCACGCGCCACATCGAGCGCCGTGATCGCACTGGCCTCCGCCTCGTTGAGCCGGCCGATCCAGGCGCGGCTGAGGGCGAGCGCACCCAAGGTGTTCACCCGCCACAGCGGGTAGGCGGCCCCTCTCAGCCCCAGCACCCGCTCGAAGGCGGCGACGCTCTGCACGACGTCACCGGTGAAGAAGTCGGCCATACCTGCCGCGAAGGCCGCCATCGTCTCGCAGGAGTCGGCGCCCCCCACGCCGAGGAAGTCCACCACGCAGGTGCGGTCGACGCGAGCGAGTGCGTCGAGCACCCCATCTGCCAAGTACCTCATCTGTGACTCTGGGAGGTCGCCGAGGCCGAGCATCGCGGCGAGCGTGTCCGCGGCGATTCTCTCCCCGCTGGTCAGGTCGTCGCGCCCGGTCAGCGTCCGGTAGGTCTCGCCGGCTGCGGCGAACTCGTCCGCACCCACCTGGCTGGCCATCAGGTTGATGCCCATCAGGGGGGTCGGTGCAGGGTCCCGGTCATGGATCAGGCGCAGACCGCGGGCCAGGGTCCCTGTCTCACCCCGCTCGAAGAGCCGGTGCCCCTCCACCTTGATGACCTCGAAGGCGGCATGGTGGTCACCCGCGGCCAGCAGTTGCTCGAATCCGGCCCGATGCTCCCCGTGGGCGATCAACCACCCCGCAGCCCGCCGGCGATACTCGCGCTCCACCTCCGCCCCCTCGGCTCGGAGTTCGAAGCGCAGCAGCTCAGCGAAGAGCTTGTGGTAGCGAAAGACCCCCTCGCTCCGTTCGAGCTCGCTGATGAAGAGCCCACGGTCGCCGAGAGCAGTGAGCATCTGCCCTCCGTTCGCCGCACTCGTCACGGCATCGCAGGCGGCGGGGGACAACGTCTCCAGGATCGAGGTGCGGAGCAGGAAGGAGCGCAGGTCGGGAGGGAGGGTCCGCAGGATCTCCCCGGTCAAGTAGTCCGCCACCAATCGGTCATCACCCGCGAACCCACGGACGAACGCGTCGACGTCCGCGACGTTCCGCATCGAGTGGGCAGCGAGTTGCAGGCCCGCGGCCCACCCGTCGGTGCGCTCGAGGAGCACCTTGACCTGGTCCGATGTCACGGCGACGCCCGACGACCGCTCCAGCAGCTCGCGGGCCTCGTTGACGTCGAAGGCGAGGTCGTCCCAGCGGAGCTCCACCACCCTGCCCTGCAGGCGGAGCTGGGTCCTCGGCAGGGGCGGATCCCACTGTGCCGAGATGACCGCTCGACAGCGCGCGGGAAGCCGGAGCAGCAACTCTCCCAGATCCTCGACCAGTGCGCGGTTCGTGAGCCGATGGGCGTCGTCGAGGGCGAGCAGTAGGGAGGGTCCCTCCGCCCCGAGCTCGCCGAGCAGGGCGTCGAGGAACTGCGGGCCCAGCCGGTGCCCACCACGAGGTGCCAGCGCTCCCACGGCCGCATCGACGCTGTCATCCATGCTGCGCAACGCAGCGGTCAGCTCCCGGGCCACGGCCACGGCGTCGTCGTGAGCCGGGGTCAACTCGAGGGTGCAGGCGCGGCGTCCGTGCAGCCACTGCTCCATCAGCACTGACTTACCGGTTCCGGGCGCGGCGACCAGCATCGCTGTCCCACCGGGAGGCACGGCATCGAGGGCGGCGAGCAGCCGTGTCCGGTCGATCAGGTGTGAGGACCTGGTCCCGGTGCTCCGGGTTGGCACGCCTCAGCGTGACATCGGTGCCCGCGGCCCGGCATCCCCCATCCGGGGGAGCCGCCGTGGGCCGATCTCAGTCCTCCTCCAGCCGGCGCACCTCCACGATCGTGAGCCCGAGCAGTTGAAGGCGATGGAGGACGCCGTGCAACTCCGCGTCGTCCCGGAGGGTTCCGCGCAGCCAGATCCGGCCACCGTCCGCACCGGTCACCGTGAACTCCTCGAAGGCCGCCGTCACCAGCGGCCCGGGGGTGCCCTCGACCACGAACACGTAGGTCCGCATCATCGGAGGCGCCTCCCTGCCGTGGTCCCCCTCACCCGACCATCGTGGTCGGTTCCTCCCGCGTCCGGATCACCCCGTGAGAGTGAGCGGCCCCGGCGGCGGTCCGATCACCCCCGTGGGGTGATGCGATCGCAGCGTCGGGTTGGGAGTCTCGAGATCCGATCGTGCGATTCGCAGGAACATCAGAGGCCGGACGACACCATCCTCGGATCCTGACCGAGCGGGCACGATCAGCACAGTGAGGGGTGGCCGGTGTCGGATCCTTGGCTCAACGCCCTCCTGATGCTGGCCGCGGCGGCGCTCGCGTTCGGGGCCAGCCTGGCCGTCCGATACGCACTGCGAGACCGGCGGGCCGACACCGGGTCCTGGTCGTCCACGCTGTCGTACGTGGCCACCGCCTACGGGGTGGTCATCGGCTTCTCGATCCTCTTCCTGTTCGGCGAGTACGCCGATGCGCGGCAGGCGGTCGGCGACGAGGCGACCTCCGTCGGCACGGCGTACGAGCAGGCGGCCCTCTTCCCCGACAGCCGCGACGGAATGCAGCGCGCCCTCATCTGCTACGCGCGTGCGGTGATCACCTACGACTGGCCGGCCATGCGCGAGCACCGCGGTGCCCCCGAGGTCGACGCGGCCTTCCGCGACCTGGTCGTGTCCGTGGGCCCCGGTGACGCGCCGCCCGTCGGCGCGCTCCACTCGGCCACGGCCACGAACCTCGTCTCCCAGATCGGGAGCATCTCCACGGCTCGAGAGACGAGGCTGGTCGCGGCCGAGACCCATGTGCCCCCGATGCTGTGGGCGCTGCTCCTGGGCGGTGGCGCCTTCGTGATCGCGATGATCTTCGCCGTCACCAGCACGGCCAGACGCGTGACCCAGGCGGTGCTCGTCGCTGCCTCGGTCGTCTTCACGGTCGTGATGCTCCTTCTCGTCATCGCGCTCAGCGCCCCCTTCTCCGGGGGATCCGGGCGGGTCACGCCTCGACTGATCGAGGAGACCCTGACCACCATGGAGAGCGCCGCGCCCCCCGCAACCACCGCGCCCTGTGAGACCTGAACCCCGTCAACCCCAGGAGAGGCCATGACCCATCTCGACGACCAGGATCGTCCTGACCACGCCGACCCTCTGGAGCGCGGCCCCATCCACGGGCGCCGGGGATTCCGGGAGCGCATCGTCCCGTTCGCCTTCCCCGAGCAGACCATGGATCCCGACGAGGCCTACGAACTGCTTCGCACCGCGCCGGGCCGGCGCGGGAGTGGCAAGCCGGACCTGTGGACGGCCCCGACGCACGCCGCCACGCACAGCAAGGCACGCACGGGCCTCGCCCGCTAGCCGTCGTCGTGACCGATCCGGTGTCCGGCACACCGTCCCACCCGACGGGGCGGGTACCGGGGCTGCCTCCGGGATGGACGGTCGTGCGCGCCTACGGTCCGCTCGGCTTCATCACCCGTCTGGAGCTCGTCCGTCCGGACGGCGTCGAGGTCGAGTGGACCTCGCGTCGGCACCGCAAGCTGCTCGGACTGTCGGCACGCGGCGTTCCGGCACGGGAGCGGCGGCGACGTCCTCCGACGGCGATGAGCTGTTGGCTCGCGACGCTCTTCGGTGTCGGTTCGGCCTGCTTCGCCGCGGGCTCGATCCCGCTGTTCGTCGATCACGTGGACGCGCACGTCCTCGCCTGGACCTTCGCGGTCGGGTCGGTCTTCTTCACCGGTGCCGCCTTCCTGCAGTTCCACGAGACGGTCACCGCACCCCAGGAGCTCCTCGCGGCTCCGCGTCGACGCCGTCTGAGCGGCCTGGTCCGGTGGCGCCCGCGTCGGGTCGACTGGTGGGCGGCCGCGACCCAGCTCGCAGGCACCGTCTTCTTCAACGTGAGCACCTTTGCGGCGACGCGGACCGATTTGTCCTTCGACCGCGCACAGCGCCTGGTCTGGGGCCCCGACGTGGCGGGCTCGGTGTGCTTCCTGCTGGCCGGCTGGCTGGCCTATGCCGAGGTCAACAAGGGCGTCCTGCCGCGTTCGGACCGTACGGTCGGCTGGCGGATCGCAGCGCTCAACCTCATCGGCGCGATCGCCTTCGGCGCGTCTGCGGTGGGAGCCCGACTGCTCCCCACGACGGGCGAGCCGGTCGACGTCGCGCTCGTCAACGCCGGGACCTTCCTCGGCGCGGTGTGTTTCCTCTTCGGAGCCGTGCTCCTCCCGGTGGAGTCGTCGCGAGACGCCACCGCTACTGCCGCGCCATCGCGATCCTGAACCGCTCCTCCGGGTCGATGAAGTGGTCGTGGACGTCGTCGCCGAGGTCGATCCGGACCCACGCGATCCGGCCGCCGAACCGGCTGGTGCCGCTGGTGTAGTCCGAGGAGACCGTGGTGCCGGACTCGTAGCCGACGTCCGTCGTCTCGTCGGCCGAGAAGATCATCGGCTGGGTGGCCTCCACCCGGCCGGACCCCACGGCCTCGCCGTCGTGGTACAGCGTCACGTCGCCGCCCTTGCCCAGGCCGCCGCCGTTGTAGGCGAACTCGACCCGCACCTGGTGGGTGCCGGAGGGCAGCGGTGACTCTGCCGTCACCGAGTACTCCTGGATACCCAGGACGTTGTAGAGGAACTTCAACCGCCCGCCCCAGGCGTACAACGTCCAGCCGCCGAAGCGCCCGCCCTGGGCGATGAGAACGCCGTCGGCGCCGTCCTCGGGCACCGTCACCTCGGCGGTGACCGAGAAGGACTTGTTCTTGATGCTGACCACGCTGTTCTCCGACAGCCGGCCCATGCCGGGGAAGAAGAGCTGGCTCGTGCCGTGGACCAGGGCCGGCCGTCCGGCCATCGAGGGCTCGATCCGCTCCGCGGTGCGGTCGTCCATCGGAAGCACGCCGTACTTGACCGCCTCGATCAGCCACAGCCGCTGCAACTCGGCCAACTTCTCGGGCTGCTCGCGGGAGAGGTCCCGAGCCTGGCTGAAGTCGGTGGTGCCGTCGTACAACTCCCAGACGTCGTCGTCGAAGGCGGGCAGGTCCCCACCGACCATCACCCACGGGGTGCGGTGCTTGGTCACCGCGCTCCAGCCCAGGTGGTAGATCCCGCGGTTGGCGAACATCTCGAAGTACTGGAGGTCGTGCCGCTCCGGTGCGTCCTGGTCGGTGAAGGTGTAGAGCATGCTCGTGCCCTCCATCGGCGACTGTAGGACGCCGTTGACCATGGTGGGCTCGGGCAACCCCGCCGCCTCCAGCACGGTCGGGGCGATGTCGATCACGTGGGTGAACTGGGAGCGCACCGAGCCCGGGTCGGTGATCCCCGCCGGCCAGTGCACGATGGTGCCGTTGCGGGTGCCGCCCCAGTGCGAGGCGACCTGCTTGGTCCATTGCAGGGGGGTGTTCATCGCCCAGGCCCAGCCGACGGAGTAGTGGTTGTAGGAGCTCGGGGAGCCGAACTCGGCCATCTTGGAGCGCATGAACTCGGGGGTCTCCAGGGCCGCCATGCCGTTGAAGTTGGCCATCTCGTTGAAGGCACCGTTGGCGGTGCCCTCTGCCGAGGCACCGTTGTCGCCGATGATGTAGTAGACGATGGTGTCGTCCAGGATCCCGAGCTCCTCCACCGTGTCCAGGAGCCGCCCCACGTGGTGGTCGGTGTGCTCGAGGAAGGCGGCGTACACCTCCATCTGCCGGGCGAGCACCGGCTTGAGGTCGTCCGGCATGTCGTCCCAGGCCGGGATCTCCTCGTGGCGACGGGTCAGTTCGGCCTCCGGGGGGATCACCCCGAGTTCCTTCTGCCGGGCGAAGGTGCGCTCCCGCTGGACGTCCCAACCCTCGTCGAACCTCCCGGCGTACTTCTCGATCCACTCCGGGGGGACATGGTGCGGTGCGTGGGTCGCACCGGGTGCGAAGTAGGCGAAGAAGGGACGGTCGGGCATCAGGGCCTTTTGCTGGCGGATCCAGGCACAGGCCTTGTCTGCCAGGTCCTCGGTCAGGTGGTAGCCCTCTTCGGCGGTGGTCGGCGGCTCGATGGGGGTGGTCCCGCTGTACAGGGCGGGGTCCCACTGATTGTTCTCCCCGCCGATGAAGCCGTAGAACGTCTCGAAGCCACCCCCGGCCGACGGCCAGGCGTCGAAGGGGCCCAGCGGGGAGGTCTGCCAGACCGGGACCTCGTGGCACTTCCCGAACTGGGCCGTCGAGTAGCCGTTGAGTTTGAGCGTCATGGCCAGGGGAGCCTTGGTGTTGGGCCGCACCGAGCTGTTCCCGGGGGCCGACGTCGCCGTCTCGGTGATGCTGCCCATCCCCACCGAGTGGTGGTTGCGACCGGTCAGGAGGGCCTGCCGGGTCGGGGCGCACAGCGCGGTGGTGTGGAAGCGGTTGTAGGACAGCCCCCCGGCCGCGAGGCGCTCGGCGACCGGTGTCTCGCACGGGCCTCCGAAGACGCTGGACGCCCCGAACCCGACGTCGTCGAGCAGGATGACCAGGACGTTCGGGGCGCCGTCGGGTGGCAGCAGCGGTTCGATCGGCGGGAAGGAGGTGTCCGGGTCCTTGGCGTCGTAGGTGATGTGCCCCTGCCTGGGTCTGTCCGGGATGGGCAGCATCGCTCGCGCGTGCGAGTCGTGACCGGTCGCCATCGGGGCTCCCTTCGTCGGGTCTCGGGTCCCAGAGCAGCGAGTCCCTCGACGTCGGGCCCGCCCGTGCCTTCTGTGGTCGAGCGTCACACGCGCCTGTTGACACGTCTTCACCCCTGCGGGGTGAACGTCGTCCGACCGATTCGGTCAGGGACGCGGACCGAACGGGCTAGTCTCACTACCGTGACGCGCGGGTCGAGGGACATGGTGCGGATCGAGGGCGCCGTCTTCCGGATGGGGAGCGAGGAGTTCTATCCCGA
The DNA here is from genome assembly GCF_000422825.1 of Nocardioides insulae DSM 17944. GTDB lineage: Bacteria > Actinomycetota > Actinomycetes > Propionibacteriales > Nocardioidaceae > Nocardioides > Nocardioides insulae. The sequence goes on along the minus strand of NZ_KE383928.1, from coordinate 7,973 downwards.
CGAGCAACCGGTCCACGAGCGACGGGTCGAGCCGTTCTCGATCGACCGTCAGCCGGTCACCAACGAGCAGTACGCCGCCTTCGTCGATGACACCGGGTACGTCACCGTCGCCCAGCGTGACCTCGATCCCGCCGACTTCCCCGGCGCCGACCCGGCAGCGCTCGTCCCGGGGTCGATGGTGTTCACGCCCACGTCCGGACCGGTCGACCTGGGCGAGTGGCGCCAATGGTGGCGCTGGGAACCCGGCGCCCACTGGCGCCGTCCGTTCGGTCCGGGATCCTCCATCGAGCTGCGGATGACCCACCCCGTCGTCCACATCGCCTTCGAGGATGCGGTCGCCTACGCCGAGTGGGCCGGCCTTCGGCTGCCGACGGAGCCCGAGCACGAGTACGCCGCCCGTGGCGGCCGCGCAGGGTCGCGGTTCGCCTGGGGCGAGGTGCCGTACCCCGAGGGCGGACCGCGGGCCAACACCTGGCTGGGCCGCTTCCCCTACGACAACCAGGGGGTGGGCGACACCTCACCCGTGGGCAGTTATCCCCCCAACGGCTACGGGCTCCTCGACATGATCGGCAACGTCTGGGAATGGACGAGCAACCTCTACGAGCCCAGGCATCGCAGGCCCACCGACCGGCCGGTCGATCGCGGCGACCGCCCGAACCTGTGCGTCCCGACCGACGACCCGGGTACCGAGCCGGCCGCACCACGCGTGCTCAAGGGCGGATCCCACCTCTGTTCGCCCGACTACTGCCTACGGTTCCGCCCGGCTGCCCGGTCGCCGCAGAGCGAGGACACCAGCGCTTCCCATATCGGGTTCCGCTGCGCCCGCGACGGCTGAGGCGTCTCGGCGACTCAGCCCAGAGCCGCCGAGACCACCGCGCGAGCGGTCGGGTCGGCCGTGTCGGTCAGGTGTGCGTGCAGCCACGGGCCGATCTCCGACCTCGGGATCTCCCGAGGGCGCGGTTCGACGTAGGCGGGGCCACCCCACCTCAGGTGCTCACGGAGGTCGGGAACGACCTCGCCGGCCAGGGCTCGTAGCTCGAGGATGCGACTCTGCGCCTCGGGAAGAAGCGATTCGTGTTCGCGCTTGAAGGAGGCGCGCAGCCCGCTCGACTCCTAGTCTGTGACGGGTGAACGTCGTCCTGGGGCTCCTGCTCGCGGTCGCGACGACTGCCGTGGCGGTCGCGGTCATGCTGCTGGTCCGCCGACGGGCGCCGGAGGGGAGCCGGTTCAGCGACGGCGACCGGGCCTCGGGTGTGTTCGGCGTGATCGCGACCGGCTTCTCCGTGCTCCTGGGCTTCATCATCTTCCTGGCGTTCACCTCGTACGACCAGGCACGTACCGGCGCCGAGAGCGAGGCGACGATTGTGGCCCAACAGCTGCAGACGGCGCAGTTCCTCCCCTCCGATCCCGCTGAGGAGCTCAGCGGCGAACTGATCTGCTATGCGCGTTCGGTGGCCGGTGCCGAGTGGGAGGCCTTGGACGACGGCACGCTCAGCGAGCGGATCAACCCGTGGAGTGTCGAGCTGTTCCGCACGATCCGGACCGTCGAGCCGACGACCACCGCCGAGCAGTCGGCCTACGACCGTTGGATGGATCAGACCGCCGAGCGAGAGCAGGCCAGGGTCGACCGGGTGCACGGCGCCCAGGGGCTGATACCGACACCGCTCTGGATCACCCTATGGATCGTCTGCGGCGTGATCTTCTGCTTCATGCTGTTCTTCGCCGACCGGGCCGAACAGGCGGCCACCCAGGCTTTGCTGATGGGATCGGTCACCCTGGTGATCACGCTCCTGATGCTGCTCCTGGTGTTCTTCGACCACCCGCATGGCGACGGGGTCGGGCGCCTGAAGCCGACCGCGATGGAGCGCACCTTGGAGACCGTGGACCAGGAACTCGTGGTTGCCGGAATCGACGTCGAGGTGCCTTGTGACGAGCACGGCCAACCCTGAGGAGGGCGGCGCCCGCGCCGACTGACGGCGGCCCTGCTGACCTTCCTCCCCGTGTTCGCCGCCTCGGCACGTCGTGGAGCAGTTACCAGACGACTCGCTGGAACGGCGAGCAGGCCGCCGTGGCCAGCCGGACCGGCGCGATCCGCGTCGAGACCGCCCGTCGCAGGGCCTGGCGGAGGCGCAGACCGAGGTGGACGTGGCGACCTTCATCGCCTGGGCTGACGCGGAACCTGCCCCCCTCCCGATTGCCGTTGCGGGCACTCGCTGTGCGGGGCATGGTGTGCATCAATGGCAAGCCACCCGGAGGGTTTCGAGTATCGGCTGATCGGCGAAGACGTCGTCATCAGCCACAACGGTCGTCGCGCCACGATCCTTCGGGGCGCCGCCGCTCGTCGTTTCATCTCGGACGTCGAGATCGGCGATCCTCAAGAACTCATCGCCCGCTTGACCGGCAACTACAAGCGAGGCAACGAGCGCGTGGCCAAGAACCACCCGCGCAACAAGAGGCGCTGATACGGCCGACCTGTGTGCGGTGGCGCGGTCGCCAACGTTCGACGCGCCGACATTGCGGTGGCGGAACGGGTGGTCCTCCGCAGTGGGCGACGGCACGTCCAACCCAGTCGGATTTGTTGGGAAGGCAGGGGAACCTTACGAACGATGCTTGGGCGGGTTGGCCGCGAGACCACGGTCGACCCACAAGCGCAGTGCGCGTTCCTCGCGCAGGGCTTCGTCGCCGACGTGGACCCAGGAGTCCGAAACCTCATCGCGCATTGTCATCGACTCGACATGGTCGAGCTCGACCAGCTCGGGGAACGCCTCGCGCCCGACCTTGACCTGCAGTCCACCCTGGCCGCTCACGCAGCAGGCCATCCGGCCCTCCACCATGAAGGCCAATCCGCCGAGCATCTTCTACTCGTCGCATGCCATGCAAAGATTCTGCAGGCCGTCGCCGACATGTTGTCCGCCAGGTCAAGGCACGGCCGTCTGCGCCTGCGCGCTCGGAGTCCATTGCCTAGAACGTCTGGCGACGCGACGTGTCCCGCGTCACCCTTCGCCGACCTCCAGGACGGCAACGACAGGGTCCCCTGGTCGTCGACGACCTCGCCCCCGGCCAAGGGTGGGCACCGCGCTACCTCTGCATTTACGGCACCGCCGAGCTCGTGAACGCCCCGCCGGATCGGGCACCCTGATCATGAAGATCACCCCCACCGCCTCGTGGGCGATGAACCTCGACGCCGAGTGGACCCCGGGCACCGGACGAGGCCTCACGCCGCGCAAGGCCCGCCATCAACCACCCGCCCGCCAATAGCAGTCAGGACTGCCGCCGCGCCGATCGGCGAAACCCGAGCGGGGGCAACCTCTGGTTCACTCGCTTGGAGGCCCCTGAGTTCCCGCAAGACCTGTCCGGAGACGCACGCCGGTGACGGAGCCCTATCCGGCGGACCGCCAGAGCACACGCCCTGATGTCGACGAAACCAGCGTCAACGACCGACCTCGCCCCGCCCCACACAGGAGCGTTCACCAACGATCGCGACACCTCCGCGTTAGAGCTGGGGGCACCCCGCCACCGGTACGCCGGGCGTGGAACTCATGCACATGCCGGGCGACGTCGCCGGCCTCTGGACGGTCAGGGACGTCGGGGCCGGCAGCTACTGGGTCTGGGCGACCGCAGGCAGGTGCTGGCGAGAGCGCACGACGAGGACGGCGTAGCAGGTCACCGCGAGCAGGGTGAGCAGGGCGAACATGACGCCCACCGACAGCACAGGGGCGAGCGGTGCCATCAGGCTCGGGGCGAGGAAGCCGGCGTACGACACGGCGTAGAAGCGGCCGGTGAGCCCGGCCAGGTCGCGGGCGCCTGCGATCCGCTGGACCTCGAGCAGCCCCGAGACCAGTCCGATCCCCATCCCGGCACCGACCGCGACGTTGGCCAGGAGCCCGAGCCAGACCGACTGCTGGAGGATCGAGGCCCCGACCAGGGCGAAGGACAGTGTCAGGGCGAGCAGCGAGGCGACCAGACCTCGGGCCGAGTCGAACGAGTGCAACCGCTTGGCCAGCGGCTGGATGAGGCTGGAGATGCCGAGCGCGATCGCCCCTGCGGCGGTGGCGAAGACCAGACCCCACGAGCCGGTCGCCTCGTGCAGGCGGGTGGGCAGGTAGCCGTAACCGACCGCGGCCCCGACGAAGATCCACGGACCGGCGAGGCAGACGACCCGGGTGAAGCGCCGATGGGATGCCGCGGGCACGCGCAACTGGTTCCACCACGGCCCCGGCACCCCGCCGGGTGAGGTCTCCGGCGTCCGCAGGACCACCCACAGGAACGGTGCGGTCACGGCCAGGTGGATCGCGAACGGGAGTACCTCGGGCAACGGCCCCCACTGCGCGATCAGTCCGGCCACGAGCGCTCCGGTTCCGGAGCCGAGGGTGAAGGCCAGCGAGGCGCGTCGGGCCCCGGCAGCGGGATCGCCGCTGGGGTCGTACGGCGGGTCGGAGAGCTCCTTGATCCAACTGTTGCCGACCGCCATCGCGACTCCCACGGTCACTCCCGAGAAGAGCCGGCCGACCGCGAGGAAGATGGGGTTCAGCCCACCGAAGGCCAGCAGGAAGCTGCCGACCAGCGCGGCACAGAGCCCGGCGAGCAGGACCGGACGACGGCCGTGACGGTCGGACAGCGGACCGGCCATCAGCAGCGCCGGGGCGAGGCCGAGCACATAGACGCCCAGGAAGAGATTGACCAGGACCGCGGAATAGTGGGCGCGGTCCTCGTACATCAACAGCAGCGGGCTGAACTGGTTGCCACCCCAGGAGGACACGAACACCGCCCCGAAGATCCCCCACCAGGGCGCCCGCCTCACAGCGCACCCCGGTGCAGTGCGACGTGCTCGTGCAGGGTGGCGGCGTACCCGGCCGGATCCCCCGCCTCCAGTGCATCGGCGAGCAGGCGGTGATGCTCGAGCGCCGGGCCCATCTGCTCGGTGCGCACCCGGATCAGCTGATGACGCAACCGCTGCTGTCGGTCCCGGATGTACTCGCTGAAGTGCACCGCGATCGGGTTCCCCGAGGCCCGGACCACGCCCAAATGGAAGGCCTCGTCGAGTTCGACGAAGGTGTCCACGTCCTTGGCCCCGACCGTGGGCACCTGCCGCTCGATGAGTTCGCGGAGGGCGGGGAGTACGTCGGCGATCCGGCCGTCCGCGATCGCGCGCGCTGCCGCCGAGGCTTCCACCGCCTCCCGCATCTGGAGCACGTCCTCCGCCTCGCTCGGCGACAACGGACGCACCACCGCCCCCTTGCGCGACTCCAGGGAGAGCCACCCCTCGGCGGCCAGACGCAGGAACGCCTCGTGCACCGGCGTACGACTCACGCCCAGGTCGGCGCAGATCGAGCCCTCGCTGATCGCCGCGCCCGGAGCGAGCACGCCGCGGAGGATCGCGAGCTTGGTGTGCTCGTAGGCACGGGCGGCGGCACTGACCGCCGAGCGGCCCGGCGCGGGCGGCTGGGTCAGGGTGGGGGGATCGACCGGCATGACCGCGATCGTACCCTTTGCATGCATCGTTGCATGCAAGGGGTCATCGCGCGCGGGCACGACCTACCTCAGGGCCACGACCCACGCGTCGCCGGTTCCCCACCCGGGCGTCGCCGGATTTACCGGGGCTTTACAGGAGCGCAATCGGGCCAACACGGCGCGACGCCAAGGTTCCATCCAGGCCCAGGGTGGAGAGTCCCGGAGTGAGAACTCCGGGCGCCGAAGGAGCAACAGCCCACCAATCTCTCAGGCAACGAGGACATCCTGGGGCGCAGCAACAACTCTGGAGAGCGAGCCGAACGCGGGCTCCACCGAAGGGGATCAAACTCTCAGGTGCAAGGGACAGAGCGGGCGCAGGACGGAACCAGGCAGCGAGGCCGACCTCCGTCATCGCATTCGTGAACCTGAAGAGGATCCCTGCCGATGCTTCTCCCTGCTGCCGTAGACGGCAACTCGACCGATGTCCTGGCGCTCGCCAACCTTCCGATCCTGTGGGTCGGGGTCGGCCTGGTCTTCGTGATCATCGCGTTCCAGTCACTGATGTTCTATCGCGCCGCCCGGCGGGCTGCTCCCGACACCGGGATGGAGCGCGGCGACGTCGTGGTCGCCTTCCGCTCCGGAGCGATCAGCGCGATCGGCCCGTCCCTGTCCACCTGTCTGGTCGCGATCTCCCTGCTCGGGCTGCTGGGCGGGCCGGCGGTACTCACCCGGATCGGACTCATCGGCTCGGCGCCGTACGAGGTCGGAGCCGCCGGGATCGGCGCCCACGCCCTGGGCGCGGAACTGGGCGGTGAGGGCTATGACCAGCGTGTCTTCGCCACCATCTTCCTCGCGCTGTGCCTGGCCGGCGGCATGTGGATCGTCTTCACCCTGATCCTGACCCCCCTGATGAAGGCCGGGAACGACGTCCTCGGCAAGAAGCACGCGACCCTGCTCGTCGTCGTCCCCGCGGCCGCCATGATGGGCGCCTTCGGGATCTTCGCCCTCCAGCAGATCGAGGTCGGTGTCCACGCGGGCGGCAGTTGGGTCCCCACCATCACGATGGTGGTCGCCGCGGTCTCGATGATCGGGCTCGTCGTCCTGCGCCGCGTGACCGGCGCCGCATGGCTGCAGGAGTGGGCGCTGGGCATCACGCTCGTGCTCTCCCTGGGCGCCGCGGCCCTCGTCAGCTGATCTCCCTTCCTCCCCGGACCCTCTCCGCGGCTGTTCAGTCGCGCCCTGAACCAGAAGGTGGAACCGTCCATGACCGAGCTCATCTCAGCCTCAGAGAACAGCACCACCACCAGCTCCGGACCCGGCAGCTGGGAACGTTTCGAGCGCACCACGACCGGCTGGGGCCGGGCCACGATGCTGGCCACCCTGCTGGTGACCCTCGCCGGGCCCTACATCCTCGTGCAGTTGACCGGCGCCCGGCTGAGTGATGTCTTCACGGTCTTCTGGGCGATCGCCCTGGCCTTCGGCGTCGTCTGGTTCGTGGAGCCGATCACCTACTACCCGATGCTCGGGTCGGCGAGCATGTATCAGGCGTTCATGATCGGCAACATCTCCTCCAAGCTGCTCCCCGCGGCCCTGGTGGCGCAGGAGGCGGTCGGCGCCAAGCCCGGCACCAGGAAGGCACAGCTCGCCTCGGTGCTCGCGATCTGCGGTGCGGTCGTGGTGCACCTGATCGCTCTCACCACCGTCGTCGGCGTCCTCGGCAGCTGGCTGCTGAGCGTGATGCCCGCCTTCCTGCTCCAGGTAGTGCAGACCAACGTCCTCGCGGCGATCATCGGCGCCGTCCTGGTCCAGATGGTCCTGTCCAACCCGAAGCCGATCATCGTCGCGATCGCCGCCGTCGTAGGCACCTTCGTCATCTTCTTCCTCGTCCCGAACGCTCCCGCTCTGTTCGGGGAGACCGTCGGAAGCAAGGTCGCCATGTTCGGCACCCTGATCGCGGTCCTGCTCACCATCGGTATCTCGATCCTGGTGGCCAAGGTCGCGCCACAACTGCTGGGTCTCTCCGCCGGCGCGGACGCGGCCGACGAAGCATCGACCACCACACCGGCCACCACCAGCCGCGACCAGCACTGATCCCGCGGCCCCGGACCGCTCCGACTCCCGTCAGCTGCCCCCACTCCTGGAGGCCGCGGTCCCGCCGCGGGACCCCCTCCCCCACAAGGACGACACGAGAGGAAACCATGACGTCCGTATCGAAGATCGCTCCGCTCATCGATGAGCTGGGCCCCCGTTTCACCCGACTCAGCGACGAGATCTGGGCCCACCCCGAACTGCGGTGGGAAGAGCACGAGTCGATGAAGAAGCAGATCGAGGCCGCCGAGGAGTTCGGCGCCCGGATCACCACCTCGGTGGGAGGTGTGCCGACCGCCTTCTCCGCGGAGTGGGGCTCGGGCGCACCCGTGATCGGGTTCCTGGGTGAATACGACGCCCTGGCCTCGCTGAGCCAGGAGGCGAGCTCCACCGAGCGTGCCCCCGACCTCGAGAGCGACACCGAGGCCGGCCAC